>CAZVFP010000005.1:79504-202182 GCA_964626465.1 uncultured Bacteriovoracaceae bacterium | reverse complement strand
GTGCCAAGGCCTTGAAGTGGCTTTAAACTCGATTTTGATTTTAAATTCGGCCAGAATCCGGAAATATCCGGCGGAAGGCCTTAATTACGATAGTTCTCGGGCTCGGATGCGCTTGAATTTAAATCCAAACAAAGTGCCTCGGTTGTGAAGCTTCTTTGATAAAACTTTCACTTATTAGTTTCATTTAGCCCTTTGCCACGCCAAAGTTTACATAATAAATATTATCGGCCCTGTATTTTCAACGCATTGCGGCTTCGTCCTAAACGAAGTCCTAAACCGGCAGAGCTCCCGCAGAATCCAAAATCACCTTGAAACACGTAAATTTCTCGGTCTCGTTCTTCGCAGAGATCTGAGTTTCAACGAGCTCGAATGAATTTTTGACATGCCGGGCCGTTGATTCACCAACCAAGATTTGGCTGGGCGCACAGGCGGCTTCAAGTCGCTGCGTAAAATTCACAGCTTCGCCCAAAACCGTATAATTAAAATGCGTTTGACTGCCCGCATTACCAACCATCATCAGACCCGTATTGACACCAATTCTCACCCTGAGTTTTGTCTGAAGGCCAAGCTCGACCGCTGAAAAGTTTTCTAAAACTTGCTGAATTTCAATCGCTGCAGTGACTGCCAAAATCGCTGCCGATTGAGTCGACGCACCAGAGTCTAGGTCATCACCAAAAAATGTAAGCATCCCGTCACCCATCTTCTTATCAATGACGCCGCTATGTTTAAAAACAATAGGATCAACGACAGAAAAAAATTTCTGAATCAGCCTGAAGACATTTTCAATCGACATGTCATGAACCATTTTTGAAAACCCGACAATATCGATCATCAACGTGGTCAATTCTCGTCGCTGGCCTTCAACGGCAAGTTTTTCACGACCGGTGAGTAGTCGATTCAATCTCTCGCCACTCACATATCCGCTAAATGCTTGTTCAATCAGTTTTCTTTCGTCAAATTCCCGCTTAATGACCAAACCGAATCCGACGAATCCAACGAGTGAAAAAGCTAAGAATCCATCGATGGGCTGCGTTCGCATATTAAAAATATAGGTCACTGAAAAATCTGCCACGACACTTAAGACAAGAATCCCAAAAAACGAAATAAAAAATGACATGGGCGAGCTGTCACGAATTCGCCAAACCAGAAACAAAAGACCAAAAAGCAATAAAGCAAATTCAATAAATGGCAATTCGGGCGGCCTTTGCGGAGTATGCCCCTGCAAAATATTACTCAATGCCGTCGCCATCAACGTTCCCCAGGTCTCGAAGGTTCCCATAGCCGTAGGCAGATAAGCGGCCGAATCATTGATTTCAACGAGCAGAATTTTGCCGGGCGTAATTTCATCAAGCGGCGTCGTTTTCGGCGGAGCAAAATAAAAAAACAGAGGCAATGGGTTTTGTAATCTCATGGATCGATCCGCACCTATTGAGCACTGTTCCAGGTCAAATTGCAGATTCTGATGAAGTTGAAAATTCTGACATCCGGAACCCAATGCGACAGCGGCCAAAAGCGGAGATGGCACCATCAATCGCGACGCTTTTTGAACTAAAGGCAGAGAATAAATGAGCTGCGAAGACAGATCACGAACGCCACCCCAGGCCAATGCTTGCTGCCATTTTTGTAAAATAATGGCGGACGATCCAAAATAGTGATCACCTCGAAAGTAATCTACATCTTGAGGTGAAATCTGAACGTCATTAGCCAAACATTTCTTTTGCGCTTCCTCAATTGGACAAAGAGCCGTGGGCGTTGTGGCCAGCGGGTCTTGCTCCACAAATTTACTAATAATTTTTTCAATCTCCATGGAGCTTTGAGCCAAATTCTGTCGTGGTTCAACATTAAAGGACTTAATCACCTTCGGGTTTTCAAGAATTGAACGAAGTTCCTCATCCTTCAATAATAAGGTCGGCTGCAAATTCAGCAGAATTGGGCCATCGTAATGGCGCAAAGAATCGGCCAGTTTCTTTTTGGTCGGCTGATCAAACCAAAAATCTACACGATTTGGATAACGCAACGAAATAAGCGAAACTCGATCATCGTGGTGATATTTCGACAGGTCCCTGCGTTGTGCTTCTTGCTTGAAAGCATACCAATGAATATCAAAGAGCTGGGAGATCAAAAACTGACGCTCAAAAAAAGTCGCGACCGGCAACGCTAACCCGACGACCGCGGCCGCCAACAGTATGAAAATATGATATCTCTGAAGACGGCTATGTTGGATCCCCACCCTAAAATTATAGGGGTTTTAAAAACTCAATGTGAAGCTCTTTATTTTTTACACCCACTCGGACTCGCCCTTTTTCGACGAGATCTCCCCTTAAAATTGCCCGTGCAATTGGAGTATCAAGCGACTTCTGCAAGAACCGTTTGATCGGTCTCGCCCCGTAAACCGGATCATACGCAATATCGGCAACAAGTTTTTTCGCTTCTGGAGTCACTTCCAAATCGATGTGTCGATCTTTCAATCGATCCTTGATTGCGACAGAGAGAAGATCGACGATTTTCTGAATTTCTGCATTCGAAAGCGGTTTAAAAAGAACGATATCATCGACGCGATTCAGAAACTCAGGGCGAAAATGAGATCTTAAATCCTTCATCACGGAATTTTTAGCAGCCTCTTTAATCTGCCCATCTGCAGAAATTCCTTCAAGCAAATGACCCGATCCAATATTCGAAGTTAAAATGAGAACCGTATTTTTAAAATCAACTGTGCGACCCTGAGAATCCGTCAATCGGCCATCATCCAAAATTTGCAGAAATAAATTAAATACATCCGGATGCGCCTTTTCAATTTCGTCAAAAAGAACCACAGAATATGGTTTCCGGCGAACAGCTTCAGTCAGCTGGCCGCCTTCATCGTATCCAACATATCCTGGAGGTGCCCCAATCAATCGAGAGACAGAATGCTTCTCCATATATTCGCTCATATCGATACGCAGCAAATTATCTTCTGTATCAAAAAGACTTTCGGCAAGAGTTCTTGCCAGCTCGGTTTTTCCTACGCCAGTTGGTCCCAGGAAAATAAATGAACCAATCGGCCTCTTTGGATCTTTTATCCCCGACCGTGCCCGCAGTATTGCATCAGCGACCGCTTGAACGGCTTCATCCTGACCGATCACTCTCTCGTGAAGGATTTGATCTAGCCTCAAAAGCTTTTCTTTCTCTCCTTCAAGAAGCCGCGCCACCGGAATTCCCGTCCACTTTGAGATGATTTCTGAAATTTCATGGTCCGTTACTTCTTCACGTAAAAGTTTAGCTCCCTTTTGAGCCTTGGATATTTTTTCCTCTTCTGTCTTCAATTGGCGCTCAAGATCTGGCAATTTTCCGTGCCTCAACTCCGCCGCCTTATTCAAATCATAGTTCCGTTCAGCGAGCTCAATCCCCTGCTTTACTTCCTCAATTTTTTCTCGAATACCGTGAAGGCCTTGAATCGATTTTTTTTCAGCATCCCACTGAGCCTTCATCGACTGAACTTTCTCTTTTATCGAGCGAATCTCTTTTCGCAGATCCTCGAGGCGCTCTTTACTCGCCACATCCTTTTCTTTACGAAGCGCCGCTTCTTCAATTTCAAGCTGCATCAAACGCCGACTCATCTCATCAATTTCGGTCGGCATCGAATCAATATCTGTTCGAATCATCGCTGCCGCTTCATCAACGAGATCTATCGCTTTATCAGGCAAAAATCTTTCGGTGATATAACGCTGAGAAAGAGTGGCCGCCGCTACCAACGCATTATCTTGAATACTCACCCCGTGATGAACTTCAAAACGCTCTTTTAATCCACGCAGAATTGAAATGGTATCCTCAACCGTAGGCTCACTGACAAGAACAGTCTGAAAGCGCCGCTCAAGAGCCGCGTCCTTTTCAATGTATTTCCGATATTCATCGAGAGTTGTGGCTCCGATACAATGCAATTCTCCTCGTGCGAGCATTGGCTTCAGCATATTGCCCGCATCCATTGCTCCATCCGCCTTACCAGCACCAACGATGGTATGAAGTTCGTCGATAAACAAAAGAATTCGGCCTTCCGCTTTTTTGATCTCTTGAAGGACTGCCTTTAAACGCTCCTCGAATTCTCCGCGATATTTAGCTCCAGCAACTAGAGCTCCCATATCAAGCGCAAAAACAGTTTTATCTTTCAAACCATCGGGCACATCTCCACGCACGATACGCTGTGCGAGCCCTTCAACAATAGCCGTTTTCCCAACTCCAGGCTCCCCTATCAAAACAGGATTATTTTTTGTTTTGCGAGAAAGAATTCTAATCACTCGTCTAATTTCACTATCTCGACCGATCACTGGGTCCAATTTATTTTTTCGCGCGTCCTTCACTAAGTCTCTGCCGTATCTTTCAAGCGCTTCGTAGGTGGCTTCTGGATTCGCACTTTGAACTCGCTGGTTGCCACGAATCTCGGTCAAAGTTTTCAGAAATTTGTCTCGCGTCAGTCCAAAAGTTTTAAAAGATTTTGCAAGGCTACTCGATCCCGCTTGCTCGAGGATTCCCAAAAACAGATGTTCCACCGAAACATAATCATCTTTCAAACGTTTTGCTTCGTCTTCTGCTTGAACCAAAACCCTCTGAAGTCTCTGCGTCAGAAATATTTTTCCAGATTCTGCCGCGCCGCCACTGACGCGAGGTCTTTTATCGAGCTCAGTCTCAATGACACCCAAAATAGCGGGGGCAGCTATCTCCAATTTTTGCAAGAGTCTCACAATGAGCCCATCGTCTTGAGAAACGAGAGCATGTAAAAGATGGTCAACATCCACCTCAGGATGCCCATACTTCAGCGACAGGCTCTGAGCCACTTGCAAGGCCTCTTGAGACTTTTCCGTTAACTTATTTAAATCCATAAAGAATCCCCTGAAAATCTAACTGATACACTATACTAACGAAGACAAAGTGGTGCCGAAAACTCAAATGTCAAAAATTTCCTTAGAACCTTTGATAAGAGCCCTTACAAACGGCCCAATACGCGAGACTAGTTGATAAAATCGCAAAAATAGCGACTGTCACAAATGAAAGAAGCACTGAAATATCCGCCACTCCGAGAATGCTAAATCGAAATCCATTGATGATATAGAAAAGCGGATTCACCGAAACAAAGGCCTTCAAAATCGGATGCAAATGCTCTGTCGAAAAAAAAACACCCCCAAGATAGAGCAGAGGCAAAATGATGAAGGTTGTAAAATTATTGATATACTCAAAACTCTTCGCGGAAAAACCAATGAAGGTTCCAAGATTTCCAAAAATGAGACAGCCAAAAATGAGAAAGTAAATCAACGCTCCCGCGTTTTGAATGGGAATCATATGACCCAGCGAAATCATCGCAAAAATCTGGCCAACCGCAAAAACAGCTGCGCCTGTAATGAAACCACGAACGACGCTCGCTCCCGCGTAAGCGATCGTGATGGCAAGCGAGTTCAGCGGAATAAGCCGCAGGTCTTGCAGATCCCCGTGAAATTTACTCACCATTACCGAACTTGAAGAGTTTTGCAGCGCATTATTCAAAGACGCCAGCGCTACAAGACCCGGAATGAGAAACTCAAGATATGAAAACTGCTGTCCAATCACCAAAGCCTTGAGGCCAAGACCAAAGACAATCATATACAATATGGCATTGACGATGGGACTCCACAAAGTCTGACTGATCACTTTGATGAACCTCAGAACTTCTTTTTTGAAAAGCTCGAAAAATCCGATCCAATTCGCACTATGACCCATAAGCTATGGCACCACACATATGAATCTCTTCGCAAGGCAGATATTCAAGCGATATTCGCAAACCTAAGTTCTGGCGATCAACCGTTTGAATGCACCCTCGAGAGTGCCCTCTTCCATTGAGATATCGAGGACATCGTCCATTTTTAGCTTATAAATTTCGAGCAGATCTCTAAATGAAAGTCCCGCGCGAACTGAAAACTCAAGCGTAGAATTCTTCGCTCTAATTTCAAAGACCCCCTTATCAATCATTGCGATGAGATTGGCCCAATCAGACGAGGATTCTCTAAAAATTAAGCGAATCTTTTTCAAGGCCATTTTTTTTACGAGCTCTTCTGTGGCATCAAACGCAATCAACTGCCCACGATCAATCACGGCAGTCATATCCGAGAGTTGTTCGGCTTCTTCAATATAGTGCGTGGTCAACAGAACAGAGGTGCCCGACGCATGAAGCTCACGAACAAAACTCCAAAGTGTCTCGCGAAGCTCAACATCGACACCTGCAGATGGTTCATCCAAAAGCAACAGCTTTGGCCGATGGAGCAGAGCCTTCGCAATCAAAAATCGTCGCTTCATACCACCACTCAGTCGAGACACTAACTTATCACGATGCGCCTGAAGATGGAGTCGGTCCAACAATTCGTTAATGTGACCCCGGTTATCGCGAATTCCGAAGTATCCCGATATAAATTGAAGAATCTCAACTACTGTGAAAAAACCATAACTCACAAGCTCTTGGGGCACATATCCCAGAGCTCGCTTCGCCTCGATAGATCCAGCCCGCTGTCCAAAAACAGAAATCGATCCTGATCGAATATCGGTCAACCCAACAATCGAAGTGATTAACGATGTTTTTCCCGCGCCGTTTGGCCCCAGAAGCGCTAAGAACTGGCCGGGCCTTATTTGCAAGCTTAAAGATTTTACTGCTTCAAGACTACCCTTCGGCTGAGGATACGAGATTGAAACGTCATCAATGTTCAAAGCCAACTCTGGCATGAAAATCATTTACTCCTTCATCATTTCTTCAACACAGCGAGCTGACAGTGATTGTTGTCTTAATTTATAGAACATTCGAAAACCAGTGGGCGATGTCACATTCACTTCGCTGATTTTTCCACCAATAAGATCGGCTCCCGCAAGAAAGAAGTCTTTTTTCTTCAGCCAACCACCGAGTCGAGAAAGTAATTCAATTTCAGATGGCTTCAAATCACGAAGCACCGCCGAACCGCCCTGCGCAAGATTCGAGACAATACTTCCCTCCGCCGGCCTTCTCAAAAAACCTCCCATGAGTTCACCCCGGATGAAAAAACAACGATAATCTCCATCTGTTCGAATCGACGGATCCAACGGTTGCAAAATCCACGGTTCATTCTGCAAAATAGCGTCCAGCGAAGCAAGACGCTCACGATGAATGAGATGCACTGAATCTCCACCATGACCCAAAAATGGCTTTAAAATCCATTCTTCGGAATCTGAAGCAGATATAATTGATTTTACTTCGTGCTCCTGACGAACCAGCGTCATTGGCTGAATTTCCTCTAATCCGATTGCTCCATCACGGGCACACTCCAGAGGAATCATTTTTTCGTGATATCTCAAAAGCAAAGTGGGCTTATTTAAAAACTGAATCTGATTTTCATAGGGAGCTAACAACCAACACAATTCTAAATAATCTCTGTTGAATGGTGGATCCTTGCGAATCAAAATCCATTTGAATTCAACCAAATCATGCTCTGACTCGCCGGCCGCGACGATCGCGTCCTTTGTAAGTTGCAATGTTTTTGCTTCTGCAAAGATCCGATTCTGCCGAAATTTTAACTGAAATGGTTCACTCCAGAAAACTGAATGCCCTCTTTCAATGCAGTGGCGAGCCAAATCAAGCGATGTGTCTGATTCCACATGCAATCCGCTTAAAGAGTCTCCAACAATTAAAACTTTCATCGAAATCCCTGCCTCAACGATCGCTCTGCCGGAGTCTCACAACGTCGCAGCAGGTCTTCAACCGGCGCCAAATATGATTCTTCGCCAAATCCTCTTCTGATCAATCCGTTTTCTGCCATTTTCAAAAATTGAATCGCAGTTTTATAAATTCCGTCGGCCTTGAAACCGAAACATGAGCCTTCATGCATCAATTTTTCCAGCTGAGGCACAGTGATATTTCTCATGATCTCCGCGATTTCGGCTCGGTTTCCATCGTCATAGATGAGTCCAACCACCATCGCGGTCACTCCAAACCTTAGATCCTCTTCTTGTTGATCTAAGAATCTCATTTCAACACAACATGGTTTAAAACGAACGTGAGTAAAAATTTGTCGCGAACACGATGAAATATTTTTCTGAAGCTGGGTGACGGGAAGATCCGCCAAGGATTTACCCTGAGGATCAAACACATGGTCCGCCTCATCAAACGCATACATGAGAGGAAGTTTCGCTAGAACATCGATATAGTACTCAAACGAAAACTCGGGATGAAGAATGTCTTTCAAAAAGCCGGAACGCCGCGGATCCGTCTTTTCCCAAATCAATTGACGTTCCCCAAGATATTCACCCGCGCGTGAATTGGCAAAAAGCGTTGCCAAAAATGGGGCAATTCGAAATCCCGTCTGCAACATCGAAAGCCCTTCGACTTCAGACGAAAAATCCATATTCACCTGAATCCCACAAGTCTTTCGCATCATCTCTTGTCCGCGGCTTTTAATCTGCGAAAAATATTGGTCCATCAGTCGATATCGCGGGCTTGGAAGCAACTGAATCTGCGAAACTTCTTCCCATCGATTGAATCCCTCCCCTATAAATCTCCAATCACTGGATCCAAAGCTCGCGATCACTTCGCGATCGATTTCGCGCTCAATTTTTTGAACATCTTGAATCGTCCTCTGAGGCGCCGCACTCACCTCAAATTGTCCGCCCGGCTCCAAAGAAATCGCGTGAAAACCCCGTTTTACCCCCAAAATAGCCCCATCGACCTGATAGTCGATTTTCCAGGGCCCCCTCTCGACGAGTTTACATAATACTTGATGCATTTCAGGTTCGTAGTGAAGAATGGCACCAGATCCATTCCTGACAAAACGTTCTGACTCGATCCCAATCCAACGGTTTTCCGAACGGGGATGATCTAAAAGCAATTTGCGCAAGGCTGCTTTTGCTGATTCTTCACCCACCATCATAATCAAAGTTTCTACTTGAGCGCTCGATTTGGAAATCTAATTTTGTTAGTTCTATGAGGACCATGTTTGATCCATTTGAAATTGAAAGACGTATTCAAACTGCTATTCCAAATTCAAAAATTGATGTTCTCGATCTGACCGGTGGTGGAGATCATTTTAAGGTAAAGGTGATCTCTGCTCTATTCGAAGGCAAATCACGCATCGAACAACACCGAATGATTTATAGCGCGCTTGGCGATGCGATGGATAGCGCTATTCACGCGCTTCAGATTGAAACCGCCACGAAATAATCTCGTGGTATTGATATTTATATAAGGAGATTTTATGGAAAACAATCAAGCTGAGCTCAACAAACGAATCCAAAAGCAAATCGATGAAAATCCAGTCATTCTCTACATGAAAGGCGATCGAACATTTCCTCAGTGCGGTTTTTCGGCACGAGTTGTAGATGTTTTGGAAAAGCTCAAAATCAATTATGCCACTCATGATATCCTGTCCGACCCAGAGCTTCGCTTTGGAATGAAAGTATTTTCGAAGTGGCCGACCTTTCCTCAACTGTTCGTCAAAGGCGAGCTCGTAGGAGGTTCAGACATTGTCTATCAAATGTATGAAAGCGGCGAGCTTCAAAAACTACTTAAAGATAAGCAGATTCTTTCATGAACCAGGTCAAGGTATATACAAAGAGCTATTGCCCCTATTGCGTCAAAGCAAAAAAGCTCTTGGACCACAAAAAAGTTCCCTACTCAGAGATCGATATCGAAAACGATCCAGAATTTGCCGAAAACCTGTTTAAGCAGACGGGTTTTCGAACTGTACCCCAGATTTTTATTGGCGAAAAATGCATTGGGGGCTGCGATAACTTGTATGATCTTGAAAAGAATGGAGAGCTTGATTCCTTGCTTGGAATAAAATGATTAGACTAGTGATATGACTTCAGATCGTCTTTCATTTCTTAATCAGGTTTCACCAGACTATATCGAAAATCTTGAGGAGCAATATTTGGCAGATCCGAGATCTGTCCCTCCAGATTGGGCCTTTTTCTTTGATGTTCTCCAGCTTGGAAATGCTCAGCCGCAAACAGGGGCCGTAGGCACCCCGGCTGGTGGC
Organism: uncultured Bacteriovoracaceae bacterium; assembly: GCA_964626465.1. Taxonomy (GTDB): domain Bacteria; phylum Bdellovibrionota; class UBA2394; order UBA2394; family UBA2394; genus CAZRCG01. The sequence continues at coordinate 192,187 of CAZVFP010000005.1, read as the reverse complement.
GCAAAAACGAGCGCCAATTCCGAAGTCAGTGACGAACTCAAAGTCATGAACTTGATCAGCGCCTATCGTGCGAGGGGTCATTTAGTGGCAAAGGTTGATCCACTTGAACTCAGAGAACCTCCGATCGCTCCTTATCTCGATCTCTCTTATTTCAAATTGGATAATATAGACCCGCAAAGAAAGTTCGAAGCCGCCAAAGATTTAGATCTACCACCCTCAACTCTTCCCCAAATTGTGGCACACCTCAAAGAGACCTACTGTCGCTATATTGGAGTTGAGTTCCAATATATTCGCGACGAGAGAATCTACAATTGGATCAAAAAGAGAATCGATAGCCAGCAAAATCGCACATATTTTAGCCAAGAAGAAAAAATTCGAATTCTGCGCCATATCTATAGGGCAACACTTTTTGAGAATTTTCTTCAGAAGAACTATATGGGGCAAAAAAGATTCTCATTGGAAGGCGCAGAGAGCCTCATCCCCGCTCTGAAGAATGCAATTCACGTCTGCGCTGATCACGGCGCAGAAGATATCGTCATTGGAATGGCTCACCGCGGACGTCTGAACGTTCTAGCGAATATCATGAAGAAGCCCTATCAAGATATTTTCAAAGAATTTGAAGGTGCCGAATTACCAAAACTCGATGAAGTGACTGGCGATGTAAAATATCACCAAGGCTTCTCGGCAGATCTCGAAACTTCCAGCGGCCATAAAGTTCACCTGTCGCTCGCACCGAATCCCAGCCATTTGGAATTTGTGGATCCCGTGGTTGAGGGCATCGTTCGCGCAAAACAAGACAAAAAGCACCAAGGCAACCTGTTGAAAGTTGTTCCGATTTTGATTCACGGAGATTCAGCCGTCATCGGGCAAGGCGTTGTCGCAGAGACCCTCAATCTTTCACAACTGAATGGATATAAAACAGGTGGCACGATTCATATCGTGATCAATAATCAAATTGGGTTTACGACACTTCCTGAAGATGCTCGATCTTCCATGTACTGCACAGATTTGGGTAAAGGCTTTCAGTGCCCCGTATTCCATGTGAACGGAGAGCATGTCGAGGATGTTGTGCATGCTGTCAAATTGGCCTCTGAATTTCGAATGACATTTCAGAAAGATGTTTTCGTCGATATTTATTGCTACCGAAAATATGGCCACAATGAAGGAGATGAACCGCGCTTTACGCAACCCGTGATGTACAACAAAATCGCTCAACGAAAAACCGTTCTTGAAATCTATCAAGACCAATTGTTTGCCGACCATACGGTGGATAACGCTCTCGTTGAACCCTTTGTGAATCAGTTTGAAAAGGAACTGGCCGATAAACGAGCGCAAGTACAAAAAGGATCTCGAGTCATTGAAGCAGATATGTTCCGCGGACTTTGGGAAGGTCTTGAACGTCCAGCTGAAAAACAACTTTTTGACCCGGCCAATACAGCTATCAGCGCTGAAACCCTAGAGACGATCGTTAAAACAATTCACGAGATTCCCTCGCATATTCATCCACTCCCGAAGTTTGTCAAAATGATCGAAAGTCGGCTCCAGAAAATCAAGAATGAAGATGAAATTGACTGGGCAGTAGCTGAACAATTGGCCTTTGGCTCTCTGTTGCTCGAGAGCTACGACGTGCGCTTAAGTGGACAAGATGCCATTCGTGGAACATTTAGCCATCGCCACTCTGCACTGACCGATAATACAACGAGCGAACGTTATTACCCGCTCAAGAATCTTCCGAATGCGAAGGGACAATTCACCGTTTTTGACAGCCCCCTCTCTGAGACCGGCGTCTTGGGTTTTGAATATGGATATGCGATGGCCAATCCGAAAGCTCTGGTTATTTGGGAGGCACAATTTGGGGATTTCGGAAATGGAGCTCAGGTCATCATTGATCAATTCATTTCAAGTGGTGAAGCAAAATGGTATCGCATGAATGGATTAGTCATGCTGCTGCCGCACGGATCCGAAGGCCAGGGGCCCGAACACTCAAGTGCTCGCCTTGAAAGGTTTCTACAACTCTGCGCACAGAACAATATTCAAGTTTGCTATCCAACCACTCCGGCCCAATTCTTTCATATGCTCAGACGTCAACTCTGCAGAAAATTCCGAAAGCCCTTGATCGTGATGACCCCGAAGAGTCTTTTACGAGCCCCAGAAATGATTTCGAAAAAATCTGATTTCTTAAATGGATCGTTTCAACAGGTGATCGTGAACACTCCGGAAAAATCTTCCTCACAGCAGATTGACCGCGTGCTTCTTTGTTCCGGAAAAGTCTACTGGGATCTTAGAAAACGCCTGAAGGAGACCAAAAAAGAAGATAGCTGCATCATTATCCGGCTCGAGCAACTCTATCCGCTCGACATGGCCGCCATCAAAGCGATTCATCAAAAATGGGGGCACTTGCCATGGACCTGGGTTCAAGAAGAAACGAAGAACATGGGTGCATGGTCATTTATTCGACTGACATTCCTCGATCACGGTATTAATCTTAACTATGTGGGTCGAAATGCGGCAGCAAGTCCTGCAACAGGATCGGCATCACGACACCTGCAAGAGCAGGAAAAATTATTGGAAGAAGCATTGGGGTCGATGAATCATGGGCGAAACAGTTAAGGTAGTTATTCCAACCATTGGCGAATCTGTGAATGAAGGCACCATCGGTCGCTGGTTTTTTAAAGAGGGCGATGTGGTCTCGAAAGATCAAACTCTTTTTGAGCTTGATAGCGATAAGGCGACCTTGGAGGTCCCCGCTTCGGCCAGCGGAAAACTTTCGATTTTAGTCGAGGCCGGAAAAACAGCCACCGTGGGCGCAACTGTCGCAATGATTGAAATCAGTGAGGGACTATCTGCTGCAAAAAATAACGGCAGCTCGTCCAAACCAAAAGTAGAAGCAAAACAGAGCACCTCGACACCGATAGCGCCAGCTGCACCACAAAAGACAGTATCCACGCCGACGACAACAGCAAGCCCTGAAGCGCTAAAAACATTGAGTCCAAGCAAACGAAAAGCTTACCGCGAAGGAACTTTTAAAATCCCCAGCGGAAATAATCCATTCGAGGATGATACAGCAACACAAGTCAATCGCGTGCCGATGACAACTATTCGTAAAAAAATTGCTGCTCGCCTCGTGGAGTCTCAGCAGACGACCGCCACACTGACGACATTCAATGAAATTGATATGACAGCGGTTAATGCTGTGCGTCAAAAATTGAAAGACTCGTTTCAGAGCAAGTACGGCGTGAAACTTGGATTTATGTCATTCTTCTCCAAGGCAGTTATTTCGGCGCTCGGCCAATACCCCGATGTCAACGGGCGCATAGAAAATGATGATATCGTCTATCCGCAGTTCATCAACCTAGGGATCGCCGTCTCGACAGAACGCGGGCTCGTGGTACCGGTGATTAAGGGAGCGCAGAGTCTTTCATATTCTGCTCTCGAACTAAAGATCGCTGATTTAGCAGAGCGAGCTCGAACACAGAAGTTACAGATTCCAGAAATGTCGGGTGGTACGTTTACAATTACAAACGGCGGCACGTTTGGCTCATTGATTTCCACACCAATTATCAACCCACCACAGAGCGGAATTCTGGGAATGCATAAAATTGAACATCGCCCCATCGCGATTGCAAAGGGCGATGGAAGTTTTGGGGTGGAGGTCAGACCCATGATGTATGTGGCCCTCAGCTATGACCATCGCCTGATCGATGGAGCGACATCCGTGGGATTTCTTGTCAAAGTAAAAGAATATTTAGAAAAAGTCACCGAGGCGGATATCTCTTAATTTATTTTTGGTTTTGCTCGAGGTTTTTCTTGAGCTGATTGTTGATTCTCGCCTAAATGGCAAGATGAAGAATCTTCGATGGTTTCTTGTTTTCTTAGTTACCGCCTCGTCAGCGCCTACAGCTTAGTGCCACAGCTACCGTGCAAGTCCGCCATTCAGAAACTGAATTTAAATGAAACACTTTTCTATTTGGGCGCCGAAATTTCTGAACCAGCACCAAATGTTTTCTATCTTTCCTGCAAATCCCATTCACGAATGTGCTATTCATTTTTGCGCCCCCAAGAATCATATGAGGGCATATTTTTTCGCGATCGCACCTTCTCTCTGGCGGAATACAAAGCCTGGTATCGCAAGAATGTCGGACGCCAAGGGAAATTTACATATACCTCTGATTGGGGTGGCTTCAACATACCAAGTCAGATTCTCGAGCCATTTGAGTCGGGGCATTTCGGAGAATTGAGCCGACTTGAACTTCTGATGTTAAGACTCAAACACTTCTTGGGGCCAAAGTTCTATCTCATTGCAACCCCTCAAGGCACCACCAGTAGCATGGAGCACGAAATCTCGCATGGTCTTTGGGCCACCAATCCAATTTATAGAAGCGAAGCAGAAAAAATTCTCGCCTCAGTAGATCTCACAGATATCTATCACAAATTGAAAAATTCAGGTGGCTACCATCCCGCGGTCTACGATGATGAAGCTGCAGCTTATCTGGCGACAGGGCTAAGAGGCCTATTTATGGACGAAGAACTCACTGCTGCCGAAAAAAAATATGCGAAGGCTCGTCAGAAAATGCGTAAGCTTCTCGATCAATTTTTAAATTGAGGCGATGTCGCGAGTACTAAAATTTGCGATCTAGAGAAAAAACTCGACCAAAGTCCATATAGTCCGAATGCCCCAGCCGAGAAATCAAATGCAATTTCTCAGATTGAATGAGCCCACGCTCATTCAGCAAACTCTCATCGTTAATGTGAATCATCAATACACGACCAAGAACCAGCTGCCCATTGCCTGGCTGGTCACCGAAACTCACGATCTGGGTCACTTCACATTCCAAATTAATCGGAGATTCCTTGACCCTCAACGCCTTCACCTTTGAACTGGGTATTGGAGTTAAGCCGACTTTTTCAAACTCACTGACTCCATACGGAAAATTTTCAGAAGTCGAATTCATTTTTTCGCACAGATCCCGAGTCACAACATTATGCACAAAACATTTCGTTTGCTGGGCATTCAAAAAAGTATCTTTGAATTTTCCATCACGATTGATAGACGCCGAAAATCCCATAATCGGCGGATTGTTTCCAAGCATGTTAAAAAAAGAAAAAGGAGCAAGATTGGAAACTCCAGAGTCTGAGATCGTCGAAATCCATCCAATTGGACGAGGGGCCACAATACTGACCAAAAGTTTATAAGCCTCAATCGCTTGCATTTTTGAAAGATCAAAGTCCGCCATCGATGCACTACGCCTTTTTTGTCCAAGATTTCCAGTAGTCGGAAAGTTCCAAGTTCTTTGCCTCACCCGAAACACGGAGCGATCTTACTGTATCAACCATCACAGCGATCTCATCTGTTCTCTTCTTTGAATTTTGATTCATCAGCGCCTTCGGATGTGGTCCATGATTTATACCTCGAGGATGAAGAGTGATGGATCCTTTTTCCATATGATCCCGACTAAAAAAATCTCCTTCATGATAGAAAATCACTTCATCATAATCGATATTCGAATGATAAAATGGAACCTTCAGAGCGCCCTCCGGCTCTTCTAAAGGCCGCGGCAAAAATGTGCACACAATAAAAGCATTCGTCACAAACGTAGCATTCACACTTGGCGGCAGATGTGCCATGGAACTCAATACCGGAGCGATCGATTTTACGGAAAGCGCATAGGGAAAAAGAGTTCCGCACCAGCCGGACAAATTCCGCAAATCGAATTCATATAGTATATCCGTCAGAACTCGATCTCGTTGCACGCGTACGATCGACTTACCGTCCGATTGACATGGCTTGAATTGTGGACAGCGCAACTGTTCTTCGTGATAAAAAGCCTGTTGGCCGAGGATTCCCGTCTCTGGCTTTTTGAATGGAGTCGATAAGCTTTCAATGCCAAGTACATAGGCTTTTGCCTTTTGAAATCGATAGGTCACTCCTTTTGGAATGACAAGATAGTCGCCAGCTTTTACATGGATCTCTCCAAACGGAGACTCACAAACAAAAGAGCCTTCATGACAGAAAAACAAATCATGAGCATCCGCATTTCGAAAATAAACGGGACTATCTCGATCAATCTTTCTTAACGAGATCTCAATATCAGAATTCCAAAAGATCGTTTTTTTTGATGTGAAAAAATCACCGGCGGACGCTGCTACTGCAAGAGGCTTAAAGCACTGTGGCTTTAGAAATAATTCAGTGGCATCCATCAACTGGGGCCATTGAAACGAAGATCTCTCGATCCCAGACCAAGACGTCGGAGGATGGCAGTGATAGAGATGAGACACATGCCCAAAAAAACCGTCTAGACCGATCTCTTCTTCATAAGTATTTGCCGGCAGATTGAGGTGAGGACGTTCGGCAACAACCCCTTCTTTTCGATAGTAATTCATAAAATCTCCGATCGAAGCCATGGCCCACCCGGCAGCCATTTCATATCCACACGATCACCCTTCTTAAGCCAACGCTTTTCACCTTTCACGAGATTATGTTCGAGAAGGCATCCGCCACCCATTGTTCCGCTTGCAATGATTTCTCCAGGAAAGATTCGGCAATTGCGAGACGCTCTCTGCAGCATTTCTTCAAATGAAAATTGAACTTTTTTCCAATTATTGTGCGTAAGCACTTCTTCATTAATGGAACATTCAAAAGAAATATCATATCCTTTTCCGCTTCGAAGCGGGGCGATCTCATCTTTTGTCACAATGAACGAACCCAGACTCGTCGCGAAATCTTTTGCTTTTGCCGGGCCCATATTTACTTTCATTTCGAAACGTTGAAGGTCTCGCGCACTCCAATCATTGAGCACGCTATAACCAAATATTGCGCGCTCTGCCTCTTCAGCTGAAGCATTGAAAAGTTCCGCCCCAACAATGCAAGCAATCTCAAGCTCACAATCGAGTTCAGCAACTCCAGACGGAAAGGGAATGCCCTCACTGCAACCCCGCATATTCAAGTGATTCGAATAGTAAAAAATGGGTGCCTCATACCATTCAGGAATCATCTCTAAACCTCTCGCCTGCCGCCCTGCCTTGACGTGATCCTCAAAACAATAGAAATCTCTGAATGAAACGGGCCGCAGAGGTAACTCAAACTTTAAACTCGGTTCATCATGAAATGGTAAATTTTCAATCTTCGATCGATAGTCTTTCAAAAAAGGAAGGATCACGGATGAGCGTTGTATCAACGACAAAAGATCATGAGTCGTGGTGACTATTTTTTCATTTCCAAAATTTTTCTGCAAATCCGACCAGAAAAACCAGCGAGTTGAATCTAAACCAAATCCGAATACAATATGACTCTGATTATCTTTAGAGACTGTGCCAAATTTCACAGAATCCCTCGACGTTTTTGATCCAACTCCATGGATTCAAAAAGTGCAGTGAAATTCCCCTCTCCGAAACCAATATTTCCCTCTCTCTGAATCAGTTCCAAAAAGAAGCCTCCAAATAAAATACCTGTAAAAATCTGAAGCAAATAGCCGCCGGCCTTATCTTGGTCGACCAGGATACGAAGTCTCTCGAGATCTTTGAAATCTTCCTTGATCTTGTACCGCGAAGAGACAAGCTCGTAGTAGGTATCTGGGATATCTAAAAATTGAATTTTTGCAGCGAAATTTTTTCGGACCGCATCCATTGTGCCAATCAAGTTTGGCGTCAGTAGTGCAATATGCTGCACTCCTGGTCCGCGATGAATATCAATATATTCCTGAATCTGAGATTTTGGATCTGCAGCTTCGTTAAACGGAATCTGCACATTCTTGTCGGGACTTCGCGTCACCCACGAATAGAGCCCCGTCTCTTTGCCTTTGATGTCGAAGTACTGACCTTTCTCAAGCCCAAACGTGTCTTGATAATATCCGACAGCATTGTCCAGCTGGCCCCGCTCCACATTCAGCGTATTATGATCAAATTTTAAAATGCCGCAGGGACTTGGCGCCGTTGCGAAAGATCTCTTATGCACCAGAGTATGCTTCATTCCCCCAAGTCCCTCAATCAACATGGGATGGGGTCGCAAGGAATCAACATGAAAGCTTAAATCAAAAACGGTGTCTCCATGAAGCTTGCAATGCGGCTGAGCTTCAGGATGTTCAGAAGAATATACGGCGAATACAGCATCTCCACTCGCCCATACAGAATCGGGATTGTTCAGATCTGCTGGTCCACGCTGCGACTGTAAGGATAATTTGCTAAATCCAAAGACGATTAGTTTTTTTTCGAAAGCGTCGACATCTGTCACGCCCACTTTCACATGATCATAACCTAAGAGGCGAAACGAACTCCCCATGCCGCATAGACTATGTGGCATGGGGATTGTCGGTCAAATCAAAAGAGGCGCTGTCGCCAAAGAATAACCTCAAAACTAAACAAGCTCAGCCACTCGCGTTGCATCTGGCGTATTAAACGCTGCGCTGGCCTGCTGCGGATCCGCCTGAGTGCTGGAGGCAACCTTATCCGCCAACTTCAAAACATCGCCATCTGATAAACGCGGCTGTTTACCTTGCACATCAATGGACTTTAAAAATCCAGTGATTCGAGCCTCGTCTGCTTTCGAATGAACATCGCCAGCAGAGACACCCGATTTTCCAATATCCTCAACGGTACTCTCGAGCGCCTTCGCTATTTCTTCCTCATTCCGAGGACGAGCCTTTTCAGACTGTGCAGCATCAGCAGCCTTTGGTGCCGCATCTGCCAATTTTGTTTTTTTGTCCGCCTGAAGACGTTTTGTATCTAGCGGTATTACGCCACGACCATCGATTTTCATATTAGAGGTTCTCCAATAGTTTAGTTACATTTGACAGCGATAAGTTTGCTTGACTCAGCGCCGCCGTTCCAGAATTTTGCAAAAGTTGTGCCACCACAAGATTTACAGTCTCGAGAGCTAGGTCGACATCTTCAATGGCACTCTTAGCGTCTGCTGTGGCATTTTGTTGATCCAATAAAAATGACGCGGTGACGTCAAGACGATCATGGATAGCGCCAATTTCCGAACGCAGTGTCGAAATTTGCGCGATTGTTGCATCCAATACCTTGAGAGCCTGGTCACTATTATCTTCGGAAGAAAGACTTAAGCTTTCGAGTTCAGTACCCGAGACAAGATTCTTTGTTCCAGAAGCGATACCAAGCGCCGCGGAGGGGGCCGTTCCCGCAATGGTAATGGCAGATGAACTCCAAATTCGAACAGCCCCGATATGAACTTTGTCAGCTCCTTGCGATAATGTTGCATAGTTTGTGATGACCGCTGTGTTTGCTGAGAGATTGAAAACATCATAAACATTGTGAGTGAGCCCAGCTGCTGAAAAATAAACTTCGATATTTCTTCCATCAGATGCCGTGAGAGTCACATCACTACCACTGAGTGTCGCCGTCACTCCGGTCGAATCCGATGCCGCATTGATATAACTGACAAGGCTGCTTGCACTTGAAATTGCACCCGTGATGGAAACATTATTGATTTTGAAATTTCCAGTGCCGAAAGTCCCCGAATAAACACTTGCTCCAGCGAAATCTGTAGTGATCGTTCTCGTCGTCGATACAGCCTCAGCATAAACACCCGTATCTGGAGTTGAGGCACTTAAGGCATTCGCAATCGCAAGGGCCGAATAAGCACCACCAGAAGTGCTCACTCCATCATCGACAGAACTTTCTACAGTGACGCCATTAAAAGTGACTTGGCCTACAATGGGCGCAGAGATACTGCCCTGCGCGCCAGAATAAATGGCAAGCTTGCCGAGAGTCGAAGATCTCGCATCTCCTATCGTATAAAAAAATCCGTTGTCGGCATTTGGTCCGGTCTGTGCCCATGTTGTGCCAAAGGTATTATCGAGCAAATTGGTGTCGTTATAGCTCGTGTTATTCACAATCGTTGAATAATCGGCGAGCAGTCCATCGGCCTCATCGATCAAGGTCTGCCTTTCAGCGTCGGTCAACGAACTGCTCTGCGCTTGTTGTGCTAAATCGCGCAGATTATAGGTCAGCGTAAGTAGCGAATCGAGAGAACTGCTCGCTGTTGTAGCTAAAGCTTGCGTATCATTCACATTGCGAATCGCTTGAGTAATTCCACGATATTGGCCATCGAGTCTTGTGATCTGAGCCAGATCCGCTACACCATCCTCGGCAGAATTGATTCTCTTGCCCGAACTCAGTCGAAGAATACTTTTCGACATTGTGGCTGTCGAACGATTCAAGTTCTGAACTATCCGAAGTGCAAATGAAGAGTTAAGCGTTGAATACATAATTTATGCATTCACTATCGGCACCGCGTCAAAAGTCTTCGTGGATTTTTTTTTAAAACTTCTATTTGTTAATTGTATCAACAGCTTAAGCGATTGACGCGGCGCCCCATTTTGCACAGACGATGGGCGCAGCGCCAAGTTTCTGACGCACCTCATCATGAATGTATTTTCGACCTAAAATAGAACCATGAAGATGGAAACCATTGAAGATATCATCGAGCAGGCCAAATTGAATGAACCCTGTCCGTGCAAAAGTGGCAAAGCATTTGGGGCTTGCTGCGGATCACTTGAAATATGCGATTGCAAAAGCGGCTTCATTGCATCCGATTGTTGTTATTCAAACGATCGAATTGCCCCAATGGCAAACCACAAGAAACGCGCCTAGCTACTTTCTAGTTAAAGATTGCCCGCTCTTGGTTGTAAGCTTCTTGGGTCTTTTTCAGCCACAAGTCCAGCTTCGCCTTGTCAGCGTTTAAAATGGAAGCACTAGCGAGCTTCAGCGGATCCAGAGATGTATTTTTATCTCGATAACCAATTCCTAGAATTTCGCAAAGTTTGGTCGCCATTTCTATACAAGCCAAACCGAGCTTCGTTGTAGAATTCGCCATCAATTCGCTTTTCTGATCTGCGGTCAGACGATCCAAATGATGGTAACGAATAAGAATCGATAAGTCTGTTGGCAATCCCCACTTCTCGGAAATCATGAATCCAACTTCGGGATGCCCATACCCAAAAACCTCAGATTCAGCATCTAACGAATCAAGCCCATCATTATAAACACGCTTCATCACTTCCAAAAAACTTTTTGGCGATTCATTATTCATCACCGTTTTTCCTACATTATGAAGCAAACCACCAACAAAAACATTCTCGCCTACAGCCGCCGGCATTCCTTCAGAAATAATTTTTGAGGCAATAGCCGCTCCGATACTGTGGTCCCACATCAGCTGCTCTGTAATCCCGAATCGCTTATGCAACGATTTGCTGGACGATGCGACAACCATTGATCGCAAGCTACGAAATCCCAGAATCACAATGGCCTGCTGAATGGATTTTACTTCACGTCGCAATCCATAAAACGCTGAATTTGAAATCTTCAGAATTCTCGCCGTAATATTTGGATCTTTTTCTAGGACCTCTGAAAGCTGTGTAGCAGTCGTAGATTCATTGGCAACAAGGTCAATCACCTTACGAGCCACCTGAGGCATCATATTCAAGTCAGCTGCTTTCTTGATGAGTTCTTCTAAACTGAGAGGTTTCTCGTCGACCGCTACTGGATTTTCTTGTGCCATCCTCAAAAAATATCACTGCGGCCAAGAAAATTCACTATGAAAGTGTCGTAGACGCGCTGGTTCTTTCACAATCTTTACGCCTTGAATTTTTAGACGCTGCGCGAAAACGAAATCAATGACTTCGAAAACGTAGTCCATATGACTTTGCGTATAGACGCGACGCGGAATAGCAAGGCGAACAAGCTCAACGCCATGCGGGCTCTCAGATCCGTCTCTGCGGCGTCCAAACATCACCGTGCCAATTTCGCAAGAACGTATTCCACCCTCGAGGTACAATGCCAAGGCGAGTGCTTGCCCAGGATAATCGCGCCAGCTTAAGTGTGAACAAAATCGTTTAGCATCCAAATAAATGGCATGGCCACCTGCGGGACGCAGATAAGGAATATTATTTTCATCCAGCTTTCTTCCAATATATCTCGTCACTGCTAATCGATATTGTAGATAATCCTCATCCAAGACCTCCTTCAATCCCTGAGCCATCGCCGCAAGATCACGCCCAGCCAATCCACCATAGGTCGGAAATCCTTCGGTCAAAATCAAGAGAGCTGTGAGGTCCCCAATGAGTTCTGAATCATTCGTCGCCAAGAGCCCGCCGATATTCACGAGGGCATCTTTTTTCGCCGAAAAAGTACAACCATCCGCCATTCTAAAAATTTTCTGTGCGATTTCACGACACGACTCATGGGGCCTTTCGTATTCACGAATAAACGCAATATTTTCAGCAAAGCGACAAGCGTCTAGATAAAAAGGAATGCCGTACGCCTTATAGAGCGAAGAGACTTGTTCAATATTCTCAAAACTGACCGGCTGCCCACCACACGAATTATTCGTGATCGTCAAAAAACCGGCCGGGATTTGTTTGCGTGGCGTTGTCTTCAAAAATGCTTCAAGTTTTGCAATATTCATATTGCCCTTGAATTTGAAATCCGAGTCTGCATTAAAAAATTCTTCGCAAGGAAAATCCAAACCCTCGAATCCTTGAGATTCCAAATTTGCACGAGTCGTGTCGAAATGGCTATTATTCGGAATGATGCCAGGAGCATCTCCCTTATATCGCGATGCCAAAACCTGAAATAAAATCCTCTCGGCTGCACGCCCCTGATGCGTGGGAATCATATGCCTGTAGCCGGTCAAATTTCTCACTTCGGCCTCGAGCATCTCAAAACTTTCGCTGCCCGCATACGCCTCATCACCCTTTTGAATCTCTGCCCATTGAGCAGCGCTCATGGCGGATGTTCCAGAGTCTGTCAGCAAATCAATGAGCACATCTCGGCTATGCAAATTGAAGAGATTGAAATGGGCCTGCTTGAGCGCTTCAAATCTCTGCAGACGTGTCAAACGCCTGAGAGGTTCTGTCACCTTGATTTTGAACGGCTCGAAAATGGTCTTCGGCTTGAATTCCATAAAATTTAACGTCCCAAACGACGAAGCTCTTCTTCCAAAAACTTGCGATAAAGCACATCCCAATCGCGCGATCCTTCAAGAGGGGCATTGCCCATCGACTGAATTTTTTTTCGGACTTTTTCGACGGCCTGGTCTTCTTGACCGAAATATTGCAAAAAAACTTTCTTCACAAATTTTGGGCCATCATCTTCATCCGGAAAATCTAGTAAATCGTCGTCATAAAGACGATCTGCTACCAAATGAGCGATATGGTAGATCTTGTCTTCCGAGAAACGGGAGTCGCCTCCACCTGAGAGAATAAAATTTTTCTGCTCTGCCAGTTGTTTTCGAATTCTTAGGAGCGCCTTCGCCCGATCGTTTAAAGAGAATTCAGCCTCCCGCTCTTTCAACAGACGATCTGCCTCGGCATCGATCTGACGCTCTTCGTCAAAGTGATGAGACAGCTCAGATTCAATGGTATCGACAATCTTTTTTCTGTCCGCTTTTAGACTAATCGTCTTGTCCTGAAAAATGAGATTACTTAAATGGCTGGATAATCGCTTGATTTCATCTGGTTTTAGTCTCACGGCTTAGTCTATTCACGAGAAACAACTATAAACAATGCAAAATTTGACAGATCACTTCAGTGTTCTTAGGTTGTTATCTAAATCATGGCTTCAAAACGAGATTATTACGAGATTTTGGGAATTACAGATAAAAACGCCGATGAAGGCGCCATAAAAAAGGCGTTCCGAAGCATTGCCTTTAATAACCATCCCGATCGAAATCCATCGCCCGAAGCCGCCGAGATCTTTCGTGAGGCTCAAGAGGCCTATGAAGTTCTTTCTGATCCCCAAAAGAGAAGCATTTATGATCGATTCGGTCATGACGGGCTTTCTGGGCGCTCTTCCGGTTTTGGTGGCGGCGATCCAGGGGATGTTTTTGCTGGCTTTCAAAGTATTTTTGACGATTTTTTTGGTGGATCTGGCCAAAGGCAAAGAGAGCGAGGCAGAGGATCTGATCTTCTTTATCGCCTTGAAATTGATTTTCGCGACGCCGTATTGGGATGCAAAAAAGTGATCAATATCCCTCGACATGGAGCTTGTGAATCTTGCGATGGGCATGGATACGAAAAGGGAACAAAACCCGAAACTTGTGGCATGTGCCGCGGCCGCGGGAAGGTCACTCAAAATCAGGGTTTTTTCGTTCTTTCGCAGACTTGTCCGCAGTGCCGAGGACAAGGGTCTATCATTCGCAACCCTTGCAAAACTTGTCGAGGTCAGGGCGTTAAACGAGAAGATCACAAGTTAGAAGTGATTGTACCGGCGGGTGTCGATACCGGAGTTCGCTTGCGCTTAAGCCAGGAAGGCGAGCTCGAGATGGGCGCCTCAGTCCGAGGAGATCTCTACGTTGAGATTACTGTGAGACGAGATGAGCAATTCGAACGAGACGGCGCTGATCTTTATACGCGGGTCACAGTTCCATTTACGACTGTTGTTTTAGGGGGAGAGATCACGGTGCCTTTAATTGAGGGCTCAAAGGTCGTTTCCATTCCTGGAAAAACGCAAACGCCGCATACGATCACTCTGAAGAACGAAGGGGTGAAGGATCTTCGTCGCAATCATCGCGGAAATCTGCACGTTGAAATCCAAGTTGAAACTCCTCAAGCCATTTCTTCCCGCGCAAAAGAATTACTTGAAGAGTTGCGATCTGAACTTGGAGACCCAGCTAAAGAATCCGTAAAGGAACCAAAAAAGAAAAAGAAGAAAAGCTTCTTTTCAATTTAGGCACTGACACTCAAGGCACTAGCGCTCAAAACCCTATCTTCAGAATCAAAAGCCCAGCGCTAATCGTAAGCCAATAACTGTCTGACTCTGCAGGTGGGCATAACGAGATGCTTCTCGCGATGAAAGATAGGCATCCAGTTCAAAGATCTTCAGGTCAATTCCGACCCCAGTCGAAAAATATCCTTGGCCCAAACCCGCTCGCAGCGCCAAAAAATTCCAGATCACTGATTCAGCTCCGATATGCAACATATTGAGCAGCTCTTGCGCTTCAGTCAGATTTCTAAAATCAATGGCCACTGTATTTCTAAAAATTCCAAAATCAGGCTGAATCGACATACCAGCTGATACACTTTGCGGAATATTCATTGGCTGAACGTGATCTGTAAGAAATCGAGTATCTCCAATGTCCTGATAGGTCACCCCCACTTGTGGATGAATGGCTTCAACAAATGGCAAATCGTAACGAAGTCCCAAATCAACGCCGATTCCGAAGGCCTTGTTATCCGTAAAATTTTCACCAATGATGGCCTCTTTGATCCCGGTATCATTGCCATTCGCATCGGGATTTTTTCCGACAAGAATATCTCGCAGTGTCTGCTCAGAATCGTTCATCACTGAGAATTTATAAAGCGGCTTCAGAGTCAAACCAACATGCAATCGGTCGTCTAGAAAATCATAACTTCCAGCAAGAATCAGACCCGTTGTACCCGCTGAATTTCCTAAATTCACCACTTGATTGGATGTCGCACCGCCCGCTCTTAACTTCGCGTCGACTAAGAAATCCATCAAAATACCGGCATGAAAGTGAGGTCTCGTATAGGAAGGATAGAAATTCACTCTGGTCATCAACGCTGTTGTTGAAACATCCGTCAAAAATGTCTGAAGCGCCGTCTTCTTTTGATTATTTGTTGTGGCAGCATCAATCGCATCTTTGTAATCGATAGCACTTTGAACGGCATCCATCTCAAACGGCGCCTCAAAGAGCAACGGCATGATACTCCAATAGGATGACTTAATGTCTGACAGCGCGGCGGGATTCAACATGGCCGAATCTTTGTCACCACCAGCAGAAAGTCCGGCCCCTCCCATCGATTGCATTCTGGGTCGTGGATTCACAGAGACGGGATCCGCGTAAGAATATCGCACCGTCACTAAACTCAAAACACATATAACTGAAAGCGTGATTTTTTTCATAAAATTAAAGTCCATTCTGCGCGACGAGGTAAGTACAGAGGTCTGTTTTTTCTTGATCTGTCGGCGTTGGGGTTTGAGGAACTTGATCCTCAAAATTGGTCACAAGCTTCACAATTGAATTTCCATCAGTGAGGCCAGAATCATTGAAGCTGGTTTCTGAGCCACTCAGATCGGTATTCAAAGTTGAAATTTGAGTAATATTTTCATTCACGGACGCCAGGCACGCCGCCAGATCGTAGGTTGCAACTGTGGATGTTGAGATCCCGCCAGCGACAAGAGCTGTTCGTGCAGCCTTAAAAAGTCTCACGAGGCCCAAGAGAAAATGAATATCGGCCTTCTTGGCTGTCGATGCTCCAGTGAAGGCAGCATCCGAAGTGATCAGCGTTGAAAGAGTTGACTCGGCATTTTCTAAAAGTGTCTGCGCATTCGTATCCAGAGTCACTGCCGCTTTAATAATGGAAATCGTATCGTCACTTTCTCTATAGATGAGATTCGACGTAATTTTAATGCTATCAAAACCGGCCAAGGTCATTTTTGCACCCGCATAGAGGCGTATAGCTTCAAGCTTGATATCGGCATCTCCCGATGTCGTATAACCACTCACTAGGTTAAGCGCAGCAGTCGCATTGGCCGCCCCACCTTTACCTAAAAGATATGCCGCCTCTTCTAGATCAGCTTTATCGCCCGCGCATCCGACAAAAACGACTGGCAGCGCTAATGCCAAAACAAATTTCAAACTAAAAATTTTCATAAAATCTCCCCGTGATCAGATTATTGTCGATGCTCACCACAACTGTGTCTAGTTTTTTTGAGTGAAGTCGATACAATGATGTTGAGCATCACGAAAATGAATGATTGGAAACGTCTTCAAATTTCTCTCTATAAAGATCTGCAGCGTGAAGCTGCGCAAAGAGTCACAAAAAAAACTTCATCTCTTGCTCGTTATGAAAAAGAATTTTTAGACGATCAGAAAAAGCTCACTCCCAATGAATTGAAGAATCTGATCAAAACGATCAACACGGCGGATCATCTTTTTATCGGCGATTATCACACACTGCGGCAAAGTCAGAGATTTCTGCTGAGACTTCTGCGAGACCGTCGACTGAAAAAACCAAAGTATTTGGCCCTAGAAGTTTTGCGAAAAAACAGTTTGCATTTGCTTGAGGCTTGGCAAAAAAATAAATCTCCAAAAAATGAGGTCGCGCTCAGAAAATCACTGCAACTCGAAACTTACTGGGGTAGCCACTGGGAAGCCTATCGCGAACTCTTTCTGCTCTGCGAATCTTTTTCAATCTCACTAGTGCCATTATTCGATCCTCAAACAAATATACGAGGTCGAGATAAAGCAGCTGCCGCAAGTATCTCGAAGCTATCGTTCAGAACCTGGACTTTCATAGGAGAATACCATTGCGCCCGCCAGCATCTGCCCCTGGAACTTTTGAAAGCCGCACCCGAAAAAAAAGTCGTCGTTTTACAACAAAATGACGATCGAGCGACTTTGAAACTCCTCAAAGAAACTACTGAAAAATCTGCCCTGATTTTGAAGGCTCCGCAGTGGATTCCGAGTGGATATTCCGATTCAAAACCAATTGATCTGTTCTGCATCCTTCATACCCCGCTTTGGATCAAGTACCAAAGCGTCTTGGAACATACGTTTGCAGCTGAAGATCGAGAGGCCGGCGAGATTCAAGACGCCTCTGACCAAATTCAGTGGAGCCTCAAGACACTTGTAAAATTTTTGGAAGATCCGCGCTATCCTTCGCATATCAAGAGAGGTCAGCTCCATCACATTCATGTTTACAAATCTGATGATCCTCACTTCTATCGATCAATCGTTCGACTTCCAAAAAACGAACAACAAGCGATTTCCCAGCAGCTCAAAACGAGTGGCCTTGCCGTTTCCATGACCACTCGTGAAATTTTTCTATCCGAGGTGACTATTAACTCTTGTTCTCAAGCCGCCGGCCTCTATCTGTATCAAGCGTGGTCCACAAATCGATTCAACACAAAACAAATCTATCCGCTCGTTCTTTTGGAAACGCTTTCATTCTTTTTATCCAAGCTCCTCAACCACAGTCGCCGTGCCACGTCGCGAAACGAAATACCTTCTTCACTTTTTAAATTTTATCTTCAACCCCCTCCATCAGCGAAACTCAAAAGAATTTTGGGCCGCCAAAAAATGCAAGCCGCACAATATCTTGGACGATCATTGGCCGACGCACTTTTCGAAGGATTTCTTGCCGGAGAGTTTTCGCGCTCTCGGTTGATTAGAATATTAAAAGCGCCGATTCGAGATGAAGAGACGGCTTATTTGTATCTGACGGAAATATACTCGCTCGGAAAGGCCTTCAGCAAACGCGGCGTCAAAGCCTGGTAGGCGAACTTTTCATCGAACAGCGCCAACGGTAATTTGAGTTTCTATTTTCTTTCCCGACCGTTCATAAGTCACCGCAATATTCTTTTCGATATCAGAACCACTCGGCTCAATCCAATCTGCTATCGTGTGAAGTGCTGTGCCATTCCATTCGATGAGCGCATCACCGACCCTGAGTCCAGCTCGATAGGCCGGACTGCCAACCTCCACCTGACGAACCACCAACCCTCCAGCGTCACGAGGCCTTAACTGAAATCCCAAAAAGGGATACTCCACGGCACCCTTCGATAGAATCGCCGTCACCGTCGACTCAATTTGTGACGCTGAAATCGCCATTCCCCAAAGATACCCGCGATCGCCCGAATTGATTCCAATCACCTTGAATGCATCATCAATCAAAACTCCCCCGCGAAAGACTTCACTTGGAACAGGAGAAAAGAGAATCAAATCTGCATCGATTCCTGTTCTCATTTGTGCCAATTGAGGCTGCACTTTGATGTTCTGAATATCGACCTGCCCGGGATAGCTGGCAGAGAGCAGATAGACATTTTCGGCGATACGAGGTCGATCATCACGACTGGCCCAACGATTTCGAATCTGAAGTTTCCCCTCCAGCGGAACCTGAAGAACAATTAAATCCAAGGCTCTGGAGAAGCCCTTAATCTCTGCCTTTTTCCAACCTGACGGCCCATTCGTACATTCAATATCTCGAACATTTGTAAGGGCAGACAAACTTGAAATTAACAATCCAGATTCTCGCCACATAAACGCAGCGGAACGAATTTGAGAAATTTCAAAATCCTCCACACTGCTCAAGCCGCGAACATGAAATATATCAACAAATCTCTCCATCTTCTGACCAAGACTTTCTTGAATCTGATCCTGCCCGCCAATATCCTGCGCTCGACAAGTCCAAAGCCAAGGTCTGAAGTCTTGTAGGCGCCTGGTTGTTTCCTCCTGATTGAGCAATACCGATCGACGCTCGGATTCTGGAATCCGTTCACACGACTGAAGAATAGAGGACAACCCCAGAACAACGACAACAAAAAAGGAATTTGAAAAGAACCGCATCAAAACCACACAAGGAGCGTGCCTAAAAGAGAAAATCCATGATTTGCCTCAAATTTGCCACTATGAGTATCTCCGAAATAGGCCATGCCAAAATAACGGACCACAGCACCCGTCGAAAAATACCGATTGATGCCAATGTCTAAGCCCAAAGTCACTTCTGACTTTGCACCGTAGGCCAAACCCTGATTTGGAGAATTTACCACGACGGGACCAATTGCTGCTTCAACAAAAGGACGAGCTATGTCTGCCGAAAAAAAATGTTTGATCCCCGCTAAAACAGAATAGGTATCGGCTTGTGTGCCACCATAGTGAAATCGAATTTCATAAGGATCAATTCGATAATAACCTTCGGCTGCAATACCTGGATCGTAATTTGACGAATGAGAAAAGGGCAAATCCATCCCCACGTTTCCACCGACCGCGAGGGCAAAAACATTGCGCAGAGGAATCCAAGCCGCGAGAACAAAAAGCAAAAAACTGAATAGATAGAATCTCACTGCTTTCATTTAAGCGCCTCTAACTGATTTTGGACTTTCAATTTCTCGTCTTTCAATACGGCCAGAATATGCTGCAAAATCTGGCCAACGGGCACTTCCACTTTTTCATTCACCCCACGTCGTTTCCATTCAACAATTTCACGCTGCAAACCGCGGTCACCAATAACAACTTGAAAAGGAATGCCAATCAAATCCATATCCTTAAGCTTTACTCCTGGAGAAACTGGTCGATCGTCCCAAATCGCATCAATCCCTAGATCTCTCAGTTTCATATAGAGCTCATGCGATTCTTGAACTTGTCGTCCTTCTCCCAAGGTGACGATCCCCACCGAATAAGGCGCCATGGCTAACGGCCAGATAATTCCATCCTTATCGTGATTTTGCTCAATACACGCTGCGATAGTTCGCCCGACGCCAATGCCATAGCAACCCATCTCCATCAGCTCATTTTTGCCAGATTCTAAAGTCACCTCAAGCTTCATTGCTTTAGAGTATTTTGTTCCCAAATAAAAAACATGTCCCACTTCAATGCCCCTCAAAATCTGAAGCGGTTTTCCGCAGACACTGCAGGCTTCGTCGTTCGTAATCTTTCGAATAGTGCCACGAATATCGACTCGGGCATCACGACTCAAAACAATATCCTTCAAATGACGCCCCTCAATATTTGCCCCACAGACATACGGAACGTCCATCGAAATAGCCGTATCCGCCACAACTAAGGCGTCTCGTGGAAAATCGACAGGCCCCAAACTTCCCTTGGGAAGCTTCCATTGTCTCAGCTCGTCATCGGTAGCCAATCTGATTCCCTGAAGTCCCTTCTTCGGACCTACCAGGTTTTGCAATTTCAATTCATGAAGCTCATGATCCCCTCGAATCAAAACCACAATACAGGTTCCTGATGAATCAGTCGCAATCATCGTTTTCAGAAGATCTTTCGCAGCTACCTTCAGAGAAGTCGCCAACTGCTCAATCGTCTTGATGCCTGGAGTTTCAATCACGGATTGCGTAGAAACGTCTGCTGGCGAGACGGGCAATGCCACAATTCCTTCTGCTTTCTCTTGATTTGCGCCGTAGTCACACGCGCTGCAAGAGACGATTTCATCCTCACCGGAGTCAGCCAAAACTGTGAACTCCTCTGACCGATTTCCGCCTATGGCACCCGTATCCGCAACAACAGGTTTAAACTTCAAACCCGATCGCGTAAAAATTCGGCGATAGGTTCGTCTCATTACCTCATAGCTTTTCATGGCAGAGGCTTCATCCAAATCAAAGGAGTACGCATCCTTCATGATGAATTCGCGACTCCTCATGACTCCAAAGCGAGGTCGGATTTCATCTCGAAACTTTGTTTGAATTTGATACAAATTCAAAGGTAACTGGCGATAGCTGCGCACGTCACGACGGACGAGATCTGTGATCACTTCCTCGGACGTCGGCTGAAGACAATAGTCATTTTCGTGACGATCTTTGAAGCGCCCCAGCTCCTTACCATACACACCCCATCGTCCCGTTTCTTCCCACAGCTCCTTCGGCTGAACAAATGGCAGAAGAACTTCCTGAGCTCCAGCGATATCCATTTCATCACGAATAATATTTTCGAGCTTCAAGAGCACACGCCATCCAAGAGGAAGATAGCTATAGATTCCCCCAGCCAAACGTCTGATGAAGCCCGCACGAATCATGAGTTGATGGCTGACGATTTCAGCCTCTTGGGGCGCCTGTCTGAGAGTCGGAATATGTGCTGTGCTCCAACGCATAACTTATCGCGGAGAACTTGAAACCTGCGAAAGAAGTCCCCTCACCAAAGGAGCTTCTTGGGAACTACCAAATTTCTCTAAATATTTTTCGTAGGCCTTACGCGCCTCTTCAGGTTTAGCAGTCGCTCGAAAAATTCTTGCCTTACCCAGCAGGCCCATCCCTATGAAAAAGTCGTCCTTTGAATCTGCGAGCTTCGAATAGACCGACAAAGCCTTTTCATGATTTCCGCTATTCTCATAGGCCTGCGCCAAAGGAAGCCGGCCCAAGTCTCTCTCTGCACCGGGCAAAGATTCTGAAAAACGCTCAAACAATTGAGCGGCCTCGGTCCACTTCTTGTCATGTCCCGCTAACTGTCCTCGAAGGCCATCAGCGAGTCCATTCGCCCTCGAGCGGGGATATTCTTTTTCCAGCTTTTCCAGCTCGGCCAAAAGATCCGCCTTCGCCTTTTCAGCATCAGTGAGCTTATCACGAGCTTCGCTCGCGAGAGTCCATGTCTCAAAATGAGCTTTTGCGAGACCATAACGATACTGTGCCTTCGCTTCAGTTTTATCAGCGACTTGAATCCAAAAGAGAATGCCGACAATCATCACGAAAAGCGCAACACTACCGCCAACAATCCAAGTGGAACTCGACCGCAACCAACCGAAAAGAGACCGAGAGGCCTGCCAAATTTGATCCGGAGTTCTAAGTTCTTTTTTTGTAATCTTGATCACGTTCAGAACTATAGCTGGCTTGATTTAAACGAGGCAACCGTCGATTTAATCTTTTAACCTATTGTCCGCTATTCAAAACTTCCGTCTGTCAGAACGGTGAATACGAAAACTTCAGGTCATCCTTCGAAGGAAACTCATCATAAAGGATTGTAAATGGCGGCCTCATTGAAAAGGATTGCAATGCCATGATGGAGGTCGATTTTGGACGATGCCTCAGGATATCCTCCTGCAGCTCAAGTCGATTTCTAAACCGACGATAGGCGCACAAGCGTTCTTCAGGCTTTTGAAATGCAATATCAGCAGCTCGAAAAACCACCTGAATGGGGCGTCCATTCATATCCAATACGGGCCCATTGTCTTCTGCTAAACCCAAAACTCTTCCCTCACAGGCAGCCACCAGTCGTTTATCCGTGAGAATCTCTGGATCATTCAATGCCAAGACACAGAGTTTAGCCATTTTCCGATAGATAGAACCGTTCGGCTTCTGTTTAAAAACCTTTGCCAACTGATCCATAGATTCCAGAACCTCAGCAAAAGAGCTTCGGTAGTGTTTAAAAAAATGAAAGATATTCGAAAGGGCATAAGGCTCAGCATTATCTAAATCTTCCTTCAAGGGCTCAAGCCTGCTCGATGCAGACGGATTGAGAGCAGTCAGCAAGCGCTCTTGGCTCAACTTTACAATATTTTCAAGGCTCTCCCGGCTCTGCAACGAGCCGCTTCGTAATCGCTTTTCAAGATCCATCGTCACCAACTGATAGATTCTGTCAGAAATAAATTGGTCTTTTTCCTGTAAATTCATGGCTCGATAGATTTCTTGCAATTTATCGCTATAGATCTTCTTGCGCTCTGTTTTGACTACCCCGCCCTCTTCCTTTTCGTTTTCATCATTTTTGCTTTCGTCCGTTTCAGAATCTGGATTTTTCACAATGACTTTTACTTTCTCCATGATACTGACCAAGGCTTCAAAACGTTCTCGGGTATCACGGCAAAGAGCGATCTGATCACGTTTCGAACCCATTGAGTCAAACCACTCCGAATGATTCCCCCACTCCGTTTCAAGACTGCGCAGATAATCCAATATTCGAGCACTAACGAGTTCCGCACTCACTCCGTTTACTCCCTTTTGCGACCAACTATTCAATGCCCCTTGGGGGTCCGTGATCAGTCTCAATTCACGCTCAAGGGCTAAACGCGCGCGGGCTGCAGTCAAGATCGCTTCGAGGCGAGTCTCTACTGAAGAAATCATCAAATTCGAAACCGCATCTTTCGGCTGAAAAATAGACGTCTCTTTATTTAGCTCATCCAAGATCGTATAGTTGTCTTTAAATGTCTTTGCCCCGCCCGCATCAATCTTCTCTTCAATGGGCCTTGGATCTCCAATGCGCAACCAAAGATTGGCAGACGCGAAACCATCTGGAACCACTTTCTCCATCAGACTATTATGCGATAAAAGAGTGGCAACAGAATCGATGAGGGAACGAATAATATTTTTTTTATCCTCACGAGTCTGTCCAGGAAATGCGAGTTCAGTTTTTGCCTCACCAATATGCCCTGAAATAGATTCAATCATGGCATTAAATTCTCCCTCGCTCTTTCGGAATTCAGCACGTCGATCAGCTTGTTGATCTGACGAAGCCGGTGAACCGGCCTCCACTTTCAGAACAAAGTCCCGAAATATTTGAAAATCCCGCACATAAATATCGTATCCGATCCATGCTGCGGGAATCGTGGGCTCTTTTCGGTAGTCTTGAACGACTGAAATGAGATTTCTTCTGTCTTGAATATCGCAAACTGTCTGCTCGAGCGCTTCCATCGCACAACCCAAGCCTGCTTGCAATGTTGTCGACTCGTAGTCTTTGATTTTCTTATTGAACTTTAGATCGGAAAAAAATGAAAAAGCGGTTGCAATGAGTCTGCCCGAAAGGCTTAAAGCTAAATTCAAGGTGGGATCAAAGAAAGCTCCAGAGAGCGAAAGAAGATGCCCCGCCAACTGAATCGGCAGGCTCTTATGATTTTGAAAACAAAGCTGCTGATCGGCGAAATCTTTTTGAATTGATTCGAGATAAGAGCCAAGATCATTGACTGCACGGTGCAATTGATGGCGGGCTTCTTGTTTCTGTGTTCGCGACAATGTCACTTGCTCGACGAGAGCTTGCGCGTATTCACTCGAAAGACGATCCTGGAAGGCCTCAATATTTCTCTGATGGATGGCATACGAGAGCCTATTGAGATAATTATTCAGATCAGATTCTCGGTCTCCTTCAAATCCATTCTGCAAAAAATCCAGCTGTGAATTAAGATGAATGAGTGATGTAAAAATGGGATTGAGTCCACGACAGGCTTGATCATCTTTAAGACTTTCGATGATTCTCTTAAGTGCCGTCGTCTCATTCAGCGTCCTTTGAGAAAAAACCCCACGCGACGCGCAAGATGACGAAAAAGACTCAAGCAACAAAAGCCCAGGATCAAGAGGCGCATCTGCCTCTAGTTTTGTGGCCAAAATCACTGAAAGAATAAAAGCAAAGACTCCACCACGAAAGCTAGTACTCCATGACATCAATGAATTCCCTCCATCCAAATTATCCAGACTATGCAAAAGAAAAGGCAATCGTTTTCACCAATCGACGAAGGAGAACAAGTGCCGAGACCGGCTCGAGGCTCACTCTCTTTTTTTCAAATGAGCATCGAGGACTTCAACATAGTGAGCGACTTTATAATACTCAGCGATATCGACGTGGAGCGGCCATGTGGCGAGCTTTTCAGCGAGGATCTTTCTGGCTTGTTTCAAAGACTCTAACGATTCTGACTGAAGCGACGCTCGAGAGATGTGCATCTCAATGAGGATTGAATATAACTTCGCTGAAACTTGATCTACTTTCATCTGCGACACAAGACCCAGCAGATTTAACCTGCGCTTTTCATATTCAGCAATATAATGGGCATTTTTCTTGACCCCCAAAAGAGCCGCAGCGCGATCGTGAATTTCTTTGACCTGATAATATTGATGAATATTCCAGTCTCTAGTCCACGCTTCCAACTTTTGTTGCAGTTTTTTTAAAATCGATTCCAAGCCATCTATGCCTTGCCGGTCGAGAAATTCAGAGCTTAGATCTTTCTGAATTTTTTTCACCCATGCCCGATTCACGTCCCCTCGAAAGTCGAGGATCGTCCCTTTTCCAAAAGGGCTTTGCCCCGGTATTCGACTGCTCATGAGATTCTGGAGCTCCATATCCGCACTATAGAGTTCATCGACTGATTCAGATTCCAGTTGATGGCGACGCATATATTCCGCAACCATAGCGGTATAGAGTTCGGCCGAAAATCTTTCAGGCGGAAGTTGTCGCAACAGATCAGCTAGACCGGAGGGCGCTAGTTTATCTATGTGGACGCGAGCGAATTGCTCACTGTATTTTTGAATCGCGCGGCCATGAATGAATGCGATCTCATCATAAACCCCGTCCAATTTATTCGGAGACAGCATTCCTCCTCTTAGAAATCTAATAAAAGCCATCAATGTTTCTTCGGAAAATCTGCGCGTCTCAAAAAAAAGTCTCAGCGCCAAAAGAGTATCATGAATCGAAAAATATTGAAGATTAGGCAATGCCTCTCTCAGCACGGATGTCCGATTATACCTGGCCATCTTCTCAATTTCTTCAAGAGCCAGGTCATGAATTCGTTTTTCAAATAATGGATAAATTTCGCACAGATTATTGTATTGCGAGATATTTTCTCCAGCCGGCCACACAAGAATGGTCGATCGAAGAACGTCTCGAGCCTCTCCTATGTCGAAGATATGTCGATCAGTCGCTAGCCAGTCTTCAAAAAAGCTTCGATCTAAAAGACCGAGGACTTGGCGACCTGATGCGGTCCAAGGAAAAAATTTCATGAATGTAGACAATGATGATCGAAAGTCGGTGGTCTTTCTAAAAAAGTCATTCACCTCTTTTCTTAACGCTCTGGGCGGCTGACTGAGAGCCAATTGAGAAATCGATTGAAAAATGGCTGATTTCGAACATGCCGGGTCTTCAAAATTCGAAAGACTCTCAACTGCAGGCCTCTCAGTAAAATGGGCTTGAAACAGACTCGCGACGACGACTGAAAAATATGAATTGAATCGCTCAGACACAAACGACCTCAAGACGGGGTCCAGCGGGATTCTGTCAAGAATCTGCTCAAATTGTTTCATATTCTTCAGATAGGCGATTGAAGCTCGCTTGATCATCTCTTTTGCAGTCGCTTTTGAATTTTTCACGTCCTGATTTGCAACGATCTGCGTCAAATAAATTTCGCCTGTCAATTCAGCCTGTAAAACATTGTCAGTCTTAAATTTGCGCATAGTTGATACATCTCGAAAATCAAGCAAGCTTGTGAAGTTAAAATCGTAGGGGATAAATTTAGTATTCCCATCCAACCCATATAGCCCCACGTAATTACTGAGGTCCTCTAGACTCTCATCCATATTTTGAATAGTTCCCTGAAACATTTTTAATGTCAGAAGGTCAAGATCATGAACAACCGGGATTGGCACGGCAGATACTGAATTTATTTTTAAGATCTTCTCCAAGCCGTATCTTTCTGCCGCTTTTTTTTTGCTTTCTCGAATAATAGAATATCCACCGCCGAGCGACTTATTGGAAGTTGAGTCAATGACATCAACGATGGCGAGCTGAACCCGCAGATGATAGCGCAAAGTGAAATTTGCAAGGCGATAAGAAATATACTCTGCAAAAACGTGTTGGTTTTCTACAGTAGTCGGATCATTTGTTGTAAACTTTCTTGGGGGAACAAGATCAAAGGATCTCCAGTCACCCAAAAACACTTCGGGGGATTCTTTTTTTGGAGTCACGATATGAATATCCAGCGGTTTAAATTGATTTGCGAAACGACGACTCTTTCCTCTGATCGCCAACTGAATACCCACGCGCTCCATACCAAGATTTTCATCAACGATGGTCATCGTTCCAAAAACAGGGTCGGTCGTATCGCTGGCCATTAACTGCTGAATGGGGCCCTCTATTTGAATATGAATGGGAGCGTCAGGAAACTCAAAGAGCTTGGGTTGTCCAAAAAGCGCCCCCGAATCAAAACCGATGAAGGCACAAAAGAACAATAAGCCAGCCCATTGAATGGCAGAATGTTTAATCGCCACATGTTTAATCGCCACCTGCTTAATCCGCATACAGAGCCATATACCCCAATTACAGCACAAAGCATTCTATCTCTAAGTTCTTTTCTTTTTTTTGTTATGAGCATACATTTGTATGGTGATTGATAAAAAAACCTCATCTTTTGTGCAACTTATCGGAATGCCAGGATCCGGCGCGCACCGAATGGTTTTTGAATTTCTCACCTCCAAAGATCATGTCGCATGGATCAGGCGTGAATGGGCGCTTTACGCACCCGCCTTATGGGCGCTGGCGGGCTCAAAAGATATACGAATATTAGGAATAGAATGCACTGATCCAAAAAAATATCGAACCTTGTGGCAAACGCTTTATGAAACCGAACATGGAGAGCTCTTTAATGCCTGGGTGCTCGATGAACTACAGCTCCGTCATGCAGAAGGTCGATTTTTGCAAACTCTATTGAAATTAAAAAAAAATTTGAAAATCATTGTTATTGATGCTGTTGCAAATACTTTCTGCCAAGAGAGAATTCATTGCAGCCTTCAACATGATTCATACAAACTGCGATGGTCAAAAGGGTATTCACACCGAGAAATATTTTATGAATTTCCATTTAAAGAAGATTTATGTTTGCGATAAGTCGCCAAGAATTTTTGGCATCTCCATCAAGTATGCGATTTCACGAATTTTGGATTTACGATCTTAAAAATTTTCATGATTTTTGGATAAAAAAGCTTAAATCAAATCCCGCTTTCAAAATAGGCCACCACCCATGGGAGCTCTTAAAAATCGCCTACTCTATTCATCTTTTTTCACCACTTGAAACTCTGAAACCCCTGGCTTTCGATTTTTTCAACTCGAGCCAAATTGAAAAATCTCATCAGCCAAGTGCACACGATATAGAGAATACTTTTTTTTTCTTTGAAAATCTTGGATTCAAAAAAATATTTCAATTGGAGCGATTCGACCGCGCCTCCATTCAAAAAAGATTTGGAAAAGCTTGGGGACAACTATGGGAAGGACTTTTTCAACACTCAACAGCTCATTGGATTTGGGAACCCTATCAAAGACCCCATCCACTCATCTGGCTTTTTGAATTCGAAGATCTATGCAATCATCACGATCATTTGAAAGCCCATATTCAAAGCGGGCTTGAAACCCTCGAGAAAAATCATCCTCACTTTACAATTCAAAGCCTTGAACTTGAGT
Source organism: uncultured Bacteriovoracaceae bacterium (assembly GCA_964626465.1). Lineage (GTDB taxonomy): Bacteria > Bdellovibrionota > UBA2394 > UBA2394 > UBA2394 > CAZRCG01. The sequence continues at coordinate 163,560 of CAZVFP010000005.1, read as the reverse complement.
TCATACTTTCTCAACCCACAGAAACCGCTTACAAAATTCAAATTGAATTTTCATATTGGCCACGACTCGGGCATGAAAAAGATTGGATCTTAAAATTATTATCTGAAAAATTGAGTCATCTACAGTTTCCATTTCCTGTCTGGAAATTAAAACTCACTCTTCAGGCTTCACCTCACAAACAGAATCGTCAACTCACCCTTTTTCACAATTCAAAGGAAATCGCTACGCACAAAAATTGGAACCCTCTGGCCTTAAAACTTAAAGATCAAGGATTCAATATTTTTGAGCCGGCACCTAGGCCCTCCCATCTTCCAGAAGAATCTTGGGCTCCAGAATTTCCTAGAGCAAAAAAACATACAGAATCATTTCACGACTACCATCGCCCTATTTTTCAATATCCCCCTCAGCAAATTTCAAAGCCTGAAGGACGAATGATCTTAAGCGAGAGGATTGAGTGGTTTGATAAAAACGGAAAACGACACAAAAGGGATTATTTTTTTTCTCGGTTCCCGAGAGTTTGGAAATGGGTCTTCAAAAATGAGTGCCACCAATGGTTTGAACAAGGAATCGTGGAATGAAAGAATTCGCCGAATTATCCGCCAAAAGCTGTTTTAGTTTTTTGAAAGGAGCCTCCCATCCAGAAGAAATGGTGGATCAGGCTCACCGACTAAAATATAAAGCCCTCGCAATGACTGATGACCACGGGTTTTATGGGATGGTCAAGGGATTCAAACGAGCGGAGGAACTCAAATTCCATTTTATTGTAGGAACAGAACTAAAATTAAATTCAGGATCCATCATCCTTTTGGCGAAAAATCTAAATGGCTACAAACAAATTTGCCGCCTATTGTCGAATGGATTTAGCGAAGGAGAAAAAACACCTCGCTTCAAAGCCCAAGATATTTTAGAGATTACAGACAAAAATACTTTTCTGCTACTACCCCCTCGAAACTTTATTTCACAAGAAGATCTGACTCAGCTCCTAACAACGTTCTCACCGATTCAACTGATTACAAAAAAATTTCATGCTGAATCCGACAGAGCACTTCGACGATGGTTAAAAGAAATTCCTCCGTCAATAAAGACGGCTTGGACTTGGGATCCTCTTTATCACGACCATACTCGACATGAACTCTCAGAAATTATCCGATCTATTCGATTGAATACCCCACTTTCAAAATGCCTCCCCAATCCAAATGGGGAGGCCCACCTCAAACACGCAGAGTATGCCGAACAGCTCGGCGCAACAAACGCAGCCCTCCGAGAGACTCTTCACATAGCAGAGGCCTGCACTTTTTCGCCTCGTGAGATTAAATATTTTTATCCACAAGAATGGCTCCCTGAAGGAAAAAGCTCGTCTCAATTTTTGGAACAACTTTGCCGAGATGGATTAAAGAAAAGATATCCGCAAGGAGCTCCTTCTCAAGTGCATAGCCAACTCCAACATGAACTCAACTTGATTCACAAATTACGCTTTGAAGATTATTTTTTAACTGTTTGGGAAATAGTTGCCTATGCTCGATCTCAGAAAATATTATGCCAAGGCAGAGGCTCTGCGGCTAATTCCATTGTCTGCTATCTACTCGAGATCACTTCTATAGATCCTGTTCAGATGAATCTTCTTTTCGAACGCTTCATATCTGAAGAACGCAACGAAGCTCCAGATATTGACATCGACTTTGAGCACGAAAGACGCGAAGAAGTGATCCAGTATATTTATCAGAAATATGGAAGACATCGCGCAGGAATGGTGGCGACACTGATCACCTATCGCACCAAATCTGCACTCCGTGATATTCAAAAATCTTTAGAAATTTCTTCTCGCTCCACTGCAGAGCAGATCCATCGATGTCAACGCCTAGTAGATTTACTCAAAGGATTTCCGAGGCATCTCGGCCAACATACTGGAGGCATGATTCTGACGCATGATCGTCTTGACGAAATAAGCCCCATTCAACTCGCCAGCATGCCTGGCCGAAGCGTTGTGCAGTGGGACAAATACGATATCGAAACGCTGGGACTACTTAAAATTGATTTTTTGAGTCTAGGAATGCTGACTTGCATTCGAAAAAGTTTCGAAATTATCCAACAAACTTATCAGCGCCATCTCGAATTGCATACCATCCCCTCAGATGACCCTCAAACCTACGGCATGATTCAAAGGTCCGAAACAGTGGGCGTATTTCAAATAGAATCGCGGGCTCAAATGGCGATGCTCCCTCGACTCAAACCTCGAAATTTTTATGATCTTGTTATTGAAGTTGGAATCGTCAGACCTGGGCCGATTCAGGGCGGCATGGTTCACCCCTATTTAAGAAGACGAATGGGAATTGAAAAAGTGACATATGCACATCCTCAATTAAAACCCATTCTAGAAAAAACTCTGGGCGTCCCGATCTTTCAAGAACAAGTCATGAAAATGGCTATTGAAGTAGGCGGTTATAGCGGGGGAGAAGCTGATGCTTTAAGAAGATCTATGGGGACTTGGAAAAAATCTGGGAGCCTCGAGGAACATTCAAAAAAACTTTGCAAAAGATTGATGCAAAATGGAGTTTCTCAAGAATTTGCTGAACGAGTTTGCCAACAAATTTTAGGTTTTGGAGAATACGGCTTTCCAGAATCACATGCAGCGAGCTTTGCGCTACTGACATATGCGTCAGCTTATATCAAAGCTCACTATCCCGAGGTTTTTTTGTGCGCGCTACTTAATTCAATGCCTATGGGATTTTATCCCTTTCATGCACTCACACTAAGTTTTCAACGAGATGGGGTTATTATTCTTCCTGTCTGTGTGAACCATTCACAATGGGACCACCACTTGCAATGGCAAGAAGATCATCAAAAGTGGGCCCTCCGTCTAGGTTTTAGATGCGTTCGAGGGCTTCATAAAGCTCACGCAATCCAATTTATAGCTCAACGCCAAAAAGGAGTGATGGATCTCTTTATTTTCAACACCATCGAAAGATCGGCCATCGCCATGACGAATTCTATAGAAGAGAAACGCAGCGCCTACTGGCAGAGCCTGATGAGATCAAAAGACTCTCTTTCACTCGGAAATGAGAACATCATTTCTCTTCCAAAACTCGATCCATTTGAAAATATGCTATTAGATTTCAAATTTACTGAAACAACTCTCGAAACTCATCCGGTGATTCTCGCAAAAAAATATCGATGGCCCTTCGCCCATCCTCGAGATCGTCTGGTTCTTGCCGAAAACTTGAAGAATCTTCCAAATGGCCAATGGATTCATGTCTTTGGAATGGTTCAGATCATCCAAAGACCTCCCACCGCGAATGGAATGTGTTTTATTACCTTAGAAGATGAGACAGGTTTTTTAAATTTAGTTTTAAAGCCGCCCATATACCAAAAATTTAAATCCACTATTCATGGAGAGTGGATCCTCTTGGCTTCTGGACGCATTCAGAATCAATCAGGCTCTCTATCCATCTTGGTATCAACGATAGAAAAAACAGAACAAAAAACGGCCAGAGTTCTCACTCATGAGAAGCCCTGGCCAATCACCAAAAATTTAAAATTTAATTCATCCCTCTCAAGGAACGGGAGAAGCTGAAGGCAGCGAGCCATTATAGACCTGAAGCTCACATCTCGTAATTGCCGCAATCGAGTGATCGGCAGAACCAGGATTTCCCTCAACAGTCAAAACCGCACGCTTTCCATAGGTGAGATTTACAAGGCTGTCCAACGCTGCGCCAGTTGCATAATTCTCACAGGCAGACGTCTTTGTATCGCTCACACTGAGTCGAACATAATCTACAGTTGTTGATCCAGGGCGCTGCCCCTTCACAAGAACATATGACCCATCACGCGACACTGAAAAAATACTCGCGATTCTAAATGCCACCACTGGGGGCGGCGTCGACTGCGCAACCACTGATACGATTTGCAAAGAAAAAACAAACAGTGCAACCAAGACATGTTTCATCTCACGACCTCCTACTCTATTTATGAATCGTCCAAAGACTCTTCGCTATTATCAACCGAGATAGACACCCCAGCAATACCTCGAAAAAAAGTCAGAGTTTTGTAATTGAGATAATGAAGCTCTGCATTTTTTTCAGAGCCTTCGAATTTCAAGAAAAGTACTCGGTCAGATATCTAAGTCACCAGAAGACTTTGATATCTCTCAGGAGTCCCAATATCAGTCCAAGATCTGAGGTCATTCACATCGGCGCCCAATTTTTTTCCCGATCCCAATAACGGAATCCAATATTGCCTCACGATACATCCTTTATCTGGCAATAGATCGCGATGAACTGCATTCATCCATTGTATTCCTGAAAAACATCCGTAATCCTCAGATTCACCGGCGGTCCACAAGTTTCCAATCTGACGGATTACTCCGCGAGAATATCCTATTTTTGTCTGCTCGCTGGACTCCGGGGCAAGCCACCAAACTGCATCACAATCACTTCGCGATTGAGCTCTCTCGACAAAAGATTTTATATTGCCATCAAAAAGGCAATCTCCATTCATCATCAAAAACTCAGGCGACTGAATCAAGGAAAACGCCTTCTTCACACCCCCGCCCGTGCCTAGCAAATCATCTTCACTTGATACACAAATATCGAACGGAAACCGAGCGCGAGCGGCTCTGGCATAATCTATGATCTGGTCTTTAAGATACCAGGCATTCAAAACCACGCGCTTAGGTTGAAGCACAACGAGTCGCTCAAGAATATGTTCCAGAATGGGGCGCCCAGAAATCGGCAGCAATGGCTTAGGGGTTGTCAGCGTGAGCGGTCTCAGTCGCTCACCCTTTCCTGCTGCCAAGATGAACACCGATTCAACGGGATTCATGAGAAAGCAACCCTTCAAGAAGCGATAAGATACGCAATTCATGATTCTGCCTCAATGTCTTAAAAACTCGCAGCAGACTGGGCTTAACAAAAGGAATATGGGTATCGCGGCCCTTGACCATTTGGATATAATAAAATCTTCCGATTGCCTTTAGATTTCGCTGAAGACTTGTATAGGCAAACAGTTGCCGATCAAGAGGTCGACCAGACACTTTCTCGAAATACGCCAACAAATGGTTTTCCTCGTCGTCGGTGAGGGCCACATATGAATCTCTCAGTAATGAGGCTAAATCGTAAACGGGCGGTCCCCATAGCGCGTCCTGAAAATCAATCACACCTATTAATGATTCCCGCTCCAGAACCATCAAATTCTTTGAATGGAAATCTCGATGCACCAAACAATACGAAGATTCAGCCATCACATCGACAATTCTATCCAAAAATAGCCGAAGCTCTTGCAGCGCCCCTTCCGAAAATTGTTTTTCTCTCTTTAACAATGCATATTCAACGAAATGCTCGGTTTCCCATTTGAGCAAGTCGCGAGTAAAACTCTGATCTTTATTCAAATCAGAAATTTTTTGAATTTTGACGAGTTGATCTATCGCTTTTTCATACCAACTCATCGCTGGTTCCTGTTGGCGTTTTTGGAAGAGAAGAAAATCCCCCAAATCTTCTAACACCATATAATCAGACGACGGTGATACATAAAAGATTTCTGGAACTCTCACGCCACTTTCGAAAAATTTTCGTCCAACACTTAAGAAAGGTAACTCTTTTGGCTTTGCAGATGAACCTGTCGCTTCTTCAGATTTGAAAGCCTCCGGCGCATTCATCACCATCAAAATGGCAGTGGACATTCCCCGAGCACCGCGCATATCGATACGCCCGTAGTATCGATTGCTGGCATCACCTGGAAGCCAATTGCAAGCCAGAGGCTCACCCCATTTTTTGAGCGCCTGTGTTGACCTCAGGTCCGTGAGAATATTTTTCCAAAGATCATCGCGCGAAGCTGATGCCGATAACATTGTCATAGCGGAATATTACCATGCTTTTTCGGGGGATTTCTATCGCGCTTATTTTCTAAAATACGAAATGCGTTTTCCAAGCGCGAACGAGCCTCTTCATGAAAGATAACTTCGTCGATAAATCCACAACTCGCGGCCTGATAGGGATTGGCAAATCGCTCTCGGTACTCCGCAGAAAGCGCCTGAGAACTCTTGGGATCTTTCTTAATCTCTTCTCTATAAAGAATTGCGACAGCTCCATCTGAGCCCATCACAGCAAGCTCGCTGCCAGGAAATGCAAAATTTGCATCGCCCCTTAAGTGCTTTGAACTCATCACGTCATAGGCCCCACCATAGGCTTTTCGAACAATCAGAGTCACTTTTGGCACAGTTGCCTCTGCAAAAGCATAAAGCAATTTCGCACCGTGACGAATAATGCCCGCATATTCCTGCTCAGTGCCCGGCAAAAATCCAGGCACATCAACTAGGGTCAAGATCGGAATATTAAAGCAATCACAAAATCTCACAAATCTCGCCGCCTTCACTGAGGCATTGATATCCAGACATCCTGCAAGTTGCAGTGGTTGATTAGCAACTATCCCCACTGATGCTCCATTGATCCGACCGAATCCAACAATCATGTTCTTTGCATAGTCTGGATGAACCTCAAAAAAACTCTCGTCATCGATCAAACCATCGATCACCTGGTGCATATCGTAAGGCTTCTGAGCTGCCTCCGGAATAAGCGCACTCGTTAGTTTATGCTTTGGCGCACGTTTTGAAATAGTTGGCGGCTTTTCTCGATTGTTACTGGGAAGATAGGAAAGCAATGAACGAATTCCTTGCAGCAGCGCAACTTCATCCGCAAAACGACGATGAGCAACACCACTCTTTGTCGAATGAGATTCCGCGCCTCCCAATTCTTCCATAGTCACATTTTCGTGAGTAACGGTTTTGATAACGTCGGGCCCCGTGATGAACATATGCGATGTTTTCTCAACCATGAAAATAAAATCCGTGATTGCCGGACTATAAACTGCCCCACCGGCACAAGGCCCGAGAATGGCTGATATTTGTGGAACAACTCCGGATGCCAGAGTATTTCTGAGAAAAATATCCGCATAGCCACCAAGACTTCTCACGCCCTCTTGAATTCGCGCCCCACCGGAGTCATTCAGGCCTATCACTGGAGCGCCTACCTTCATCGCAGAATCCATGAGCCGACAAATCTTTTGAGCAAAAGCCCAACTCAATGAGCCACCAAAAACCGTAAAATCCTGAGCAAACACAAAAACCAGACGGCCGTCGATCATGCCAGATCCTGTCACAACTCCATCACCCAAAATCTTCTTCTCTGCCATATCAAAATCAGTACAGTCGTGCGTCACGAAGGCGCCGGACTCCTGAAAGGTCCCGGGATCTAAGAGAAGATCGATCCGCTCACGCGCCAGCTTTTTCTTTGCCGAATGGTGTTTTTGAATTCTTTCTTTGCCGCCGCCCTCTCGAGCGCACTGTCGCATCTTGTGCAATCTTTGATCCGTCTCCATACTTAGAGACTAAGAGGATGAATTAGCGGAGTAAATCAGATACTTTTTTTAGAGAAGTACCCTTTGGATCGAGATTGATCACCGCTTCTAAGCCAGAAATAGCATAGGGAATCACCGCCGCGGCTTGTAATTCAAGTCTGCAAAAGGAATTAGATGCTTTACTAAGTTCTCGCGTGATCAAGTAACCCGTTTTGTCAGGAAAAACAGGATGAATATCCGCAGAAAACTCAAGAGGAGGACCACTCAAGCACTGATAAACAAAAGAAACGGCATGATCATCAACCCGCAGATACCGAAGCCCCAGAGTCGTCGAGGTGTCTGTATTTCTCCAAATTCCTTTAATAGAATCCGGAGTGAGAGAAACCGCTTGTAAAGGTTGAGAATTTAGTTTCTTCAAATCGTCCTCAATAGAAGACACGCCACCCGAACCACAGGCTGACAAGCCGACAAGACATGCAAAAAAAACAATACTGCTCACCCGACTGATTAAATTAAAAGACAATGAAAATTCCCAGATCACAGAAGGTCACTCTTACAAGAGCTTCTGTGATCTGGCAAGACCCCGGGTGAGTCGCATGAAATTCTAGACTCTGGATCTAGTACCTCGTCCAATAAATCTTTTCCGATCCTGAATTCCCAGAGGGCGGAAAGATTTATTGGACGAGGTACTAGATATTCTCCAAAAGTTTAAGCGCTAGCTTGGCATTCAAATTCGCATGTCCAAGGACTGAAATTCCGCCCTGTTGAAGAACCAAGAGCTTAGTAAATTCCGCAGTTTCTTGAGAGAAATCAGTATCCGCCACTCGAGATTTTGCATCCGAAATATTTTCAACTGTCGTTCGATTAATAGATTCTGCAAAGTCGAGACGAGATTGAAGCGCTCCAATATTTGCACGAGCTGAATTTATATATGAGAGCGCATTGTCAAAAACCTCCAACAGATTTTCGGCAGTTTCCTGAGTAGCAATCGTCAATTCAGGATTAGATGTCATCACAGTCGTATTCGCGATCGCGATGCTCACGGCATTGTCAGTACGATCGGCAGTGACCAAATCATAAACTCCATCCGCATTAATATCCGCAGCAATCGCGACATAGGGGCTATTGCCAACTGCAACAGTCGTTCGCGTTCGAAAAGTTCCATTGCCATTACCAAGCAAAATACTTGCAGTGGAGCTACCCGAATCAGCCACCATCAAATCGACATAGGTATCGCCATTTAAGTCAACTGCAGTGACATTGAAAGGAGAAGTGCCCGTCGCCACCGTCGTTCGAGTCTGAAACGTGCCATTTCCATTTCCAAGAAAAATACTGAGGTCATTATCGATATTGTCAGCAGCCAATATATCAAGATTTCCATCGCCGTTGATATCAGCCATTGAGATCTGGCGAGGGCCACCTCCAGAACTAAGCGTCGATAGACTACCAAAGGTTCCATTGCCATTTCCTAAGACAGTATGAATAAATCCGCCAGCTGATGTGGACGACGACACGATGTCCAAAATATTGTCATTGTTGATGTCCACTACCTCAACATCGTTGTGAGTATTTGTAACGAAGTTAAGCGTTGTAGAGGCCTGAAATGTTCCGTTGCCATTTCCAACATAGAGGCTGACCGTTCGTGCCACATAGTCAGCAGTTATTAAATCTAGTTTACCATCCCGGTTATAATCCGCCACAGTCACCGATGCTGGGAAAGTTCCTCCCGCAATAGTCCGTCTCGCCTGAAATGTTCCGTTGCCATTTCCTAATGCAATATTGATAAGGTCGCCGCTGTAGTCATTCGATATAAGATCTAGCTCCCCATCGTCATCCAGATCCGCGGCTGTCACCATGAGGTAAGCGCCACTTCCACCAACGGCTGTTGTTCGTGTCAAGAAAGTACCGTCACCCTGCCCAATCAGAATACTTAATGTACCGCCAGCATCGGAGGTCACCAGATCTGCATAGCCATCTCCGTTGAAGTCCTCACTAAAGACAGACTGCGGATTGGTCCCCGTGCCAACTACTTTTCTGGACATGAATGTTCCTGTACCTACCGTCGAACGAAGAGTGAATACTGCTGTGGCCTGCATCGACGATACCGAGAAACTGATTGCCGAACCTTTAGCCGATCCAACCTGTAACTGACGAGTAGAGAAAGATCCATCCAATAAATTGACACCATTGAATTCTGTCTGTGCAGCAATTCGTTTGAACTCTGAAACAAGTTGCTGCAATTCCGTATCGAGATATGATCGTTCATCTGAGCCAATTGTTCCATTGGAAGCCTGGAGCGCCAGCTCTCTCATTCGCTGAACAATCTCAGCCTGAACCTGCATAGCCCCTTCCGCTGTTCCTAAAAATCCTTTTGCATCATTGAGATTTCGGGTCGCCTGCAATAATCCTCTTCGCTGCGATTCCAAACCAACAGCAATCGAAAGACCCGCTGGATCATCACGACCTCCTGATATCCGGCTACCCGAGGCCAGGCGAGACATCGCACGCTGCAAAGCGCGGGTCGTCGCACTCAGATATCTCTGAGCCGAAAGCGCGAGAATATTACTGTGAATCCGAATTCCCAATTTATATTCCTTCGACCCTCATTTTGTTAAAAGTCCACATTCAGTGATTGATTCGGATTTGTAGCGATTGTTCAGCGCGTCAAAGCGAAATGCGCCGCATCATGACACCTAAAAGTCATGACTTAGCGGATATCGTAAAACAGCGTCTGCGCGAGACAGCATTCCTATTTCATTGAACTCGTTGAGGCGGCCGTAGTTATAATTCTTGAAAGATCAGAGCGACAGCTCGTCTCAAACGGAAATGGAACTCTCTGCCAATTTGGATTGATTCTCCTCATGGCCTCACCTCCGATTTCGTAAAATCGAAACATTCGTGGATCCTCTCGATCAATACGACGGCCTTCTGTATCGAATCCTGTATATTGATAAGCCTCTCTGATTGAAATTCTTTCGGCCCTTGCGACTCTGATGCTCTCGAGAATTATTCCGAGAGCAAAAGCCAGCTTGTTGCTTTCGAGAGCCCAAGCCATTTCAGAATCTGGATCATAATGGCGAGAAATGGGAGCAGACCCGGTCATATCCTTACTCCATCTTTGATGAAATTTAAAAGTTCGACCTAGAAAGACAACGTGCTTCTCTTCACCAGGCCAAATCATCCCCATAAAATCGTCCACACGAAGCACTTGTTCGGGGTTTATATGACGACCCAATTGATCGATCGCCTTTTTCTTCTGCTTCTTTGGATCCTGTTCAGTTGGTAAGATCTTCAAGTCCTCATAAGATAAAATATCGTATACAACCTCAAAAAGATTTGCGGTTTTGCCATCCTTCCCTGACGGAATTAAGACTTTGCGGAGAGCCTCTTCATTTCTAAGTTGACTTCCTCCACTATCCAACGACAACAAAACATCCTCCGTTTGGCTCAGAACCGCCACGAATTCGCGAAGACCATCAGTCAATCGATAATAGTGCCCGTCGACATGGATGAGATCCGGATCCTGCAATTGCTCCGGTGTGGGTTCGAAATTGAGCATCCAGTAGGCAGAGGTCCAATCCCAATCCAACAGAATATGAATGGTCTCTGGACCGATATCGGGTTTCTCCAAAATGACGGGTGAACGGTTATCGTCATTCACAACCCGAATAAATGAATCAACCGAAGCTCTCACATGCCGAACAGTCTCCCTCACCTGGGTCGAAGCAGCCATCAGCAGGTCATGCGGCACCAATCGCGTTTCAGTTTGTGCTCTCAATCGATTTCTCTGATCGAGAGATGCGAGAGGAGAACGAACATGCAGAAGTTCTAGTTTAAAGGACGGAAAATCCCGTCTCACCGTACGAATCAGGTTCTGTGCACTTGGCAAATGACGAAGCGATGTTACATAAACGCAGGGAATATTTTGTTTCATCGCCCACACAAGAGTCATGTCAGAAATATAGATCGAAAGAAGGTGAAAATCCGACGGGCTCTTCGTCCCATCAGGAACACTCGATCTATACTTCGCCATCAAAGCCTTCTTTGCATCATCTGGATCAATGATGAGAAATTTATTTGTATTCAAACGTCCTAGCGTCTTAAAATGATTCAGAACAGTCGTCTTTCCAGAGGCCATTGCCCCAGCGGTTAACACAAGCCACGGCTGTTCAGCAGCTTCCCCTCGTCCTTCAAAGCTTTTCAAAATCGCATCCGCATCTGCAAGTTCTCCCGGCGTCAGTGCTTTGAGATATTCCCAATCGAGGATCGGATTCCGCCTGAGCTCCGCGATGAAGTCGGCATTCAGGCCCGCTAGCCCAGCGCCGAAACACTGAAAACTGAAATGAACGATGAAAGTAAAATAAACGAGATGACGAAAAAGACCCCGCCGCATTCAAACTAGCTACACCAAAAATTTGAGATCGAATATTATAAACAGCTATTCAAAGAAAATATTTAGCCTTGCCCACGAGATAGACACTCAAAGGACTTAAACCCGGCTTTCCATCAGGAATCGGCAGATTCATCGATCTAAAGTGCTGGTCCCACAAGCGTCGCGCTCTCGAACCAGATCGACCAAAATTCATAGGTATGGGAGGAATCAAGAACTCGCCAGTATCTATATCCCTAAAAAATTTTAAAAGCTTTGAGCAATAATAGCCATCGCTCTCCCAGTCGTAAGCTCGGTCATACTTTGCACCTAGGCCACCATACACCAACCCCTCCAAGCCCCTCTGAGCGGCTAGCCTCCATTCTGGCCGCCATTGACCCGCCCAGATTTGCCGAATTGCAGGAAGCGATTGAACCATAAATTCATCGAGAGAAATCCTTCGTACGCCCGTAAGAAAAGAAGAGTCTATGATATAGGGCTTACCCTGGGCATCGATTTCAATAACTCCCATATGGGACATTCGATATTCTGAAGAAAACTGCTGCTGTGTCACTTCGACGATTGCATCAGCTGAGCCGTCTTTTGCATAATCAAAAAAAATGAGATCTCCCGACTTAAGAGGGATAGTCCAAGCATTTATTTGCCCAACAAATACAATAAATAGAAACCCAACAATATTTCTCAGACTCAGAAACATTCATTCGGCAGAATGCTTAAATGCCTCATCGCAAGTCAACTGAAACCCACGCAAGTAAAGTCTATTTTTGGAGCTGGTATGAAGCTTCATAGATCATTAAGCTGAGATCATGACTCGATTTCCATTTTCGTCAGAACTAAAATTACCTTTATTCGAAACATCTGTTGAAGACTTAAACAGCGCCGTGGACCGAATTATTGAAAAAAGCAAATCGAGAATGGATGCGATCGGCCGACTAAAACCTTCTGAACTTACTTTCGAAAACTCAGCACTCGCACTCGACGACCTTCAATGCGAAGAAGGCGCCGTCATGAGCCGAATTCACTTATTGCACAATGTTTCTCCGGACGAAGAAATTCGAAATGCCGCAGAAGCCGCAGAAATAAAGTATCAAGAGTGGGCGGTTGAAAAAGCTTACCATCAGGGGGCCTACAAAAGCCTCTCCGCACTGAAAGAAAAAAATATTCCTCTTGATGCATCCTCACAAAAATTGCTTGATGAAATTATTTCAGATTACAAAAGGCTTGGCCTTCATCTTCCTGAATCCACACAACAGCAACTCAAGCAGCTTCAAAAAACACTGGCACAAATCGAAACAGAATTTTCATCAAGTATAAATGCATTCCACGATGAAATCTGGGTTGATCCATCCGAGCTCTCTGGCGTCGATAAAAGTTTTATTTCGCAGCTTCAAAAAAATGAGAGTGGAAAAGTTCGAATTTCGCTTCAATATCCCGAATATCTGCCTGTCATGGAATTTTGCAGCAATGAAGAAATACGAAAAACCTTGCTCTTAAAAAAGTATCAAACTGCCGCTGCTGAAAATACGCCTCGATTACAAAAAATGGTTGAGCTGAGAGCTCAGATTTCAACTCTTCTTGGATATTCCTCCTGGAATGCATTTGTTCTTGAGGATCGCATGGCGAAAACGCCTCAGCGTGTATTCCAATTTCTTGAGGATTTCGAGAAACGACTTCGTCCGAAAGCGAACAGGGAACTTGAAACGTTGGCGCAACTTAAAAGAAGAGTCACAAACGATTCGAGTGCCACACTCCAAACCTGGGACTACAATTTTTTTGCGACCCTCGCTAAAAATGAAGGTTTTCAAATTGACTACCAATCACTGCGTGAATTTTTCCCCCTTCCCTCGGTTTTGAATGGGCTCTTCAAATTTAGTGAAAAACTTTTCTCCATCTGTATTGAAGAAAAACCGAAAGGCACTTTCTTTAAATGGCACGAAGATGTTCGCCTTTATATCGTCAAAGATAAAATCGAGAATCGAGAGCTAGGCGCTTTCTATTTAGATCTATTTCCGCGCAAAGGAAAATATGGCCACGCGGCGGCATTTTCCTTAATTGATGGAAAGCTGCTTCCCTCTGGAATCTATCAACGCCCCGTCTCCGCAATGGTTTGTAATTTTCCTCGTGAAGGAAAACAGTTCCTATCACACAACGACGTCGAAACGCTCTTTCATGAATTTGGCCATATCTTGCACGGTCTTCTGACTTGGTCGCGTTTCAGCCATTTCTCAGGAACCTCGGTGGCATGGGATTTTGTTGAAGCCCCGTCTCAGATTTTAGAAAACTGGGCTTGGGAATTTGATGTTCTGAAGCAAATTGCAAAACCAAATTCTAAGGGAGAGGAACTTTCGAAAGATTTAGTTCGTCGAATGAACGAAGCGCACAAACTGAGCCATGGGCTTTTTTATCTGCGACAAGTTTCATTTTCAAAAGCAGATCTTACGATTCATAGCGATGCTATTCCCTCCAACGTCAATGAAACGATCAATAGAATTCTTTCGGAGACCTTCATGCCAGTGCCTGAAAATACTCACTTTGGTGCAGGGTTCGGACACTTAGTGGGCTATGCGTCTGGTTACTATGGGTATGCCTGGGCCGACGTCATGGCTGCCGATATGTTTTCACTTTTCAAAGCATCAGATCTTTTTGATTCAGAGTTAGGGCTTAGGCTTCGAAAAGAGATTTATGAAGCTGGTAGTGAACGGGATGAAAATATCTCTCTCGAAAAATTTCTTGGCCGACCACTCAGTTCGAATGCATTTTTTGAGCATCTAGGAATTCAATAATGGCGCCAAAAATTGAAAAACTTCTCGTTGCAAATCGTGGCGAAATCGCGATTCGAATTCTCAGAACGGCTGCAGAGCGAAATATCCAGACCGTCGCTGTTTATTCCGAAGCAGATGAACAGGCGCTTCATCGCAAGTCAGCCCAAGAGAGCGTCTGCATAGGACCGGGACCGAGTCGAGAATCTTACCTAAAAATTGATGCTATTATTAAAGCCGCTAAAGAGGCTGGAGCCAATGCCATTCATCCGGGCTACGGCTTTCTGAGTGAAAACGCAGAATTCGCAACAGCTGTCGAAAAGGCGGGCTTAATTTTTGTAGGCCCGTCGGCCGATATCATTCGATCGATGGGCGACAAAGTGGAAGCTCGCCAACTCGCAGACAAGGCAGGAGTCCCGACTGTTCCAGGAACTGGTGCAATTACGACCGTGGACGAAGGTATTAAGACGGTCAGCGAGCTGTCAAAAAAACGAAAGGACTTCAAGTATCCCCTGCTCGTCAAGGCTGCCGGAGGTGGTGGTGGCAAAGGAATGCGGGTCGTCAGAAAGCCTGAAGATTTACGTGAAAATCTGGAACGAGCACAATCTGAGGCTCTCAAAGCATTTTCAAATTCCACTGTATTCGTAGAACGTTTTCTTGAGCGCCCTCGCCATATTGAAGTGCAAATCGTTGGAGATGGAGCCCACTCGATTCATCTCTTTGAGAGGGAATGCTCCTTACAGCGACGGCATCAGAAAGTGATTGAGGAAGCCTTAAGCCCAAGTCTTACGGACTCATTGCAACAAGACATTCGAAAGGCGGCAGTAAGAATTGGAGAGAGCGTCAAATATCGGAGCGTTGGTACCGTCGAGTTCATAGTATCGGAAGATGACGAGTTTTATTTTCTTGAAATGAATACGCGCATTCAGGTGGAGCATCCTGTGACTGAGTGGATTACCGGCCTCGACATTGTGCGGATGCAGTTTGATATCGCTGAAGGAAATGGTTTGCAAACTGACTGGAGCAATTTACAACCTCGCGGTCACTCCATTGAAGCGCGCCTCTATGCTGAAGACTGTGAAAATGGTTTTCTGCCACAGCCCGGCCACCTTCATTATCTCAAATTTCCTTATTGGACTGGAGTTCGAGTTGACTCTTCGGCCGAGAGCCCTTGCCAGATTTCTTCCTTGTACGATCCAATGATCGCAAAAATTTCGGCCTGGGGTCCAACCCGAGATGAATGTCGAAAAAGACTATCTTTGTTTTTGAAAAACTCACGAGTGGAAGGACTCATCAGCAATCGAATTTTTCTTATTGATTGTCTCGAATCAGATTTTTTCAAGAAAGGTCGTTATCATACCCAGATACTCGACAATTCCTCTTGGAGATCGGCAACGAAACCAACAGCGCGAACTGTTGCGGCGCTCTGCCTCAAAGATCATCTAGAACGCGGATTACAATTTCAAAACACTCAACTTTCTGAATGGCAGGAAAACTATGCGTTGGCATCTACAATGGAATTCCGATAGTCCCCCCTTAGTCGTCGAACTCTTAAGAAAAGAAGGGTCTCAATTCACTTTTTCGGTTGATGGAGAAGAACTATCCATTGAGTTAAAGTCTGTCTTTCCATACTCGATTGAAACAGACGATTCTTGCATTACTCTGGAAGCTTGGAATTCATCACGTTGGCGAGGCGCCGGTGGCAAAACATCTTTCGATATTCAGCCGCTGACACACGCACTCAATTCAGCAAATCACAAACCCGAGATCAGATCTCAAATGCCCGGACGAATTCTCAAGGTATTTGTAAAAGCAGGAGACCAACTCAACCCTGGCAGCCCGGTGATGATCATTGAGGCGATGAAAATGGAGAATGAAGTTCGAGCTTTTGCGTCGTCAATTGTAAAGGCCGTTCATGTCAGCGAGGGCCAGAGCATTGAATCAAATACTCTGCTCATTGATTTCGAAAATCTCTAAAGCCCAAGTCAAACAGTCGCTGATGGAACCTCTGCCGCGGGAGCAACCAACGCCGCAGCTGCAATTTCCGATTCGGATGAGGCCGCAGGCGTAGGATTTTCAACAGGCTGAGCAATCTCTGCCGGCGTCAGCGATTTTAATGTCGCATCCATCTCTGAGAGCGATTCTGCAGTAAAGCCATCATCTCGGTTTAGGGACTCAAGAAAATTTTCAAATCCTTCTTCTTTGCCGCGATTCAAAATTTCCATTTCAGATAACGGCGGCAAGTCCTGCAAACTATTAATCTGGAACCATTCCAAGAACTTCGGCGCGGTGCCATAGACTACAGGATGTCCCGGCAGATCACTGCGACCAATCATTTCGATCAACTCTCTCTCGAGCAAAGTCTTCAGAATGCTCGTGCAATCGACCCCACGAATTTTTTCAATTTCTGGTCTGGTAATCGGCTGTTTATAGGAAATAATCGACAATACCTCGAGCGTAGCTTGCGTGAGACGAGGTGGCTTCTTTTCATAAAATTTAGCCATCACATCCTTTAGCTCCGTCTTCGTTCTAAACTGATAGCCGCCCGCCACTTGAACCAGAGAGAAACCTCGATCTTCTTTTTCACAGTCCTCACGAATCAAATTCAACAGATCGTCCAGCTCATTCTCCGTCAATCCTAACACTTCCAACATTGTCTTCTTCGAAACGGAATTTGCCGAAGCAAAAATAAGCCCTTCAACTAATCCTCGATTAGATATCATGATACACGCTCCTCAGCTGCAATCGTCGTCACGGGCTCCGAGATATTATCTCCACCCTCTTCTTTAAACTCATTATCAAACTCCGAAACCAAGACCTGGGTATCCGCATTTCCTCGCCATCTCAGATAGAGCCTTGCCCCTTCCCCTTGTCCCTGAAATAGAGAAATCTGTTTCAGGCGAACCAGTTCAAGTACCGACAAGAAGCTTGCAATGACAAACAATTTGGATGCTGTCGCCTTCAGGAGATCCTCGAAACTCACTTCTCGCTCACGTTCAATTTGTTCAACAACTTCTCTCATTCGATCCGATACTGAATACTGTTCTGTAGACACTTCCATCGGCGTAATTGCACGCAAATCTTTTAAAGCACTTTGAAAGCCCTTCACCAATTGAAAGAGCGTTCCTCGGCCTTCGCTTTCAGCACCTTCGAAGGCCTCACGAATACCTTTCGTAAAAACATCTCGCCCGAGCAGCGGACGATCTTTCAGCAGCTCTGCGGCTACTTTGATCTTTTGGTACTCTTGAAGATAGCGGACGAGATCCTCGCGAGGATCTTTTTCTTCCACTTCTGCCTCAGTTGGATCCTGTGGCAGAAGGAGCTTTGATTTAATCTGAGCAAGAGTGGCTCCCACGACAAGAAATTCTCCCGCCTCATCCACATCAATTTCTAAAGCCTTTTCCATATAGTCAAGATAGTGGGCTAATAGGATTGAAATATCCAAATCGAGCAAGTTTAAGTCTTGCTCGTCTATGACCTGAAGCAACAAGTCGTAAGGACCAGCCCACGCCGGCAACACAACTTGAAATTTCTCTTTTGTAGAAAAGCCTTCGTGAGGCGCGCGAACTAGCTCCATATACTGCAGTCTATATCAAACTCGCTTCGCTCGAGGATGAAATTTTTCATAATCATCTCTTAATTTAGCCGAACTCACGCGGGTATAGACCTGTGTTGTTGCAATATCAACATGGCCCAAAAGTTCTTGGATGCTTCGAAGGTCAGCCCCTCTTTCAAGCATATGGGACGCAAAAGAATGTCGCAAAATATGAGGATGCAAATGCTTCTTGAATTTCAGTCTCTCCGCGTATGTCTTCAATATCTTCCAGAAACCCTGCCGCGTAAGCCTCAAGCCTCGTTGATTTGTAAACACGAAGTCATGATAAGTCCCCTTCATGAGCAAAGGACGAACCCCATCAACATAGGCTTTCAACGCCTTCTGAGCAAACTTACCCATGGGCACCCAACGTTCCTTGCCACGCTTTCCCTTGATCACAAGAGATCCATCTTCCCACTGAATAGCCATGAGCTGCAGATCAAGCAATTCCGTCACCCGTAGGCCACACGAGTACATCAGTTCGAACATCGCCAAGTCTCGAGCGCCCAGCGAAGATTCTGGATCCGGAGCCTTTAAGAGAGAGGACACCTCTTCTTCCGTGAAAATCTCCGGCAACTCACCTTCAATTCGAGGTGATTTCATATGGACCAATGGCGACGAGTTTACATAATGCGTGGCCTGCAAAAATTTAAAGAAGGCTCTTAATGTCGAAATTTTACGCTGAATACTTCGCAGAGAAACTTTCTCGGCCGACAAGAAATCAACGAACGACAGAATTTTTTCCTCATTGACCTCGGCCAGCTTCAAAATACGTTTCCCGTCCGGATCCAAATAATGAAAAAACTGTTTTAGATCTAATTGGTAACTTGAAATTGTATTAGCTGATGAAGCTCTGTGAACCTGTAGATACTGAATGAACTCTTCCAGCAATGATTGCGAGTCGACCTTGGAGCTCATGTCAGAATCTTTCAAAATCTGATTAGCTCGCTAAACCTTTTTCAGCCAAAGCTGCTTTTCGGCTCAGCCGGATACGCCCTTGCCTATCGATTTCAAGAACCTTCACAAGAACCTTCTCGCCTTCCTTAAGAACATCCTCAACTCTGCTCACTCTCTCATCTTTCAATTCTGAGATATGGCAAAGTCCGTCAGTTCCAGGCGCAATGTTTACAAAGGCTCCGAAGTCCATCAATTTTCTAACCGTACCTTCATAAATTCGACCAACTTCAACCTCACCAGTTAAAGCCTCAATCAATTCAATGGCCTTATTCGTCATATCAGGATCGGTCGAGAAAATATTAACCACACCATCATCGTTAATATCAATTTTCACACCCGTTGCTTCAATAACACTCTTGATATTTTTTCCGCCCGGGCCAATCACGTCCTTGATCTTACTTTGACGGACTTGAATCTTCTTCATCTTTGGCGCATAGGGAGAAAGTTCTTCACGTGGCTTAGAAATCACGGCATTCATCTTATCCAAGATGAATAGACGAGCATCACGAGCCTGCTTCAGCGCTCTTTCCATCACATCCACTGAAATACCAGAAATCTTGGTGTCTAACTGAAATCCAGTAATGCCTTTTTTGGTTCCTATGACTTTAAAGTCCATATCACCCAGATGATCTTCATCCCCCAAGATATCCGTGAGAATTTCCATTCGATCATTTTCAGCAATGAGACCCATAGCAATCCCAGCAACGGGCTCTGCAAAAGGAACACCAGCGTCCATCATTGCTAGAGAACCACCGCATACCGTGGCCATGGAGCTAGAGCCATTACTTTCCAAAATATCGGATACAATTCGTATTGTGTACGGAAAGGTCGATTGCTTTGGCACCAAATTCGCCAAGCCATTTTGGGCCAAATTTCCGTGGCCAACATCTCTTCGCGACGGACCTCGCAAAGCTTTCACTTCCCCTACAGAAAACGGTGGGAAATTGTAGTGCAATATAAAATGTCGCTCTTGGGCGCCGAGCAAAGAATCGATAGTCTGAGATTCTTCAGCTGCACCCAATGTACATGTCACCAACGCTTGGGTTTCTCCACGCGTAAACAAGACGCTTCCATGACTTCGCGGAAGAACGCCTACTTCGATGGAGATCGGTCGTACAGTCGTTAAATCTCTGCCATCAATACGCTTTCGATTGTTGAGAATTTCTTTGCGCATGATTTCAGAAGCCAACTCTTCCAGTCGATTGCTGACGATTTTTGACAGAGCCGTCTCATCTAAATTCTCTTCAGTCTCAGAGAATTTTGTTATGACCTCGTCCTTCAATCTCTTTTTGAGAACATCTTTCACACCATACCGTTTTAATTTATCGGTGGTCTTCAGCGCCTCTTCTAAAGATGCTGTCGCTTTTTCGTTGATATATGCAATGACATCGGTTGGTGGAGTCACCTTAGACCACGACATCTTCGCTTTTCCCAATTTCTTGGCCATCTCCAATTGGATTTGTATCAATCCCTGCATTTCGCGATGAGCAAAGAAAATGCCTTCAATCATCGTCTTTTCATCAACCTGATGAGCTTCACCTTCCACCATGATGATCGAAGAAGCAGTTCCAGCGACAAGAATATTCATGTCTGAAATCTCTAATTCAGCAGGAGTTGGATTCACAACAAACTGCCCCTTCACTCGGCCAAGTCGCACACCCGCCACAGGCTCCTTGAAGGGAATATCCGAAATCATTAAGGCTGCGGAAGCTCCTACAAGCCCAAGTGTATCAGTATCACTCTCTTTATCAGCCGAAATAACAGTACTAATCACCTGAGTTTCATTCATAAAACCATCCGGAAAAAGTGGCCGGATGGGTCTATCGATCAATCGACTATTCAGAGTTTCTCCCTCTGAAAGACGTCCTTCACGCTTGAAGAAACCACCAGGAATTTTTCCAGCAGCGTAAGTTTTTTCTTGGAACTCAACTGTCAGAGGAAAAAAATCCTGCCCATCTCGCACATCCTTGGATGCACAAACGGTTGTCAGAACCATTGAGTCTCCTCGTCTCGCAACGACTGAACCGTTTGCCTGTTTAGCCATACGGCCAGTTTCAAGAGTAATCGTCTTACCCCCTATCTTCGCTTCAAATACCTGCATAAAACTCCTTAGCCAACGAACACTTTCAATGATATTGGCCGCTAAATTGTCTAGAGACGAGACTCAATGACTTTTGTTTATTTTCGCAAACCAAGTCTTGTAATCAAATCAGAGTATGTTTGAAAATTTTTGGTTTTCAAATACTTGAGAAGCCTTCGGCGTCGTCCCACCATTCTTAAAAGGCCTCGACGGCTTGAAAAATCTTTTTTGGCCAGCTTCAGATGATCAGTCAGCTGCTGAATCCGAGCAGACAACACAGCCACTTGCACTTCTGCCGAGCCAGTATCCTTGTCGTGAACCTTATAGTTTGTAATGAGCTTTGCTTTCTCTTCTTTTGAAATCATATTTTTAGTTTCCTACCACTTCTCTCATTGCTTTCAGATGACTTTTTATATCCGAAACATATTTCAAAGTCGACAATTGAACTGCTTCATCGATGTGAAAGGCCCCCACCTGAGTCCTTGTCAAAGCCTCTGTAACAGCCCCACAGCCGAGTTTTTGACCCAAATCATGGACCAATGTCCGCACATACGTACCCTTAGAACACGATACGTAAAATCTAAACTGTCTCTCGCTTAACCGCTCGGTAATCTCGAAGCTCTTCACAACAGCTTTTCGAGGCTCAACAACGACGGTCTCACCGGCGCGCGCGTATTCATAAAGAGGCTTACCGGCTCTTTTAACAGCCGAGTACATGGGTGGCACTTGGAGAATCTCTCCCACAAATTCTGCGGCTAAGGACTGCACTTTTTCAATCGTCAGATCAGCATCGACAGGCTTCAACTCATGAAGAGGAACTCCAGTCATATCTTGAGTATCATATGAAAGGCCCAAATAGAGGACTCCTCGATATTCTTTGTGTCCCGCCATAATATCAGCTGAAAGTTTTGTTGCTCCGTTAAAAAGTATGGGCAAAACTCCTGTAGCGAATGGATCCAAAGTCCCACCATGCCCGATACGGCGGGCTCGAACGACTCTGCGCAGCACACGAATCACATCCATCGACGTAAGGCCCACTGGCTTATCAACAATCAAGACTCCCGACTCATCAAAAACCGATCGAGGAGCTATCTCCGGATATGAAGCTTCTGCCCTTACACTACTCATCATACAGCTACTGCTCCTTGCGCATTGTCCTGAAGACGTCGAGTGATATTCCAAACTTCTGCAACCTGAGAAAGTCGATTGTCATACGAAAACTTCAGCGAAGGAATAACCTTCATCACGAGGCGACGTTTTAAACTTTCATAGATGAAATGAGACGCTGACTTTAGGCCTTCAAGAATCTCTGCAATCTCATCAGGAGAAATTTCATCCCCCATGAACCGACATACAGAAATTTCTGCATTTCTAAAATCCGGACTAATAATAACTTCAGTGATTGTCAGCTTTTTCACCCGTGGATCTTTAACTTCTCGTCTCAAAATGGCATCGATCTCCATCTTAATGAGCCCAACCACTCTTTCTTGCCGCCGAAATTTTCTATCAGGACCGGATGTTCTCATTCTTTACCCCACAGCCTGCGCGATTTCGATATTTTCAAAGCACTCGATAATATCGCCAGCCTTCATATCTGTGAAATTTTCAAGACGGATACCGCACTCAAAGCCTTCAACGACTTCGCGGGCATCATCTTTAAATCGTCGTACTGACTGAACTTTCGTTGTGTATATAACAACGTTGTCTCGAATCAAACGAGCATGGGCATTTCTCACAATCTTACCGGATTTGACAAAAGATCCAGCAACTGGCCCCACTTTCGAGATCGTAAAAACTTCTCGAACTTCTGCGTGGCCCAATACTTGCTCTTTCACAATCGGCGCCAAGAGCCCTTGCATTGCTTTCTTCACTTCATCGATGAGCTCATAAATAATTTCATGGGTCTTGATCTGAACATTTGTTCGCTGTGCCAAGTCTTTCGCCTGGCTAGTCGGTCGAACATTGAATCCGATAACAATCGCACCACTCGCTGCAGCCAAATCAATATCACTCTCCGATATCGCGCCCACTGCCTTATAGATGATATTCACTTTCACCTTATCGTGTTTGATCTTCACCAGCGAATCATGAATGGCTTCTACAGAACCCTGAACATCGCCTTTCAGAACGATGCGCAGTTCTGAAATCTCGCCCTGTTGCATTTTCTTGAACATGTCTTCCAAGGCCATCCGATTGGATTTCTGATCCTCACGTTGTTTGGCGATCAAGTTCAGTTCCTGCGCGCGCTTGGCCAGAGCATCTTCGGCCACAGCACGAATCACATCACCAGCATTTGGAACACTATCCAATCCTAAAAACTCAACCGGCGTCGATGGACCAGCAGTTTTCACCATCGCTCCGCGCTCATTTAACATCGCGCGAACTTTTCCGGATGCAATACCGCAAACAACGAATTGCCCCACTTCCAGCGTTCCATTTTGAATAATCACTGAGGCAACGGGCCCTTTGCCCTTGTCTAGACGGCTTTCAATCACAATACCCTTTGCTAATTTCTTCGAATCAGCTTTCAGGTCGAGCACCTCAGCCTGAAGTAGAACGGCTTCAAGAAGATCCGGCAGGCCGGTTCCAGCTAAGGCGGACACTTTCACATACATCGTGTCTCCACCCCAAGCTTCAGGAACTAGATTATGACCCGAAAGTTCCTGAGTGACTCGGTCTGCGTTTGCCTCTGGCTTATCAATCTTATTCACGGCCACAATGATCGGCACTTTAGCGGCTTTCGCATGCGCCAACGCTTCCAATGTCTGGGGCTTGACGCCTTCATCAGCAGCGACCACCAAGATCACAAGATCTGTAACAGATGCGCCGCGTGCCCGCATCGACGTAAACGCCGCGTGGCCAGGAGTATCAATGAACGTGATTTTCTTTCCATTATGTTCAATCTGATACGCCCCAATGTGTTGAGTGATCCCACCGGCCTCACCAGACGCGACACGAGTCTTTCGAATAGCATCCAGCAGAGAAGTCTTTCCGTGATCGACATGCCCCATGACCGTCACGATCGGGGGTCTACCTTCAACACTTCCAGAATTTTCTGCGTCAACTCCTTCAAAAATCTGTTCAGCTGATTCAGTCACGTTCTGAACTTCGTATCCATATTCACCAGCCACAAGGGTCGCCGTATCTAAATCGAGACGCTGCTGTACCGTGACCATTTGTCCCATAGTGATCAGTTTTCGAATTAACTCGGCCGCTTTCACCCCAAGACGATCCGCCAATTCAGCCACAGAGATATCGGTATCAATCCGAATTTTTCGTTTACTCACTCCAGGCGTCGAAAGAGTCGGCGACTTTCTCTCAATTCTCACGGCATGTTTTTTAGGCTTCCTTGCAAGTGGACGAGTGATTTCCACCTCTTCCATCATTCCAAGCAAGTCTTTCTTGGTTAACTTCACCGAAGGCTCAGCAGCTTTTACTGGTGCTACTGCTTTTTTCTTAGCGGCCAACTTATCTTTAGACGCATCATCCGCCGCTGGAGCTGGCGTTTCTGCCGCTTTTGCTTTCGCCTTCTTGGCTTCCATTGAGCTCTTCAAAATTTCAGTTGGTGGACGCGAATAAACAGGCTGTTCTACAATTTTTAGACGGGGCGCTGCAGACAAATTTCTCCCGGCTGGCCGCGGAGCTGGCGCTGGAGCAACGGCAGGTGTCTGCACAATCACGGGCGGCGTAATCGGCTCACTCACAACTGGAGCAACCACTTCAGGCTCACGATCTTTTTTTGGCTCAAACACATGTTCAGGCTCTTCAAAGGTCACGGCCACTTCTGCAGCCTCATCCGCTCGTGCTGCGGCAGCATCGACAGTATCTAAATTTTCCTCAAAGATTGGCTCAACAACATCTGCTGTTACGAGCTCTTCGGGTTCTGCGACAACCACAGCTTCAACCACGGGTTCCGGAGTCGGGAGAACAGGCTCAACTGGGTTCTCAACGCGGCGGCGGCGAATAATACCACTTCCGACCACTCGCTGCTCAAGAGTGACGGTCTCACCTTGACTGCCCTCTTGTCTTTTTAAAAGTTCCACTTGAGATGGATCAACAGGATCGACTTCTGACGTTTTTTTCTCTGTCTTCTTTCCCAAATTACGCTGGGTGACAACCTTTGAGGCTTTAGGTTTCGTCTTTCGGGTCTTTGCTTCCAGAGCTGCTCCAGCTTCTATCACCGGCTTGTCTTTAAGTTTTGGGTACTTCCCAATCAACCAAGCCATCGCCTTGTCTTCAACGACCGCCATATGCGTCGAGTATTTAAACCCAACCTTCTCTAGGTCGGACATTAATACTTTTACCGCTACCCCAACAACTTTCGCTACTTCGTGAAGTCTCAAATCTTAGCTCCCTGTTTCCGCTTCCTCTTCAGGTTGTTCATCTAAAGAGTCATCTAAAATACTCTGTTCCAAAGATTTCAAATTTCCTAATTTCTCTTCGGCCGACATCTTGGCCCGCTTCTCTACCCACGACTTCGCAGTGGAGAGGATGAGCTCCGATTCATCTTCTGTAAGCGCCAGCTTGCTTGCGAGATCATCTTTACTGCACGTCAGCAACTGATCAATCGTTTCGATATTTGACAGCTTCAAATGACGAATCAACTTCAAACCAATGCCCGGTACTTTTACCAACTCAAGCTGCTGGTTACCCAGTGTATCAATGAACTCCATCGACATCACATCATGTCGGAAATGATTTTTCAGAGTTGAGAGAGTCTTCGCTCGTTCTTCGGTATAGAGCAAAACAATGTTTCGGATATTACGAATTTGATCGAACGAAAATCCTTGGATTGACGACAACTTTTCATCATCCGCATCAAGCAATGATTGAGCTACCTCATAACCAAGGCCCTTTAGAACCTCTGAATTTCCTTCACCGATGCCAGGGATGAATCGCAACGGGATCTGCCCGCCCTCAGCTCGTCTCAAAATCTCGTTCTCAGAAACAATATCTAATTTCCAACCAGTTAACCGAGAAGCCAAACGAACGTTCTGCCCCTTCTTTCCAATCGCTAACGACAACTGATCATCCTTCACGATCAATTCCATCGCTTTTGTTGTTTCATTCACACGAATACGGCTCACTTCCGCTGGAGCAATCGCATTACAAACGAATCGAATCGAATCGGGATCCCAAGGCACAATATCAATTTTCTCGCCTCTCAGATTGCTCACGACACTCTGAACTCGGCTTCCCTTCATTCCAACACAAGCGCCAACAGGATCTACATCCGAGTCCTTCGATGCCACTGCAATTTTGGCACGAACACCCGGCTCACGAGCTGCCGCCTTAATGGACACGATACCTTCATAAATTTCGGGAACTTCCATTTGGAAGAGCTTCACCAAATATTCTTCATCAGAACGCGAAATAACGACTTGCGGTCCTCTCGCAATATCATGAACTTCCTTGATCACGCCCTGAATTCGGTCTCCGGCCTTATAAATTTCATTATGGATTTGCTCTCGGCGAGGAATAATCGCCTCGGTTCTACCCAAATCAACGATAATATCACCGCGCTCTACCTTACGGACAACCCCAGTGACCACTTCTCCTTTACGACCGATATATTCCTTAAAGACGATGTCCTTTTTAGCTTCACGGACCTTCTGAATAATCACCTGTTTGGCCAGCTGAGCTGCGATCCGGCCCAATTCTGCCGTATCCATCTTGAAGCCCATGGAATCACCCACTTGAACATCAGGATCTATTTTTCTGGCGTCTTCTAATGAAATTTCGATTTCATCATCGAAGACATCCTCAATGACCGTCTTAAATTCGTGAAGTTCTACCTCACCAGATTTTTCGTTGTAATGCGCTTCAATATCTCGAGCAAAACCAAAATGCTTTCTGGCGACTGTCAATAAAGCATCTTCCAGCGCTTCAACAAGAAGCTTTTTTTCAATTCCCTCGTCTTTGCCGACTTGCTCTATGACATTTTTAAGATTTTCAAACATGTCTTTCTCCGTTCACAAAATAAAAAGGGCCCATCAACGAGGACCCATCTCAAACAGGTAAACTAAGGACTTTCTAACTGCTTTTTCCTCACTAAGGCAAGTGAAAGTGGGGCTTCTTTACGCATAAAAGTGGGCTATCCAGAACATTCTGATTTTTCACACGCATTTGATATTCCTAAGGTTTTTCCAAACCCTGAATTTCATCATTCCGGCCCAGTTTCTTAAGAACATCGACTAACGCCGATTTCGCATATTCATTCTTGGGATCGATTCTGAGAAGGTGTCGAACAGCCAGCTCAGCATCCCGCCAATTTCCAAGTTCAATTTGGATCTCAATCATCGCAGCAGCGTACTCAGGAACATCCGGGTTCAAACTCATGAGCTCCTTGAGTTTCCAGATCAAATCGCCATCAGATCCCTGATCATAAAGATTTCGAATCTGCTGGAGGTTGTTCTGGATCTCATCTCGACTCACAGCTTCATCCTTTGAAATTGAACCCCTCTCTCTCAATACTGTGGGGCCTTGCGTAAAATCCGAAGGTTTTCTCTCTAAAATTTCCATCTTTTTTGAGCGATCAAGCGTGTTATCGAGACGTTCAGCTGTCCCGTTCACGCGGCCTTGCCCGACGAGATCCCCATGAATCTTTGTAAAATTGGAAGGGGTCGGAAGCGCATCCCGAGAGTGCAACGAGTCACTCATATCGCGGTCAGTCTTAAACATGACCCAGACAGAAAAAACTCCCACGATAATCAAAACAGAGCTGATTGTAAGAAAACGCAAATTCATATTGTGTACTCTCGATATCGCCTCTACCAAAAATAAATTAATCAAATAAATCAATTAGTTAGATAAAAAAAGAGGTCGCAAAAAAACGTCTACATCCATCTTCATCCCGCCCAATCCTGATACTATGCGGTCCCTCGTAGACATAAAATATATTCCTTGAGTATAATTTTGTCTGGATTGTCCCACGCCATGGGGCTATCGGAGCAGTATAAAGGTTGCGGCAGAGCGATGGAGGGTCCACGGTCGTTGCAACGAAAAACTGGAAAGGGGATCTTTTTGTTTATGAAAATTAATTCGAAAAGTTGGCTTGGAATTTTTGCAACGGCTTTTTTTGGATTTCTCGGATCAAAGGCAGCTGAAGCGGGTGTAAAGTGTTATGCGGACTATTTTGACAACCTTGGAAATAAAATCTCGTCGTCGTCGATGACCTGCCAAAGCGCGTTCATCAATTACTGCTCATGCAGCGGATCCTATATGGGAACAGGAACTGACTACGAACTCCAACTGACATGCAACTATACTGTGACCCATGAATCTGAAGAATGGTATGTGTCTTCGGCTTATCCCTTTACCAGCTGCAAAGCCTGGAAGGTTGTTACTCGCTAACTTTTTATTTTAGTCAAATCAACAGGACTCACCTCTTCGTGAGTCCTGTTTTTATTTAGAGTGACACTTTGTTAGAAAATATACGTTATCGAGCAGGCCCGATCCTCCAATTTGAAACGGGTAGCGCCGATGCTGCTTTTTACGCCCCAGACATCTTCGCGTCCGGTCCGATTAAACCAGAAATTTTTTCACTCATTTCAAAGTGCAGAACATTTAAGACACTTCGAGAGCATGCCGTTGATCGCTGGAATGAACTGGGTTTTCGGAAGAAGAGAATTTATATTCGAACGATTAGCTCCACATACAGCGAGCAATTTGGATCCATCATTATCGGACGTCACGCCTTCGTCAGAATGCTGGAAGAAATTTTTTTAGAACTCTCAAAACATGGATGCTTTATAGCCGAAAATGCATTCTTTGAAATCGTGCAAAAAGCTGTCAGCTCTCCGGCTCAAAGGCTGCAATCACTTGGAGTGATCACCTGTAATCGACCAGAGAATCTCAAAACAAATTTGGCCAGCTATATGCAGAATACAGAGACTCACGGCCGCAATATCGATTTTGTAATCTGCGATGACTCTCAAGAAAGAGAAATGCGGGAAAAAAATCAGCAAATCGCGACGGAGTATGGACGAAAGTTCAACAGAAACGTCTATTATATCGGCCTGGAGGAGAAAAAGATTTTTGCCGATCACCTCAAGTCTCGTGGACTTTCTCCACAGGCTATTGATTTCGCACTCTTTGATACCGATCAATCCCGCTATAGCTATGGGGCAAATTGTAATTCTTTTTATTTACATACTGCTGGAGAGCTTGCGTTCGTCACAGATGACGACACCATCTGCCAGGTTTTTCCATCTCTTGATTACGAAGACGGAATTGCTCTCGGCGCAACTGGAAATATTCTGCCCCATTGGTATTTTGAAAATCGAGACGAGGCTCTGAGGTCGTGTCGATCAGAAAATATTGACCTGATTGGACTTCATGAAAAACTATTAGGAAAAAGTGTCACCGAGTGTGTGGCTCAACTAAAATCTTTCAATCTTCTGAAGATTGATGGGCTCAACAATATTAATCTGAGTCAAGTTCTGAGAAATGTGGGGCGTGTGAGACTCTCTCATAACGGCTTACTCGGCGACAGCGGATCAAACTCTCCTCGATCTTATTTATTTTCGTTCGATGATCAGAGAAAGCGACTGCTCAAAAATGAAACGGCTTATCGCTCGGCGTTTAAAAGTCGAGAAACCCTCAAAGTCGCTCCCAGAACAACACTCCACCCGGCGGGCGTCTGCATGAGTACTTTCTACGCTGCCGACAATCGCGAAGCTCTTCCGCCATTTTTTCCGATTTTTCGAGATTGTGATTCACTGTTTGGCGAAATGCTTGCGACTTGCGATCGTGACAATTACTTCGCATATCTTCCTTGGGCACTTCTTCACTCTCCGCCTGAGCAGCGCGCCTATCATGGGGTTCAATCAGTTCTGATTGATGGATTCGGAACAACAGATATTATTCGAAATATTCTTGAAACATTTTCTCCCCACCCGGGAAACTCCGTCATGTCCTCAAATATAAAAAAGGCCGGACAGCATTTAATTGAATTCGGACAAATGCCTTTTAGAGACTATCGAAAGATCGTTGTCGAATCTTTATTTAGAAAACGTTGCGAAGATTTGGCCAGCTTACGCGTCGTCTACGAAATGCATTCTGACTCTCCATCGTACTGGAAAAAAGATATG
Source organism: uncultured Bacteriovoracaceae bacterium (assembly GCA_964626465.1). GTDB lineage: Bacteria > Bdellovibrionota > UBA2394 > UBA2394 > UBA2394 > CAZRCG01. Next base: position 133,340 of record CAZVFP010000005.1, on the reverse strand, counting down.
GAGGCTCTTCTGAAATCGAGCGAAAAGCAGCTGACAAAAAAACTTTATTTGACAGACCCTCAGCTCGCATCAAGATTTGGACCGGAAGAATCTGAGAAATTGAACCAACAATATCTATTTCGTTTTGGCCAGCTATGCAGCGAGTGGCCCGAAATCTTCAAAGCGAGCTTGGAACTAAAATCGAACGGCACACGGCTAGGAAAAAAATTGCTTTAAAAATCATTCATTCCAAAAAAAACTAGTGAAAACGAATCGCCTGTTGATCGACATGCGCGAGACCAGTCAGATCTTTAATTGATTTGAATTTATTCGACTCCATCCAAAGAAGGAGATCCCTCGTCAAAGATTGATAAATCATGGGATCTCTAAAATTCCACACACCAAGTTGCACGGCGCTCGCCCCTGCTGCGAGAAATTCAATCACGTCGCGAGCTCGATGAATCCCTCCAACTCCAATAATAGGAATCTTTACTTTTCTAAAACACCGAAAAACACAGTTGATTGCAATAGGTCGGATGGCGGGACCTGAAAGATGTCCTGTGACAAAACGAAACCTGCGCTGATTATTCTCAATTGTCAGAGAATCAATATCGATAGCAGTTGAAGCCACCGCATTGATCATAACGATGCCGTCCGCGCCAGCACTTTCCGCCGCTATCGCACCCTCTTCAACGAACCAATAATTTGACGAGAGCTTGACCAAAAGAGGCTTTTTCCATTCGCGCCGAACCGCTCCAACAATAGCCTCAATAGATTTCGCATGAGAACCCACATCGTCACCACCCTGTGCCGTCAACGCGCTCAGATTTAGTTCCACGGCAAGTGCAGACGTCTTTGTGGCCTTTTGCGTGAGTTGCTTAAAATCTTCGGCTGTCTTTCCTTGAATACTGAGGATATATGACGATCTCTTTGTTCTTAGAAACGGATCAACTGTGGAAATAAAACTATCAATTCCAATATTTTCCATGCCTGAATCATGGACCATTCCAGCATCCGTTTGAACGAAGCTCAGTTCAGTCGCATGAGAAGAGGGAAATAAAGAAAGTGATTTCGTCACAAATGAACCTAGAAATGCATGAGCTGGATGATCAACCAGTTCAGCCCCATACGACCAAGACCCCGCGGCTGCGATGAACGGACTTTTTAGATCGAGTCTCCCAATCTTTGTGACTAGTGAGGGTTTCATGAAATTTCCTTCAAGCATACTTCGATTTGATCACCACGAAAAAATGGGCCCTCGACGCAGCTGACTCCGTGGCGGACCGAGCCCGATTCAGAGATCAGACAAACTCTACAACTGCCGCAGACTCCAAAACCACAGGCCATCGGTCGATCAAGAAAATAGTATGATTTGTCCCCGGGTAAAATCTGAGAAATCTCGCGGGTCATTGCAGAAGACACAGAAACAATAAAAAGATCAAAATTTCTCAATTCATCGAATTGGTTTCGCAATATATCGCAAACCGTTCCTTTGACTCCAATTGATCCATCTTGAGACACATATCGAGGCGCATATGGCCCCTGCCGAATGGCTTCCAGATCAGATCTCAATCCATAAAACAAAATGGGATCTACGATGGCTCTTTTTTTCATCAGGGTCAGCATCGGAAGGACGGTCGCGTAGCCAATTCCGTCGGCCACGACGACGATTTTTTTTCCAAACGATAGCTCATGATCGATTCCACGTCCGAGTGGGCCCAATATCCCAAGTCTCGAGCCCAAAATCTGACTTGCAAGCATTTGCGTGAATCGATCAACGACTCGAAATAAAAATCGAAGAGCTCCATCTTTTTCGTCTACGATCGGAAAGGGCTTCGGCAGCAATGGATCGACCAAATCCAAGGCAGATAACATACAAAACTGCCCAGGACTAAAAGCTTCCAATGAAATCTCTGGTCTGAGCCACATCGACCATTGATTTTGAGCCACCGGCTTTAGCTCCATCAAACGGGCAACTTTGTGTTCAATTGCACTAGAATTTTTAATTCTAGAAAAAAAAGTTTCATCTAGCATCGGCGCGCATCTCCCCGTCAATCCATCAGATCTAAAGTCATCACAATAGCAGATTCACCGTTAGAGTAATAATGCGGGCGGACAAACAACTGACGAAAACCTCGTTTCTCGTACAGCTGTTTCGCACTCTCATTTGTCGGCCTCACCTCAAGAAAAAAAGAATGAACGCCACGATTTTTTCCAAAATCGAGCACCGCATCAAGAAGCTTGCGTCCCCATCCCTGTTTCTGGAAGCGATCGCTCACCGCCAGATTCAAGATATGCCCTTCCGTAAAAATAATCTGAAAAATTGAATACGCGCATATTTCAGAATTTCGAAAAAGACCGAAAGCATAGGTCATGGGAGCACTCAGACTCTGCTGAATCAAGTCGAACGACCAGGGATCTTCATAGACAGCTTTCTCAATCGCAAAAACCGCGTCGATATCTGCGCTGTTCAACGGACGGATATTAAACTCAGTTTTGGAACTGTCAGGGGACTCATTCACAGTCTAAGAATGCCGTGGATTCAAACAAATTCAAGGAATTTCAGAGACTTGTAGAGGAAAGTTTATACATTGCACCATTGTATGCGAGTCCCTTACACTAAAGAGGTGACGGAGCATGGGGATCATACCACAATCAAATTCCTCCGCCTGGACCAACAACGCAGTCCAAAGAAACAAGCTGTACTCCTTGTAATGACCGGTCCGACAACCGGACAAACCGTATATCTTGAATCACGCCCGCTTTGGAGACTCGGACGAGCACTTGATGCAGACCTTCCGTTTCAAGACGAAAGTGTGAGCCGCCAGCATTGTCAAATTTCACTCGGCGACGGGAAATGGATGATTCAAGACATGAACTCAGCAAATGGAACATGGGTAAATGGCGATCGCATCGACAAAACAGAACTACGAGCAAACGATAAAATTCAGATTGGATCTTCGATCATCGTTAAATTTGTACTGCAAGACGAAATCGAAGCCTCTTTTCAAAAGGAGCTGTATGAGTCGGCCACTCGCGATGCACTGACAGGCCTGCACTCCAAGCGATTTTTTATCGAGCAACTCAATGTTGAGTTTAATTATCACCGCCGAGTCGGTCGACCTCTGACGGTTACTCTGTTGGATGTCGATCACTTCAAAAAAATCAACGACACTCACGGCCATGCCGCAGGAGATATGGTTCTTAAGCAACTCGGTGGATTGTTTCTGAATATCCTCCGAAAAGGTGATATTTGTGGCAGATACGGAGGAGAGGAAATCGCCTTTTGTTTGAGAGATACACCCCTCGTCGGCGGCAAACATTTTTCAGAAAGACTGCGCCGACTCATTGAAACCCATTCATTTGTTTTTGATGAAAAGAAGATTCCGGTGACAGCCTCTGCTGGCGTAGCCACGTTCACTTCTCAAAACTTGAAATCTGCCGACGACCTGATCAAAGAGGCCGATCGATTTCTTTATAAGGCAAAAAACAACGGCAGAAATCGAGTGGAATGTTTGATTCAAGATTGAAGTCGCCAACGCGTCTCAGTTTCGCTATCAAAATCGGATGGCATTTCCAAATAAAGAAGACCTTCCGATTTCTGCAGATCCTATAGAATTCGAAATTGATCAGGCCAGAATCGATTTGTTTCAAAAATCATTTAGAAATACAAAGTCTCAGAGTCTTCCGCCAACTTGGGGCGCTGTTGGCTTGCAGGGAATATTTGCATTACTGAATCGTTTCGAAGTTGATTGGAAGAAATTGCTCCATGCCACTCAAAAATTTGAATACGGAGAAAAACCAAGCATTCCATTTCCCGCGAGATCCGAGACTAAACTGGTCGATGTGAAATATAGAGCCCAGATTTACTGGCTATCGTTTGAAGGAACCATCTCAGATCAACGATCCAGCTCCATTCTCGTCAAAACAAAAACTCTCATTTTAGTAAGGGAATGATCATGTCGACGGAAAAAATTTTTGATTTCGAAGCCATCACCGCTGATCAAATTCGTGACTACTGCGAAGCGTCCGGCGACTGGAACAAAATTCATTGGGATCAGCAATTTGCCGTTGAAGCCGGCTTACCGGGCATCATCGCTCACGGAATGCTGACCATGGGGCTCGTCGGACGTGCCCTTGAAGCCTGGGGTTATCCCTATGAATCGATTGGGCATATGGAAGCCAAATTCAAAGAAAAGGTAGCAGTTGGCGAGACTCTTCAAGCAAGGCTAATGCCGTCCAATACGCCAAAAACGCTTGAAGTTCATATAGTTAAGCCGGGCGAAGTCCAGGTACTCCAAGCGTCGATAAATCTCAAGTAGTGGCATGGGACTTGCAATCTAATTAGGGAATGAGAGGCATTTTTGCCATTTTTGGAATCGCTACCCTAAGGGTGACAACACTCTCCGCATTATGGGTGACAACGCTCTCAGCAGAGTCGGCCATTCACTGCATCAAACCGACTGACTTGGGAGTTTTCGAGCAGTGCGAGAGAGTTCATATTTTAGAAACTTTTAAAAATACCGGCTCTGATTCAGCGAAGGTCCGGATTTACTCGACATTAAAACAATCGGTGAAGATGGTTCCAAGCCAAGAGATCTTTGAGATAAATCCGAGCAACGACAACGCGGTCAAGTCAAGTGATTCGGTATTGGTTGGCGTGGGAACCCACTACCAAATTTGCCGAGTCCAAACTCAAAGGCCTCTCTTGTTCAATTGCGGAAGTTCATTGCAGTTTGAGGATGGTCAAATCAGCTGGATGAAATTGATCCCAAAAGATTTGGCAACTCGACTATCCAGAAAATTCTGACAATCATTTTTGAGATCGGCACTAGTCAAAAAGATAACCAGTGACATTCACTCCTTCTCGACGTGGATCCAATGTCTTTGAAATTTGAAGGCCAGGATGATCCGCCAGGTCGAGGACGACAGGGGATTCCCCCTCTTGAGAGACTCTCAACTTCACGACCGGCATTCCGGGCTTTTTGCCACTGGGACGATAGACAATGGCCTGTCTCCCGTCATTGAGAAGGCAAAGACTCCCAAGTGGAATCACACCGAGCGAGCGCACAAAAACAAAATAGAGCAATGGATCAAGGTCAGCCTTATTTGCGATTGAGATTTTGCTGACCAGAAGTTTTACAGCTTCCGATAAAGTATAAGCATCGCGAAATGGTCTTTGACTTGTTAAAGCCACGTACTGAGAGCAGATTTTTAAAACTCGGGTTTCAACACTTAAAGAAACAGACTGCTCTGTTTTGCCACGAGCATATTCAAAAATAGCAAGCAAGCGTTCCAACGCCGGCCGAGTCACAGATTGTCCCCTCAACAACTTGTAAACTCCGAGGGCCTGAGCATCCATGACTCTTCTGTACTCGGACGGAGAAAGCTTCTCATTTTTCATGATGATTGCACTTTCTTTGCCCAGCAAACCAACATTGTACATGAGTCCGACCAACCCCATACTCACCTGCTCACTAAAAGAAAAATACATCTCTCGTGCGAGAACAATCGACAGCAGGCTCGTTGCAATCGCCTGAGAGGCTACCGCAAAAACGCCATTCTGGTCTGCTCGATCATCACGAATAAGGCTGAGCGAAACCAAATGATGCGGGGCCACCTGAGCGATCTCAACAAGCGCTGTCATTGAACTTCTCAGTTTCTCTTGAGGAATGAGCATATTGTTGGACATGCCCCTAAAAAAATCTTCTACATTCCTTTTGAACACAAAATAAATTTCTAGCGCATGGTCAGACTGGGAAAGCGAATTTGATTTTTGAACTTTAAAGTCAGTTGTCTCAGGAGTAAAAAAACCCAAATTGATCTCGGCATATTTTTTATCGAATGAATTCGGCTCCCGATTTTGCCGAGCATGCGCCGATAAATCAGCAAATAGTTGCAATATAGCCTCGGGTTTAACTTGCGGCTCAAATCTCACGCTTCGAATCAATGATTTGCTCAGAATCCGAACAACGTCATTGATCGCTTCGACGATCGAAAAGTGATTCTGCACTCTTCTGCCTTCAATCCAAATGCCCTGCTGAGTGGCGACGAGTTCAATTCCATTTACCTTGTATTCAGACTTTAAAGAACTCAATGAGCGGAGGAACGATTCCGTAGGCCGCTTCAATGCCGAATTGGTTGGGCTATGAATCGCCAGCGTTCGAAAGAGTGTCGCACACGCGAGAACGAAGTCACGAGCGACCGTTTCTGGAGATCCTTCTTTCTTATCAATATGCGCGTTCATTCAGATGATTCCTCATTTGACGGCAACCGATCGCGAATCCCAAAGAGAACGTCATTGATCTCAGATGACAGAGTGCCAGGATCCACCTTTGAAATGACTTCTTCCATAATTAACGGATTGATCTGAAACAGTGCACTTATCATCGCCAATCGTTTCTCAATCTCTTGCCTTCGATTCAAAAGAGTCTGTCCTGATTTATTCCAAAAGCCGACAAGATATGCCACTCCCTGACGGCCAGTCAGGCGAGCGAATACCGAGATCATGATTTCTTTTTCTTTGGGAGAAGCTTGTTCAAATGAATTGCCAGATAACACTCGCTGGATCAGATCCAATGCCGGGCGATTTCTCGCCAGTGCGAGTAGCTCATAGCCCTGCATCCGATCAAACTCGCTCGAACTTGAGACCATACCCAAGAGAATTTTTGTCGTTTCAGGACTAGAAATAGTGCAGATGCGTTTCAACCCTTGAAATCTAAGATCTCGAGGCACCAATGTGGCATACATTTCATGGTAACGAGTCAAGTGAGGCGTTCTTGCCTCTGCAAGAATAGCAAGCAACTCCTCCCAGCATCGACTGTGTGGATCTTGTTTCATTGTTTCGGAAACCCAAGATATTGAAGCAACAAAATTCTTTGCGATGAATTCACTTAGTTGATCTTTTAGCCAAGGATGTCGAGCAAGCAGTAAGATACTCAAACGAACAGCAAATGAAGAGCCTTTCGACAAAATTCGAAGAATGATTTCACGCTCAGCTTCTAAATTGAGCGCCGTACTAAATGAAACAAGATGATCGGGATGAAAAAAAGTATCTACTACCTTTTGAAATTCTCCCGTCTGATCATATTTCAGTTGTTGAAGCTCAGCTACACGATCTATGACAGCTTCCACCAAATCATAAAATTTAAGTTCAAATGCAAACAAGGTAGATCGGCATACCATATCCCGCCCCATTTGCCGCTGTTCATGGCCCTCACCTGCATCCAGAAAGTGAAAGCCCATACCCAATAAACGCTCTAAACTCTTTTTTTCATCCTCCGCTTTGCTAAAAAGGTGGTGAGAAGATTTTAAGACTGCAGAAACTTCGTCATCACTTTTTGTGAACAAGGCAGGATTGATACGAAACTCTTCTAAAACCTTCAAATCATCTGGTCGAAGTCGTCGTGCGGAATTCAAATTTGATTTTTCAACTTTTGACTTTATACGCTTCGCAAAATCTTCAAACTTGTCTCGAATCTCAGGATGATCTTCAATGGCTTCTTCCCAAACAGAAGGCATTTGTACATTTACAGATTCAAGATTGAGTTCTTTAAAGGCAGAATAGAAATCAAGGTCATTGTCATTCAGAGATTTCTCACTCGCCGCCATGAATTTAGAAAATGATCTCAATTCATCGGCACTCAAAGTTTTTGTGAATGTCAGAACTCGCACGCGAAAATGCGAAAGAATCGCAGAGAGTGCGGCTGACTTGTCTTCTTGCCGATAGATTGAAACTTTTTTGACTCGAAAATCGAGTGGAAGTACGTCAATATCAATTTCATCTGCTGTTCCAATTGCTTTCCGAAACGACTCAACAGCTCTTTCAATCTCAGAAACGGGATCAGAGACCTGATTCGACAGCTGCTCTTTAAAGGAACAAACTGATCTTTCCAAGAGCGAACAGAATACGTTCAGCTCAGTCGCTGCATCCATGGTTGAGACCCCTCATTATCTTATAGTGTAATGGAAAACTCTTGGCTGCCCCAGACCTCCCCAGTAAGTTAGATCTAGAATGGAATGGATTCTTGGAATTTTTCAGGTTGGATTTGTGGCAATGGTGCTCAGCATCATGGCCCTGTTATTGATCGCGTTTGCCCTCAGTTGGTCGAGAGCTCAGGCTGAGGCCCCTGAAGCCACCTTTTCGCAGGTTCTCACCTATGCCGGAATCGAATGGGGAGCCTGGATCTCATTGATGGGAGCCCATTTGAAGCCTATCGCATCATTTTACGAGGCTCCGCCCCTGAGCGACTCCAAAGGGCATCCCCGCCAAATCCCGATCATCTTCATACCCTCACTACATTCCAGTCCCCGGATTTTTGGCATGCTTATTTGGAGACTGCGAAAAAATTTCTGCACGAGTCTATGGCCATTTGCGTGGAAGCCCTTCATCCGAGACGAGCTTTTTCTCAAGAAATTTCTGCTCCAGCATATTCAAGATGTCATCGCACATACGAAATCACGCAAAATAAATATCGTTAGTTTTGGGACCAGTCGCCCCGTCATTTCCAAATTGCTTGAGGAACCTCTACTCAGGGATATTCAATTCAAGTGGATCGCCATCTCTGCCCCTGCGCATTGCTCCCCGACTCTTCGATTTATTTCTTCAGACAGAATTAAAAATACTTTCAGTGAGTTGCCGCCTTCTTCTCGAGAGCCGGACCTTCTCATTCGGGGATCTCATGACTTTTTCTGTTATCCTGAATCGGTCTGGGGAATGGGAGCATCAATCGTGATTGAACCCATGGGGCATTACTCGACGTTGCTTCATTCCAAAACGACGCAAACAATTCTAGAATTCTTTGAGATGAAATATGACTCTGCACTTCGTCACGGGTAAAGGCGGGTCTGGCAAGACTCGAGTCTCGATTCTGCTACACAGATTGTTGAAAAGTTCTGTCGTCTCTGAATCGTCTGGAACGGGGCTCCTTCAAGAAGCGAAAGCCATGGGCCAATTCCCCGTTCAACTTCATCCATTTAAAAAGGAAATTTTATTCCAAAAATTTTTAGAGGAATCGATTAAAATTTCAATTGTCAGAAAACTAATCGCAACGACATCAACGGCCCAAACTCTTCTTCATCTTGCTCCTAATCTTTATGAACTACTTCTCTTGAGAGAATGGATTCGGCTTGCCGAATCGCAAGATCTCATCGTCGACGCTCCTTCCTCTGGAAATTTTTTATCTCTCATCGACTGCCCGAAAACCGCGATTCGCGTATTCGATGGGGGCTCAATGCGAGCAATCGCAGACGAAGTTGAAGCATTTTTTCAAACACGGCAAACCGTTGTTCATATTGTAACCCTGCCAGAAAATTCATCTCTGCAAGAAATGCGGCATATCGAAAATGAAATTCAGTCTAAATATCCAATATTCCGTATCAAAAGAATCCTCAATAGACTACACACCCCAACAGCTCCCATCCCTGAATTAAGCGACCGACTACAACGCTTACAATTGAATCGACCGATTCGTGAACGGGAAAGAACGAAACTCGATCACTTCGAGCATCAAATTCTTGAAGGAGCAGTATCTCTGTGAAAACGATCTTTGTCTGGGGAGCTGGTGGCGTCGGGAAAAGTCATACGTCGATTCGAATCGCCTGTCGCGAAACAGGAAATCGAACACTGATGACCATGGATCCAAGCCGAAGGCTTTTCCATCTTCTTGGCGCAGATATTTCTCTGTCTGATCAGATGATCGCACTTGGTCAATGTCAGTTCAGGCTCAAAGCTACCGACTTTGATCAATTATTTGAGCAACTCCACTCGAAAATTCGCACGAGCGACAAAGTTCGGCATATCTACCATCAGATGACATCGGGGCTCCAAGACTTTCGAAATTATCTCGATCTTATTCAACTCGGCGATGAACTAGAAGAATCTGATGATGATGTCCTTTTGATTGATACCCCGCCTTTTCAAGAAGCGATCGGTTTTTACAAATCGATGTTTCATTTGCATCGATTCTTTGATCAATCAATGGTTCAATGGGCTCTTCGTTCGTCGGAATCGGCCATTTTGCACTCTGCATTTAAGAAGGTCTTCGAATGGTTGCGCCTTTTTTCAGGGAAACTCGCAGCTCAAAGCCTCTATGATTTTATTGAATGGCTTTCTCAACATACCGATAGATTCAGACGGTCGGCGATTGCGCTCGAGCAAATCATGAAATCACCCGATACCCAGCATATCTTCGTCGTGACGCCAGAAACGCCAACAGCGTTGATTGATCAATTCTCAGAATATTTTCCGAAAAATCAACGTGTCAGAATCGTGATGAACCGAAGTCTGTCGATGGATTCTCTTCCTGATATTGAGCATCCCTTCATATCGGAATTAAAAGGATTGAAAGCAAAAGAAATCCATCTCAAGGAATATATTGATAAAATATTCAAAAAATATGACTACGAGGCCATCCCACTTTTGTTTTTAGGCGAAGACACCCCGGCAGAAATTATTAAATTTGTCACCGCGTAATAAAAGACCAAGGCAAGACATGACTTAAAGTTTTTGGAGTATAGATCGTTTTTTCGATGAGGCTCTGAAATCTTGGAACCTGTTTTCTCCAATTATCGCCATCATTGTGTGTTGCCAGAAGAAATTCAGAAGCATCAACATCCCCAACACTCAACACTGACTGCAATATCGCTGTGTCCCAACCCTCGTGATTGATCTGAAGGCGCTGCAGTCCTTCGAGCTCCGTCATAATCAAACGAAAGCGACGCTCCAGTTCTTCGACCCGAACATGCGCACAGGCTTCAAACGGTGTTGTCGGTTTTGGTATGAATGGATTGAGACTCACCGTCAGAGTGCCAATATGGCCCAATGACTTTGATTTGGCTAAAAACTCTCGATGCACCCTCTTAATCAAATCCGCTAATTGCAGAATATCTTCAGTTTGTTCTGTGGGAAGACCGATAATAAAATAAAATTTTAAATTCTTCACGCCCGCATCCAAAGCGGTTGTCACAACGTGGCTCAATGTATCCAATTGCGTTCGTTTATGAATGACCTCTTGCAATCGTTGACTTCCGGTTTCTAACGCCAGCGTCAAAGTTTTCTGCTTGCTGTGCACAAGCAATTCGATCAGCTTTGGCCCCACAGCCTCGACCCGAAGCGATGATAAGCTGACTTCTCCACCTCTTGAAACGATATAGTCCGCAAAATCTAAGAGTTCGGGATGATCAGAGAGCGCTGCACCAAGAAGCCCTACTCGACCCACTCGCTCAATTCCTTCATCAAAAGCTGATTTCAAAAAACTCAATCGGCGAAAACGAGTGCTCGTTTCCGTATATGAGACTGAACAGAATCGACACTTCTGAGGGCATCCACGAGATACCTCCACCAAAAAGACATCCGAAAATTCTGTAAAATTGGAGACGATCTCAGTTTTTGTTAAAAAGGAATTAATAAACTTAAGACCACGTCGTTTGATAGGCTGTTCTGGAAAATATCCTTGGAGCGCGGGCACAAAAATTCCAGAGACCTCTGCCAAAAGATATTCAAGTATTTTTTTCTTATCGTGTCGCAGAAATGGCGTCGCACGCATCGTCGTCGCTAGATCTGCAACCACCTCTTCACCGTCGCCAAAAACAAAACAATCTACAAAAGGAGCCACAGGGCATGGATTCATTGAAATAGCTGCCCCACCCATAATCACCAGTGGATGATGGTCATGCCTGTCAGAGGACTTTAGAGGCAAACCAATTTGACTCAGAATTCTCAAAAAATGGATATAGTCATTTTCAAAACTCACAGTGAACGCAATCACATCAAATTCAGTTAACTCGCGACCACTTTCAAAACTACGCGGGGTTTCACCATTTTCAGAAAGAAAGGCGCGCTCACAGACCACTTCGTCGATATCATTCCAGAGACTATAGACTGCGTGAAGACCTAGATTACTCATGCCCACATAGTAGGTATTGGGATAGACAAGGCATATTTTCAGTCGCCCCCTCCACTGTTTCTTCACTGCACCATCTTCACGGATACTAAAAGACGACCCTCTATTGCGCATCGTTTCCGCGGTCGACTTCAAGTTTTTACGCATTGCCAGGCTATTACCAGCATTTTCGACTCAGAACCAGTTCTGCCTAAACATAATTTTTGACTCAAAAAGAAGGTCTCAGTTAGGCTCGAACGATGAAAAATTCTCTTTTGATTACAGTAGTTAGCATTGGCTTATTAACCCTCGGCGGCTGCGGGCTGAAGTATATTGCACATAATGACGATATTCAGCGCTATGTCGGCTCCAATATTGAAGAAGTGATTTCGGTTTGGGGAGCTCCCGAAGCCACGGTAAAACTTCCGACCGGAAAAACGGCCTATACGTTTACGACGGAAAAAACATCCATGGAGAGAACTGGTTCCGTTGAATCAGGGGACCGTTGGTCAAATAAAGACAGTTCAGTCGATGTTTATAGCAACGTTAAGAAAGTATGCAAAATTTCCGTGGTCGCAGATCCTAAAGGAAAAATCGCGAGTCTAAGTTCAAAAGGTGATTGCGACGGTCGCTGGACTAAGTAATCGGATTGATAAAAAATCTTAGAAAAAATATTAGAAGAAGGGACGAATTTGAAGATCGACCCTTCTTCCAATTTGAATCTTTAAGTATCTAACTGCCTTCTCAAAAATGTCGGGACTTCCAAAGCATCCTCTTCAAAGAGTGGCATGCCCCGACGACCGCGATTCGCCTGCCCCAGAGCGGGAGGAGTTTCTTGGGCCACCGCCAAATTCAATGGTTGCATGACGTTTCCTCTCAAATGGGCTTGTGGCTCAATTACTTCGGCCGGCTTTTGATCGATATCCGTCTTGTTCGCAAATTTGTTAAAACCAGTCGCAATAACGGTGACTCGAATCTTATCTTGTAAGCTGTCATCAATCACACTTCCAAAGATAATATTTGCATCCTCGTGAGCGGCTTCTTGAACCAAAGTCGCCGCTGCGTTGACCTCATACAATGTCATAGACGATGTGCCAGTGATATTAATCAGAATCCCTGTCGCTCCTTCGATTGAAACATCCTCGAGAAGCGGAGAAGAAATCGCCTGCTGCGCGGCCATTATTGCTCGATTGTCTCCACGCGCTTCACCGGTGCCCATCAACGCCATACCCATTTCGCCCATGACGGTTCGCACATCTGCGAAATCGACATTCACCATTCCGTGAATATTAATCAAATCGCTGATCCCCTTCACCGCTGACAGCAATACCTCATCTACTTTTCGAAAGCCGTCAAGCAAGGTGAGTTGCTCGCTTGCCAGAGTGAGCAATCGCTGATTTGGAATCGTGATCAAGGTATCGACATTCTCCTTCATCTGCGCCAGACCCTCTTCAGCCTGTCGTCGACGTCTTTTTCCTTCAAACAAAAAAGGCTTTGTGACAACTCCAACCGTCAAGATTCCCATGCTTTTTGCAATCTGAGCGATTACCGGTCCTGCACCAGTTCCTGTTCCACCTCCAAGACCACAGGTGATGAAAACCATATCACTACCCTCAAGAACCTCTGAGATTTCTTGAGCATCGGTCATTGCAGCTTCTCGTGCCACCTCGGGATTTGCTCCAGCACCCAATCCCTTAGTGAGGCCAGCTCCCAACTGAATCTTGTGCTGAGCCTTTGTGACTTTAAGCGCCTGTGCGTCTGTATTCGCCGTAATAAACTCAACGCCAGTCAGTCCTTCACGAATCATCGTGTTGACGGCATTGCCTCCGCCACCTCCGACGCCGATAACTTTAATCTTTGCTCCGAGATTTTCGGTATCTACCGATTCAACTTTCTTAGACATTTTCCCCTCCTTAGTTCCGTCTTAAAAGAAATCCTTAAACCACCGGCTCAATCTTTTTTGAACACGACTAATTCCACGCTGTTCAAATAAGCCGGAATAAAATTTCAACTCATCACTCATTTCACATCCCAAAATTGCAAGACCCACGATTGTCGAACATTGTGGTGTTGAAACCATATCGCTTAAACCACCAAGCCCTTCAGGCCGTCCAATTCGCACAGGCAATCTGAAAATTTTCTCGGCAGACTGCAGCAAGCCCTTCAATGTAGAGGCTCCACCGGTGATCACCACGCCGGACGGAAGAGACTCATCGACGCCATGCGCTGCTAATTCGTTCTTCACCAATGTAAAAATCTCATCTAATCGCGGTTGAAGAATTGTGGACAGCATTCGCCGGTGAATTCTTCTCGGCTCAAGATCAGCCAGCCCGGCAATCTCAATTTCTTCTTCATAAAATTCAGAAACGACAGCCCCGTAATTATGTTTCAAGCGTTGTGCTTCTGTCAGATTCGTCTTGAGTCCTACCGCCAGATCATTCGTCAAATGCATTCCACCAATCGGCAGAGATCTCAACCAACGAAAGGCTCCGTCGTGATAGACACAGAGGTCTGTTGACGTTGCTCCAATATCCACAACACAAACTCCCGCATCTCGTTCGGCCTGAGCCAAAACCGCGCGTGCACTTGCCAGCGGATTTGAAACGAATTGTGTCAATTTGAGATCAACCTTCTGCAAACAACGTCGCAAGTTCTCGAGAGGCGTAACGGCGCCTGAAATGATTTGCAATCTGACTTCAAGCCGCTTGCCATACATCCCAAATGGATCGTGAATTCCCTCTTGGCCGTCGATGATGAATTCTTCTGGCACAACTTGGATGATCTCGCGATCAAGCGGCATATTTACAGCTGACGCCGCCTCGATCACTTTTTGGATATCCGTGGCATCAACATCTTTGCCTCTGATTGGCACCATCCCATTTGAACCTACTGCTTGAACATGACTGCCGGTCACCCCTGCGATTACAAAATCGATTTCTCGCCCCGCCAAAGACTTCGCTTCGTCGACAGCTTCTTGCAAGGCCATAACCGTTGAATCAATATTAACGATCATTCCCTTTCGAATACCGTGAGACTCTCGCTGACCGAATCCAACAGCTTCTAAACCACTGGGATTGATTTCACAGATCAAAACTGCAATTTTACTTGTTCCAAAGTCGATTGCTGCGACTGTCGGATATTCTTTTGCCATTCCTAGCGTTCCTTTCTGCGACTTACGATCCAACGTCCATCAAACTGTCCCAAAATCTGCGCACTCGCGACTCCCTTCAGTCTCAAATCCGAAAGCACATACTGCAGCGATTCTAATCGTTGTTCAGAAATGATTCCGTCTTCAGTGCGCAGCGGGAGAACGACCTCAAATTCCTCTCCCAAATTTTGGCCCATGATATCAGTTTTGTTTTGAGAAAATATTTTCATCTGAACGAGGGAACCTTCACTCCAGGAGTCATCTTTGAATTCAAGCGATTCAATATGGACATGAAATCGTCGTTCCACAGAATCCATCAATCGAGTCAACGCCTGAAAATCCAAACGCTGATCAGTCAATCGACGATTCAATTCTTCGATGGTTTGGCCCCGATCAAACTTCTTCTCTTTTCCAAAAACGAGCGGCAAGTTAATCCAGGCTCCGGGGATTTCACGACTTATAGAAATCACGGATGCCTTCGCATCAACGAGAAACCAAGATCTCATACCTCGCACCAAATATCTGGGGCGTTTCGCAGTAATGTGGATAGACAAGCGATCCGGAAACGATCGCTGAACAGCCACTTTGTCCACCCACCCATTTTTTTCCACAAGTTCTTTCACTTCTGCCAATTCGACGCTCCAAAATGACCGCCCCTTATAGGAATCGAGCTCCTGTTTAAGTGATGCGGTGAGTTGGGGCAGCAATTCGTCTTGATCCTCGGACGCCACTTCCAACTCTATATTTTTCAGCCGAATCCCTCCCCACTTATTGACGCGCTGCGATATTGCTTCAACAGATAAAGACAGTCGCTGTTCTATCTTAGGCAAAATAAGTCGGACTGAAAAGAAAAAGATGATGCTCAGCGCTGTCACAGCAAGCGAAACAAAGAGAAATCTCCACCCGCGCCACTCTTCCTTATTTTTTTTATCTGAATACCGTTTATCTAGGTATTTCTTCTCGTTGTATCTCTTTTCATCTCTCTTTTTATTGAGCCTCAGATTCTTTAATTCCCCCACATCTTTAAGTCTGACGGCGCTAGCGCAGCTGGTCAACGGCCGAAATCAATTTTGGAACGCTTTCCAAAAAATGCGGCAAGCCCAGATGCAATCGTCGTTAACGGCGATGCACCGAGGACGAGCAAGACGCGAGGTCGGGAAGAAGACTTTTCAAATCGAAGGATGAGTTCATCCACCGTCGGAATATGCTCATAAACAAAAGTCTCAGCTTGAAAAGTTGCCGCCAAAGACTGAGACGAAATTCCAGGAATGACTTTTTCATGTGCAGAATAAATAGGAAGCAGAAAAATATCCTTTACCCTACCCAGAAATGCTGACGAAAAATCATTAAAGAGATCTCGCGTACGAGTATAGCGATGCGGCTGAAATACAACGGAAATATCTCTTCCTGGATATTTCACCTGTAGCGCATCCAAGGTCGCCTGAATCTCCGTGGGATGGTGGCCATAGTCCTCTACCACAGCGACTGAATCATCTTCAAAGTGGACCTGTAAACGACGATCTGCGGGGACAAAAGAGGCGCAAGCATCGCGCACGATATTGAGATCCATTTTCATCGACAGGCAAACCCCGATTGCGCCAGCTGCATTTTTAACATTATGCAATCCAACCACAGGCAGAGAAAATCTGCCCAACGATCGACCATGAAACGACAACGAGAAAATGCTACCTTGAGGGCTCATTTCAATATCTGTGATCAGAAGATCTGAATCTGGATGAATTCCGTAAGTCGAAAAAGGCTTCGACAGACTGGCGGAAATATCCCGGAGGACGGGGCAGTCAAAACCAATCCAATTACGCCCAAAAAATGCCGTCCGATTCATAAAATCAAGAAAAGTGCCTTTGAGATCCTCGAAGTCGCGATAGGTATCCATATGCTCGCGATCAATATTTGTGACGACGGAATACACAGGCGAAAATTTCAAAAAACTTCTGTCACTTTCATCCGCTTCAATCACAAACGGCTCACCGGTTCCATGCAGACTAGACGCATTCCAATGTTGAAGTCGTCCACCGACAACCACCGATGGCTCCCTGGTCTTCAAAAATTGTCCGACCATTGACGTTGTTGTTGTTTTTCCGTGAGATCCAGCCACCGCGATTCCCAATTTCAATCGCATCAATTCCGCCAGCATTTCCGCACGCGGAATCACAGGAATTTTCAACTCAAGCGCGGTTTTGTACTCAATATTGTCCGGACTCACAGCTGTCGAAACAACGACACAGGTCGGTTGTTTTAAATTTTCTCGGCTGTGTCCAATGAAAATAGATGCCCCGCCCTCTCGCAGTCGGCGAGTGATGGCCGTCTCAGAAATATCGCTGCCAGAAACTGGAACGCCTGAAGCGAGAAGCACTTCAGCAATTCCGCTCATTCCAGAGCCTCCAATTCCTATAAGATGCACCAATATTTTTTGACCCCAGAACATTGCACAGTTTTAGCGGCACAAAAATATTGGATCAAGATGGATTTCAGAATTCAAAGTCCGTTCACCAGAGACTCAATTGACGAGATGAAAATAATTCTCTGCGGACTTACGAATGAAAGGATTTGCATCCTGAGAAAGGTTCTGAATTTCTTTTCTTATGTCATGAGACGTCTTCAATCTCATTAAAATCACAGCATTCGCTGCAGCAATGGCGCCCGTTTTCGTACGATCATATCGACGAAGTGCGCCTTCTAAATCTCCTGCCAAATCGAAGGCCGCGATCAGCTCTGCAAAGGGCCGAATATCATTCTCTGGAGCGATATCTAAGAGTCGGCCCACGAAGCGGTCCTTTTGAACAATATTTGCTTTTCTGACCGATATAACAGCTGCCGGCTCCCGACCAAACGCTTCAAGCATTGCCTCCCGAGCTTTCGTTCGCACGTCGATGCGATCGTTCGTCAACAGATCGGTGAGCTCACCAATTCGCGAATTGGCCAACAAAACATCCACCAGAATTCGAATTCCAAAACTGAAGTTTTTATCATTTAATTTAATAGGCAAAATGAAAAGCTGCGCATCCTCTGGAGACAAATTATTCTTGAGAAAGCCTTCAATGTCGGCCAGATCAGGAGATCCCGAAGCAGCTTCGGAAATAAGTCCAAGCACCAATGTCTTTCTCTCTCTTACTGGCTGACTTCGCAGGCCAGGAAACACCCGACCGCCGGCTAAGACTGGCTGCTCCAAGTTCATCAAAATTGAACTAAACGCCAACATGAAGACCGAACAGCGCTGAAGCAAAACCGATTTTTTAAGAGAAACCACCATTGTGGCCATAGAATGTGCAATCGCGAGGCCAAGTCTAATCAAGTTTTAGCCTGTTGATATTCCTTCACTTTTTGGGTTGAAGTGACTCAAGATATGAAAAAGATGCAGGTTAAGGCGCAAACCATTACTACTCTCGTTCTCAGACTTTGCAGCATTTTTGCAGTCCCACTCACGTGTGTTTTGCTGAGCCAACCCGCACTCGCACTTCTTCCAGAACTGCAATCAGGTGCAAGCCTAGGAAGCGGCGGGGCCTACACGAGCATCGCTGACGACGAGAGCGCGTTTTATCTAAATGCGGCAGGGACGGCGCGACGAATGAACGGTCGCCAGATATTTGTTCATAATCATTTTTTAGACGGTGCAAAAAAATGGAATCTAAAAGCAGGATTCATCGACGGAATCACCGAAGCTCCACTCACCTTTGGATTTCTTTTTTCAACACTGAATACGGCTGAAAGAAAAAAAGACGATTATATCGCGAACACCAGCTTCAACTGGGAGAATTACGCCATGATCGGACTCAGTCACCATATTCTCCGACTGCGTCAAGCACGCACAACATCCTCAAAATGGGCCTATGGCTTAGACAGCGGAGTATTAATCTTTCCACACGATATCGTCGCTATTGGGGTTCATTTCAGAAATTTTTATCGAACCTTCGAGAGCACCATCGAGCTGCCACGGGTGCTGGTAGCAGGTCTGAGTCTCAATTTACGCAAGCTTCGAATCTCGGTCGATGGTGAACGAAATTTTTCAACTCAAACTCACGAGCTAAGAGCAGGATTAGAATATAGCATCTCAAGTTTCATGATATTGCGCGGCGGTTATTTTACAGATCGAAAAAACCAGCAAAATGGCTATACAACAGGCGTTCAGATTCATTACGCGGAAAATGTCTCTGCTGATTTCGCATTTGTCGATTTTCTCCACTCCGATACGTTTACGTACACTGCAGGAATGAAATTCAATTTTTAGCCGCTTCTTGTGACATCTAGTAAATTCAGATATCTTGTCTAGTGGAGGGCTGATTGGATCCATCGGATATGATTTTGGTGAGCATGTCGTCATTGCTGATGACACTGTGTTTCGTCTCTTACTGGCTCCCGCAACTCATCATTCCAATCATCATCCGCAATTCGACGCGCTGGCGAATTCTTGATCATCCTGAACGCCGCAAGGTTCATAGCACTCCGATCCCAAGACTGGGAGGCCTCAGCATTGCTCCCGCACTATGGTTTTCTTGTGCTCTTTGTTTCGTTGTGGACCATAGCTGGCCTGAGCTTTTTAAAATTCAATCAACTCTCGCGATTTCACCACTTTTTATGGGGCTCTTTCTCGGGTCCATTGGCATGTTTATTGTCGGCGCAGTGGATGATACCGTTCGCCTTCGTGCGCGGCATAAATTTCTCGGGCAGTTTATTGTTGCTGCACTCTGTGTTTCATTTCTTCCACTGCCGGGGGAGTTTTTCGGGCTCGCAATCAACGGATGGATACTCAGAGGGGCAATGATACTCTGGCTGGCGATCATTCCGAACTCTGTCAATTTACTGGATGGCATTGACGGGCTCACCGCGACGCTCGGCCTTATTTATGCAGCAGTGATCTCGATCATGGCGATCGCAACAGGCCAGTATATCTGGCTGTTCGCGACTCTTCCGCTCAGTCTTTCGTTGCTGAGTTTTTTGAAATTTAATTGGAGCCCGGGTAAGATTTTTTTAGGAGACTCTGGAAGTTTTCTGATCGGATTCTGGATAGCCTATACGAGTATCTATTTTGGAATGACTCTCCACGGTGACAGTTTCAACTGGAATCCGTGGATCAGTCTCGGGCTCACCACCATCTGGATCATTGATACTGTCTGGGCAATCAGTCGACGTTATTTTTCAAAGGCTCCCTCTCGACGACTGCTGACTAGACGATCGAAGAAAACTTATTTTGCTCTTCTCAAAAACGCCCTGTGGAATATCGCTAATGCAGACGACAACCATATTCATCACCGTTTACTGAAAGCTGGCTTTAAGGTGCCGCAAGCTGTTTCCATTATTTCTGCGACGGCCGGGATCTTTTTTCTTTTCAGCCTGACTTTGCGATTGTTCTCGACGGAAGCGATTGGAACATTCGAAATTTATTTCTATACGCCGGTTCTCTTTCTTGGGTTTTCTGCGTCTGCGACGGTGCTTTTCAGTTCTCTCATTCAGTCGCGACAGAAAATAGAAGTGACACTCAGTCCACTCGGAAAGCACATTCCGAATGATTTAAAAATCCTCCCCTACCGTGCTGACATAGACTTAAAAAAAAGCATTTCTTCTTCTGGCTCAAAACATCCGATTGAGCACTAATAGAGTTAGTGAAGATTCTCTTCATTCATAATTCGTCCCAAACCTTTCCAAAGTTGCGAGGCGAGCTTGTCTCCATGGCCCATCAGTTGAACTTTGATATCTCGGTGGCTGTCCCCTCCGACAATCGCGAAAGCATGGAATCTTTCGTGAATAAAGGCATCAAAGTTTTCTGGATCCCCCTACAACGTACTGGCATCAATCTCTTGCGAGATCTCAAACTCCTGCGCGAGCTGGTGAATATCATCCGAAAGACAAATCCAGATATTATTTTTCTGACGACTATCAAGCCTGTGATCTATGGTTCACTTGCCGCTCGTCTTTCAGATTCATCAGCAACGGTTGTCACCCTCATGACAGGGCTTGGCTATATTTATCAGAGCCCTAAATCTATTCGAGATTTCTTTGTGCAATCCATTGCAAAAGCATTACAAAGAATGGCATTTGCGCGAAACGATTTCATCTTGTTTCAAAACACAACTGACCAACGAGAATTCATCAATAGACGACTTGGAAACAGGAAATCCAAATTCATTTTAGTAGGATCTGGAGTAGACCTCACTCACTTTCAGCCAAAATCTTCTGCGACTCCGGAAAGATTTACAGTTCTTATGGCCTCGCGGCTCTTGGTCGACAAGGGCGTCATTGAATACTTGGAGGCTTGCAAGAATTTAAAAGCGATAAATTCGAATTTTCGATTTTTGCTCGCGGGACCCTTTGACTCGAATCCTCGTGCGCTTAAATTTCAAGATATCAAGAAATATATAGATCACGAGATCGTCGAGTATCTTGGAGAACTGCGAGATATCCGAGATGGAATCAGTCAGGCCCATGTTGTTGTTTTACCTTCATACCGAGAAGGAATGCCTCGTATTTTACTCGAAGCTCTAGCCATGGATAAAGCGATCATCACGAGTGACGGGCCAGGATGCCGAGAATTTTCGAAATACGAGATTCCTTCGATTGAGATCATCGCCACGCGCAATATCGAACAGCTCCAAAATGCCATCTTAAAGATGGAGAAAAAATTAAGGGCGGGGTTGCTAAGCGATCTCTCCAGAAAAACGGCAGAGAATTTTTTTAATGCAGAAACTGTGAATAAAAATATCCTCTCCATAGTATCAGAGAGAAAACCATGCGAATTACACTAAATGGAACAATTTTTGGCGCACAGAATTCAGGTGCCAAGCAAAGATTTGTCTCTTTGTATCGAGAAATCGTTCGTCAATCTCCTGATCTCGCATACGACCTCGTGGTCGATGAGACGGGGGCCATCGCCAAATATTTCGCAGAATTCAAAAATACACGAATAATTCAAAGCCCTTTAAGTGCCGCCAAGCCCCTCCATCGATTTATTCGAGGACAATCGTTCTGGAAGAAATATCTCGATTCAGCAAGGCCTCAGATTCTCGACCATTCTCATTTGCCCATTGTCCAGAACCCCTATGGCAAGACGATTCTGACTATTCATGATATTCGCTATTTGAAGTATCCAGAGCATCACTCGCTTTTCCGTCGAATTATTGCGCCCTACATACTCAAAAAATCAGTGGGGCTCGCAGACATTATCGTGACCGTATCGGAGTCTATGAAGGAAGAGCTCAGTGACTTCATCAGCCCAGCAAAAGTCGTCGTCATCCCTAACGGGCTCGCTCAATATTCAATGCCGCAACTCCAGACCTCTCATCTCGAGAACCTGACGGCCCTGGGAGTTCACAATCCTTTTTTACTCACTGTAGGCCACTTTGAAAAACGAAAGAACTTAGTCAAACTTCTCAAGGCCTTTATCGAGATCTCTCGCGCACAACCAGATCTTCAACTGGTGATGGCAGGAAATCCCGCTGATGACCTCAGACAAATAGAAGCCTTTGTCGCCAGTCATGATATGACTAAGTCAGTCTTGATACTCAAAAATATCTCATATGAATTGATCTGCGCGCTTTATTCTCAAGCACAGCTTTTTATTTTCCCCTCAGTCTACGAAGGATTTGGCATCCCTATTCTTGAGGCTCTTCATTATAACTGTCGAATGGCGCTCAGTGATATTCCTGTTTTTCGTGAGTTGACTCGAAACAAAGGAATTTATTTTAATCCGAACAATTCTGAGAGTATTCGGCAAACCATTGAGAGAATGCTGTGGTCTGAGCCAAAATGCGATTCTGATTTCATTCAGAGCTATTCAGAAATATTGAACGCTTATAATTATGCAAATCATGCCGCGAAATATTTGAAAATAATTAGAGCCGATTCTAATCAGGCTTCTTAGGCACTTCATTTCGGTCTGAATTTTTCAAAAGAAAAATCAACAGAAAAAGAAATCCGATGATCTGGAGTCTAAATCGAAAACCACTTCCTAAATTCTGTGAAGAGACAAATGCATATGCAGAAGACCAAGTGATAATAATCAAAAAACATCCCAACAGAAGGCCTCTGCCTAATTTCCGATAATCAATATCTCTGAGAGAAACGAAGAGAAATCCCAATAAGAAAACATTCTCCAGCCCCGCCAAAACGCCGAACATATTATTCACTTCACCCAGCACAGGTCTAAAAAGCGCCGTAAACATCCCAATCGGCAAAAACAAAAAAACGTCTCCCAAACCCTGAAACTGGACAATATCTAGAGCGGAACCTCCTCGAGTATCTCCAGTTCCCCATACGCCCGCAAAGCGATTGAGTTCCGCCAGATTCTGGATGATCAGGTTGGTGATCAAACTATCA
The DNA here is from genome assembly GCA_964626465.1 of uncultured Bacteriovoracaceae bacterium. GTDB lineage: Bacteria > Bdellovibrionota > UBA2394 > UBA2394 > UBA2394 > CAZRCG01. The sequence continues at coordinate 110,003 of CAZVFP010000005.1, read as the reverse complement.
ATTTTTCCAGAAAGCGCCCGAACAACAAAAAAACCAACGATGAAGACAACCGTCGTGCGAACGAGCACCGAAAATGTCGGTCGCCAACGAAGCAAAATTTCTGCCGCGATAATGGGGCAAATCAATAGCGGAGCTGCCCAAAATCGAACAAAACAACAGAGAAAAATACCGACTGCTCCAGACACGAGACCTCGCCATCGTAATTCATGATAATAAGCGACCATCCCGTAGATGAAAAAGGCGGTCCCCATAAAATAAATCGGATCCTTTCCGAGAATGGATGACCAAAACAATATCGACGGAAATAATCCCAAAAAGAGCAAAACCCTCATTCTTCGTCGCCCCACTGCCAGGCTCACTGCGAGATAGAGCATATAAACACCAATTAAACCCATCATCGAAAAAATCACTTTCATGGCATGATAGGATGAGAACAACGGCAGATTTTCGTTCATCCACTGAATGACGAAGTTAACATGCCCCGTGCCACCGGTTGTTTTGGTTCTGAATGGATCAGTACCGAGTGCGCTTCGCAAGTAGCCCCAGGAGTCTAAGCCAATATAGAAATTCTCATAGAGCAACATAAAACCCAGAGTCGTGAAACACCTTGCCGCCCAAAGAATGATCATCACCAGCTTTTCCATTTTTGAAAGTGGCCAAAAGACAAATGATACACCTAATCCAAACGCCCAAAAAAGCGCGGTGAGATAATCATCTGAAATATTTATTTTTGGAATATTGATCCCATAGATCTCAACCATCCCCAGCCACTGGTTGAAACCATAAGCACAACCAAGGGACACCAGAAGAACCCAGAAAATGATCCATACTCTCCGAGATCGGCTCATGACGGATTCCTAACTGAGCTGACGTCGATAGAAAATCATGAATAGAAAGGAAATGAAAAATCCAATAAGCGCACCAGCGATTGCTTGCTTTCTTGAGCTTGCACCTAAGGGCCTCAATGGCTTGTAAGGTGGATCAACAACAATAAACATGGGGTCCGTGCGCTTTGATTCAATCTGCGCCAGCTCATATTGCTTATTCAGGAGATCTAGCATCTGTGTCACTCTGGTAAACTCTCTCTCGGTTCGACTAATCTCAGACTGAATACTTCTCTCTGGGTGGTCGGGGCCGCGTTTTCCAGTCTTCAAGGCCATGAGTTTAAGCTCAGTTGTATCTTGCGATTTTGCGAGTTCCACCAATCTCTCTCGAATGAATAATTCAGCATTCTTCGTTTGAGTAATAATATTTTCGTTAAGAAAACTTTGCAAAGCACCCAAATATGATTTTACGCCTTCAACAGCCATCACCGGATCTGCAGCGCGAAATCGTATATTGATCAGATTAGAATCAGCCTTTACGATGATTGAATTCTGCAATTTGGCTACAAGTGCGGCCTCCCGCTCATCCGGATCCTTGGGATCTGAAGAGTCACTGATGCGAGATTCAAAATTATTAATCTGCAGGGCCTTCAGTGCAACATATCGAGTTTGAAGAATTCGAAAAAACTGCTGAATTTCGACGTTCGCATTACCAAGGCCTCCAAAAAGTTGACTTCCGGACGTCGAGCCCAGTTGGCTTAAAAAACTTTCCATAGAACTCGCGCCCCGATTCATCTTTGGCATGATGTCGGCGGTGGCTTCATAGGTTGTTCGGACATTCGCTTTGTTATAAACGAAAAACACAACCGCAAATACGAACGAAACAGACAGAACAACTTTATAAACCGCCAAAAATTCGTGCCACAACCCTTCAGGCGACAAAAGTTGAGATAATTTCAGAAGGTCCTGCTTCGTTTTCATTCCCTAAAGATAACTAAATGGCTCATCAGGGGAAAGAATAAATCTCGATCGGAGCCACTTAAAAAGATAGATTAATGAACGATGCGAATCGTGTCGCGAAAGATTATTCTCACTATTCTTCTCACGAGCCTTGTTTCTTTTGCCATTTATTATTTAAGTCACGTGAACAGCGAACTCACACTCGAAGACAAGCACACCATTGAGAGCCTTGGGCTATCGAAAGACTGCTCAACTCTCTCAGACTTCGATCAAGAAATTCACTGCATTCGTGCAGTTCAGAATTTCTACCAGAACTGGTTTCCAACGACAAAAAGCCCTCCGATTAAAACTCTTCGCGTCCCCCATGAGCCCGCGATTATTTTGGCCCAAAAGTGGGGCGCCTGCTACGACAGGGCTCGTTTAATTGAAAAGACTCTGGAATACTTCGGATTTCATACGAGACATGTCTCTGCTCACCATCTTCGAGTTCCTTTCCCCTGGGGCTATCTGTTTTCAACAAATAGCCATGCCTTTTCTGAAACCCTCACAAAAAAAGGCTGGATGAGTGTGGGGTCTCTGACAAGCTTTATCGGCATTACCAAGAATGGCGAGATACTCAATACGTTTCAACTTCGTGAGATTCTCAAAAATTCAGAAAAGCGCGCCCAACTCGAGCAACAACCTTCACACGACTATTTCAATGGCGACTTTTACTTTATCTATGGGCTCTATTCTCGCCACGGGATGTTTTTTCCACCATTTGTCCCAATTCCAGACATTGACTGGGGTCAGATCCACTACAATTTTTAAGCGTTTGGTAAATACCCATTAAAGACTGGCAAATCGCTGCAGCAGAAAATTTAGACTCAATCAGTGATCGCGCTTTGTTTCTCAGCGCAAGCGAAAGGTCTGCATCGGCCTCATATTGATCTTTGTAAATTCGACATAATTGATCACAAAGAACCGCGGCATCACCGACAGGAAACACGAGTCCATTTTCTTCGGGCTGAATCAAGGCCCTGTTCTCAACAATATCCGAAACAATACATGGAACACCAAAACTCATTGCTTCAAGAAGTGAATTTGACATCCCCTCTGATTCACTTGGAAGAACAAAGACATTTGCAGATCTATAGTACAGTTCGGGGTCACTTCTCTCGCCCAGAAATTTTATCTCCACCTGACTCGAAAATCTCTCTTGCATCTCCGTGAGCTGCAACGAAGGATTTCGCAATTGAAAAACAGGGCCTAAAAGATTCACACGGATCTTCATTTTCAGGCGATGGCTCAAGAGATCGGCCGCTATGAGTAAAGTATCCAAGCGTTTCTCTATCGACAGCCGTCCACAATAAAGAATTTCGAAAATAATATTTTCTCTGGCATTCAATTCTTGATGCGGGCTCAAAGACACCCCGTTTGGCAATACTGTGATCCGCGTCTCTGGAATTTTGAAATGATGCACTAACTCAGTTTTCATGGCTTCAGTGAGAGCAATCCAGCGGTCCACGCGCTGCAAAATACGCCTTCTCAACCAAAACGAAGACTGACGACTCATCTGCTGAATTTCTCCCCACGCTCCTCCGGAGGTCGCCTTGACGACAACAGGCTTTCTAAAGAAAAATTTAATCAGAACGGCCAGTAATGCCGCAGACGAAGCCTGATGGGCGTGTACAATATCAACCTGCTGACTGATTTTTCTGAATTTAAGAAGCCCATCTAAAATAAATAAAAAAGGATTAAACACCTTCAGAAAACGTCCAAAAATCGAAGATCCCGCCTCAAAAGTCTTCGTCGAGATGATCTCTGCATGCCACCACTCACTCGAAATTTGTTGAGTGATATGATGATCATTTCTTTGCAAAATAAAGACTTTTAATCCGGCTTTTGAGAACTCACGCGTCTGCAACAAAATCTGTCTCTGCACCCCGCCTGTATGATGCGTCACCAGGGTCGAGATCACACAAATTCCATTCACAGTCTTTTGTTCCATTATCTTTAATGTTCACAAAAGCAGATCGAGAGGGAAAGATAAAACTATGTGTGGATTTGCAGGAATTTTAGGATGGGAGACCGATGAAGCAACCTGGCAAACAACACTTCAAGAAATGTCAGCGGCGCTGCGACACCGGGGGCCTGACAGCACTGGTCATTGGATCTCTCAAAACTCTAGCATAGGAATGACCCACCAACGCCTGGCGATTGTTGACCTGTCAGCCACAGGGCATCAACCGATGATTTCTGCGAGCGGCCGGCACATCATTGCTTTCAACGGTGAAATTTATAATTTTGAGGAGCTCAAAGCGGATCTAGAACAAGGCGGACATAGATTTAGAAGTCGAAGTGATACCGAGGTTCTTTTGGAGGGAATTGAAAAATGGGGACTCAAATCTGCATTGTCACGATGCCACGGCATGTTCGCATTTTCTCTGTTTGATCGAAAGAATCAAGAACTCATCTTGGCCCGCGATCGCTTTGGCGAAAAGCCACTTTACTGGGGAATATCAGACAACAAATTTCTATTTTCGTCGGAACTACGTGCCTTAAAAAAGGTTCCAGGATTTCGTCGCGAGCTTTCCGAGACTGGACTCTCGCTCTATAAAGTTCTAGGCCATTATCCCGGAAAACACTCTGTCTACAAAAATATTTTCAAACTTGAACCCGGAACATTTCTGACAGTAGAAAAAAAGAATCTTCATACACCGATAATATCAAACTACTACGATTTATCGGCCATTATCTCTGAACGAAAACTCATAGAAATATCTCTGGAAGACGCGGCAGAAGAATATGAAAAGCGTTTGACGAAAATCATTCAACGACAGCTCGTTGCAGATGTTCCAGTTGGATGCTTTCTTTCAAGCGGAATTGATTCATCTTTGATCTCGGCACTGGCTCAAAAAACACACTCCTCGAAAATTAATACATTCTCGGCTGGTTTTGAAAACAGCGTTTTCGACGAATCCGCTCAGGCAAAACAAATTGCCGCGACACTAGGAACCGAACATCATGAACTTCGAGTCTCGAGCCAGTCGGCATTAGATTTAGTTCCTCGATTGGGGCAACTTTACGATGAACCATTCGCTGATTCATCCCAAATCCCCACTCTGCTTCTGTCGCAATTGGTAAAAAAGCACGTGACAGTCGCTCTTTCTGGCGATGCAGGTGACGAAGCCATGGCTGGCTACAATCGATATATTTTCTTGAATAAATATTGGCCACCCAATCTCGCTCTGAAAGGCGCAGGTGCTCTTTTAAAATCGAAAATTTTTCAGAAACTTTTGGCCCAGCTAGTCAATTCACGAAAATTAGAATCTCTGCAGAAATTTTCTGATGTGATATCTGCACAGTCTCTGGAAGACGCTTATCGCATTCTAACGCAGTTCGAACCCTCAAAGGCCGTGGAGTTGATTCCAGCGCCATCGTCGTTAGATCCGGTCGAAACCGCGATTTTTTGGGATCAGCGTCATTATCTTCCCAACGATATTCTCGTAAAAGTGGACAGGGCGGCGATGGCTTATAGCTTAGAAACACGGATCCCCTTCCTCGACCACTCGCTCATTGAATGGTCCTGGCAGCTACCTCTGGCCTATAAAATCGAGGGTGGAACGACGAAAATTCTCTCGCGCAGACTATTAAAAAAATATTTTCCAGAAGAAATATTCAATCAACCTAAGAAGGGATTTGCCGTTCCACTTCATCAGTGGATGCGTGGCTCGTTAGTAGATCTGATTTCTGCACATTTTCGCTCCCCATCAGAAGCTCTCATCGATCGCCGCGAGCTTCTCCAGTTATGGGAAAGCTACCGTAATGGAAATGATCGACTCAGAGATCTATTATGGGCAATATTTGTTTTTGAGCTCTGGCACAAAGAAGTTTAGGATACCATTGCAAGTATTCCAAATGAGAGGAGGGCTGTCACAGTGAATGAAAATCAATCGAATGGCGCAGGCCCTCACGAGAAATCTCTTCTAGACGCGCTTCAATATCCTCTGGATTATCAGACCATCTCACGCAAGCGTTTGGCCATCAGAAGAAGACTTCTTGAACAAAGTACCAAAAGACGGCCGATTCGAATTGCAATTCTTGGGGGAGTCACCACAAGCGAATTCAAAACATTGACGGAACTGTTTCTTCTCAAGCAAGGCTTCGAACCCGTCTTCCATGAATCCGAGTATGGACGATTCTACGAAGATGGGGCCTTGGAAAATAAATCTCTTGAGGCCTTCAAACCAGAAATCATTATTGTATTTAGTCACTGGCGAAATCTGTCTCGCCTTCCCCAGTCCTTAGAACCCGATGAAAGTGTCGCCGAACTTTTTCAACAAGAGCTGACACGCTTTCAAACGATCTGGCAAAATCTCATCACCCGGCACAATGCCGTCGTGATTCAAAATAACTTCGACTTGCCAGCCACACGCATACTGGGCAACAGAGACTCAGTAGAATCATATGGCATCAGCCATTTTTTGCTACGCCTCAATACGGCCTTTGCTGAAGAATCTCGCAAAAATTCCAAACTACTGATTAATGATATTCATTATCTGGCGATGAAGGTTGGTCTTGATCGATGGCAAGATCCATCGACTTGGTTTAGTTATAAACACGCGTTTTCTCTTGAGGGCCACACGTCCATTGCTTTTAATGTGAGCACTATTCTCCAAGGGCTTTACGGTCTCAGCAAGAAAGCCGTGATTTTAGATCTCGACAATACTCTTTGGGGAGGAATCATTGGAGATGACGGAGTTGAGAAAATTCAAATGGGTCGGGAGACAGCCGTTGCCGAAGCCTATCTTGATTTTCAACAATATCTGAAAGATCTTCACCATCGAGGAATCTTACTCTGTGTTTGTTCGAAAAATGACGAAGTGAACGCTCGTAGTGGTTTTTCACATCCAGATGCCTTTCTGAAATTAGAGAATTTTTCTGCCTTTAAGGCGAACTGGGAACCAAAATCAAAAAATATTGAAACCATCGCCACTGAACTCAATCTCGGCCGCGATAGTTTTGTTTTTGTGGACGACAATCCGGCGGAACGCCACATCGTCAGATCTCAACTGCCTGATATCGCAGTGCCAGATATTGGTGCAGATATCGTTAACTACAAGCTTCATCTCGATAGAAATGCCTATTTTGAGACAACAAGGCTCGTGGATGATGATCTCCAACGTGCAAAATTTTACGAAGAAAATAACCAGCGACTGTCCATGGCCGCAAAATTCGAGAACTATGAAGATTATTTGCTCTCGTTAGATATGACTGCAGAGATCGGTCCATTTAATTCCACTTACATGAATCGCATCACTCAACTGATTAATAAAACGAATCAGTTTAACCTCACCACCAAAAGATACTCCGATGCCGATACGGCATCAGCTGCTGCAGATCCGCACACGATTACGTTATATGGTCGACTGAAAGATAGATTTGGTGACAACGGACTAATCAGCCTTGTGATTGCAAAACAAGATTCTAAGAATCCGAAAGAAGCGAATATTGATCTTTGGCTGATGAGTTGTCGGGTTCTGAAAAGAGAAATGGAAATTGCCATGTTCGATGCACTGATTGAAGCATGCCAAGAAAGGGGAATTCAAACCCTCTATGGAATTTATTTACGAACCAAAAAAAACGATATGGTATCTCAGTTCTACTCAGGCCTTGGCTTTGAGCCAATCAATCAAAGCCACGATTCGTCGAGGTGGAAATTTGAGATTCAACGGGCGAAATGGCCTCAATGCAAAGTAATTAGGAGAACGAATGGAACAGACGCTGGAGAGAGTACAGCAAATTTTTCGTGACGTATTCGACAACCCCGAATTGAATGTCTCTAAAGAATCTCATTCAGGCACTGTAGAGAATTGGGATTCTTTGGCTCATATTACTTTGGTCTCGACGATTGAGCAGGAATTTCGAATTCATTTTGCTCTGGGCGAATTACAAGAACTAAAAAATGTTGGAGAAATGATCGATCTCATCGAGAAAAAGATTCAGAATTGAGCTCTATGAATGCTTATCTTTGGAAAGATTTACGATTGGGACTGAATGCGCATTTTAGCGCAATGATTACCGAAGAGAAGCTCAGGAACTTTTTGGATATCTCTGGCGATAACAATCCTCTGCATACAGATGAAACATTTGCAAAAAACTCTGGGTTCGACGGCCGAGTTGCCTATGGATTACTGACCGCTTCTTTTTATTCGACATTGGTCGGAGTTTATTTACCCGGCAGGTTTGCCTTGCTGCAATCAACAGATATTAAGTACCTCAGCCCAGTGTATATCGACGATCATCTTTATATTGATGGGCAGATTACTTACTTGAATGAAGCTTACCGCCAAATATGGATTGATGCTTCAATCACCAACCAGAAGCAAGTCATCGTCTCTAAAGCAAAAATAAAGGCGGGCCTGCTCCATGAATCTTAAAAAAAATATTCTAATTACTGGGGCGTCTTCTTCTATCGGACGCATGCTTATACAGCAGTTATTGGACAAAACACCACATCATATCATCGCTCATCTCAATCGCGGAACGGTCGCTGCCGACGACATAAATGCAGATAGACTCTCACCGATCTCTTGTGATTTCAGCGATCCATTGGCAGTCGATACATTCACAGCAGAGATCCACCATCGATTTGAGATCATTGATCAAATTGTCCACATTGCTGCGCCCAAGTTACGATTTAAACGATTCAGCCAAATGGCATGGGAGGATGATTTTAACCAAGAATTATCGATTCAGGTACGATCCATCGCAAAAATTATGAAAGCCACGCTTCCAAAAATGGTATCAAAGACTGATTCAGTATCTAAAATTGTCTTTGTTCTTTCTAGTGTAACGATGGGGGTTCCGCCAAAAAACACAGCGCACTATACGATGGCAAAAATGGCGCTTCTGGGACTTATGAAAAGCCTGGCCTCGGAATATGGAGACAAACGGGTTCGATTTAACGCCATTTCACCATCCATGCTCGAGACCGACTTTCTCACTGAAATACCCGCAAAGCTAAAAGAAATTTCAATCGCTGCCCATCCGCTCAAACGACTTGGACAAGTCTCTGATATTATTTCAGCGATTGAGTTCTTATTAGGCCCAGGTTCAGATTTTATCAATGGAGCCAATATTCCCCTTACCGGAGGAGAATCTTTCTAGGCCCCTATGTCACTCAGTTCATATTCTTTCATATTTTTCTTTTTATTGTTCGTCTTGGTGTTTTTGACTTGTCTCAAGATGAAGCGGGGCTCTCTGCTGTGGGTTTTGATCGCGGGCTCTCTTGTCTTTTACGGTAGCGGAAGCTGGAAATCCTTGCCTCTCTTGGCGGGGTCCGTACTGGCGAATTTTCTTTTCTCGGGACTCATAGAGAAAGTCAAAAAGACTTCGCAGAAGAAAATTATTTTTGTTGCCGCGATCACTCTAAACGGCCTACTGCTCGCTACGTTCAAGTATCTTGGATTTCTGACTGAGAACTTATTATTTTGGACGTCTCTGAAATCTCCTCAGCTTTTTTTTCCGCTCGGGATTAGTTTTTTTACTCTAACTCAAATAATGTTCTTGGTGGATCGATATCAAGGAATTGTAAAGCATCCAGCTTTTTCAGAATTCGTCTCATTTGTATCGTTCTTTCCAACGATAACTGCCGGGCCCATCTGCAGATGGAAAGATCTTGGTCTTCAAATTTCTCAGCTGCAATACCGCTTGATTGATTGGGACTTGATCGCGCGAGGAATTTTTCTCTTTGCGCTAGGTTTCGCAAAAAAAATTATTTTAGCAGATACGTTTGCCATCTGGGCTGATTTAGGGTTTCAAAACTCCGCTACCCTCTCTGGGCCTATGTCTTGGATTTCGAGTTTAGCTTATACATTTCAAATTTATTTCGACTTCAGCGGATATTCCGATATGGCTATCGGCGCGGCGCTCATCATGCAGATCTCTATTCCGGCAAATTTTAATAGCCCTTTGCGAGCTGTCAGTCTTATTGATTTCTGGAAACGTTGGCATATTTCTCTTTCCCAATTCATTACTTCCTATCTTTATACGCCAATGCTCAAAGCAGGTGGCAAGAAAATTACATTTGAAAAAGCTATGGTCACGACAGTTCTTGCAATGACCATAGCTGGCCTATGGCATGGGCCGTCTTGGAATTTTATTCTATTCGGATTTCTGCATGGAATTGTCTTGGTTGTTAACAATGTTTGGAGAAAGAAAAAATTGAGATGTCCCGATCCTGTTGGATGGATTCTGACTTTTTTGTTTGTTAACTTCGCATTCGTGATCTTCAGATCTCAAAATTTAGCAGATGCATTTTCGATGATCCGATCGATGTTTCTGGGCTCACTCCACAATTGGAATGGCGACATGATTGCGCAGGTACTGAGCACAACTGAGCAACTCATATCCGCTCTCATCATGATTGTTGGAGCAGGAATTATTCTGCGTACTAAAGACTCAAGTGATTACTGTCGAGAATTTCAACCGACAAAAAAAAATCTAGCCGTCGCCGTTGTGTTTTTTATTTTTTCTCTTCTGTTACTCAACACTGTTGTATCAAAGATTTTCATTTATGCTGACTTCTAAGAAATTTACTTTTTATTTCTTCGTCCTTTGTGCGTCCATCATAGGCATTGCTGCACTTGTGAACTATCAGATCGATTTCTATGGCCTGTTTCAGCCTTCGCCACAGCGTGATAAACAGATTTACCGAATCGAAAGAGCTGGAAAGTATCTGATGTCGATGCGCTATATTCCAGAAAACTTCGATACTGTACTTTTGGGATCGTCTTCCTCTCTTCTGCTAGATACTAAAAAATTGGATGGGCACCACATTTATAATGCATCACTCAATGGCGGCAATGTCTCAGAAATGAGAATCCTGCTAGAAAACATCGTTCGACATAAGAAGCCGAAAAATGTGATTCTCTCAATTTCGCCCTATCTCTGTTTCAGTACTGGACCAAAAACTGATTTGATGAATCCCCGTATTTTCTGGACAGCCTTCGGATCTCCTCTACTCTATTCGGAATATCTTTTTTGGCTGCGCTCAAGTTTAGGTTTATCGGCGAATGGCTTTGATTCATACGGGCGATACAATTATATGCTTGAAGCACAAAGAACTCCTATAGAGGAGCAAATCGAACAGGCCATTGAGAAAGTAAGAAAAAATGAAACTGGCCATATTTTGCCTGAAGCACTCAATGAACTTAAAGATATCGTGCAATTCCTTCGCAGAAATGGAATTTCCATTTTTGTGCTTTATATGGCACCTCCGGAGGAATATTACAAAGCGACCCAAAATGACTGGACAGATCTCAAAAAATACACGGCAGATCTCTTTCGTGAGAATGAAATCCTTCTCGATTTAACTCGCGACGAGCACTTGGATTTTCGAAAAAACTTGTCGAATTTCAAGGACAACGGGCACATCAATCAAGGAGGGCACGATATCGTCATCACTCTCCTTCATCGGGCGCTCTCTACAAAATTTTCCAGTTTGAAAGCCGAATAGATTAATTATTGAGGCAGGAATCGCTCACTTTCCGACTAGTTTACATAATATCTCGCCCCCAAACAGGTACCAGGTACTCCCGGTACCTGCGACCTACGAAACCCCGGTACCAGGGGTACCTGGTACCTACTCGATCGGCTTTTGGGCGACGACAGTGATGCCAGCTTCCTCAAGCTTCATGTCCAGAATCTTGAAACCTGCGGCTTTGGTCCATAATTGGACTTCCTCAGGAGTCTGCCGGTGCGAATTGGTCGGACGATACCAATCAAAATTGATATGATTGAGCTCATCCAATGACCAATCCGGTCGATAGTAGGCCTTCATAATATACCAATAAAAAAAGCGCTGCAGATCAATCTTTCCCGCTGGAATTTCTAAAATATCAATAGGCTTCTCAATATTCAGAGTAATATTCAAATCACCCAAAATTTTGCCCAACTGGCTCAGCGGCTCCAAAGCCTTCCAAGCTTCTTCATTCGACATCTTGCTAATTTTTTCCCGCAAGAAATCATCCACAAATTCCCTGACCGGAGCTTTTTTGCGATAGACATAAAATAAAAACAAGCCGCCAGGTTTCACATAGGGCGCCAAGGACTGAATCGCCTTTTCAGTAGAATCCGTATGATGAAGCACGCCCTCCGAAATAACATAGTCGAACAAACCGATCTCTCGCGGAAGTTCTGTCAACGAAGCCTGAATGAACTCACCGTTCATTCCCCGTTCGCGAAACCGCGCCTGTGCAACATCCACTGCTTCTGAAATATCCACGCCAACATAATCGCATTCATTGAGGACATCGCCAAAAAGCAAGAGCGCTGCATGCCCAGCCCCGCAACCAGCATCGAGTACTCGCTTTCCCTTCACGAGAGCTGGAAGCGGAACGCCATTTACTTGATAACGCTCGAGTAGCCATTTTCTCGATGCATCCTGCACCGCCGGCGATTCATAGGTATCTCTCTTCTTCCACTTAAACCCAAACGAATCCTGAGTCTGACTCTGTTCGCGTGAATAGTATTTTTTCTGCCGAGGTACGCCATTTTGCACTTCAAATTCTGAGTTTGAAGTTAAACGATTGATCATCGATTCCATTCCGCATCATAATAAATGCGAGAACCAAAATGCAATCGATCTTAAAACAAACAATATTTTGGAGCGCCGATGAAATCAGTTTTAGAATTTGAAAACAATTTTAAGAATAACGGCTTTGAATGGCACAAAGATTTCTATCCAGAAATCCATATCCAAAATTTTTGCGAAACCTTTCGGGACCTACTCGTTATGCAAGCCTACAAAATGCGGCTTATCGAAACTCGAAAACTAGATGGATCTCTCGCTGAGCAGTCTGCAAAGCTCTGTCACCTGATTGAGAGCCACCATAAACCTGCGCTTGACTCAGTTTATGGCATGCTCCGTGAAACTTCAGCAGGTCTAAACCTTCTGGCCTGTAAACCATTGATCGATCTAGGAAGCAGACTTCTCGATTGTCCGCCAAGCTTACTGAAAATTCACATGGATGGAATTCTCATCAATTTGCCCAAGAACGAAAAACGTCTCTATACCTGGCACTGCGAGTCACACTACTACCCCTTTCGTCTAAGCTTTCTGAATCTCTGGACGCCCGTACTCACGGAAAAAACCCTTGAAAACGGCGTAATGCATCTCAAACGCGGCGCTCACGTAAAACATTATGATTTTAATCAGTATGTAGGCTACTCCACTGTCGACCACAAAAAAGAATCTTTTGTCCAATATGATGTCATCGAGGATGAGCTGAAAGAATTTGAGAGCGTTGCAACAACAGTTACGCCAAATACTCTTGTCGCCTTTCATCACAATATGCCTCATCGCAGTAATATCAACCACGCGAGCTCGGCTTCATTTGCGATGGTGGTCCGCATCTACGATTATCGAAAAGATCTCACTCTTTCTGATTATACAGGAATCCGCCCATATCACGACTCGGCGTCGCAATATGGGTACCCGAACCTTCGACGATTCTAAAAAATCGTCACCAACGGCCGGCTATTTCGATGCGCTACTATTCAACAACGAAGAAACAGGGATCTGCGCTAAAGGGAAGTCGTCGCAGCCGCACATTGAGCGATCCAAGAACTTCCTGAAAAGCGATCGTCTCACCTGGAAAGCTTCTCTGCGCAAGCTCGTCAAATCCAACAACACTCCCCTTCGTCAAATGAGGCCGAATCGCCTGCAAGCATTTGAGCGTTGGTTGATAGATATCAAAATCGAAATACGCCAATGCAACAATAGTTTCTGGCTGCTCTTTTAAATATCGAGGCAGAGTTTCGCACGCATCGCCCACCACGAGTTCATATTTCTGCTTATGTGCGATCGGGCTCTCTGATTCGTGATAGCTCAAAATTCTCTCTAGATAAGCCTTGTAACCATCCGTCACGCTATAGGTTGACTTGGCCATACCTTCCGCATTGCCATCCTTTGGATCAATACCTGGAAAACCCGTGAAGGTATCGAAGCCCACAATCTTGCGATGATGATTGAAGGGCTCATAGAGTCCCCGAAAAGATTGAAACATAGCCATATTTTGTCCCCAGCGGACACCGAATTCCATCACAACACCTGGAACATCCAAAATCATCTTATAAATTTCATGCATGAAAAGCATTCTTGCCCAAGACTGTCTTCGAATAAACAGCCCCAGACTCGTCAGAATTTCTTCGTCGGGAATCGGTCCATTTTTGAAATCGTTCACAAATTTTTGCCGACGGCTAAGTTCAGCATCTGTTGATCCTGTCGCTATTCCAATTTTTTGCGGTACTGCATTTGAAATCATATCTCAATTGTCGAGAATTGATCAGGCAAGTCAATACCTACTTCAGCAGAGCCATTTTCCAACCCTCATTTGGTCGAACAAGATAAAGACCCGCCAGAGCCAATCCCAAGATCAAAGTCGTTCCTACAATGTTTTCGGTCATATGATCACCGACACTCACAGAACCTTCGGTCAAAAAAATAACAGCCATCATACTGATGGTGCAAATTCCAAGCGCCAAACTCCAACGAAGCTGAAGATTTTTTCGATAATGCCCAATGCAAATCCACATGAGCATAATTGAAAACTCCGCCGATGCGGCACCAATAACCGCCCCCTTCGCCCCATATTGTGGAATCAATATCCAGCCGACTGCGCAATTACAGGCCAACGCCAAGGCATTCACAACAAAATACCACCGCGGGCTTCGAGTCACAAAGGTGGTCACAATGGCGACCATCGAAACCATAGAAAATGCGCAAGACAGAGCTATCCACGGAATTAAATTTGACGCCTGCAGGTAGAAATCTGGATAGATCCATCCAATCACAGGACGACTCCAGAAGCATGCCAAAACAGCGACTGGAAAAAAAATAAGACTGACGAAAGAAACGATATTTTGAAGGCGCGGAAGATAGATGGATGGATCTTTCGTCGCAATCCAATCGATCACATGAGGATTATAGACCAGCGAAAACCAAGTCTTCAGAGTCAGCGCTACTGCAGCAATCGTGCTCGCTAAGGCAAACAAAGCCACCTGCTCATTGCCACTGAGCCAGCCGAGCATCAATCGATCAACAAGTGTGACGAGAGAATACAAGACAGCACCAGGAACAACGAGCAATCCATACGAGGTCATTTCCTTTCCTAGCCGCGCACTGAAAAATTTTCTCTCGTAGGGTGACATCGGATGGCGCTTCATTTCGCGAAATGAAAAATAAATGCTCACCATCTGAGCGAACGAAATCGTCATTAAAAAAATCAAAAGCCGATCATTTTGAGCGAAAAGGGAAATAATCACACTCGCGAGCCCCGGACCAAGAACACGAGAGATGAGATTTAGTCGAGAAAAGCTCAACGACTGATGACTGAATCTCAAAACAATGAGATGCCATCCCACTAGTCCCATCGGGCCAAGGCCCACTAAGAACGCCCAAGTTTCAAGTTGAGAAATGCGAGCATAGCTCTGCAACCACCCTGTCAAAAGTTCAATTGCACAAAAAAGAAACCAGACCATAACGACTGAAAAGACGGCGATATAAGTGCACGTACTCAATATTTCACGTCGACTCTGTTCATCTAAGCGCTGCGCTCGATAAAACTGAAAAGAAGTTTCCATCCCAGAATACTGAATCCACTGCAAAATACTCCACACGCCGATCAAGAGAGGATATGCGCCAAATTGATCGGGCGTCAGAAATCGAGTCAGCAAGGGCGAACTAATGATTCCAATACTCTTTCCCAGAAGATCAGAGATTGCATATACAGATAAATCTTTTCCAAATTTCATAGCGCTGCTGCCACATCATTCTTATGGCCCAGCCTATTAAAGAGCTGCAAACATCTCTCCACATAAAGCGCATTCACCTTTTCTAAAGAATGAAACTGAACCGCCCATTCACGACTTCGCCTGCCCAACTCAAGTCTTGATTCTGGATTGAGGTAAAGCCGCTCAAGTTGTTCTCTGATTTCAATCCGACTCGGCGTGGAAAGAATAGGATGCCATGGATAAATTTTCTGCATCACCGATTCATCAAGATAGCAGAAAACCGGTTTCTCACAGGCCGCACCTTCAACAACAATACTACCAAAGGCTCCACTTCCAAAATCATCCGCGACGATATCTGACGCTTGATAAAATCTAACGAGCTCAGTTCGCGTGAACCCATCAGCCCGAGGAGGAACTAGCCAGATGATATTCTTCTCAATTCCCAATTCCTTGATCAATGCCTTCAACCGCAAACGCGGGCCGATTTCTCCACGATCCACCAAAGCAAGCCCCGCAGTTTTTCGATTTGTTTTTTTAACCCAGTCTGCAAATCCCTTAACAAGCTCATCATTTCGCTTCCATTGCCCTGACACACGCAATGCCCAGCGATCATCAATCATGATTCTTGAAGGATGAAAAACAATAAAATCGAAGCCCACAAACTCTGGAACCTCTGTCTTTAAAACGCCGGAAGTGCCAGGACTAAAGATATTCGTATCTACGAGAATCGGAAAATAAGATGGAACAATCTTCTCATCCGGAATTTTTAAACGTCGAACAGCTTGAGCATAACACTCAAACGATTGGACCCAAATCTCTGTCATGCTAAAAATTCCGCGCCGATACCAAATGGCATGATAAAAACTAAAGATCTTTTGCATTAAACCATGAGGTCTAAATCTGTAAGTCCATGGAAATGGCAAAACGGTCAAATCACCGCCCGTTACAAAAAATATAGTCGGGCCATCAATAAAGGATGCTAGCCGCACCCCATGGCCACTTAACATAACCGCATCAAATTGAGAGAATTCAGAGATCAGTGCCGACCTGCCCGGCCAAATTCTCGTCTTGAAATCATAAAAATCGCCGCGGTGAATCCAATCTGGATAACCGGCCTTTAATGAACTGTCTTCGCTTTCAGGCAACTCTTGAGTATGGGTGTCGTTATCAAGAAATAAATGCGCATCGATCTGAGAGTATTGTCTCAAGGCTCTCGCCACGGCAAAAAAATTATTACAGACATTCCCGTAGAGTGCGAGTCGCATAGATGATGATTCATGCTAGACAATGGCAAACCAGCGAGCAAGCTTCCATTTTCTCGACAACTCTCAAGTATTGATGGCGATAGATGCAAATTCTCAGATATATTTTGAAATATGCACTCCGTCATTGTCGATTACGGCATGGGCAATCTTGGATCGATTGCGAATATGTTTAAAAAACTCGGATATCCGATACCCATCTCCTCCGACAGCCATTCAATCGCAGAGGCAAAAGGAATTATCATTCCTGGAGTTGGATCTTTTGACCGAGGCGTCGAAAATTTAAAGAGCCGAGGACTTTGGAATCTTCTTATTGATAGAGTGATTGAGCATAAAACTCCCGTTTTGGGAATTTGCCTCGGGGCGCAGCTTTTAATGACCGAAAGCGAAGAGGGAAACCTGCAAGGATTCGGCTGGGTGCCAGGGAAGGTTGAACGCCTTTCATTTAAAGATCTCGCGACAGTTCCGAAAATTCCACATATGGGATGGAACGAACTCAAACAATCACAGACCTCCCCGCTTTGGAATAAAATGCCTAATCCGGCGAAGTTCTATTTTGTTCATTCCTATTTCATGTCGCCAAAAAATAATGATCATATTTTGGGCACAACATACTACGGGAGCCCCTTCGCCTCGGCCATTGGGCAGTCCAATATTTATGGAGTTCAATTTCATCCAGAAAAAAGTCATCTCTTTGGCTTACGACTCCTCAAAAATTTTATGGATATCGTCTGCGAGCCTAAATCATGCTGAAGAAACGCGCCATCCCCTGCCTTTTGTTGAGCGAAGGCTCACTGGTTAAAACGACTCAATTTACCAAACCCATTTACGTCGGAGATCCAGTCAATTCAGTGAAGATTTTTAATGAAATGCAAGTAGATGAAATTGCGGTCCTCGATATTTTGGCAACACCTTCAAAAAAGTCACCGGATTTCGATCTTCTTCAAGATCTCGCGAGCGAGTGTTTTATGCCACTCGCTTACGGTGGCGGCATTAAAGATATTGAAACATGTCGCCGGCTATTTTCTATCGGCATCGAAAAAGTGATTATCAATACAGCAGCTCTATTGAATCCAGATCTGATCAATGCAGCGGTCAATGAATTTGGAAGCCAAAGCATAGTCATTGGAATCGACGTCAAAAAAGACAAAAGAATGACTCAGATTGTGGTGGGCTCAAGTGGAAAACTGACAACTGAATGGCAACCACTGCCTTGGGCCTTAGAAGTAGAAAAGCGAGGAGCTGGAGAAATCTTTCTGAACTCAGTCGACAACGACGGAATGATGAACGGATATGATTTGCCATTGATCCATCAAATTTCAACAGCGGTGAAAGTTCCGGTGATCGCTTGTGGCGGCGCTGGAACGATCAGCGATTTGGGAAATGCTTGCAAGGCGGGAGCCTCGGCGGTCGGCATGGGAAGCCTCGTCGTCTATCAAGGAAAAAATCGTTCAGTACTGATCAATTTTCCAACAATAACCGAATTGAGCAGGGAGCTCGCACTGTGAATTTGCAATTACAAAATACCTCAAGCGATTGGACGGAAGACCTCTATTCCGAAACCTCTCAGAATGTGTGGGACAATCTTCCTTGGCCCGATGTCAGCAAAAAGAAGCGCTGTTCTCGATGCCTCTATCCCGACGATATGCCAGTGATCTCTTTCGACGAAAGAGGCGTCTGCAACTACTGTCATACCCATGATGCCATGGAAAAAGAATATCCAACAGGAGCTGAAGGACAGCGACGGCTTGAGGACATGGTCAAAAAAATTCGCGAAGAAGGCCGCGGAAAGAAATATGATTGCATCATAGGCGTCAGTGGCGGATGTGACTCTTCGTATCTCATCTACAAGATGAAAGAAATGGGTCTCAGACCTTTGGCCGCTCACTTCGACAATACTTGGAATTCTTCGATTGCGACGGATAATATCAACCGCGTTTTGAAAAGTCTCGATGTCGATCTTTTTACGATCGTTGTAAACAATAAGGAATATGATGATATCTACCTGTCTTTTTTGAAATCGGGAGTCCCAGACCTGGAGGCTCCGACAGATATTGGTTTGGCCGTCACGCTCTATCGAGCCGCAGAAAAATATAATGTCGGCACAATGATTGAAGGACATGCTTTTCGGACAGAAGGAATTTCACCGCTGGGATGGTTGTATATGGATGGACAATATATCCGCTCCGTTCACGAGCAGTATGGCACTCGGCCTTCGAAAACTTATCCGCATATGCCTCTTCATCTTTTTTTGAAATGGATGCTCATCAACCGTGTCAGAAAAATCAGACCTCTTTATTGGATGGATTATCAAAAAGAAGAGGCCAAGCAGTTGCTTCACAGTAAATTTGGATGGCGATGGTACGGGGGGCATCACTTAGAAAATCGGTTCACAGCTTTTTATCATAGTTATTTCTTACCCAGACGCTGGGGTATCGATGGACGACTTTTAGGTTACGCCGCCCTCGTGCGCTCAGGTCAACTCAGCCGCGAAGAAGGACTGCAACTCATTTGTGAAAAGCCAAAATGTAGTCCAGATACCCTGGAGCTCGTCAAAAAACGCTTAGGCCTCAGCGATCAAAAGTTTGAAGACCTGATGACGATGCCCAAGCACCACTATACCGAGTTCAAAACCTACAAAAAGACTTTCGAAAGACTTCGCCCCTTCTTTTGGACCATGTATAAACTCGATATGGTTCCTAAAAGTTTTTACATGAAGTACTGTGCAAGCTGAGCCCTGCACGATGCCAAATCAGAAGTTTATTGCCTATACGCTTGATATTGACTGGGTGCACGACGCTGCAACCGAAGAGACTCTGAAATTTTTTGAGAAAAAAAATATTCCCCTGACGATTTTTGCAACACATGAGTCTCGCCTCATCAAAGGTCTGGATAAATCGCGTTATGAAATTGGGCTTCATCCAAATTTTAATCAGATCCTACGAGGGGAAGATCCCATTTCGTTTAAGAAAAATATCGATATTCTTTTGAGTCATTATCCCGAGGCTCTTGGAGCTCGAGGCCATTCTCTCGCTAGCTCAAATTATATTTCTCTCTATTTAAAATCCTTAGGCCTGAAATATCAAAGCAACCTCTATATTCACGACTGTATTAAACCCTTTGTCGATCCTGTGAGCCGCTTAGTTCAAATTCCCATTCACTGGATGGATGCAACTCAGATGAGTGAATCGCTCCATATTCCTGCTTACTTAACAAATGAAGACGCGCCCTTTGTTTCGATTGATCTTCATCCCATTCACTTTTACCTTAATACTGAGTCGGAAGAGCGCTATATGGCAGCAAAACCTTTTACTAAAGACATCGATGGGTTACGTGGCCTGCGCAACAATACAGCGAAGCCAGGAACTCGAGACATCATCGAATATTTTATCGATTATTTTGAGAAATCTGAAAGACGCCCAGTGACACTGACTGAAGCAACAAGGATATTCTGTCCGTGAGTCAATCCATCGGCAAATATGCCAACAAAAAAACAGTCATTGAGGCTTCGTATTTTTTTGAAGGAGCTGATCGAGAATTTTTTCGACGGGTATGGGCTTCGCCACTAGATACTTACAGAGAACGTATCGAAAGCCTGGGATTTCATGGCTTCGATCGAGTGTTGGATGCAGGCTGCGGCATGGGGCAATGGTCACTCTGTCTCGCAGAAAAAAATCGACACGTGACAGGAATCGACTATTCGTCTTCACGGGTCAAAGCGTGTCGCTTTATTGCTCGGGGACATGGATTAAATAATATCGACTATTCGAGAGCATCAGTTGAAAAAATGAGATTTGCGTCGAAATCCTTCGATGCCATTTTTTGCTATGGAGTGGTTTTTTTGACGGATTTCAGAAAGACCCTTCGTGAATTTTTTCGAGTTCTCAAGCCTGGAGGCAAACTCTATCTCTCGGCTAATGGCGTGGGATGGTTTGGCTTTCTCATTGCTGAAGAACATAACCGCACTCGCCACTATAATCCCCGACTCGTTGCACTTAAATCGATAGAAGAAAGCCTTCTATACTTTTCAAATCAGAAAAAAAAAGGACCTTCGCAACTCGTCATTCCGAGCTCACTCATGCGTGAAGAGCTCAAGTCGACAGGATTTACAAAAGTTAAGATTGGGGCTGATGGAAGCTTGGGCCCGCGCCGCCGCCAATCAGCCTCGTTTTACAGACAAAACTATGAGGGCATTGAATTCGTTTACGAAGCTCTTTGCCAGAAACCAAGATGAAAGTCGCTCTCTACGGCAATATCTGTAACAATATGTATGGCCTTGCCAAGGCCCTCAAGAAAAAATCAAAATTCGAAGTCTGTGTATTTATTGACGAAGGATCCCATCTTCAAATGTCGCCAGAAAGTGAAGATCCAGAACTCGCCATGGGCTATCCGAACTGGATCAAGCTGGGTGATTATACCAATGCACAAACTTTGACGATTCCATTCTTGTCACCCTTAGTGAAGGAATTCAATAAGTTCGATTTAGTCATCGTGAGTGGCGACGGACCTCTTTATGCTCAGTTTTCAAAAACTCCATTTGTTTTTTTTGTCACGGGTGGCGACCTGACTGTGACTCCGTTTCCATGGGTTTTTAGACGGTCCTATAAAACCTGTGTTCAAAAACTAGCTTCTTTCATCATTGGTTTTTGGCAGCGGCGTGCCATGTCAAAAGTTCTGAGTTTTTGGGCGCAGCCTTTTTCTCCCTATACACTCACCTTTGAACGATTAAAAATTCATTCCACGAAGCGGGTCGTCACAAAGTTTCCACTCTCGATCGATACCGACAAATTTTCGCCGTCAACACAGATTGAAAGTCCAGCTGACCCTCAATGGCTTGCCAAACGAAGTGAATTTGACTTTGTCGTTTTTCACCCCTCTCGTCTCATGATCAAAAACTCTTCCGAACTAATTGCATCAGGACAGTGGAAGCAGAATGACGAATTAATTCGAGGTTTCGCAGATTTTTGTCGGCGGCATCCTGCCGCAAAACCCCTCCTCGCCTTGATTGATCGAGATGCTTCGCCCGATCGTGAAATCGCCAAAGCTTTGATTCAAGAACTCAATATTGAAAATCATGTCTACTGGATCAAGCCGCCCCAAGCATCGGGGCTCACACGCAATGAGCTGATCTATTTCTACAAAGATTGTGACATTGTTGCTGATGATTTTGGCGCAGGATGGTTTGGCGGTGTTGTATTGGAAGGTCTTTCGCTCGAGAAGCCCACCCTTTGTTATATCGACGAGCTAGCGATGAAGCAGATGTATCCGTGGCATCCCATCATCTCGGTGAGAACAAAATCGGAAATCTCGGATAAACTCACTGACTTATACAAGAATCCAGAACTGAGGCTTAATTTGGGTCGAAAGGGTCGGCAATGGGTCTTGGACTTCCATTCACCTGATAAAATTGCCGACAGCTTTGCTGAACAAGTCCAAAATCTAGAGCCCCAGCTATTCGATTACCGAAAAAATCTTTGAGCAAAATCTGAGCCAAGAAAATGCTCTCCCTTCCACGACAGTGAATTGAGCACGAGTTCCTTTCCATCGCCGCAGATAACTCTCATCTGTCCGTTAAATGCAAAAATTTCTCCTGCCGGATAGGGCTTTTTTTCAGGTCCGTTTGAGACTACTTGAGATTTCCAAATATAAAGTCTCTCTCCACGAAAATCAGTGAAAGCTCCTGGATACGGCCTCGTCTGCGCACGAATGAAATTAAACAGAGCCCGCGCTGATTGTGTCCAGTCGATTCGACCGTCTTCAGGTGATCTTTGCGGCATGATCTCACGATCTGCATGAGCTTGTGTCTTTCTCAAAATCTTTCCACTGATCCATTGATCCAATGTCTCTTGGACAAGAGCTTTTCCTGCTGTCTCGATCTTTGCCATAAGCGTCGCGATATCATCTTCATCCGCAATTGAGATTTTTCTTTGACCCAAAATATCCCCGGAATCCACGCCGCTATCAAAAAGAAAAAATGATATGCCCGTTTCTTTCTCATCACGGATAAGCGCCCATACTAGTGGCGCGCCACCCGAATATCGAGGAAGCAAAGATGAATGCAACCCTGCGGTTGGCGCTAGCTCGAGTATCTGACGCGGAACCATATGATACCAGCCAATCACGAGAATAAAATCGGGTCGCCAGCTTCTCAAAGTTTCCACAAGTGCAGGCTCAGACATTTTTTCTTGCATCAAATAGAGCGGGATATTCTGTTTCGACGCATAGGGAGCAAGATCGACATAGTTAACATTTTTTACGCCCTCTTTTCGATACGATATCGAAAATGTTTCACGGTTCGTAATGATTCCAACGATCTCGAGTTGGTCGACTTTCTCGAGGTTTTCTAAACATGCCAGTCCAAATCGCGAAGCCCCAATAAAGACGAGCCTCATGCACTCGCACCCACTGCACGAGGAATCTCCATCGAATACCGCTGAAAACAATGATGCAAACTCAACAAAGACCAAATCAAAAGTCGCCGATTTTGACGGCCTTCAAGATGGTCGTTAATCAAAGACCGAACAGCTGCAGGATCCATCAATCCAAAAATAGGAGAATTTCCATCAAGCAAAGTTTCACGCACATATTCAATGCTCTCTCCCTTAAACCAGGAAGCATCGGGTGCCGAAAATCCCTGTTTGATTTGCTTACTAATCTTCTCTGGAACATAGGCCGAGAACGCTTTACGCAAAATAAGCTTTCCATCTCTCGTTTTCTCGTAATATCGAGAGACCTTATTCGATGGATCGTTTTCGTTAATACGAATGATCTCGCGCAATTTTCCAAGCTTCAACCGCACCGGTAACCGCATTGCGAAATCAACCAAATCATTGTCTAGAAAAGGAACTCGCGTTTCGAGCGAATGAGCCATACTCAACTTATCATCCACAACAAATAGCCCGTGCAAAAACGTCTTTGCCTCAAAATACAAAGAGTGATTTACAAAATCTTCGGGTCGAGTGAGCTCAGATGCGTGCTCCTGAAAAACCGAACGAAAGATCTCTTTCAGACAGACTTCTTTCACCGTAGAAGAAATTGGCGCAAAAACCTTCGCTAACTCGTCAGAGGTCAAGAGCCTCTGCCAAAAAGAAAAATACTTATCGATATAATGATCAAAACTTGAATTGATGACTGCTCGATAGTAGCGCCAAGGATATCCCCCAAAAAGCTCATCACCACCCGTTCCTGCAAGAACGACCTTACAAAACTTGCTCGCAAGTTGAGAGGCATAAAAATTCGGGTAGCTCTGACCCACTCGAGGCTCTTCGAGATGCCATGCCATCTCTGGCAATGCTCGGACCATGTCTCCAGCCTTCAGAACCATTTCGTAATGCTCTGTCTTAAACAAATAAGACATGTATTCAGCTTTTTCGCGTTCATCGAAGTTGAGTTCAATGCCCGAGGCGGAGTGCAAATCAAAACCAACCGTAAACGTCTTCATATACGGAACCTGTTTGGCCGCAATCGCAGTGATGAAGCCAGAATCCATCCCAGAACTTAAATAACTGCCCACTTCAACATCACTCACGAGTTGACGTTGCACGGCTTGAGTGAAGAGATGATCCAACTCCTCAAGATACTCCGCATCCGTTTTTTTTGCGGACGGCTCTTGAAATTGAAAATCCCAATATTTCTGAGGAGAGGAATCTGAAGAGGATGAGACAAGCCACGTTGAGCCAGCGGGAAGAATCTTGACTCGACTCCAGAGCGTTCGGTCCGAAAAAAAGTTTTGAAACGTCATGTATTCAATGAGAGCCGAAGTATCCAATGACTTGTCTAAACCAGGATTCTCAAAGAGCGCCTTTATTTCAGACGCAAAGACAAGAGATGATCCATTCTTCACGTAATAGAGTGGCTTAATTCCATATCGATCTCGCGCGAAAAATAATGTTTGGTCTTGCCGATCCCAAATTGCAAAAGCAAACATTCCATTGAAACGCTCAACAGCTCTTGGACCCCACTCCGCGTATGCCTTGAGAACAACTTCCGAATCTGTATTTGAATTAAATGTTCGTCCAAGAGATTCTAATTCTATCCGTAAATCTCTAAAATTATAAACCTCACCGTTGTAAGTGATCGTATAGCGACCATCTTTTGACTGCATGGGCTGGTGACCAGACGGACTGAGGTCCAGAATAGCAAGCCGTCGATGAGCGAGGCCTATCGGCCCTTGGGTAAAAAATCCTTCGCCATCAGGCCCTCGGTGGCGAATTGAATCGGCCATTTTTCTAAGAATGATCGGCGACGCCGGCCGCCCGTCTAGATTAAAGATACCCGCAATCCCACACATTAATGAGCATCCAATTTCAGCAGAGCTCCAACAACATATTCATAATCTACCGGCTCCATCTTGTTATGCAATGGAATGGCCATCGAGTAGAGCGCAGAGGCCCTTGCGCCAGGCAAATCCTGCTCACGATAACCAAATCTCTTTTGGTAATAATCCAACATATGAATCGCGTGAGTACCAGGGCGCGTTGCAATCCCTTGAGAATGTAGAATTTCCATGATTTCATTTCTGGTGCGAGGAGATTTCTCTTCGTCAATCAAGCACACATATGACTGCCATCCATGCGCATAATCTTTTGAAAACTCCGGCGTACGCAGCCATGAAATATTTTTTAAATGCTTACTGTAATAAGCAGCCCATTCACTTCTCTCGTTGATGAAACGATCCATTTTTGACAACTGCACAAGTCCGACAGCTCCCTGCAAGTCTGTCATCCGATAATTAAATCCAAGAAGAGGAAAACTCGGCAAAAGATAGGGCTTCGGACCGTGGTGACGTTCTTCTTCCGAAATACTCGCGCCATGATTACGAAGCATCGTCATCTTATCGGCGAGCTGAGAGTCATTCGTTGTCACCATTCCACCCTCACCTGTTGTCACAGATTTTCGCGGGTGAAATGAAAATGCGCCGGCCAATCCCAAAGTACCTGCCGATCTCCCCTTATAACGCGCACCAGATGCACATGCGGCATCTTCAATAATCGGAATGGATCCTGCCACATTTTTGATCGCATCCATGTCAGCACATAGACCGAATAGATGCACAACGATAATTGCCTTTGTCTTCGGCGTGATTGCTTTCTTTATGCTTTCTGGCCGAATATTAAAAGTTTGGGGATCAACATCCACCAAAACAGGAGTTGCCCCACAATAAAGAACAACATTTGCTGTTGCAACCCATGTAAAGGATGGAACGATCACTTCATCGCCAGGGCCAATGTCGAGCCCCGCCAGAATGAGGTGAAGCCCCGTCGTACACGATGTCGTGGCGAGCGCATATTCTGCCTCATGTCTTTTTCGAAACGCTTCTTCGAATGCTTTTACCTTCGGCCCCTGAGTCAACCACCCTGTCGACAGCGGCTCTTTGACCGCCATCCACTCTTCCTCACCAAGTGAAGGGAGAGAAATCGGAATCTTTCGCATCTCTTTTTTTAAAGCTTCTGCTTTCATGCCAAGCCCACAGCTTTCTTTCGAACGATCATTTCTTCCTTGTGTGAGTTTCTCCAAGCGATCAGTTCACGGATACCTTCACGCAATTCTTTCTTTGCAACAAAATTCAAATCTTTCCTGGCATTTTTTGGAGAACCCACTCGATTTTTTACAAATGTTGGGCCTGATGGCTCATACTGAATTTTCAGTTTAGAGCCAGTCAACTCCAAGATAATCTCCGTGATCTCTTTAATACTCGTCTTGATTCCAGTTCCAACATTGTAAAAACGATCTGTCACATCTGCCTTCATTCCGAGAACATTTGCTCGAGCGCAGTCTGAGACATAAACAAAATCATAGGCCTGTGTGCCATCACCATAAACAAGGGGGGGCAGACCTTGGTCGATGCGATCGAGAATTTTCATAATCACGGCCACATACGCTCCATGATAATCTTGTCTCGCACCATACACGTTCATATAGCGCATGCCGACATAGTCAAAACGCTGAGGCGTCTTCACATAGCGGTGATGTAGTGAACGGCAAATATGCTCGCCAGCAATTTTCGTTGCACCATAGAAATTCGTATTATTGTAGGGATGATCCTCTTCCATCGGCTCACTTAAAGCATCGCCATAAACAGAAGCGGACGAAGAATAAACCAGCCGTTTCACTCCGGTTTTAATAACCGCTTCAACAACATTGAAGGTTCCCTCAATATTGACTTTAAACGCTGATCGAGGAAAATCATGGCAGTGCAGCAGCCAAAGCGCCGCCAAGTGAAACACACCATCAACGCCCTTCATTGCCTCCTGGAGGAGATCAACATGCATCAACTCTCCGCCCAGTGGAAAAATTTTCACCCGAGAATCTCTGAGAGCCTCTGACAAATTCTCGCGACTTCCGCGCGAAAAATTATCGAAGACAATGACTTCTGCGATATCCTCTTTAATCAATTCATCAACGACATGAGAGCCAATGAAACCCCCACCTCCTATGACCAAAAAACGTCGTCCCTTTAAGTCCATGCCTCTAATTTAGTAGACTTACGGTCAAAAGATCCAGAGCTGAGATATTCTTCTACGACGAAATCTGCAAAACTAAACGCGCTCGTAAACCCCGGAGATACGGCATTCAGAATATGAACCGAAGACTGTCCTTCTTTCACTAAAAAATCCATTTCGAGCTGGCGCGTCTTCAAATTAAAAAGCTGCGCTCTGATTCCCACTTTCGTCGATTTGATGATATGATTCGCCTTAAGCTGCGGCACAAGTTGCTGAGCTTCTGCCACCAATTCGGATCGAAGAAGATGCCGGATCTCTTGATGGGCAAAATTTCTAAAATTTTGCTTATTTTCCAAATACTGAAGGCCAGTCAAAGTCAGAAATCGAAGCGACTCACCAAAATTCACGCCGTTAAGCCCCGAATAGTTTTCTCTGCCAAGAGCCGGCATGGCTGTTGGTCCAAGATAAATATCTCCCGCGATGGATTTCGTAAAATGGACCCCCAAAAAAGGAACTCTCAAGTCAGGCACCGGATAAATCAATCGGTTGATCGAAAAAGGTAAATCGGGAACTAATTTTTTGTAAACGCCCTTAAATGGCATGAGCGTAAACTGTTTCGACAATCCAAAAGCATGGGCAACGCAATCGGCATATAAACCCGCGCAATTAACAAGCGTCCCAAAATAAAAAGAGTCCGAATTTGTCACCACTCTCTTTTGAGACAGATGAATTTCCACGAGTTTGGTAGAAAAATGGAACTGAACTCCAGCGTCCGCAAGAATTTGATGAAGCTTCAATAGAATTTGAACAGGATTAACAACGGAGGTACGGGGAGAAAAAAGTGCTCTACCAGAAATGCTCTTTGCAGCGGGTTCCAGTTCTTTCAGTGCCACAGCGTCGATCATCTCAACAACCGCGCCATTCTCAAGCGATCGCTTTTTCAACAGATCAAGTTGAGAATCTTGCTCAAGACGAAGAGGCAAGAGAACTTTTCCGCAACGATCAATGTCGAGTTTATGCTCATCGCAGAACTCCGCGAGAAGCTTCGCTCCATTGACGCAAAAACGAGCCTTTAACGAGTTTGAAGGATAATAAATTCCCTGATGAAGCACTCCACTATTGCGGCCACTCGTATGAGCACCCAAACGATCTTCTTTTTCAAGGATGCCAATTTTCGTGTCAGGATATCGGGACAATAAGGCACGAGCCATACTCAGACCGAGTATTCCTCCGCCCACGATCAAAAAATCATAATTATTCTTCATAGCTCAAAATGGCGAATGGCCTCTACAATCGCCACTTGGTCATCACGACTTAAGTACGGATGCATCGGAATACTGAGCACTTCGTTTGCAATCTTTTCTGAAACAGTCAGCGGATTTCTGCCCTGATGATATTTCTGGAATGCCGGCTGTCGGTGCAGCGGGATCGGATAATGAACGGCCGTTGAAATTCCAAGTTTTTTTAATGCGGCTGCCAAGGCATCTCGTTTTGGGCTTTGAATCGTATATTGAGCATATGCCGATTGATTCCATGTCTCGACGTGGGGAGTGATAACAGCCTGACTCAACTCTTGATTGAAGAACTCTGCGATTTTTTGTTTCGTATCCAGTTCTGATTCAAAAATCTCTAACTTTGCCAGAAGAACCGCCGCCTGAAGAGTATCAAGACGACTATTCACTCCCAAAATCGGATGATGATAACGACGATCCTGGCCGTGGCTTCTGATTTCTCGCATCGCTTTGGCTAAATGATCCTGATCTGTGAAACAGGCACCACCATCTCCATAACATCCCAACGGTTTCGAAGGAAAAAAACTCGTACAAGCTATCTCTGTCAAACTTCCAGACCGACGGCCACGATATTTTGCACCAAAACTTTGAGCAGCGTCCTCGATCACATGAACTTCATGTTTTTTTGCAATTGCATTTATTTCGGCATAGTCTGCGCATTGTCCAAACAGGGAAACAGGAATAATCGCCTTCGTTTTTGACGTCACAAGACTTTCGACTGAGGCAATATCCAAATTGAAAGTGGCAGGATTGATCTCGGCAAACACCGGTTTCGCACCCAAAATCGCAATCGTTTCAGCCGTCGCTACAAAGCTAAAACTCGTCGTAATAACTTCATCTCCCGGACCGACTCCTAAAGCCATCAGCGCAATCATCAATGCATCGGTGCCATTGCCAACAGCAATGCAATGTTTCACTCCCACAAAGGCGGCCAGCTTCTCTTCGAGATCTTTCACCTCAGGTCCCATAATAAAGGCCCCGTGATTAAAGACAGTATTCAGTCTCAGATCTAAATTTTTCTGAATTCTGCGACGTTGCGCCTGAAGATCGATGAGTTCGATCACGTGCGAAGCCTCAATCCCTTTTCTTTCATCTCGTAAATTTCTTGCGTCTCTGGACACTGCCATATTCCCTGCCCCTTCTCCACCAAACGAACGCCGCGCTTTCCCATCCAGCCATGTTGTCGCGCCGGATTTCCATAAAATAATCCATAGTCCGGAATATCCTTTGTCACCACACTACCTGCGCCAACGAAAGCATATTCACCGATCGTGACGCCGCAGACGATTGTTGAATTCGCCCCCAGACTTGCTCCACGACGAACAATTGTTTTCATATATTCATTTTTTCTCGAAATAAAAGAACGAGGATTAAGCACATTCGTGAATACCATGCTAGGCCCACAAAAAACATCGTCCTCAAGAATCACGTCATCATAAACAGAAACATTGTTCTGAATGCGAACGTTGTTTCCTATGACGGCACGGCCGCCCACAAATACATTCTGACCAAGAACACATCCAAGGCCGATTTTTGCGCCACTGCTCACGTGCACAAAATGCCAAATCTTCGTCTGCGCACCAATCTCAGCGCCTTGATCAACTATTGCAGAGGCATGCACGAAAAAATTCGTTGAGGTATTCATAAAATCTTCAATGCTCAAGTGGCAAAGCCATACGACGGCCATCGCGAGCAGATAAATAGCTCGCAATCAAAACTTCCAACGATCGAAGCCCCTCTCGTCCATCGGTGAGCGCCGTGGCCTTACCCTGCAATGCCTCAATCACGTTCTTGTAATAAAGCGAATGACCAAAGCCATAAACAGACGCCGTTTCATAATTGGCCTGCAGAATTTGAGCATCTTCTGGTTTCGAATCTGCAAACTCCCAATGTTCAATATTATTAACGGCAACCACTGAACTGACATGCTCGTCAAAGAC
>CAZVFP010000005.1:13622-79494 GCA_964626465.1 uncultured Bacteriovoracaceae bacterium | reverse complement strand
CTGGTGTCGAATGTGCAAACTCCCAATGTTCAAACTTATTTGCGGCAACCCCTCCCAAACGTACGGTGCCTTTTTCTCCCAAAATAGTAATCGAACCTTCAAAATTCTTTTGATGCGCAAGCATTGTTACATTCGCCGTACCTAGAGCTCCCGATCGCCACCGCAAGTTGACCACCGCGGTGTCCTCGACCTCAATATCTCTCGCGAGAGTCGCCGTATATGCCTGAACACTTTCGATGGGGCCAATCAACCAATCAAGCAAATCAATATAATGACTTGCTTGATTCATCAGAGCCCCGCCATCGAATTCCCAAGTGCCTCGCCATGGCGCACTGTCATAATATTCTTGAGGCCTTGTCCAAAAAACATTGATATTCACCAAATAGATTTTTCCAAAACGGCCCTGATCAATCGCAGACTTCAACGCCTGCAAAGTGGCATTATGACGGTTTTGTTTGACAACAAAAAGTTTAAGTCCCGCCGCATCAAAAGCCTGAACCATCCGTAAGCCATCTTTCCATCGAGTGGCCATAGGTTTTTCTGTCATCACATGCCGCCCAGCCTTCGCACATTCAATCGCTTGATCGGCGTGCAGGCCGCTGGGAGTTGCCAAAACAATAATGTCTGCGGAACTCTCGGCCAGAAGTTTTTCGAGACTCGCCATTTTTTTTACAGACGCTGGCAATTTTAAAGATGCAAGAACTCGAGAATCAGTATCACAAACAGAAACCAGCTCGACCGATTGGTCATTGTCTTTGATCGCCTGCAAGTGACGTGAAGAAATCCGGCCACACCCTACCAAAGCAAATCGAATCTTACGATTCGATATCGGAAATTCCGCATGCATACTTACTTTTTATCACAAATCAACGGAATGCCGTAATAGTTATTCCAGTAGTCGATGCAATCTTGAAGAGAATTTCCGTGATATCTTTTGTCGTATTTAGCCAAGAGAATCGTGTAATATCTTTGGGCACTAAAATTGTATCACCACGCTCAATTTCCATCTGACTGAATCCGCGCAATAGAAATCCTCTGTTTTGTCTCTTCGAGACAACTGATCCATCTGATCGAATGACAAATATGCTTTCAGTGTCAGCATTGATTGTCGGACCACCTGTTTGATCTAGATAGTACTGAACAGATTTATCCGAAACAAAGACAACACTCGTCGGATTGTAAACCTCTCCAAGAATAGTCACAACTGATGGAATGGGGGGAACCGTCAATGTATCGCCAGGTTCAAGCGTAATATCAAAACGGCCATTCTCAAAATCTTTCAAATTCTCAAGCTGAAGAACCATCCGACCACTCACCTCTGACTGCTCCAAGTTTTTGAGCAAGGCCTTTCTTGCCGAAACAGCCTCCTGAAATCCCTGCATATCCTGAGGTGAGAGAGGTTCCGACGGTCGAATGCTTTCTTGCAAAATAGCTTGTTCCAACTGTCGAGTTTGTTCTTTCAAATTTTTCTGCTGGATTGCTTTTACGGTTTCACGAGTAAACAAGGCGCCAGAAAGAAAAGCTTTATCGGTGAAGCCTCCAGCTCTCTTCAATACAGAACTCAATTTCTCGTTATGCGAATACGAGTAGCGACCGGGGAATTTCACCTCTCCAGCAAGCTCAATATAATTATTCAAATTGAAACTTGGGATCCCTTGAATCAGAACATTGTCTTTCGGCTTGAGGGATGGATTGTTCGCAT
This sequence comes from uncultured Bacteriovoracaceae bacterium, assembly GCA_964626465.1. Classification (GTDB taxonomy): domain Bacteria; phylum Bdellovibrionota; class UBA2394; order UBA2394; family UBA2394; genus CAZRCG01. Next base: position 77,792 of record CAZVFP010000005.1, on the reverse strand, counting down.
CATCATTATTATTACTCAGAAACTGCAAGTTAACCTGGAATCTTTCGAACTTCAGTTCGTTATTGATAATTGGATAACGAGCTACTTCCGCATTTGCGAGATAAGCATCTTGAGTCAAATTGCCGGCCATGAAAATCAGGTCTCGAAGTCTCATGCCCTCAAAATAGAAATAATCCCCAGGCTTATTCACTTTTCCTGAGATCGAAACCGTTTCGCGCAAATTAAGTTGGTCTTTCGAAAAGACCACGACTTGATCACGGTCCTGCAGTTCAATATTATTCTCAGGGTCAGCCTCAATTGCTTTTTCTAGATGGATAAAAATTGATTTCTTCTCATCCTTCGGCGGCATAGTTCGGATGATTTGAGCAAACTGTGTATACGGCTCAGGCTTCAGAGAATCGAGCGATGGGATCAAATCTTTGACATGTAAGCCCGCCTTAAATTCGTAGAGACCTGGGCGTTTGACATGCCCTCTCAGAAAAACAGTTTGGGTCATTTCTTTCAAAACAGGAAATACTCTGACGAAATCTCCATCCTGAATTGTTTCGCCAAGCGGAGATTGCACAGCTTCTTTCCGATCCATCGAAGAAAAATTCTGCGGAATTGCGAGATCCTTTGATGTTCTCTCTTTATTGGAAACCACACGCTCCAATGAAAGCCGTCCCGCATGACCCGAAAACGACAAGCCACCAGACATGACTAAAAGATCATAGATAGACGTTTGAGGCAAAATCTCATAGATGGCTGGCCGCTTTACATTGCCAGCGACCGCCGCGACTTTACCAATCAGCGGCACCAAGATTACGTCCTGAGATTGAAGCTTCACCGAAAGATTCGAGCCATGAATCAGAAAATCATAAAGATCCACGGTCGCTATTTCTTTGTTTGCGCGAATAACTTTTATTTGCCTTAAACTTCCTGTCTTTTTTATGCCGCCCGAATAAAAAAGCGCATTGATCGGACTCGACGTCGACGCCACTTCATAGGATCCAGGCCTCTCCACCTCACCAACGATCATCACCTGCACACTCCGAATAGACTCAAAAGAAATACTCACTCGCACTCCGCTAAACAGCCGAGTAATTCTACCTTCGATTTCTGAATTCATCTTTTGGTAGCTAAGTCCAACAACCTTCAGAGTTCCCACCTTCGGCACGAAAATGGTACCATCCCGACGAACAGTGATTTTCTTGGTAAAATTCGTAGCTCCCCATACATTCAAGATAAACGTATCACCCGGGCCAATCAGATAGTCAGAGCTGACGGGGATATCTTCGAGCGGCGTAAAACTTTCTTGGGCGCGATTAAAAAGATCGTAACCAAACTGCTTTAAATTTCGAGAGATCTTCTCCGAGAAGCGTCCACTAAAAGCTGTTTCTAGCAGACTCGTGACTTCGGGTTTTAGCTCATTCACTCTGGCCCTGGAATCCACTTCTTCCAATGTCAGTTCCCGATTATTTCCCGAATCTTTTCGACGTTGAGAATATTTATTTTCTGAATTGGAACGAGAGCCAATATCTTCACTATTTTTATGATCTGTTCGGCTAGCACCCCTCGACTCTGTCTTTTCATTTCGCTCTCTCTTGCTCTCACGTGTCGTCGATTTCTTTGACGTATCGTCTGAATCACTCTCTAAATCATCACTCAACTGCGCAGGATCCGAAGAGCCACGAGCCAAAACGTCCTTTTGGCTATCGAGCGGCAAAGTTGTCAGAGGAAGTGGTTTATCAATTCCAGACTCTGGACCCAATTCATCGTCTGAAGATCCATCGTCAGAAATTTCACTTGAGGGCATCGCATAAGAGACCATGCACTGACCGAAAAACAGAGAAAGCACAAACAGAATCGAAAGAAATGGTAGTCGCATAGTTGTGTCCCAATAGTGTATCTGGCCTATATTGATGAGATCAAACGTTTCTAAGCCGACTTTGATAAATCAAGACTTTTAAAAATAGGTAGCCATGACTTGTAGAGGCCATTTTCAGGTTTTTTCATCAGGGCTGGCTTATCTGCTGTAACAAGAGATCGTACGGACTCCCAGTTCAATAAGGGTTCGCGAATGACCCAATCTGAAGATTGAACGCTCACCGCATTGCGATATTGATGATCCAAGGTTGCACCCGGAAACGGAACAAAAATCACCGGTCTTTCGAAGGCCATCACCTCGAATACCGTCATAGCCCCCGAACGACAAACCACTAAGTCTGCGCGATCATAATAGCGATTCATTTCTGAACTGAAAGAAAAGACTTCGGCGGAAATATTCTGTGACTTATAAAACTCTCTAAAGCCGGCCTCGTCAGCGACTCCTGTCTGATGCAGAACCTGCAACTCGGGGTTCACCTTTTTCCATTCAGAAATGAGTTCGCGCCATTTTTGATTCAATCCTCGCGCGCCTTGAGATCCCCCGACGACTAGAACCACGCGAGGTGGCCATGCAAATTTTCTGCAGGTTTGACTTGCTGCGTCCATTTGTCGTCGCAACGGAAGCGGAACCACTTCATAGCCGGGAATTGAGAATCCAGAAAATGCCCGAGCTCCCAAGCGTCTGAGAAATTCATTCGACAATCCTGGATATGAATTCTGCTCGAGCAAACAAACCTGAGACCTCAAGAAAGGTCTCAGAATAATTGCCGAGAACAAAGTTGGTGCACTCGCATATCCGCCCACTCCAAAGACCAAGCTTGGTCGATAGCGAATCAGAATTCCAAAGCTCTGAACGCATCCCCAAATCAAATATAGAGCGCCAAGGAATTTCGACATTAGCCCTTTACCCAGAAGACCCTTTGCCGCGATAAAAATAATCGACATACGCGGATCAGACAAAGCCGCGCGACCTTCGATTCCTCGACGCGTTCCGACAAAAATAATTCGACTGTCTGGATCAAAATCGAGAATCTTTTCTGCGAGCGCCACTCCAGAAAAAAAATGACCGCCAGTTCCCCCACCACAAATAAAAACCGTCTTGGAACTCATGAATTCACAGGAGGCTGAAGCCGATTCAATGCCTGAAGTATCCCCAGAGCAGCTAGCGCCGAAAGTAAGGAAGATCCTCCGCTACTAAAAAATGGAAGCGGCAATCCCTTTGTTGGCAGAAGTCCCATCGTCACCATCATATTGAGCAAAGCCGGAACAACTAAAAACAGTGTCACACCGGTGCCTAAATAATAACCGAAATCATTTCTCTGTCGTCGCGAAATTTGCCATCCATAGTAAAGCAATCCCAAAAACAAAATGACTGTTGCCGTCACACCAACAACTCCCAGTTCTTCGCCGAGAACCGAAAAAATAAAATCTGTATGAGCCTTCGGCAGATAATAAAGTTTCTGCTGGCTATTACCAATGCCAACCCCCGACCATCCGCCGTTAAGAAATGCCAAAAACGATTGAATCACCTGAAAGCCTGCGCCTTGAATATCCTGAAAGGGGTCTAAAAACGTGAGCACGCGTTTCGCCCGATAAGCCGCCTTCATGACAACAATAAAGACAGCAGGCATACACAAAATACCGAGGCCAGCGAGATAGGTCATCGGAACTCCCCCGACAAACCAAAGACCGATACTGAGAATAAGCACATTCATTGCTGAACCAAAATCTGGCTGAAGAAGCAGAAGAAACATCATCAGTCCCGTAATGATTAAGAGAGGAAGAAATCCCTTGTTAAATGAATCGAGCCGATCTGCCTTTACCACCAAAGTGGCCGCAATATAAAAGACAATCAAGAGACGAGCGATCTCCGACGGCTGAAACCGGACAAGGCCGAGTGACAACCATCGCTGAGCGCCACCCGCTGTGCTTCCCAGCCCCGGAATAAACACAAGCAGCAGAGACAAAAATGCAAGTCCCAGAAAAACCATCCTCAACGGTTGAATTTTTTGGATAGGAATCTGAGCAATCACGAAGTAAACGAACCATCCTAATGCCAAGAAGAGACACTGCTTCTTCACATAGAACAGTGCGTCACCGTATTTCTGCAATCCCATCACCGCCGACGAGCTGTAAATCATCAAAAGACCAAAGGCAGAAAGTAAGAAGCCAATCACAAATAAGGGTCGCGAAGACAAACCCCCTAAGCCTGAAGAACCCGTAGTCATTCCTTAATCTTATACGATTATGTCAGCTTCAATCCAAAGAATTCTACAAAGAATCTGCCCCGATCTTCAAAATCTTCAAATTCATCAAAGCTCGAACAAGCTGGCGACAACAAAAGGCAATCGCCGCTCGTAAGTTTTGGACTAACGGTTTTCAAAGCCACTGCCAAAGATTCCACTAAGCATCGCTGGGAATGAAATTCTATCTGCCGATCGATGATATGCCGGGCTTCTCCGTAAATGATCACCCTGTCTTCGGGGCGCAAGAATTCTTTTAATCGACTGAAATCATCTCCTTTGTATACCCCGCCAAGAATGAGATTCAGCTTCGGAAATTCACGGCGAAGGATTCCAAGTGCATAAATGCAAGCATGAACTGTGGTCGCCTTTGAGTCGTTGATGATCCACCGGCCACCAGCATCTTGAAATCTTTGTAAGCGATGTGGAAGCCTCGGCAAATTTTTTACTAGCTCTGCATTCCACTCAAACTGAAAATCCTCTGACAATACAGCTCCGACTTTCAAAAGAATTTCTTGCAAAGACTCGTTATTCAAGTAACTCGCAGAGCTCACTCCGCAAGGCACTGCAGGACTTTGATCTGCAGGGTAAAAGCTTCTCTTTGCTGTTCGTAAGAGCTGCCACTTTGCATAGTGATAATCACCCAGCGAATGATAGCGGTCGAGATGGTCGATATCCAAGTTGAGAATAATGGCCGCGTCTAGACATGTCTTTTTTAGGCGTTCACATTGATAACTCGACACTTCAAGAACCGCGATATCATAGGATGATAACAACGCAAGATTCATCGCATTGCCCAGATTTCCCCCGACGAATATTTTTTTATTCGGAAGATGTCTTTTGAGTATTTCTCCTAGTTGAAAAGTGAACGTCGACTTTCCGTCTGTGCCGGTGACAGCGATAATTCGCCCATTGAAGCGAGAACAAAAAAAATCAAGTTCTCGGACTTCGTTCGCTTCTATCTTCGAAAAAAAAGGGCGACGTGGGTCGATGCCTGGAGAAACAAAGATCTGTTTGGCATCAAAAATGTCAGCCCCAAGGCTATCAAAACTACCCTTCAACAGACGTTTCTCGCTAAACTGCGGCTGTCCTTGGGCATCAACGCCATCACATTTGAGCAGTTTTACTCCGGCCTGAGATTCATCCAACGCCCAAAGGTCCTGAGATCCCTCACTCTGAAAAACTCTCGCAAGAGCCATATTCACGCGGCCTAACCCTAAAAAAAGAATCTCCATATATCAGGAATTAACCCTGATTTGATGAAAAATCACGACCTCAAACGCGGCAAATCGGATCTGAAAATAATCTGTCTCGAAACTCGGTTTATGGCGACGGCGTCATATTCGAAAACTTGCAGACAATCATGAATCATGCAAATGTTCGTGGCTAAGGGTTGAAAAGGGTAAAATGAGGCTTCGCAATAATTTTTTATTGTATGCGTTCGTTTTGTGCATTTTTACTGCACACTCGATTTTTTATAGCGTTTTAAGGGCTCAAACAGCAAAAGACGTTGAGGAAATTCGACCCATTTTGAAAATTATTTCTGCTATCAAATCACGGGGAAATAAAAATACATATTCTCCCGCTTATCATATTGTCATGCTGATCCAACAATTTGATCTGCTCTTTCGAACGACAGAACCCTGGGTTGTTTCTCCCTGTTCAACGTTTAGCTATCTATTTGCAGAACTCTATGAGCTGCATGACAAAAACATCCAAGCCACGTTGCGTGATGCTATTTTCTTGCTCGGAGATACTTATGAAATCTTGAGGAATTTCACAGATGGACTCCCCTATATGATGGGACCTTTGAACGACGAACGGGAGCAGATAGAAGACTTTTTTGTGCGCACACTCATGCATTTTTCTGAAAAAAAACGAACTGAAAATGCCATACGACGCCTGGGCTTTGAGAACTCGTTTAGGGCCATGAATGGAAGCGATAGCCGGCTCACACAGTTTCGGCTGAATTCTTTAAAGAAATATTTCCTGTACGACTTTAGAAAATATACATGGCTTTCAAATCACTCTGGACTCGCCGCTTTGACAACTCCAAGGGGACTTGAAATTTATCCGAACCAGGGAAGAAGCGCAGGTTATATTCAACTGAGCGGCGATCGAGATTCCACAGGTCGACATGATCATCTGATGGCCAATTTTCTGATTGGTTACACATTGAAGAAGGTAAATAACCATCGAAGCTTTTGGGGCCGGTGGGCAGGAATCAGAACGCTTTTGTCGAATAGTCTTTCTGAGTCTGTCGGTCAGGCCGCTGAAAGCGCAGATCTTTTTTTGGGACGGCAACCATCGTCAACAGATATGCGAGTGAATTTTCTGGGACAAGAGTTAGGATCCCTCATGGCATTACAAAAGAAAATGAACACTGAAGATTTGGAGTCTGAAATCTATGGTCGTGTCTGTGATGAATCTTCCATAAATCCTAAAATTCACGGGCCACTCGGAAAAATACTTAAATTCCCACGACCTCTGCGTTAAATCTTTTTTACCAACACTAAACAGTTATCAGCTCCGGAACTTTCAAATGTTTTTCGAACTGATTCCTGCTGGTTCTTATTGGAAACATAAAAACGAGAGGCTCCGCACTCTGATCCGGCCACCATTCCAGAAGGAGCATCTACAGTAATCTCTCCGCCACCAAAATTCCTTACGTCAGCAAAACATATGCCACAGAATAACTGGCGAATATTTCAAAGAAGATTCAATGATAAGACCAAAATTGTCAGGTGATATTGCCCGAAACCATGAAAACCCCGTTAAAACCAGTTGGACCCCCGCATGAAATCAAGACCAAGCCCAAACCCTGCATTCTTTGCGAAGACTCCCGTTAAAAGCGCCTTAAAGCATGAAAAGAGGAAGGCACGGCTTTTGCAATCTCTGTGAGGCATGAAAAAGATTGTCTCAGTCATTTATACAATTGCAGGCTTCAGTCTTCTATTCAGTGCATGTGGTGGAGAAGGCGAACAGGCGGGAATCCCGACTCGAAGAATTGTCAGCGGCGGAGTGATTGTTCCGACGTCAACTCCAACAGCGGCAACACTTGGAGGCGATTCTGTGATTGCCACAAACGCAGTCATTTTCGCCAGCGACGGTGCTGTTCAAACATTGACAGTATCCGATGGTTACAATGCTCAATGTAACTCGAATACCGCGATCACATGGACCTTCGCCTCAACGTCTGCCTATATTAGCGTCGACAATCCAACGGCTTGTAATCCAAAACTAACGATTCTATCGGGATACGATGGCAAAAACAGTATCGATGCTGTACTCAAGCTCTCGAACAAGACTGTCCACTATCATGTCGATATCAAAAAATACAATCCAACCACCGGGACCTGCCAAACCAACAATGGAACCGTCATAGATGATAAATGCGTTTTTGTGGGTTGTGCCGGATATGCCACCGATAAATGTATACGCGCAGCCTATGAACTCGATGGTCGTGATGAAGCTCAAGCAACTGCGAATGCAAAAGCGATCTGCGCTGAAAAGAAATCGTTCTACTTTGATCACAATATTGTTCAGAAAAGCATCAGTTGTGGCTCTCTGTACGCCGTATCCAACTGGAATGGAAGCGCCTTCGTGTCTATGATCGAACCCCTTTGCTATCTCAAGTCAGTCAAGATCATCAACCAAGTGCGCTGTTACTAGTACTAGCCCCAAAAAGTGGTTTGAGTTTAACGAAGTTTCAACGTACTGAGAGCAGCAAAAGCGAAGAGAACGGAAAGAATCCAAAACCTCACAATTGTTTTGGATTCTACCCAACCCGACAATTCAAAATGATGATGAAGCGGAGCCATTTTAAAAATACGTTTCTTCCGCAACTTATAAGAACCCACCTGCAACATCACTGAAAGCGCTTCCAGCACAAAAAGAAAACCTGCCATACCAAAGACCAATTCTTTGTGTGTGAGCAAAGCCACGGCGCCTAAATATCCACCAAGACTTAATGAGCCCACATCGCCCATAAAAATTTCAGCTGGATGACAGTTAAACCATAAAAATCCAAGGCCGGCTCCAATCACAGCGGCCATGCCAATCACTAATTCCTGAGACCCTTGAAGATACTGAAATTGCAGATAGTTTGAAAAAACAATATGGCCAGAAACATAACTCGTGATCAGCAAAACAAACGCGGTCGTCATAATCGGAACGATCGCCAGACCATCGAGTCCATCCGTTAGATTCACAGCATTCGAGCCGCCACACAAAACTATGAAGGCCCAAAAATAAAACCAATGTCCAAGGTCCAAGTGAAGAGACTTGAAGAAAGGCACCGCCAGATCGGGAGTCAAACCTGCATAAGTCCGGCCCAAATACGCAACTGCAACAGAGATCAATCCCAGGCTCACCATCTTCGCTCGAAAGCTCACACCCTTCGTATTTTTCTTCGTAAATTTCAGCCCATCATCGATAAAACCAACAAGGCCAAAAGCAATCAAAGCAAAGAGACCGATCCAAACTGAAACTTCGGTGAGCTTGCTCAACGATAATACAGATAAAGAAATCGCAAGCAACATCACGAGACCACCCATGGTCGGCGTGCCGGCCTTTGCAAGATGAGTTTTCGGACCGTCGTCACGAATCATCTGTTTAATGGAACGCTTTTTGAGAAAATCAATCCATCGAGGCATTAAAAAAATCACTACGGAAAAAGCCATGATCGCGGCCAAAAGTGCTCGAAAAGAAACATAACGAAATAAATTCGTAATAAGGCTTTCAGAAAATAAAAAGTGAATCAGGTTAATTAACAAGCAGCGTTCCTTTCCAAATTTTTTGCCGAAGCAATCACTACGGCCCGATCATCAAAAGGATATTTTTTGGTTCCTATGATCTGATAATTTTCGTGTCCCTTACCAGCGATGAGAACGACATCCCCCGCTGCTAGTCCGTCTATACTCTGTCCAATAGATCGAGCTCGATCGCTGTTAACATGCACAGGCTTTAAACCTTGTACTCCAGTCAAAATTTCCTGAATGATACTATCGGGATCCTCCGTGCGAGGATTGTCAGACGTGACGAAAAGTTCGTCGCCATAGAGTTCCGCAATCGCTCCCATTTTCGGCCGTTTTGTACGATCGCGATCACCTCCACAGCCAAAGACAACGCGTAACTTACCCTTCGTCAAAGGACGCAGAGTCATAAGAACATTCTCCAACGCATCTGGTGTGTGTGCGTAATCTACGAAAATCGTTCCTGGTAAGCCTGTCTGCACTCGTTCGAGACGACCCGCAACAGGCAGATGATTCGCAAGAGCTTTTTGAATTTTCTCTGCATCAAGACGCATTCCATATCCAAGCGCAATCACACCCATACAGTTTTCAATATTGTGTTTTCCCACGAGATCTGACCGAAATGAAATACTGGCCCAATTTTTGTTCTTGGCGGAAACAGTCCATGAACTGCCGCTCAAATCCGTTTTCCATTCTTGAACCTGAAGATCTGCAGAAAGCCGAGGATCCATCGACCAAGTGACGACTGAGATACCCTTGGTCAATCTCATTTCATCGGCCAAACGAGATCCATAAACCCCATCCTCTGGAATCACCGCCCACTTCTCTTTTTTTGTGCTGCTCGCGAGCATCTCTGCAAACAACTTTTTCTTGGCTTCAAAGTATTTTTCCATCGTACGGTGATAGTCCAAATGCTCGGGACTTAAATTTGTAAACAAAGCAGCGTCAATCTCAACTCCCAAAAGTCTTCTCTGCTCTAAAGCATGTGAGCTGGCCTCAAAAATAAAGCTATCAGCCCCCTTCGTCTTAAGATCAGCAAAAATCTTCTGAAGCTCCGAAAAATCCGGAGTCGTCAGACTCGATTCGACTCGATAATTTTCAAAATGAGTTTCGATGGTTCCAATTCTCGCGACGCGGCGATCGATCTGCTGAAACAGCGACTGCAGAAGAAATGTCGTTGTCGTTTTTCCATTCGTGCCTGTGACAGCAACGGTCAAAGCATTGTGTGTTGGATTTTTAAAAAGCGCCTTCACCGCCAGAGCCATTGCATGTGTCGAATCTCGTACAACAATCACTGGCTGGCTCGGACTAAAACCGACCGGCTTTTTTTCAACAATAAATACTGAGATTCGCGGATTATTCTGCAGGGACACCAAAAATTCATGCCCATCCTGAGTGGGTCCTCGCCTTGCACAAAAAAGAATATGCCCATCTTCAATGTCAGGGCTGTTCACATCCAAAACTTTACGGCTATCCGACAGAACAGAATTGATCTGCCCAGATGCTGCACCTTCAAGCCAAAGTCCCGCTGATTTAAAAGTCTCAATTAACGATGCCAACATACGGTGAAACTGTAACCTACTTGAAATAAACTTTCACTCGCTGATCGCTACTTAATTCTTCTCTGACTGCAACGCCGAAACCAATCAGATCATAGCGCGCACGTTCACCCGCTGGCAGATCCTTAATCTCGCGCAAAACATCTTGAAACGACCGGCCTACAAAATGAGATCCCTCAACGGCGTTCGCTGTATACGCCTGAAGATCTGTTGACCCCGTCGGACTAATCCCCAGCACGGCGAGCGAGCGACTCGCGATTTTTCTGAAAGATGGTGCCGCCGTCATTCCGCCAGAGACTCGCCCTTGAGGATCGTCGTAAACGACGATGAGCACAAATGCAGGATCATAAGCCGGCACATATCCAACAAAGCTGACGACAGAATGATCGCTCGAATAAGTTTTAAATTTTCCTCTTCTGCCTTCTTTCTCAACAAGCTTCTGAGCGGTCCCAGTCTTTCCCGCGATTTGATAACCTTCAATGGCCGCCTGATTTCCGGTCGAACCAGGCTCTGTCACATGCACGAGCATGTCTGTCATCGTACGAGCCAAATCAACCGAATAGATTTCTTTTTGTGCCGCATCCGCCTTCCAAACGACTTCCATTGTTCCATTCTTGGGCGCCAAGACTTTAGAAACAAGATGAGGCTTCACGAGATTTCCTCCGTTAGCGATGACCGAAACAGCTCTCGCCATTTGCAGAGGCGTGACGCCTATTCCCTGACCAAACGCAATATTCGCCAATTCGATTGGTCTCCATGTTGACGAGCTTCGCAATAACCCAGGCGCTTCGCCCGGAATATCGATGCCAGATTCTTCTCCAAATCCAAACTTTCGAATCGTTGACTCGAAATCTGAATTTCCAAGCTTCAATCCAATTTTTGCCGAAGCAACATTGGAGGAAACTTCCAACAACTCTTGAAGAGTAATCCACTGATATTTCTTGTCATGAAATTCTTTGATCAAGTGATTGCCAACTCGAAATTTTCCATTCTCCCCAAATATCTGGCTCGTCGGGGTCATCTTCAAATGTTCAAGCGCTGCAGCTGCCAAAATAATTTTGAATGTGGACCCAGGCTCGTAAACATCCACCACTGGCCTGATTCGATTATCATCGGTTCTCTGTCGTGCGCCATCAATCGATGCCAGAGCCAAGATCGCGCCTGTCTTTGGATCCATCATTACAGCCTGAGCACTCAACGGATTTTTTTCTTCGACAACCGAGGCTAGCTCCTCTTCTACGATTCTCTGTAGGCGAATATCTAACGTTGTTTGCAGTCGATTGCTATCAAACCATTGATTCTCATACTCATCAAAGAGGAGCAGCCGACCAAGCGCATCCTGGATACTCCTTACATGAGCCTTGTCAGATGAACGCAGAAACGAATCATATTTACTCTCGAGGCCCTGAAGCCCCGTACCATCCAGACCAGAAAGGCCGATAATGGGTTTCGCAAGCTCCCCTTGTGGATAAATCCGTTTACTCTCTTTTCGAGAATAAACGCCCTCCAGATTGAGGGACTCCACTTTTCGAGCAGCAGACTCGTCGACTTCTCGCTTCAGCCATACAAAATATTTATCTTGGTCCAGCAATCCCTTCAATTTCGCGACGGGCATTCCAAGCAGGGGCGCCAGGCTTTGCGCTGCTGCATGAGAATCTTTAATCAATCGAGGATTTGCAAAAAAACTTTTCACGATGACGGACAACGCAAGTTCATGACCATTTCGATCGACGATCGGTCCTCGACTCACGATCTGTTCGGCCGACTGAGATTGTTTCGTCATTTTTTCTTTGCCAGTCGCTAAGCTCACCAAACGCTGATCTGGTGCGAGTTGAAACTGAATGGATCGAACAAGAACTCCCACAAAGCCGAGAGAAATTAGAAAAAAAATGAATCCTGCACGCGAACGAGATGGTTGATGGCTCATGGAATAACTATAACCTGACGAGGCTCAGGTTCTCCATATCCTAATGCTTTCCATTCTTTTTTAAACTGAGATTGTGAAAGTCTTTGGCTAATCTCTGCCTGAAGCCGCACTTGTTCTTCTCTCAAACTTCTCTCGAGTGCCTTTGATTCTTCGAACTCATAGCCAAGCTCTGTCATTCTTAATCGAATAACCATCATGGCGGTCACAAAGAAAAGCCCACCGCCTAAAATAAAAAATAGATACCATTTCAACGATACCGACGGGCGTCTAACCGATCGCATGTCTTGAATCCCCCGATTCCATTTTTTCAAAAATCCTGAGTTTGGCTGAACGGCTTCGCGGATTTTCAGATAACTCTTGCTCTGATGCGATAATGACTTTTTTATTCACCGCTGTCAGCCGTCCCCTCAATGCCCATTTTACTACGCGATCCTCTAAACTGTGAAATGTTATCACAGCGGCTCGCCCGGAAGTGTTGAGAATATGGGGCATGCGTTCAAGAAGCTTTTCTAAGACTTCCATCTCACGATTGATATGCATGCGAATGGCCTGAAACACTTTTGTCAGTGGATGTTTGCCTAACCGATTCTTTGAACCCAGTTCAAAACCAAAACACCGCACAAACGCTTCTGTCGTTTGCGCCCTGTGACTACGCCGAAACTCCATCCATCTCTGCGTAAACCATCGAGCTCGCGGCTCCTCTCCGTCCCTCAAAACCTGCAGCAACTCCTCTTCGCTGCACTGCATCAACCATTCAGCAGCGGAGATTCCGCGACTAGGATCCATGCGCATATCCAGCGGCCCATCAGCGCGAAAGCTAAATCCGCGAGTTGGATCATCTAGCTGCATTGAAGACACACCCAAATCGACCACGATGCGATCAAATTTTTGATCAGTTTGAGCGACAAACTGGCCGAAATTAGAATGAACCCACTCAATTTTTGAAAATTTCGAAAGATTTTTTTTTGCCAGGGCCAATGCCGAGAGATCTTGATCTACGGCAACAATCGAACCAGGCTCCGGAAAACGCTCGAGCATCGCCAGCAAATGCCCGCCCGCTCCAACTGTAAGATCCAAAACACTGAGTCCCGGTCTCTCCCACGCAAGGTGATCAATGATTTCGCTCAGAAGCACTGAACGATGAGAATAGCTATTTTCCAATGACACGAATTTCGTATGTCCCCTTCGACTTATAGGAATAGGCCGTTTCGGACTGATGAGTTCTTGTGGCTTCATGGGGCTCACCACAGTTTGTTGACATTAAGTTTTTGCCGTTAAGTGCCGACACTTTCTCTTCCCATGAATCGCAAGCCTGTTCCCAAGTACGAAAGGCTGCCTTCAAATTTGCCTCAGGGCTGCCAATAATATCAGCCGAACCAGATTTAACAAAAACCTCCGGCGCTTCACGATAAGTATGTCCACCATCTGGTATAATGATGACTTTTGAATCACCGGTAGCCTTCGTCGTTGTGTCTGAAACCAAAAAACTGAGTGCGAACGCAAAACAGGTGATACTCAACATCCCTTAAGTTTCTGCGCTATTTCTAAAGAATCGCAAGCTTTTTTATGACAGAAAGAATGCGATGGCGATCATCCCGAGTCATACTGAGAAACTTCACTCCCATTCCGGGCTCATCGTCATCAACATCGTTTGACCACATCACTTCACCGCGAGTTCGAATGAGACAATCGTCCGGCAATCGAAACTGCAGATTGATATGAGTTCCAGGCTCGAGTGGATCCTCTGTATGGATAAAAATTCCCGTCGCAGAAAGATTCGAAGAAATCTCAAATAAATAGTGCTGCTCCGACGCTTCGATATCGACTTTAAGTTGGACTGGAATACGAATGGTCATTCGCTTCTCGAGCGCCTTGGCTCGAGCCGATCGCATTCGTTGCAGATTTGATTTCGACCGTGCTGCCATGAATTCTCAATCCCACAATTTCTTTGAGCTCAAACTCAACCCTCGTTATCCCCTGAAATTGATTCTCCATAGGCTCTACGAGAAGATCAAGCTCAAGATTTTTTTCCTGAGACCATTTCGATAGCATTTTAAGCCAAGGACTACGAAATTGCAAAACAGAGCAGGGACGGCCTAAAAGGGTTCCATGCAGCTTCATATGGATATCCTTCATGACTTGAAGCCGGGAAAAGTGCATTGATTTCATCAGCAACAAGGGCTTTGGATTCCCAATCCCACACGGCTCCAGCAGCCTTAAAACCTGCGGATCGATTTCAGGATGGGCCAAAATCGCATCATATTGAAGCTCAGCCTTTTTGACTTTTGCTTCCGCGACGATCTCCTCAAACAATTGAGCAAACACATAGCGATCTGCGTCACGCACGGTCACCCCAGCCGCAGCAGCATGCCCCCCACCCGAAACCAGAATACCTGGCTTGCGTCTCTGAATCTCCTGCAGAGTGTCTGCCAAATGAATTCCAACGGGGGCCCGAAGACTCCCCTTCCACAGACTTTTTTTCTGCGTGTCTGCCATTTCAAAATAGTCAGCAAGTGCATGTTCATCAGTCATTTCAGTTAACGCGCAAATGGGTCGCTGAAATTCTTGGCACAATCTTCCAGCAATCAATCCAACAATGCCCAAGTGAAACTGCGGATTCATCAAAACAAGAGATCTGGATTCCGGTCGCTCCAGAAGACTTTTCTTCCCCTCCGTCATTCCCCAATCCACTTGCAGATCCTGCAAGGCTCGTCGCTCTCGATTTTTCGTTTCAAGTTCCGAAACTAATTGCAGAGCCTCTGATTCATTGGAGGTCAAAAGAAAACGAAGACCCAAATCAGGCTCGCCAATGCGCCCTGATGCATTCAACCTTGGGCCAATCATAAAACCCAGATCGCGAACGCCGATTTCACCATCAGCCAAACCCTGTTGCCGCAATAAAATTTGAAGACCCAAATGAGATGTCGTCCTTAAACGCTTCAATCCCCATTTTACGAAAATTCGATTGAGTCCAGACAAATCAGCAACATCACAAACCGTCCCAATCGCTACAAGATCTAGAAATTGCGACAAAGAATAGTCATTCGCATTCACCGCACGCCTCAAAGCCATCACCAACAAAAACGCGACGCCGACACCTGCGAGTTTTTTTTCTGGATAGCGGCAAAGCAATTGTTTCGGATTGATGACTGCATCGGCAGAAACCCTTTCGCGCGGAACCTCATGATGATCTGTCACAATCACCGACAAGCCTCGCGATTTCAGAGTCGCAATACCTTCAAATGATGCAATACCACAGTCACATGTGACCACCACAGCAGCACGGGGATACCGCTCCAGCATTTTCTCTGCGGCCACTTTCGTGACTCCATAACCTTCGTTCACACGATGTGGGATATAAGACTCAACGAGCCATCCCATATCCCGCATGGATTTAATCAAAACTGCCGAAGAGGTTGTTCCATCGACATCATAGTCACCGAATATAACGACGAGCGCCTGTTTCTCTCGGGCCTTCAAAAGATGCTCAAGGGCAATTTCAAGATCCAACAACGTATCAAATGGTTTTGGGATATCTGAAAGCGAAGGTTTCAGATATTTTTCGACTGCAACTTCGTCGCGAAATCCACGGCTCCAAAGAATTTGGCGAAGAAGTGTGGGATAGCTCTGTGCAAAGCCTGCCGGTATCACGCCGCCACTTTTTTGGATGGCCTATCTTTATGCTTCAGCCAATTGGTGAAAAGAATTGCAGGCGCCGCAATAAACACAGACGAATAAGTTCCCACAACAACTCCAACCATCAAAGCAAATGCAAATCCGTGAATCACCGCACCACCCCAAACCCACAACGAAACGGCCGTCAAAAATACCGTACCGGAAGTGATGATCGTTCTGGAAAGAGTCTGATTAGCAGCAATATTAATAATTTCTTCAAAATTCTTTCCGCGCAGTGAAGCCGCCAATTCACGAATTCGATCATAAACAATAATCGTATCGTTGATTGAATAACCCGCCAGCGTCAACAACGCGGCCACCATGGTCAGATCGAATTCAATTCTAAAAACAGATACCAATCCTGCGGTAATCGCTACATCATGCAACAAAGAAAGCACAACGCCTGGGGCATAAACCAAGTCAAACCGAATGAAAATATATAGAAAGATTAAAATTGCTGTCACAATGAACGACAATATTCCAGAAATCTTCAAATCCTGGCCAACCTTTGCACCGACAAAATCAACCTTATGAATCACAGCCTTCTCACCAGACGGTGAAACGAAATCCTTGGCCACTTCATTCTCAACAATTGTTTGAATGCTTTTAAAGCTAAGCTGATATTCATTGGAAGAATCGCGTCCGAACTGCTGAAAATCGACAAGCTCAAGAAGGCCAAATGGAATAGATTTCACCAACTTTTGAAGCTCAGGCAGCGGAATCGTCTCGGACAAAGTGAGATAAGCCTTTTCAAGACCCACGTAACGATATCCCTTCACCGGATTTTCGGATTTCGCAACCGAAGCTAAAGCCTTTCGAAAATGTTCCGCAGCAATTTTTTCATCCAGAAAATCTGCTGCAAAATGCACATTATATTCAGCTTCTTTTTTATCGAACTTTGATCCAAATTCTTGAACCGTCACGCCCTGCACACCCATACGGTCAAAAGTGGCGCGCAATTTCTCGGCACTGGGACTCGCATCTTTAGGCAGGCTCAGGATCAACTGAACACCACCTGCAAAATCCACCCCAAAGTTAAAGCCCTGTCGCACCATTGTGACAAGAGCCCACAACGTAATGAGCGTTGAAAAAACAACGAACGGGATCTTAAATTTCATGAAGGGGATATTTGTACCGCTGGGAATAAGTTCAAACATAAATTACCTCAAACTGATAAATGAGCTGTTGGATGCTTGTCGAAATACCATTCGTAGATCCATCGTGAAAACCAAACCGCCGCAATATAGTTACAAACGAGACCCACTATGAGAGTCACCGCAAATCCACGGATCGGTCCCGTTCCAAAATTGTAAAGGACAACTCCCGCGATGATGGTCGTTAAATTTGAGTCAAACAAAGCCCGATGTGCACCGTCATAACCCATCTCTAAAGCGGCTCTCACTTTGCGCCCCAACCTCAACTCGTCCCGAAGCCTCTCAATAATAATGACGTTCGAATCCACGGCCATCCCGATCGTCAAAACAATACCGGCAATTCCTGGCAAAGTCAGAGTCGCCTGAAAGAGCGCCATAATTGCAAGCAACATGACGATATTGATCACCAGACAGACATTGGCCAAAAATCCACTCCATCTGTAATAGCCCAACATAAACAGAATAACCAACAAGGCCCCGAGCAATCCGGCCATCGTACCTTTGCGAATCGAATCTTCGCCTAAGCTCGCTCCGACAGTTCGATTTTCAAGAATCTCTACAGGCGCAGGAAGAGCCCCGGATCTTAACACGAGAGCCAAATCACGCGCTTCTTCGTGAAGACGTTGACGATTTCCAACACCCAACGAAATCGTCGCACCCGCACTCACCGCTGGAATCTTTTCTCGAATCACAGGAGCCGAGACAACCACGCCGTCCAAAAGAATCGCTAACTGCTTACCCACATTTGCCTCGGTAATTTTTTCAAAACTATCGGCGCCCAGTTTTGAAAATCGCAGAGAAACCTGCGGCTTTTGGGTCTGCGGATCAGAAGAAACTCGCGCATCTTCCAAGGCTTGCCCCGTCAAAACAGTCTGCATTTTGAGAAGATAGGGACGCAAAGTCACATCTTTGCTTCGTGAATCTGTATTTTTCTCGAAACTGAGAAATGTATTTTCTGGAAGCTCGGATTTAACGGCAACATTTAGTTTTTCAAGTTCAGCCCGAGTGAAGCTATTTTTGAAACCAATCTGATCTCGATATTTCTCTACCAAGGCCATTAATGCAGCCGGATCCCTGGACTCATCCACGAGCTTGAATTCTAGCAAAGCTGTACGCCCGATGAGCTGAATCGCGCGCTCTGGGTCCTTCACACCAGGAAGTTGAACTAAGATACGATCGGTTCCCTGCTTCTGAATAATGGGTTCTGCCACTCCAAACTCATCAACACGATTGCGAATAATATCTCGAGCCTGCTCCAAAGAATCTGTGGCGATATGTTCTTTATAAACCGGATCCAGCTGAATCTGATATTCATGATCGGTTCTTTCAGCAATCGTCAGCACCTGAAAAAAATCATCCTTCAATATTTTCTCTAATGTATTCGCGTCTGGACCTGGTCGTAGCGAGATATCAATTGTTCGTTCTGCCAAACGACGTTTAACTGAATAACCGGCGGCACCCTTCTCCTTCAGCCTCTCCTCCAGGGTTGTTGCGAATTTATCCAACTCAACGTCCCAAGCTTTTTGAACTTCGACACCCAAGACAATGTGAATTCCACCTCGCAAATCGAGTCCCAAATTTAATTTTTTACCTGGCAAAAATCGAGCCAGCTTTGAATCTTGCGGTACCAACGACGGCAAAAGCAAAAATAGGCTAATGAGCGAAGTTCCAAGAATGGTCCAAATACGCATGCGTTTACTCCTTCAGTCAGGCGGCTCTATCACCAGAATTTTTATCTTTTGAATCTGGCGTAAACTCATCCTTTGCGAGAATAGTTTGTCGATCAATTCGAACACGAACATTGGGGGCGATTTCAAGAGTCACCACCTTCTCAGCAATGCCTGCAATCTTACCGTACAGCCCAGCCTGGGTCACAACAGCGTCACCCTTTTGCAAAGAATTTAAGAATTCCGCATGCTTTTTTGCCTTCCGACTTTGAGGCAAAATGATGAAAAAGAAGAAAACTCCCAGCATCAAGACTATCCCGACAAGCGGAGACCAGTCAGATTGAGGCTTAACGGCAGCGGCATCCTGGGCTAGCAACCCGCTAGAAATCAAAAGAAAACAAAGACTTGCACGTAACATCGTAAACCTACCTTTCAACACACGAAGGTAGGAAGAAGGAATCCTACTGTAAAGCCCTAAATTGTCCGACTTCAGCTCCAAATATTGACTTTCAGTTCACCTCCAGTAGAACCCCAAGAATTGTGAAAAAAAAATATTTCTCATCTCTAGCGGTTTATAGCGTCGGATTTCTTGTCCAAATGAGTTCCTTAGTCGCATCTGGTGATAACGCTTGCCCACAAGACCTTGGCAGGTTGGGATTATTTCCCATGACGAGTTTCATGGGAGTTCGCGCTTCGCTCGACACCGGCGGCTCAGTTCTCTTTTTCAATAAGAAAAATAGCTCAGGGCCAGGGTTCACAGAAACGGCATGGCGGTTGCAAGTCCACCTACCCAACCAAGATCCTGACTTGATAGAAATCAAGGATTGGAATCGCGCGACTTTTGAAGATGCATGGCGTGAATTTCGGGATGGGCATCATCATCATCCAAAATTTGCGATGAGCGATATTCTGCGGTCACCAAATGGAACCTTCTGGATTCGCCCCGTCACCATCGCGTCCTCTAGGCCGGGGACAATGAATCAATCCGCCCACGCACTTTTCGATCTTAGGACCAGGAAAATATCCTTCTTGACCATAGAAACTGAGAAGACAAAAAAATTGAAACGAGATTTTGCCCCTGAATCCGATGATCAGACCATTCCGTCGTTCATCGATCGTCTGGAATGGATTGATAATCATCGAGTCATATTTTGGACAACAGCTGGAGAAGTTGGAATCTACTCTGTCTTATCACTTGAAACATCATTGATTCATGAATTTGAAAACCTTTCCGATGAAACATACAATCTGAAAATTTTTTCAAAGATGCCCTATGCCGCAATTATTGTGGACCTTTATGGCGCATCGAAGATTTATTGGCTCGACATTGATCAAAAAAAGCACCTGGGAACAACCATCAATGCCGGACAAATACCGGATGGCGTTGACGACATCGAATTCGATGTCTCAGATTCAACGGCTTATCTTTTAAACCGTTCAACCGTGGTCGCCAAAATTTCATTGAATCCCTCACGACCGACGATTGAAAGCCCAGAACTAATTCCACAGCCCACACAACCCATCGAATCCTTGCAGCAAAGCCTATCTGCAGATGGGCGCTACTTACTGAATCTTGGCTATATCTATAACCCAGAGATAACGGAAGGTGGGGGCTGGAGCGCGAGCCAATCCGTCGATTCATTTGTTGCTCAAATTTTTGATACGCAATCTCGTTCATGGCAACCCCATCGACTCTTATTTTCTGTTTCAGATTTGGAGCGAGAGGCCGCAAAAAACAAAGGGTTTTTCGAGTCAACATTGATTCGACTCAACAGCGACAAATGGTTAGCGGCATTTGCAACGTTTGAGCCATCCGATGAACACGTACTCACTCGCGAAGAAGAATTGGAACTGAAAGCACACTCTCGACTACATGGTGTGCGAACGCCCGAGGGTGTCCGTCCCGACGAACTTTCCAACCTTGCTCTAGATCGAGGCGCCGACAAAACATATCTCAGAATATACGAAATTAGCCCAGAAGGTCCTCGGCTGGTGATCAGAACAATTCTACCAGGCCGACCCAACGGATTGCGATTAACTCCTGATGGAAAATTCCTTGTCTTCGAACGATATCCAAAAATCACCCTAGGGCAGGAACCTTCTCTTGGGTTCAATGCCGATTTGGGAAATCTGACATTAAATCCCCTCAACGGTAATGATGGTGATGAACTAGGCGGCGGAGTCGAGAACTTGGATTCGCCGAGAGGTGTCTTTGGCACGAAGTGGGATGAACCCTATCATCCCTACAATGAAAGCGGAAAATTTCCAGACGGTACTATTGCGATTTTTAAAATTGAGGCAATCGAAGGCCGGCGCTAACGAGAGATTAAATCTTGAATACCGTCAAGCGGTGCTTTAAGAGAAATCGTGGTTTTAAGGTCGGCTTCATCTTTTCTTGTTACCGTTTGTCTGGCTTTTGCATTTGATGGGTCTGGCGGAAGACCAAACTAAAAGACGGGTATCAGAAACAGAATCCGCACTTCGAACTGTCGAGGCTGACTTAACTCAAAATCCAGACGATCGCATCATTGGTCGAACCCGACTGGCACTGAATGCAGTCATCAGCTCGGGAGTTCTTGATCTCGCCTTAGCTCATGAATTCTTAGCGAGAGGAATTTCTGATCGAAAAACCTTGGGGAGCGCTCTGCAGAAATTTAGAGTCATGAACCCGGCGATTTTGGAAGAGTTTTTGCAAACCATCGTAGAAAGAATCGCGGCCATAATGCCCGAAAATATTTCAGCAAGTAATGTTTTAGAAATCGACGCCTTCATTGGAGCAAGTGGAATGAGTCTCGATGACTACAATATATTTCTCGAGTACTGGAATCAGACGAAACAGAGTACCCCTCCCTTTGCTCGACTAAAGCTTTTGATTTTTGACGACCTCATGCAGGCCAGCGACACATTGGCTGAGCGAGTTTGGAAACGCTTTCCAAAACCAAAATGGTACCAGCGTCTTCGTCGAACGAATCCTCCACCTACGGCACCTCAGCTTGACGAGAGGCCGGCGGATGATATTTTTTTTGCAAGATCAGAAGTTTATCCGATCTTTAGGAGAGTTTCATATTCAATACGGAGGCGGGCTGCCCGATCGATCACGAGCGCGGGGCGAACGCGTAACGAGCTTTTCGCTTGTGAACTTAGACGGGATGAATGCCGAAGAAGAGAAGACTGAGATGCTTCCAACTAAATATGGAAGTCGCTCAGATTATCCTTTTACTTCGCGGATAGCGGCTAATTATTCGGCCCATGAACTCGGCTTTCGGTGAGATTCACCTTGAAGGGTGATGATTTTCATCATTCCCCTGATTCGATCTTTCAATCGGGCGACATTGGCACTGTCTGTTATAAAGCATTCTTCAATGAGCCTTTCAAAAGACGAATTGCTCGTGACGAATAGTCTGCCCCCCTGATCAAAAACCTTCATAACAATTGCTTTAAACAATCTCGCCATGTCTCCATCATACCCGCTATTGAAATCGTCGATGATAAAAACTCGTGCATTAAGAATTTGATCTTCAGTAATTGTCTTCTTATTTTCGGGGCTCACAAATAAAACGGGCTCACCTCGATTCATGAACTGCTTGGCGACAGCAACGGATAGATGGCTCTTTCCGATTCCAGGGGATCCTTGAAGAAAGAGGCCTGCCGAAGTTGTTCGAAGCGGATCGGCATCCACGAGTCGCTGCGCGAGTTTTTGAGCCTCGGTCTGCGACAAGTTTTTAGGGAGATAGTTCGTTAAAGTTGCGGTGGAACTTTCAATAGGAAGTCTCGGATTTTTTTGAAGAAACCTTAAATCTAAAGTGAACTGCATCAATTCTGCAGGCGTGAGCCTTGAAGGATCAATCTCGTATTCGACGGACTCAGAAGTCTTTTTTGCAGTGAGGGATGGAAAGGCCATTAAAAATGCAGCAATTCGCTCGGTGCTAAGAACCTGCGGCTGCCTTTTATATATGTCGGCGATGAGAGCCTGGCATGCTTGGTATTCGCTTGAGCCTTCCACTATCTGCAGTGAAAGCGAGTAGAGGCTTGCAGATAGAAATATAAATCTACAAATCCGCAATTTATTTAGCCTCTTATCGCTTTCGTTCGAGCAGGACGACTTAAATGAGTTCATCTAACGAGCTACATTTCACAGGCGTATGAATCTGTCGAGCGCTTTTTAAGACCGACCCAAATCTGTGTTCCCTCTAGGTAAACAACTCCTTTGATTAAAATGGCCTATGCGGCGGCTTTGTCAGCGACAGAAGCATTTTGACTTCGGGGGAATGGCTTAGCATCACTAACTCTGTTCGATTCAAATAAGTGACTTCAGTGGTGCCGTCACTAAATCGAACTTCTGCCAATACTAATCCGTTCTCAGCTGTTACTGTCCGGTGCCATTCTCTCAAAAACGTTGCTAGGTCCAGGTTCAGCTTCCATAATCTATAAGTCCCCGGCGCTTTATCTTGGTCGACAGCTCGTTTTACTTTTCTGACGATTTGTTTCATTCGGGGAGTCAAACGTCCAAAAGTAAAGTGTCTCCTGTAGGAGGATTTAGATCTTTTGAGCTGCTATCAATAAGTCGATAGCCCAGTTTTTCTAAGGCAAATCGCCCCAGTCCATTCGATCGGGCCAATCCATGAAGGAGGAGTGAGGGAGGGCTCTTTTCTGAGGCTCAGCTGGGCGGCTTTGAGTGACAATGAAAGAAAAAATTCTGTCGCCAGCTGGAGGCGCCTCCATATCTCGTTCTGAAGTGACTCATGACGAGCCGGTCCTCAGGAAAGAGAGCTTCGTCGCTCCTCATTTCAAGGGTTTCATCGATCGTCTCGAGCTAGGCTTTCCGGATAACCACTAAAATCTTTTTCAGAGCCAAGAAATACCTGCTCCGGCGAGTTCAGAAAATCGCGAGCCCAATTGCTAAATGTACCAGCTCTAATCTGTTGCCGAATGATCTTCATGAGCTGCATGAAATAAGCAATATTGTGATATGTGCTGAGTCGACCGGCCAGTGTGTCTTGCACCATAAATGTATGCCTCAAAAATGCACGACTGTATGTTTTGCAAACACGACAGCCACAATTTTCATCAATCGGTCGAGAGTCATTTGCGTATTGCTGATTAAACAAATTCATTCGGCCGTTCATCGTCATCACGATGCCGTGACGCCCATTTCTCGAAGGCAAAACACAGTCAAACATATCAACACCACACGCAATTGCGAAAACCAAATCGCGAGGGGTTCCAACGCCCATTAAATATCGCGGGCGATCAACCGGTAGCAAGGAACGAAGAGAATACATTGTCTCCACAAAATCTTTTTTTGTCTCTCCGACGCTCAAGCCGCCAATGGCAATGCCGGGCCACTCTCGCCCGTCTGTTTCAAGACTCATCAAGTCTTCTAAACTTTTCTTTCTCAGATCAGCATGAACCCCGCCCTGCACAATTGGAAATAAGCAGAGTTCGGATTTTGTTTGAGCATGAAGTGCACGCTTCGCCCAGCGTGTTGTTCGATCTACCGCCCACAGAACTTCGTCTTTGGTGGCCGTCGGCGGCGGACATTCATCCAGAATCATCATAATATCGCTGCCGAAAGATTCCTGAGTTCGTACAACGATCTCTGGGGACAGAAATTGTTTTGCTCCATTCAAGGGGCTGCGGAACTCAACACCATCATCGGTAATTTTTCGGTTCTGCGCCAAACTGAAAACCTGAAATCCACCACTATCAGTTAAAATCGATCGTTTCCAACTCATGAAAGAATGCAAGCCGCCCTGGCCCTCGATGACCTCGACACCGGGCCGCTCAAATAGATGATAGGTATTTCCAAGCATGATTTCGGCACCGAGCTCTTCAATTTCATAGGACGCAAGTCCTCGAACTGCACCTCTGGTACCCACCGGCATAAAGACTGGCGTTTCAACCTCGCCATGATGAAGCGAAATTTTTCCTGTACGCGCATACGAAAGCGGGTCTTGAGAATCGACTTTAAGAATCTTCATAAAATAAGCATTCCGTCTCCAAACGAATAGAAGCGATAACCTTGAGATCGGGCTTTTTCATACACGAATTTCCAAAAACCACGAAGTTCTGATTTTGGCTCAACTAGTGGCGATGCTTCAAGAAATGTAGCGACAAGAACCAAAAGGCTACTTCGACCCCAATGAAAATTGGTGATCAAGCCATCTAAGCAATCAAATTTA
Organism: uncultured Bacteriovoracaceae bacterium; assembly: GCA_964626465.1. Lineage (GTDB taxonomy): Bacteria > Bdellovibrionota > UBA2394 > UBA2394 > UBA2394 > CAZRCG01. The sequence goes on along the minus strand of CAZVFP010000005.1, from coordinate 52,765 downwards.
AAGGGAGGATGAATGAATAAATCCGTCTCATAAAAATCGGTCTGCAAGCCTTTTGCCTTACGCCGTGCCGCACTTTCAAGAGATCTCGCGACCGTTGTGCCGAGTCCGATCACCCGATGGCCGGCCGCACGAGTCTGCTGAATTTTTATCCAGGTACTTTCTGGAATTGAAACAATTTCAAAAGGAAGGCGATGCTCATCAAGGTTCTTCGTTTCGATGGGCATAAAAGTGGAGGCTCCCACATGCAAAGTAAGAGGTGCCAACGAAATATTTTTTCTTAACAATGACTCAATTAACGCATGATCAAAATGAAGAGAGGCTGTCGGAGCTGCTGACGAAAAGCCATTCGTCTGGCGCGCAAAAATCGACTGATAATCATCAGCATCCCCCGAGACGATCGTTTCATTTTCGCGACGCCGGCGCTCATTCACAATATAAGGAGGAATAGGAATCTCTCCCGCTTTCATCAAGGCGGCAACGAATTCATTGAGATCTCCTTCAATAAAAACTTCCCGTTCGGCTCTGTCGATGACGCGAACCTCTTTCCAACCTTCAATCGAGATCAGATCGTTCACCAATGCCTTGCCTCTGAGCCATGCCCTGATTTTTCCATCGATTGAAGGCAAAAGCAGCCCCTCAAGAGCGGCTCCGGTCTTCACACGCTTCGCTCGAAAACGGACAGGCAATACCTTTGTTTCGTTTACAACGATGAGATCTCCTGGATTCAGGAAATCCGGAAGATCACGAAATGAATAATCTTGGCTTGTCTGAGTCTCGCGATTCACCACCATCATGCGCGCGCTCGCACGATCTTTGAGCGGCGATACCGCTATCAAATCTGGGGGAACATCGAAATCAAATTCGCTAATCTGCACGACCCCATGCTCTAGCGCAGCCAAGCGAGAATTTCACCCCAAAGCTCTTTCTTTTTTTGCGGGAAATTCAAAAGTTCGTGCGGAGAAGGACCTTCATGGCAGTCTCCCGCGAACCAAGCTGGTTTCGAGTGCCCAGGCAGACCGAGAAGAAGCACTTTGGAAAATCGTAAATGACCAGATATCTCGAATTGACCGGTGGAGCTCACAAACCAAAGACTATCGATATTTTGTTTACCCAGAGCTTCAGACAACTTCTGAACAGTCGCAGTTTCAGCAGCTCGAGATGTTTCAGAGATCACAGCCAAAATGCCGAGAGTGACTAAATTTGTCTGGCCAGGGATATCATCCATTCTTCGAACAACTCGAGCTGACCGAGCGTCGGCCAAGCGTCGCAGCGCACGAACACACTGATCTCTTTGCAGCATCCCAAACAGATATCTTTAAATTTCACCCCGCACAACCATTTCGTGTCGACGCTGGCCAGTCGAAATCAATCTGACAGGGACTTGAATATAATCTTCGATTTTTCTGAGATAACTTAATAATGCAGCAGGAAGTTCTGATTCTTTCGTCGTCCCCGGAAACTCAGGCCATCCTTCCCATGATTCGTAAAACGGCTTTGGCTCTTCATACCAAAAATTTGGAAAATCACGGTGGACTCGCCCGCCAGACTCGTAGGCCGTCGCTACTTTAATTTCTTTCAAGCCAGAAAGAATATCCAGTTTTGAAATCGCTATGCCATGCACACCATTAATTTCAACGGATCTCTTGAGTGCGACAAGATCCAACCATCCACAGCGACGAGCTCTTCCCGTCGTAGAGCCAAACTCATTTCCTCGCTTCGCAATCCACGCCCCCGTCTCAGCATCTGAGCCAATACATTCAGTGGGAAAACATCCTGAGCCAACGCGAGTCGTATAACCTTTGGTCAAACCTAAAACGAATCCCAACGAAGACGGACCCAGCCCAGTGCCGCACGACGCAAAACCAGCTGAAGTATTCGACGACGTGACATAGGGATAAGTGCCGTAATCAATATCAAGCAAAGTTCCTTGTGCACCTTCGAAAATAAATTTCTTTCCTTCTTTAAATTTCGCGTTCAAATAGCGAGAAGTATCAATCAAGTAAGGTTCAACTTTCTTAAAAAGCTCAAGGCTCTGAGAAAAAATTTCTTCAAACGATGGCAGACCAGAGTCGCCCAGCTCCTTCAGCTGCAGAAATTTCTCGCGATAGACCGGCTCGAGCCGAGCCTTGAGCGCCGCAGGATATCTGAACTCACCCAGACGAACCCCCAACCGCATGGCCTTATCGCCATATGTTGGTCCAATGCCACGGCCCGTGGTTCCAATCTTCGAACGATTGGCCTCTCGGGCACGATCAAGACGTTGGTGATAAGGAAAAATAACGTGGCAAATCTCAGAGACTTTCAATCGAGCGGGGCTGACATCAACGCCGCGCGCCTGCAATTGATCGCGCTCTTCTAAGAAGACCGCCATATCGAAAACGACTCCGTTGCCAATAATATTTTCAGTATTCGGATGAAGAATTCCTGAAGGAATCAAATGAAGGACTGTCTTTTGATCGCCCACGACAATCGTATGCCCTGCGTTGTTTCCGCCTTGAAACCGAATCACCGTATCCGCTCGCTCGGCGAGATGATCGATGATCTTCGCCTTTCCTTCGTCTCCCCACTGAATTCCAACTAAAACAATATTCGACATAGATCACTTTCTCTTCACTTTTGTTTTTGGGTTCCACATCATTGCCCATCTCAAATCGGGCGAGGTTTCAATTTTGCCTGTCTTCACAAATTTGACAATTCGATTTGCCAGCAGAGTTTGAACGTTCGTCTGGGCTTCGTATGTCTGCGCTCCTATATGTGGGCTTGAAATAATTTGAGGATTTTTAAAAAATGGATGGAGACGACCGGGCGGCTCACTATCAAAAACATCACAGGCATAACCCGCCAGAAGGTCTTTTTCTAAAGCCCATAAAATATCAGGCTCCGAAACCAAAGCCCCGCGTGCTGTATTGACCAAGAAAGAGCCAGGCTTCATCTTCTTTAGATTTTTCTTCGCCATCATCTGATAGGTCTCATCAGTCAGGGGTGTATGCAGACAGACAATATCCGACGAGGAAAGAAGTTTTTCTAATTGAACAAACTTCACCGCAGCCAACGCACGCTTTCCCCCTTGAGCCTTCTTATAAGGATCATACGCTAAAATTTTTGCACCGAAGGCTCGCAAGCGATCTGCAACCGCGCCACCAATCCGACCATATCCGATGACTCCGACAGTCTTGCCACTGATCTCAAATCCCCGAGCCTCAAAATTTCGCCAACGGCCCCCATGAAGTGAAAGCGTTGCGATCTTCGCTTTGCGCATCAAGGCGATCAACAAGCAGATGGTCAGTTCCGCCACCGCAATCGTACTCGACTCTGGCGTATGAATGATCCCAATTCCACGTTTCACAGCAGCACTCACATCAATATGGTCGAGCCCCACTCCCGCTCGTGCAATCACCTTCAGATTTTTTCCTGCTCGAAGCACTATCTCATCGACCACAGTGCCTGTTTTAATTGAAAGGATTTCATAATTTTCAACAATCTGAAGTAATCGCCTCCGCGACAAATGGCGCTCGACATCGAAGTCGAGATACTCTGAATTCTGCCTCAAAATTTTTTCGCCGGGAGCAGATAATCCCTCGGTCACCAGAATTCGAGGCTTTCTCAAGATCATAATCCCACAGCATCAACAAAAATCTGAACGGCTTTTGAAAAATCAACATCCACCTTTTGACGCTTCAGCTCACATCCAATCGCGGTGATGGCATTCAAGAGATCGAAGGGCGTATAGTATCCAAGATGAGACAGCCGCAAGACTTTTCCTTCCCAATGATCTTGGCCACCAGCAATCGTAAATCCATAGCGCTCACGAATATTCTTCAGAAAATTCTTTCCGTCGATCCCTTCCGGAAAGAAAACCGCGGTGCAGGCAACAGCAGGATTCTCCGACGCCAATCGAAAGCCCAAGGCCTGCAATGCCAGACGGGTCGCCTGTGCAAGCCGTTGATGTCGCTCATGCACATTTTTGAGCCCTTCATCGGTTAAAATTTCCATGGCCGCAATCAAACCTTCGATGAGAGAAGTCGATGGTGTATACGCCGATTGGCCCGCTCTTTGAGATTTTAACTCTTTTGATAAATCAAAATAAAATTTTGGAATATCTGAAGCCGAAAGACGATCAATAGCACGCGAACTCAAACCCACAAAGCTTAAGCCAGGCGGGCACATAAATGCTTTTTGAGAACCTGAAATGAGAACATCAATTTTGAGTGCATCCATTGAAAGAGGCATCGCTCCAACGGCAGTGATTCCATCGACGATGAGCAAAGTTTCAGAATGACTTCGCTGCAGCAATGCGGAGATTTCTGCAACCGGATGATTTGTGCCAGTCGATGTTTCACAGGCTTGCACACAAACTGAAGCATACTTTTTCTTCAAAAGCGCTGCTTCAATATCAGCCAAAGAAACGGCCTTACCCCAATCAACTTTTATAATATCTGTTTCGAGGCCGAAAGATTTCGTGATCTTATGAAAGCGCTCGCCAAACTTTCCTCCGTCGACAACTAAAACTCTGTCGTCTCGTTTGTGCAAACTAACAACTGCGGCCTCAAGCGCCCCAGTGCCAGAGGCGGTCAAGATCAAAACATCGCTGTTGGTTTCAAAAATTTTCTGGAGCAACTTTTGGGCATATGAAAATCGTGCTTTGAAATCTGAAGATCGATGATAAACCGCCGATTGCGACATCGCTTCTCGCACAGCATCGGGCATTGGTGTTGGGCCTGGAGTAAAGAGAAATGGCTTTTTCACTGCGCCAGTCTAAGCTTCGAAACTGGCACAATCAAATAAAAAGGCCCCAAAATATGGGGCCTTTTCTCAACTCATTGTTTGAAATAATCTGAACGAAATTATTTCTTCGCAATCAGAGCATCAATCACTTCTTTAAATTTCTCAAAAGGCTGCGCTCCAACCAAAATAACACCATTGACATAGAAGCTCGGGGTACCACCCGCGCCATTTGAACGAGCAAACGCAGCATCATCTTCAATGCGCTTTTGGACTGCAGGATCCTTCATATCTTTTTCAAATTTCTTCAAATCAAGTTTCAATTCTTTTGCCCATTTCTTGAGATTTTCAGGGCTCAGCTCTTGCTGACCATTAAAAAGCTTGTCATGCATTTCCCAAAACTTGCCTTGATTCTGAGCCGCAATTGCTGCCTTAGCGGCTGGCATTGCCTTCGGATGGAATGGCAACGGATTATGTCGGAACGCAAGCTTCACCTTGCCTTCGTAGGCCTTCATCACTTCTTCGACCGCTGGCAATACTCGTTTGCAAAATGGGCACTCGAAATCCGAGAATTCTACAATCGTAATTTCTGCGGCTGCATTTCCCTTTACAGGAGCGCCTTCAATACTGACGTTCACACGATTTTTAAGTCTTTCTTCAAGAGCAGGTTCCTCTTGAGATTTGCGAGCTTCTTCTCTCTTTTTTGCGACAATCTTATCGATCGTTTTTTCGACAGCTTCTGCGCCTTTTCTCTCAAAATAACTTTCAATATAATGGTCAGCCAACTTCTGGCAACCCGACGCCATAAAGGCAACGGCCACTACAAGAGCTCCAAGTGTTAAATTCTTAAAAAACGGTCGATTCATAAATTCTCCTTCAGACATATAGGCTACGCTCTAGTTCGACTTCCTCTCAAGTGAGATCTTTAGAATTTTTTTTGTTGACGCTTGGCGCTGAGTTAATTGAGCCCGACCGTCTTAATTTTCTGTTCGAGTCGATCACGAATCAAAGGAATGGTCTGCAATTTTGGATCGACTTTGATGAGATCGAATGCATCCTGACGCGCCTTGTAAAACCATTCCAAGTCTCCCGGCAGTTTAGCCACCTGAAATTGAGGCAAGCCCGATTGCCGAGTGCCCAAAAATTCGCCGGATCCTCTCATCTCAAGATCTCTTTCAGCAATTTTAAATCCGTCTTGAGTATGTTCCATCACCTTCAACCGCTGCAAAATTTCGGGAGTTCCCAAGTGCGAGGCCATGAGAAAACAAAAACTTTCATGAGAACCACGACCAATGCGCCCTCTGAGTTGATGTAATTGGCTTAGGCCAAATCTCTCAGCGTTCTCGATGATCATCACAGTCGCCTGAGGATTATCCACACCGACTTCTACAACGGTTGTCGAAACAAGCACCGAGATTTCACCACGCTTGAAGGCCTGCAATTTTTCATTTTTTTCTTCCGCAGACATCCGTCCATGCAGTGTTTCTACTGAAAATCCAACGTACGACGCTTTCACACTCGCAATCATTGACTCTACGCTCTTCAGCTTCAGCTTTTCACTCTCTTCAATCAGCGGATAAATCACATAAACCTGGCGACCCGCCTGTAGTTCTTTTCGAACTTTCTCTTCCATCGCAAAACGATTCTTATCTGTGAAAATCTGAGTGACAATCGGCTTGCGACCTGGAGGCAATTCATCAATCACTGAAAGTTCCAGATCACCATAAAGAGTAAGCGCGAGAGTTCTGGGAATAGGCGTTGCCGTCATCACCAAAAGATCTGGAGCAGCACCCTTTCCGAGAAGCGCAGCTCTCTGCCGAACACCAAAACGATGCTGCTCGTCGACGATCACGAGGCCAAGATTCTGAAACTGAACAACGGGTTCGAACAAAGCATGAGTCCCAAAAACCATCAAAGGGCTTTGGCACTTTAATTTCTCCAAATTTTTTCTTCTCTCAGGAGTCGAAAGCGATCCGACTAATTTGGAGAACTCGATTCCCAGTCCGCGAAACCAAAACTCAAAATTCCGATAATGTTGTTCTACCAAAATTTCTGTGGGGGCCATCAAACAGACCTGATATCCAGCCTCTAAGGCGATTAGCGCCGCTGCCGCCGCAACGACGGTCTTTCCAGACCCAACGTCGCCCTGAACCAGGCGATGCATACGTCGATCGGTCGTCATATCATCCAAGACTTCTTGAAGAACTCTGCGTTGAGCACCTGTAAATTGAAAGGGAAGATTTTCTTTGAGTTGATCCCAAAATAATTTTGGTTTTGAAAACGCTATGCCAGCATCAGAACTGAATTCGGATCTTTTTCGAGCAAGCCCTAGGGCTAATTCAAAAAATTCTTCATAAATTAATCTTTGATGAGCCTTGGTCGTGCCCGTTTGCAATTGGTCAAAGTCAGCCGTTTCTGTCGGCATATGAATCGTTCGAATGGCATCACGATAAGATGGAAATCCATATTTCTGCAAAATCGACGCCGGCAATGTTTCTAAGAGATAGTCACCATACTGATTCACAACAGTTCTCACAATTCGTCTGATCGTCTTCTGATAAAGCCCAGACGTTTCTGAGTATACGGGCATAATCCCCTTTGGAATCTGTGAGGCGTCAAAGTTCTTTCCAAGAATTTCAAGTTCAGGATGAACAATCTGCATCTGTCCGCGAAAAATTTTCACCTCACCACGAACCACAACAAAGGCTCCCGAAACTAATTTCTCTTTTTGAAACGGACCCTGAAACCACGTTAGCTGTAATTTCTTTTGTGAATCATCTTCTAGAAATATTTCGAAAGCTCGTCGCTTAGAGTGAGAATAGAAAACAGGATTGGATCGAACAATGCGGCCCAAAACTGTGGCGGTCTCTCCCAATTCAAGCTCGGAGATTAACGAAATTTTACGACGATCTTCGTAACTGCGCGGAAAGAAATGCAAGGCATCTCTTAAATTTCGGATCTCTTTTTTTGCGAAAAGCTGAGAAAGACTATCGCCAACGCCCTTCACATATTTGAGCGGCCGTTCAAGTTCTTGCGAGAAGTCCTTAATTTCCATTCTTATTTATAAACGACTTTATGGATTCCGAATTCTCGCGGACCATTTGGAGTCTGCACAACGACTTCGTCACCCTCTTGCTTTGCAATGAGCGCCTTCCCAATCGGAGATTCAAGACTGATAATGCGTTTTTTTGCATCTGCCTCATAGGGTCCCAAAACTTGGTAAATCACCTCGTCCCCTGAATCAAGATCAACCAATGTCACGGTCGCTCCAAACATGACAACCGTTCCGGTCAACGACTTGGGATCTATGATCTCGGCACGTGCAAGGCGGTCTTCAGCCAAATTTAATCTCGCCTCTATTAACCCCTGCTCATTTTTCGCTGCATCATAATCGGCGTTTTCCGACAAATCCCCGTGGGCACGCGCTTCTTCGAGAGCCTTAATATTTCGAGGCCGCTCAACGGATTTCATCTGCTCAATTTCTTTAACCAAACGTGCATGCCCTTGAGGCGTTACCGGGAATCTTTCCATAATCTTGTTTTTAACGCCTTCAATTTCAATTAGAAAGCGGAATTGTAAGGAGAAAATTGGCATGGATATTGCAATGCATATTGCAGAATAAATAGACAAAATATCAGCCCAAACATGGCTTTATCTGACATGGTCGGTTGTGTACTTAAGACGACAACCAAAGGCCAGCGCGAATGAGCTTGGCATTTCGCAAATCTCAACTCTCACCCTCAAAAGCTCTTGCAGCTCTTGCCGCCGTTGTTCTTCTTTTTACCTCCCTCTTCGCTGAATTGCCTCCACCCGGGCCGGCTCCTACGCCTCATTTTGCCTCGGACCCTTCAGCCTGCAATCTCTTCATGCAACAACTCGGCAACGCACTCATCGGTCGCGTCTCTGGCCCTAAGGCCTACCGTGACTTCGGCTCACTCTACCCACACAGCATTCTGTCTGAAGCCGGCGGCGCCTTCGACTTCGAATCCACCATCCTCCATCAACTCGAAAACATTCCACCTTCTCGCAGAAATATTTCCGCCTTAGCTCAATCCTTCGGAACCACTCCGGATCATATCCAAAATGCTCTGCTCTACTACGGCCTACTCCTCTTTGGCCCCAATTATGATCTTATCGGTGAAACCCCCTCTTCTGCTCTCAATCGCTTTCGTCTTCTGGAAGATCTTTACCGCTCCTCTCATCCTAAAAAACGAGCAGAACATCTCAAAGACTATTACCTCAAATCCATCACTCAAAAATCTATCCCTCAAATCGCTCGTGACCTTCACATGCATGAAGCTCAAGTCTATTCAGATCTCTCTCTCCTTCAAATCTCCATTCACGATCAGTTCTCTCAACTCCCCCACTGGTCAAAGATTCAAGACGATCATAAACATGGCATTCCTATCGAAACTATTGCCTCCAGATACCATCTCGGAGTCGAAGCTCTTCGATTTATTCTGCATGCCCTTGGCCGTGAAAACAGAGGAGTCAGCTGGGATCGCTTCGGACTCTATGACGGCAAATTCATGCCCGAAACACAAATCCTCGTCACACTCTGGGATCAAGATCGATCAATCTCTGAAATCGCACAGATCTTGAATACCACTTTCGCAACTACATCACCTCACGACAACTTTCGCACCGAAAACTCTGTCTCTAAACGACTTCAAGAACTCGGCCTCACGACTGCCGAGCATTTGCAAACCTTGGAACTCATCATGGATGGCGTCAAGATGAAGGAAAATGGGCATCTCATTCCCGATGCCGTCATCAACGATTATCTTAAAAATCCTGGCATGCCTTCAACCTACTACGCGTCTCGCTACCAAATCACAGCCAGCTCTTGGACTCGATTTTGCTACCGCCATCGCATGCCTCGACTCCAATGGCTTTATCCAGATAAAAAATCTCTCGAATCCCAGGCCGCTGAAAAAGCAGCGACCGCTCGGAGAACTCGAGAAAAATTCGAGGCAGACTTCATCCTCGATGCTGAAAACTTCAAAACCTCAGGCGCCCTCGACACTCTCGCAAATTTTTCAGAAACTGCATTCTCTAGAAACTTTGGAGCCAGAGATACAATCCTGGCTCTGGCTGAACTTATTCCCTCTGCAAAATTGAGAGAGGAAACAATAGCGACCTTAAACACTTGGGACTGGAAAGATGGGGATGGCACCAACGCAAAATCTAAAGAAGGCGTTGAACTCTATCGAATCTGGAAAGGCCTCTCCCTCGTCATCGAGACCTGGAATGCTGATCCTCAGAACCGTGCCCGCCAAATTGATCTCAACTCACTCCTCACTCCAGACGGCCTCACTCAAGCTCGTCAGACCATGCGCCGGCATTGATCGGCTTTCAAACTCTCATTCCACCGTCGCATAGCAATTCGACGAGCCATTTCTGGCATAGGTCTTGCAGTATTCGTCAAAAGGAGATTCGCAATGGCTATTGGCTTTATCGCAGGACTATTCGTTCTTGGAACACCCGATGCAGTGACTGCGCTGGATATCGTGACTCAGGCCAATGAAATGACGGCCTCCACAAATCGATGCGAAGCACCCCGACTCTCGGCTGACGCCATTGGTCTACTTGGAATTCCCGATTATAAAACCGAACTTAACGTGGCTCAAAAAAATGAGCTCAAAGAAAAAGCAGATAAATTCTTAGCCGATCTGCCCGTCGGGGTCTTTGTGTCCAATCGAAAGACCTACAAAGTGAGGCGAGAGCAGAACGAATTATTTATAGATCAGGTCGCCTGGAATTCATCACTTAAGAAAGTTTATACAGTCGATTCAGAAAAAGCTTACTTTGCCCCAGTGCAGGTTACCGAAAATCGCCTCGTACTTCATTTGCCCTACAAAACCGCCGATCGGGCACAGATCCAACAAGCCTTGAGACTCTTTGGCTCTAAGAACACCATCGACTCCACAGTTCTCCGATCTTATCTTGTTGTGGAAAAAACAAATGGCAAGATCCAAGTGACGAAGTATTTGGTCAATATTGAAAATCAACAGTTCTTGTCGTTCGATCAGGAGGCCCTTGAGCCTTCCGAGTTAGCAAAGCAGGAGCTCGAGAACTCAGAAAAATATTTGCAAGATACTCAACTCTCTCCAGGAGAGTTCGGGGAGCTCAAATCCGACGGAAGCGTCGATGCTGCACTCTTGAATCAACTTTATCATGGACAGAATCTTTACTGGATTCAAGAATTCCACCCGAAAAGCTCCTCTCAGAAGAAAGCCCTCGATGCTCTTTGGAATCAAGTTTCTCAATCTCCGGGCGCTCTGACTCCCGAAGATGCAGAATTTTTTCTAAAAGACATCGGCGAGCTCATTCGAGACTGGAAGACGAAAAAAGAAGCCGAAGTTCAAGAAGTCAAAAAGCAGTTCATCAATTCCGCAGCCGAGCTTTCACTTTATGCAGATTATGAAAAGAGTGACGGAAAGCCGTGGACTTTGGCCAAATATAAAAACGATCCCTTAGATTATTTCAGTCAGTATGGCGAAGAGGATTACGCAACACAATATAAGTCCCGAGAACCTGAAGGTGTCGATAGTTCACTTTATATGAAGGTCGGTCAGGCAGCGTCTAAAAGTTATGAGGCTGAGAGGATCTCAAAAGCCGAGGGCGACAAATATCTCAACGACTTTAAAGACAATTTCTCTAAGGCCCCAGATCGTTTAATCTCGGCCACCCTCGATTATAATACGGCCAAAACAGAAGACCTCGCAAAATGGGCAGCTTATCAAAAAGTTGATCATTGGTACACGCGAGGAACTCAAGATGCGAAAGATGCTTGGCAAAAATCTTATGAAAAACTAATCGAGCTCGAATTTATGATGAATAATCGTCAGATCGAATTAGCCGCGTTAAATTGGATTTCAAACCATACCGCAGATTTCTCTCTATCCAAACTCAATGAGACTCTGACGGTTCTTGAGGAGGAATTCATCAACGTCAAACGCCAGATCAATCAATTGACTGATCGCCAGGATCAGGCGCGAAAAGTCGAAATCCGCGCTTTTGACGATTTCCGTGACGAATCAACGTTTCTTTTGGAATGGACTGCACAGAGTGCCGCCAACGATTGGAAGGTAAAGCGGCAGCGTCGTTGGGATATCGAAAAAGAGATAGACCAGGCAAAGAGAAAGCTTGAAGCCCTTGAGAGAGTTAAAGTTTATTTACCTCCCAGAGCCATAAGAGAAAGTTTGGAAAGGGTCCAGACATCCAGAACAAATCTCGAAACGCTTGAACGTGAAATGAAAACGCGAGTAAAGACCCTTAAACAACATGTGGGTAGCGGATTTACTGATCTCCCAGAAGTAAAAAAACTTCGAACGACAAGCGAAGCCGCACAGGAAAAGCTCGACATGACGACTCAGACAAATAGACAAGCCTGGATCAATCGCGTTGCTCACGAACAAGGACTCTCGGAACTCTTTCTTGTCTCAGAGAAAATTTCAAAAGAAAAACTAGAACTCGCTCGAGAAATCCTCAAATTCGAAAATCAAGAACTGCAAGCGCTGCAGATGGGAATTTACGATTCAAAGACCTTGGACCGAAAAGGAAGCGTCTATGTCATTCTCACGCGAGGGAAGGAAGGTGTTCGCGCAACCTATCTTCTCGATGCTCCTCTAGAAGTCGCCAAGGGATTTGATCCCAAGATGGCACCTCTTTTAAAAGGCAAAGAAAAAATCATATCACTTCGTCATTTCGAAAATCTTTCGCCTTATTTTTTGAAAGCCGAACTTGAGATTCCTGAGCAAATGAACCTTACCGAACTAAAAGATTTTCCGTTGATGCTCAATGCTCTCGAAGGCCTTGGCTTCAAAACCCCCGCCACCCAAAGTTTAGCCGAACAAACTAAAATTGGACTCTCGCCTAAACATATGCCGGAAGGCGCGCTAGCAACGGTTCTTCATCCTAAAATCAAAAGTGCCGTTTTTGAATTTAATAACGAAGATTGGCCCGTTGAACTACGAGGAGAAGTGATCAAAAATGGAGTGGGTGAAAATTTATTGATCACTCGCCTACCGAAATCGTTTTGGAATGAAGCAAGTGATATTTTGTTCCATGAGTTCGTGCATGAGCTAGACCAAAAAAAGGCTCTGCCACCCGAAGCGACCACCGATTGGGAACATTCGCGTGACGGACTCGAAGAAAGTTTTAACTCGAAAGGCCTTCAAGAAATGGCCTCCGAATATCGAAAATCCTCCGACTACAAAGCAGCACGCGACGAATTTTTAAACGAAGATCTTACGAAGATTCAGATGGCCGACAAAATCGCTGAGGCTAAAGCAAACGGAGAGCCAGATGAAAAGGCTGAGGCCGCTGTTTTAATAGAAGCAAAGAGGGAATTCGAAAAAGATCGATTCGGTGAAAACTACGAGAAGGTTCGAAATGATTGGAAAAATCAATGGATCTATTTTCATAACCCATCGGAGATCTTGGCCCTCAAGGCACAAATTTTCTTTGCGAAGAAGCATAAGAGGATGACATTTGAAGAATTCACTGCCCACTGGCTTAAGTTCTCGGGCTCAAAAGATACTGAAGCAGGTGACCCTTGGGTTGTCTCAAGGCTCCAAACCTGGTGGGACTCGATGTAATCTGGCCGTGATATGTGGCTCATTCTCATTCCACCGTCGCATAGCCGCCCACCTCAACACGGCCTTCATCCGAAGATACCTGCGTCCAGATGCGACTTGGACGAACTGGATTCATCCATAATCCTTGATCGATCACAAACTGACTGCCCAAACCCTTTGCATGCAGCACCGAGCTCAAAAGACCTGCGGCAACACCTGTTGCTGATTCTTCATTAATTCCATAGGCGGGAGCAAACATTCGAGTTGCATATTGCGCGGGTGCTGATTTTGAAGACGTGTAAATATAGAGACCCACCAGGCCATTCTTCTCGCTGTAGGCTAGAATTTTATCTTGCCGAGGTCTCAAGTGTGCAAGCTCGCTTTCTGACGCCACTTCCAAAACGAGGAATCCATTGTCAGCTCGAGCAATAACCCCAGATCGAAACTGAGGCTGATTTTCAAAAAGTTCCTGCGCTTCGGTTAGGTTATCTTCTGAAACGACAGCTGCTGGCTGGCTCATAAAAACTTTTCCATGCCGAATCGAAATGTCTCGGGTTTTTCCACCCAAAATTTCTTTCGAGGTCGCGCCCAGATTGGGCTGCTTACTTGCCAGCACAGAGAATGCGGCGATTGTGGCATGCCCGCAATCAGGAATCTGTTTCGTCGGAGTAAAAAAATCGAGCTTAAAACCCGCAATATCAGAACTCGAAACAAAGGCGGTCTCGGAATATCCGATCTCTCTCGCCATTTCTTGTTTCTCAGAATCCGAAAGCTCATCGGCGTTCAAGACAACACCGGCGGGGTTTCCTCCCTCAACCCCGCTCGTTAAAGTAAATGCATTCACTCGATAAATTTCAGGTCTTTTTTTTTGAGGCCATTTTGAAACAACGATCTTTCCAATACTCCTTCGGCTCTCAATCACCTGATGAGCCTTCCTCAAATTTTCAGAGTTGATCGGCGACAACGTCAACCCCACCGGCGACTGAAGTTTTCCATCGGCAAATAAGCGGCTCACCTTTGTCAGAATTTCAGACTGACGAGCGATATCTTTCGTCTGAAACATCGATCGCGTAAACATAAACTCAAAGCTAAAGCTGGCACTCTTTTTTGCAAGCAGCATCAAATCTAATGGATTGTTGGCTTCGACAATTGAAACGATACGACCTTGAGGATTGATCACTTCTGCCATTTGCGACCAGTACTGCTCGGTATCTGCAGCATTCAATATGTAGTCGACGCCCTCAAGTCCAATTTTTTTGACCTCCTCCGCCAGATTGTTTCGATGATCGATTGAGAAATCAGCGCCCAATCTCTTCACCCAAGCATGGGAGTCATCTCGAGAAGCTGTCGCGATCACGCGAAGGCCAGCCATCTTTGCAAGCTGAATAGCCATCGATCCCACACCACCGGCCCCACCAATCACGAGAAGAGTCTTTTGAACGCCGCTACCATTTTCATCAATCAACAGTCGATCAAATAGAGCCTCATAAGCCGTGAGTGATGTCAGCGGCAGCGCAGCTCCTTGTTCGAAAGAAATCGATTCCGAAAGATGCCCGACAATTCTATGATCTACAGCATGAAACTCACTGTTCGATCCCATTCGTGTCAGATCACCCGCATAAAAAACCCGATCGCCCTCCTGAAACCCAGAGACTTTCGAACCGACTTTCTTCACAACGCCGGCTGCATCGTAACCAAGAACGCGTGGTGGTCCATCTGAAGATTCAGAGCGCACCCGTTGTTTTGCATCGACAGGATTCATCGACACGGCGTGAATCTCCACCAAGAGGTCATTCGCCCCCACTTCTGGAATCGGCAAATCCAAATCTTGCAAAGCATCGGGATGATCGATGGGAAGGCTCTTAAAATAGCCGACTCCCCTCATCCGATCGGGAAGTTGCGCCAGAGCCTTCGGGCAATTTTCAGCCCCCTTTTCAGTGGCATAAACAAGTGTTGAGAGGCAGATATTTCCGAGTGTCATGCTAATAAAATTTTTCATGCCCCAGAAATAACTCATTTTTAAGTTTGAAATAATAGTGTAAAAATGAAACTTATTATTTCTATTTTTGAAACAATAAAAATGGAGAAAAATTCATGAATTTACTTCAAGTCTCAAATCTCGAGCTTTGGGAAGCCGCGCTCTGGGTCGCGAAGAAAGAAAGCTTTACCGAAGCCGCCAAAGCTCTTCGACTCACGACTGGCCAGGTCAGCAAGCGTATTCACCAACTTGAAACTGCTTTAAATACCCGCCTTTTTAAACGGACCACGCGCAAGGTTTCTTTAAGTCTCGAAGCACAGTCTCTCATTCCATCCATTGAAGCGCTGATCGACACCGCACACGGGCTCGAAGCTCGCGCAAGCAGCAAAGAAGACGTTGCAGGCCTCATTCGCATAGCCTGCCTCCCCTCGTTCGTTCCAAGATGTTTGGGGCCAAGTCTCATTCGGTTTCGAAAGAAGTTTCCAGGCGTTGAATTTGAAATTGATGCATCAGAAGCGATTGTTGATCTCGTAGAAAGAAATATCGATATCGCTATTCGCGTTCAAAAGCCAAGCGGCGCAGAATTTGTATTCAGAAAGCTTATGGATAATCGAATCATCCTCTGCGCCTCTCCGAAATATCTCAAAGCGCGAGGGGGAGCCCCAAAAAATCTCAAAGATCTCGAGTCTTTTGCACTCGTCACTCTAGATCTTTTTGAAAACCTGAAATTTCTCAAAGAAGGCAAAACAATCGGCAGCTTGAAATGTCCAAAGCCCATTCGATGCGAAAGCGGATCAATCGCGACGGAACTCGCTCTTGCCGAAGCGGGAATCGCCGTCCGATCCGCGTGGGATGTGAAGAGCCTCATCAAATCTGGGCAATTGGTCGAAGTTCTTCCGAATTCTCCTCTCGAAGTTTTTGGGCATTTCTATGCCGTTACACCTCATCGGAGATTTATTTCAAATCGAGTCCGCCATTTCATTGAGTTTATTCTCAAAGAAGCAGGTGATCACTGGGCTGCCTGAGGGCCTTCCGAACGCAATGTCACGAGACTTCCGTCTTGGCGAACGGCAACCAGCGACAGCTCATCTTCTGAGAAAATCAACTCACGAGGCAAAACATCGCCGGGCAATTTCCCCTGAAATACTGGTCCGTAGCCCGTATCAAGAAGAGGTCTGATCGTTATCTCGGATCCGATGCTAAACGCAATGAACCGACCCGATCGAGAAAATGTTGCCAGATCAACAGGCTGCTCTGTCAGCTGAATACCCTGCTGAAGCGTCAATTCTTCTGGCCGCTCAAAAGAAGATGATTTCGGAATTCTAAAAAAATAGAACCCCTTTGAGCGATGATTGGCCACCAACAGAGAGGATCCATCAGCTTGAATATCCGTCGTCATAAGAGAGAAACGACCATTCAAAGGGCGGCCATCAAAATCTGAGCCAATTGTGTAGAGAGCCGTCAGTTCAGATGACTGACGCCGATAGAGGATTTTACCTCCATCACGACGGCCGTCGTTCATCAGCATATGATCACTACTCGGGCTAACCAAGTCAGCACCGCTGTTTGATAAATCGTCTGTGCTTGGACTCAGCCAGATCGTACCCGGGACTGGGTAATCACCGGGAGATCGAATACTCTGAAAGTGCATTTCATAGAATCTTGAGTATTGGTTACGAAAATAAACCTCAGAGCCATTTGCTCCCAGCAGTTCCAAGGGCTGTCTAATGAATTCTGGACCTGTCCGAAGAACAATCGGCATATAGTCTCGGCTGGCAAGGAACGCGAGCACGCTGTTCCGATCTTCTGACCTCGTTGCACCAAACGATACAACAAGTCGATTTTCTGGAACTTCAATAATTTTTGTTGGGGCCTTTGGAAACATATGCGGCTTTTTGTCGAGCAAATGCATTTCGCGCGTGCGTCCCGATTTCACATCGAGCACTCGAAGCCAGTTTTCAGGATGTCCTAAATATAGTGTTGCTCCATCTCGCGAAAACGTCGCAGCCGTCACACGGTCTGGAATGCCGAATTCGATGGCCGGTCGATTACTCCAAAGATCGTGAAGCGTAAGTTGCTGATTGGTTTGCACTAATAAATAACGTCCATTCGGGCTAATGACCGTATCCAGGGTGCGAGCGGCACCAGCGGATGGGTGATAGTCGAAGCTCAAGACCTCAGGTTTTTCGCTGGCAGCTTTTGGTGGCAGGGAGACAACTGGCCCAACAATCACATTTTGCCATTCAGTGGCAAGGCTTCGAACGCGTGGCTCTGGGCGCAATGCTTCGCCATTTGAAGCCACGTCGTGTCGCGATACTCCGTGTTTTTTCTCTCGGAGTGGAGAAATTGTGGTGTCAAGCGTTTCAAAACCGCCCGGCCTTAACACTTCAGCATCCACTCTCTGTTCTGCTTCCACAAGTGCACCGCGAGGAATCTGCGTTTTTTCGGGTGTCCACGGATCAAGCCGATTGCCATCGGCATCAAAATAAGCCGCAAGTCGAAAGCGACGCTCCACTTGACGTCTTTCTGTGGGAAGTTTGCCCTCAAAGTGTTTTCTATACATGGGCTCTTCGGCGACAGATTCGATCGTCGAAACCAGATCTTGCCAGGCCACAAATCCTAAAAATCTATGCGGGCTGTTCTCGTGAACGATCGCTGCTACCCGCCGGGGCTCCCACTTTAATCCGGCGCTAACCGAATTACAGAAGCCTTCAATATATTGCCGGCCGTCTAAATCATGATCTCCGCCTGTCATTTCGCGTTGGAGGTCATAGGCCAAAATGGTTGCTGCGACGACCGCCGAAACTTGTTTCCTGAAATCAGGGATATCATCAAATACTTTCAACTGGTGCGGCTCATCCATCTTAGATCCAGTCAGAAAATTGGGGCTTACAGGAAATTGCTCGCCGCGGGTCCACACCCACTCGTGCTGGGATCGTCGCGACGCACCTGAACTTCGAGACTTGGGAGTCAAACGAGACGAAGCATCTCGACGATTCACAAGAATACGATATTCCTGTCCATTCAAGCGCGCCCCAAACTCAAGCCCGACGACTGTGCCTAAAATATCCGGCAGAAGACCCAAGGGATCGTGCGTAACTTTGAGCGGGTTCGGGTCTACCTGCTGCTTGTTGTTGAGCCTCGCCGCTGCGAGCTGAGGGAGCGTATCCAACAGAAATGGATGAGTCTGTCCCGCCGTGCTGGCCCTCTCAGGATCATAGGTCTCACTCAGAAAATAGATGGGAATATTTTCCACCGCGACACCCTGGAATGCACTTATTCCTCCCAGCAGATATTCGCACTGCCTTCTCACTTCAGAAGGGCCCAGGGGCGTGGGTGTAAATACGCGATAAGGCGCCGCGAAAGATGGCCGAACAAAAATGCTCGCGAGATAAAAAATTGCTATCAAGGAAATGTAAACGCGACCCGCTCGTAGTATTGACATAAAACCCCCGTCGACGACCCCGAAATGAACAACCCAAAAATCAAGTCAGACTTAAATCAAATCCTCGTACAGGGTCAAGCCTCGTCAGGTTTACATAACCCCCTCGGTACCAGGTACTCCCGGTACCGATTTAGGTACCAGGAGTACCTGGTACCTAAAAAATTAGATTTTGGCGCGGGTTGGGGGGCTAAGGGTGGCGTCGCCGGTCGCGATAGAGGGCAATTCTTGCAAATGCCGAACCTTCAGCTCACCTCGCATCCATCGAAACAGCGAGCTCACGGCGGCACGAGCGGCCGTCAGGGTGGTGAAATTCGCCACTCCCGTTTGAAGTGCAGACCGACGGATCGAAAATGAATCAGAAATCGCACTTTCGCTATCGGTCGTATTGATCACCATACAAACCTCACCATTAATAATCGCATCCACGATATGTGGTTGGCCTTCTTTCACCTTATTAATTCCCGCCGCGACAATGCCGTTGCGCCTTAAAAACGCCGCTGTTCCATGAGTCGAAATAATTCGAAAACCGAGATTCTTCAATTTTAAGCAAATATCCAAAACCCTCGGCTTATCAGAGTCCTTCACACTGACGAAAACCTGACCTTCGCGTGGCATTCGATGACCCGCCGCCAGCAGACCCTTCACAAACGCTTCATTGAAATCCGCCCCCACTCCCATGACCTCGCCCGTCGATTTCATCTCTGGACCAAGAATCACATCCGTTCCCGGAAATTTCAAAAACGGAAAGACCACTTCCTTCACCGAATAATGCGTAAAATCACGAGGCTTCAGCGACGGAGCCACAAGTCGTTGCTCCTTGAAACTACGGCCAAGCATGGCGTGCACTGCCGGTCTCACCCAATTCACGCCCGTTGCCTTGCAAACAAACGGAAGAGTGCGACTCGCTCGCGGATTCACCTCAAGCACATAAATCTGATCATCTAGAATCGCGAACTGAATATTGAGAAATCCGCACAAATTCAATTCACGACCAATCGCTTCACTCTGTTTTCGAATCTGCTCGATCTGCCGATCAGACAAAGTCAAAGAAGGAATGGAACAAGACGAATCACCCGAGTGAATACCCGCCTCTTCGATGTGTTCCATCACCGCAATCACGATCACCTGATCGCCATCTCCGATACAATCCACATCAATCTCGATTGCATCATCTAAAAATCGATCAACGAGCAGAGGAAATTGAATATCCTGCGTCGTCATCATATCATTCATCACGCGTTGCAATTGCTCAGCCGATCGAACCACCACCATCGAACGACCACCCAACACATAGCTGGGACGAATGAGGACGGGAAAACCAAGCGCTTTTGCCGCCGCCGGCAGATCTTCTAGTTTTTTTGCAAACCGAGATCGAGGTCGTTTCAATTTCAGTTTCGTTAACAGACGATCGAATTTTCCTCGATCTTCAGCGCGATCGATTTGTTCAGATGTCGTACCCAGCAAAGGCTTATCCCGCAACTGCTGCGACAATCTCAACGCTGTTTGTCCGCCCGTCTGGCAAAGAACTCCCTTTAGATTTTCTTTCTCATGAAAAAGGATGACCCGAATCGATTCTTCGGTCATCGGCTCAAAATAAAGGCGATTCGACGTATCGTAATCCGTAGACACCGTCTCGGGATTCGAATTCACCATCACTGCGTCGTACCCCATTTCTTGCACGGCCTGCGCAGCCTTTACGCAAGAATAGTCAAATTCTACACCTTGGCCAATGCGATTAGGACCACTGCCCAAAATCACCACTGATTCTCGTTTTCTCGGATGCCTGATTAAATCTGAATCTTCATGACGCGAATTCGCCTCGTACGAAAAATAATAATAAGGAGTAACAGCTTCAAATTCTCCAGCACAGGTATCCACCTGGTTCAACGTCGGATGAATTTTCAGCGAATGTCTTTTATCTCGAACTTTTTTACTCGACGTTTCAAGCAAATCTGCAATGACTTCGTCCGAAAATCCCTGCTCTTTGGCTGTCGCTAACAAAGCCTCTGGAATTTTTGTAATCGTTTGCTGCTTAACTTTATCCTCGGTTTCAATAATGTCTTCAAGTTGCTTCAAAAACCAAAGATCAATGCCCGTCGCTTCGTTCAACTCATGAATTGTTGCCTTCTTCTGACGCAATAATTGTGCAATCAACCACCACCGATCAAATCGCGGAGCTCGCACTGTTTCCAATTTAATTTCTTGATCTTTCCACTGCAGACTCTGAGAAAGTCCATTATTGCCGAGCTCCAAAGAATTGAAAGCCTTCTGAAAAGCTTCTTTGAATGTTCGTCCAATCGCCATCACTTCGCCAACCGATTTCATCTGTGTTCCTAGCAGAGGCTCTGTCTGTCGAAATTTTTCAAAAGCAAACCGGGGAATTTTGACGACGACATAATCCAACGCGGGCTCAAAGCTGGCCGGAGTTTTTTTAGTTATATCATTTTGAATTTCATCAAGTGAATACCCAAGCGCCACCAAAGCCGCGAGCTTTGCCACAGGAAATCCAGTCGCTTTAGAAGCCAAAGCACTTGATCGAGATACCCGCGGATTCATTTCAATCACATAGAATTGATCGGAGTGAGGATCTAATGTGAATTGAATATTACATCCTCCGGTCTCGATTCCCACACCGCGCAAGATGACTTTGCATGCTTCGCGCAACCGCTGAAATTCTTTGTCTGTCAGAGTCTGAACAGGCGCAACCGTAATTGAATCGCCCGTATGAATTCCCATCGGATCCAGATTTTCAATCGCGCAAACAATGACCATTTGGTCTTTCGAATCTCGCATGACCTCGAATTCGATTTCTTTCCAACCAACAATACACTCTTCAACCAAGACTTGAGAAACCGGCGATGCACGCAAAGCATCGGCGAGTTTATCACTCAATTCAGCGCGATTATAAACAATCCCACCTCCCGTTCCACCAAGCGTGAAAGAAGGACGCAACACCAACGGAAAGCCGATCTTGACACTTTCCTCAACACCCTCGGCAAGCGTTGTCACAATTTTCGATTGAGGAACTGGCAAATTCAATCGCTTCATCAAATCACGAAAACGCTCGCGATCTTCTGCCAATTGAATCGATTCGATTGATGCGCCCAGCACCTGAACCCCATGCGTGTCTAGAACTCCATGTCGATACAACTCCATCGCCAGATTCAATGCGACTTGCCCACCAAGAGTTGGAAGAATCGCATCGGGTTTTTCTCGCTCAATAATTTTTTCAAGGACTTCAACAACGAGCGGTTCAATATAGGTACGATCGGCAATCTCTGGATCGGTCATAATTGTCGCCGGGTTAGAATTCACCAATACGACTTCATAACCCCGTGACTTCAGCGCCTTAACAGCCTGCGTTCCCGAGTAATCAAATTCGCAAGCTTGTCCGATCTGAATGGGCCCGCTTCCGATAATGAGAATTTTTTTTATTTTCTTCTTTGGCTTATTCGCCGGTGGCTTAATGGGCATATCGTTTTTTCAACTCCTGGTATAACCAATTTGATCTCCCACTCCATCTCACTTGATTCTGAACTTCCAGACTTCTGACAATCGATTCAAAGGCGTCGATCAAGAAGCTATGCGGCTTTTGCCATCCGAGGCTCAGTTTCGCGCATATCTTTTTGAGCAATGCCGCTTCTGCATCTGAATGAATCCAAAGATGAGTCAGAAAAAAATAAGACGACGACTCTAATGAAAACAATCGAGCCTGAATGATCTGCCCCTTTTCAATATTCCAGACCTTCGAGTCCAAATTTTCACGATCAATCCAGATTTGTCTTTCTAGATTCGTCATCAAATCACAAACCGTCAAAGTGTCTTCTGACTTAGTCAGAACCTCAAATAATGACCACCGATTATGAAGAGATCTCTTCATCCAACTAGCTATTTCTGACGGCGCGGTCTCGAGCGTTGCCAGAACTACCGCTGGGCATTTTCCAAATAAGCGCGTGGGATAATCAAATAAATACCACTCCAAAAAAGTGCGACTAGCGATCTCAAAAACGTCTTCTTTCATTTCATAAGCCGCACCGGTCTTTGCAAAAAATACCTTCTTTGCTTCCAGAATCTCTGGAGCCAGCAAGCCTTCGGATCCAAACTTCAGACAATAGTCAAAAGCTTTGCCCCATTCCTCTCGTTCTTTCAAAAGTGGTAAGGCCTTCACGCCGCGAATCCCCTCTGAAAGTCATAAAAAATATCGCGTGAATCGATCGGACCTGGCCCAGATTCAGGATGAAATTGTATCGCGACGATTGGAAGCTTTCGATGTTTAAATCCTTCAACGGTCTGATCATTCAAATTGATATGCGTCATCTCAAGTTCTGTATTGAATCCCTCTAAAGAAACCGCGAATCCGTGATTTTGGCTTGTGATTTCAACCTTGCCCGTCACTCGATTCATGACCGGATGATTCACCCCATGATGCCCAAATTTCAATTTAAAGGTTTTCAAGCCCAAAGCGAGACCCAAGATTTGATGGCCCAAACAAATTCCCAGCATCGGATATTTACCGATCAACTTTTTGACCTCACCAATGATGGATTTTTCAGCAGCTGGGTCCCCGGGACCATTCGAAAGAAAAATGGCATCTGGATTTAATTTTTCAATCTCTTGAGCTGATGTCTTTGAGGGAACAACGGTGACTTTCGAAAATCCTGCATCCACCAAATATCTCAAAATCTGTCGTTTTACTCCGAAATCCATGACAACACAGTGTTTGAGCCCCTCTGATTTCAGAAGGGCGCGATCGATGATCAGATCATTTGACGCCTGATTCCACTCATAGGCAGAAGAAGTCGAAACCTCTTCAGACAACGACAGACCTTCCATCGTCGATTTTGCTTTAAAGCGCGCCTTTATTTTCTCTAGACTTTCGCCTGAAGTCGTCAAAAGTCCCCAAAGATTTCCTTTCTCTCGCAAATGCAATACGAGTCGCCGCGTATCCACCTGACTCAATCCAGGAACTCCAAATTCGCGAAGGGTCTCGTCCAAACTTTTCTGCTTTCGAAAATGATAAGGCGTATCCGAATAATCTCGGACTATGCAGCCATTCGCCCACAAGCGAGAACTCTCGAAATCATCTTCATGAAAGCCCTGATTTCCAATCTGAGAGGCCGTAAAAACAACGAGCTGTTTTCTATATGAAGGATCAGACAAGACTTCTTGGTATCCAGTATGAGCCGTATTAAATACGCATTCACCCTCGATGGTTCCACTCCAGCCAAATGGTTTTCCGGGCCAGATACTTCCGTCTTCTAGAACGAGATATCCGATTTGCTTTTTACTTTCTTTCTTTGACGCCATCGTAAACCTTTTCACCGCAGATCCAATGTTGGATGACCTGCCCATTAATGTTTTTATTTCTTAAAGGAGTATTCGAGGATTTTGATCTCGACCATCGAAGATTCTGTTTTTGCTCTGGATCAAACACAACAAAAGAAGCTTCTGACCCCAAAGCCAGACTTCCCCAATGGCGACGCTGATTCAAAAGCTCTGCGGGTCGAACAGCAAGACACGAGAAAAATCTATCCCACGAAATTTCAGCTTCTGCTCTGAGTTGCAAATAAAGTGGATAAAAATATTCAAGTGCAATAATGCCGTGCGCAGCATCTGCGTAGGGCAGCTCTTTCTCTAACTCAGAATGAGGTGCATGATCGCTGGCAAAGCAATCAATCGTTCCGTCTCGAAGCCCCGCACGAAGAACGTTTTGGTCTTCCTTCTGCCGAATCGGCGGGCATACTTTGAACAACGGTTGCTGCAGCGGCGGGATATTTTCTAAATCGTCAACTGTCAACAAACCGTGATGCGGGGTTAACTCGGCGGAAACTCTGACCCCGCGCTTTCGAGCTTTACGAATCGCTGCAACAGCTTCTTTCGAAGAAATATGCCCAAAATGAACAGGAGCCGAAATTTTTTCTGCAATTGCCAGATCTCGCGCAACCATCGAATACTCTGATTTTGCCGGAGAAGCATCCAAACCCAGTCGATAAGGAACTTCACACTCGTGAACTAATGACTTGCAACTCGTATGAATATCTTCTTCGTGAAGCGACAATATTTTATGAGCCCGCTTGCACGCCAACAATGCCGATTCAAAAATTTTTTCGTCCATGATGGGACGCCCGTCATCAGAGAGCCCTGCAACAGGCATCTTCAAAATCGTCGACCAATCCGTGGGCTCTTTGCCCTCCAGATTTTTTGTGACTGCAGCTAAAGGCAAAAAGCGAACACGATATTTTGAAGCTTTCTTTAAAAAAGCGGACACTCGATCGACGCTATCAATTCTTGGCCATGAATTCGCCATAGCCACCACAGCCTTTACTCCACCCTTCAAAGCTGCATACTCACAAGATTCGAAGGTTTCCTTGTGAGACTCATCAAAATCACGCACATGCACATGCAAATCTACTGCAGATGGCCCCACACAAAGATCAGCGACATCTACAAATTTTTGCCGAGCCTTCTTACCTTCAGGCTGCCCGAACTCCAGCGCCGTAATTTTTCGCTGATCAAATTGCATCCATCCTGGCTCAAAGCGCTTCTTATTTTCATTCCACATTTTTTTTGAAAATAAACGCTTCATGAAAGAAGTCCCTTCATCTGGCACATCTCAATCAATAATTGCCGGCGAACCATATATCCGGAAGAAACCTGATTCAGAATCAGATTTCGCTCCGAGATATCTCCAGGGCAAAATTTCGAATCTAATCTACGAAAGAGATCTAACGTCATATCTTGACCGGCTATGACTGGGCCAGAATGCATAATCCATGTCTTCGCGCCGAGATCAGAAATATCGAGAGGTCGTTGTGTCGCCGAAGATCCTCGCTCTGTTTGAATTCTCGAGCAGATCACTAGATCAAGATTCTTCATTTTGGATCGATCAATCAATTTTAAATCATATGCCCGAGAGATCCACTGAGTAGAGTCAGTACCATCATCGATACCAAAAAGCTGGTGCCCAAGTAATTTCAAAAAATAGAGATCGGATCGCAAAACTCGACTACGAACCAGATCTCCAAAAAAACCAATTTTGAGTTTCTCTTGAGACAGCGACTGAACAACAACGGCATCTAAAAGTCCCTGTGTTGGATGATCTCTGAGACCATCGCCTGCATTAAACACTGGAATATTCATCCACTCATGAACGAAAAATGGGAATCCGCTCTGAGAATGCCGTACGACAATGAAGTCGGGCTGATATTGCGTCAGAGTTTTAAAAGTATCCCGATAAGTTTCGCCTTTTTTCAAACTGAGTGAGTCTGAATCAAGATGAATCCACTGAACACCCAGATCGAGCCCGGCCTTCTCAAAACTGACCCTAGTCCGGGTGCTGGCTTCAAAAAAGGCAAGAACGCCAACGGGCGGTCGTTTGACATGAGGTCTTCGAAAGGGTTTTGCCAGCCTTCGGAAAAATGAAAAAAGCTGATCTCTCGAAATATCCTGAGAGGAAATCAAACCAGCTTCATTGATCATGAGTCAAAAGACTACCCAGGCACTTAAAAACTGCCAACTGTTTCAAGTGCCTAAATTCGCGCTGCGCAAAGCCCCATCCCGCAGATACGCATGAAGAGCTCCTTAATTCTGGAAGAACCCTTTTAACTGCGCTAGACATCGCCCATGCGATTGGCTCGACTTGTTTTAGCACTTCTATCCCTCAGCGTGCTGCCTGAATTGCCGCTTTCATCCGCAGAAAAGGATCCACATAGCTTTTCAAATCCTCTGGAAGTCCGAGTGACTCATATAGACTGGAAGTTCGGCTTCGATTTCCAGTCCGAATGGCTCCCTGGAGAGGTGCAATACACCCTGAACCGAGCTCCTGAATCTTCCCGGCTCATTCTCGATACTCGACGGCTGCAGATTGATGAGGTGCTCGTCTGTGACGACGAAGGAAATTGCAAGACCACCGATTGGACCTTGGGCTCTGAACACGCCGACCTCGGCATTCCACTAGAGATTGCTCTAGAGCCAAACACAACCTCGGTGAAGATTAGATATAAGGCATGGCGAAATGGCGAAGGATTTGGCTGGGCGCCCGCGGAACAAACGGCCACGAAAAAATTTGGGAATCTGTTTTTTCTCGCATCATCCCACAATTTAAGGACCCTGTTTCCCTGCCAAGATACACCAGCCAATCGATTTACATTTACGGCGAATATTTCTGCCCCGCCTGGAATACTTGTTTTAATGTCTGCTCCAAATCCAACAGTTGCGAGCTCCGACGGTCACTACAGATTTACAATGAATGATCCAGTGCCTTCTTATTTATTTGGATTTCTAGCTGGTGATTTTGAGTTTCGGCCTCTCACACCTCGCCTTGGTATTTATGCAGAAGCCAATCAGTTAGAAACTGCCGCGGCTCGCCTTCAGAGTCTTCCTAAAATCTTTAACTGGCTCGAACAATGGCTGGGACGATTCCCTTGGCAACGGCACGATATCTTCTTTAGCTCTCGCACATTTCCAATTGGGGGAATGGAAACGATTCTCGTGAACTACCTGAACTCGTCTACGCTTACAGGCAACGAAACGAATATTTTTACAATCATTCACGAGCTCATTCATGGTTGGAGTGGCAATTTGGCAAATGCTGAAAACTTGAATCATTTTTGGCTGAACGAAGGGCTCACCGTTTATATTGAGCGCCGGACAATTGAAGAATTCTATGGCAAAGACATGGCCGACATCGACGCAGTCGACGGATGGCTCACTCTTCAGCAAGAAAGACTGGCGAATCATCAACAGGGTCGTCCCGATGACAATGCTCTCTACCGAGATCTCTCAGGAAAGCACCCAAGCTCAAAACTCGCTGAGGCTCCCTATGAAAGAGGCTATCTTTTCTTCAGAGCGCTCGAACAACTAGTTGGCAGACCCCGGCTCGATAGATTCATTAGATTATATTTTGATTCATATCGGAACCGATCGATCAATTCTGAAGAATTTATCAAATTCACTGAGGAAAACCTGATCCAGAAAAGCGAAAGAAGTCGTTTTGATATTCGCTGGTGGATTTACAGTGGCGCCCTGCCCAATGATTTTTTCCCTCCGCAGTCGACCCTGCATTCTCAACTGGTGAGTGATCTCGCTGTTTTTTTGAACGGAGATCTCCGTGCACCCAGCCGCTGGGCGACCCTCACGGAGCCTGAATTACTTGTACTTCTGTCACTCCTTAAAGAAAAATCTCCCACAGTCGAGCAATTGCTTGCAATCAAAGCTGTTGTCGACCCCGGAAGAGATTCTTACAGAACACATATCCAGGGCCGATGGTTTGAAATGGTGGCCCGCGCTGAGATGATAGATCTTTATCCAGAAATTTTACGATTTCTCTCTCATCGACCGCTCGGGGCTTATACCATAGAACGAATTTTAAGCGCTTGGGCCTCAACCCAATCAGGACGAATTTTTTTCAGCCGCGAAGGAAAAGATCTTTTACCGACGTTGCATCCCCATACTCGTGTGAAGTGTCAGAAAGCGCTTGAGAAGTTAGCAGAACCCTGAATCCTAGCCCATCGTTCTAGCGCTCGGGAAGTGCGGCCAGCGAGTCTCGCAATCGAGAAGAGTTTTGCAAAGGCAAGAACCTGATCACAATCGGTCGATCAGCAAGGACCAATTGATTGATGCTCTCACGCCCGGTAGACGCCAAATTCTCTGATGTTGAGAAAGGGAAAACATGTGCCACACGCCCCTCAGATTTTCGCACATTGATGAAAGCGCCTGCGACTTCTTCCCGAACACGTCTCCATCGGCTAAGTCCCTTCTTGTCCTCCACAACGGCTAGTCGTTCGTCCGTATATATTCCACTCAATTCTTTTAACGAAATATTTTGTGATTCTTTCCGATTCTTCCACGCGGCCATCACAATGCTTCCATCACGCAACGATCCATATCCAAAAATATAATCTCGATTTCCCCAAAGATCCTTCAACTGAAAATCCATCTGCACCAAAGCTCTCAAAGCTGCGCTCTCTGAATCTGAGTCAGATAAAAGTGGTTCTTGTCCGACTGACGGCCCACCTGTGCCAGTCGATGAAAACTTCGATCGAACGAAATCTATCACTCGCTCGTCTGAAGATGAATAACCAAAGGCATGCGTTGCCTTGATCAAGAGTAGAACAATCAGAATACCGCGCTGCAGCATTCCATTAGTTTAATCGAAAGCAACGAATCACATAAGCCCGCCACAAAATTGACGCGATCTCGGATTGTGGCGGATGAAAAAACATTGGCGAGAAAAAACAGCGCGCTCGGCCCCTAGCCTAGATACTTAAAATAATTGAGATTTTACTTCACGATCAAGACTTCATTCACAGCCGCTGTCATGTCTTTGTCCCAACCCCACTCAACTTTCGGCAATCTCATGGGCTCAAGATAAGCCACCTCAACTCGCACACGGTTTCCATCGAGCGTTCGGTAAACAATGACGGCCGTGGGATCAACTGTGATTTCATACGATCCTTTGAGCTTTTCTGCGATCAGAGTGACAACTGCGGACTCATCGAACGACTGCCGATTCGCCAGCACAAGACTCGACATCATATTTTCTATTTCAGAACGCCGAAAATAAATTATAGCCGTCTTCAAAAAGAACCAACCGGCAAAAATCATCACAAGGAGAACGACGATATTGACTGAACCTTGAACCTTACCTTTAATTTTTCGGAGAATTTTTCGACCTGCCATATATCGATTATGGGTAGCGCGCATGAAAAGATCTAGTACCTCGTCCAATAAATCTTTCCGCGTCCTGCGGAGAGGGATTTTTGTTGAGACAAGGCGGAGGGATGGCGCCAGGTTGGACACCTGCGACATCCCGACAACGATGTGTCAGCAAAAATGCCTTCCGCCCTCTGGGAATTCAGTATTTGCCCTGACTCTTCGTTGCTCGTCATCACATATGTCCAATATGTATCCTCCTCGACGCCTCGATTCAGGGCAAATACTGAATTCAGGATCGGGAAAGATTTATTGGACGAGGTACTAGAACAAGATTACTTCCTGAACAAAGGCCACAAATATGCAACGGCGATCACGGTTAATGAACTCAGCGGCATAAAAATCGCGCACAGAATGGGGCCTATCGACCCGTTCATCACAAGAACAATCGCGACCAAATTATAAATCAAAGAAATGAAAAGGTTCAAAAGTATAACTCGTCGTGCTGTGCGACTGGCCCGGATGAGATCTGGAATGAGCTGTAGATCTTTCGCAATCAGATATCCATCGGCAGTTTCAAACTGACTTTCGGGAGTACCCGTAAATCCCAGGCTGACAAATGCGCCCCGCATCGCCAAGACATCATTCAAGCCATCCCCCACAAAAGCCGTCGGCTTTTCGGAGACAACTCGCAATTTATCTTCAGGCCTCTGTTCGCTAAAAACCTGGCCCATGGAGATTTGAGAAGCAAACTGAGCCACCGACGGTTTTCGGTCGCCAGAAAGTAGAATCGTTTCAAGCCCCCACTTTTTAAGCTGCGAGAGAACCTCATTCACGTGGGGTCTAAGCATATCCGCAAATTCAAATCTGAGAAGCTCATGCCCGTCTCGGTATAACGAACAAGAAGGATTTTCAGACAGAGATTGGTTCTGCCTGATCTCATAATGATGTCGATTGTAATATCCGCCAATTCCGGTACCTGGTACCTCTTTAATATCTGAGATTGCCATTAGAATTCGATGCTTTTGCTTAAACCTCAAGGCCAAAGCCTTCGACAGTGGATGTTGGGATTCTTTGCAAAGACCGAATACGATCTCGTCTAATTCAAGGTCATTTTCTTCAGCGGATTGGGCGATCCGATCAATCTTCGTCACAGCAAGAATTCCAGTTGTCAGAGTTCCGGTCTTATCAAAAGCAATTGCTTTGATCATCGCCCATCTCAAAAAATTTTCAGTCTTAAATAAAATAATTTTTCTCTTAAAGGCCTGTCGGCGTGCGGAATCTAAAACCAATGGCCGTGAGAGCATCAACGCGCAAGGGCATGTGACAAGCAAAAGCCCCATCGCTTTCGAGACAGAAGAATCTTCTTCAAAAAAAAGTACACCCAAGCAAAGCAATAACACACAACCTGTAAAAAGCTGCTGCCAATAGTCAGCCACGCCCGATGAGGGTGTATATTTTTCAAGAGAATTTAACTGAAGAAAAAGTTTCGATTCTGGTTGCGCCTCTTCGACAACTCCGTCAAAAGAAGCTCCGACATTCGTGGCGCCTTGTGGAATCAATTGCCCCTCAAAATTACGAATAGCCTCGGTTTCTCCGGTCAGCACAGACTGGTCCGTTAACGACTCATAATTCTTTAAGCGAATATCCACTGAAACACACTCGCCCGGATCGACCCGAATAAGATCACCTTTCCTTAAGACAAATGAAGGAACAAACTGCACCGAATCAAAAATTATTTTCTTAGCCGTCCACGCTTGAGGCTTTGAGATACTAAATGAAATTCTATCAATGAGAGATCGTCCCACCAAAAGAAGAAAGATCACCATCGCGACAGAATCAAAATATGAATCAATCCGCCCATTCAAAGTCATCCAAAGGCTGTAAAAAAATCCAATGAGGATTGAAAGGCTAACCAATTGATCGGGATGCAGACGGCGCCATTTCAAAGCCATCCAACTCGACTTGAAAAATGGAAAGCCCCCAAAGAGAACCGCCGGCAGTGCGACGATGGCAGAGATGGCCCCCAAGAAACGGGCATCGTGCTGAGACATTTGGGATTGATGAGCCGCAAGAAAGAGCAAACCAATATGCATTGTTGCCGCTGCACAGGCGCCCGTAATCCCGAGTCGGATCCAGGAGATTCGAGAAATCTCCGAACGACGATTTTGCCTAGGCAACAATCGATAGCCCATTCGCGATAGACCAATCGCAATCGAACTTAAAGCCTGGGGCCCATCTTGCCATTTCAAACGAATCGTTTTCTGACCAAAATGAATACGCGATTCTACGCACTTATTTTCAATTTGAGGAAGTCGTTCGAGAAGCCAAACACAAGCCGCACAAGTGAGACCTTCCAAACAGAATGTCCCAACCCTGAAGCCATCCAACAATTGAGTTTCTCGATCTAGAAACTCTTGGTGATCAAAAGCCAAATACTCCTCAGAGTTTGACGATATTCCAACTGGTTTTAAATCGAGCGAGCGATGCCGGTAAAAATCTTGAAGCCCTGATTCATGAATCATTTGAAAGGCCACTTCACAACCGAGGCAGCAGAAATCTCCCCTAGGGCTTTCGAGATCGCAATGTTTGCATTTTTGTGCGCCCATGAGAGCTACCAGAACATGAGCATATAATGGCGGTCAAATAACATGAACTCAAGACTTTGATGGTCAATCCAACCGCTGGCGGCAGCGGTTGACAATGATGTCCAGCAAATCGATGCCACAAGCGCTATGGTTCCCGCTCTTTCAAATCGCCAACGACGCAACCACTGCCCACCTAAAATTGCTACCAGCAAAGGAAGGCAGGTTAAGAGAATCAAAAAATTCATCAGAATTATTCCATGCCAAGCAGACCCACTTGCTCCTGCTAAACTTAGAACCCAAATCGTGAGACTACAGGGCAAAAAGGCAAAAACAATTCCAAAAAAAAAGGCCCTCACTTTTCCGCTAAACCCATGAGATATCCTTGAAAGGACCAAGGGTAAATTTTTGAAAGCGCTCGACGAAAACCATTTTGGAAATAAATGAGAAACCAAAATGACTAAAAGAATGAAAACTAAGATCCAACCCCAGCGCGGTTGCAATAAAGTAAATGGAGATCCCAATATCCCAGCCATCGCACCAAAGAGCGAATACATGACGCTGCGTCCAGCTTGATAAAGAAAAAAAGCCTCAACAGTGCTCGAAGACGATTTTGAATCACCCTCGGCGAGTGGCAATCCCCCCACAATGGGTCCACACATGGGAACGCAGTGAAAAAAGGTCCAAAAAAATCCGAGGCTAAAAAGCTGGAGATAAATCGATTGAAGATTCATTAATGAGCTGGTCCCACCATTCGAATGCTGATCTCCTTACGAGATCCAGAATCAGAAATAATTTCAAAGGCTGTATCAGCTAGTCCAAAATTTTCATGAAAAATATCTTGAGGGGCCTTCAAGAGAATAAAATAAGCTGCTTTCTCGTCTGGCTTTAGTTGAATAGATCCTTCTGGAACCACCACGGTCAGGCTCGCAGGACTTAACGGTTTCAGTGTGATCGTTATCGACTTTTCGGAATGATTTGCCAGATTGAGGTGAATGGGATTCACAACAAGCCCTTGTTCATCCACGCTAAATACAGACGAACTAGCTTCCCGATGTGCGGTCGCCGAAAAATCTAAACGGCCAGCAGTCAAAAATATCAGCAGCGATGAAACGCCCATGACAATGGTCGCATAGGCTAAGATACGCGGCCTCATTAACTTCGAATGACCTTCGACTTTGGTTCCTTCAACTTCATTTTCAGTTTGATATCGAATAAGGCCCAAAGGTCTTTTCAATTTCGCCATGACATCATCGCAGGCATCGATGCACTGAGTGCAGTGAATGCACTCCAGCTGCAGACCTTGGCGTATATCAATGCCCGTCGGGCAAACCTTTATGCACATTTTACAATCGACACAATCACCACTTGTTCGCCCAGGCTTACCCCGTGGCTCACCTCGTTTTTCATCGTAGGCAACAATCAGCGAATCCTTATCAAGCAAAACAGACTGCAAGCGACCGTAGGGGCAAACAAAAAGACAAACTTGTTCACGAAACCAACCAAACTGAAAAAGGATGAGAGAACTTACAGCAATCATCGCCAGAAAAATTCCCTGATGCGCCATGGGGCCATCTTTGATCATGCTGAGCAGATGGTGTGCGCCGAAAAAATATGCCACAAATGTGTTTCCAAGAACCAGCGCTATCACCGTAAAAACCGACCATTTGATTGACTGCGGAATAATTCTTTCAGAAAGAGGAAGTCTCTTGAACTCACGTTGCTGAAAACCCATGCCTTCAATCAAACGCTCAATAGGTCGAAAGACAAATTCCATGAAGACCGTCATCGGACAAGCCCAACCGCAAAAAACCCGCCCAAATGCGGCCGTCAGCAATAAAAGAAGCCCAATGAGCAAAAAAACGAACGCTAGAAAAACGATGGTTTCGTTCACCCAGAAGGTCTGTCCAAGAAAGTGAATCTTACGCTGGATCAAATCAAAAAAAACGAGCTGCTTACCTTTCCAAGTAAGCCATGGCGCAACAAGCAGCCACGATATTAAACCGATCGACAAAATTTTTCGACGATTAAACCACTTACCTTCGCTGACAATTGGGTAAACCCATTTACGATTTCCATCGCCATCAGCAGTGGAAATCTCGATCTTCATGGCGTGACGAGAGTTCCTTCAGGCGCTTTAGGATTCTTGACTTTCTGCCCTCGAAGGCTCTTCACAAATGCTGCAACCTGATGGATTTCATCAGCACTCAACATTGATTTCCATGGCACCATCCCTTTTG
Organism: uncultured Bacteriovoracaceae bacterium; assembly: GCA_964626465.1. GTDB lineage: Bacteria > Bdellovibrionota > UBA2394 > UBA2394 > UBA2394 > CAZRCG01. The sequence continues at coordinate 18,560 of CAZVFP010000005.1, read as the reverse complement.
CCGGGACGCCGTTGGTGATCGTTGCAACAATTTCAGTCATCCGACCGCCATGAATCCAATAGTCGTCCGTCAAGTTTGGTCCAACAATTCCTTCTCCTTCAGAACCATGGCAACTCACACAGCGACTCTTAAAAATCTCAGCGCCCGATTTAAGAACTGATTCTTGAGAAACCATCGCCATCAACTGATCTTCTGAAAGCTCAGGCGTCGATGGCGTCTGAAGCGCTTTCTGAATGGCCTCTGTCTTTTGACTGCGATCAAAGCTTTCGATCAATCCTCGGCCACCGTCATCGATATGATACCAATAAAAATAGCCAGCCGCAAAAACGATGGTCAGCAAAAATTTATTTACCCACCACCTTGGTAATTGATTGTCGTACTCGGAAATTCCATCGTAACTATGTTCACGAAGCGGGGCATTCAAATCACTGTCTTTGTTTTCATTGCTCATTTTAAAACTCCTTGATCATCTTCAAAAGGAAGCTCTGCGATTTTCTTTTGCAAAACACGAGATTGAAGTTTGAAGGTCCATAGCAAAATGGCCAGAAAAGAAACTCCAAAAAATGCAAGCGCCCCCATAGCAAAAATCGGAGACGCAATATTTTCTAGGAGAGCTCTCATCGCAAGAGCTCCTCAGACGAAATGGCATCCCGACCTAAGCGTTGCAAGTACGCAATAATCGCGACGACTTCTCGATCTTCAACACCCTGAATCTGGCCCTGATTGAGCAAGCGTTCCGAAATTTCCTTGGCTTGAGACTTGAGATTTTGAGAGGCATTCTCAATCTCTTGATCCGAATAGGGAACTCCAAGCTTCCTCAAGGCCTTCATTTTCGCCGCAATATCTGCATCCTCGATCTTCCATCTCAAGAGCCAATCGTATTTGGGCATTAACGAATTGGGACTCGTCGTTCGAGGATCTTGAAAATGTCTGAAATGCCAAAGATCTGGATACTTACCACCCTCTCGATGCAAGTCTGGGCCGGTTCTCTTTGATCCCCATTGAAACGGGTGATCATAGACATATTCATGCGCCCGCGAAACTGGGCCATAGCGCATGACTTCTTCACGAATAGGTCGGACATGCTGCGAATGACAGTTGTAACAACCTTCACGCAGATAGATGTCTCGCCCAACAAGTTCTAGCGCCGTATAGGGCTGCACGACTTTTCCTAAAGGCGCATCGACCTGTGTCAGGATCATTGGAACAATCTGGATCAAGCCTCCAACGCTCACTGCCACTGCGGATAAGCCTGCGAAAACAAGTGGCCAACCTTCGATGGCGGTATGAATTTTTCGAAAGAAACCTTGTGGCGACTGACCCGAAGTCAAATCTGAAATCTCATGCTCAAGTGAAAAAGGTGCCAAGGCCGGAGCCGAAGCTTCGGTGTCTTCGAGATTTTTCACGCCCGCGATCGAACGCAGCATATTGTAGAACATCATGACGAGACCGCCGAGATAAAGCAGCCCACCCAAACCTCGCAGAAGATAGGCGGGCTTAATCGCTGTCACTGTTTCCATGAAGTCTGGATACGCAAGTACACCATCCTTCGTCGTTGCAAACCACATGAGTCCTTGGGTGATTCCTGCAACCCAGAGGCTCAACGCATAGATCACAATGCCCGTGAGCGCGATCCAGAAATGCGCATTCGCGAGACTCTTACTATAAAGTGGTCTATTCCAGAGTTTCGGAATCAGAAAATAAATCATCCCAAAAATCATGAAACCGACCCATCCAAGCGCACCCACATGCACGTGAGCGATGGTCCAATCGGTAAAGTGAGATAATTTATTTACGGACTTAATGGAAAGCAACGGGCCCTCAAAAGTCGACATCCCGTAACACGTAACGGCCACGACAAAAAATTTCAGAACCGGTTCTTCACGAACTTTGTGCCACGCACCTCGCAGGGTATAGAGTCCATTCAACATACCTCCCCACGATGGGGCCCAAAGCATCACACTGAAGATCATCCCCAGTGATTGAACCCAATCTGGCAAAGCACTGTAATAAAGGTGATGGGGGCCTGCCCAAATATAAATGAAAATAAGACTCCAGAAATGGATGACCGATAGGCGGTAGGAAAATACCGGCTTTTCTGCCGCCTTCGGCAGAAAATAATACATGAGTCCCAAGAATGGCGTTGTCAGCAAAAAGCCCACAGCATTGTGGCCATACCACCATTGGACCAAGGCATCTGAAACCCCAGAGTAAACAGAATAGGATTTGAGGAATGAAATCGGCATCGAGATATTATTCACGATATGAAGCATCGCGATGGCGATCACCGACGCCAAATAAAACCAAAGTGCCACATAGAGATGGCGTTCTCGCCGAATCCGCAATGTCTGAATGAAGTTCACCGCAAAAACAACCCAAACCACCGCGATCGCAATATCAATCGGCCATTCTAACTCGGCATATTCCTTGGCCTGTGTAAAACCAAACGGAATTGTCAAAGCAGCGGAAACGATGATTCCCTGCCATCCCCAGAAGTGGATCCAACTCATTAAGTCAGAAAACATTCGAGTTTTGAGCAAGCGCTGGGTCGAATAATAAAACGCCGCAAAAAATCCATTCGCCGCAAACGCGAAAATCACAGCGTTTGTATGGAGGGGGCGAAGCCTTCCGAATGTCAGCCAAGGCAGATCGAAGTTGAGTCGCCAATCGATCATTTGGGTTGCGATGAGAAGCCCCACCAGCATCCCCACAAAACCCCAGATCATCGTCGCCCAAACGAATGCTCGAGCAATCCGATCATCATAACGAAATTTCTCATTTACTGTGTTCATCGAGGTCCTCCGATTGAAGTCGAAGAGGAGGAGTTTGCAAATCATCCATCTGCCCGCCCATCACACTTCGAATAAAAAGATATAAAAAAACGAAAAAAAATAACAAGGAAATGATCAACGTAAGAAAAAATGCATTCATATCAGATCCACGATCAATTTAATTCGAAATATGAATGAAAGAAACAATTCTTGATGACTAAATAAAAATCATTACGTCACGAAAACTCTACTTAACGTTAACGAGATCACCTAGTGACACATAACGAAATCAGGTATCAATTTTTAAGATTGCCAGAAAAGCTTCCTGAGGAACTTCAACGGACCCGATTTGTTTCATCCGCTTCTTTCCTTCTTTTTGTTTTTCAAGAAGTTTTCGTTTTCGCGACACGTCACCACCATAACACTTCGCGAGAACATCTTTTCTCAGGGCGCTCACTGTTTCTCGCGCAATGATTTTCGATCCAATGGCCGCCTGAATCGCTATCTGAAACATTTGACGAGGCAGTAACTCTTTCATCTTTTTCGCAAGATCACGCCCACGTGAATGTGAAAATTCTCGATGACAAATCATGGCGAGAGCCTCGACCTGCTCAGTATTGAGAAGCAGATCCACTTTGACCAGGTCAGCCTCTTGATATTTCAAGAATTCGTAATCTAGGCTGGCGTAGCCTTTCGTGATTGACTTCAACTTATCGAAAAAATTGAGCGCAATCTCATTGAGGGGCATTTCGTATTCGAGAATCACCCGGTCTTTTGTAAAATATTCCATTTTCTTCTGAAGACCACGCTTCTCGGTGCAGAGCGTCATAATCGCGCCTATATAATCGGGCGGCGTATGAATGGTGACCCGATAAATGGGCTCTTCGATTTTTTCAAGCAAATGTGGTTCAGGCATTTTTCCGGGATTTGAGATTTCCAGGCATTCTCCACTCGTTCGATACATTCGGTATTTCACCGTTGGTACGGTTGAAATGATATTGAGATTATATTCTCGCGATAGCCGCTCGTTAATGATTTCCATATGCAGCAATCCCAAGAAACCGCAACGGAATCCAAAACCCAAATGTTCGGAAATCTCAGGTTCGTATTGCACCGCCGAATCATTCAACACTAATTTCTCAAGCGCATCTTTCAAGGCTTCGTAGTCATCAGAGGAAGTTGGGAATATGCCGCAAAAAACCATCGGCTTGATTTCTTTAAATCCAGGAAGCGGTAACGGAGACGGATTTTTTGAATGAGTTACCGTATCACCCACTTTAGCTTCTTGAACCGTTTTAATTCCCGCGATGATATATCCTACGTCACCCGACCGAAGAGACTCCGTCGAACGGGCTCCCGGTGTAAAAAATCCTACTTCCAAGACTTCTTGATGTGATCCAATATTCATCAGAAGAATTTTATCTTTTGGCTTCACCTCTCCCGAAAATATTCTGACTAAGATAATGACCCCGCGATAACTATCAAACCAACTATCGATGATCAGAGCCGCCAACTTTCCGTCTGCAATGGCTGCATCTTTTGGAGCAGGAATATATTTTGCAACGGCCTCCAAAACATCTTCGATTCCGAGGCCCGACTTGGCGGAACACTGGACAGAATTGGACGTATCTAAGCCGATCACCTCCTCAATTTCTGCCTTCACCTTCTCTGGATTTGCCTGAGGAAGGTCAATTTTATTGATCACGGGCACAACCTCAAGATTGTTATCGAGCGCTAGATAAACATTCGCCAATGTCTGCGCCTGAATTCCCTGACTGGCATCGACCACAAGAAGCGCGCCCTCGCAGGCCGACAAACTCCTCGAAACCTCATATGAAAAGTCCACATGACCGGGAGTATCAATAAGATTGAAAATATAGTCTTTCCCGTCCTGCGATCGATAGTTCAGACGTACCGTTTGAGCCTTAATCGTGATTCCTCGCTCACGCTCAATATCCATCGAATCTAATATTTGTTCTTTCATCTCTCTTTTAGTGAGTCGCCCGGTCTTTTCGATGAGCCGATCCGCCAAAGTAGACTTTCCATGATCAATGTGAGCAATGATTGAGAAATTACGAATAAACTTTGCGTCCATGTTTTACTTTAGGCTCTTTACTGCATCTTTCAGCTGTTCAATGCGATTTGTTTTTTCCCACGAGAATTCATC
>CAZVFP010000005.1:0-13612 GCA_964626465.1 uncultured Bacteriovoracaceae bacterium | reverse complement strand
GCAATGATTGAGAAATTTCGAATATTTTCGTTCGCCATGACCCATCTTATATACAGAGAATCGAGGCTTTCTGACCAGTTCTCGCTACAGGAATATGGTCCCGAATCGACTTTCTCGACGAGGCTTAGCGGCGGGGCTTAGCGGCGGGGCGCATCCAAAAGCTGTTTTTCAACGTCTTCTAAGACCAGCTTCGCACGCATCGCTCGCGGATCAACTCTCAAAGCCTCCTCGAGCACTTTTTTTGCAATATCCGGACGTCCTGCTGCATGGCAAACCAATCCAAGATCGATACGGGCGTCATTATATTGAGGAAAAATTCGCAAGGCTTGTTCAAAACAAGCCGCCGCCTCTCGAAATCGACTCACATGGGCATAGCACAGCCCTTGGTTTCGATAGGCTGCAAAGGAATTCGGGTGAATCTTGATCAGATTCGCAAAAATTTCTGCCGCTTTCGTCCACTGATTCTTGCGCATCTCAACAACGCCACGATTCAAAAGAGCGTCGTGATAACGAGGGTCAATCTTTAAGCAATCGTCCAGAACGGATCCTGCGCGATCGAATTTGCCCGATTCCATCAAGGCATAGCCCAGATTTGAAAGAATCAATGGATCAGAATGCTTCAGTTCATTCGCGCGATCCAATTCCTTCACAGCGCGTCCGGGAGAACCTGAAGTCAGAAACTCAGTTCCCAACTCAAAATGAGCCTTCCAATCGTTCGGCTGCTCCTTAATTTTTTTAAATCCCTGATTCTGATACAGCTCGTTCTTGTTCTTCTCTTTCACTACCTCGTCAGAACTCCCGTAATGATGAATTGGTATATCGCTCGCAACGACCGAACCCTTGATCGTGCTCTCCACAAGCTCATGAACAGAACCGACAAAACGAATAGTGGGAATATTTTGAAAGAGTCGAACTTTTCGACTCTCAAAATATCCGGGATACTGCTTCTCTTCGGGATACTCGCCGCGGCATGGTTTGAATCCACTCGCTAAAGTATTGGTCGAATAATTTCGAGTATTGAATGAATAGGCCATCACATCCGTCTTTTCAGTGAGCGCCTTTATTTTATCAAAATCTTTTGGCGAAATTCTCTCGTCGGGATCCACGATCAGGATCCATCTTTGAGTCGCACGGCTCAAAGATGCATTTCGAGCTTTCGAAAAATCATTTTCCCATTTGACTTGAGACACACGAGCATTTTTTTCTCGTCCAATATCCATGGTTCGATCTGTTGAACCGGTATCGACTAAAATGATTTCACTCACTAAGGTTTTTAGATGATCGAGACATTCTCCAATCCACTTTTCTTCATTTTTTGCGATCAGACATGCTGAAATCATCAATCCCTCAAATTCGCATTATAAAATCATGAATAAAATTTTTGTCCATTTTGAACCCGGCTCAGATATGACTGAGGAACAATCAACCGTCCTCTTGTGGCTTGATTCAACCTGTACATTCTATCCAAAATAGCTTGTTCGCCTTCGGTCGAAACCCATCTCAAAAGCCCTCCACGAAATGGTGGAAATCCAATGCCAAAGATAAGACCAAGATCTAAATCTCGCACAGTTCCGACAATTCCCTCATCGAGCGCCATCACCGCTTCTGTCACCATGGGCAAGATCAGACGATCGGTTAAATGCTTGTCTGTTTCAGCCGAAGGATTTTTAGGTTCTCGACTGAATTCGCCTCTCACCGCAATCGGCTTGCCTTGACTATCGTACTGGTAAAAACCTTTGCCCGTCTTACGTCCGAAATTACCACTCTGAACAAGTTCATCAACAAGAGGCAAAACAACAAGATGTGGAAAGGCTCCCGCGATGACCTTCGCGACCTTGGCGGCTGTATCGAGTCCAATCTCATCAAGCAATCGAAAAGGCCCCATGGGCATGCCAAAGCGTGTTGCCGCTTCATCAATTTGAGCAATCGAAAAACCTTCAGCATAGAGATGCGCGCATTCAATCAGAAAAGGCATCAAAACTCTGTTCACCAAAAATCCTGGTCGATCTTTGACAACAATCACAGTCTTTCCCATCTGCTTCGCCAATGCCACCGTTTGAACGACAACCTCTGGCGAAGTTTTTTCTGCGCGAATCACTTCGACCAGTGGCATTTTAGGAACGGGATTGAAAAAATGCATTCCCACAATTCGCTCCGGATATTTTGCTTGAGACGCCATTTCAGAAATACTCAAAGAACTTGTATTCGAAGCAATGATTGCCTTCGGTGATACCAACGTCTCGAGCTGATCGATCAGTGCTTTTTTAATCTCCATCTTTTCAATGACGGCTTCAACGACGAACGGAATTCGTTTAAACCCTGTAAATTCAATGGTTGGTGTGATCGCATAAACTCGTTTCAGATATTCAGCCTTCGTGATCTTTTTCCGTTTGAATTCCTTTTCAAACAAAGCTCCCGCCGTTTTCAATCCATTCAAAATGGATTCATGTTGGATATCTTTCATCCGAACAGAGATGCCTTTTGATGCAGCAACAGCAGCAATACCGCCGCCCATAATTCCTGCACCCACCACTCCAATATTCTTCAATTTTTCAGCCTGAAAGCCAGCCGCTTCAACGGGGCCCACGCCTCTTTCTTTTTTTAATTGCTCTGAGGCAAAAAATAACTGAATCAAATTCTTGGCAATCGGAGACACCGCAAGCTGCGCGAAGGCCCGAGCTTCCACTTTGAGCCCGTCGCGCACACTCAAGCCCGTCGTTTGATCTACGACATCCACGATGGCTATGGGAGCCGGATAAAACCCCTTAGACTTAGACAAAATCATCTTCTTTGCCTGGCCAATGACAATCGCTCGCACAGGTTTCAGTGGAATCAGCGTCTGCATCGCTCGTCCCATCAACGACGCCTTCTTTGTTTTTCTCAGTTTGTCTTTGCCGCGAACAAACTGACGCGCGAAATCCAAAAGATATTCTTTAGGAATAATATCATGCACCAAGCCAATCTTGAGTGCCTTTGACGGATTCACAGGAGCGCCTGACGTCATCATTTCAAGAGCTGCAGGGATTCCAATCAATCGAGGAAGTCGCTGCGTACCACCCGCACCGGGCAAGACGCCGAGCTGAACTTCGGGCAGACCCAAGCGCGTCGACGGGCTATCCGAAATGATTCGATATTTACATGCGAGCGCAAGTTCCGTGCCGCCGCCCATGCAAGCGCCATCAATCACCGCCACCGTCATTTGAGGCAACTCCGCCAATTCTTGGAAAACTTCTTGAGCCTTTTCAATGAGACCCAAAGCTTCATCCACTGTTTTCATCACTTCAATCGTTGTGATGTCGGCTCCGGCAAGAAAGGAATCTAATTTTCCAGATCGAAAAATCACACTGCGAATGACATCCGACTTCGCGCGAATGAAGCCGATGACTTCCTGCAATTCAGTCCATGTCTCACGTGTCAATTTATTTACTTTTTCACCCGGGGTATCCAAGATGACTTCTGCATGCTCCCCATCGACTTGAAGCTTCACTCCAGAATCTTTTCGATCCTCTGATCCTATCGTTTTAAACTGAACGCTCATTGACATTCCTTTCGTCAAAAAAACTTATGCTGCCTGAACAATGCATGCCCCACCCTGACCACCACCGATACAGAGCGACGCCAATCCATATTCTTGCTGTCTTCTTTTGAGTTCCTTCAAAATCGTAAGAACGAGTCGAGCACCAGAGGTTCCAACCGGATGGCCTAAGGCGATGGCCCCACCATTCACATTCAGCCTATCCATGTCGACTTCCCCGATGGCTTCGTCTCTTCCAAAATGGGTTTTTGCAAATTCTCGAGATCCCAAAGCTTTCACACAGGCCAGCACCTGCGCCGCAAAGGCCTCGTTGATTTCGACCAAATTCATCTGTTTCATTGTTAATCGCGCAAGCTCAAGGGCTTTAGGCGCAGCGAATACAGGCCCCAATCCCATTCTTGAAGGATCGCAACCTGCAAATGCAAATGACTTGAGATATCCCAAAATCTTATAGCCATCTGCTTTTGCCTTTGTCTCGCTCATGAGCACCAGCATGCAGGCTCCATCCGTGATCGGACAGGCATTTCCTACCGTCACGGTGCCGTGAGGTTTTTCGAAATAAGGAGATAATTTACCAAGAGCCTCCAAAGTTTGTCCGTCTCGAGGTCCCACATCATGTTCAACAATCTTTTTAAAGCCCGGATAAAGCGCAACGATTTCTTCCTGTAATTTGTTCTTCGCGGCCACCGCCTTCTGATGTGACCGAAGCGCAAATTCGTCTTGCTCACGGCGGGAAATTCCAAAATCTCTCGCCAGACGTTCACCGGTTTGTCCCATCATCATTCCCGATACTGGATCCCTCAATCCTTCTTCCAACCCGATGATCGGTTTTAAAGATGAAAATTTAAATTTTGAGAGCGCAGCCATTCTTTGCCCGAGATTTTTGGCAAAAACAGCACTCATAAAAATATTTTTCAAGCTTTCCGAAAACATCATCGGAATTTGGCTCATGCTTTCTGTGCCGCCAGCGACAACAACCTGAGCTCGACCGGACGAAATGGCCATCGCTCCCTGAGCAATAGACTCCATTCCGCTTGCGCAATTTCTCTGAACCGTCAGTGCCGGAGATCGCTCTGGAGCCCCCGCAAAAAGACTAATCACCCGCGCCACATTGGCGCTGTCAGCGGGTTGAGCGATATTGCCGATGAAAACTTCGTCGATATCTTTCCACGCGACTCCAGCTCTTTCAACCGCCTCCTGAAACGCCCTGACGCCCAAATCTACAGCTGAAACCTTTGCAAAATCTGCTCCCGCCTTCACAAAGGGAGTTCTTACTCCATCAACAATGACCACATTTTCCATAAAATCACCCTCAGTTTGCATTCTCGCACCTCGGTCTTGAGAATTCCAGCAATGATGGTGTCAGTTTTGGAAATTTGATTTAGACTTTCGAAGAATGATCGAACGAGCCTCCCAAAATCCTGACTTGAAACGACTTTCTATTTTAACGCTTGGAGCACTCGGCGTCGTCTATGGTGATATCGGAACGAGCCCTCTTTACGCGCTGCGTGAATGTTTTGTCGAACCTCATGCGCTCGGCGTCACGCACGACAACGTTCTCGGCATTCTTTCATTGATCTTTTGGTCCCTGATTCTCGTCGTATCGATCAAATATATGCTTTATGTGCTTCGTGCCGATAATCGAGGCGAAGGCGGAATTTTGGCCCTCATGGCGCTGGCCTCCCAGAAATGCGGAATAACGAATAAACGCCGGCTTTGGGTTGTGGTTTGCCTGGGTATTTTTGGAGCCGCTTTACTCTATGGTGATGGAATTATCACGCCAGCGATCACCGTTTTAGGCGCCGTCGAGGGCTTGAAAATCGCGACGCCGGTTTTCGCAGAATATGTCGTTCCCATTACCATCGTCATTCTTGTGCTTCTCTTTATGGCCCAACGATTTGGCAGTGGCCGCATCGGCATCGTTTTTGGCCCCGTCATGTTGGTTTGGTTTTTCGTCCTCGGTATCCTTGGAATTCTCAATATTCCGAAGGCTCCAGAGGTTCTGACTGCCATCAACCCTCTTCTTGCGCTCGATTTCTTTCTCAGAAATGGTCGGCTTGGTTTTTTCGTATTGGCAGACGTTCTCCTGGTGATTACCGGTGCGGAAGCCCTCTATGCGGATATGGGGCATTTTGGACGAAAGCCCATTCGTTTTGCATGGTTTTCAATTGCGCTGCCAGGCCTACTGCTCAACTATTTTGGCCAAGGCGCTCTGATTCTGGAAAATCCCGCCAATTTGGAAAATCCTTTTTACCTGATGGTGCCTGCAAGTCTCACATTACCGCTAGTCGTATTGGCAACCATGGCGGCCGTCATTGCATCGCAAGCGTTAATCTCGGGAGTTTTTTCGCTCTCGCGCCAGGCAATTCAGCTTGGCTTCTTCCCAAGGCTTCTCATTAAGCATACGTCTGCCGACGAAATTGGTCAGATTTATATTCCCTTCATGAATCTTGGACTACTGATTGGAACTATTTTTTTGGTCGTGGGATTCAAGTCGGCAAGTGCCCTCTCGTCAGCCTACGGAGTTGCCATTTCAACCATGATGGTTATCACAACGGTTCTTGCAGCTATTGTTGCAAAACGTATTTTCAGATATTCCACTTTTACGATCTCTTTTGTGATTGGCAGCTTTCTTCTGATTGACATGTGTTTCTTTGGGGCCACGATTTCAAAAGTTCACGAAGGTGGCTGGCTGCCTTTGCTCATTGCCGCCGTTCTGTTTGTGATTATGACAACGTGGAAGAGAGGACGCGAGATTCTTGCCGAACGAATGGCCTCGAAAACCCATCCCATCAGCGAATTTCTTCATTCAATTGACGTCGAAAAAATTCACCGTGTTCGCGGGACCTCCATTTTCATGACCGGAGATCCAGAAGGAACTCCGCCCGCGCTGATACACAATGTCCGACATAATAAAATTCTTCATGAACAGGTCATCCTCATGACTGCAAAGACCGAAGAGATCCCCTATGTCGCAATGAATGAACGCGTTGAGGTATCCGAAATCGGGCCAAAAATTTTTCGAGTGATTGTACACTATGGATTTCAGGAAACTCCGAATATCAAAAAAATTCTGCGTCACTGCGAGGCCAAAGGTATCTCGATTGAAATGAATGATTTAACTTTTTTCGTCGGCAGAGAAACACTCATTGCGACAGATCGACCCGGAATGGCCATTTGGAGAGAAAAGCTGTTTATTGGAATGTCAAAGAATGCCTTAAACGCAACCTCGTTCTTTAAAATTCCATCTGATAAGGTGATTGAAGTCGGTCTACAGGTTGAGATGTAGCGACCGAGTACTAGATATAATCTTCGACCACTTCGTATCGACCAAACCATTCCATCAGCTTTGCTTGTGGTTCGCCGATGCTTTTGTATTCGACCAAAACATAGGTGAGTCGATGAAAGGCGCCGAGTGATCGAAGATCCAAGCTAAGATTGCGGGTCCAAGTCCCCACGTTAAAATATTCTTTACCGTTATGGAATTGTCGATAATCCGGAATATGTGAATGCCCGAAAATGACCTTTTCAATTCCATCTTCTTGAAGAATCATTTCGGCCTTTTCTTCCAGAACTTCTGAGCTCGCAGACTGTGAAAAAATTTGAAAAACAGTCATCACAGAATTTCCGGGATAAAGTCTCCGCGAGCTCGCCAAAAAAATCATTTTGATGAATTGCCAAATCACTCGAAACAAGAATCGCGTTTCAAAAAGCAATGACCACGTCAAATAATTTCTCATCGGCCGCACGCGATAGAATTGAGGCCTCAGAGCACGCAACGGCTGCACAAAATGCGCATTGAAAAACGCACCCCACGATAATTTGAGAATCGACAAGCCATCCATCTCTTGAAAGGGATTCGCAAGATCCATCTGATACATTGATTCATACTGGTGGCCATGTTCAACATAGACACCCCGGTCTAGATATGAATGAGGAAAAAACTGCAACCTCGGCGAAATCCTCGCTTTCAAGATATCTTGAACAGACGGCCAGAGTAGTCCGATGTCCGCCTCGCCAAAAATATAGACCATCGAATGAGACGGATTTTCCATAAACTTCTGCAAGGCTTGAAAAACCGTGGCATGCCCATCAAGAATCATATTCAGAATTTCAACAGCATAGGTTTCGAAGATGATATCTGGATAATCAACGGCCGCTCGGCATCTCAACATCTCAAAAAAATTTCCATTGATGACCAGCTCAACCTCATCAAAGGCTTTCGAATAAAAATCGATGAGTCCCACGAACTTCGAATCAACTGTAAAATCTTCAAAGAGATTGAAAGAGCCGTCCCAGTTCCTACGGCCTTCGCCCAAATGAAGATCTCCCACAATCAACTTGGCTCGAGTTTTGTGTGGCCCTTCGGGTTTCAAATCCATGAATTAATGCCCCCGTACACAAGCCTCCAGCTCGGCCGATAAAACACGCTCCCAGTATTCCTGAACCTGAGATCGCCATTGCTTGATGAGATCCAACGAAGCGGCAGGAAGCTGCCCTTTTTCACAGGCCTTTACTGCAAGGCGCAGTCGAGAAGAAAGCGGAATACCCTCTCCGAGGCCCCCCGCAAGACTCGCAATGGCATCTGGGGCCATGGTCGGATCTTGGTCAATCGCCTTTTCAAGAAGCAAAACCGGCCGATCTAATTCTCGTCGATCCAAGACAAAAAAACTAAAAAAAGCCAAAGAGGCCCGCGGATACCTGAGGCCCGGAAAGCTCAGCAAAGTCTCAAGAATTTCTCGAGTCAGCCGCGTATTTTTACTCATCGTGTATTGATACAAATAGAGTTCAGACATTGCCGAATTTGACACCAGAACATCACGAGCCTGGCTGACCCAATCCTGTCGATAGCTACCCAGCCGCATTGTATTCGCTTTCAATTTATCAAGGTCCGCTTTAATAGCATTCGGAACGATTTCACTACTCAAGATTTTCAAAAACTTTTCTCGTTCCGGTTTTGAATTGGCCGTAAAATCAAAGACAGGCGTTTCTGCAACACCCTTTTCAAAGGGATCCGTTTCGTCACTGCTGCTCGGGTCTGCGGGATTTTTTTGGCTTTCCAGAGTCTTTCCAGATTGAGCAACAAGTTCTTCTTTTAAGGTGGTTGCAGTGCAAAGACCAAAAACCGCTAAAATCACAAATATTCTCATATCTATCAATCTGCCTCGAAATACCGACCATGAAAAGTTGAATCTCATCTATACTAAGACAATGCGTATGATCACTTTCGGTTTATCTCTTTTCTTTCTGTTGTTGACTCTTCAACCACTGAGCGCAACGAGCTTGATTCAATCGGATGAAGAAAATGTCCTCCAGGCTGATCTGATCTGTGCCGTGAAGGCAGAGCAGGAAGGGCACGAAAAACGGGAGGGAGCCAATCTCGTCATCTTCACAGTGTCCACTCTCGAATGCTTTAAGGGTCTTGCGAGAAAGACCTTTGAAATTGAACTCCCGAATCGATCGCAGACGAGAGGCGCCCCCTCGTTAAAGATTGGCCAAGCCGCTATTGTCTATCTTCATCACGACGAAAAATCTGGGCTGTATAGGATCAGCAATTGGATTCAGGGAGTTGTGCCACTCGAGCAAAATTCTACGACCCAAACATATCTCATTCCCGCAAAAGTCGTTTCTCGTCCAAAAATTCCGAAAAATGGAAATCACCAGGCTCTCGCTGGACCAAAACTTTCGGATTATCGAGCGTTCGTCGCTCAATTCTTGAAAAAATGAGATTCTATTTTTTCGTCCCGCAATTTTTATCTGTATTACCAACCGATTCAATAAGCCCACGAGCGCGTTCAACATAGATAGCGCGTTCTGCTTCCGATGCGTGTCTGACGACTCTCTGAAACTGATCCTCAAGAGCTGCGCCCATGAACTGACTCGAACATTCCGGATCGGTGCATTTCGAAGCATTCAATGAATCCACTTGGAATTTCTTTTGCCCTAATGCCTGCTTAATCTGAGGAATCTCCAATAATTTTGATTTCAATTTCTGCATGCGCTCAATCCGCCCGAATAGAGGTTCAATGCCGACACTGCCTATGACCTTCCCGGATTCCAAATCTAAAACTTTGATCTGTTCTTGCATTGTGACAGGTGGGACGACAAACCATTCCGGAACAATTCTCCTCGCACCAGGTGTCGATGTGAGCCCATCATCAGAATCATTAAATGATCCATCTTTGAGAGCCACCTTTGTTTCTTCTTCTGAAAGGAGAGCGTTATCACGAAAGAGCCTTGCGTGATAAAGAACAAAGTTGTCGCGAACGAAATCATTATAGCGATCAAGTAAGGTCTGGGTTCCCTTGATACACAACAAATCAGAGCGATCACAAGCATGTGATTTAAGGATCACCAAAGCGAATTTTTTTCCAGACGCTCGACTCCTTGCATCACTTACAACCTGCTCTTTCGAATAAAAATTTTCGGTCAGTAATTTGATATCATCGACTATTCTCAAATCAGGCTTTTGAGCAACTGTCCCTCTCGGTTTGCATAGTCCTTCAAGACACAAATCCGGGTGGGCAAGTTGACCCAAAGTTGTTCCCTGTGCCAGTCGGGTCTGTAAATCTTTTTGTGCAGCTTCAAGATCTTCGGTCGATACACCCATCTTGTCAGCCAACTGACGAATTTCTTCTGGCGAACTTCGAGCAATCAGGGAAAGCGCTCGAACCAGATCAGGCTCTTGTTCAGCTCCACAGAGGCATGTCCCGAAAATTCCCAAGCTCACGAACATCAATTTTCTCAATAACTTAAGCATATAAGCACCTCTAAATATCTACTGTGGCCGCAATTGCAAGCAGAAGATAGCAGACCAACGCATATCATGGACCGACGCATTATATGGATTTCTTTGCAAATCCCGTGCCGTGCGGATCAAGATGAAATGACTCGAATGAATGGCGGTGTCCTATAACTAGAAGTGGTCTCATAAATGGATAAAAAGCTTTTCGGTTGTATTTTAGAGTGAGTAAAATTTCCTCCTTGGAGGGGAAATGGATCTCACAGACAAGCAATGGAAGGTTTTGGGGCCACTGCTTCCTAAGCCGAAAATTCGAAAAGATGGTCGTGGCCGAAGGTGGCGTGACCCCCGCGATGTTTTAAATGGAATTCTCTGGATACTCCGCAGTGGTGCCCGGTGGAAAGATATGCCAGAGCGATATCCTTCGTATCAGACCTGTCATCGCCGCTTTCAATTTTGGGTTCGCTCCGGAGTCATGGAAAAAATCTTGGAGTATCTCACTACAGATCTTCGAGATCGCGGCAAACTGGATCTAACCGAAACTTACATGGACGGAAGCTTTGCTTCTGCAAAAAAAGGGGCCCAAAAGTCGGCAAAACCAAGCGTGGCAAGGGGACGAAGATCATGGCAATTGCAGACCGCTCTGGTCTTCCTTTCGCCGTTGGGATTGAAAGTGCTAGCTCGCATGAAGTACGACTTGCTGAAGAAACGCTGCAAAAACGATTTATCCGAAGTACGCCTGAAAGAATTGTCGCAGATAAAGCCTATGACAGTGATCCGCTTGATGCACGATTTCGATCCAAGTACCGAGTGGAATTCATTGCTCCTCACAAGAGAGTACGCAAACGCAAGCGGACTCAAGACGGAAGACCTCTCCGGCGCTACCGTCGACGATGGAAAATAGAGAGAATGTTTGCCTG
This sequence comes from uncultured Bacteriovoracaceae bacterium, assembly GCA_964626465.1. Lineage (GTDB taxonomy): Bacteria > Bdellovibrionota > UBA2394 > UBA2394 > UBA2394 > CAZRCG01. Next base: position 2,415 of record CAZVFP010000005.1, on the reverse strand, counting down.
GCTTCAAAATTATCGACGGATCGTTACTCGCTGGGAATATCACGCTGAAAATTTTCCAGGAATGGTCCAACTGGCCTAGTTAATCTGAACTTCAGTGGCCATGGCTTTTAATCATCAATCAATCTACGAGTTTCACCGCTATCGTCTTTTTTGACTGAAGTTTCAGGACTACTGCTTTCTTTTCCAGAGTTCTCTAATGCATTGAGACGTTTGTCAAAAGTTTCCAGTTTCTTCAGAATTTTTTCGGTGTTCTCACGAGCAATTCGAGCATCAGACTTCAGATGTGCATCAGTTAAGTCCTCAATTTTGAGAGATTTTCGGGTGATCCCGAAGGTGGCAATTCGAGCTCTGTCGGCATCAGAAATATTTTTTGTCAGTGTTTCGTAGGCAAAATTTGCTGGAACGTTGAAAGACTCATCTGGTCGACCGTCAAATTCTTCTCCCATCCAGGAAACTCCCATTTCCTTGTAGCCAGCTGCTAGTTTTTCAAAATTGATATGCCATTCTTTTTCCTCTTCGCTCCAGGTGAATGCATTGGCTAGGTTTATGTGCCCGCTATCATCACCTTTTGCGATAATTAATTCGGGGCGTAAATTTGCGTTTTCAGGAGCAATTGCCATTCCTTCGCCTTTGAAATGCATAACAGTTAAGATTTTTGAAGCGTCCCCATTTAAAATAATGGCGTAACTTTCTGCAGGCATATCCGATTCTTCGTTCTTTCTTGCAAAGGTAACTATTTTCTTGCCTTGAACTTCTCTAATAGCGCTCTCGTTCCATGCTCGCTGAGACAGATCGACTGCAAAAATAGACGATCCAATTAAAATATTTAAAGAGAAAAAAGACAGGCTTAAAAGTTTCATAAAGAAATCTCCTGATAGTTATTTAGAATTGTGATCATAGAGATGCAAGAACTATGCCCTGTCAAAAGATCCATTTGCGCCCCCCGAGCCGGGGCAATCCCTTTTTTAGTTGAAATTCAGGGACCTCTACGCCGCACTGTGAACCCTCTTTCCCTTTTTTTGGGGGTCATGAGAATTTCTTCAGATGATACAGGGTTCAACTGGTTTTAACGGGGTACATAGGATTTTCCGAGAGTTCCGCAACGTTGCCATATTTTGCTCTGGATTAGACTTGCGTTTACATGACGCACTTGGTGAGCGAGATTTTTCTATGCCACTGGATTCTCCGCTGCAACTAAATTTTGTTGAGGCACATATTTTTCGTATAACGCGAGACCGGCAGTAAACGTTTCCATAGGAGTTCTGCCTTGGCAGAATTTACCCTGATTCGTTCGCTCTTCGTTGTATTTTTTCATAAACGCATCTAGGTCGACCTGGATTTCTTCGATCGACGTATAGATTTTCTTTCGAAATGCAATCTTGTAAAACTCTTCTAGAATCGTCTGATTGAGCTTTTCAGTGCAGCCATTGGTCTGAGGATGCCGGGCCTTCGTTCTCGTATGCTCAATATCGTTCAAATAGAGAAACAGCTGATACGGATGATTCTCCAGCGTCCCACAATATTCCGTGCCACGGTCCGTCAGCGTTCTGAGCAGCCGGAGGCCCTGGCTATCAAAAAAGGGCAGCACTTTGTCATTAAGAAAATCGGTTGCTGTCAACGCCGTCTTGTCTGGATACACTTTTGCAAATCCAACGTTTGAAAATGTATCGATCCCGGTCTGCTGATAAATTTTACCAACGCCTTTGATGTAGCCCACATAAAAAGTATCTTGGCCCAATAGAAAGCCTGGATGAAACGTTTCGATTTCGCCATGAGCCTCCTTTTCAATCTTGGCGTATTCAAGAGCCTGGATCTGATTTTCTGTTAAAATCCTCTTTTCTTCCGCCGCCCATTTCTCAAGACGCTTCAGTCGAAGGGCAATCGTTTGAACGCCGTGCCTCAGCCAAACCCCTCGGACTGCCGTCGACGAAAGGGTATGGCCTTTTCGTTTAAGCTCATTCGCCACCCGATGCTGACCATGCGTGGCAAACTCCAGAGAGTAATCCATGATCTCTTTCTCAAGTTCAGGCGATATTCGATTCTTTACATTAGGGTTTGATCGAGTCTTCTCCATGAGACCCTCCAAGCCTTCAGCTTCCAAAACATTCTTGATGTCATAATAATGCTGGCGACTGACACCCAGCTTTCGACACGCTTCAGAAATATTTCCAAGTGTCTTGGCAAGATCGATGATGTTTGCTTTTCGATTAATGATATACTGTTGTTTTGATTCATTTGTTTCTCCTTCTTGGTGATGACGATTCATTCCATTTTCATTATCGCTCACCAAGAAGGAGTAAACGCTTCGACGCTTCGCTCCTAACGCACCTCTACGATGTCAACGCATATAAGAACCAGGCCGGTCGACTCAACCAAAAGATTGAAGAGTGGATCACCGCGAAGCGAGCATCCGAA
>CAZVFP010000004.1:0-233143 GCA_964626465.1 uncultured Bacteriovoracaceae bacterium | reverse complement strand
CTACTCTCGTTGCTCTGCAGCAATGCCTCAACTATCAGGAACTTAGTCTGCTGACCAAAATCCGCGTCACAGGATGAGAACTAAAACTGCAAACCAGAATTGTATTTCAAACCGAAGTTATACGGGCTCAGCCCATCTGCCATTTGCTTTAATCAGATTGACCAAGCGCCCCGGCGCTTCAAGCGATGGAATATTTCTCTCTACACAGTCTTTGCCAACATAGAGATTCACTCGACCAGGAGCTCCACCAACATACCCAAAATCTGCATCTGCCATTTCACCCGGGCCGTTCACAATACAACCCATCACTGCGATTTTTACTCCTCGAAGATGCGATGTGACTCCCTTGATCTGAGCAGTGGTCTCTTCGAGGTCAAATAATGTCCGGCCGCAAGATGGGCACGAAATATATTCTGTTTTTGACATTCTTCGACGTGTTGCCTGTAAAACTCCATAGGCCAATGTTAGCGACGATTCGATATCTGCTCCATCGACAAAAATTCCACGCCAATTTTGATCGACAAACGGAGCCCCCAAATTCCTTGAAGCTTCTATCACCCGGTCCATACCGGTACCGATTGACTTCCAATACAAAACTGATGACTGCGGATTCACCCGCTCAGACTTCAACATCTCAACAGACGTAATCAATCTCACTACAGGTTTATCAATCTCGAGATGCTGCTCATCGGCGACCAACAAATCGGCCACAGCTAATACTCGACGCTTAAGCCTTTCATCCTCAAACCAAGACGATCTCACACGGAAAGCAATTTTTAAACCTTCTGAAAATCCAGAAATTGATTTCAACCGCAACTTTAAATTGTGGACTTCATTCAAATCCTCGACGCTTGGATCGACAAAGAGCACATCTGGACGCATCTGAGTTGTTGCACACTCTGCCTTTAGACTTTCAAAATTATTCAGTTTCCACCAAACCTCAGGCAAGCCCTGAAAGTCCCGTGCATTCTGACTCTGATCCAGATCAAATCCAGAGACGAAAAACTTTTTTGATTCCTTTGCATATTTTTCAGCAATTGCTTTTGCTACAGGAATCTCTTTGACTGCTGCCTCCGTCAATGAAACTCGAATCGTGTCTCCAATACCTTCAGACAACAAAGTGCCAATTCCGATAGCGGATTTCAGACGACCATCTTCACCATCGCCAGCTTCTGTCACCCCAAGATGAAGGGGATAGTTCCAGCTTTTTTCGATCTGCCTCTGGACGAGCAGTCGATAAGCCTTAACCATCACTCCCACATTGCTCGCTTTCATGGAGAAACAGAAATTGTGAAAATCGTAAGTTCGGCAAATTTCTGCGAACTCAAAGGCACTCTCGACCATGCCCTCTGGACTATCACCAAACCGATTCATAATCCGGTCCGACAGAGAACCATGATTGGTTCCAATTCGCAGTGCCCGTCCTAAGTCCTTCAGCTTCAGCACAAGTGGCTTAAATTTTTCATGAATGCGATCTAGTTCTTCGCGATATTGGGAATCGCTATAGTCACGAACTTTAAACATTTTTCGATCGGCGTAATTTCCTGGATTAATCCGAACTTTTTCTACGTACTCAGCTGCGATCATTGCCGCTGCTGGCACAAAATGAATGTCGGCAACAAGTGGAATGGAGTACCCATTGCTTCTCAGTCGATCACGAATATCTCTCAAAGCCTCTGCGTCTTGGACGGTGGGGGCAGTGACTCTCGCAAGCTGACAACCGACATTTGCCAAGTCTTTAATCTGCTGCACTGTAGCATCAATATTCATCGTATCGGACGTGGTCATCGATTGGACCACGATCGGCGCAGAGCCACCAATTTCGAGATCTCCCACTTTTATAGATCTAGTCACAAACCGAGGCTGAAGATATTCGAGACTCATACGCCCTGTTGTAGTAGGATCGAAGAGAGAAATAAATGGCAAAACGTCGCCTCATTGAACATCGACCCGAACCTCACCACCACCATCAAGATCCCGATTGTCACCTACGTCCGAAGGCTATCAGCCGGCTCCAAACGACTTTTTTATTGGGTTTAGGCCTATTTTTGATGGAGTTTATTGGTGCTTGGCTGACGTCAAGCCTTTCACTGCTTGCCGATTCATATCACGTGCTCGGCGATTTGGGCGCGATTGGTGTGACCTTGCTGGCAGGATTTCTAGCTGAAAGACTTCGCTCTAGAAAAAGATCCTACGGATACTACAGACTTGAAATTCTTTCGGCACTGTTCAATGGCTTCATCTTGTTGGGCCTTGCCTGGTCCATCTTTAAATCCGCCGCAGATCGATTTTCTACGGCGCACGAGGTTCATTCAGAATTGATGCTCATTATTGCTGCGCTCGGACTTGCAGCAAATGTTCTCATGCTGAAAGTTCTCCATGGATCGCACAATCATAACCTCAATATAAAAAGCGCCTACTTTCACTTAGTTGGCGATTCAATTTCTTCCGTCGTAGTTATCCTCAGCGCCATCGTCATTTATTTTACTGGCCTTTCATGGGTTGATGCTGTGGGAGGTATTGCGGTTGGAGTTGTTCTCTGCCTGATGTCCCTACGCCTAATCAAAGAGTCCGTTCATGTTTTACTCGAGGGCACTCCGGATCATATGGATCCAGAAGAAGTGGAACAAGAAATTCGAAAACAATTTCCTCAGATAAAAAATATTCATGATTTCCATATTTGGGAAATCACCTCACATCTGTTTGCAATGACGGCACATATTGAAGCAGATATCAAAAATCTTGAAGACACTAGAATATTAATTGATGGACTGAACCAGCTGATCAGCAAAAAATATGGGATCGGTCATACAACATTTCAAGTGGAAGCCCATTCATCCCAAGAGTGAAGACACTACGTTGTCTGCTTCGATATAGTCATTCAGAATGACTATATCCCCTGGTACTTTTCCTAAAAGACTTCCTCGATCACTGCGGCCAACAAAACGAACCCCAACTTCTTTCGAAGCATGCCAATCCCAGATTCCATCACCAATATATGTGACTGAACTGAATTCTTTATTTGGTTGATACTTCACTAAGGCGCGCTCGATAGATCTCTGAAGAATCTCAGATCGCTTCAGAGAGTCTTCTGCGGAAGCGATTGGAATGGATGACACATCTAGGCCCGCAGCCATTAGCTTTGTGAGGCCCGAATCTCGCCACGCTCCAGTGGCCAACGAAACGGCAATACCTTCTGCACTCAGCCGATCTAGCAAAACCTTTGCTCCAGAGACTTCTTTAAAAAAATCGGGCTGCGTGTCTGAATATTTTTTTAATATGTCGACGAAGGTCGACCGAAAGAGTGCACGATCCTTGTCTTCAGCTTTGACGCCAAAATTTTTCTCAAAGACTTCCTCAAATATTCCGGAATCTGTTGACTGACTGTAGTCACTCCATCGCGTTGATAGATTTTCAATTTGATAGACAGCTTTCCACGCCTCCAAGAACGCCAAGCCATCGACATGATTCGTATCAGTAAGTGTTCCGTCTATATCAAAAACAACAAGTTGCATTATCTTTGGTACCACTGAAACAATTCTTCAAAGAAAATCGATCGATCGATTTCATTCGATAACTCATGGTACCAGCCTTCGTAGATTCGCAATTTTTTTTGAACATTCAAAAGATGAAAAAACTTCTCAGAATCAACGCGGCTGACGACCTTATCATCCCCCGCCTGAAAAATCCCAAGAGGACGAGAAATTTTTCCAATCTCCGAAAAGGCTAGCCTTCTTGCTCTGATAAATTCTCGAACCCAATGTATTGTAACCTGGCTCTTAATGAGCGGATCAGCAAGCCGCCTTTTTCTTCTTTCAGGATCATGAGTCAAAATATCTCCACCCAGTGATCCTTCATTGGGAAGTGTGAGGTTGGGCAAAAGATGAGTCAGACATTTCACGATTCCAAATACAAAGCCGGACATCGGCAAACCCAAAAGCGGACTCGATAAACCGACTGAAGAAAACAACCCAGAATACTGAGACGTCTCTAAGAAGCGAATGCAAACAAGCCCGCCGAGACTATGACCGAACAGTTTTAGATTTTCAGAGCGACGCATCCGCTTCGTTTCTTGAATGAAAGACTCGAGACACTCATGATAGTCCTCAAATCGACTGATGCTTGACCGACGACCAGCACTTTCACCATGCCCAGGCAAATCAAACCACAAAATATCAAAATTTTTTCGAAGAAGAAAATCTACAAGAGGTTCGTACTGAAGACTGTACTCGGAATACCCATGAACTCCAATAAGAGTGGCTATCGGCTCTTCACTCGCTTTCCAAAATCTTCCTTGAAGCGAAAGTCCATTTGGAGCATTCCATTTAAAATCTTCTCGTTTCAAATTTTGTCGGCTCCACCAAAATAAGACCTCAATGCACCAGGAATAGTCACGGATCCATCTGCATTCTGATAATTTTCTAGAATTGCTATCAGTGTTCGACCGACCGCAAGTCCACTTCCATTCAACGTATGCACATACTGAGTTTTTCCTGAATAATCCTTGAATCGTGTATTCATTCGCCTAGCCTGAAAATCTCCGCAATTGCTGACGGACGAAATCTCTCGAAAGTTCTTCTGAGACGGCAGCCACACTTCAAGGTCATAGGTTTTCGTTGCAGCAAATCCCATGTCCCCGGTACACAAGACGACTGTTCGATAGGGAAGCTCTAATGCTTCGAGAATCTTTTGTGCGTTCATGCGCATCGCCTCGTGCTCCGCGTTTGATTGCTCAGGATGGCAGATCTTCACCAACTCAACCTTATTGAATTGATGTTGGCGAATGAGCCCCTTCAAATCTTTGCCATAGCTTCCTGCTTCAGATCGAAAACAAGGGCTATAGGCCGTATAATGGAAGGGAAGATCTTGTTCGCGAAGTGTTGTACCTGCATGTAAATTCGTAAGCGGCGCTTCAGAGGTTGGAATGAGAAAATAATTAGTGCCTTCCAGCTTAAACAAATCTTCCTTAAACTTTGGAAGATTTCCCGTCCCAAACAAAGTTTTATCATTCACGATAAATGGTGGAACCACTTCTGTATAGCCATGCTGAGTCGTGTGAATATCCAACATAAATTGAATTAAGACACGCTCAAGTTTTGCAGCCGCTCCCTTGGAAACAGAAAATCGAGCTCCCGTTATCGTTGCCGCTCGTTCAAAATCAAACCAGCCCCGTTTCTCGCCGAGGACTTCGTGCGATAACACCTCAAATTCGAATGTTTTCGGAACTCCCCATCGATGAACTTCTTTGTTTTCATCCGCACTTTGGCCCTGAGGAACATCGTTCTGCGGAATATTAGGCAATCCCTGAACCAAAGCATCAAACTCATCTTGAGCTTGCTTAGCTGCAATTTCAGAGGTCTTTATATTTTCGCCGACCTGCTTCTGCTGTTCCAAATCTGCAGCTGCATCTTCTCCGCTTCTTTTTTTTCGTGCGATCTCTTGGGATGCCTTATTCCTTAGGGCAAGCAACTCTTCATGACTTCGAATAGTCTCTTTTCGCTTCTGAAGAGCTCCCTGTAATATCGCAACTTGCGATAAAAGTTGTGGCTGACCACGTCGAGCCCAGCCCGATCGATAAAACTCAAAATCATCACTTAACCGCTTCAAGTCAAACATGCGGATGATCCTAGCTCCGATTTCTCAAAAAATCTCGTCTCAAATGTCGTTGGTCTAGTCTATTGCATGTGCGTGCCGTTTTTCAGGAAATAGATCTCGTCCCGTATCGTTGAGGCTTCTTTACCCTCGGGTACCATGCTTAGGAATTTCTCGAAATGTTTGATCGCTGTCTTTCGGTTTCCAAGTTCTTTGAGTACGAATCCCAAAAAGTAATGGGCCTCTGGAACGTTCGGATTCAACTCAATCGACCTCGAAAGGCTCGCCATCGCTGCGGTATAACGACCATCATCGCTATAGAGCTTTCCAAGTTCCAGGTGTGACTGAGAATCCTGCGGATTCGATGCGGTCACCTTTTGGTAATACTGAATCGCGAGCGCCGGCTTACCCAATGATTTGTATCCCGTCGCAAGTTTCTTATAGATATCGCCTTTAAAACGCGTATACTTCAGCGCCTCTTCGTAGAGCGGAATGGCATTGTCGTAATCGCCGCCGTCACGATAAAAATCAGCGCGAATAATGAGGGCAGGTGAAAAATTTGGTCGAGCCTTCATAATCGCATCAATATGCTCAATCGCTGTATTCTTATCCTGCAAAAGAACAGCAACCTGTGCAGCCGCCAAACGAAATCGAACCTCGTCTGGCTTTTTCCTGAGCACAGCCTCCATCAAACGGCTTGCCGCCTCTGCAGACCCGAGTCCTCTTGGATTTTCGGGCTCCTTAATAAAGGCCTTCACTTTAAGATACATGATCTCAGGATCTTTTGCGGAGTTCGCATCGTATTTTGACAATATCTCGTATGCCGTCTTCTGCTTGAAAAAAAAAATAAAGACATCAGCCATTGCAAGATTTACATCCTGCAAGTGATCGAACGACTTTTGGACTGCCTCAACCTCAGCAAGTGCCTTATCTAGATTTCCCTGAAATTGATAAATGCGAGCACGCGCTACCTTCAGAAGCGGCGACTTCGGAATTGCTGCCAAACTGCGATCGATCAACACCATCGCTTTATCGTCTTTTTCTTCAAGCAAATACTGTCGAGACAACTCAACATAAGCAGCTTCAAGTTTTGAGTTTCGATTTATGGCCTTGAGATAGGAATCCTCCGCCTCTCGAAAACGGTTTTGCTCTAAGGCAATTCGACCCAAGCTCAACAGACTTTCAGCGTACTGCGGGCTGGTCTCAGGAATTTTTTTCAATTGAGTTTCAGCGTCAGCCCACTCCCTACGATCTAGGGCGATCTGTACCAACCCCAGAATTGCCGACTCTTCATTCGGCTTTGCTTCCAATGCCTTGAGAAATTCACCGCGAGCCTGTTCTTCTTGATATATTGAAATAAAAACGAGCCCCTTCTCAACATGGGCTACCGAATTTTTTGGATTGGCTTTTAAAACGTCGTCAAGTTGCGCAAGAGCATCAACAACCTTGCCGCGTATTCTCAGAAGTTTTGCATATCTCAACAAACCATCCTCAGTGAGGCTCTTCGTTTTCTCTGCAGATCGATATGCAGCCAATGCGTCGTCCCACTTTGCATCATCTTCAAAACTCAATGCGAGTTTCGTCCAGATCGCACCGGATCGTGGCAAAATCGAAAGAGCATCATTCCACTTTTGTCTCGCCTTCTCAGAATCACCTTGGACCATGAGAGCATCCCCATGCACAGAATCCAACTTTGCATTGAGAAGTGGATAAATTTGTAACTTAGGTCGTATTTCGTCAATCTGACGAACGAATTCAGGGGCATTGTCCTTTGTCAGCTTATATCGACTCAATTCTTCAACGATCGCTGGACTATACCCCGTCGATGCCAGCTGTCGAATCACTTCAAGATCATCTTTCGCTAGAGCCACAAACATTTTTGTACGTGGTGATTGCTGTGACGGAAGCTTAGCAACTAATTCCAAAATCTTTTCTTTTTGATTCGTCTTCCAAAGACCTTCAAAAAGAAGGTTCCAAACATTTTCGTCAACAGATCCGCCGATTAACGCCTTCAACTCCGATTCGACACGAGAATAATCTTCGACAGCAAGAAAACGTGCGGCCTTGGCTCTTGTTTCTTCAACTGTCGTTTCAGTGATCCCTTTTTTGTTTTTGATAGTCGTCAAAAGACTAAATGCCGATTCATATTGATTGGGCCAATTACTTTTTAAACCATACCAAAGAATCAAACGTGCAGAATGCTCCATGATCAAACCTGCCGCCACAAGATTACGAGAATCTTTCGTTAAAATTGATTTGAGCAAGCCAACCGTCGATTCTATTTTCTGCGGATCATCAGACAAGCGAGTCTCTCTAGAAATCTCAAAAGTTTTTTCAAACTCTGAAAGATCAGATGCTGTGGGCGGACTATATGCCTTCACAACTTGAAAACCCTCTAATCGGTAGCCAAGAAGACCCTCGTCGCTCGAAAGTTTTTTCCAAGCGAATCCACCAGAAGCCAAAATCACAAACGCAAGAACTGCGCCCATAACGGCAAATTTCTTTTTCTTTACATCAACAAACGATTGTCTCAATGAAAGAGAGCCCGAAAATCGATTCGAAACTTGCGGATCTCCACTCGAGTCCGGAACTTCGAATGCATCATTCATCAGGGCCGCTTGACTCTTCTTTCCGAGCGATCCTTGCTTAAGATTTTGCTTCTCAGACGGAACTTCAAATTGAGCGAGCGCTTCATCAATGGGATCCGCTTCTTTCACTGTTGATGGCGAAGTCATCCGAGCTGTTTGAGTCGGATTCTTCCCAATACTCGTGCTCGGGGCATCTTGCTCCAATGGCTCAATTTCTAGCTCTGGAGTGAGTTCTTCAATTGCCTGATCATCGGCAATCAAAGGGGAAACTGTCTGACCTGCATTCGTAATTCCGATATCTGTAAGATCTGCGGGAGATACGACACTTAACTGCTCGGGCTCTTCGTCGAGAATTCCATCGAAAAGATCGTCTGCCACTTCGCCTGAAGTGATTGGCAACTTCGGCTTCAATGCTGGAAGTTCCGCCTTCGGCTCGCTTCCAGCCGATGCGTTCGGTTTCTGAATCACGAAGGTATTATCGATTTTGGTAGGTTCTCCAAAAGGATTCTGATCCGGCGCCGGAGCATCCAGATCGAATAGTTTAGATAGAAGATCATCTCCTCCATCCTTTTTAGGTTTATTCGATTCTTCCCCCAAGCCCCTCTATTTTATCGCGAGAGAGGCTAAAATCCAATCCGCATAGAATTGCGGCCTCAGCCCGCCAACTAGAGTCGCCAGGGCTCCAATAAAGACAATCATTCTGAGGAGATAGCAAAAGTCTCGAGTTTCCCAATTTGACGCACGGCCCAATTCGTCAGACATAAACACGACCATCAACAATCGCAGGTAGTAAGCCGCTCCGATGAGACTTCCCAATACCGCAACCGTGCTCACCCAAAAATAGTCCGCCTTAATCAATGCTTCTAAAATCCAAAATTTCACGATGAAGCCAGCGAAAGGAGGAATTCCCGCCAATCCCAAAACAAAAAGCGCAAACAACAACGAGATGAAAAACTTCTTATTTCCTAAACCTTTGAGGTCTTCCACAAGAAATACCTGTTCCCGATTTTCAAGATGAGAAATCAACGCGAACAAACCAAAGTTCATGAGGGCATACACGACCAGGTATGAAACAATCGCATCCTGTGAGGGAACCAAAAGTGCCAAAGCGATGAATCCAGAATGCGCCACACTTGAAAATGCAAAAAGTTTCTTCAGAGATTTCTGCTGAATCGCCATGATATTGCCGACAACTATCGACAGCAAACACAGAAGCAACCAGAACGGTTTCCACGCATAGGCCGCACTGCCGAGAGTCTCTGCAAACAATCTATATGCAGCTCCAAACGCACCTACCTTCACAGAGGTCGTCAGTAAGCAAGTGATTGGAGTGGGTGCTCCCTCATAAACCTCGGGCGTATAGAAATGAAAGGGGACAAGAGAAAGTTTGAACCCAAATGATGCAATAAGAAATACCGACGCCATCTGCAGCAGTATCATCTGATCCCCGGTCAACCCTTCAGAAACAACTCGTCGAATTCCTTCAAATGACGTCTGCCCTGTGGCACCGAACAAAAAGCTAAGTCCAAACAAAAATAGTACGGCCGAAAATGCTCCTATCATGAGATATTTGAAACCGCTCTCTGTGGACCTCATCTCGGTTCGATAAAAACCAGCTGCACAATAAAGTCCGATAGAAAAAGTTTCGAGACCCAAAAATAAAGTACTTAAATCAGAGGCCGCTACAAGTACGGCTAAGCCAAAACCAGAAAAGGCCAAGCAAATCAAAAGCTCTGGAAATTGCTCGTAACTTTTTCTGAACAAAGTGGACCCGACTGAAAAACCAGACGACAGCATCAAAATAACCACCAAAAAAATGCCCAACGCGACAATATTTAAAGTCGATGCCCATTGGTCAAAGGTCACTAGCCCAGAAAAAATGGCTGTCACTTCATTCGTTGGAACTTTCTCGAATGATACTGCGCCCAAAAAAAGTAGCCCAAGGACTGAAACGACAAGTGCCGATTTTTTTTCTGGCGCGATCATTTGCCAACAAACCAGAAAAATTCCCAGAACGGCCCATCCAACAATCGGCAAAATCGCCAAGGTCTCAGCTTTGAGAATATCGAAAGACGTCATAATTACCTCGCAATAAAAGATATGGACGAAAGAATTTGACTAGTTTTCTCGCGCACCGGTCCCAACAATGTCTCAGGAAATAGTCCAATGAAAAATACTAAAAACAAAAGCGGAGTAAACAAGACGGCTTCCCATTTTCCGAAGTCGTGAAGATGTGAAACTGCGTCCGTGCGAGGCTTTCCATAGCAAAGCTGCTGAATCAAATGCAGCATATAGATGGCACCAAGCACCACTCCAGATCCCGCCAGAACCACCCACACAGGAGAGGCAATCGAAGATTTAAAACTTCCCAATAGAATTAAAAATTCTCCGACGAAACCGTTGGTACCAGGCAGACCCATTGAGCTCAGCGAAACCGTCACCATTGCCAAAGTAAACCACGGAAGCGTTTTTGCGATTCCACCAAACGCCTTAATATCCCGCGTGTGAGCCTGATCGTATATAAATCCGACTAACAAAAATAAGGCCCCGGTAGAAATTCCGTGATTGATCATTTGCATATAAGCGCCGTTCCAACCAGCCTCTGTCATCATAAAAATTCCGAGGGTCACAAAACCCAAGTGACTCACAGAACTATAAGCAATCAACTTCTTAATATCTGTCTGTCGCCACGCCACCAAAGCACCCAAAATTATGCCGATCACCGACAGCAAACAAAGCAGACTTGAAAACGATTGTGCTGCATCTGGAAAAAGCGGAATAGCAAATCTCATCATCCCGTAGGTACCCATTTTCAAAAGTACGCCAGCAAGAATAACGGATCCCGCTGTTGGAGCCTCCACGTGCGCATCTGGAAGCCATGTATGAAATGGAAATAAGGGAACCTTAATTGCAAACGAAAGCAGAAACCCAGCAAAAATAATTTGCTGAGTCGCAAGATCCAGTGGGTTATGTTGCAGAAATCCACGAAGGTTCTGAAACGAAAAAGTCCACATTCCAGTCGCTCGATAATAGATCACATAAAGCGCGATCATTCCCACCAACATTAAAAGTGATCCTGCAAACGTATAGAGAAAAAATTTGAGAGTCGCATAATGACGGCGAGCTCCACCCCAAATCCCAATAATGAAATACATGGGAATCAGCATGGCCTCCCAGAAGACATAGAAAAAAAGCAGATCATCGCAAAGCAGACTGCCGACTACTGTTGCCTGAAGTGCATGAAATAAAGCGTGGTACGCAACAACCTTATCTTTTATGGAGCGAAGTGAGAAAACAAGACTAAGCAAAGTGAGAAAGGCCGAAAGCAAAATCAGATAGTAGCTATAGGAATCTAAATAAAGACCGTAGGTCAAATCGCCAAACCATGTGGCCGTATAACTCAACTCCTTCACGGGCAGACCGAGCAGAACGAAAATAAAATACGCACCAGCCAGTATGGTTGAGATCCACGGTGCCGCCTTACCACGAGCAACAGCAACAACCACTGTTGTGATAATCGGCATCAAAAAAAGAAGTAACAGATAATTCTCATTCAACATATCAACCACCCAATATCCACGACCCTACAAGAAGAACAAAAAATCCAAACCAAACCCAAAGGGCATATTCCTGAACCAATCCGCGTTGAAGTTTTTTCAATCGGTCCGACCATTGAACTGTTCCACGTCCGAGATTGTTCAGAAAGCCATCAATCAGAACACCATCGACGCCCTTCCATAAAACCCATCCCAGCTGCTTTAAGTTTCGAACGATAACGTGGTTATAGAGTTCATCGATATAATATTTATTCTTAAATAAATTGAAGCCCTCTGCCTGAAATTCAGTTCCTGCAAAATTTCTGTAACGAAACCACGCCAAACCTAGCCCTGATAATCCAATACCCACTGACAAAGCTGCCAACTGCAATGAATGGCTGAGGGCATGTGCATCTTCTTCTCGAACCACCTCAGTAACGACAGAACCTAAATAATGATGAAGCCACCCAGATCCACCCCAAAGTTCCGGCCAGTTGATCAGTCCGCCGAACGCTGACAGTATTGCCAATGCAACAAGAACAACAGTCATAGGCCATGGCGATTCGTGAGCTTCGTGGTGCCCGCGGAATTTTCCAAAGAAAGTCATCACCCATAAACGCCCCATATAGAAGGCCGTCATGAAAGCAGTCGCAAAGGACATCACCATTAATATCTTGCGATCTGAACCTGAGACAATATGCAAGATTTCATCCTTACTCACAAAACCAGAAAGCGGAGGAACCCCAGCAATCGCCAATACTCCAATCGTCATACACCAAAATGTAATCGGCATCTGTTTTCGCAAGCCCCCCATCTTAGTCATATCTTGCTCGTGGTGAAGTCCGTGAATCACGGAGCCCGCGCCTAAAAACAGAAGCGCCTTAAAAAACGCATGGGTCATCAAATGAAAAAAAGCCGTGATCGGGGCCATCAAACTTGCGGCGAGAAACATATAGCCAAGTTGAGAAATGGTGGAATACGCCAATACCTTCTTTATATCGTTCTGGAAGATCGCGACAGACGCCGCGAAGAAAGCTGTGAAGCCTCCCAAATACGCCAGAAGTTCTAAGCTTCCTCCGTGAAGCATGAAGAGTGGTTGCAAGCGGCAGACCAAATACACGCCCGCGGTCACCATAGTCGCCGCATGAATCAGCGCCGACACTGGCGTTGGTCCCGCCATCGCATCGGGAAGCCATACATAAAGAGGAATCTGGGCACTCTTTCCGGTGGCTCCCAAAACTAATCCAAAGCACGCGACCTTTGTCCAAAAAAGCGCATCGGGAGTCAAACCTCCCTTTTGAACGAGATCCAAAATTTGAGCGATATTGAGTGTGCCGAAAACTTTGAAGAGCGAAAACATCGCAATCAAAAATCCGAGGTCCCCCACACGATTCACAATAAACGCCTTTTTTCCTGCTTCAGCATTTGCTTCATCAGAAAACCAAAAGCTAATCAGCAAGTAAGAACAAAGCCCAACACCTTCCCATCCAAGAAAGATACCTGGCAAAGAGTCTGACAAAACCAACATGAGCATGCAGAAAATGAAAAGATTCAAGTAACTAAAAAATCGTCCATAGCTTTCATCACCATGCATGTAGCTCGTAGCATAAAGGTGGATCAACGTTCCAACCCCAGTCACGACGAGTCCTAGAGCAAGAGAAAGAGAATCAAATACAAATGAAAATCCAACAGTGGAATCAGACCCCAGGCGAATCCAATCGAAGAGATGCACGTGAACCGGCAACACATCCGAAAAGAAAAATTTGAGCATGCAAAGAAAGCTGACGAAAATGGTCAGAACACAACCCACAGCAACGAGCTTGTTCAACCCCCTTCGTCCCAATAAAAACCAAAGCATGCTCCCCACGAGAGGGGCCAAAAGCATCATCGACATACAGAGAGTATCGTTTGATATCATTGTCAGCCCTCCAATTCGACTGCAGCGTCAGTTCGAATATTTTTCTTAATACGAAAGAAATTGAGTATCAGAGCGAGTCCGACTGCGCTCTCACAGGCAGCCACCGTGATGACCAAGAAATAAAGAATATGCCCGCCTTCAGACTGATGATAGCGAGAGAACGCAACCAACGAGATATTCACAGCGCTCAACATCAACTCTAAGCAGATCAACATGCTCAATGCATTTTTTCTCACGAGAAAACCTGCAGCCCCCAAACAAAATACTCCGAAACTCAAAAACAAAAGCTGTGCCAGTGAAAAGGTCATGTCTTAGCCCCCTTAGTTTGAGCGCGATAGGCAAGCATTCCCACTCCGATAATCGCCAGCAACAGAATGATACCCGCGACTTCGAAGCTAAATGAATATCTGGTCAAAAGTTTTTGAGCCAAACCGTCTACTGTTCCAAAAGTCGTATCGACTGGTAAGGGCTTAAACTTCTCTAGAAGACCCGGAGTCGCAACTCTCAAAGAGAGAAGAATGAAAGTAAGAAAAGCCAAAAATAGCGCGACACTCGTCTTTGAGATTGCCGACTCATCCCCAAGTTCCTTTGGATCAAGATTCAACAATAGAATAACAAAGACAAAAAGAACCATAATCGCGCCGGCATAAACCAAAACCTGAATCACTGCGACAAAATGCGCTCCAATTAAGACATAAAGACCAGCGGTCAAAAAGAAATTGAGAATCAACCACATCGCACTTTCAATTGGCCTTGGTCTCAATGCCACCAAACCAGCCGTTAACAAAATGAGCCCCGCAAAAATCCAAGCCAATATTGAACTAAACACCATATTTAAAAATCCACTTCCCCACTAATTTCTAAAAAGGACGAAAAGCGCCGCAACGACCAGGTTTACAAGACCAATTGGAATTAAAGTTTTCCATCCCAAACTCATGAGTTGATCATATCGAAATCGAGGAACCGTCCATCGAATCCACACGAAGAAGAACATAAAGACAGAAACCTTGGCCAAAAACCAAAGACTAGGCAGAAACCAAAGTTTAGCCATATCCAAGCCGGTTGCTTCCCAGGGAAGCCCAGGCAAGAGCTCCCAGCCTCCAAGAAAAAGGCAGACCGTCAACGCTGAGACTGTCGTCATATTGACGTACTCAGCCAAGAAAAACAGGCCAAACTTCATTCCAGAATATTCAGTATGAAAACCCGCCACAAGTTCGGCTTCCGACTCCGCCAAATCAAACGGCGTTCGATTGGTTTCGGCAAAAATGGCGGGAAGAAAAACAGCAAACGCCAAAATTCCAGGAAAAATATTCCAGAGGTATTTCTGCGATTCGACTATTTTAACGAGATCTACTGAACCCGAAAGCATGACGACTCCAACAATCGCAATGCCGGCAGCAAGCTCATAACTAATCATCTGAGCAGATGCCCTTAAAGCGCCCAGAACTGTATACTTGTTGTTACTCGCCCAACCGGCAAGAGCCACCGAGTAAACGCTCAACGAAGAGATCGCTAGAACATAAAGAAAGCCCACGTTTAATTCTGCAATTTGTAAACGCCGAGGCTCGGAGAAAAGGCCCCATACGGTAGTCGCCGGGCCAAATGGAATGGCTGCAAACGCCATCGCCGCGGGAATCACTGCCAGTACAGGCGCCAAAATAAAAAAGAATCTATGGACCTCTGTTGGTCTCAAATCCTCTTTCAGTAAAAGCTTAATTCCATCAGCGGCCGATTGTAACAGACCAAAGGGGCCAACCCGATTTGGTCCGTAGCGATCCTGAATCAAAGCACAAACCCGGCGTTCAACCCAAACCATCACAGGGCCAATAGCTCCAAAACAGACCCCAAACAGGGCTCCTATTTTGAACGCCAGAAAAATCCAGCTAATATATGGTTCAGGAATTGATTGCAGTAATTTCAGCGGTTCCAATCAAGCAAGCCTTTCTTCCATTCGTACGCGAGCCCCAAAGTCAATATGACCAAAAACACCATTCCCAATGCCAAAACAAATGGACCATCACCCCGTATAATTGCTGGCTTGAATTGCACCGCCCACGGGACGAGGAAGACCGTCTCAATATCGAATAGAATAAAAGAAACCGCCACAAGGTAGAATCGAACGCTAAACCGTTCGCCCTCGGCGCCTACCGACGGAATTCCGCATTCATATGGGCTCTCCTTATTTGGATATTCCCTTCGGGCGCCCAAGAAATGCGAAATGCTTAGCGCCCCAACCCCAACTAAGATTCCCAAAACCAATAGAATTAATATCCCCGCATAGTCTGAAGGTAACACGCTGGCAGTTTATATAATCCAGAAGAGAGAGGTCAACGAAAGGTCCTGACAATTCAACAAGATAGCACGATTAAGGAGGTCGAAAAGTCTTGACGACGGAAATTTGTGCATCTGTAATAAGGGGGAGGGCCGAGCATTTTACGAATGTTTTTTTTTGAATTCAAGCAGGATCAGCAAAAAAACATATGAAGGTAAAAGCTTAGAGCAAAAAAAATTCTGATGAAGGTCAGCTTGGGGGGGAAGATGTCAGAGTCTGTAAGAATTATTAAAAAGTATCAAAATCGCAAACTCTACGACACACAGAACAGTTGCTATGTCACTCTTGATGGCTTGGCAAAGATGATTCGAGATGGCCAAGACATTATTGTTATCGATAACAATACCAAAGCTGATGTGACCGGGTTGATTCTCACGCAAGTTCTTTACGAACAAGAAAAGACCAATCAAAGTATTCTTCCCGTTTCACTCCTTAAAACTATTGTAAAGAGCAGTAGCAACAGCCTCTTCGAGTTTCTGCAAAAGTATATATTTGGATCTATTGATTCTCAGATCAGAAATCGGACTGAAATTGAAACTTATATCAATCGGCTGACTGAAAAGGGCGACTTAAGCGCTCAGGAAGGCTCCGCTCTTCAATACCAGCTGAAGGTTGCCCTCGAAACACACAGAAGCAAACTCGACCAGAAAATCGACGAGCGCCTCGAAAAGTTTCTTAGCAAACGCAACAATACCAACAGTACTTCGATCGAATTTACAAAAACGCCTGACTACCCGGCTGCCAACCGCAATCCTCAAATTGACACCGCTCAATGATTAGAGCACGGAATCGGCTTTGGTAAATTGTTAGAACGTCAATAAAGAGAGTTCACAACTTACCAAAGCCGACCCTTTAAAATGAGCCGCTAAAATTTTCAGATGAATTCAGATCAGCCGGCGTTGGCTTCTTCGTCATCGTCAGAGTCAGAGATTCCAGATTCTCCAACTTCGCCACCGAACAATCGGCTTTTAGCTTTTTCACTTTCCAGCTCAGTTGCACAATCGATGCAAAGTGTAGCCATAGGCCGCGCCTTCAGTCGGCTTTCGCTAATCGCCGCACCGCAAGCCTCGCAACCACCATATGAACCTTCTTCGATTCGATTCAGCGCCTTTTCGATTTTTCTAATCAACTTGCGCTCTCGATCCTTAAATCTCAGCAGGCGGCTTCTATCCAACTCCAGAACTGCCTGGTCTGTTGGGTCTGACGAAGTCTCTGCGTTCGCCTCGGAAATGTCCTTTACGGCTTGATCAGCCTCGGTAAGGAGCTCTCCTAGCCTGGCTTGAAGTATTTTCTTATAATCTGCGAGTTTTTTCTTATTTAACATATGCCATCCTTAAATTCGTATCTTGCCACCGGCGTACCTAATTAATGATTCGTTCCACCCAGATCAACCAAAATCTTTGTCCTAAATGAAACTCACCTGCGAGTTTTTGTTTCTCTCTCCAGCCCCCCGAGGTAATTTGATGATTCTAATGGCGACTTTTAAATCTGTAAAGAGCACCCCCACCAACAACCTTCTTTGTTTGCTTTTATTGGTATTTGGACCACTCCCAGTATTCGCTGCAAGCGGGAGCCATCCCTTTCCTCTTGAGTCAGACTGGGGCCCATTTACGTACTCGGTTGGCGGAGCTTCGGCAGCTGTCGCGTCTAATACGGACGCAATTACCACGAATCCAGCTGGTTTAAGCCTGTTGCAGGGCTCGGGGCTGGCTGGTGGCCAATATCTTCGAATGCCTCTTGGTCAAAATCGTTGGGGAATCTCGGTCGTCGATGGCAGTAATGACATTGTTGGGGGCTTCCGTTTCTATTGGGATGAATCCAACGGGGGAGTGAAGAAAAAATTCACGACAGCTCTTGCCTATCGTTTGCCGTTCGCAGTGATTGGCGTTTCAGGCCACGTTGTTCACTTTTCAGACATGGCATCCGGAAATGGCTGGCATTTCACTCATTCGGTCGGATTCCTCTCGCCACTTGGAGCGGGATTCAGCATCGGAGCTTTTATCAACTCGCTCTACGACTTGGAAAAGGACCTGCACATTCCTCCGTCGGCGCACTTCGGGGCGCTCTATACCTATCCCCAGTTTTTTAGGATTGCATTTGATGCCGACCGACGACTCTATATTGATAATCAAGACTGGAATTATTCTATCGGAGGCGATTTCTTAGTGAATGAATTCTTCGCTGTTCGAAGCGGCTATCGCTGGGCCCATGACATTAACCATTCATTTTGGACTGCAGGGGCCGCTATGCTCGCCCCGAAACTGCATGTGAGCGGCTTCTTTATGCGAACGGTAGATGAGCACCCAGAAAACGGCTTTGGATTTGATGTGTATCTAAAAATGTAGCTCAAGACTATCAGCCAGCAGCTTCGCTATTTCCGTTTTAGTCTTCCCATCCGAAAATTTATTGGAGGCAGAATCATAGACAAACGCCTCGTGCTTATCTTTTGAAATTCCCTGTAAAAGATTACAGACAACAAGATCACATTTTTTTTTCTTATTCCAATCTCTGACCTTCTCTTGCAGCGCTGCTGCTGAGCCTCCACTTTCAAGCTTAAAACCCACCAGCAGCTTCGATCGAGTACGCTGGCCATCGATGATCTTTTTCGTGGGAATCAGATCAATCTGCAAAGATTTTGTTCCGAGGTCCGAAGACTGCTTACCCTTCATCCTCTTCATGACTTGGAAATCCAAAACTGCGGCGGCAAGAATTGCACAATCCACGCGACCTTTCTTCTTTAAACACTGCTCCATCTCCTCAATGGTCTCTACGCTTTGATGGCGAAGAAACGCCGGAATCCCAACAGATCTTGAACCCGAGATGACCGAAACATCTGCGCCCCTAAGATAGAGCTCTTTTGCGATTTCAACTCCCATCGCACCAGTAGAGATATTTGAAACAAAACGAATATCATCGATATAACTTCGCGTGCCACCCAACGTAACAACGAAGCTCTTGCCTCTCAAAGTTGACCCCGTCAAATGATGGCAGATCAATGCAGTGAAGATTTCAGGTTGTGGAATCTTTCTTTTATTTTCAACTTCATCAAAGTCAAAAACATGAACCTGAGGAATTTTTTTTAGCCTACTCAAATTCTCTTGAAAGATCTGATTCTCCCACAATGACTCATGCATTGTCGGAAAAACGAAAACCGGCCGTCGACCAATCACACTTTGCAAAAGCGTGAGCGGATGACTGTCCGCAATTCCCAACGAAAGTTTTGAGATAAAATCTAATGTCGCGGGCGCAACAATCACGGCATCTGCGTTCGTGATATGCTCCGCCGAGCCAGACAGCTGAGTCAAAACCGAGTTCCTCGATGCCCACTCCAGCGAGAGCGGCGTGATAAATTGTTGTCCCGCCTCTGTCAAAACAGGCCGAATCGTTGCGCCATATCTTCTCAGCTCGCGAATGATCCTGGGCGTTTCGATAGCCGCAATTCCACCAGCAACAATAAAATCAATCGTTGCATTCGCCAAATGCTCGCCCTTTCGAACAACACCTCGATCATCACTGATATTTTTCATTCAGACAGACACTAAAATACCTGCTAGCTTAAAGTCCATGTTTTGGATGGTCCTTCAGATTCTTGCGGTTTGGATTTCGCTTCAACTTTTTGGAATCATTAGAACTTCTTTGTGGCTCATTCCAAGCCTTTTCCATCCACTATTGATGTTAGTAGGTTCGGGGTCCCTCGTCTCATTCATTGCAATAACCTCGCTACTCAGCAGATATGAAGGCGGATTTGACTTCCGAAACTCGACGAAAGAGCGCTGGATTCTCTATTTTTTTATGAGTGGAATTTTAACTTGGACGCTTTTTTATCCGTGTGATTTTTGGCTTTTCGGATTTGGAGCTGGCTTTCCCTGGTTGTTCATTCAAGTCTCTCGAGTTGTCCGTTTTCCGATTCCAGAAGTTTTCATCATCCCTAAATATTGGAAATTTCTTGCCCCCTTAATCTGGGCTGCGTTCTGTCTGGGAAAATTACTGTATGCAAAATGAAGGCAGAAAACTTCGTCTATTTTGTCCAACAAGATTCGAAGTCCCATCGAAATTTAAATCACGCACTGAAATATTTGGCATGGGCGTCCGTCGTGCGGAAGTTCTTGCCAAAAATCTCAACCAGAGCCCAATCGACTCTCCCATCATCATCTTCGGAAGTGCTGGTGCGTTGGCGCCCCATCTCAAGCCAGGCGACACATTTATCATCGACGAAATTTTTTATGACGGAAAATCCCATCAACTTGAGATCCCCCATCTAGACTTTGCTCGAGCGAGGCTATTTACTTCTAAGACTTTATTGAAAACACGAAACGAAAAAAAGCACGCTTCCGACGTTTCTCGAGCTGCCTTAGTCGATATGGAAATGGGCGCTCTCTGGTGCGGAGCCTCTGAAACTGTAAGAAAAAATATGATTCTACTCAGAACGGTCATCGACACATCGGAACAGGAATTTCCAAACATCAAAAGTTTAAAATTCTTGGCGGATTTATTCGGAATTGTCAAAAATTGGCGAGTCTATCTGCGCCATATGAATACGGCGCTTCAATTGACGACATCTAAATATTCCTGCGATAGCGCCCACCCACTTCATAAAGAGCCTGACTAATCTGACCCAGAGAACATGTGTTCACCGTCTCCATGAGTTCTTCAAAAATATTCCCACCTTCAAGCGCGACCTTCTTCAATTTTTCGAGCGCCATTTCACGCGAAGAACTGTGCGAATTCCAAAAAAGGTTCAAATCGTCAAGACGCTTATTTTTCTCGGCCTGATTTGATCTTGCGAGGGGAATTTTTCCTCTCACGGCTCCAGCCTCAGGAACAAATGTATTCACACCTATCACTTTCAACTCTCCCGAATGTTTCAAGCGCTCATAGAGCATGCTTTCTTCCTGGATCTTCGATCGTTGATATTGAGTTTCCATCGATCCGAGCACACCGCCTCGTAGCGAAATTCGTTCAAATTCGCTTAACACAGCTTCTTCAACGAGTTCTGTAAGTTCCTCGATGACATGCGAACCTTGAAGAATATTTTCTGTACGACTATTTCCAAACTCGCTGTGAATAATCATTTGAATCGCCATCGCTCGTCGCACGCTTTCTTCGGTCGGAGTCGTAATTGCTTCATCATAGGCATTCGTGTGAAGAGAATTACAATTGTCATAAATCGCGGTTAGCGCCTGCAACGTAGTGCGAATATCGTTAAACTCAATCTCCGCAGAGTGCAAACTTCTTCCAGATGTTTGGATATGATACTTCAGCATTTGTGAGCGCTCATTCGCGCCATAAAGATCCCGCATTGCAACGGCCCAAATTCGCCGAGCGACTCTGCCAATCACTGAATATTCAGGATCTAATCCGTTGCTGAAGAAGAACGATAAATTTGGTGCAAAATCATCGATCTTCATGCCTCTCGAAATAAAATATTCGACATACGTAAACCCATTCGCGAGCGTGAATGCCAATTGAGTGATTGGATTCGCTCCCGCTTCTGCGATGTGATAGCCAGAAATACTTACTGAATAATAATTTCGGACCTTCTCCTGAATAAAGTAAGACTGAATATCAGCCATCATTCTCAGAGCGAACTCTGTCGAAAAGATACAAGTATTCTGTGCCTGATCTTCTTTCAGAATATCTGCCTGAACTGTGCCTCTGACATTTTGCAATGTCTTAGATTTAATCTCACGGAGCTCAGTCTCATTCGGCTCACAGCGATTGTTCTCAATGAATTTTTGTCTCTGCTGCTTCAGTGCTGCATTCAGAAAAAATGCCAGAATGATTGGGGCTGGGCCGTTGATCGTCATGGACACAGAAGTCAGTGCATCGCAAAGATCGAATCCAGAATAAAGAACTGAAATATCATCAACTGTGGCGATGCTCACTCCTGACTCACCAATCTTTCCGTAAATATCAGGCCTGAGGTCTGGATCTTCTCCATAGAGTGTTACAGAATCAAAAGCCGTAGAAAGACGTTTGGCTTTGTCATTTCTGCAGAGGAAATGAAAACGCTTATTTGTTTTTTCGGGAGGTCCTTCGCCAGCAAACTGTCTTCGTGGTTCTTCCTCAGTTCTTTTGAAGGGATAAATGCCCGCCGTATAGGGAAAAAATCCCGGAAGATTTTCCATCCGACAGAAACGAATAATATCACTCCAAAAGTGCAAGCGCGGAAAAGTGACTCGTTTCAATTGAAGGCCACTCAACGTTACGAAAGTTTGAGGCACCGTGATCTCACGACCCCGAACCGTATAAGAAACTCGATCGGCCTCGTAACGCTTCATCGTTTTCGGCCACTCGTCCAACAGCGATCGTGACTCAGCCGATATTTTGCTGAGCAATTCATCAGACTTTTTCTTCAATGAAGAGTCCCCGTCTTTTGAAACCTCCAAAAGAGCTTCGGCTTTTCGTGCGAGGTCCGCATCAGCCTTGGTCTGTTCCTTGTAACGTCGTACCGCTCGCGAAATATCGGTCAAATAAAGCGCTCTCTCTGGTGGCACAACCAGAGAATTCAATTCATTGCCCATTTCGAAGTCCCGAACTCGCTTCGGCCAAGATTTCGCAACTGTCGTCAATTTGTCTCTTAAAGATTTGTAAAGCTTCGTGACCCCGCTATCGTTAAAAATATTACAACGAGTTCCGAAGACAGGAAGATCCTCATCGACCACGCCTTGAAATAATTTTCTCGAGCGCCGATACTGTTTTCGCACCTCACGAAGTGCATCATCGCTTCCTCGACGATCAAATTTATTGATCGAAATAAAATCTGCAAAATCCAGCATATCAATCTTTTCAAGTTGCGTTGCCGCACCGTACTCAGAAGTCATCACATAAAGAGATACATCCGAAATGGACGTCACACCGCTGGAACCTTGACCGACGCCAGGTGTTTCAACAATGGTCAAATCAAACGAGCTCGACCGACTGGCTTTTACGATCTCCGATATTGTCGCACTCAAATCACCTGTGGCGCCCCGTGTCGCGAGAGACCTCATATAAACGTTCGAATGATAAATAGAATTCATCCGAATCCGATCACCGAGAAGAGCTCCGCCTGTTTTTCTCTTCGTGGGATCTATCGAATAAATCGCGATTTTTAGATCCTCATACTCTCGCAAAAATCTAAGAACAAGCTCGTCGGTAAGCGAGCTTTTGCCCGCGCCACCTGTTCCGGTAATTCCAAGAACAAGACCTTTTTTCTCACCACTGTCAGGAGCTTTCCCACCTTGTTCAAGTGCAGTAATCGTACGACTCCAATTCTTTAGTTCAACCTTTGCCGGGGATCTCGCTGATCTTGCAGTTTCACACGCTTCGATCATCTGTCGACCCATGCCCTCAAGCCCCAACTTTAAACCGTCGTCCGGAGAAAAAATTCTTTTCACACCATACTGCTGAAGAGCATCAATTTCTTCCGGAAGTATCACTCCACCTCCGCCCCCAAAAACTTGAATATGCGACGAATTATTTTCTTTTAACTGATCGATCAAATATCTGAAAAATTCATTGTGCCCGCCTTGATAGGAGCTAATGGCAATTCCATCGACATCCTCTTCAATCGCCGCTTTGACAATTTCCTGAACTGACCTGTTATGTCCGAGATGAATCACTTCGGCGCCAAGATCTTGAATGACTCGACGAATTACATTTATGGCGGCATCGTGGCCATCGAACAAAGCTGCGGCTGTCAAAAATCGAACGGGTATCACGAGCGCGAGTCTAGCCTAATCTTCATGCTAGACCCAAGAACGACTTAAGGCGATGTCGAGAAATGAGTTCAAATTCCCTCTCCCCAGAAGCATCGAAGCGTCTTATTATAGAGGCATGACTATTCGCCATAGACCGCGCCGACTGCGCCAGAGCCCAGAGATCCGATCGATCGTTGCAGAAACCTCTGTGCAAACTGCAAAACTCATCTGGCCAATATTTGTTTGCGAAGGAAAAAAAATAAAGAAGGCGCACCCCCATGTTCCCGGACTTCTCACAGTCTCTTTGGATCAATTGAACTCATCGGTACAAAAGGCTTTTGAAAAAGGAATTAAATGCATCTTATTGTTTGGCGTCGTTTCTAAGAAAGATTCCGAGGGCTCTTATGCGCTAAATAAGAACGGTATCGTACCCCAGGCCATTCGGGCCATACGCAAAAACTTTCCTGAGATATTGATTGCGACGGATATTGCTCTCGATCCGTATACAGATCATGGACACGACGGTGTTTTTGATGGCGCAAAGGTTCTCAACGACGAGACTGTGGATATCCTGTGCAAAATGTCGGTGCTGCATGCAAAATCCGGGGCACATATTGTTGCGCCTTCCGATATGATGGACGGTCGGGTTGCGGCGATTCGATCGGCGCTTGATGCGGAAGGTTTCATGGATATTTCGATTATGGCGTACAGTGCAAAATATGCTTCGTGCCTCTATGGTCCTTTTCGAGACACGCTGAACGCAAAGGTAAAAGGTGATAAGAAAACCTATCAGATGAATCCAGCAAATCGACGCGAAGCTATTCGGGAGCTGGAACTCGACATCAGTGAAAGCGCGGATTTCGTGATGGTAAAACCAGCTTCGTGGTACCTCGATATTATCAGCGATTTTAAAGCGGCATCGAATGTTCCAGTGGTTGCGTACCAAGTGAGCGGCGAATGCGCGATGATTGAACTGGCAGCTTCAGAAGGTTTGCTCGATCGTCAACGCGCCATTCATGAATCTCTGCTCAGCATTTTCAGGGCTGGCGCAGATTTTGTAATTACCTACTTTGCACTTGATTTAGGGGAGTAGATCCCAACGCTATGAATTTTTTTCATCAATCAATGATTGTGCCTTATGCAGATTTACCCGGGCGCCAAGCATATCTCATTGAATTGGTTTAGGTATTTCCGGGCACACAAATTGCTATCGTAACAAGTAACCAATATGAGCAGAATCCTGGCTATACAACTTGGCCTCTTTGCTGTCGTCACAAGCTTCAGACACGCAGCCTATGGAGAAGACTCGAGAAATACATCATGCATTCAGTTCAATTCTGTGGCGCAGGCAAGCTACGATATCGACACTCTTCTCTCAGCGATTCAGTTTGACGAGACCAAACTGCCGAAGTTATTCCAATCTCTCGACAATCCCCTTCGAATTCAACTTGTTACCGACACGACTCAACTTTTCAATGCTGGATTCAATGGCTCAGTTTCTGGCGAGCTGAACTTTAGAGATCCGAACGGTTCTGAAAAAAAGGCATTAGTGTCGTTGCGCCAGCGAGGGAATCAGCGGCGTACACAAAACAGAATAAAACCTTTAGATATGGAAATTCTAGAAGGCGATTCAAATTCGAAGGCGGATTCACTGTTCCCGACCAGCCGATCTTTTGATTTAGTGCCTCACCCCTGGGGAAATACAATCGAGATTTCGAATGACTACAATCAAAATATCCTCAAAGAATTTTACTACTATCGCCTATCAAATATTCTCAATGACAATTCCCGTCTGGCTCGACTTGTTTGGATTGACTATATGGACAAGGACAAAGATAAAGGTCAAATTGCTTCCGGCCTCGGCATTCTTCTTGAGGGTAAAAAGGCTATGGCTAAGCGCCTCGGAATGGCCAAACTAGAGAAGGACACGCCCGAAGTCACTCATGCGACTGACGAGGGGCTCAGCTTGGCTAATTTTTCTACCGAAACCTTTGAGCATATCATGGGGAATACCGATTATTCATTTAACGGTGCGCACAACCTGATACCCCTTCAGCCATCTGATTCCGACGAGATCTCGTTTACACCGTATGATTTTGATCACAGCCAAAATATTGGATTATACAGTTCAGCACCACATGTTGACCTTCAAAAGTCGATCCTCGGCAGCCTCTACAAAGTCCATCAATATTATGAAAACCGCAGCAATGCCACCAAAGGGAGGCTCTCTGATTCGCAGGGACTTCAACAGCTCGATCAAGCCGCCGTGATTCATACTGCCGCTCTGAACTCCTTGAGAAGAAAATTGAAGCAAATCGATCAGGCTAAAACCCTCGTGACCAAGTTAGAATTTAAACAAGAAACAAGGCGCGCTCTTCTGGATGAGATAGATCGATTTCGAATCGCGGCAACGTCCATTCTGTCGCAGTACTCGGATTATAGAAAATTTCGCAGCGATATCATGAATCCCAGATGGATTTCCAAAAATGCAAAATCAGAACGAGCCCCAATTGGACAAATCTTCTATGCAGAAATTGGGCTCGCCTCGAGTAAAAATCTCAAAGATTTTAATCACTTTCTAGATCTTATTACGGAACAAAACCATCGACGTGGCTCATTGATGCAATACTGGAAAAAATTTAAGTCGCTAAATCCGACTGAGAACGATCTGTTCTC
Organism: uncultured Bacteriovoracaceae bacterium; assembly: GCA_964626465.1. Taxonomy (GTDB): domain Bacteria; phylum Bdellovibrionota; class UBA2394; order UBA2394; family UBA2394; genus CAZRCG01. The sequence continues at coordinate 206,819 of CAZVFP010000004.1, read as the reverse complement.
ACTGCTAAGATCGAACGCCATCGTCGAGACACACAGACTGGTTCTTGATCGGTGGCTCGAAGATGTCTCATCGGCTCAAGATTTCATTTCTGTCGTTAAAGGCCTTCCTTATCCCCCGTCAGAGGCTCAACGTCGCTCAATTCATGATCTCATTCTTGAGAAGCTCGACCGATTTTATAAACTCCACCCATCCGACATAGAGATTGGCATGCTAAAAAACGTTTCTGCTTTATTCCAAGTTGATCTGGAAATCACGAAAAAAGGAATTTATCTCGCACAGAATTCTGGTGAATTCATTGCAGCTTTCACTGCTCCAGCATCAATGAATACCCCTGTACACAGTGAGGAATTGGGCAAGCTGCTTACAACGAATTTCAGCCAATTTCAAAAGTTTGATCCTAATATTCAAGATTTCAATTTGCTAAAGAAGCAATTCAGGTCTGTTGAGATAATCGAGTGGATCACGCAAAACAGTTTGGAAAAAGCTAAAAACCCTGCAGACTTTATCAAAGCTATTTCTATGCAGGTCGAGACTCCCTCCAACGACTATAAAAAATCAACACATCGGATCATCACTGAACACATTAAAAAATTCTCTTCTCTCAATCCGACGGCCAAAGACTACTTCGAACTTAAGAAGGCTGCTCCGTATGCCTCCACAGTTCTTGCTATCAATGCGGAAGAAGAAGTGAATCAGTCAATGACGTCTGCAAACCCTCGTAAGCCATAAGATCTAAACGAGCTCACGGTGACTCAAGACTTCAGCATTTTTTCCTAAGTCATAAACCAATGGCACACCCGTCGCGAGTTCGCGTTTCAGAATCTGCTCGGGAGTGAGCCCCTCGAGTTTCATCACGATCGAACGCAAAGAATTTCCGTGAGCCACAATCAAAATATTCTTTCCGGCTTTTAACTCCGGCAAAATATAATGTGTAAAATATGGAATGGATCTCTTGCTCGTGTCTTGCAAGCTCTCGCCATTCGGCGGAGGAACATCGAAGCTTCGTCGCCAAATATGTACCTGCTCGTCACCAAATTTTTGTCGAGTCTCATCTTTGTTCAAACCTTGAAGATCTCCATAAAATCTTTCATTCAATGCGGAATCAATCCAAATCGGCGGGCTTTGTTTCACGGCCGATAGAACGATCTCCAAAGTTTTCTGTGCACGCTTCAATCGCGATGTATGAGCTATAGTCCATGGCAGATCAAGCTTCGCGATACGCTGTCCGGCCAGCTGAGCTTCTTCAACTCCCTTCGGAGAAAGTTCCACGTCGATCCATCCAGTGAATCTGTTTTCCAAATTCCATTGAGATTGACCATGACGAAGTAAAACGAGCGTACTCATGAAACGGCCTCCTGCTTAAACATTTCGAATGTCAGTAAAAACCCAGAAATCATCACAAGAAGAATTCCAGACACAAAGGGAAACTCAATCCGAATATCATAAAGATATCCCGCCATGATTGGACCTACAATGCGCGCTAAACTCGATGACGACTGATAAAGACCAAACGCCGTGCCGTGAGAATCCGCTGCTGAGGCCTTTGAGACCATTGCCATCAAGCACGGATTCGCCAAACTGTATCCCACCGCCATCACAGCTAGTGCGATGGCTCCCAGAATAACTCCGTAAGAAAAAACAAGCGTCGCCAGACCAAGAACCACGAATACCACGCCAGTGATGGCCATCCGGATTTCTTTGTATTTTTTATTTAAGCGACCGACGAATCCTCCCTGCACAATCGCCATCACAATTCCCATGAAGGCCAGAAGATAAAGCGCTTTATGTGGGTCGAGTAAAAATCTATCCACCGCAAACAGAGAAAAAGTAACCTCGAGTTGCGTTAATGCTAAAGTCATCGCAAATGACGAAAGAACCAGAAATCCTAGCTTGCGGGACAAGACTGATTTAAAAACCTGTAACCAATTTAAACGCCGGCGGTTTGCCTCTCGAGATTCAGCAGTGCTTGTATCCTTAAGAACGACAGCGGCTACAATCAGATTCAGCGCGCAGAGCCCTCCAGCTGCGAAAAATGGAATTGCGTTTCCAATCGTCATCATCAATCCGCCAAATGCCGGACCCAGAACAAATCCCAAACCAAATGCGGCCCCCATGAGTCCCATGCCCTTTACCCTTTGTTCGGGAGTGCTAATGTCCGCCATGAATGCATTTGCCGTGGAAATATTGCCAGCAAATAACCCTGCACAAGCCCGTGTCAAAAGAAGGTCAAAGTAAGAATGTGAAAAGCCCGCCCACGCATAGCAGACCGCTTGCCCAGCCATAGTCAAAATGAGAACAGGTTTTCGTCCCCAACGATCCGACAAAATTCCCCACATCGGTGAAATCAACATTTGAAAAAGTGAGTAAACAAACATCAATGCACCCACTTCAGATGCGGATGCCTGAAAACTCCGCGCATACAAAGGCAGCATCGGAATAACAATGCCAAACCCAACGAGGTCGATAAAAACAACAAGAAAGAGAACCAGTTGTGATGTCTTCGCCTTTATACCCACAAGGTTCCTCCTGTCATCCAGCGGCCAATTCCCTCGACACTTAAAAACAAAAAGATAAAAAACAGGTAGAGAATTGAAAAATAAAATAGCCGCATATACGAAGAACGATCCGAGCGATTTAATTGTTTAATCGTTTGAAACAGATAATACCCCCCGAGACCTGCCGTCACAATCACAATCGCCAAATGCGCATCTTTCATAATCAGTGGCACCACCGTGAGGGGGATGAGAACAACTGTATAGGCGATGATTTCTATTTTAGTTCGACGATCGCCAGCGACATTTGGAAGCATCGGAATTTTTGCCTTTGCATAATCATCTTTGATCGCCAAGGCGAGGGCCCAGAAATGCGGCGGAGTCCATGTAAAGATGATCCAAAATCCAAGCCAGGCCAGCCACGATATATGACCAAATGCTGCAGCCGACGCAATCAAGGGGGCGGTCGAACCAGCCGCACCACCAATAACGATATTATAGTGATGTCTTCGCTTCAGCCAGATTGTGTAAATGAGTATATAGAACAGAATCGTGCCCATGCTGATCCATGCCGATAATGGATTAAAATAATTCCACAAAAAATAGCTCGAGCCGACTCCCAAAAATACAGCAAACAAAATCGCACGGCTCACATGAATCGCTTCTCGCGGAAGAGGCCTTTTTTTTCGAGTTCTCTCCATCAAAGAATCGATATCCAGATCAATAATCTGATTGAGTGTATTTGCTGACCCAGCAGCCGCCATGATTGCGAGCAGACAAAGAGTCATATCGAGAGGCCGAGAAAAAAAAGTACCCTCGGCGAGCATTGTCGCGAAACCAGTGATTCCAACCAAGAGAACAATCGTTGGTTTGGTTAATCTAAAATATTCCGAAATTCTTCTCACTTCGATAGTCCTACTCTCACCGCACCTATGACGTACATTGAGAAAATAGATAACGCGAATAATGAATGAAACAAACTCAATCCCGGATGAATAGTTGAAAAAATCATCGATATTCCCAAGCACCACTGCACCACCACGACAATGAACCCGCCCTTTGCCAATTTATGAAAGCCAATCAGCTGGGGGGACCGACGGGAAATTCTCAATGTATAAAGTAAGTAAATCAGACTTGTGATGAGAACCGCCACAGCTCCCATTCGGTGCAACATATGAATGGCGATATTCCCTTCAAAGGGCGATGGAATCCAGTGATCATGACAGGTTGGAAAATCGGGACACGCAAGCCCTGCATAATGCGAACTTACCAAAGCCCCCAGAATCGCCTGAAGATACGAAACAACGAATACCACGCGAGCAAATATTTTTAGTCCGAGCGGGGTCTTTAGGATCTCTGAATGTGATCTCATCTTTTTCCATCGAATATAAATTGCAAGATTTGTCGCGAACAAAAGATATCCAAAAGCCAAGTGAGCCGTAACAATTTCGCCTCGCAAAAACTGAAGAACTGTCTGACCGCCTAGAAACGCTTGAACTCCAAAAAGAAAAAGGGAAATACAAACGGGCATTCCCAAAACAGTTCTCAAGGTTGAAGTTCTAAAAACCTTTACGCCGACCAGAAAAGCAATGATACCCACGGATCCTGCGATCAATCGATGAAACCATTCCATGAATATTCCGAAATTAAAATCTGGCACGAGCACGCCAAAACATTTCGGCCAATCAGGGCATGCTAATCCCGCATTTGCCAGTCGAACACCCGCGCCGAAAACGATCAGAAAGAAAAGAATCCCACAGAGTACCCCCTGTAACCGAAACCAAAGCTTGGTATTGTCTGCACTCATAGTAAACCTCCTTCAACTGGAAGGAGCTTTTACTATTTTCTCTGTGATTGCAAATATCGATCGATGGCAAATTCTACGGGGATTTTCTTATGAGCTGCTTCCGCACCGCCCATGCCGCCATCATCTTTGGTCACGTCCACAATGCCCACCTTCTTCAGGTCGTCTGTGCTCGCAACCGGAGCCGTAGGCCCTAAACTCAAAATATAGTGAGCCACCGACCATCGATCATCTTGAGATAGGGTCGCAAATGAAGGCATAGAATTGAGCCCATTTTTTAGCGTTCCAAAAACATCGCTAATTTTTCGCCCATTTTTCCAGCCCTGCTCTTCATGAAAATTTCGTGGTTTTGGATTGAGAGCCCCAGACGCTGGCCCATCGCCATGTCCATCCGCTCCATGACATACGACACATTGGGCTTGAAAGATTTCTTTGCCATGGGCAACAAGTTCAGGCGAACTGACCCACGGCTTTTTGAACTTCGATACCCCCGACTGAGCTACTTCTTTCAGATGAGATCCAGTGTTTCGCCAATTAGTGGGGCGCGTATATATATCGGACGCCGTGAAAAAAATGAAAATCGCAAGAAATAGAAAAGATGAGAAGAAAAAAGCTCGATTCTCGTTTTCGTCATACTTCAAGCCCATAAAAAAGAGCATCACCATTAACGCCTTAACCGAAGCTATCGCCATCGCAATAACGAAGTTGAAATCTCCAAAATCGATACGCGAAGCCACAACCGTTATGACCGTCAGAACCAAGAGCCCAATCAGAACTGTCAGGCTAATCTTATCAGAAAGAATATGATGTTTATCGTGATCGCCACTCATAAGATCACCCCACAAGATAAAGAAGCGGAAATAAATATATCCAGACTAAATCGACAAAATGCCAATAAAGCCCCGTCATTTCGACTGGTGTAAAATAATCAGGACCAAAGTCACCTCGCTTTGACCTAAACAAAATCCAACACAGAACTCCGATTCCAATCAGCACATGAAGCCCATGCAATCCCGTCATGGCAAAATAAAATGAAAAATAAAGTGGCGCATGTGGAGCTTCAGCGAGCAACTCTGCGTTCGTAAAATGACTGCCCGGCAAAATGCCCAAATGAATTTTGTGGGTATATTCAAAATACTTAACAACCAAGAAACCACACGCAAACATAATCGTCAGGGCCAAGTTTCGAACCGTTGCGGATTTCAATCCTCGTTGCGCAGCTGTTACGGCTCTTGCCATTGTAAAGCTACTTAAAATCAGAATGACCGTATTGGTTGCTCCCATTTTCCAGTCGAGTTCACGTGCAGACAAATGAAAGTCATGAAAATATTCATGCTTGAAAATAAAAAACCCAACAAATAACGGACTAAAAAAGAGAACCTCTTGAACCAGAAACAACCACATCCCCAGCTTACAAGTTAGGAACTCATGCATCGCATTTCGAAAGTGATGGGCATAATGATGTCCGTCACCATGAGAATGATTAGAACTCACGATATCCTCCCACGAAAATCATAGAAATCGCTAGTAACCACAGGATCCACTCGGAAATTCTCAAGTGGTGGTGGCGAAGAAGTCATCCACTCCAGCGTCTTCGCTTCCCATGGATTTGATGGAGCCGCTTTTCCTTTGCACAGCGCATACGCAAAATAAAATGCGGCGATCACAAATCCTAACGAGATCATCACTGCGCCAATCGTCGACAATTGATGCAAATGCTGAAATTGAGGAAGATAATTGTAATACCTTCGAGGCATTCCCTGAGAGCCCATGATGAATTGCGGAAAAAATGTGACGTTAAATCCGATGAAAATGAACAACCACGAGACAAATGCAATACACTCCGAATACATTTTTCCAAAGAATTTTGGAAACCAGTAGTGAGCCCCCGCCATAAATGCCGTAATCGAACCTCCCACCATGACGTAGTGAAAATGCGCGACGACGAAATAGGTATCATGAAAGTGGATATCGGCTCCTAAAGTAGCCAGCACAACACCCGTCAGACCTCCTATAAGAAACACAAATAAAAACGACAGGGCGTAAAGCATCGGGGCTTGAAAGCGAATCGATCCTTTATAAAGAGTCGCCAGCCATCCAAACATTTTCACCCCAGTAGGCACCGCTACGAACATGGTAATCAGAGAGAAAAGAAAACTGGCGGTATCAGACTGTCCAGTCGTGAACATATGATGTCCCCAAACGACGAAGGCCACCAACGCAATACCAAAAATCGCCGCAGCCATCGCTTTATATCCAAAGACTGGCTTTCGAGCGAATACAGGAATCACTTCGTTGATCACGCCCATCGCTGGAAGAATCATGATGTAAACAGCAGGATGAGAATAAAACCAAAAGAAATGCTGAAACAAAACCGGATCCCCACCTAAAGAAGGATCAAAAATTCCAATATGGAAAACTCGCTCGATAGCCATCAAGGCAAGAGTCAATGCCAATACCGGAGTGGCAAGAACTTGGATGATGCTCGTCGCATAAAGACTCCACAAAAACAAAGGTAGACGATCCCAAGAAAGACCGGGGGCTCTCAATTTGTGAATACTCGCGATAAAATTAAGCCCAGTAAGAATAGACGAAAATCCCATGATGAACGCGGCAGAAACCATCATCGCTGCTGCAGATCCTGTTCTTGTTGAGTATGGTGTATAGAATGTCCAGCCCGTATCAACGCCTTTAAAGAACAGCGTTGAGAGAGCCAAAATAGCTCCAACCATGAAGACATAATACGACAATAGGTTTAAGCGCGGAAAAGCAACGTCCTTTGCTCCGAGCATCATTGGCAAAATAAAGTTTCCAAGAGCGGCAGGAATCATCGGGATAATCACCATGAAAACCATGACAGAGCCATGGTAGGTAAATGCCTTGTTATACGTATCCGCACCCATGATCGTCATACCGGGGGTCCAGTGTTCAAAACGAATCAGTAAAGCATAGATTCCGCCGACCAAAAAAAATGCCAGCGTCGTAAACAAATACATCATCCCGATACGCTTATGATCGAGGGTGACAAGCCACGATTTCCAACCTCGTGGATAATTCAGATAATTTGTGCCTTCTGGACTGCTCGACATGCTGTCCTCCTATTTCACGCTCTTAATATATTCGATAATCGCAATCATTTCTGAATCACTTATTTGACCAGCGTACGGCGGCATTATCATCGTTTCAAAACCCTTAACAACTTTCGCTTGGGGAGTCATAACCGACTCGCGAATATAATTCTCATCCACCATGACCTTTGACCCACCAACGATTTCAACTTCGTGTCCAAAGATTCCCTTGTAGCTTGGTCCGATTCTCGGACTGCCGTCGTCAGAATGACATGCCACACATCCTTTTTGCTGAGTGACCTTCTTACCTTCGTCCGCAAGAGAACCTCCAGCGGGTGCTGCTGTGGGCGCTTGTGCCGCGACTGGTGTCACGACGGGATCACCAACGATTCCTATGTCTGGTCCAAAATCGACCTTCGCTCCCCATTTCCACTTTTGCCAGTTTTCATCACTCACCACATGCATCTTCGCAAGCATATTCGAGTGATCTGTTCCGCAATACTCAGCACAAAAAACTTGGTGAGTACCCACAATAGTCGGCTTCACCCAAAGAGTCGTGAACATCCCAGGCACGACATCTTTCTTAACTCTGAAATTTGGCAAAAAGAATGAATGGATCACATCCTTGATATTCGATGTCATCACAAACTTAACCGGCTTGTTCACAGGTACAACGACTTCTCCCATCATGGTTCGCCCATCATCATACTGAAAGGTCCAATTCCACTGCTTCGCCAGAACCTTGATCTCTAAGGCGTCTGTCGGATGGTTGAGCCCCATTCCTGAATAGACGATCCATCCCCACACAAAAATAATCATCACGAGAATAGTTGGAATCACTGTCCAAACGATTTCTAACTTATTGTTGTGAGTGATATGACTCGCTTGAACATTTGGACGAGCACGATATCGAATTGCAAAAACAATCATTGCCCCACAAACAAGGACGAAGAAAAAGCTGCATATGGCAAAAAGAAAATAATAAAGCATGTCCCAAGACTCAGCGACCTGCGACGCTGCTACCGGTAGACTTCCACCGAGACCACCATTCATGCTGCCATCCTCCTGTCAGAATTTTTTTTACGCTCGCGGCGCCAGAACAAAAACAAATAGCCGCACAATACAACTATCGTGACGAGGCCACCAAATTGCACGAGTTTCATTGCATGCAACGAATAACCACCGCGTTTTGGATCGTAGCGATAACAAAACATCATAAATTTCTCGAATGCGGTGCCGACTTTACCTTCCGACGCTTCCAAAAGAGCGAGCTTCAAATCCTTCGCCGGAAAGTCAACGCCATAAAGAACGCGCGAAATTTGTCCCGATGGTGTCAAAACAAAAATTCCAGCGCTATGTGCATATTCTGAGATTCTCTCGTCGTAGTAAAAACCAAATCCCAGTTGATCCGCCAAGCTCTTGATCTGTGATTCTTCACCCGTCAAAAAATGAGCTCCAGCGGCCGCTTCAATTCGACCATAGCTTTTGATCAGATTTTCTTTTTTCATGCGAGCCAACTGAGAGCCTTCCTTGGGGTCAATGCTGACCACAACGATTTCAAATTCCTTCCCAGGACTCCAATCAAGCGCACGCAATGAATTCGTCACTCCATTCAATAAGACACCGCAAAGTGCGGGGCAATTGTAATAGGCCATCACCATGACCACCGGCACGCCACGTGAAAAATAGTCCGCCAATACAACACGATCGCCTGCTTCATTTCGAAAAGTCAGACTACCAATCGTAAGACTCGATCCAAGCTTTTCTGTGATCTGGGCAGCATTCAGTTCTTTCGGCAGATCCTCCTTTTCAATGGAATCTGCGCTGACGATTGAGCCGCCAAAAACAAAACACAAAAGAACTGCGATTTTTAAGGCCTCTGATTTCATCAATTCGTTTTCAACCTATTTCGTCTTACCCTTAAAGTCATCCATGGTGATAATAATGCATCGAAACTTCGAGTCTCGGATCTTTGATCGGAACCATTCTGATTCGCTCCATCACAAACCCAATGACCAAACAAAACAACGCTAAATATCCCACACCAATTGAAACTTCTTGCCACCGAATAGCTGCAGGAAACATCCCCTCGACGTCAGAGAAATGGCGCAGCGCAGGCATCGAAAACCAGTAGAGATCAAGCCAATGCCCAAAGAGCACAAGCCCAGAGATCGCAAGTGCGACCGGATAACAGCGTTTCGCCCCGTATGGCATCAAGACAAGAAATGGAATCACGAATCTAATTGCGAGAAGTGCCAGGCCAATCCATTCCCATCCCAAGCTTAAACGATCACGATAAACGAAAGTTTCTTCAGGAAGATCTCCATACCAAATTAACATGAACTGAGAAAAACCTATATATGCCCAGAACACAGAAAATCCGAAAAGAAATCGTCCAATGTCATGAAAATGATCTCGAGTCACAAACGCCGAAAGAGTCCCCGTTCGATGAGCGAACCAAGTCACAATATAAATGATCGCTAAACCAGCCTGAAAAAGGCCGGCAAAAAAATAGACACCAAAAATCGTGGAGAACCAGTGGGGCTCCAACGACATCAAAATATCGAATGCAGCAAACGATACACTCAATGCAAATAGAACGAGTGTCAGAGCCGCAACTCGGAAGTTCTTCGTAGAGATTTGCGGATCGCCTGAAATATCTTGTTTAAGAGAATTTCGAATCAACCAAGTTGATGTCGCAATCCAGATGAAAAAATAAATCGCCAATCGAATACCGAAAAAACATTCATTCAAATAGCCAGACTTCCACTGCAAAACGGGGTGTGCGCTGACGACTTCACTATGGCTCCATTCATAAAGGTGATGGAGACCAAAAAAATAAATGGGAATAAATAAAAGAGCAGCTACAGGCAAAGTCAGCGCCATTGCCTCAAGAACACGACGAATCACAACGCTCCATTTTGCAGACGTCAAAAATTGAATCGCCGTAAAAAACAATCCGCATAAGCCAAAGCTGAGAAACAAAACGGACCCAATCAAGATCTGAAACCAAGCACGATTTGAATCTTCAACATAAAGAATTCGTAACGCCACCAAACCTAATGCGACCAAACCAAATAGAACTACTTTTAATCCAAAAGGAGTTTTGAAAGGCTTAAGACTAGTCATATCAGCACTCATGCAATCCTCACTTTGTTTCCTGCTCGGGCGGGAAAACATTCTCGAAGGCCTTGATATCTTCATCGTTCGGATTCTCGGCTCTTTGTAAAACTCTTAGGTAGTGAATCACGGCCCAGCGGTCTTGCTCACGAATTTGCGGGCCATAGGCTCCCATTACATTCTGGCCTACCGTAATCACGTGAAAAATCTGGCTGTCGGCATAGCCCCGGATTTTCTCTGATTGCAATGACGGCGGTTGCGAAAAAGGAGGAACCACGTATCCGTCACCGTAACCCTTCGGTCCATGGCAAACAACGCAGTAGGTCATAAAAACTTTTTGACCTCGCTTGACTGTCGCTAAATCAGCCGCCACGGGATTTGAAAATTTTCTCACATCAGCTGCAAAAGTCGCCTTCGTATACGGATAGGGGTTTTGATTCACCGCCACTGCACCCGCAGGAGGAACTCGAACAGAAGCGCCGTCCGCATAAAAATCGTATCCACGCTGTGGAATAAGCGCCTTTGTATGATGCATATTCGGCATGTACTGCAAAGGATTATGTGTATACGGAAAATACCCGCTGTTATTGACAAGCCAAAAAACCAATCCACCCAAAACAAGAACTGAGAATGCCGCGCCTATTTTTTTCACAGAGCACTCTCCACCGAATGAATATCTTGCGAATGAATTTCTTTCAGAAACTTCTTCACTGATTCCGCCTCGTCAGCGTTCTCTACCTCAACCGCAATAGCGAATCGATCATTTGTAATGTCAGGATGGAAAATGGGCTTCCGAAAATTAGGAAGCCTCAAGAACAACAGAAACATCGATGCTGCAGTTGCAAGACCACAGAAAAGAACGGTGAGTTCAAACATAATTGGAATATACGCGGGCAAAGCCATAAGCGGCTTCCCACCCACATTGATAGGCCACGAATAAAGATGGGTCCAGATCTCGAGGCCCGCTGCCGTCATTAAACCGCCAACGGCCGCGACAAAGCTAATGTAGGGAAGAAAACTTCGTTTGATTCCAAGCGCTTCATCTATTCCATGCACTGGAAAAGGTGTGAATGCGTCAAATTTGGCGAAGCCTCGTTCTCTCACCTTTCTCGTCGCCTCAATAATATCTTCGGGTGAAAAATAATATCCCACCACACAATGCTTAGCCATGGGCGCCTCCTTTGGGCGATGGCAATACAGCCTTTACCTCTGCAATTGAAATCGTCGGAAGAACTCTACAGAACAGCAGGAATAATGTGAAAAACATACCAAAGCTTCCAAGCAATACGCCATAATCCCAGGGAGATAACTGAAAGTATTTCCACGAAGACGGCAAATAATCGGTTGCCAGCGAAGTCACGACGATCACAAATCTCTCAAACCACATTCCGATGTTCACAAAAATCGAAAGAACAAACATCAGCGGAATATTTCTTCGACACTTTTTAAACCAGAAAAACTGTGGAGAAATAACATTACATCCAACCATGATCCAGTAGGCCCATGCATATGGACCCAGTGCTCTCTTCAAAAAGATCGCTCTTTCGTAAGGCACACCACTGTACCAGGCAATAAAAAATTCCGTTGCGTATGCCAACCCCACTAACATCCCCGTTGCCAGAATGATCTTATTCATGGCGTCTAAGTGAGCCATCGTTATGTACTGTTTGAGATTAAAAACTTCTCGAGCAATGACCAATAGAGTCACCACCATCGCGAAACCAGAAAAAATTGCACCCGCAACGAAATACGGTGGGAAAATCGTCGTATGCCATCCTGGAATAATCGATACCGCAAAATCAAAAGAAACGATCGTATGGACAGAAAGTACTAATGGAGTCGAAAGTCCAGCGAGGATCCAATACGCAATTTCATAATGATGCCAACCCCTGCTCGATCCTCTCCACCCCAGAGAAAGAATTCCATAGATCTTTTTTCTCCAAAAATTCTTCGCCCGATCTCGAACAGTCGCTAAATCAGGAACGAGTCCCGTATACCAAAAAACGGCCGAAATGGTTAAATATGTCGATACGGCGAACACGTCCCAAAGCAACGGAGAACGAAAATTCACCCACAGAGGCCCCATCGTATTCGGGTATGGGAAAAGCCAGTAAAAACTATACCAAGGTCGCCCTGTATGAATCAGTGGAAATATCCCAGCGCACATGACTGCAAAAATCGTCATCGCTTCTGCAGATCTATTGATGGCAGTTCGCCATTTTTGGCGAAACAAAAACAAGATAGCCGAGATCAAGGTTCCGGCATGGCCGATACCAATCCAGAAAACGAAGGTGATAATCATCATCCCCCAATTGACTGACGATCGAATGCCGGACATCCCAACGCCCTTGTAGAGCATATAACCGATGAGCGAGAATCCAACCGTCATCATCGTCAGGGCCGACAAAAATGCGACCCACCATATTCGCGTCGGAAACGATTCTAATGGTTTACAGACTTCATTAGTAACATCCGCGTAGGTTTTGCCACCTTGAACAAGGGCTTCTTCATTTAATACAGCGCTCATGAATCCCCCTTATTTCTCAGTCTTGGCAAATAGGTAATTGACGGCTTCGTATTCAAAATCTCTAAAATTTTGAAGTTCCCACTGCCCTTCGATAATTTCGAAACCTCGGAGTTTGTGTCATTCAAATCGCCAAAGACAATAGCGTCAGCAGGACAACTCTGCTGGCAGGCCGTCTTAATCGCGCCGTCTTGAACTCGACGCTTTTCATCTCGAGCTTCATCCGCCACTTTGCGTATTCGTTGAACACAGAATGTACACTTTTCCATGACTCCACGAGATCTTACCGTCACGTCTGGGTTCAACATCAACGGAAGTGGATCTTGAAAGTCGATCTTCTTGCCAAGCGAATCAGTGTATTGAAAATAATTAAACCGTCTGACCTTGTATGGGCAGTTATTTGCACAATAGCGAGTTCCAACGCATCGGTTATAGATCATGTCGTTCAAACCATCGCTACTATGAACCGTTGCTAAAACTGGGCAGACTGTTTCACACGGAGCACTTTCACATTGTTGACAGAGCATTGGTTCAAAATTTGCTTCTGGCGCTTCCGGCGATCCGGAATAGTAGAGATCCAATCGCAACCACGCCATATGCCGACCTTTGAACACCTGGTCCTCACCAACAATTCCAATATTATTCTCAGAATAACAAGCCACCACACAGGCATTGCAACCAGTACAGGAATTGAGGTCGATTACCATTCCCCATTTATTGCCGGGGTATACAAACTCTTTTGGATTATAGATCGTTTCATGTTTCGACTCACCGTGAGCCTCATGATCTTCGCCATGTTCTTTTTTCTTTAGAAAATCTGAAAGTGTCGCGGTTTGTAATATATCCTTATCCCGACCCTCGAGTTCGAAGTGGCGCTGTGTCGTCGCCAAAGCTTTGGTTTCGGATGTCTTTTTAATCGTTCCTAAGATGCCCGCGAAAACTCTGGCTCCAGAGGCCGATGCTAAGACTAATGGATTTTTTCCAATCATTGTCCCAACCGATCCAGCAGCAGAGCGTCCATATCCCAAAGCAACCGTAACAACATTGTCTTTCAGCCCAGGCTGAATATGGGCAGGCAAACTCAGTGTCTTGCCGTCCACGGTCAGTTCTACAACATCGTTCGAGTGATGCCCAAGCTGGAGATCTTCTCTCAACCCCAAGCTCTTCGCCAAACTCGGTGACACCGCAATATAATTGCTCCAAGTCACCTTCGAAATTGGATCGGGCATCTCTTGCAGCCAAGCGTTTGAAGCTCGTGCGCCATCTCGAAGATTCAACGATGGATAGAGAACAATCTCGACCTTACTATTATTCGATAGACTCTTATTCGATGGGATTTTGCGGTTGAGCGTTTCCGCTTTTAATAAATTGAGAACCTTCGAAAGCTGGACGGTCGGCTGTGAACCTCCGCTTAAACGATCAACAGTGACAACTCCTGATTTAAGCTGACCCTGCCACCAATCCTCGAAACTTCCGTTTCCGGAAAAAATCGATTTTCTCCAGAAATCTTTCACGATCTCAGAATAATCTCGCTCATCTCCAAGCCAGGCGGAAAGAATTTCTCCCAAGCTTCGAGTCGTAAACAACGGCTGAATCACAGGTTGCTGGATTGAAAAAACACCCCGTCGCACAGACGAATCTGACCAGCACTCAAGAAACATGCTTTCAGCCAATACAACCTGGGCCTTGCCCGCAGTCTCATCAAGTTCAGAGCCAATAAACACAAGGTTTTTAATCTTGCTGAGCGCCTTATCGAATTCGCCAGATAATTGCTGGTAGCCAGGATTTGCGCCGGCGATAATCAACGTCTCGACCTTACCGCCTTCGGCATCTTTCAAAAGATCCGAATAGGACTCTGCTGCATCGAAGCCAGAAACCCGCTCACCGCTGAGATCAATCGTTGATCCAATATTCTTAAGCATCGAGTTAAGCACAAGAGTGGCCAACTGCACCTCGAAAGAAAGGGGGCATCTGCCATCCGCAATAACGATCGAACGACCTTTTGCATCGACAAGTGCCTTTACGAGATTTGCAAAGATCCCCTCGTTGACGCCCACTTCTTTTAAAACATCAGCCGCGGCATATCGCCCAAAAACAGCCTCTGCATCAGACGCTCCCAATTTTTTTGCAACCTCGTAAGTCAGACAAAAAATCAAAGCAGCAAAATGCGATGGTGAAACGGGGACACGATAATCAGCTGCGACACCAGTGATCGAATATTGTGATTCAAATACGAAAAGCTGATTGTGCTCTCGCCCACCACGGTGGGCCTTTCTCCTAGATGAAAACCCCTTGGTATAAGAACCAGCAAAATCATGGGCACCTAGAAAATCGGAGTCGAATGAAACAACCACTTCAGCTTTATCAAATCGATATGACGGGATCGCAGACTTACCTGTCGCGTAATCGAGCGCTTCCAAAACGGGGGCGTCAGATACTGGCCGGAAAAAATGGTGTTTCGCCTTTGTCGAGGCTAAGAATTTTTCTATTACTCCCTTAAGGGTGGGGCTCAGCACGGGTCCGGTCAGCAATCGAACAGAGCCAGCAGGTGAACCTTGCACGATATTTTTGACGTATTGGTCTGCCTCTGCCCAGGACGCTGGCTTTCCTTTAATTTGCGGGGCTCGAATTCTCTCGGGGTTAAAAAAATCCAAGAGCAATGATTGAGTCTGAACGTCTAAGCCACCACGATTCAATGGGTGCTCTGGATTTCCCTCTAATTTAATGGGTTTTCCTTCGCGAGTTTTAACGAGAATTCCAGAACCATTCGGCGCCACAGAAGCATACCAAACTGGCATCCCCATCACATAGCCTTGCGGCTTGTTTACATAAGGGACCAAGTAATCAGTTTCGCGTCGCTTACAAGCCGCTCCAGTCATCAATGCACTTGCTGCGCCCATCCATTGAAGAAACCGGCGTCTGGTCACTGATGGAAGTTCAAACTGGAGCGATTCTTTTTGCCCTTCGCTGAACTCTTTCGCTCTCACTGCAAGCCGAATGTCTTCAGCTTCGTTCAACTCCTGATAGCTCTGCCAAAACTTTCTGGGCTCCGAAGAAAGCAGCTTTTCCTCAGATTTTCGCTTTGCCTCAATTTGGTCGGCTTCCAACATCTTCTCTATATCCTTCAATCAATAATGACAGGTGCTACAACTTACATCTGCGTTATGAGGATCGTTGTGCGTAAGAATCTTTTCCACCAAAGATTTCTCTCCGAGGCCCTTCAGGCGACGAGATTCTTCGCTCAACATCACTCGATGTTGCTGTACATAATTATTGTTGCGATGGCAGTTTACACACCAACCCATTGTGAGCGGCGCCCACTGATAAACCTTATCCATCTCATGAACAGCGCCGTGGCATGAGCTACATTCAACACCAGCTGCGATATGTTTTTTATGATTAAACTTAACAAAATCTGGCAAAACATGAACTTTCACCCATTTGATTGGCTTCTTTGTATCAAATGAGGCTTTCAACTGTTTAATCCACGGGCTCTCTGTTTTGACAACAGAGTGACAATTCATACAAGTTTCCAAGCCAGGGACCTCAGCATGCGCGGCGTATTCAGCCGAACCATGACAATAAAGACACGGGACCTTGTACTGGCCGGCATGCAATTTGTGACTAAATGGAATGGGCTGAACAGGCCCGTAGCCTTGATACCATGCTGGAGAATACCCCAGAAGGAGACCTCCAGCATAAATTAAGGCAACAAGAGCTACAACGGCTCCCAAAATTAGAATCAAAAACTTTCGGTCACCCTCGGGATGACCAACTTCAGTTGGATCACTCATTTATTTTACCCGCGTAAATTTTTTTCGCCCGAATGCCATTATGGAGGGCCGATCCATTGTGTCAATTGTAGGTATTGGATATTTCTATATTTAATCAAAATTTAATCAAAATAACCAAAATTTTGGAGACCTTACGTTTTCGTAAAGTCTCTTTTCAATTTTTGATCCGATTTCAAACGATCTTGAAAGCCCATTTGATTTGTAAAACGTTGAAGAATCGCGGCGGCCTCATCGGCTGAATCAACAAGATGAACATTCTGCAACTCATCTGATGAAACAGCTCCAGTTCGAACCAATGTCGTCTGAACCCATTCCATAAAGCCTTTCCAATAATCAACGCCAACAAGAATCACTGGAAAATCATAAACACGGCCGGTTTGGATTAACGTCATCGCCTCGGTCATCTCATCAATTGTACCTAGACCTCCAGGCAATATGAAAAATGCATAAGAATATTTCACCAACATGACCTTGCGCACAAAAAAATAACGAAATGTCAGACTACGATCGAGATAGGTATTCGGAAATTGTTCTCGCGGCAGCTGAATATTGCAGCCAATCGACATCCCTCCGCCTTCTTGCGCTCCCCGATTCGCCGCTTCCATCAGCCCAGGGCCGCCTCCCGTAATCACCGTAAATCCGAGCTTTGCTACCAAATAACCAACAGAACGAGTCAGTGCATAATATGGATGGCCTTCACGAAATCGAGCCGATCCAAAAACCGTAACCGCAGGGCCCACAAAATGAAGAGTCTGAAAACCATAAATGAATTCTTTTGCAATTTTCAGAACTCGAATGGCCTCCTGAAATCGAGACCCTCTGCGAGAAAGAAAAACCTTCTCAGCATGCCCATTCACAAGTCGCTTGACCCGCAGCCCGTGAAAGCCCTCTTCATTTTCGTGACCTAGCTGCTTATTATCGTCTGGCATCTTTCGCTCAAAGTACCCGAGATACCTTTCAGTGTCACCGAGTTGTGCTTGAAAGTCTTGATTGAAATCCACTTCGAAGATGAAAATCCGGCTTTTCAACGGGATGCGCGACCGCCCAGTGCGATAGACGTTTAGACTTATGTTCAAGAACTGCTGCCAAACCCATTTCAAGATTCGCTTCCGACAATCCGTGGGGCAACATCAGTTCAACCTCAAACCGAAATCGACCATCTCTGTGTTCAGCTCTCAGCAAATTTGGCGCCGAAAATATTTTGAATGGCTCAGCTGGCTTCCGATAATTTGCAAATGAGTAACATGCCCAATGCCCTTCAGACGAAAAATTCCATTCCAAATACGAATCTCTCCCAACAGATGAAAGAAAGAGTTCAAAGCAAGTCTTCTGCCACAAGTGATCACGAAACTCTGACGTCAGCCCTTGGGGTGGAAGAACAATACTGTCGATTTTTCCTGTCAGCTCAAATGTAATCTTCATGATTCTCGCAAGAGATTCGCAAGTCACAGCCAATCGAAGGGCCTGGCTTTCAGCGTCACCCTCAAACGACTTGAGATTATATCTGCTCACCGTCACACCTGCTCAAATTGTAAACTTCTATTAAAGACATCTTCAAAGAGCCCCTTCCTATGATCTGCTCGCAAGATCTGCAGATCTGCGTGATCGCGGCTTGAAATCCGCACACGCACTACTCGATCATCGACCTTAACACCGAGAATATGCAATGGTTTCGATCTCTGAAATGACAGAGCAACAGCCACTCGCATCAAAGCAAGCAGTTTCAAGAAAGCACGCTGTCTTTTTTTATCTTTCTTAAAGGGAAGTTCCTTCTTAATCACTCTAGACTCGTAGTGATGCACACAAAGCTCAGCAATAAATTGAGATTCCCATTCCTCTAAACCTGAAACATCTACATGTTTTGCAATATATGCAGAATGCCCTGCCTCGCGAACAGGGCTAATGGCCCGGCCCACCCCCTGCAAAATAGCCGCGGCAATGAGATAATTTTTCCAATCTCCTTTAAGCCCGTGTAATCGGCCAAGACGATCAAACAAATCCTCTGAGATCTGCTGCGTGTGACGCAACTCGAGATTTCGGCAACCAAGACTTAAAGCAGCTCTGTAAATTTCCTTAATTGGATCATACTGAATCTTCGTTTTGTGTACGCGAAGAATCTCTAATTCCTGATCTAAAATCCCATCACGCAGAGAGTATTCTGTAGGTTCAACCTTTTCAGCATTGAGAGCCTGCATCGCCTCTTGCAACAGGATGGCCCCGGCCAATATCATATCCAAACGCCGAGACTCCATCCCCGGAATTCTCGCCAACTCATCGCGGGACCGGCTCTTCATTTTTTCGACAAGCTCACCCAACTCTCGCTTTCGTACAATGTCTGCTCCAAAGTGCCTTCGATTGAGTCTCGCGACAGCACGAACAGTGCCACTTGAACCGAGAACTCGCTTAACGCTCGGCCATTCCTCTGAAACAAACTTATAAACCAACATCGATCGAATATGCCGACGCAAATTCTCTATTGATCCGCTCTCAAGATCCGGAGGAATGGTCTTCAAAAAAACTTGCTGCAAACTAGCTGTGCCTAAAGGAAAACTCGCCGAATGGAGAACTTCTCGGCCTTGGCAGATCGAAATTTCTGTGCTGCCCCCGCCAATATCAATCAATGCAAATCGACCTCGTAAATTTGCTTCATTCTTCAAAATTCCCCGCGCAATTAACCTCGCTTCTTCATCGCCAGAAATCACTTTCAGCGATATGCCACTCCGCGATTTCAGCAATTTGATGAAACGATCGCCATCACGAGCAACACGCAGGGCTGCAGTTCCAAAAGCAACCACACGATTGACTCGAAAATCATCCATCGTTCTACGAAAACTCTGAAAAGCCAAAACGCAAGTCTCGACGACCTTGGGATCTAGTCGTCTCTTGAGAAAAACACCCTCGCCAAGTCGAATCATCAATTTTTCACGATAAAGCCGTACAGCTTCATCGCCGTCATTTCTCAATTCGACCACATCGAAGCGAACAGAGTTCGTACCCAAATCTATGATTGCAAGTCTCATTTTGCTGATTCAAGAGTAACATGCTAGCGTACAAGCAGGTAATTTTTTTTAGTTCTGTGTACTATGCGATCATCTGTTCTTCTACCAACTCTACCCTCTCTGCTTGTCGGGCGAAATATTCCCTTCATACATAGAGATTTGAGCTGGCTCCAATTCAATGAGCGAGTTCTATCCGAGGCGCGAGCATCCGCTAGCAAACCCGTCGAACGTTTAAAATTTTTAGCGATCACCTCATCGAATTTGGATGAATTTTTCATGATTCGCATTTCATCCTTAAGTCGTTCAATCGCATCATTGAAAAGAACTGATCCGAAAGCTGAAGCTCGAATGACTCGGATTCGGTCCAATCTACTTGAGGCGACGAACCGCTTCCAGGCTAAGCAAGAAGAGACATTTAACTCAATTTCTAGTGAGCTCTCTCCAAAAAAAATTATTCTCGTGTCAAAGCCAAGAACAAACGATCCTGAGTTTGAGCTGGGACGACAAATATTTTTAAAGAATGTCTTAGGCCAGCTTCATCCACCTGAGATTTTTTCGGTGGCCCAGATATCGACTCTCGAAAACTTGCAACTTGGAGTCGTTGCTGACAACCAACATTGGTTTCGAATTCCACGAACGATCCCCAATGCGTTCCTGCATTTTGACAAGGCGACTCTTGATACCTATTTTTTCTTTCTGGATGATCTGATTACATCACATCTTTCTACGTCTTTTTCTTTCAAATCGGCACCGACCGTTCTGAGAATGACTCGCGATGCGGACTTCTCTATTGATCTTGGCGAGCGAGACACTGAATCTATTCCAGATATTGTGCAGTCGTCGGTTCGAATCAGAGACCGCGGTAAACCCATTCGCATTCAATATTTGTCTGGCTCAAATCCGGAAATTCTCACGAAGATTACTCATACCCTGAAACTATCTCCCGGTCAGATCCAATTGAGCTCCAAAACAATGCTCTTTCAAAGTCTTTGGACGCTCGTCAAGTTCTTGAATGATTCGCCCACCGCAGCAGATCTAACGCTCGAAAAATATTTTCCTTTTATTCCAAAACCCTTTCAGAGAAAAAATTCGATTTTCGAACGACTAAAATCAAAGGACTATTTGCTTCATCATCCCTATGATTCTTTTCAATCGTATGTTTCTTGGATTCAAGCCGCTTGTGCGGATCCAGCGGTTGAGATGATCGAGCAAACAATCTATCGAACAGATGCCGTCTCACCCATGATCGGCGCACTGAAGACTGCGGCAGGCCAGAAGAAGATTCGAGTCCTCATTGAACCTCGGGCCAGATTCGATGAACTCAATAATATAAAGATCGCAGAGGAGCTAAGACAAGCCGGAGTCGAGGTCTCTTTTGGTTTCGGAAAAATGAAACTGCACGCGAAAGTGGCTCTCGTCACCCGCCGCGAAGGGGATGGTTATCGACATTATACACATCTTTCTACCGGCAACTACAATTCTTCAACCGCCCAGACCTATACCGATCTGGCATTACTTACATCGAGCCCTGACATAGGATTGGACGCTCGCCATTTCTTTGATCGTGTGAGTGTGGGCAAGATTCCTACGCAATTTCGAGAACTTCTTTCAGCGCCCACAAAACTACATCGCAAACTCCTCAGTCTAATTGAGCAAGAAACATTGGCTGCTAGAAATGGAGATCGCGCGAGAATCGTTGCTAAAGTCAATGCCCTGGTCGACGAAGAAATTATTCAAAAACTTTATGAAGCTTCACAGGCCGGCGTTAGCATTGATCTTATTGTGAGGGGAGCTTGTTGTCTCATCCCCGGGGTCAAAGGGCTGAGCGATAATATTCAAGTCATTAGCCTCGTTGATCGCTATCTCGAGCACAGTAGAATTTACTATTTTCACAACTCAAAAGCTCTGTACCTATCAAGCGCAGATTGGATGCCTCGGAATTTTTTCTCGCGGCTGGAGTTGGCCTTTCCAATTTTAGATCAACGAATCTATGAATTTTTAGAGAAGGTTGTCATTCCTGCTTATCTTCTAGATAATGTGAAGGCCAAGGAACTAACCTCCCAAGGATTATGGAAAAAAAGATCGCCGAACAATCTCCAACGAGTTGAAGATTGGCCAATGGCTGATTTTCTAAAAGGACAGAAAGGATTCAGAGTGCAGTTTATGTTCCAAGAGCTCGCTCACCATGGATATATCGGTAGCTCGCTCACTCAGGCACGAGAAGAGCGCTCTCCACAAAATAAATTATGAAAACGCTTATCGTCACTCGTCATGCGCATCGTGACGTCATTGATCGTCATGCCGACAATGGTTTGAATGATCGAGGTCAGAAACAGGCCATCGCGTTAACGGATTTTTTTTTAAAGACGTATCCTGGGCAAGTCGACGTTGTGCTGTCGAGCCCGAGAGTCCGTTGCCAAGAGACTCTATCTCCACTTGCTGAAAGACTTGGCATTCCCATTCATGTCACGCCGATGCTTGATGAAGGCGGAGCTCAAAGAGAGGATATTACCAGCCGAGTCTCTCAGTTTATGGAATGGATGAATAACGAGTCGCCAGATTTCACTGTGATCTGCTCTCATGGAGATTGGATCCCTCTCTTTTTTTTCAAGGCGATTGGCTACGAGATTGAATTAAAGAAGTCGGGATTGCTCGAAGTGAGCTGGAGCAAAAATTCTAAAAAAATTGTAGGAATCGCTCATGCATTTTAATCGATCCTCACTTCTTGAACATACTCCCAATACAGTCTACGCATGGCACGAGAAACCGGGTGCATTTTTTCGACTCATTCCACCATGGGAAGATGTAGAGGTCATCGCGCCGCCAAAAGGCATTGAACTGGGCGCAGAGGTCGTGACCAAGATGAAAATCGGACCAATCCATGTTAACTGGGTGGGTCGACACGATGTCGTTGAGCCCGGTAAAATTTTTTGCGATGAGATGATTGAAGGCCCTTTTTCAAAATGGCGGCATCGACATATTTTTGAAAATGAAAACGGCCAATGTCGACTGACGGACTCGATTGAATACGAGCTACCTCTCGGCCGCGTTGCCAACTATTTAGGCAATTCATTTGCAAAAGAAAAATTGCGCAGGCTATTTGAGTATCGCCACACAATTTTGAAAAACGATTTGGCACTACAAACACGATATAAGCATCAGCCAAAAAATATTCTGATTACCGGAAGCACTGGCCTTATCGGAACCGCTTTAACACCGCTGCTCAAAAATCTCGGACATAATATCACCCATCTAGCGAGACATCCCCTTCCGCAGTCGACAGACCGATGCTTGATATGGAACTTTCGCGATCCGATTAAACTTCGTGAAATGATCGATAGCCCAATCGACGCTGTAATACATTTAGCTGGCGAAAGCATTGCAGAGAAAAGATGGAACACAGACCAAAAGAAAAAAATTCTTGAAAGCAGAAAAAAGAGTACACAGCTGCTTTCTGAAGCAATCTGCAAACTCGATACTAAGCCTTCTTCATTTCTGTGTGGCTCTGCTTCTGGATTTTATCAAGAAAGCGCCACTAGTATTTGGACTGAATCATCACCACCCGGAAACACCTTTTTATCGAAAGTCTGCCAGGAATGGGAAGACTCCTGTAGCCCACTACGTGATCAAAAAATCCGCACAGTCAACCTGCGCACAGGCATCGTACTTAGTCCGAAATCTGGAGCACTCAAGAAAATGCTCTTCTCGTTCAACAAAGGCGTCGGAGCTCCTCTTGGATCCGGCAATCAATTTTGGAGCTGGATCAGCCTCGACGATATGCTTGGCTTGATTGTGCATTGCCTTGAAACTGAATCGATTTCTGGCCCGATCAATGCCGTCTCGCCAAATCCTTTAACTAACCGAGAATTTTCAGAAATTCTTGCGCGAGTTCTGAATAAGCCCCTCATGCCAGCTGTTCCAACAACACTCCTTCGAATGATTGCCGGCGAAATGGCTGATGAGTTGCTGCTTGCGAGCCGACGCCTGAATCCGAAAGCCGCACTCGAGACTGGCTACGAATTCTTCTTTCCAACTTTGGAGTCTGCTCTTTTCCACCAGTTGGGCATCAAGCCCGACCGAAAGACTTCATGATATGTCGACGCTCGTCTGGTTTCGCAGAGATTTTCGTTTGCATGACCACCCTGCACTGAAGTGGGCGATCGATCGGCGCGAACCAGCGCTTTTACTCTATATCTGGGCTCCGGAAGAGGAAGATCCCTGGCGCCCGGGGGCCGCATCCCGCTGGTGGCTTCACCATTCGCTTCGTCATTTTAAAGAAAAGATTGAAAAACTTGGCGCGCAGTTAATTATAAAAAAGGGAAACAGCGCTCAGATCATCGAAGAGCTCTGCAAACAAGCCCAGATCAAAGCTGTCGCGTGGAATAAACTATACGAACCATCCATTCTCAAGAGAGATGAGAAAATTGTATCCTTGCTACGAAGCCGTGGAATCGAAGTGAAACAATTTAATGGCTCTCTATTAATAGAGCCTTGGCAGCTACAGACGAAATCAAATTCGCCCTACAAAGTTTTTACTCCATATTTTAAAGCATTCCCCTCAGAATCCCCAGATCTTCTCCCGATAAGAGAAATTAGAAAGATTCCCACGGATTCCTCTGCACGAAATACTTTGACTGTAGAAGACTTAAATCTGTTGCCGACTATTCGCTGGGATTCTGAATTCTATAATCATTGGAAGCCCGGAGAAACCCACGGCCAAAAATTATTTCTAAATTTTTTGAATTCAAACATTCTGGAATACAAGAAATCCAGAGACTATCCCGCACAGTCCGGAACCTCTAAAATTTCTCCCTATCTTCACTTTGGGGAACTCTCGCCGAAATGGATTTTGGCAGAGTGGCGCAGAGCGACATCGAAAATGAAGCCTACGGAAAAAGACCAAGCAAACTGGTTTATTCGCGAATTAATTTGGAGAGAATTCAGCCATAATATTTTATTCCACTTTCCCCATACATCAGACTCACCTTTAGATGAGAAGTTCCAAAAATTTGCTTGGAAAAAAAATGATAAATTTCTCTCAGCCTGGAAAAATGGAGAAACAGGTTTTGAAATTGTGGATGCTGGAATGAAAGAACTCTGGGCAACTGGCTGGATGCATAATCGCGTCCGCATGATCGTCGCATCGTTTTTGACAAAGGATCTTCTGATCTCTTGGCACGAGGGGGCTCAGTGGTTCTGGGATACACTCGTCGACGCTAATCTTGCGAACAACTCGATGGGATGGCAATGGGCCGGGGGTTGCGGCGCTGATGCAGCACCATACTTTAGGGTGTTCAATCCTTCGATTCAAAGCGAGAAATTTGATCCAGAGAAAAAATATATTCGTCAGTGGCTGAAGGGACGAAAGCCGCAGATTCCGATCGTTGATCACAAAAATGCGAGACTTAAGGCCCTAGAGGCATATAAACAAATGAGAGAAAAATGAGCTCCCCCTCATAATTATCTTGAGATCTCTTCTTTAACTTCGCTAGAACGAAGCTTGCAGGGGGATCTGATCATGAATATCCAACGCGTGAATTATCGCTCAACATCTTCTGCAAAGGATTTTGCACAGTCACTGAAAGAGACTGGCTTCGGGGTCATTACTCATCATCCCATTGACGTTCAGCTTATTGAAACTGTTTACGCAGATTGGAAAAACTTTTTTCAATCAAACGAAATCGACAAGCTAAAATACTTACATGAAAAAGAAACGCAGGCTGGATATTTCCCGTTCCGTTCTGAAAATGCAAAGACTTCTCCCATTAAAGACTTGAAAGAATTTTTTCACATTTATCGGTGGTCTGGATATCCAAAAACATTAGGCCCAGCGACAAACAAACTCTTTGACGAAATGATGAAGCTAGGACGAACGCTTCTTCAGTGGATTGACGAGCAAGCTCCTGAGTCTATACGCCGAGAATTTTCAATGCCCCTGCAAAACATGTCAGAAGATAGCCCTCAAAATCTTTTGCGGATCATCCACTATCCGCCAATGACCGGAACTGAAGAGGCTGGGGCCGTCAGAGCGGCGGCGCATGAAGACATTAATCTCATCACCCTTCTACCCGCGTCGACCCACTCTGGGCTGCAAGTTCTTGATGCTCGAGGAAATTGGCATAGTGTCGCGAGCAACTGGGGGGAAATCGTCGTGAATGTCGGCGATATGCTTCAAGAAGCGTCACAAGGATACTATCGTTCCACAACTCATCGAGTGGTCAATCCTCTTGGTGATGCATCAAAAAATTCTCGTTACTCAATGCCACTTTTTACTCATCCCAGGCCGGATGTCAGGCTTTCGACGAAACATACTGCCGAATCATATCTACAAGAGAGATTGAGAGAAATCGGCCTCAAATAAAATGAGGGCACTGTCGACAAAGTCGTTTTTAGGCGCTGTCGAGAAATGCTTAGATGCGAGGCGCCAAGGCAATGAGGAGCGGAATGGGTTTTAATGACCCTTGAGCACCGCAGTGACGCTGGCAACGAAACAGATGAGCGTTTGGCGACAGCGCCATGATGAGCTATCGAGAATAATGATAGGGCGACTGTTTCATCGCGAGAAATTCTTCTCGGGTGATAGCATCGCGAAACTGCCCGAGCAAACAACTCGTCACCATTTCAGCTGAGGTGCGAACTCCCCGCATTTCCATGCATAAATGAGTCGCCTTGAGAATGACACCAACTCCATGTGGATTCAGGTTTTCCATGATCGAATTCGCTATCTGCTGCGTCATACGTTCCTGAACTTGAAGCCGACGCGCAAAACAATGAACTAACCGTCCAATCTTCGACAAACCAACAATTCGGTCCTTTGGCAAATATCCAATAGTCGCAACACCATGAAACGGAAGCATATGATGTTCACACAACGACCAAAACCGAATATCTCTCACAACGACCATTTCGTCACAGCTATCACTGAATGTCGTGGATAGAATCTTCGCGGGATCCTCAGCATAACCACTGCATAGTTCGACGTAGGACTTGGCAACACGATAGGGAGTTTTCTTGAGGCCCTCTCGTTCTGGATCTTCGCCAATAAACTTGAGGATCTGCGTGACCGAGTCCTCAGTTTTTTTAAAATCTTCCTTCGAAATTTCAGCCATATTTTTTCCCCAATCTCTTATCTTCTGTGGCCTCAAGATAAGACAAACTCGCCTCGTGATTCAACAACCATTGTTTACGCTTAAGGCCTCCAGCATACCCCTGAAGATTCCCGGTTTTCGCTATAATGCGATGGCAAGGGATGACTATCGGCAATTGATTTTGGTTATTCGCCATTCCAACCGCACGACTCGCTGCACTTTTGCCAATGGCTTTGGCAATTTCACCATATGTTGACGTTTGGCCAAACTCCACCTTAAGCAGCTCTCCCCAAACGATATTTTGAAATGCAGTGCCGCTCATTAAAAATGGAAAGCTAAATTCGCGACGTAACCCAGAGAAATAATCACGGAGCTCTTCGCCCGCTTGCATCACCGCCGATGAGGCAGAAAGTTTCGGTTGTGCCCCTCGAGTAACAAAAGAAATACTCCGCACAAAATCATGATCACCTTCTACCTTCAACCAACCAATCGGTGTTTTCAGGTAAACAACTTCGGTCAATCCACAACAATCATAAGACATTTGAGATACTCCGTTTCTGAACATGACAAATGAACAGGATGGTCTTTAGCCTGAGATCCTTGAAATAAGATTCGAGCAGGTCGTCCGGCCTTGCGAGTAGCTGAGGCCACCATTGCCTTAAAATCATGTGGCTTGATCTGATGCGAGCAACTCGAAGTCACCAAAATACCACCAGGTGCTAAAACTCTAAGAGCTTCCAAGTTAAGTTTGTAATAATGGCGAAGGGCCTTTTCGGTTGATCCTTTCGACGGAGCAAATCGAGGTGGATCAAGAGTGACGATATCAAACTGAGTTCCATCCTGCGCCAACTTCTCAATCGCTTCAAACGCGTCAGAATTCCAAAACGAGACTGAGCCGAGATCATTCAGCTCAGCGTTTCTCTTCGCCAGCTGAATGGCATCTTCAGACACATCAACTCCCACGATCTTCGAGGCACCGCCTCGCGCTGCGTGAAACGAAAAACTACCCGAGAAACAGAATAGATCTAAGACGCTGCGCCCTTTCACCCACTTTTCAAATTCAGCTCGATTGTCTCTCTGATCTAAATAAAATCCTGTCTTCTGACCGCCCTTTAAATTCACGTAATACTTAAGCCCGAGACTCTCAATCACTGTCTCTTCGACATCACCCTTAATTACCTGGCAAGGATCCTGACCACCCAGGCCCTCCGATTTAAGGATCGGTTGATCCATGCGAAGAAGAATGGATTTCGGTTTGAGCAACTCTTCTAATGTTTTCAGAATTATTTCTCGCCGTTGAAACAAACCGACACTTGTGATCTGAACAACGAGATGCGGGCCAAATCCGTCGACGACGAGACCCGATAATCCATCGGCCTCACTAAAAATCCACCGACACGAAGCCTCGCCAGGAACGAACCCCAATCCCGACTTTCGGTAATCAATTGCACTTTGCACCAAGCTTCTCAAAAAATACTCGGTAATGCTGCTTTCTTCGTTCCAACTATAGAGCCTCAAGCGGATATTGCTTTTCGAATTGAACAATCCATAAGCAATGAATCGTTCATCATGGGAACAAACTTTTACCTCTGCCCCATCAGCGATTTCTGATTCGGATCGATCAATGGTAAATGATTGCACCCAAGGATGGCGCCCAATAGCAGAGCCGGCTTTGCCAGCCTTTAGAAATATACGAGGTATCGACATATTCATCCACTTAGGCGAATTGGCGCTTCCTGACTAGCGCTCTAACTACTAAACTTTGCTCATGATTGAATGGCTTCAGCATACCTCGAGTGCAATTAAGGGCTTTCCCATGGGCGATCCATACGAACGAAAGGTCGCCGTCTACATTCCCCCTCAATATTCCTTAACCAATTCAGATCCTTATCCTGTGCTATTTTTTTTATCTGGCTGGGGGTCACGCTCGTGGAAATATCTCAGCGATGATAGCGCTTTCACTAAACCTCTCTCAGTAGTGTTTGACGAAGAAATAACGGCCAACCGCATGCGACCTTTTATTGGAGTGTTTCCGGATGGAACCTCAAAACTCGGCTGCAGCCAATACATCAATTCACCGGCGATCGGGCACTATCAAGATTATATCGCTGACGAGCTCGTTGATTTAGTCGACTCACGATTCCACACACATAAATCCCCAGATTTCCGCGGAATTCTCGGGCACTCCAGTGGAGGATATGGCGCGCTAGTGGCGGGGGCGCAGAGATCAGATCGCTTCAAGTTCATTGGGGCTTCTGCCGCAGATTGTTTCTTCGAGAATCTCTATGGGACATCAGCAGTGCCAACCGCGATTGAACTACAAAAGTCCGGAAGTACCGAAAAATTTATTACGGATTTTTTTAATCACGCAAATCCTGGATCTCAAAATCGTCACACCATGATGACTTTGATCACACTTTCAGCCGCTCCTTGTTATGCGCCGGCTCCAAAAAATGGACCCCTATTTGGCGAACTTTATTTTGATGTCAAAACAGGAACTCTCATTCCCGAGGTCTTCTCAAAATATCTTGCTTGGGATCCTCTTCATCTTTTTCGAAGACACCGCAATCAACTCGACAAACTTCGATACATTTATCTTGATGCCGGTTTGGACGACGAACACGGACTTCAATTCGGTCATCGTCAGCTCGCGTCGCTGCTTGAATTTTTTAAAATTCCTTTTGAACTTGATGAGTTTAAAGGAGGACACTCTGGTCAATCACATAGATTTCCGCGTCGGGCCCAAAAATTACTAGAGAAAATGTTTATCGTGGGGGTCTGACAAACCCCACCCACGAAGGGTCGCTGCCTCTTCCTCAAGAGATTTAACTTTTTTGTACTTCGCACCGCGATTTCCTCGCACACGTGCCTCGCACTCTTTCCAAGTCTTATCTCGATGCAACTTACCACCGACCAGACTCAAGTAAACCGGCTCAGAAAAATGAGTGCGAGTGGTTACCGTAAGGTCCACACCATAGTTCTCGAGTTCGCCAGAAAATAAATCGACGGGGTCTCTTCTCGCCAACTTCGTTGCAATTTCATCGCATCTTTCATTTCCAGGAATACCTTGATGCCCGGGCGTATAGTTGAGGCTGACAATCTCTCGAGAATATTTGGACAACTGCAAGTCCAAGGCTTCCCATAGATCGCGATGCTTCACGGGATCTCCCTCTGCTGTTAGCCAACCGCGGCGTTTCCATCCGGGGATCCAAGATTCCAATCCAGTCAAAACATATTTCGAATCGCTGTATATCTTCAAAGAAGAAAGCTTGCCGAAAGAAATTTTCTCAAGCGCACGCAATAGGCCAAGAAGCTCCATTCGGTTATTTGTTGTCGCCTCATGAAATTCACCGCCTTCACAGACAGAAGGCCCCTCTTTCAAAATCCACGCCGCAGCGCCAGGCCCTGGATTTCCCAAACAGGCTCCGTCGCAAAAAATGACAATGTCGTTCGCACTCTTCAAGTTCGTCTACCTTCTCACAGCTCGCTGAATTTCTCGATCTGATTGCTTTTTCTTGAGATCTTCACGCTTATCATGATCTTTCTTGCCTTTTGCCAAACCGAGTAAAACTTTAGCGTAGGCTTTCTTAAAATACATTTTTAGTGGAACTAAAGTCAGCCCACCTTGTAGCTGGCCAATTAATTTTTCGATCTCGCGTTTGTGGAGCAATAACTTTCGAGTTCTCCGGGGATCGTGATTGAATTGATTGCCTTGGGAATATTCAGCGATATGTACATTTTGAAGAAAAAGCTCTCCACCCCTAAACGCCGCATAACCATCCGTCAAGTTCACCTTCCCCTGCCGGCATGATTTCACTTCAGTTCCCGTCAAGACCAATCCAGCCTCAAAGGTTTCTGTGACCGCGTAATTAAATCTCGCTTTTCGATTTTCGGTGATCTGATTGTCAGCCACGCTTCACCTCTTCAAAAATTGCAGGCCAAAGATCAACGGCTATTTCTTCTGCCCGAATCGTCGGCGAAAAATTAAACTTTGAAATCACGGAATCAATTTTATCCTTATTCACAGAAGAAAGTAGACTGTTTCTGAGAGTTTTTCTCTTTTGAGAAAATGCTGCCTGAACGAATCGAGAAAAATCTTTTGAAATGTGATGGGGAGATGAACGCCTCTTTCCTCTAATAATCTGGGAATGAACCTGCGGTCTCGGCATAAACGCTGAGG
Source organism: uncultured Bacteriovoracaceae bacterium (assembly GCA_964626465.1). Lineage (GTDB taxonomy): Bacteria > Bdellovibrionota > UBA2394 > UBA2394 > UBA2394 > CAZRCG01. The sequence continues at coordinate 175,749 of CAZVFP010000004.1, read as the reverse complement.
GTGGGATGATATCAAGGGCCTCCAAATCATACTGGCCCTGAACGTGAACCGTCAAAGATCCAAAAGCTTTTGTCTTTGGTCTCGCAGCTAATCTTTCAACGACCTCTTTCTGAAGAAGAAATACGAAAGACGGAATCTGATCTGCATGTTCAACAATTCGCTGAATCATTGCCGTCCCAACCTCGTAAGGCAGGTTCCCGATCAATGCGAAATCCTGAACTGCATTCCCATTCACTTTAAAATCCCAATCAAGAAAATCGCCGGCAACGACGTCGTATCCACCCACTTTGCGGTGGTACTCGACTAATTCTTCGTCCTTTTCGAAGACAATAAAATTCGGATGCTCCTGCTTCAACCACTGAGTCAGAGCACCACGTCCGGGACCAATCTCTCCAAAAAACTTTGATGTTTCGAAATAACCAACGATCTTTCGTTGCCATTCAAGGTCCACCAAAAAATTTTGTCCTAAACGCGCTCTCAAGTTCGACTCCTGATGCTCGGCCGACTCGTTGAACCAACATCCGCTTGAAGATCCGAAAATTCATGCTTCAAAAATTTTCGAAATCCCCTCACGCCGATCATTGCAGCGTTGTCAGTACAAAACTTGAGCTCGGGAAAATAAACGCTTTCAAACAAGGGGGAGCGACTCAAGATTTCTCTCAATTTCGAATTCGATGCCACACCCCCTACAATGGCTAATCGCCTAGATCCATGCAGCGATGCCGCGAGTTCAAGCTTATCAAACAGATGTTCGAGCAACGCCTTTTGAAAAGATGCCGCCAGATCAGCCCTTTTTGTATCGAGCTGACTATCGAGTTTTTTCACAAGTCGGACCAACTCACTTTTGATTCCACTAAAGCTAAAATTCAGATCGGGGGTTTTAACTTTTCCAAACCGAAAACTATTTTCGTCCCCAAGTTTTGCTATTCGATCGATTTGCGGCCCTCCAGGAAAGCCAAGCCCCAGAAGCTTCGCACCCTTGTCATAAGCTTCACCGATCGCATCATCGAGAGTCACTCCGATTGATTGAAAATCATCGATTGAATTTACCTGAAATAAACTTGTATGCCCGCCAGAGGCGACCAAAGCGAGAAATGGAAACTCAGGCTCAGAATCAATAAGCGCTGAACAGATATGCCCCTCGATATGATTCACTGAAATAAATGGTTTTGCGTGAAATGCAGCAAAAGTCTTTGCCGCGCTATGCCCAACAATCAGAGAGCCAATCAGGCCTGGCCGCTCGGTTGCAATAAAGGCATCCATATCAGACAATTTCTTCCCGGACTCTTCCAATACTTTACGAATGCAGGGAAGCAAATTTCTCAAATGGGCGCGAGACGCGAGCTCTGGAACCACGCCACCAAATTTTTCATGCACTTCATTCTGCGATTGAACAGAAAGTGCGAGGACACGAGGCACGGCATCTTTCTCTTCGGCCGCAAGCACAGCCGCCGAAGTATCATCGCAAGAAGACTCCAATGCTAGAAAGTACCACATCGACGGGAGACTACAGGTGAGTAATCTATTCGTCTAGGCCGTGCCTTCACTTACACTCGGCATCTCTCAATTTTAAGAACGTCGCAGATTCCTTCTGCATTCCAAGCTCCTTAAACGCTTGAATTTGCTTAGTCATTGCATCGCATTTCTTGTCTGACTTTGGGAACCGATCGATAAGATCCTGAAATTTCGCGATCGCTTGCTTGAACATCTTCTGGCTCATGTATCCATCGCCAATCCAAAATAAGGCATTATCTGCCAAAGGATGCTTTGGATTTTTAGCAACAAAGGCTGCGAAAAATTTTTCAGATTTCTGAAAATCCCCGTCTTGATGGGCTTTTAACGCCTTATCGTAGTCGGACTGAGGAGCTTCAGCCGTCGCGGGTTGCGGCTCATCTTTCTTAACACTTCCTCTTTGTAGTTGAGCCATATCTTGATCGATCGCCTCAGTTTTGGTCGTCAGTCTCTTGGTCTCATATTCGAGAGACTCAACCTTTCCAGCTAAAACCGTCAGCTCATTTCTGAGACTGGCCACCTGAGATCGAACATCTGCCAATTTCTGACCCTGAAGCAACTCACGATCAGATCCCACGGGAGATCCCGTTTTGACTTCAAGCGCTGAGGCTCTTTTGTCGAGATCGGCTAACTTGTCTTCGACATTATCAAGGCGTTGTGCACAACCAGAAACAACTATCGTTGTGGATACTAGAGATAAAAAAAGAAAAACCCGCATGACGTATTTTTACCTCATGCGGGCTGAAAGAACATTGAAATCTTTTATTTTGCAAGAATGACGAACTCACCTCGACGATTTTGGCTATAAGCCTTGTCGTCCTTACCAAGATCTACAGGTCGCTCTTCACCCCAGCTCTTTACTTCCAGCCGTGATCGAGCAACACCCATCGAAACTAAATAATCCAGCGCCGTCTTTGCTCTTCTTTCACCAAGAGCAACGTTGTATTCATTTGTGCCACGTTCGTCGCAATGGCCTTCAACAAGAACTCTCATTTTTGAGCTCTTTTTCATGACTTCTGCGTTGTTCTTGAGAGTTGCAATCGCATCGCCGCTTAATTCCGCTTTATCGAAATCAAAATAAATACGATCCAACAATCCCAAACCTACGCCACCTTCTTTTTTATTGTCGTAGTTACCGGACTCTTCAGAGCCTGATTTGCTTTTTGACTTGGACGAACATGCAGTCATTCCAAACGAAAGCGCCAAAACCATTGCTCCAAAAACCATTTTTGTTGTTCTTAATTTCAAACTTTTCATCATCATAAACCTATCTCCTAACCTTTTTGTGCAGGCCTAACCTACTGTAATAAGTAAAAATTTATGGAAGCCGCCTCTAAATGTCAAAAAGAGACTTCAAAATCTCCAATGCTATCCGTTCGAAGCACCGCACCAACATACTGGCGCAATCTGCGGATGACTTCCTCATGAGGGTGCCCATACTGATTGTGACGGCCACAAAGAACAATGGCCACTTCAGGTCTCAGCAAGGCGAGAAGCGCCTCCGTGGAGCTAGAACGTGAGCCATGATGTCCAACCTTAAGGACCCGAATTCCACCTATTGGGATTTTCCAACGCGACGAACGCAAGTATTCGATGAGCTTCTTCTCACCCTTGGCTTCAAGATCCCCCAGAAATACGCCCATCAAGGTGCCCGTCACTCGATCAACGAGCAGTAAGACGAGCGAACTGTCATTGGTGACGGACTGATTGCCTCCGTATTGTTGCGGATCCATCCATGGAATTAGGCAGTATTTTCCATCGCAGAAGCTCAGTTTTTGGTTCTCATCGAAGGGAAGGGCTCGCGAATCTGTTCGTGGAAATTTCTTTCGATCAAATTTTGGAATCCAAATCGTGTCGAACGGGACATTACGAGAAATTTCGGCAAATCCCCCGCCATGGTCGCGATCAAAATGCGTCAAAACCCACAGATCCAGAGGGCGAGAGCCCTCTCTCACCAGGGTCGGTGCCAATTTTTTCCAAGCTGATGCATCAGATCCACCGTCAACCAAAACCTTCGAATTGCCCCATCCCAAGATAAATCCATCCCCTTGACCAATATCGATCGCAGAAAGTCGAATGCCCTCTATCGATTGCTTCTGATAGGCGAAATGGGCAGCCCCGTAGAAAAAAACCACGACAACCGCGCTCACCAAGATCTTTATTCGGACGGGCATATCTCTTTGGATCAACAAGACAGAAACCGCCAGCAAACAAAGAGCCCCCACCATCGGATTTGGTATTGAGTAGCTAGGAACGAGCTCCAACCAACGCGCTACTGTCTCTATGATCACATAAAATAGAGAAATTGCCTGATCTGCGACTTGTTCGAGCGGAGATACAAAAACCGAAATGAGAGACAGTGGGACGATTAAAAAATAGAGGATCGGCAACAAAATCAAATTGCAGAGTGGGCTCAGAGGATGAATGACTATCGAAAGCAATGGCGCAACTGAAAAGACCATGATTGCTGGGATAAAAAAAGTCTCAAGCGCTAACTTAGTTCCCAGCCTGACCAAACCCCAGGTCGTCACAAAGCTGAGTATATAAGTTGGGCGAAAGGCGTCTGTAGGATGAATCAACGCAAGAAAAATTCCGACGAGCGCAATTTTTTTGTGATTCTCTAACCGATGAAGATTCGGAAATCGAAATGAAATCAAAGTTGCAAGTGCGAAACTCAATACAGCTCGCATCAAAGAAATTTCAAATCCACATATAACAGCAAAAAGCAATATCCCCCCATTCACGAAACCACGCTGGATCAGAACTCGCGATCTGGGAATTATTTTCATCGCAACGCTGAAAAGCAGAATCAAAATACTTGCGAGCACGGTGAGATGAGAGCCCGAAATGACAATCGCATGTGATAAACCAAGCATGTTTAAAGACTTCCACACCTGTCTTGGCAAACCGGAACCATCGCCCAAAAACATGCCCGCTCGAAAATATTTTAGATTTTCATACTGCGTATCAAAAATTCTCTCAACTCGACGGCGTAAGCTTTCAAACCACGTCGGGTCATCAGAAATAATCGGCGGAGATGTCCATTTTACCTGGCCAAGTATTCGCTGTTCAAAAAACGATCGTTCTTTGATTCCAAAAAACGAGGTTTCTAACGTAGGAAACAGCTTGTATTGAACATTTCCAACAAGAGTTTGCCCTACAATTGCAGGCTTCAAAAAAAATAGCTGCCCCTGAATGTCTGCGACGGAATGCCTCTTTTGAGTTTTTACGATATGCGCTTCTACTTGAGTTGGCGCATCTTTTGCCACCTGAACATCCCAAAATGAAAATTGGATTCTGAGCAGCCCAACGAAAAGACCTAGAATCAAAACTGCTCTTGATTTCGCAAAGGCAAAGCCGAATATGAGAATCAAAACCATCAGCCAGGGATCGCTAGGCCAGATCCCCACAGCGGACCCGAATAAAACGCTTATCCAGAGAAGTTCATAAGATTCAAATTTAGTAAATCGACGCACGAAGAAAGGTAGATGCAATAATGCTAGCAACCCTCAGCGGCCGCTTAAAATGCAAAGAAAGATCGCAACTGATGACGGAATATCCGGATCATTCCGGACTTAAATTTCTAGAGATCGCGCAGCCAGTTTGACATCTCGAGCTGTATATAAAAGCTCATCGTCACACCAAGCCAATCATTTTGTTTTGTCGCAAAGGTTCGCTTTGCAATCAAACCCATCATAACTTTCGGATTCATCATAAATCGCAAAGCCAATTTATCCGTAATTGCAATTCGAGGGCCAAACGCTGGACTAAAAAGAAAAGCCAATGAATCAGTATCACTGCCAGAAAGTTCTCGACCATCCTCTCCGATAGGATGCGTAGGGCTCAACAGATTCGCATAATGGATGCCCCCTTGCAGGCTCCACTGAATCCCCGACAATCGGCTGCGATAACCAAACTTCTGCTCAAATTCAGGCCCTGCAGTCAAATTTATCTGAAGAATCGAACTGGTGAATGCCACCTCGGGAGTAAAAACAAAGTCAAAAAATCTCCATTCAGAATTTGGGTCGCCCGGCAATCTCAGGGGAACGCCAAAAGTTGTATAGCTATCACGGTCCAACTTCATAACGACTGAACCATTTTCCTGCCTGTATCGACGATTCGGAAAAACGCCTGCACCAAATCCTGCGTATGGATCTGGATACAGTGGGCCGAGTCCGGTCGCTGATACAAGATTCAAATAAAATAGAAAACTAGTTAACATTCTTACACTTTCACGAGTGCATTTCTTAATGTCAATCGCAGTGCCTTAATCACTCGAGGCGGCAAGTCTTGCCGGAGAATATCGTCTGAAGCCTCAATAATATCGTCGATTTTCTTAAATTTTTTAAGCAACGTGACCTTGAGCCGCGGGGTCAGCCCCGGAACATCGTCTAAAACGGATTGGGTCAAGTGCTTCACCTTTCTCTCACGATGATAGGTAATCGCAAATCGATGTGCTTCATCTCGCAAGAATTGGAGTAGTCGTTCTTCGGCCGAACCTTCTTTGAGAAGAATGGGATTTTTTTGGCCTGGCTTAAATATTTTTTCACGGTTCTTTGGATTCAAAGGATCAATGGTCTCTCCATCCTTAGGCTTCGCGAGCGAGACGATATTCAGCCCTTTCAAAAAACCTGCGGCATCCAAAACATGGCAAGCCGATGAAAGCTGGCCCTTGCCGCCATCAATCACCAGAAGATCAGGGAGATCGTCTGATGTTTTGTATCGCCGACTCAACGCTTCTTTCATTGAATCGAAATCATTGACTTGGTCGACCGTGAGCTTAATTCGCCTGTATCCAGATTTTTCTGGATGACCATCATAGAATCTCACAACAGAAGCCACCGTCTCGGCTCCCTGATGATGAGAAATATCCACGCAATCAATCCGTTGCGGAAAAACGCTAAGATGCAATGCCGTTTTCAGAGAAGTGAGCACCTCTTCCGTTTTCTCAGCACGATGCAGCGCCGCCTGCAGATGCGTCTTTGCATTTTCATCAGCCAAATCTACAAATTTTTTCTTCTCGTCGGATCTCGGCTGCAATACCGCCACATCGATATCCAATAATTCTCGATCAAGCATAAAGGGAATCAATATTTCATGCGGCAGATAGACTTCTGTTGAATAGTAACGATTGAGAAATTCGATCACCAAACTTTCTCGATCCAACACAGTATGATCAAATTCAAAAACTCTCTTATCAAGTACGATTCCGTGGCGAACAAACAGAAGCACAACCACGGCTTTTGCCCCCTCAATTGCGATGCCGACCGCATCCTGATCAACGCCCTGCTGCAACTGCTTAAAACCGATTATCGCATGGCCTTCAATGGTGGTGCCAATGGCCTTCATTCGATCTCGCAAGCGAGCAGCTTCCTCATACCGTTCAGCGGCCGCAGCGGCCTCCATCTGCATCTCAAGATCCCGCAACAAGTTACTATGATTGCCCTTGAGAAAGTTCATCGCGCCGTCGACAATCGTCTTGTATTCACTCGTCTCAATATATTTCACGCATGGCGCAACACATCGCTTGATCTCATATTCCATGCAAGGGCGCGCTCTATTGTAGAGCTTATGATCGTTACAGGTTCGCATTGGAAAAATTTTCTGCATATAATCGAGAGTCATTCTCAGCTGTGTGGAGGATGAAAAGGGCCCGAGATAGAATGCACCATCTTTATATATTTTTCGTACAACATCCATTCTTGGCCATTCATGTTTGTAATCAATACGAATGCTGAGGTAGCGCTTATCGTCCTTAAGCAAAATGTTGTAGGCGGGCTTGTATTTTTTAATCAGCTCATTCTCGAGGACGAGAGCCTCTTGCTCACTTCCAACAAGAATATATCGAATCTCTTCTGTCTTCTGCTGGATAAATCGTACGAACGGACGTCCATCACCATGCCCAGCGAAATACTGGCGAACACGGTTTCTCAGCTTTCGAGATTTGCCAACATAAAGAACTGTGGGATCGCTTTTCTCAGTCTTCCGCCCCCAGAACATATATACTCCAGGGCCAATCGGGATTTCTTCAAGCCTCTCCGGCGAAACGCTGCTCTCGGTTGCCGACATAATCTTAAGTGTCTATGACCACGCGCTGTTTAAGCAACAAAATCCGATCCCGAAGCTGCGCAGCACGCTCGAAGTCTAAATTCTTAACGGCCTCTTTCTTCTCTGCTTCAAGCTGCACAAGATCTGCATCCAAATGATCAAGAGGAACAAACGGCACGTCGATAAATCCCTTTTCCTCAGCTATATCCGACAATGACTTCACGTCGCGCCTGTTCACAGTCATCGGCGTGATCGAGTGTTTCTGGTTATAGTCACCTTGAATCTTTCGTCGCCGCTCTGTCTCTTCAATACAGGCCTTCATCGAATCTGTGATTTCGTCTGCAAACATAAACACACGCCCACGCTCATTTCTCGCAGCTCTTCCGCAACTTTGCAAAAGAGCTCTCTTCGATCTCAAAAAACCTTCTTTGTCTGCATCCAAAATACAAACGAGGCTTACTTCTGGAAGATCCAGTCCCTCACGCAGCAAATTGATTCCGATGAGCACATCAAAGACTCCAGCCCTTAAGTCCTTCAATAATTGCGAGCGTTCGAGCGTCTCTGTGTCTGAGTGCATATATCTCACTTTGATATTTAAAGACTGTAAATACTCACACAAATGTTCCGCACTCTTTTTTGTGAGCGTCGAAACCAAAGTTCTGTCACCAAGCTTCACCTGTTCATGAATCTCTTCGACAACTCTATCAACCTGGTTTCTAGCTGGATAAATTTCAATTTTTGGATCCAGCAGCCCAGTCGGACGGATGACTTGTTCGATGAGTTTATCGCCGCATCTTCTCAACTCTTCGTCACCCGGAGTCGCCGAGACATAAATTGTTCTCTGCATTCGCCCAATAAACTCTTCTTGCTTCAACGGCCGATTATCTAAAGCGGAAGGAAGTCGAAAGCCATGGTTGACCAGAGTTTCTTTGCGAGATCGATCACCGCGGTACATTCCACCGATCTGCGAATATGTCACATGGCTCTCATCCACAAATAATAAATAATCTTTCGGAAAATAATCGAACAGAGTGTAGGGCGCCTCACCAGGCTTTCGTCCTGTGAGATGCCGAGAATAATTTTCAATTCCATAACAGAATCCCGCATGCTCTAGCATCTCGAGATCATACTTCGTTCTCTGTTCAATTCGTTTCGCTTCAATAATTTTTCCCTGATTGCGCAGCTCAGGAAGCCACTGTGCTAACTCTTTTTTTATTGATCCTACGGAACGCTTCAACGTTTCCGGCCAGGTGACATAGTGACTTGTCGGATAGATCGATGCAGATGATATTTTTCTTAATGATTTGCCAGATATCGAATCGATCTCGCTCATCTGATCAATGGTCGAACCAAAAAGTTCTATTCGAACCGCGTTTTTCTCTTCATACGAAGGAAAGATATCAATGATATCTCCGCGCACTCGAAAACTGCCCCGATGAAAATCGTAATCATTGCGATTGTAGCCAATCAAAACGAGATGCTCGATGATCTTATCACGATCTATATTCTGATCTTTTGTTAACGACAGCAACATGGCCGAATACGCTTCAGGCGATCCGAGACCGTAAATGCACGAAACCGACGAGACAATGATCACATCATTTCTTTCGAGCAAAGACCTCGTCGCCGAATGCCTCATTTTATCGATAGTTTCGTTAATTGCAGAATCTTTCTCGATAAATGTATCTGTTGCTGGAACATAGGCCTCTGGCTGATAATAATCGTAGAAGCTCACAAAATACTCGACAGCATTCTCTGGAAAGAGTTCTCGAAATTCTAAATAAAGCTGACCCGCCAAAGTTTTATTATGCGCAATAATCATCGCGGGCTGGTTCATTTCAGCGATGACATTCGCCATGGTAAAAGTTTTTCCAGATCCCGTGATCCCCAGCAGAATTTGCTCCGGAACATTGCTCTTCAAATTTTGAATCAACTGCTGAATCGCCTCGGGCTGACTTCCCGCCGGCTGATAGGGCGATACCAATTTAAATTTCTGGCTTCGCTTCAAGGCTTTCCGTACTCAATTGCAGAACGAATTCTACGACAGGTCTCATCAGCCCCAATGATTTTTGCCAGTGGAACTAACTCGGGCCCCGCTTCTACGCCAGTCATAGCAACACGAAACGGAAAATAAAGTTCTTTGCCCTTCACTCCCAAAGTTTTTCCAACTGCGTTGATGGCATTCTTGAGCGCTGTTTCGATTGGCTCACCTTTTGCCAAGAGGCTCTCAAGCTCTTTCAAACCGCCGGCAAGAATTCCCACAGTCTTCTCACTCTTCAAAATCTCCTGCGCTAAAGACTGAGCCAAATTTGGTTCTCGTAGATAATTCTCGATTTTGTAGAAATCCTGCAAAGTCTCTGAGTCTTTCTGAACGAGTTTTAATGACTCCGCCCAAATCGATTTCCACTTGGTCTCTTTTAGAGGCACCAACTGAACCAATTCTTCCGCAGATAAATCTTGAATATGACTTTGATTCAAAAAATTCAGTTTCTGAAAATCAAAGAGGGCGCGACCCTTGTGAACGCGACTTAAATCAAACAACGACTCTAACTGAGCCAAAGAAAACTTTTCGCCAGTCTTTGCTGTGTCTCCAGGCGACCAACCCAGCAACGCGAGATAGTTTGTAATTCCTTGCGGCAGATATCCTTGATTTCGAAGATCTCCGATTGAAAGGCTTCCCTCTCTCTTACTTAACTTGCCACCTCCCTCAGCGCCAATCATTGGAAGGTGCGCAAACAACGGAATATCATAACCGTAGGCTTGATAAATCAATACCTGTCGAAACGTATTCGACAAATGGTCTTCACCACGAATCACATGCGTCATCTCTTGCAGCGCATCGTCGACGGCATTCGCATACAAAAACACCGGAATTCCCGTCGAACGACATAATACGAAATCACCCAAAACATCGCGACTCATGGTCACTTCGCCACGCACGATATCGTTCACGACGACATCCGGACCTGGCGCCACATGCATTCTCCAAACGAACGGCTCACTTTGAGCTCGTTTGTCAGAATCTGAATCGGACACCGACAAGCATCGCCCGACGTATTTAATCACTTTTTTCTGCGCTGATAGAAGTTGGCGATCTTGCTCGAGCTGATCAGCTGTACAAAAACAACGATAAACGCGAGTGAGCTTTTGCAATCGCTTCAGTTGTGTTTTGTACATGTCATAGCGTTCGGAACATCTGTAGGGACCGAGAGGCCCTCCAACGTCTGGCCCTTCATCCCAAAAAAGACGAAGCCACTTGAGATCTTCAAAAATTGAAACCTCGGAACCCGTCACCAAACGTTCTTGATCCGTATCTTCAATTCGTAGCACAAATTGACCACCCATTTTTTTTGCATAGAGGTAGGCAAACAGAGCGGTTCGAGCATTTCCCAGATGAAGAAATCCAGAGGGAGAAGGAGCAAATCGTGTTCTAACAGTTTTCACGCTCTCTTTTTAGCGCGGCCCCTGGCTATCTGTCAGGCAAATTATGTTGATGTTGAGCTTTAGAGCGCCACAAAACAAAGATCAGTTAAGGTACTCGAGCAGGCATACCGCTTCAGCTGCAATGCCTTCACCACGACCCACAAAGCCTAGCTTTTCGGTTGTTGTTGCTTTGACCTGAATGCGGTGAGGTTCCAAATCAAGAGCTGTCGCCATAGATTCAGCCATGGCGCGATAGAACGGCTTTACTTTAGGGGCCTCAAGCAAAAGAACGGTATCAATCGACAAAACTCGCGCTTTTTTCTGACGAACCAAGCGAGCTACCGCCTTTAAGAAAACGAGACTCGAAACATCCTTCCACTGGGGATCTGATGGCGGAAAATGACAACCGATATCCCCCTCACCTAGCGCACCCAAAATGGCATCGACAACTGCATGCGATAAGGCATCGGCATCCGAGTGGCCGTCGAGACCGCGATCCGAAGGAACCTTGATGCCCCCCAAAAAGAGATCTCGTCCCTCCTTAAACGGATGAACATCCCAGCCGAGCCCTATGCGCAAATTAAGAGACATGACGCTGCAAATCCTCAACGGTCGTCACTTTGATATTGAACAAACTGCCTTCACAAGTTTTGACCGAAATGCCAATCGCTTCAACCATTGCGGCATCATCTGTAAATTCGCGATCGCTGTCACGAAACACTTCGTGGGCCTTGCAAATCAATTCATATCTGAAGAACTGCGGAGTTTGAACCCTAACAAAACGGCTTCGATCGTGCGTCTTCAGAACGGTGCCGTCTGAAGAAATTTCTTTAATTGTTTCAACCATGGGCAAAACTGGAATCACAGCATCCTCCGCTTTTGCCACTTCCAACAATCGATTCAAAAACAATGGGTCAAGATGTGGACGCGCGGCATCATGAACAAAAACATGGTCGCACGAATTGAGTGTGTTTACTCCTCGTCTCACAGAATCCTGCCGACGAGCTCCTCCGTGCACAAACTGAACTGGAAATTCAAGATACTGCGCGGCGGCCTCTTCAAAGAATTGGCGCTCGCTCTCCTGAACAACGACAACCCACTGACTCACGGGAAGAATAGAAAGAGACTTAAGCGTTTGAACAAAAAGGGGAACTCCCTCTATAGATACTAAAGCCTTCGATTTTGAATCTGCTTTAGCTGAGCCCCCTAAACTTTTTTTGAATCGAAGCCCCTTCCCCGCGGCTACAATCACAGCCGAAAGAATATGAGCCATACTTATCGAGATGGTTTCGCAAAAATTTCTTCGACCTGCGCTTCTACTGAAGGCTCATCACTTCCCTCGGCGATCGACAGTTCCTTAACCATTAGTCCTTTTGCCAATTCGAGCATTTTCTTTTCACCAAACGAAAGAACTTTATCTTGTCGAATCACACAAAGATCGCGAACTACTTCGCAAATTTCAAAAATGGAACCCGTCTTGATTTTTTCCATGTATTCGCGAAATCGTCGGTTCCACGTTGTTTGTTCCACAACGATCTCTTTTTTCTTGAGCATTGTATAAACTTTTTGAACCTCTTCCGGCGTAGCCGTGGGTCTTAAACCAACGTTATCAATCTTATCTAAGGGAACCATCACCGTGACATCGCTCTCCAAGATTCGAACCATATAAAAAGAAATCAATTTGCCCGCGATTTCTTTGGATTCGATTGTAACAATCTGACCCACACCATGGCCTGGATAGACCACTTTCTGGCCAACCTTAAATTCAATAGGCTGACTTCCTGGCTTCGGCTTTACATGAGTGATCGATTTCGCGAACGGAGACGGACGTGTGGCAAAACGAGTTGCTCTCATTAATTATTACCCCTTACTCTTGTGGACTTCGTTGTTTTTCCCGACTAGCCGAGACACTACCCTGAAACCCGGCGTAAAAATCAGGATGCCAATCAGTAGCACAACTAATAAATAAAGTAAATAGATTAGATGAGATTGATTCTAAGCCATAAAAACCACTCGTGTTTTTTGGGCCGGGCAAATCGAGCGTTTTTCAAAAACCATTGATCCTCACTTATTTTGCCGCGTAGCGTTAGGCTTGTAGGGCATCTTACAGCGCTTTTGAATGGCTGAGGGGGACGAATGAACAAATTGTTGAAGTATTTTACTATCGGACTATGGGCGTTTTGCGAGCTGGGACCCACCCTCTTTGCCCAATCAGCTCTTGATTCAATTCGAGAGAAAATCTCGTCGGCGATTGCCCCTTCGACAACAACGTCAAAGGCTATCGACGATGTCACGAATCCAAATATTGATCCTCGAACGGGGAACCCGATTGATACTGATTTTCCGCTCGACCCGATCGATCAGCCCTATGATCCTGTGAATAACTACGGATATCTGACCTATGGGGTGTCGACACGAAATGGCTCTGCGGAGAGGCTCGCCCTTGAGGTTCTTTTTCAGACATTGTCATATTATGGAGTCGCACATATTGCTGAGAAAAAGGGAGCTCAGATTGAGTTTAAGATCCTCAAGTCAAAATTCGGCTATTGGAATAATTTAACAAAATTGGATATCGCCTTCGCCATTCGTGAATTCTCTAGATATATCACTGCGCATCTCTGCGGCATGACAACGATGGAGAATTTTTACCGCGCATTTGCCCAGGTTCCGATTGAGGAAATTGGCCTGCGATTTAAGTATGATTTCGCGTGGGCCTTGATGGGAAATAGCCTACCGAAAGAGCCTAACCAAATGATGATGATCAGCACAAAATGGAAGGCGCTTCAGCAGATACTGACCGCCTCTGCTACTTTTCAAAGCTCTAAGATCGAAGCCAAAGAGCTGAAAACATGGGCCACGTCGATTTCGGACGTCGTCAATATTCTGGGCCGCCTCAACAAGTTGATGTGCTATGTGGATATTCGGCCCAACCCACGGGACGAGATCAGAAAAAGAATTGTCGTCACAAAGTTTCTTGAAATGGAACGAAGGCTTAACGAACACTACAGTGACTATAAGGACATCATCGACGCCGCTCAAAAATCTGGCCGCACAAGCCAACTCAACGCTCTTCGCGCAAAGTAATCGCCCAGAGCACTTGAAAGCTGAAAGAACTCCGAGTAGCTTTTAGCCGGACCACCTATTGAAAAATGATGTACCCATAGCTCAACTGGATAGAGCATCAGATTTCTAATCTGAGGGTTCCAGGTTCGATTCCTGGTGGGTACGAGTTCTGAATTTGCCAATAAAATCAGAGACCCTCTTTGGATCTCCCAACCATAGTTTCGAACTGGGGCTTGCCTGGAGGTATATCGTTCGGTATGATCATAAGTAATACCAGAGGTATTTTTTATGAGGACATCTAAAATTGCAATTTCTATAGATTCAAAGATTCTTCGAGAATTAGATCGTCTTGTAAAAAGTGCGGTTTTTCCAAACCGAAGCCAGGCCGTACAAGCGGCAGTTGAAGAAAAGATCAGCCGATTAAGTCATCGCAGATTGGCTGAGGAATGTTCAAAACTGGATCCCAGGTTTGAGACAGCTCTTGCCGATGAAGGGCTGTCTATCGAGAGTAAAGAATGGCCAGAATATTAAGAGGAGACATTTACTGGACGGATTTGAATCCTTCTCAAGGTCATGAACAAGCCGGACACCGACCAGTGCTTGTATTAAGCCATGAGGTTTTTAATGAAAAATCCAAAACAGTTATCGCTATGGCACTTACAAGCCAGGAGCAAAGAGCGGGTTTTCCGTTAACTCTGGAAGTTGACAGCGCGAAGCTCCCAAAACGTTCTTGGATAAAAATTAGTCAGATTCGGACTCTTTCAGTCGAGCGTTTAGGAAAGAAAGCAGGAAATATTTCTGCTGATGAATTGAATAAAACGATTGAGGGCTTGTTAGAAATTATCGGATAGATATGAAGAATCGAAATACTTCGAAGAGCACTCTGGTTAAGACAGCAGATAAAAAACTACATCCATGGCGAATGTGTCCTCTGGGTCAATACTGGGTGTCGACACATCCTCTCAAAACCAAAATCACTCAGAAGAATCCAGATGGCCTAACGACGCGGCATGGCCATTGCCGTACAAACCCATCTAAAAAGGATCAGCTGTATCCTGATGAAATTCACGAAATCGCAAACAATTATTTTACGCCTCTACAGAACTTGCCATCACCAGATCCCCTTAAGCGCGACGACGGAAATAAATACGATCAAATCATTGCTGGTTGGACACAGTATTGGAATGAGGTATTCGAATCAACTGACCCGCTAGATCCAAATCTGATTAAAGCGTTGATCAGTACGGAGTCGGATTTCAAGAAGAATGCGAAGGTGTTGGCCTCGAAAGGGAATTGGGCGCGCGGCCTTACGCAAATTACTGATCAGACAATTGAAATTCTCAAGGACGAAAAAGGTGAATTGCGCGACTTTTTAATCAACCTGGATGAAAATAAGGCCTCTGATCCCAATCTGAATATTTGTGCCGGTATCCGCTGGCTTTTTCACAAGAAAAAACTCAAAAGGACAGCCTCATGGGAAGAAGCCGTTATAGAATACAAGTCCTACACTGAAAAACTGAAGAAAGGAGAGAAAAGCGCACTCAAACAATGGGATAAATTTTTAGGTCACTATAAGAAGTTGAAGAAATGAAATTGCTTTTCATTCTTGCATTTCTTGCTGTCGGGTTTCTTATCTATTTGAATATCGGTTCCATTGAGTTGTTTGTTTATAAACACAGACACGACGGTCTGATCAATGACGACCATGGCATTCTATCAAAAGATGATTTAATAAAAGCTGGACATGGTCGCCCCCCACCCACCCCATTTGACGGCATCAATGATGCCTATCCCTATTGGCAATGTTTTCATAAAAAACATTTGAGAATAGACTGCAGTTATCTGGAGCCAATTGAAAAACCAGGCAGCTCCCTCGAAATTAGTATTGAAACTGATTCAGAAGTTCATTTGTACGGACTAAGTCATGCCATTTCTGGAGAGATATGCAGCGAACTCACTGACAGAATGAATAAAATCTTACTCGATACATCTTATTTCTGCATTAATGGCTCATCGGGAAGTCTGGATTCTGTCTTAGGATTGAAAAGGGAATATTCATGGACCTTCCATGATTTCAAAACCCAATTAGGATACGCAAATCTATCTCAGGAATAGAACGAATTCTTTGATCTTCAAAAAGTTCGAGACCTTCCGTCTGGGCCGTGCCACCCAAATTCTCTGCCCGAATGATTTCAATAACTTCACGCTGCGCAATCCAAACAGGCAGTTCGAAATTCTTCCGGGTGGGTATCGTTCAGCATAACCCGAGCCGTAGTGATCAGGCGCGATAGAAGGGGACGAAAGTTTTGACGCTGGAAGAGTCGACCGGTCCACAGTGGCATTATAAACATCTCAAAGAATTTGTGGATGCGCTGAATCAGACCGATCAAGCTCGAATTCTAAGGCCGATCTCCTCCAAATAAACGCCTGCACTCCACTTTGAAGATGCCTGTGCCCAAAAGAATATTCCTCTCTACGTGCTGCCTCCAAAATCTCCGAAGCTCAACGGCTGTGTAGAACGCGCTAATGGGTCGTACAGATATGAATTCTATTGGCTTCAGTATGACCTGCCCGCATATCTTCACGAGCTCAGACCAAAACTAAAGGCCTTCCAGCATCACTTTAATTCTTTTCGACCCCACGAAGGACTGGACTACTTAACTCTATGGAATACCTGAATAAATCAGCAGCTTGAAAGGATCGCCAGTCTACTATGACCTGAACGGGGTCAGGGCACTTGCAGGTCTGATGGAATGCTGATAGTAGTCGCGGCCATGCCATCAATGAAATCACTATCGCTATGCTTTTTAATATTCTGCAGCCTTATTGTCTTGCCCCATACTGTTCGGGCCACCTTGGAAGACACCTCTGAACGACAGCATCTGGAAGGGGCCTCAGGTCTTGCATCAAAGGCGCATGTTTCCAGATGCATTTCCGAGTTGCGGCGATTGTTTGAGGAAGAAATTGAAGGCCTGCGGGCAGAGATTGCCAGTCTAAGAAGTACCGTCGAAGAGCAGTCGCCGTTTGGGCTCTGGCTTGACGGTGCTGTCAAAAAAAGAGGTATTACTGCAGAAGATTGTATTTTGAGGTTGGATCTTTCTAGGGAGGAAATAGACAATCTGCTTGGTAGATTTCGGCAACGCCGTCAGGTGGAATTAACAACAGTTTCTGTGGCGGTTCGTGCCGCCGTACTGCGTTTCCTGACTCGTTACGACGAACACGTGGTTTTCAAAACCAATTTAAAGGCTAAAATGAAAGGCGTTACTTTCGACCAATTGAAGGCTGCTCTCGCGCTTGTTCGAGTCAAGGGCACTGCGTTTCCCGAGGGAGAAATCGACCAATTAAGCAAAGCATTAGACGGGGCGGATATCACATACATTCCCTCTGAACCTTTTGGAAATGCGCTTCAGCAGGCATTGACCATTCTGGAATTTAAGACGACTCCCTAACAAATAACGAAAGGTGGTCAGTTTAGGAAACGAACGCTTTTTTTTCCCCTGGCCCGGGTGCGAAGTTGGTTGGGATATTGTAAAGTTCCCTTAAGTTTCGAGTATTTCCGGCTAGCCCTCAAGCAAGTCTCAGAATTTTGCATTCTCAAGCCGCAAGCTCGTAGCAAGCATTTCGAAAACAGCCACATAAGGCTCGTTCGTCTTAAAGCTTTTCCAAAAATTTTGCACAACGCGCTCTGGATGAGTCGATCAATGAGGCAATGCCTTCATAATCAGTAATCGGCGCTATCCAGACGCCACTATAGTTCCCATCGGGCTGATTATAGACTTGAGCGGATATCACTCCGATCACTCTTTCTATTCCGTCTGGAAATTTCGACATCACTGGCCCTCCGGACATTCCGGCCCTCGACTCGCTAAGAACGAGCAACGCATTATTCTCAATCTCGGAACCTGGAGTTGCTGTTCTAATCACTGTGGCTGCTTCTTTTGTTATGGCTTGCCTCAAAAGAAATGAAATACGAAATAATTGAGCAAGAATACTTGATGTTAAATCATAACCAATCAATTGAACGCCTTGTCGACGATTTACGGCCATCTCCGCCTCTGCCTGTGTTGCAACACTTACAGTCTTTGAGGTTCCAACAAGCGGCCTCTCGAGTTGAAGTATAATTTGATCCTCTTGTGTTAACGAATGGCTCGCATCATTTTCTATGGATTCAACAGGAATAAACTTTTTATTTTCCAGTTTATAAATAGCAATGATTCGCGCCCGACGCAATTTTTCCACCTAAAAGACCTCCAGCTGCAACGCTTCCAATCTTTCCAACATAAGACAATCGCTCCGAAATTCGACAAAGCGGAATCATCCTCAGTGCGGCAAGTTCGTTAGCCTCAAGGGCATGAAAAAGAAAGTGGGCAAAAAGCGACACCAGAAAAAAACGCACATCACTTCGATACTAAGAGAAACCTAATTAATAAACACAAATTGCCTCAGCACGTTTTAAAGTTCGAGAACTTCCGCCTGGGTCTCATAGTCCGAATCCCGAAGCCAAACAATTTCAACCACTTCACGCCGCCCATTCTACACATCCAGTTCGGAATTCATCCAGGTGGGCACGGATTTACAAAAGGCACCTTTTGGGGTACCATTCTCTTATGGAAAAGGTCCCAATAAAAGCCTTAAAACAGAGAATGGCCCATTTTTTGGAATTCGCAGCCAAAGGGCACATTTTACAAATTACGAAGCACAATAAACCCTATGTTTTTGTTGTGCCCTTTTCAGATCCAAGCATTCACATTGGGAGTGCTGTGGGCCAGAAGGCGCTTCGGGCTGGAAAGAAAATCAGGTTAAAAAAATCCATAGAACTCTATTTATCTGAAGATCGAGATGAGAACCGCTAAATTACGCATTTACCTCGACACTTCAGCCTATCTCCAAATCTTACTTGGTCAATCTCAGGCAGGATATCTTGTTGCAAGCATAAGGAATAAGGTCCTGTGTTCAAGCACTCTTCTCTTAATCGAAGTGGAAAGAAATTTGATTCGATTGACCCGTGAAAAGGAGATTGCTCAGTCTGAATACTCGAGTCTTTCTCAAAAACTCCAGGATGATATCAAACTTTTCATTTTGCGCGATTTTTCATCGGATCTATGTTTCACGGGTACGTTTCCAGCGACAAGAATTCCTCGGTCGTTGGATTTAATTCATATTAGGACAGCAAAATGGTTCCAGTCTCATGGGGGCCTTGCAAAATTTGTTACAGCAGATAACCATCAACGTGCAGCAGCCCAAGAAGTAGGGTTACCAACTTAGTGTAATGGTCAATAAAGTTCGAGAACTTCCGTCTGAGCATTCCCTAAATTCAATTATCATTTAAACCAATCAACCGAAATTTGATCACGATACATTTCTGCCGCGCTTCGAATTTCATCAGGTTCAAGAGGAATGACCCAGATCGGCTGAAGGGAAGTTCTTTCCCCTGTCACCAATTCAATTTCGACATATCCAGTGCTCAAATCCGCTGGCATCACGACATCTAACGCCACTCGGCCTAAATACTTGCTGCTCATGGAACGGGCCGAGTAGAATATTTAAATTCAATCCAAAAGACTCTGCCAATAGTTCCATCAGGCAGTTTCACAAGAACACTTACAACATTCTCTTTTTTTGTTGGCGGTTCTAAAATCTCCAACAACTCTCCTTCAGACGCATGGCCAACGGTGTTGAGCAACTCATGTTGATTGTAAACAGGAAGTCTGCCGTTAAACTGCGTTGCAACTCCATTATATGAAGCTGGCCCAACTTTATTCACTGCTACCACTGCGCCAGCCAAAGCGTTCATCTTTGTTATCCTCGTACCGGCCACAGACTCAACATGCTCCGCACAAGACTCGTTTTCATCGGCGCCAAGAGCCATCACAATAAAAAAATTCATCGTCAAAATTGAAAAAAAGATCTGTGTCGAGATGCGGGGATCTAACGACAGCTCTCACTCGCAAGTCAACAGATACCACTCCTCCATCACTGATTTGGATTTCAATCTAATGGCTGCTTTGAGTTGAATTGACGCTCTCAAAAATATATGCCAGCAAGATTTTATATGAAAAACAGAGCTCAATTTATATCAGCTGCGGGATTCTTCATGTTTCTTTCGTTCAAGTGTTACGCAGTTCACCCAGCGGTTGCATGCAAAGCCATTTTGGATACGGCCTTTTCTTCTAAGCGCGCAATTGGCACTAGTATTCTCAGAATTTCCGAGTCTAATCCATTTCGGATCCCCTACAGTGTTGATCAAGCTCCCAACCCAGATCAAATCAGAGAAATCGAAACTGACCTACGAAGGTCCAATCATGATGCCATCAATTTGGTTGTTTCATTCACAGGCGCTGATCAACTTGACGCGCTGATTTCAAGCATACAGACAAATGCAGCTACTCACCAAAAACATACTTGGGCTGAGATTAACGAACGACACTTTAAGACCATGATGATTCCTTTTTACCCGTTATACATTTGGTCCCGTCAAATTCGTGGCCTTCACGTGAGGCCTAAAGAACTAGCGTTATTTGGTGGATGGCGTGGAATCGTCGCCGGCCTTTTGGGTTTGGGCTTTGTTTTGATTGACAATCCCGTCGCAAATGCGGATCGGTTTGTTTATCTTCTGGTTCAAGACGACCGAAAAATTCTCGATGAATTGAGACTTTGCGCGCAACCGGTCTGTGCGCAGGATTCCTACGTACATATTTCTCGTAACTACAATGCGACGAGCATCCATAATCGCTCCTTGGAAGGGACCGTGGTTCCTGATTTTGAGCCAACCCAACAGGTGCTCAGGGATACGCGGCCGTTTTTGTCCTTGATAGCCGGCGCAATTGTTTTTCCTATACTCGGTCGATCCGACAAATCGCAACGTTCAGCTGTCTATCATGCGGATCTTTTCTATAATAAAGCGACACAGCAGGGAACGCTCCTGATACGTATCAGAGCCTCAGACTCGAGCGCACAATGAGAAGCCTAAAGGTGCGAGTGGAATCCATGGCGATTCTGCCGTTACGATTCGAAGTTCTGAAACCACTTTTTCATAGCTGGAACCATCATCAGGCGCAATCATAAGCACTAACGGAATCTTTCTATCCAAGACCGTCTTACGTAAGGCGAGCGCTCACCGATAAGTGGCGGGTCGTTTCTGTAAACACTTGTAAAAGTCCTTCCGACGATGCCAGAACATTCGCAAATTCAAGCTCTTGTCCTCGCTGGCATTGCGAGATCGCCATATCTCCGCCGAGCACCACAGTCGAAGGGCCTCTGCAAAGAAGACCAAATACAAAAACAATCTGCACCAACCGAATATTCTGGATTCTGTGAAATTTAATAAATACGTTTTCCATGAAGTCTCATTTTTATCAGCCCGCGACACACGGGCTGGCCAAATATCACTCGATGTAAATTTAGCGTTTAATTGAAATTACATGGGTATATCCACCTCATTTGCATTTGCAATTTAAAACTTAATGTCTGCACATAACCGTGGTATCGACTTGCGAAATGATGAATAAATTCCGACTCACAGCATTAGTTCTTGCAGGTTCAATCTGCTTCTCGAAAGCCACGGCCGCTGCAAACCTTTGCCAAGAATTACTTAGAGTCGTGAGTGATGTGAAACCGGCGACGCTTACAGTCTTGGAACTCTTCGATAGTCTATCCCCAGTCCGAGCCACAAGTAAGAATGAATTCAGAGTTCGAGAAATTTTGATTCGGGATGCGAATGAAAACGGACTCTCTTACGAGCCCGACAACTCCGGTAATCTCGTCGTTCGCGTTCCTGCAACAGGCAAATTTTTGCAAATGCCTAATGTTCCACCCATTGCATTTCAGACTCATATGGACTCGCTGGAAGATCGTGCTGAAAACGTTGATGAGTCTATCTTTGAACAACCGCTTGATTACAGTATCACTCAAGGAAGCGGTCGAGTCTGGGTTCAATCGAAAGGAGCGCTTCGAAATATCTCAGCAGATCCAAGACTTGGTCTCTCCATCATGAGAAGATGGATAAGAGACCTCTCGCTCGCTCATCCCCCACTCGAGCTCGTTTTCACAGCCGACGAAGAACTTGGAGGAACCGGAGTCAAGGGATTTTCCATTCCACTCAAATCTCGAATGATGCTTAATTTGGATGGAGAAAATCTTTCGGCAGCTGTTGTTGCGACAATCGGGCAAAATAATTATATCGGCCAACTCGATCTCGCCTCTACAGCGACGGCGCCACTTGGAACCAACGATAAGCTGTTTAAGCTGAGCGTCGCTGGGCTAATCGGCGGCCATTCTGGCCTTGACATTGATATGCGCAGAATTAATTCGGTTGTTGCTCTACAACGGGTTTTAAAAAATTTAACTGATGCAGATCCGAACCTGAGACTCGTGGAAATTCAAGCAGGCAGGGAAAAGGCCGGCGGTTCAATTCCAAAACAATTCTCTGCGCTAATAGCATCTGCGAGACTTGCCTTGAATAAGATAGAAAATATTCTCGGGTCAACCAAGGCGGCATTATTGAGCGAGACAGGTAGCACTGAAGAGCTGCAGTTTTCAGTCTCACCTCAAGATATCGCTGACAACACTTGGAGCTTATCGGAATCGTTAAGTCATAAAATGATTGATGGCATGGGCCGCATCGCGCAAATAAATGCAGTTCAAGCTCGTCGCCGAGATGGTGGGGTCTTAGATTGCATCAATTTCAATTTCTTTATTCTTCGCGATGGACAGACACCAGGTAGCAAGAGTGTGTCAATGATGGTTGGCCCTCGATCATTTGAATCTGACCGTTTAGCTAAACTGGGAGAAAAAATAACTCGCTTAATCGGCGATATGGGGGCACGTGTTTCTGAGATTCGCGGGGCAGCTCCATGGCGACCGGGAGACACTTCGAAACTTTTTCAAGAGATTCTTCGCCGTTACGACAGTCAAGTTGGCTTTAACCATGCGTACGTTTCAGGAACTCCCGAAGCTGCTCACTTTTTGGAACATGTTCCTGAACTGGACATTTCAATCTGGGGGACCACCATCGAAGGTGCTCACGGAGTTTATGAAAGATTTGATGTGTTTGATCTTCAGCGTCTCATCATCTATTTGGATGATTTTTTGGTGAACTATCCTTTTGTGAGTAGCAATTAAGGAGATCACCAGAAAACTGAAACCTTTTTGTACCGTTGGCTCAACAGAGGCGAATTGCAGTGTGGCGCATTGAAGAATGCTCAAGACAGATCTAAAAAAGATCAAGGATTTCATATAAATCGCGACGGGCTCGTGCCGGGCAAAGATAGCTTCGCTGACAGCACTGAAGATTGTCGATTAATTGCTCTCGAAAAACAGCGAACTCATGCTATGGCGTTGTGCAGATGCGGCTCCCTCACCTAACTCTCTTTTGCTTAAGTATTCTTCTTGCGATCACTCAGCCGATTTCTGCAGACGAGGGAATGAAATCGTTGGAGCAGCAGACAAATGAATCTAAATCTTCTTTGATGAATAACGCTTTGTTTCTAGTGAATGGCGGCCTTGCCGTGACGATAGGGGCCGCGATTGCTGGGCACACCGGAAATCTTTCTTCGCCTGAGTGCTTACTTGCTCCAACCGCTTCTTTTTTTATCGCACCATCAGTTTTGAGGATTATGGGATACAAAAGACAATTACCCGCAGTTCCTCCCAGTCCAAGAAGGCGCGCCTTATCACTTATTCTTCATTTCGGAACAACAATTGCAATCACTTCTTGTTATGCAGCCTTAAGAACCTTGATCGTACGTTGAGTATCTTTACCATTTTATCTGAATTTTTCTGGTCCGAAAAAAACACACGCTCGTGAATGGTCATCCCGGGAATGAAGACCACACAGAATAGGCTAAGCCACAGCGCGAAAGTTCAATCTAAAATTCTTATGCAAACTAAGTTCTGCACCCAGCTAAGCTAGTCCTCAGAGCTCGAACACCAATTCCACGCAAACTGGGATACGGCTTTGTACCCGCCATTACGTCACACATTGCTGACGTCAAACGCTGCCCGTTCTTACGAAAGAAATAATTTCGCACTCGCGGAAATCTATAAATGCACTGCGCAACAACCTTCATTGATTTCAAATGCGGCAGCAAATTTTTATTGATCAAAGTCCAATAGCTTCTCTCGCACAATTCCATATTCACACGCGGATCATACTCACGGAATGCGTCTGCCAAATATTGAGCACTCTCCAGAGCGCTGCCAATACCTTCTGCAGTCAACGGATCTGCAAATCCTGCCGCATCACCAATCAAGAATATGCCATCCTTCACAAAAATCTTACGTGGTCGAACGGGCACCATGAATCCGTGACGTTCTTCTTTAAGAATTTCAGAAAAATTTAAATATCGCATATAGGCTCGATAGAGCTCGTTGAGGTCTCCTTTATCCGGAAGAACTCGACCAACACCGATCGACAAATGCCTCTTCTTGGGAAAAACCCATGCATAGCCGCCTGGCACTATCCCGAAATCAATGACTAATTTTTCATCGAAACGCTTCAGATCCTTTTCACTCACCCACACTTCATACTCCAGAGCAGGCGCCATCAGTTCATGATCTGGAAATCTCCCATGCTTTGCCACAATGCCTTGAGCACCATCAGCGCCAACTACACATGTTGTATAAAAACCTCCCGCGTCGGTTTGCACCTTCCAAGACAAACCTTTTCGCTCAAGATTTTTTACAGCACATTTTGTTCTGACCTCCACCCCGGCCGATCGAGCAACTTCAAATAATCGAAAGTCAAAATCGTCTCTCATCACCATATGAACTAAAGGCTTTTCTCGACGAACTGAAAATCGCAGATCCGCATCCAATATTCCTAGTTCTGCCTCGAAACACTCTCGCTCAACGACTTCGTGAATAGGAAACGGCAACAACGCTGCTGCCTTATGAGTCACCCCTCCTCCGCAAGTTTTGTAACGGGGCAGACTTTTCTTTTCAAGAAGCAATACCTTGAATCCCAGTTGCTTCAGTTTGAACGCGGCCAAAGATCCCGAGGGGCCGGCACCTACAACCACGACATCAAAATGAGAACTCATCCCCTCATTGCTCATTGATGATGACTTCGCAAGCGAGCGAATTTGCAATGAAACAGTTCTGATGAGCTTTCTCGTGAATAGATTTTATAGTTTCTAAATCTGGACCCTGCTCACTAAAAACAATCTTCGGGCTCAAGATTATTTTTGTGACTGCCATTTTTCCTGAAGGATTTTTTTCTAAGATTGCTACAGCCTGGTCATCATATCGATCGATGGTCATTTTCTTTCTTGCGCAAATTGCAAGAAAGGTAAGCATATGACACGAAGACGCTGCGGCGGCCAACATCTCTTCTGGATTTGTTAACTTCGCGTTTCCATTGAAATCTGGAGCCGCTGAGGAATCGATCTTCTGGCCTCCATTGAAGTGGACCTCATGAGTCCTATCATAGGTCTCATAGATAAAATCGTTACTTTTACGAACCCAAGATATATTTGCACGATGTTCTGACATCACCGCAGATTAATCTCAGGGCATAACTGAGTCTACAAATTGATATTTATATGACTCGTCAAGATGATCTGCCGACACCAACTCAGAATTCTACTACAGCTCTAAAAACTTAAAGTAGGCCAATCGCAGATCTCGAGCTATGAATGAGAGATGTTTAGTCTTATCTCAGCGTACAAGCGTTACGATCCGGCCGCGAAGAGCCAGCTTGAAATTCTTCTTTTCTATCCTGGCATTAAAGCACTCTTCTTTCACCGAATTGCACATGCTCTGTTTAAACTTTCTGTTCCCTTACTTCCTCGATGCATTTCTGAAATCTCGCGATTCATCACGGGAATCGATATTCATCCAGGTGCGAAAATTGGATGCCACGTGGTCTTCGATCATGGAATGGGGATCGTCATCGGCGAAACTGCCGAAGTCGGTAATAATGTGATTATTTATCAAGGAGTTACCCTTGGAGGCACACAACTGTCTCACTCAAAAAGACATCCGACCATCGAAGCTGGAGTGGTGATTGGGGCTGGCGCCAAAATATTGGGAGCCATAAATATTGGGTGTTGCTCACGTATCGGCGCCAATTCTGTTGTGATCGAAAACGTCCCGCCCTATTCTACAGTTGTAGGAATTCCAGGAAAAATCATCAAACAAGGAATTGAGCCTGGGCAAGAACTCTGCCACGACAAAATTAAGGACTGCATATGAAGATTTTTCAAAACATCACAAAGACCATTGGAAATACACCACTCGTTTATTTACAAAGGATTGGAAAAAACCTTCCAGGAAAAATTGCGCTGAAGTTAGAATTTTTCAACCCCCTCGGCTCTGTAAAAGATCGGATAGCGTTGAATATGATCGAGGCTGCTGAAGCCAGTGGGGAGCTCAAGCCCGGGATGAAAGTGATCGAACCCACCAGCGGAAATACCGGCATTGGACTTGCATTTGTCTGCGCTGCAAAGGGATATCCTCTCACCCTCATCATGCCGGAAACGATGTCCTATGAACGTCGTACGCTTTTGCTCATGTTAGGCGCAGAAATTATTCTGACTCCTGGTCCGCTAGGCATGCGTGGTGCAATCGCTAAGTCACTTGAAATTTTTGAAAAAAATCCAGGCTGCTATATGCCAAGGCAATTTGAGAACCCGATGAATCCAGATATTCATCAAAAGACAACTGCTGAAGAAATTTGGAACGATACCGACGGAACTGTCGACATTGTCGTATCTGGAATTGGAACTGGTGGCACATTTTCAGGCACGGGCACAGTACTGAAAGCCCGGAAGCCTTCAATTCAAATGATCGCTGTTGAGCCCCTTGAGTCTTCTGTTCTTTCTGGAGAAAAACCCGGACCTCACAAGATTCAAGGAATTGGGGCAGGCTTTATTCCAAAGAATATGAACACGAGCCTCATCGACGGCATCGAAAAAGTATCAAGTGACGAAGCCCTCGCGATGTCTCGAAAAGTTATTCGCGAAGAGGGAATTCCATTTGGAATCAGCTCAGGTGCTGCTCTAGCAGCTGCGCTGCGAGTGGCCTCAAAACCTGAGAACAAAGAAAAGTTAATTGTTGTCATTATACCAAGCTATACCGAACGATATCTCTCAACACCTCTCTGTGAGAATGAGCGGCATGAATCTCAGAAAATTCCGACCACAACGGTCGATGAAAAATATCTCACACGCGTCTCGTAAAGTGATGAGCGAAGCTATTGAGAATTTTTTTGAAGGCCTCTATTTTTTTTCTTCACTTGTAGCTTGAGCTTCCGCTTGAAGTGACTGATCTTTTTTTGAAGTCGCGTATCGGGACGCATACCACCGGCAGCCAAAATTTGAACGGCCAACAACGCTGCGTTGTAAGAGTTACCAATTGCGACTGTGGCCACTGGAACTCCCTTTGGCATTTGCACGATTGAGAGCAAGGAATCTTGCCCCTCCATCACTCCAATCGGCACAGGCACTCCAATCACTGGCAGCTCCGTATATGACGCTATCATTCCCGGCAGATGAGCGGCGCCACCTGCGCCAGCAATAATCACACGAATGCCTCTCTTCAATGCGCGTTTTGCAAATGACGACATTTCATCCGGAGTTCGATGCGCAGACAAAATCTGAATCTCAAAAGAAACGCCAAACTCCGATAAAATCAATGATGCATCGTTCATCGTTTTAAGATCAGAGTCGCTGCCCATTACTATCGCTACGCGAGGTTGTGCTTTCGTCATAAATAGTGGTTCAGTCTAACACGAAATATGAATTCCGCCATTCTGACTCGGCGCTTTCCAATTGTTCCTTGATAGAGGGCCATCCATCTGGGTTCTCTGACCACATGGTCACATGGCCTAGCTTGCGGCGTAGACGACTTTCTTTCTTTTTATACCAAACGAATCTCGACGAGCCAGGCAAAGTTAGATCAGGCAAAGATGTTTTCAACTGCTTGTCCAAACCCAAAAAATTTCTCATCCCAAAAACTGCCGCGGACTGCGTCGATCCTAAAGGCATTCCCAGCAAAGCACGCCAATGATTTTCAAATTGACTAGTTGTTGATGCTCCCAAACTAAAGTGTCCGGAATTGTGAACACGAGGGGCTATCTCGTTCACCCAAAGTGAATGGCCATCCCAAAAAAATTCCAATGCAAAAGTTCCAATGAGATTCAGCTTATCCGCAAATTTCTTTGCCCATTCCCGAGCCTTCAATTCGACTTCCTCAGGTACTCCAAAAATCCGGGCGGGACCATAAGCGCTGCGACAAATTCCCTTATCTTGCTGTGTCACGACTAACGGATAAGAAACGAAATCGCCCGTTATCGAAAAACAGCTGACTAACGCAAGCTCCTGCAAATACGAAATTCTTCTCTCGACAAAAATTTCAGAACCTCGTCGCCTACCCTCTTCTACAAAACTTTGCAGAGCCGCCAAATCCCCATTTTCCAGAAAAACCCCGTGCCCGTCATAACCCCCGCGAGCCCACTTAAAGACTAGGTCTCCTCCCAACTCCGCCTTCAGATTTTCTATCGTGGAATGAGACAGTTGAGCTCCAAATGAAACCCAAGGCGTTGATTGAATACCGAGACTTGCGAGAACTTTCTTTTGCTCGATTTTATCCCGCAAGATTTCGAGACATCTCAGGCTCGGTCTAAATTTATTCTCTGGCACCTGCCCCAACAGCTCATAGTTTAAAAAATCACTCTCAAAGGTCGTGAAAGCGACTGAATCAAAAAACCTCCGCACATCGACCGGATTCTCTACCTGGCCTTCAAAAAGGGCCATTTTAAGCCCCATATTTTGGCCGGCCTCAGCCAACATCATAGCCAACTGACCTGCACCAAGAATTCCATATGACGAATTTGAGGTTTTCACCGTTTGAGCTTAATAAATACTTTGAATTCTACCAAGATCTTGCTACTAAACCACAACTCTATGCTTTTCATCGCTTCACTTTATCTGTCACTCGTATTTTCTACTAATGAGACTCCTAAGGAGCCAAATTGCGCTAGAAATATTAGGGCCATCACCATTTCACTGTTAGGCGCCCCAGCATCTAGCAAAGGGACCATAGCAAGACTTCTTGATGGCACTCAATTTTCCATTGGAGAAGCCCTTCGCCGTGAAATTCAACTTGGCGATCCAGTTGCCATTGAGGCTGAACCATTTATGAAACGAGGTGTCCTAGTTCCGGAAAAACACCGAGCACACGTCGTGAAGTTATTCTTTAGAAGCCTTAAACCAGACGCCGTTTTGGTTCTGGATGGCATTCCACGAAAGCCTGATGAAATAGGAAAAATGAATGCAACACTTGGCGAAGTTGGCAGAAAAATTGATATCGCTTTTTACTTCAGGGCAAGCAAAGAAACCTGCCTGCTCCGAATTATCCATCGATGGACATGCCCCACCTGCCAACGCACATACCATGCTATCAATCGGCGATCTCGTTATAAGGATGTCTGTGAACATTGCGAGTATAGCTTCTTGATGCGCCGAAAGGACGATACTCCAGAAGGGTTTGAAACTCGATGGAATGTCTTTGTCCAAGAAACCGGACAAGTGCTCTTCGAGCTCGGACATCGCGGTATTCTCTTTACGATTGACGCTGAAAAATCAGTTCATGAAATTCTCGATGAAGTTATCAGAACCGTTGAATCACGGACGGGAGTAAGATTGAAAATACTGGATGCCGCGACTCAATTGCCAGAGTAGACCGCGATATTTTTTTCAGTTTCAAAAATCTTAATTTGATGAAGCAAGCCTAAGGGAAGATGTGGCGCCAACCATTTCCAAGCCACAATCGCAAGATTTTCGGTAGTCGGATTTAGACTCTTGAATTCTTCAACATCAAGGTTGAGATGCTTATGGTCGACTTTCGATAATACATGAGTGTCAATTATATGCTTGAGATCAGCCAAATTTAGAACCAAGCCAGTCTTGAGATCGACCTCACCATAGACAGTTACTTCCAGCACATAGTTGTGCCCATGGCCATTTTCTGAATTGCATTTGCCAAAAAGTTTTTTATTTTCTTCGTCAGAAATCTTCTCCGAATGCAGCCTATGTGAGGCCGAAAAAGTCTCCCGTCTGGTTAAATAAACTTTAGGCATTAATGGTCTCTCCAAACGCTCGTAGGAACTTCAATCGTTGCACCAGTGAGAATTGTCATCCCTAATTCCGCGACTCGAACCACCACTTGTGCCAAGTCTTTGGCCGAGGCATTGGTCTTGATATGCGGGTCCCAAAGCTTCAGCATATCCGTCTCCACAGCACCAGGGGCCACGCAATTAACTCGGATCCCCTTTGCTCTTCCTTCTTCCGCCAATGCTTCCGTAAGCCCAACAACTCCAAATTTTGAGACAATATAAGGAACATATCCAGTAAATTTCTGGGCGCTTCGAATACCAGCCAAAGAACTGATATTCACTATTGATCCACCAGCCTTCATTAAGCCAAACGCAGCCTGTGAAATCAAAAAAGGAGCTTTTGTATTGATCGCGATTGTCCGATCAAATTCTGATTCCGTTACTTTTACAAAGGGCGTTTTCGTGAAAGTGCCTGCATTGTTCACAACGATATCGAGAGTTCCAAATTTCTTTTTCAACTGCGAAAAAAGTTTCGAGATATCCACCGACTTCGATAAATCTGTTTTCTGAAAAAAAATATTTTTTCTCTTAAGAAGCGATTGCGGCGGATTTGTTCTGCTTGCCAAAACAACAGTGGCACCTAGTTCCGCCAGCTCAACTGCAACCGCACAACCAATACCACGACTTGCCCCAGTAACTAGTGCAACGCGGTCTTTGGCCCAGGTCAAACGCTCGCCTCTACTGACTGCGCTTTCAGTGCGGCTCTTTCAGTTTCCTTTTTCTTCATCCAATCTTCCCAGCCCTTACCACTCGCGGTATCTTCCCCTGTGAAAATCAGAGTTTTAACGTCAGAAATTTTTACTGACATAGCCCTGGGGCTATTTTTAGGAAACAAATCGACAGTCTGAATATCCAAATTATAGAGAAAACCTTCCACTGAAGATCCGTCCTTTAATTCGAGCGTGCAATCACCACGATAATCAACCGCAGCACGAAGTCCGTCGATGAAATTTGCCATTGTTGATTCTGTGCGAGCGCCTTCCAAAAATTTGTTGGTATCGTTCATTTGAAACTCCTTAACCCATTTACCACTTTCTTCACCGGTTCAACTACTTCAACCTGAACAGGTTCCGGTTTAGAAATTTTTGGTCCTTTCAGAGTCGCAACAACTGTTGACCAAAAACCATTCCAGGTTCCAAACGTATGATCCACGGCCGATGGCTCGTGACCGCAGTGAACCATGCAATCCTGGCAAGCCGCGTTGCCGCTTTTTTTGCCATAGTTTTCCCACGTCGTACTCGAGATGAGTTCTTTGAACGACTTTGCATACCCCTCTTGCAGAAGATAGCAGGGCTTTTGCCAACCGAAGATATTATATGTCGGATTTCCCCATGGAGTGCATTCAAAATGACGACTACCAGCTAAATATTCCAAGAATAGAGGAGATTGATTGAAGCGCCATTTTCGATCGCCATTGTGAAGAATTCGTTTAAATAATTGATTCGTATTTTGCCTTCGAAGGAAATGCTCTTGATCCGGAGCTTTCGAATAACTGTAGCCCGGAGAAACCATCATTCCTTCTACGCCGAGCTTCATCATTTCATCAAAGAATTCGCGCACGCGATCAGAATTTGCATTATCGAAGAGCGTCGTATTCGTGGTCACTCGAAAACCAAGATTCAATGCGGTTTTAATGCCTTCAATGGCTTTGTCATAGACCCCGTCACGACAGACCGCTTCATCATGCTCTTCTTTCAAGCCGTCCATATGGACTGAAAAAGTCAAATATTTGCTGGGCTTAAAGAGATGAATTTTAGACTTAAGCAGAATGGCGTTTGTACAAAGGTAAATATATTTTTTTCGAGCAACCAATCCCTCGACGATCTGCTTGATCTCGGGATGTAAAAGTGGCTCACCCCCAGGAATCGAAACCATGGGGGCTCCGCATTCGTCAGCGGCAGATAGGCACTGTTCGGCGCTCAGCACGTTTTTCAGAATGTGGTCTGGATATTGAATCTTCCCACAACCGGCACAACTTAAATTGCAACGAAAGAGGGGTTCAAGCATCAAAACCAAGGGGTATCTCTTATTGCCCACAATCTTCTGCTTCAAAACATAGGTTGCTACCGTCCACATTTGGGATATCGGAACTGCCATAAAACTCCTAACTTCAGAAAAACACTGCTAAAATCAATATTTCCTAAATTCTCCGTTCTCAAAATCTAATTGCATCCTTAGTGTCTGTAAATAGACCGGAGAAGCGACGTGAACTTAAAACAAACCCCACTTTTCAACAAGCATAATGACCTTAAAGCTAGAATGGCTGAATTTGCCGGATTTTCGATGCCCATATCCTATGACGCCGTTACTGGTGGAATGCTCAAGGAACACCTGGCCGTCCGCAAAGATGCTGGAATCTTTGATATTTCACATATGGGCGAATTCTGGATCAAAGGCGATCAGGCCACAGAATTTCTATCTTACGTCTGCACCCGATCGTTCTCTCGGGTTGTTCCCTTTAAGGCAGTCTATTGCCTGCTGCTTCATCCTGGCGGTGGAATTGTAGACGATATCATTGTTTACAAGGTCAACGAACAGACCTACTGGATGGTGGTCAACGCGTCCAATATGACGAAGGATTGGAACCACCTGAAGGCTCTCGCCGAGGGTTTTAAAGTCAGCCTGGAAGATGTCAGCGAAAAGACCGCCCTTATTGCGATTCAGGGGCCTCGTGCAAAAGAAATTCTTCCAAAGTTTTACCCTGGGATTGAAAAACTCAAGTATTACACGTTTGAACAGCGTGACGGACTCATTATCGCAAGAACAGGCTATACCGGCGAAGACGGATTTGAAGTCTTTCTGCCAAATCAGGATGCCCCAGCACTCTGGTCGGAGCTTGAAAAGACAGGAGCCTTACCGATCGGACTTGGAGCACGAGATACCTTACGGCTAGAGGTGGGATTCCCCCTTTATGGCCATGAATTGAGCGATACACTGAACCCCAGCGAAACCCTCTCGGCCTTTGCAGTTGAAAGCGGGCATTCATATGTGGGCAAGGGAAAGGGCCCCGAACCAAAGTTCAAGCCCATTGCTGTTAAAACAGACAACCCAAAGCCACTTCGTGCGGAAGAAAAACTTTACCTGAACGGAAAGGTTATCGGGCATATCACTAGTGGCTCCATGTCGCCAGTGCTTCGCGTAGGAATCGGCCTCGCGCTGATCGACAAAAATGCCCCAATAAATGAATCGTCCATTTTTGCACTTGATAGCGCAGGAAAACCAAGACAGGCTATTTTCTCTGAGCTCCCTTTTGTGGCAACTGAGCGAACGAAGAAAAGGCCTCAAAAGATTTAGAGTTCAAAAAGATAACGGATGAAATCATCTTTTTAGCGAGGACTTATGGCAAAAGGCAAAGAACCAGGAATGAAGGTTCCGGAAGATTTACTGTATACAAAAAATCACGAGTGGGCACGGATTGAAGATGGTACTGCGGTTGTTGGAATTACTGATTATGCTCAACAACAGCTCGGAGACATCACATACGTAGAGCTTCCAGAGGAAGGTCAGTTTTTTGAAGCCGGTAAAGTCTTTGGAACTGTTGATTCACTTAAAACCGTTGCGGAACTTTTTTCTCCGGTAAGTGGTGAAGTTCTTGAAATTAACTCTGGGCTTCCTAATTCTGCAGAAAACGTAAATGAGGATCCATACGGCGAAGGTTGGATGATGAAGATCGAGCTTTCTGATGAAAAAGAACTCGAACTTTTGCTTCCCGCGGCTGAGTATTTAAAGCTGATTTCAAAACAGACAAAAAAATAAGCAGAAAATGAAATATATCCCTCAGAGTGATCAAGACCAACAGAAAATGTTGGCGGCGCTGGGAGTTTCGTCTGCGGATGAGCTTTTCAAAAAGCAAGCCCCGGCTGCCAATACCGCAACGAAATTCAATTATCCCAAAGCACAGTCTGAAATTGAAATTCGAAAAACTTTTAAAGATATATCAACTCTGAGCCAGCTTCCTTCGGTGAGTTTTGCAGGTTGTGGCGTATACCAACATTATATTCCATCGATTGTTCCTTTCATCCAAGGTCGCTCAGAGTTTTCAACCGCCTACACCCCTTATCAGCCAGAAATTTCTCAAGGTCTTCTGCAATGTATTTTTGAATTTCAAACCTTGACCTGTTTGCTGACGGAATCAGAACTATCAAATGCTTCTGTTTATGATGGAGCTACAGCATTGGCTGAAGCTGTTTTGATGGGCCTTCGACTTAAGAAGAAAGGCACTGGTCGAGTATTCATTTCATCTGCAATTCATCCGCATTATTTGGCGGTTTTAAGAACCTACTGCGCCAACTTCTTAGATCGTCTTGAAATGGTTGATCTTGATGACGATCGAATTTCTTTAGGCGCTCTTCAGAAAAAAGTGACAAGTGATGCTGATATTATCGTGACACAGAGCCCGAATATTTTTGGCGTGATCGAAAACGATGCTGAAATTGGAGTGATCGCTCGAAAAGCAAATGCACTGTGGATCACATCGACGATGGAGCCCTTCGTCTATGGTATCTTGAGAGGCCCCGGAGCGTTTGGTGCGGATATTGTTACCGCAGAAGGACAAAGTTTTGGAAATGCTCCCTATCTCGGAGGCTCATCTTTTGGTTTCTTTGCAACAAAAAGCGAATACCTGAGAAATCTTCCCGGCCGCTTGGTTGGCGAGACTGTCGATCAAAAAGGTCGGCGATCATACACTCTTACTTTTGCGACTCGAGAACAGTTTATTCGTCGTGATAAAGCGACGTCGAATATTTGCACCAATCAAAATCTCAATATGTTGGCGGGACTCATTCACCTCTGCACATTGGGACGAGCTGGCATACAAGAAGTTGCGAAACGTAATTTTTCTCATTCTGAGGAACTAAAACGACGTTTGAAAAAAATTTCGGGTGTAACAATTTCTGAGTCTCCAACTTTTAATGAATTCGTTGTGAATACAACCGTCGATGCAGCAAAACTCGTTGCCGAAAGCGAAAAGCAAGGTTGGGTTTGTGGAGTGGATCTTGGCCGGTTCCAAACAAACTGGAATAACAAACTGTTGGTTCATACAAGCGAACTGCATGGCGCAGAAGATTTTTCTCGTCTTGAAGAACTTTTGAGGAAGTATGCTCACTGAATCTGCTGCAAGTACCCTCCCGTCCGTCAGCGAGAAATTGCGAAAGGCCCCAACGATGGAATCAAAGCCAAATTTACTGAATGAAACAACGAGTCGTGTCGTGGCTCAGGAAGAGCCGACCATTTTTGAAATTAGTCAGCCCGGCCGCGTGGGGTTCTCACTTCCTCCGACCACGATTGAAGAAACAGCTCCGGCAGCGAAAATTCCAAGCTTGTTGTTGAGAACCGATTTTTCCGGATTTCCTGAAGTCTCTGAGAATGAGGTTGTGAGACATTTTGTTCGTTTGTCTCAAAAGAATTATTCCATCGATACAGGCTTTTACCCATTGGGCTCTTGCACCATGAAATATAATCCAAAGATCAATGAGGAGATTGCTCGAATTGAATCCTTGGCCAATCTTCATCCGTTTTGGAGCTCCAGCTTTTTGCAACCAGCCCTCGCTGTGCAGTACCAGCTTCAAGAACTCTTATCCGAGGTAACCGGCCTTCCAGCGTTCACACTTCAACCAAATGCAGGAGCACATGGTGAATATGTTGGTCTGAAAGCGATCAAGGCGTACCATGATGCGAAAGAAAAGCTCGGTGCGCCCAAAAAAACCAAGATTATTGTTCCTGACTCAGCTCATGGAACTAATCCGGCGACTTGTACGATGGTTGGATATGAAATAGTCCCCGTCGCGACAGGCCCAAAGGGCGTTGTAGAAGTTGAAGAGATTAAGAGAGTCTTAAGTCCAGAAATCGCTGGGATCATGATGACCAACCCGAATACATGTGGGCTCTTTGAAACTCATATTGTTGAAATTGCTAAACTGATTCATTCAGTCGACGGACTTTTTTATATGGACGGCGCAAATTTCAATGCGATCGTCGGCAGAATTAAACCTGCAGACCTTGGCGTTGATGTCATGCACATCAACTTGCACAAAACATTTTCGACCCCGCACGGTGGTGGTGGGCCTGGATCTGGACCTGTTGGAGTTCGTGAAGATCTCCGAGTCTATTTGCCGACTCCGCTCATCGTGAAAAACAAATCCGGTTACGAGATCAAAGAGCAAGGTCCGGAAAACATCGGCCGGGTGTCTGGTTATTTGGGCAATTTTTCGATTCATATACGCGCCCTCACTTATATGCTCTCACTTGGATCCACGGATGATGGCTCAACGTATTTGAAGAAAATGTCATCGGCTGCCGTTGTGAACGCCAATTATATCCGCCACCGACTGAAAGATTTTTATCATATTCCTTATGATGTTCTCTGCATGCATGAAGTCGTTCTGTCAGATGAAATTCAAGAGAGAAAAGGGATTAAAACTCTCAATATTGCTAAGCGGCTGATGGATTACGGATATCACCCGATGACCGTTTATTTTCCGCTGATCATCCATGGGGCTATGATGATCGAGCCAACAGAGAGTGAGACCAAAGAAACACTCGATCGTTTTTGTGATGTGATGATTCAAATTGCGCGAGAATGTGAAGAAAATCCGGACGTGGTGCTCTCTGCGCCAACACATACATTCCGAGAACGAGTGGATGAATTGAGAGCTCAGAAACAGCCCAGATTGCGCTGGACTCCCTTAGTCAACTCGAAATCCTGACTGCCGCATTGAAACTGAAAATTTCCAAGGCATATAAATAAACCCATCCTCCTGCACTAAGGATGTGGGTGGATTTGGGAAAGGTGCTGACTCTTTAACCGCATTCACGGTGTCGGCATCAAAGTCCGCAAAGCTAGACTTGTTTATCAGTCGCATCTCCACTATTTCGCCTTCCCTATTCAACCTCAAACCAATGTCGACAGATACTTCATCAAACTCATACATTCTGGAGCTCACAACTCTCGGTGACCAGCGCTGTATGATCTTGCGTTTCATTCGATTGATAAACTGTGCGTAGTCAGATTCATAAGCGGCGACTTTTAGTTCTTGGCCCTTTTTCAATCGGTCCATAAATCCGGTAGAATCTACAACCCCACGATCACCAAATTTCTCCAATGTTCTTTTTTCTTCTCGCTTAATGTCTTCGGTTGAAAGCGAAAACACTTTGCCAGACTCTTTGCCCTCAGCTGCCCGAGATTTCTCGCGAGCCCGTGAACGCGGATCTCCTCGTGTCTGTGCTAAATTTGTTGGAGCTGAATCGGGAGATGTATCCTCGCTTGATTTCAAATTGCGAGAGCTCTCGAACTTTGCATCCTTGGGCTTTTCTTTCGCAGTCTCTTGAAGTGTCTCGACCGTTGGCCGCTGAATATATCGAAGTTCGATATCCGAAATTCGATTCTCAGATTTTGGAGGCGGATTGGAAAGGCGCAAGGGAGTCAAACCTAAGCTTAAGTGTATGATGATTGAAACAACAAACAGGAGTGCGCCAACACGCAGGGGAATGCGATAAGGATCTAACACTTTTCTTGGAGGTTGAGGGCCATCCATCAACAATACGTCCACACTCCCATCGTAGCTTCCACTGACTGGCCTGTCACGACGCTATGAAAATTTTGCGGCCATGGGCCAAACGACCCGTTCAAAGGCCTTCAGAGGCTGGCACTAAGATTGCTTAGATATAACTACATGAAAAGCATTATCTTAATTGTCGCCTGTCTTGGATTTGGAGCGTGTGGAGGGCAAAATGACGATTGTTTTGTCCTTGAATCTACGGCTGTAAAAACGCCCTTACCTTCTGGAGTAACGTCATCCACTGCCACGCGAACTTTGACTCCCGTCGACGTAACACCCAGTGGTTGCAGTTCGACTCCAAAAACAACATGTACTGAAAACTTTTTTGATGGATCATGCACAAACTAACTAAAATCCATCCGCATCTTGAGATCTCTATTCTCGAAAAGATCTCAGCCGATCGTCCAGCCAAGTTTAGGCGACGTCAAGTGACGGTGAGTGCTGAAAGCGTCACAATAGGCACAGCGGATAACTGCGATATACAACTTCGACAATTCTTAGACTCATTTCTTTTTGAAATTAAATACTCTGAAGATAGTTGGTGGATCGTCAACCCGCTCCGAACTCCTCATCTTCTAATCAACGGAAACGCGATCGAACTCGAGGCTAAGCTGCACGCTGAGGATGAGATTCAGATCGAAGGGCACAAGTTAAAAACAGCGATTAAAAAACTCATCTCGTTGAAGTGCCGAAATTCATTGCACAACCCGAGAGCGATGAAGCATTGTGGCGATTTTTGATCGAAGATGCCGACTTTGATGAAATTATGATTAACGGAAATGAAAGTATCTATATTGATTTTAGAGGCAGTCTGTTTCGAAGCCCTTGGTCATTTCGAGAAAAAGATTTTATCAATCGAAAAATTTTTGAGGAGACTCAGAAAACATCTGGATGGGTGTCGTGGCGAAAAAACAGACTGCTCAGAATTCATGCCGCTATGCCGCCAATTGTTGAAGAGACACATCTCACGATTCGGAAGGCAAGACAGAATGCTTTTTCGCTCACAGAACTTCAACAACACGGATTTGGAACTGCAGAACAATTCGAGTTCCTCAGAGATGCTATTCGAGAAAAGAAGAATATCGTCATTGCTGGAGGAACCTCTACCGGAAAAACCTCTCTCCTTCGAACGCTGGTGCGTGACATTTCAATCGACGATCGAATTCTAATTGCTGAAGAAGAGACAGAAGTTGATTGGCCGCATCCTCACGCCATTTCGTTGGAATCTGGTCGTGGGAATCTCCGGCAGACCGTCATTGAATGTCTGAGAATGCGCCCTACTCGCCTTATCATCGCAGAAATTCGAGGCCCTGAGGCCTTCGAAATGTTACAAGCAATGAACACTGGGCATGCTGGCTCGATGACAACTGTTCATGCAAATTCGCCCCGTGAAGCCCTTCATAGAATTGAGGGACTCGCTATATGTTCTGATCTTCCTTTGTCCATCACCGCCATACGACGGCAAATATCTCAAGCAATTCATATTATCGTTCAGTTGAAGCGAGATCATCTCGGA
This sequence comes from uncultured Bacteriovoracaceae bacterium, assembly GCA_964626465.1. Classification (GTDB taxonomy): domain Bacteria; phylum Bdellovibrionota; class UBA2394; order UBA2394; family UBA2394; genus CAZRCG01. Next base: position 136,517 of record CAZVFP010000004.1, on the reverse strand, counting down.
AGACGTATGATAGATCAAATTGTACAAATTACTGGGATGGAAAAAGATATTATTTTGCTCTCTGACCCTGTCGGCGTAGAGAACATAGGGCTAAAGCAAAAATCAGAATAAAAATCATCGAAAAGTCTGCGGTGATTCTCTTTGGCTGAATCTCACATCCGCCCGCCAGTGACCCTTCCGACGCTTGAGCCGGCACGGGCTCTGACTTGAATTCTCTCTGCAATCCCTCGATCGAAGAAAGCGTCTCATTCGATGAACCAGATGCTTTTAGAATTTCAATTTTTGAATCCGCTACGTTAGTAATGACTTCAACTCTTGAAGTTTCTTTATTAGCATCAACATGCAAACTGGCGGCAAATTGAATTCCTTGAGGAGAAAATCCGTATGCCGACTCTCGATTAGATTCTCGTCCTCCACCATCATAAAATTCAGGCTCAAATATTTCCTTTGAAAAAAGAATATCCAAGACCTCATTGAACCGAATGATTCCCTGAGGAATATAATTTCTTGGCTCAGAGACCAAAACATAGTCTCCTGCTGGTATGGTGGGCAAAATGAAATCTCCCTTTTCATTTGAAAAGGTGGATCCCTCAAGCAGGTCCCGATTTAATGTTTCCGTAAAACTTATAATATTTTTCTTACTCAAAATCCCAACGTGTGCCCCGACCCAGGGAGATTTGTTGAGACCATTTACGACACGACCCGAGATCGAACCAAAACTTTCTTTGAATACGCTGTCGCCATACAGATATCCCAACCACTGAACATCATCATATGATGCCGCTAGCTCAGGCTCTTTCGCCAAAAGCTCGTCGGCCATTAGCGATTTCCGTACGGCAGTTGGTCCTAAGCCCAAGCTCTGCCCGATTCCATTCGCAATTGCAGCGCTAAAATTTGCAGTCAAGATCGCTGGATTTACGTAAATAGTTGAATGAGTAATTTTTGAAATTGGCTCTTGGTATTCTGCTCGATTGAGTACGACCATCGATCGTTTTTCATTTTTGAAATATTCATTTGGTGGAGCAAAAGAGATGATGAAATTCCCACTGACGATTCCTGGATCTGACGGCACCCCAAAGAAGGTCTCCACTTCCTTGGTCTCTCCAATTTTCAGCCGAAGGTTCGTATGTTGAACAGACGACCACATGGTGAGCACAGCATTGATCTTTGCTTTCCAACTCGAAACATCAAATCCCTTGGGGATAACCAAATCATAATTTATACAAGTGAGTGCAGCGTTATCTGTGCAAGCCCGCTGGACCTTTCCGTAAGTGACCATCAAGTCTTTCAAAGACGTTGGTATGTCTAGGACCTGTTCCTTCGAGGACTGAAAAACCAATGGCTTCAGGGAACCGGCCGACAATAGATCACAGCTTAATATGAACAAAACAATCCATCTGACGCGTTTTAATCCCTTATACATAATCCCTACTGATCACTAAGTAATGCAATATCAAGGCCAGCCGGCCATCGATCGAACGCAGTCCAAAATCCAAATAATTACAAAACCTTATCCGGCACTAATATCTGCTCTCGGCCCGGCGATCTGCGAGTCTCTTGCCCCACAGTCAGGACAAAGGCTCCCGCCTGTATGATTTCAGAGTTTAACCTTACAATGAAGTAAATGGCTTCACCCAAAAATACTACGGCTGAGATTACAGCGTCGATTGACGTCCGGTTGCTTGATCTTGAGACCAAGATTGATAATGCCCGCTCGTTGTACGAACAGTATTTTGCTGGAGTCCTCAAGCAAGAGCCAAAAAAAGAGTTCGAGTTTGTAAATCGATTGGTAAACTCATTTAAGCCCCAAGACTTAAAGACGACGGCCTCCCGATTTAGATTCCAGAATATTCAGCAACGATATATCGTCCTTCGCAATCATTGGGATAAGATTCTGAAACAAATCGAAGAAGGTACTTTCAAGAGAGATCTCTTCCTATTGAAGCACAAGAACAAAAATAAATCAGATTCTCCTAAAGCACTGGCTAAAGAAAATACAAAGCCCACCACACATCAACTCGATAAGCTCTATGAAAAGCTTGTTGAGCTCTCTCAGGGGCATGAAAAAATTCCAGATAAAGATCGATTCATTGGAAAAATCGATCTACAAATTCAGAAACTAAAAGAAAAGAATCCAGGTAAAAAAGTCGAGGTCAAACTTCAGCGCAACAAGCTCGGAAAAATTGCCGTCAATATTGCGCTCAAATAATGACTAAATTGCTGCTGCCGCCTGAGTTAAAATCGACAGGCTATCCCCGTCGATTTTCAAAACCCCATCACTCACCTGAAAACTCTTTGCATCAGATGCAGAACCGATGGTGACCTTGCCCGGTTTAACCAGGGTCACAATGTCAGCGTGTCGATCGAGAAGGGTCAGCTCGCCCTTCTCTGCCACCAACGTGACTCGGTCAGCGACACCGCTGAAAACAAGCTTCTCCGGAATGGCCAACGACACTTTCATCAAGCAGCCTCTGCCAATTTCTGAGCCTTAGCCACGGCTTCTTCGATCGTACCGACCATATAGAAGGCTTGTTCAGGAAGATCATCATATTTGCCATCCAAGATTTCAGCAAAGGCTCGGATGGTGTCTTTCAATTCAACATACTTACCCTCAAAGCCTGTAAACTGCTGGGCAACAAAGAAAGGCTGACTCAGAAATCTCTGTACCTTTCTCGCTCTGGTCACAGTGATTTTGTCCTCTTCGGAGAGCTCTTCCATCCCCAAAATTGCGATAATATCCTGCAAGTCCTTGTAGCGCTGCAACGTCGATTGCACTCGTCGCGCCACTGTATAATGTTCGATTCCCACAACCTGAGGATCCAAAATTCTGGACGTTGAATCTAGAGGATCGACAGCAGGATAAATTCCCAATTCTGCAATTGAACGGCTCAAAACCGTTGTCGCGTCCAAGTGCGCAAACGCTGTCGCCGGAGCTGGATCTGTCAAATCATCCGCAGGAACATAGATCGCCTGGACGGAAGTAATCGATCCCTTCTTAGTGGTTGTAATTCGTTCTTGTAATTCTCCCATCTCAGTCGAAAGAGTTGGTTGGTATCCTACAGCAGAAGGAATCCGTCCTAAAAGAGCCGAAACTTCAGAGCCCGCTTGGGTGAATCGGAAGATATTATCAATAAACAAAAGAACGTCTTGGTTCTCTTCGTCTCTAAAATACTCAGCAACCGTCAAAGCGCTCAAACCAACTCGAGCTCTAGCACCGGGAGGCTCATTCATCTGGCCATATACAAGCGCGGTCTTATCCAAAACTCCCGACTCTTTCATTTCCATCCACAAATCATTTCCTTCTCGAGTTCTCTCACCAACGCCACCAAATACAGAATAGCCCCCATGCTTCATGGCGACGTTATTAATCAATTCCATGATCAACACGGTTTTGCCTACCCCAGCTCCACCGAAGAGTCCGATTTTTCCGCCCCGTGAATAAGGAGCGAGCAAATCGATCACTTTAATACCCGTCACGAACATGGATACTTCAGTCACTTGATCATCATAAGAAGGTGGTTCTCTGTGAATTGGCCATCTCACGGTAGACTTTACAGGTCCCATTTCATCCACGGGCTCTCCAACTACATTCAAAATTCTACCCAGCGCACCTTTCCCAACTGGAACAGTGATCTGTTGTCCTCGATACCGAGCAGCCAACCCTCGAGTCAGTCCATTTGTCTCATCCATTGCAATACAACGCACAGTTTGATCTCCAAGGTGCTGAGCAACTTCCAAAATCAAATTGTCTACTTGATCGTTAATTGACTTGTTGGTCACCGTGACAGCGCCATAAATTGGCGGCAACTTCCCATCAGGAAAACGAATATCTACAACTGGCCCAATGACTTGTTCCACCAATCCATCTGTGTGATTTTGATTTGTCTTTTCCATAACCATCGATCCTTTCCAAAAATCTTTCCGCTTAAGCAGAGAGCGCTTCTGCTCCACCAATAATTTCCATTAACTCTTTTGTAATCGCCGCTTGCCGAGCCCGATTTCGTTCCAAGGTCAGACGGTCAATCACATCTCTGGCATTCTTTGTCGCCGATTCCATTGCGGACATCCGAGCTCCGAACTCTGAAGCTACAGACTCTAAAACTGATCTAAAGAGCCTAAAATCCAAGAGATCAGGAACTAAAACGTTCAATAAGTCCGACGGCTTTGGTTCATATACAAAATTGTTATGCAGTCCCGTCTTAGGCGGAGCAAAGGGCAACCACAAAAAATTTGACGGTTTCTGGGCCAGGGCCGATTCAAATCTGGAATAAAAAACCTCCACTCGATCGAATCTGCCAGAAATAAAATCTTCTCGAAGTTTTTTTGCGATCGCTTGAATATTCACGAAACTACCATTTCGAGCCATATCCAAAGTTGTTGAATAAATTGGAAAACCTCGTCTCTTAAAAAAATCGGCTCCCTTTTTTCCTAGCGCAACAATCTCAACACTTCCCGGTGGGAGTTCTTGAGCCCGCTTCAAAACCTGTTTGAAATTATTCGTATTCAAACTCCCGCAAAGTCCTCGATCTGTCGAAACGACAACCAGAGCTACTTTTTTTGGACTTCTTTCTTCTCGCAACGGAGAAACCCACTCCACCTGTTCAAGAATCGACCCAACTATCGATATCAATTCTTGCTCATAAGGACGCGAAGAATGGGCGCGATCGGTGGCTCGTCTCAGCTTTGCAGCGGAAACCAATTTCATCGCCTTCGTAATTTTCTGAGTGCTTTTTACGCTCGCGATTCTCTTCTTTAATAATTTTAAAGACGCCATTCTATTTTTACTTTCGGTTTAAGGTCTCTAAAAATTCTGATTTGAAACCCGCTATCGCCTTCTTGAGTGCCTCTTTATTTTCATCCGACAAAACTTTCTTGGTAGCAATGTCTTCCAAAATCGATTTGTTCGAGGCTGAAAGGCGCTCAAGTAATCTTTTCTCAAACTCCGCAACCTTATTTGCAGGCACATCATCCAAAGCGCCACTTGTACCTGCGTAGATCATGACGACCTGATTCTCAGTACTCATCGGAACGTACTGACCTTGCTTTAGGATTTCAACCAATCGGGCCCCTCGTTTTAACTGGGCCTGTGTTGCTGCGTCCAAATCACTTCCGAACTGCGCAAAAGCTTCCAACTCACGAAACTGTGCAAGACTGAGTCTCAAGGCTCCAGCAACAGATCGCATGGCTTTAGTCTGAGCACTTCCTCCTACACGAGATACAGAAAGACCAACGTTAATTGCTGGACGAACCCCCGAATAAAACAAATCTGTTTCCAAATAAATCTGTCCGTCAGTAATTGAGATTACGTTCGTCGGAATATAAGCCGAAACATCGCCGGCCTGAGTTTCAATCACAGGAAGAGCAGTCAACGATCCGCCGCCATTTTTGTCCGAAAGTTTACAAGCACGTTCAAGCAATCGAGAGTGCAAATAAAAAACATCCCCAGGATACGCTTCTCGACCTGGTGGACGTCGCAACAACAATGAAAGTTGTCGATACGCGACTGCTTGTTTTGATAAATCGTCGTAAACAATTAAAGCATGTTTTCCATTGTCCCTAAAATATTCGGCCATCGCACAACCCGAATACGCTGCTAAAAACTGAAGTGGAGCAGATGCAGAGGCCGGTGCAGAAATTACTGTCGTATATTCCATGGCACCTGCTTTCGTCAGTTTTGCCACAACCTGCGCGATACTTGATTGCTTCTGGCCAATCGCCACATAAAAGCAATAAACTCCCTGGCCTTTTTGGTTGATAATCGTATCAATTGCGATTGCCGTTTTGCCAGTCTGGCGATCACCGATAATCAGCTCCCGCTGTCCTCGACCGATCGGAATCATCGCATCAATAGCCTTAATTCCTGTTTGCAACGGCTCTTTCACACTTTGTCGAGGCACAATGCCCGGAGCCTTCTGTTCAATATTTCTTTTTTCCTTGGCCTGTATAGGTCCCTTTCCATCGATAGGATTTCCCAGCGGATCGACAACACGACCAAGCAGGGCTTCGCCTACTGGTACGGATGCGATCTCACCCGTGCGCTTTACTGTGTCGCCTTCTTGAATCGATTCAAAATCCCCCATGATCGCGACGCCGACGTTTGCAGCTTCAAGATTCAAAACCAATCCACGCACGCCACCTGAAAACTCTACGAGCTCGCCTGCAATTGCAGCTTCGAGTCCATAAACGCGAGCCACTCCGTCGCCCGTCGACAATACAGTGCCCGTATCCTTAGCTTCGAGCACCTTCTCAAATTTTTTAATCTTAGATTTTAAAATCTCTCCAACTTCATCCACACGAATAGCCATATTCATCACTCCTTAGATTACGAAACTACTGACGATCTTAAATTTTCTAACTGGTTGCGAACACTCGCGTCGAAAATTTTTCCATAGCCGCTGGCCACAAATCCACCAATCAGCTCAGGATTTACTGTTGTTGTTACCTTAACCTGACGCTTCCACTTCTCCTGCAAAAAACTGCGGATCTCTTCAACCGAGTCTTCCATCGCAGAGTTTGCTATCTCAAGTTTTACTGAGAGCTCTCCAACTCTCTCCTCTCTTAACCGCTCAAACTCAGATGCGATCTCCTTGAGATATTCAATTCTGTCCTGTTTCACCACGGACGAAAGAAAACTGTAAATTGTTGGCAGTTTTGCTGACAACTCAGCCAAAACCTCTGCTTTATCTGTTGCTGAAACGACAGGGCTGAGAAAAAATTTCTGAATTCTGCTGTCAGACTGAAGTCCTTTTATGAAAACAAAAAGTTCTTCGGCTGCACGGCTCAACTGAGAATCGTCCACTATTTTCATGAGTGCTTGCGCGTAGCGACGAGATACTTGAGGATTACGAGGCATAATTCTTTTTACCTCCTACAATTTTTCGCTCTGACTCAGTCAATTGATTCAGCCACTCTCGACCACAATCTTTCTTATCACTCTTCAATACTTCTGTAGCTTTAGACAGGGCCAAGTCGAATAGTTCATTTTGAAGTGAAGCCAATGCTTTATCTTTGGAGCCTCGCAATCTTAGCTCCGAATCATAGGTTAAACGATCCAAAGCTTGCCGGCCTTCTTCACGAATGCGAACCGACTCTTGTTCAAATTCCTTTAATGATTCGCGACGGACATTTTCCAAGGCTGCATCCGTTTCGGCAACCATCTTTTCGACAGATGCAAACTCTGCCTTCACCTGAAGATATTTTGCGTTTGTCGCTTCGATTTCCAATTTTAGTTTATCGCGTTGAAGACGAAAAATAGACTCCAGTTTTTTCTTCCCAAAAAAAATGAGAGCCCCAACCAAAATAATAAAATTAATCCAATGAAAAACAATCATGCTCATAAAGACGCAATTCCTGGTGAACGAATAACATCGACGATGCTCTGGCTTAGCTCATTACTAAGGATCGGAAATTTCGCTCTAACCTGTTTAACCTCTGACTCAAAAGCACTCTCATTTTTAGAAGCCGCTTCTTCTAATTTTTTTCGAGCAGCCTCAGAAAGTTCAGACACCTCCTGACGAATGGATTGGAGCTTTTGTTCCTTTTCTTGAAGCATCTGGAATCTGAAATCCTGAATCTTTTGCTGATAAGCCTGTCTTAGTTCTTCTGTTTTTTTAATGAGGGCATCGGCCTGTTCCGCCTTACCTGTTGTCATCGCCTCCCGGCGAGAAATCAGAGCAAGCAACGGCTCGAAATAAAGCGTCTTCAATATAAAGAAAAGAGCGAGGTAAATACCCGCCTGAATAAAGAGCGTTGAATTAAATTCCATGGCGCCCACAAATTAACAGTAGGCATACAGAAAGATCAACTAAGTGACCCGCTTAATTCGCAGATTTTGGGCGGAAATGGACCAAGCTCTCAGACAAATCGGGACTCTCTATAGCTGGCCTGGCCATTGAAATAGCCCCGTCGAATCGTCCACCTCGAACGACCTCAAGTTCAGCGGTTTCAACCTTACCCTCTACACAGCCCGTGGCGTGAATAATCACTCTTTCTTTGGCAATAATTGTGCCCTTAATGTTGCCACTCACTTCCAGAAGCCCGACGTGCAAGGTCGCTTCCACAACAGCCCCCTCGCCAACAATTAGGTGATCTTGAGAAAATATTTCCCCTCGAAAAACCCCGTCTATTCTGACGACACCCTCAAATGAAAGTTTTCCATCGAACTCACATCCCTTATCAAGAAGGGTGATAGTTTCTGCTGATGATCGTTTACCAACCAAACTCATCTCTCTATCTTAGCAAGTAACGAGTTAAATTCATCCTTTGTTGAAAAATATAGGATAAACTGCCCTTTGCCGGAACTTTGCGTCTTAATATCCACCTTAGTCGACAGCTTTTCTTGTAGTCGTCGCTTGATGTCCTCATAAACAGCATCTTCCGCGACGCTTTGTGTTGTTACTGACTCGACAGACTTCTCTCCAGACTCTCGAAATTTTTTGACAAGAGCTTCCACTTGGCGCACGGATAGACCCTTTTGAAGGATCTCATTCATCAACTGGTTCTGTAACTCTTTGTCCTCAACAGTGATTAAACAACGCGCGTGACCAACGCTCAGCTCACTGGAAACGATTTTCTCTCTCACTTCCTTAGACAACTTTAGCAAACGCAGCGCGTTAGCTATGGTCGTTCTATCTTTCCCAACACGCTTTGAAATTTCATCCTGCGTGAGCCCCAAATCCAAAATTAATCTTTGGTATGATTCTGACTCTTCGATTGGGTTTAGATCCTCTCGCTGAATATTTTCAATAAGGGCTGTCTCAAGAATTTCATTATCTGACAAATCTTTGAGAATTACCGGGACTTCTTTTTTCCCGGCTAACTGAGAAGCTCTCCATCGGCGTTCTCCGGCAATAATGACGTAACCCTTGTCGGTTCGCTTTGCGATAATCGGCTGCAAAACCCCTTTTTCTCTAATACTTTGCGCTAACTCTTCTAGTTTTGCTTGGTCAAAATATTTTCTCGGCTGAGCATGATTGGGGTAAAGCTCACTCACGGGGCATAGAAAGAAACCCCGTTTGTTCGTTTCTGGCAAAAGACTTCCGATTCCCCGCCCCAATACTGTTCTATTTTCTGTGCGTTCTGTCTGTATTTCCATTATCTAGCCCCCCACCTCAATTTGATTAGATTCTAAATTCTCATGACGCAATGCGGCATTTTGTTGTGCCACAGCATTCTGCTCTTCTTCACTCGCAACAGGCAAACCAGCATCTGCCGAAACTACGGATATATTGTCAAGATTCAACTCAACCACTTGTTGTTGATGATCCAACTGCGCCTCAACTCTCTGTTCAACCGCCGCCTCCAACTGAATGGAAGCTTCTTCGGTTGGCTGCGACTCTACTGCAGCGACGGCATCATCAACCGTCAGACCATTTCTCTTCAAAAGCTCCCGCGCTAAATCCAGATATGCTTGCGCTCCCTTTGACTCAAGATCGTAAATGACGATTGGCTTACCAAAGCTCGGCGCCTCAGATAGTTTAATATTTCTCGGAATTACAGAATCAAAGAGCTTTTCCGGAAAATGGCTCTTCAGCTCTTTTACAACCTCGTGGGTAAGCTTATTTCGAGGATCAAACATTGTGAGAAGCACGCCCTCAATCTCCAAATCCTGATTTAAGTCTTCTTTCACAATTTGATAGGTGCTCAACAGTTGCCCCAAGCCTTCGAGAGCAAAATACTCGCACTGTGTAGGAATCAAAATGGAATTACTCGCGGCAAAGGCGTTAATAGTGAGAAGCCCCAAACTTGGAGGGCAGTCGAATATTATAAAGTCGTAGTCTAACGGATTCTTTCGAAGCGCCGACTTTAATTTCTTTTCTCGGGAAATCGCGTTTATCAATTCGACTTCCGCCCCTATGAGATGTTGATTCGCTGGAATTACGTCAAGCGTTTCCATCACCGAGTGTTGAACACATTCTCTAATTTCCTTTCTGCCAATCAAGACATCATAAATAGTAGAGGATGCATGCCGATCGATTCCCAAGCCTCCGCTAGCATTTCCCTGCGGATCCAAATCGACCAACAGAATTCTTTTTTTCAGGAAGGCTAGGGCAGCCGCCAAATTCACTGATGTTGTGGTTTTCCCGACGCCGCCCTTCTGGTTTGCAATCGAAATAACCTTTGGTAAATGCTGCGTTTGATCACTCATGGCTAATCGTTCACTCCCCCTAACTACTTATCATTACACCAAAATTTTGATCCCCCGCGCAAGTCCGTTTATGCGAAGTTCGCGAAAGAAAAATTCCTAGAATAGAAATCGTTGCCGGACTAATTCCGGATATACGAGATGCCTGCCCGAGTGTTATGGGCCTAATGGCCGACAGTTTTTCAATTGCTTCCAAGGGTAATCCAGGGATCTTGAAGTCAAACTGTTCTGGTATTTTCATATTCTCAAGACGATTCATTTGTCGGATCTGGGCTTCGGACTGCTCAATGTAACCCGCATATTTTATCTTTGTTTCCACTGCCGAAAAATCATCCCGCTCCAAATGCTCCGTAGATAATTTCAGAAACAAACTGAGGTCGTCGAACGAAATCCCTGGTCGACGAAGAAGTTCACTCGCCTTCATCGGAGTCTTCAGCGCGGCCTCATTTATATTTGCCAAAATCCCGTTCGTCTCCTTAGTCGGCCTCAGAACAAAACTCTCCAACTCAGATCGAAGGTTCTCCCGGCGCTGCAAGCGAGCTGAGACTATTTCCATATCTTCATCACTCAACAATCCCAGAGCATGCGCCCGAGAGCAGAGCCGTTCATCGGCATTGTCCTGCCTCAGCAAAAGACGCCATTCCGCCCTCGAGGTAAACATCCGATAAGGTTCTGCGGTTGGCTTTGTTACGAGATCGTCCACCAACACTCCCAGATATGCGTCCGATCGCTTCAATATAAATGGATCGCGTTCGCTAGCTAATAGACCCGCATTGATTCCTGCAATAATTCCCTGTGCCGCCGCCTCTTCATATCCAGAAGTTCCATTAACCTGACCCGCAAAAAACAATCCCTTAATATCTTTTAATTCCAATGTAGGAAAAAGCTGAGTGGCATCAATAAAGTCGTACTCGATTGCATAACCTGGCCGAATAATCTCGACCTTCTCAAGCCCAGAAATGGTTCTTAAAAACTTTAATTGGGATTCATACGGCAGACTCGTCGAAAGCCCTCCGACATAAACTTCTTCAGTATCACGACCCTCGCGCTCTAAAAACACCTGATGACGATCTTTATCTGAAAATCGAACAACTTTATCTTCCACGGATGGGCAATATCGAGGGCCACGACCCTGAATAATCCCTGAATACAGAGGGGATTCGTGAAGTGAGTCGCGGATAATTTTGTGTGTCTCACTATTTGTGAACGCAATATGAGCACTTTCTAAGTCTCTCCGCATCGATTTCGAAAAAAACGACAGAGTTCCGCAATCAGTATGAGATGGCTGCTCTTCGATTTTCGATAAATCAATGGTTCGCCGGTCAACTCTTGGCACTGTGCCTGTCTTCAAGCGGCCAATTTTAATACCTCTCGCTGATAAAAAATCGGAAAGCCCCACAGAAGGCGGCTCCCCAGCCCTTCCAGAAGCAAAACTCATCTTTCCGATATGGGCCTTCCCATTCATAAAGGTCCCCGTGGTTATAACCACGGCCTTACTTGAAAATTTCTGCCCCAGAGAGGTCTCAATACCGCCAATTTCCCGGTCGGTCTTAAAAATTAGCTTCGTTACATGCCCTTGTTTTACAGACAAATTTTGATATCTCTCAAGAATCGCCTTCATTGAAGCTCTATACTCATGTCGGTCAACATGAACACGAGTCGCCCTGACGGCCGGGCCCTTACTATCATTCAATAGCCGGTATTGCATGGCTGCCCTGTCCGCAACTCGGCACATTAGCCCTCCAAGGGCATCCACTTCTCTCGCCAACTGGCTTTTCCCCAATCCTCCAACAGCTGGGTTACAGGACATAGCCCCTATTTGATCTACATTCATCGTTAGAATAAGAGTTCTATTTCCTAAACGAGCGCTGGCTGTGGCCGCCTCAATACCAGCATGGCCAGCACCAACAACGATAACGTCATAAAAATGATCATTTGCCGCAACTTGAGTCATATGTTTCACGTGAAACACTCTGCCTCCAGGATGTTTCACGTGAAACATACATCAAGAGAGCCGAAATAGACTACTTTCCTATGCAAAATCTTGAGAAGATGGACTTCAAGACATCATCGTTAGGGATCTCATCGACAATTTCTTTCATGAAATGAGAAGCCTCGAGTACCTTCGCCGTGGTATAATCTAGATATTCCCCTGATTTGAGCAAGCTTTCAGCTTCTTTTAATGCGGCTAGGGCGCCAGCTACGCGGCTGGCTTGTCTGTCTGACATTAGCACAGTGGAAGCTTCATCAAATGAGCAATGAAGAGATTCCATTATTCTGTTTATACCCAAACCTGTCCGAACAGAAACATCCAGCCATTCTGCATTTGCTGGGCCCTCTCTCAGATCCGCCTTAGATCCAATTTTGAGCCAGGCTTTGGAAGAAAATTCTTCCGTTAGTTCCGCATAGGGCTCCTGATAGCGGTCGCTGATCCATAGAATTATGTCAGCTCTCTCCATAGCTTCCTTTGATCTCTTAATTCCAAGGGCCTCCACCGGATCTTCAGTCGATCTAATTCCGGCGGTATCAACAAATAAAAATGGAAAACCATTATAGTCAAATGGATGCTCTATATAATCTCGGGTTGTCCCCGGCCTTTCATGAACAATCGCCTTATCAATTCCAAGCAGGCCGTTAAAAAGAGAAGACTTTCCTGCATTAGGCTCGCCAACGAACACAACCACCGTTCTCTCAAACAACTGGCGATACCTTCGGAAAGTATTCAGCCAGGATTCCAAAATACTCGATATTGCAAAAAACCTCGGAAAAAATCCCTCTACAGCCATAGCTCCAACTTCAGCATCTGAAAAATCCAACTGAGACTGCATATCCGCCAACAAATCGGTTAACTGCGAGATCAAATCCTGCACCGGCTTGCCCAGGCCGTTTAACTTAGATTGAAGGGCCATCTCTGCGGCTTTTTCAGAGGAAGCATGGATCAGTCGATCTAGAGCTTCTACTTTATCAATTGATAGCTTTCCATTTACTAGTGCGCGCCTCGTGAATTCTCCTGCTGCAGCCATGCGACATGTTTCACGTGAAACAATCTCGCCTAAAATTGCCCTCAGGATAATCGGATTCCCGTGGGCCGATATTTCAAGCAAATCTTCCCCGGTATAAGAATTGGGGCTGGCATAAAATGTAAGAACGACTTCATCAAGAACTGTTCCGTCCTTTTTCTTCAGAACGGCAAGTGCCGGCTTTCTATGCTCTAGGGTTAGTCCAGATAAACTAGCGACAAGGGTCTGCACCTCCGGACCAGAAACCCTGATAAGACCAAGAGCCGAGCGCCCATCTGGAGTCGCCAGCGCACATACCGTATCAACCATATTTAGGCATTAGCTTTTAGGGGTGAAACTGCAAGTGGATAATTCTTGGCAAGATGCTTGTTCATATACACTTGCTGAATTAACGAAATTAGAACGTTCACCAAAAGGTAAATATTCAATCCACTCGGAAGAAATACAGAAATCGCGCCAAAAAGAACCGGCATCCATTTCATCATTGCCCTTTGAACCTGCGCGGCCTCGTTTTCATCCATAGCAGGGGGTTGAGGGGTAACTTTTGTCTGATACCACATAAATATCGTTAACAAGACAGGCGTTAGATATAAATGGTCGTATGAAGACAGATCAGTGATCCAACCAAAAAACGGAGCATGTCTAAATTCAATTGATTGATAAAAGACCCTATAAAGCGCGAAAAATACCGGCATTTGTAAAAGCATGGGCAGGCATCCCCCAACCGGATTCACTTTTTCAGCCTTGTAAAGATTCATCATCTCAACCTGAAGCCTTTGTTTGTCGTCCTTGAATTTGTCTCTGATCTCTTTCATTTTAGGTTGAACCAACTGGAGTTTCCTCATGGAAACAGCAGATTTAAAGGCAAGGGGAAAGAGAGCCAGCTTAACCAAAATGGTAAGCAAAATGATGCCCACGCCATAATTGCCAAAGAGATGATTAAAGAAATGTAAAACACTGAGTAAAAGGCGAGCGATGGGGCCGAGCCATGAGCCATAATCAACAACTTCCCGCATCTCAATCGCCGCCCTTTCAAGTTCAGGAATTGCCTTCGGTCCAAAATAGAATCCATACTCGTAATTAGTAGATTCTTTGGGTGGAATACTTTTCTCTAAAGTATCAAATTTTTGGCCAAGATCTGTTTCAACTCCATTCGATAAATATTTAAGTCTAACTGAGGAGAAATTTTGGAAAGCGACTCCATAGAAAAAATATTTTTCTGAAAACCCCCCATAACCGATCTGGCCTTCCACCTGAAAGTTATTCTCAACTTTAGGATTCGGTATTTTTTTCAGTGTATTATCGACCCAATAAAGAGATTCATGGATTTCAGCTGCAGGTTCAAAAATTCTTTTGTAGGCCGGCTTTGGGGTTTCCTTTGTATAAGACTGGGCATTTAACTTAAATGCCAACGATGAATTGGCAGTGGTCAAGCCATCGTTATAAATCTCATCCCTGATTTTTAGAAAATAACCGTTTTCTGGTAATTCAATGCTACGAACAATGCGAATTACTTTCCCCGCCTCAAGTACCAATCGATTCGCAGCCGCGGTTTTAATTTTCCAACGGGCCTCCCCCTCAGTCGTCAACAGTATACTGTCGTTGAAATATCCCTGCTGGAAGGAAACAGTTTTTGGCTCTGCCGTTTTTTGAGCTGTCTGATACTTGAGAAATTTCGCACTCAAAACACGCCCGAAGCCATTGATTTCTAAGGCCATGTCTGCGTTTTTGAGAGTAAAGATCTTGGCTTCCAATTCAGGATTAGCGCTAACTAAAGGACGTGGATCAATTAGATTTTTCTTATCCGATAAAACTACGGAGTTGGTTGCAACAGCAACCGGATTCTGAGGAGGCCGCTTTGGCTGAAAAAAGTAGATCCAAATTAAAAACATCAAAACAAAAGCGACAATCGTTTTACTATCCATTTTTCACCACATATCTTGGCAACTAAGTATTCTTAATAAAATATTCTTAAGCGCTATTCCTACGCTCTTACCAGATCGAATTTCATCCACAGCAAAATGAGAACACGAAACTGGGTATCGACATGGAGTCTCTACCAATCCTCCGATCCGAATCAAGAACCGATGGCAAGGATTAATGATTGTTTGATAGATCCACAAAAGAGCGAGCAATAAATGACGCATTGCATTATTTTTTCAGAAGTTCAATCGATGCTTCTAAAGGACTTACCAAAACTTCGCTGGCTAATGAATCCGGTCTTTTCATGAGACGAATCACTATATCGCCAGCTATTTGTGACTTGTTGTGTCGGAACCATTCACGAATCACTCGTTTGACACGATTTCTTTTTGGGGATTCTTTTAAGATCTTTTTCGCAACACTAATGCCGAGTCTGCCGCACTGCGCAGGCTTTTTGTATACAACAAAGGGGTCGCAACGAATGATTCCTCCGGAGCGTTGCATCCGATGGGCTTCACTAAGGACAGACGCAAAATCTTTTTCGGTTCTGAGGACTAGAGATTTCGGAAAGCTATTTCCGGAAACTTCCATTTATTTTTCAAAAACAGCAACTGCTAGGCGCTTACGTCCCTTAGCTCGCCTTCGTTGTAATACATTGCGACCACCGACGCTCGCCATTCTGACGAGAAATCCATGTGTTCGCTTCCTACTGATTTTGCTTGGCTGATAGGTTCTTTTCATTTTTCGCGATTAACTCCAAAAAAGCTTTGACCTTAGGGGTCAAACCACCGTTATTAAATTGAGTCGTTTTGGCTCTATGAAGTGGTCTTATGTCAGAGTTAATGGAAAATCAAGAACGTGTTCCAGAGGTTATGCGAAAGGCGTGGCAACATACCTTGAAAGCATTGGAGACCATTATCCGGCCGCAATATTTCCAGTCGTTCATTCTGACGATTCGACTGATCGACTCCAAGGAAAACACGCTAACCCTTGGATTTCCTGATCGTTTTACGCGCGACTGGGTTTATGACCATTACTCAAATCTCATTCAAGAGCGCTTTGCAGAGTCGAGTGCGGATCAATTCAACCTTGAGTTTGCAGTCGAAACACGCAGTCAAATTCTGCCTGAAAACTCTCGTGCACAAGCATATCCACCTCTAGATAATGCTCAGCCTAAGCCATCGGAAGTCTCCCAAACTCCGCCCGTCAAATCGAGTGGGTCAAAAGCTCTTTCGGCCCATTCAACTTTGAATCCGAAATATGGATTCGAAACCTTCGTCGTCGGTGGTAGCAATCAATTTGCACACGCTGCTAGTTTCACGGTCGCTGAGGCCCCAGGGAAACACTACAATCCTCTTTTCATTTATGGTGAAGTTGGCCTTGGCAAGACACATTTATTGAACGCTATTGCTCTTAAAATCCAAGAAAAATTTCCTGGCCAGCGAATTCATTATACGACTTTCGAAAAGTTTACGAACCACATGATCGAAAGTATTCGGTTTGAAAAAATGGAGGAGTTCCGGGATCGATATCGAAAAAACTGCGATGTTCTCATCATTGATGATATTCAATTTATCTCGGGAAAAGAGCGAACACAGGAAGAATTTTTTCACACCTTCAACACTTTGTACGAGCACCAAAAACAAATTGTTTTATCTTCAGATCGTCCACCAAAGGAAATAGAGGGACTTGAAGACCGCTTGAGAAGCCGCTTTGAGATGGGTCTCATCGTAGACATCCAACCACCTGAAATTGAAACTCGCGTGGCCATCGTGTTTAAGAAGGCAGAAATTCACCACGTACAAATATCGCATGATGTTGCATTTTTTCTGGCGAATATCTATCGATCTAATATCCGCGAACTTGAAGGCGCCCTTCTAAAATTAATAGCCTTTGCTTCGCTGACAGGGTCCGAAATCTCTGTAGATCTGGCAAAGAAAGTTCTCAAAGAAGAAATTCAGGTCAGTCCAGCATCGAATCGAGATCCAGAAGAGATTATGAAACTTGTCGCCAGAGAGTATCAGGTGACTCTCGATGATCTCCGCTCAGAGAGAAAAAATAGACACTTGGCAGTGCCTCGACAAATTGCCATGTATCTTTGTCGAAAACATTCGCATTTATCTCTTCCAGATATCGGCACACTATTTGGCGGCAAAAATCATACAACCGTGCTTCATGCAATTCGCAAAGTCAGCGGGATCAAAGACAAAGACCCGCTTGTAAAACAGAGTCTGGGACGTATTGAAAACCAGCTCACGACACCTCTTAGCATTTAAAAAAATCCCCCGGCACTCCCGGTACCGTTTACATAATACTAAAAGTTATGCACAGCTCGCACAGGTTATGCACAACCTTATCAACAGACTTATGCACAGGGGGCGTGTTTGTAAACTGTTGATATTATTGACTTTTTATACTTTATGCACAGCAGTATACATAATAATGGCATTATGTGATCAATCCGATCTGTGCATAAGTCCATAGTTATGCACAGGCTGTTCATAACTTAAGTACTTTATGCACAACAGCCTGTGCATAGTCATACACAGGCTGTTCATAAGTAGGCTGTTTTGTGGATAACTTCAGAGGTGTTGCTTCCTGTGGATAATTTATGCACAAGTCAAAAGAGGCTTTTCTGCTCTTAAAAGCGATTCTCAAGCAGTTATCAACAATGTGCATGAACCTACTACTATGATGAGGGGAAAATTTTTACCTCTCAAAAAAAGTCCTGTGCATAGATTCTGATTTTAGAAAAACGCACTTTTGATTTTATTTTAAGAACGTCTTCCAAGAATCAGCAAAAGTAGGGTCACCAATCAACTTCAAATTATTTTGGTCATCCAAAAGATTTGCGGCACCTGTGGGACGCAGTTTAAATTTCCATTTTGAATTTTTCCAATCAATATACCCTTCAACAAAGCAGGGCGACCAACCGTAGACCTGGTGTTCTTCCTTCGAACTAATTTCAGACGCTGAATTGAAAAAGCTCTCAATCGTTTCTTTGGAAGGATTGAATTTACATTCTATAGATTTCATGTCGGATCCATGACCCGTTAGTTTTAGTGAAAGTGGTTTGTAATTTATTTTTTTTGCACAAGAAATGAACAGTGCTGTTGAAATTATCAAAACAGAAATAATTGAACTCGTATGTCGCATTCTGAAATTCTATCATCTAGTTTCTGATGGCGATGATTAATCTTAGTCTGCGTGGCATAAATTTTGGCTTGTTGTTCATATCTTGTGTTTGTCTTCAGGTAGCGTAAGTCTGGTGCTGAGCGGTGATATTGGATTTGTCTTGCCGATTCATATTGGTATGGGTTCGATAATGAACGTACTTGCGTTAGGTTTTCCGATCAATCCGATCATTTCGTTGAATATAAATTTTTAGGATCAGAAATTTTATGAAAGATAAAATTGGTAGCGTCTACGATGATAAAAGAATCTCAGACGATTGGATTAAAACAGTTGAGAGTGAAAAAGGTCGAGTGCGGGAGCTAGATATTTATCCTGCTCTGAAAACTTGGAGTAAAAATATTTTACAGGGAGATATCTTAGAAATCGGCTGTGGGCAGGGTATTTGCTCTGAAAAAATAGACCTAGAAAACAAGAACTATATTGGAATTGATTCGTCTCAATTATTGCTCAAAAGAGCGCGGGAACTCTATCGAGATAATCATCGGTCATTTGTTTCAGGCAGTGCGTATGATCTACCTTTTTCAGAAAATAGTTTTGAGGGAGCTTTTTCAGTTGTTGTTTGGCATTTGCTTTCCGATTTACGGAGGGCTGCGAGTGAGATCAATCGCGTGCTCAAAGTGGGAGGATATTTTCTCATTGTGACGTCCAATCCAGATGCCTATCCAGAATGGACCGCACGCTATATGAATAAACGTTTCGATGGGCAGCGCTTTGAGGGCGACTATTGTTTGGATGATGGTTCGTTGGTTCATGAAGTGCTTTACCTTCATACATTGGACGAATTGAAGGCGTCTTTAGAGGAGTCGGGCCTTAGCATTAATAAGATCGAGACCTTTCGAAAGTCGAAGGCGCCGAATTGGCCAAACCTATTTCTCAGTGTTGAAGGCTGTAAACAGAGGGCTATCCCAGTAGGGGATTAATGATTGGTGGACCTGGACGGGATCGAACCGACGACCCCCACAATGCCATTGTGGTGCTCTCCCAGCTGAGCTACAGGCCCACGAATACTGCAAACCTTAACCAAATCGAATAAAAAGTAGTAGTTCAAAATACAATTTACAAAGAACTAGGCCCCGTTTACCTCTAGTAAGGGTTAAACAAACGGTATGGGAACAAAACAAATAGCCGCATTTGAGATTGATCGAGAAGTTATGCTGAAGGCGCTTCAGCGCACTCAATCAATAGTTGATCGAAAGAATACGATCCCCATTTTGAGCCATCTTTTGATGGAAGGGCTGGATGACCAGCTAATTTTTTCAGCCACTGACTTAGAGGTGGGCATCAAATGTATTTATCCGGCCAAAATTAACCAGCCAGGAAAAGTGGCGGTGCCTGCGAAGAGTCTTTACGAAATTGTTAAAGAACTTCCTGTTAATTCTATTGTCAGAATGAAAATATTTGAGAATTTTTGGATTGAGCTCGCTTCTGGTAAAAGCCTTTTTAAGCTCGTAGGCCAGGATTCGGATGAATTTCCTCAGCTTCCTCAGATTCAAAAAGAAAAGGCGTTTTCAGTTCCAAGTTCAAAAATCATCCAAATGATTGATCACACTGTTTTCGCGGTTTCAACGGATCAGACCCGCTACGATTTGAGCGGTGTATTTTTGGAACAAATTAAATCCAAGGGAAAAATTTTTCTTCGAATGGTTGCCACCGATGGCCACCGACTTTCGATGATGGATCAAGAGATAGAGGGCTTAAAGGATACATCAATAGAAACGGGAGTGATTCTTCCTAAAAAGGGACTGTTTGAACTTAAGCGCGCGCTGACTGACGATGCGACTTTGTATTGTTGTTTTATGGAGAGCAATGTTGTTTTTTGGAATGCCCAAAAACAGACGACTTTGTTTATGCGCCTTTTGGATGGAGATTTCCCAGACTATACCCCAGTCATACCTAAAAATAATGATCGAAAGATCGTGTTAGCAAGAGAGCAGCTTTGTAATTCACTGAAGAGAATTAGTGTCCTTACAGCAGAGCACTCCAGATCTGTTCGATTCATGTTTGATAAAGGTCGATTGAGATTGTCTTCGAGCAATCCGAAGCTAGGAGAGGCATTTGAAGATATAGATATCGATTATATGGGGGACCAAATAGAGATTGGCTTTAATGCCGGCTATTTTATGGATGTTCTTAATGCGCTGAATAATCAGCAAAATGTAGTTCTTGAGCTGACCGATGTACTTTCACCGAGCATCATTAAGGGCAAAGATTTTGATGGAGCCCTCAACATTGTGATGCCAATGCAATTGGGAAGCGAAAATCCGTACTAAATAATCAAAGGTTAAAGAGAGGAATCGTCATTCGTATCTCATCTCTTAAGCTTCTTAACTTTCGTGGATTTGAAAATCTTCAAATCTCTGATTTAAATTCACGACTCAATGTTATCGTTGGGCAGAACGCGCGTGGAAAGACGACCATTTTGGAGGCTCTTTCTCTTTTTACTCATTGGCAAAGCTTTAGAACTTTTAAATTTCAGGAGCTCATTCAAGAGGGAAAAACAGAAGCATCTGTTACTGTAGATCTCTTAAATCCAGAGAGAGCTAGAATTGTCTTTGGGATGGATTCGTCTAGGCGGCAGGTTCTGATTGATGGAAAACTTGTTGGGTCTAAATCGAAATACCCATTTTTAGGTGGTAGCGTTTCATTCTGTCCGGACGATCTTTATATGATAAAGGGCGGACCTGACTTGAGAAGGCAATTTTTGAATGAGCTTGGTTGGAGTATTAACCCCGGCTTTTCGAAAACGCTTCAAAATTTTGAACGTGTTTTAAAACAACGAAATAAACTGCTGAAATCTATTAAAGATGGAAGTTTTTCATTTGAAGAATATTCGATTTGGACCGAAAAATTCATAGAGGCAGCCATTCCTGTCTATGAATATCGGTTTGAGCTAGTGAAGCTGCTTAATCAGCATTTGCCTTCTATGTATCGCCAGCTATTTGGAACGGAAAGAGAAGATGTTTCGGTCGTTTATGACCACGGGTTGCCGACGGATCAGTTTATTGCAGAGGCCTTATTGCAGAAAATGAATCAGTTGGGAATAGCCGAGCGGGCCGTGGGCTACAGTTTGGTGGGACCACATCGAGACGATTTGGTTCTCAAGATTGGCGACTTGGATGCTCGCAGCTATGCAAGTCAGGGCCAAATACGTGGCCTAGTGATCGCTTTAAAAGTGGTTCAGTTGGAGTTAACGAAGACACATCGCGAGTGGCAGCCCTTGCTGTTGCTTGATGATATTATCTCAGAACTGGATGAACGCCGAGTAGAGTCATTAATGGGGCATTTGGCGGCTTATGCAGGCCAGTTGTTTTTGACGACGGCAGAAGTATCTAAAATCAAAGCCTTCCAAGGGCAATTCGCTGAGATGAAGGTTATAGATATTGGCTCTCGGCCTTCACAAAATCACATAACTTGCGCTGGGAACGAGGCTTCCGCTAGGGTAATTCTTTAGTCTTATGGACGAACAATTGGCAGTAAAACCGAAGTCGTCTTACGGCGCATCGGACATCAAAGTTCTGGAAGGTTTGGAGGCTGTTCGTAAGCGGCCCGCCATGTACATTGGCTCCACAGGTGTTCAAGGCTTGCATCACTTGGTCTACGAGGTCATCGACAACTCGATAGATGAAGCGATGGCCGGATATTGCACAGACATTTATGTCATTCAGCATAAGGATGGCTCTGTTTCTATTCAGGATAATGGTCGGGGAATTCCAGTGGGACCACATCCGACGATGAAGGGAAAGGATGCCGCTGAAGTTGTTATGACCGTCCTGCATGCGGGGGGAAAATTTCAAGAAGGTGCTTATAAAGTATCTGGAGGTCTCCACGGGGTCGGGATTTCAGTTGTTAATGCTCTCTCAAAAAAATTAGAACTTCGAATTGAGCGCGAAGGTAAAATCTTTGAACAAACATATGCTCAAGGCAAAGCGCAAACCTCTGTCAGCGAAGTTGGTGTGAGCGAGAAAACAGGTACACGAGTTCGGTTTTGGCCAGACGACGAAATCTTTGAAACCACAGAGTTTAGTTATGAGACTCTTTCAATTCGTTTTCGTGAATTGGCTTTTCTCAACAACGGCGTCAAAATTATTTTTGAGCAAGAAGGCACCGACAAGAAAAACGAATTTTTCTATGAGGGTGGTGTCAAATCATTCGTTGAATACTTGAACCAAAAAAAGAAAACCTTGCACGATGTTATTTATTTTAAGACCGAAAAAGATAAGTGCATTGTAGAGGTTGCATTTCAGTACAACGATACTTATAGCGAAACAGTTTTTAGTTATTGCAACAATATTAATACGCACGAGGGTGGTACTCACCTTCTTGGGTTCAAAGCGTCTCTCACTCGTATCATTAACAGCTATGCGACAGATGCTAAGACCCCGATCACTGGAGACGATTGCCGTGAAGGTTTATGCGCTATCATTTCGATTAAGATTCCAAATCCTCAATTTGAAGGTCAGACAAAGACCAAGCTTGGCAACTCAGAGGTAAAGGGAATTGTTCAATCGGCAACTCATGAATTCCTGAAATACCAGTTTGATGAGAATCCAGGAACGACACGCAAAATTGTTCAGAAAATTGTGGATGCCGCAAGAGCTCGAGAAGCTGCGAAGCGAGCTCATGAATTGGCTAGGCGAAAGTCGGCTTTGGATTTTCAAGGGCTCCCTGGAAAATTGGCAGATTGTCAGGAATCAAATCCGGCGTTGTGCGAGCTGTTTATAGTCGAAGGGGATTCTGCCGGTGGATCAGCTAAGCTTGGGCGCAATCGTATGTACCAGGCTATCTTGCCGTTGAAAGGTAAGATCCTCAATGTTGAGCGTGCTCGGTTAGACAAGATGCTTCAACATGACGACATCAAAACTGTAATTACCGCGATGGGTACGGGTTTTGGTGAAGAAGATTTTAAAATCGAAAAGCTCCGTTATCACAAAATTGTTTTAATGACGGATGCTGATTACGACGGATCTCATATTCGAACTCTACTTCTTACTTTCTTTTATAGAAAACTTTATGAAATCGTCGAGAACGGGCATTTGTTCATAGCTCAACCTCCACTTTATCGTGTGAAAAAAGGAAAGCGAGAAACGTATTTCAAAGATGAAGATTCGATGTCTGCTTTCTTGTTGCAAGAAGGAACGCAAGGATTAGAGCTCCATTTCAAAGATCGAACATTAACTGACGAAGCGTTGCGAACTTATGTGAAGAAGGCGCATGTTTTTGGATCTATGCTCCTCAAACATTCGCAGAAATATGATACAGACTTTTTGAATATAGCATTGGTTCAGTTAGCTCCACAGTTCGACAAATTTTCAAGCGCAGAGTTTTGGCAGACTTTGGCCGACAGCCTGACTCAATTGGTGGTAAAAAAATCTTATAAAGTGAAGGCAAGCCCAGAGTCGATTCACGTCACCTGTTTCGAATCTGGATACGAGCGTGAATTTGAATTATTGCGCGGCTCTCTGGAATCTGGGGAGCTAGCCAATCTCTTCGCCTTGGCCAAAGAAATTGCAACGCTGGGTAAATTTCCTGCATTTTTTAAGACGGTTGATGGAAATGAAAATTGGGATTCAAGTTTTCATACCCCACAAGATGTGTCCCGTGCTGTAAGAGTTCGTGGCGAAAAGGGAATTTATATCCAACGCTACAAAGGCTTGGGGGAAATGAATCCAGAACAGCTGTGGGAGACCACCATGGATCCCGATAAGCGAGTGCTTTTGAAGGTTGGGGTGGATGATGCGGTTCAAGCCGATGCTCTTTTCTCAACGTTGATGGGTGATGAAGTTGAAGATCGACGAAATTTTATAGAAGTAAATGCACTTAAAGTGCGTAATTTGGATGTATAGCCGTGGCTGAAGAGAATACCGGAATAAAACTGATTACAATCGAAGATGAGATGCGAAATTCGTATCTCGACTACGCGATGAGCGTCATCATTGGCCGAGCCATCCCCGATATTCGAGATGGATTGAAGCCTGTTCATCGACGGATTCTGTACGCGATGTATCGAGAAGATCTGCTTTCATCAAAGCGCTTTTCGAAATCTGCCGGGGTCGTTGGGGAAGTTTTGAAGAAATATCATCCTCATGGTGATATGGCAGTTTATGATTCGATGGTCCGCATGGCGCAAGATTGGAATCTCCGTTACTTGCTCGTTGAGGGACAAGGAAACTTTGGTTCGATCGATGGAGATAATGCTGCCGCCTATCGTTATACCGAAGCAAGATTGCAAAAAATCGCAGAAGAGTTTCTTTCGGAAATCGATCAAGAAACTGTGGATTTTATTCCCAACTACGATGGATCCACTCAGGAGCCTGTGGTTCTGCCAACGCTCATTCCGAATTTTTTGGTGAATGGGACAACGGGTATTGCCGTAGGGATGGCGACAAATGTTCCGCCACATAATTTAAAAGAGGTGATGACCGGGGTCATTCAACTCATAGATCGACCTGAGATCACAATCGACGAACTCATTGAAACGATTCCAGGCCCAGATCTTCCGACGGGGGCATTGATCTGCGGAAATGAAGGGATCATTTCTGCTTATAAGACTGGCCGTGGAAGCATCACAATGCGGGGAGTTGCTGCTGTCGAGGAAGATAGCAAGGGTCGTAATCGGATCATCATCACCGAGATTCCCTATCAGATTAGCAAACAACGCTTAGTGGAGCAGATCGCCGACGCGGTTCGCGACAAGAGAATTGATGGAATCTCTGATCTGCGTGATGAGAGTAATCGAGAGGGCATTCGAATTGTTGTTGAGTTGAGAAAGGATGCATCCGGTGATGTGGTTCTTAACCAACTCTATGAGAGAACCGCCCTGCAGGAAAATTTTGGAATTATTATGCTGGCGATCGCGAATCGCAGGCCAAAAGTTTTCAATCTCAAAGAAATACTTCAGTCGTTTATCTCGCACCGTAAAGAAGTAGTCATCCGCCGATCAATTTTTGAACTTCGTAAAGCCCAGATGCGAGTTCATATCTTAGAGGGATATGACAAAGCATTAGATAAAATTGATGCTGTGATTAACCTGATCCGAAAATCTCAAACCGCGGATGAAGCGAAATCGGGATTGGTAAAACAGTTTGAGTTTACCCTTGAACAAGCCGTCGCTATTTTGGACATGCGGTTGCAACGTCTGACAGGCTTGGAGCGTGAAAAGATTCATGCAGAATTAAAAGAGTTACGAGAAAAAGTAGCTGGCCTCAAAGATCTCTTATCGTCACAGGAAAAGTTAATGCAAGTCATTCGAACAGAATGTGAATCAATTCGAGAACGTTTTGGTGACGAACGCCGTAGCAAGATTGTTCAGGCTGTCGGAAAGATGGTGACTGAAGATTTGATTCCTGAAGAAGAGATGGTAGTGACTCTGTCGCACTCGGGATATATCAAGAGGGCTCCGACTGGTACTTATCGAGCTCAAAATCGAGGCGGTTCTGGAAAAATCGGCATGACAACGAAGGATGAAGATTTTCTGGAGAAAGTCTTTGTAGCTTCTACGCACTCTTATCTTCTTATTTTTACTGATAAGGGGCGATTGTTGTGGCTAAAGGTTTATGAGATTCCATTGGCAAGTCGAACAGCAAAAGGCAGACCTTTTGTAAACTTAGTTCGTTTAGCTCCAGATGAAAAGGTTTGTGGAATTTTGCCTGTGAGAAAGTTCGAGGAGAATCGATTTGTCGTGATGGCAACAGAGCGAGGTGTAATTAAAAAGACAGACTTGATGCAATTTTCGAATCCACGGCCCTCGGGTCTCATCGCGATTAGTTTTGACGATGGAGATCGATTGGTCGGAGCTGTTCTGACGGGTGGGCAAAACGAATTACTCCTTTGTTCCAAAGAGGGAATGAGCATTCGCTTCGATGAGACGGAAGTGCGCCCGATGGGCCGCAGTGCCCGCGGAGTTCGAGGCATCGATTTGGAAAAGGGAGATCGAGTTGTAGGCCTGGATGTTATTGATCCCGCTGCCCAACTTCTGACTGTCAGTGAATTTGGATATGGAAAGAGAACGGATGCAGACGAATATCGTTCTCAGTCTCGAGGTGGCAAAGGAATTATTACCATCAAGACAACAGAAAGAAATGGATCTGTTGTCTCGGCGTTGCAGGTAAAAGATACAGATCAAATTATGGTCGTTTCGAGTGGAGGAAAAATCGTTCGTTTGAGAGCCGCCGATATTTCTGTGATTGGTAGAAATACCCAAGGTGTCAGAATTGTCGCTCTTGATGACGGTGAAAGAGTAACTTCCGTGACTCGATTGTCTGATGAAGAAGGTCCGACGACCTAAGTTAGAGGAATTTTTTTGAAATCATTTTTTTGGTCGATGCTGATTATGATTTTTTCGATCGGCTGTAGTGCCTCGAGGCGAGATCAGCTAGAAAAGGCTGAGGAGCTGGCGATCAATCAAAGATCTCAATTAGCACGTCATTTGTTCATCCAAGTTCTTAAAGATAGTCGTCGAAAAGATGATCTAAGAGTTCGAGCTCTTGAGGGTTTATTGTCTGTAACGGCCTACCAATTGCATCAATATCAAGAGGCGCTCGAGGTTTTGGATATCCTGATCAAGGATTTCGAAATGGATCCGCTTTATAAACCGAAAGTGCCGGAATGGCGGGCGCAAGCCGCTTCGATAGCTAGAGAGCACTTGGACGAACCAATAAAAGCTCAGGAATATCTCGCGCCTCTAAAGACAAAAGAGAATTTGCCAGTCGGCGTGCTTAGTGAAATGGGTGACACAGCGTTGGCGCTAGGCGAATACGGAGAAGCGGAAATATATTTTCTTCAAGTTTGGGAAGATGCAAAGAAGGAATCTCGATGCTCAGAAATGAGATCGAGCCAATTGAACCTCATGCACGTCTTTCAACTCACCAGACGTTGCGATAGAGCGCTTGAATGGGCAGAGAAGCCACTTCCAGATTCGTGTGTGAAAGATGTGCTCTCCATTTTGTCTGAGAAGGCGATCTGTTACGAGATGATGGGCGAGGTCTCTAAGGCGATTGATATTTTGGAAGCAGCACAACTTGAGCAACCTGAAAACAAGAGAATCAGTGCTCTCATTCAAAGCATTCGACATCGTGAGAAACGAAAGGCTATTCGATGAAATTTATTCAATCTGAGGAATTTTTTAATAGAGCCAGAAAAATTGTTCCAGGTGGTGTCAATTCCCCAGTGCGTTCCTTTCGTTCTGTCGGAGGAAAGCCGTTCGCTGTATCAAAAGCACAGGGCCCCTATCTTTGGGATCTCGACGGCAATAAATTTGTAGATTTAGTTTGTTCATGGGGCGCCTTAATTCATGGTCACAACAATGAGCGTCTTCAGAAGTCTGTGATCGATGCAGTCCGAGATGGGTTGAGTTATGGAATAACATGTGAACGAGAGATTGAGCTTTGTGATTTGATTACCCGCTCTATTCCCTGCATGGAAATGGTCCGTCTCGTTAACTCAGGAACTGAGGCGTGCATGAGTGCAATTCGTTTGGCGCGTGGAGCAACCGGAAGAGATCTCATACTGAAATTTGATGGCCACTATCACGGGCATGGAGACTCGTTTTTGGTCGCTGCAGGAAGCGGCGTTGCAGAGCTTCCGGTTTCTGATTCGGCAGGAATTCCCAAACATACTTTAGAAACCACGCTTGTGATTCCATTTAACGATCGAGCAGCACTGAAAAATGTTTTTGAAAAATTTGGATCCAGAATTGGCGGAGTTATTTTGGAAGTTGTTTCTGGAAATATGGGGGTTGTTTTGCCAGATCCAATGTTTTTAAAAGAGTTGAGAGATTATACGAATGCTTGTGGATCTGTTCTGATTTTCGATGAAGTGATGACGGGCTTTCGGCTCTCGCTTCAGGGTGCCCAAGGCTTATATGGGATCAATCCAGATCTTATGTGTCTCGGTAAAGTTATCGGGGGTGGAATGCCCGTGGGTGCCTATGGTGGGTCGAGAAAACTCATGGAAAAGATGGCGCCACTCGGACCCGTCTATCAAGCGGGAACATTGTCGGGTAATCCGGTCAGTTGTGCTGCGGGTATTGAGTCTTTAAAAATCATTCGCGAAGATGAAAAATATTTTTATCAAAATCTCGATGCCTCGTCGGCCGAATTTCAGAATCAGGTTGTTTCTCATGTTCGTGCCAAAGGATATCCTGTGTCGGTCGCACGAGCCGGTAGTATGCTCACGATTTTTTTCAGATCTGAACTGCCGAAAAATTATCAAGAGGCAAGACAAGTCGACATTGAGAAATTCAAGACCTTCTTTTGGTCTCTGCTCCAGCGAGGTGTTTATTATCCACCGAGTGCGTTTGAGGCTTGTTTTATTTCATCTGTGCATGATGAGTCCGTTCTGGGTTTTGTCACTGACGCTTCATTGAAAGCTTTGGATGAGGCTTTTGGTGGATAAATCTATCGGAAAAGTTTTGGGGCTGGCTTTGGCGTTGTCGCAGTTTGGATTTATGATCGCTGGCGGTCTGCTCTTAGGTTTGTGGTGCGACCGAAAATGGGGAACGAGTCCGTGGCTTGGATTTTTGGGCTTGTTTTCTGGGATCGTTATTGGAATAAGACTCTTAATAAAAATTGCTAAGGAAAGGGCGACATGAAATTAACTCTGACAGTTCGAGCGGCATTGCTTTTATACGCCCTGGGAATGGTCATTTTCTTTGTGAGAGATCAAGATCAAATGACCTGGTTTGCCTTGGGCGGGGGGCTAGCCTTGGTTAATATATTGGCGGCGGTTTGGAGCGTTAAAATGGGTCTGATTAGTCTTCAAAAAAACGGACTGATACTCGGCCTTTTTTTAGTAAAAAGTTTCACTTTCTTGGCACTCGTTGCGGCGGTCTTATTGTTCTTAAAACCCATGCTTTTGCCCTTTACCTTGGGTTTAGGGATCGTTATCGTCGGCTCTGTTGGCGCTGCGATTTGGGAATCGAGGCACCTGATTAAGAAAGAAGTATGAGCGAGCATCAGACAGTTTATAGCCTTGTTGGAATTCCTGAGCATTATGCACATGTTGCAGGCGCGGGTCTTGTCACAGTGGTGCTGACATTGGCTGGCTTAAAAATTAAATCAACTCTCAAGAATATGGATGCTCATATTCTTCCTGAGCCCAAAGCGAGTTGGTTGAATATCTCTGCATTGATTGTCGGTAGTTGGAAAAATCTACTCAGCAGCATGATAGGTCATGGTGCTGAGAAATTCGTTCCGGTTATTGGGACAACTTTCCTTTTTATTTTATTCTGCAATCTGTCTGGTTTAATCCCCGGTTTTCCGCCTCCAACGGACAATATCAATACCAATCTGGCATTAGGCTTGATTACGTTTTTGGTTTATCAAGTGATGGGTTTTAAAGAACATGGTTGGCATTATTTGAAACAATTTACAGGTGGCCTTCCACCAGCTGGCTATGGTCCGGTATTGACCGGATTTTTGATTCTGGTGGCGGGGCTCATGGTTGTGATTGAGCTTGTGGGGCACGCGATTCGCCCGCTGTCGTTGAGCTTGCGTCTTTGGGGCAATATAACCGGCGACCATACTTTGGTTGGGGTTTTTATGGGATTGATCCCGCTCGGATTTCCAATTTTAGCGATGGCTCTTGGCGTATTTGTCTGTTTTATTCAGTCATTGGTTTTTTCGTTGCTGTCAGCTGTATATATCAAGTTGGCAGTCTCGCATGATCACTAAAATAAGTAAGGAGAAATGAAGGGATGAAAGCCTCTCAAAATGTGACCCAAAGAAGAATTACACAATTTACACTCGCGCTTGGTGCGTTCATCGTTGCGGGCCTCAGCGTAGCGTTCGCAGAAGAAGGTGGAGCTGCTGCTGGTGCGTCTTCAAGTGTTTTGAACTATTTGGCCTTGGCTTCTGGTCTTGGTCTTGGTCTTGCGGCTGTTGGTTGCGGACTTGGACAGGGTAAGATGGTTGCGGCAGCGATGGAAGGTATTGCAAGAAATCCTGGAGCAGCAAAAGATATGTTTGTTCCAATGATTCTTGGCTTGGCTTTTATTGAAGCTTTGACCATTTACGCTTTGATTTTTGTGTTCATTTTCAAAGCCGCTGTTCTTTGATCAAGCGCTTTTAAGTAAGCACCTGTTTCAGACATTTTATTTGTCATAATTGCCTCAGGACTTCCTGAGGCAATTATTTTTCCACCGTGAATCCCGCCTTTAGGCCCCAGATCAATAATATGATCTGCAGATTTGATAATATCTAAATGATGCTCAACAACGATCACTGTATTTCCAAGATCCGCTAACTTTTGGATCACATCTAAGAGACGACTGACGTCGACAAAGTGTAATCCGGTCGTTGGTTCATCAAAAATATAGAGAGTTTTGCCGGTCGATTTTTTGGAAAGCTCTTTAGATAATTTCATTCGCTGAGCCTCACCCCCTGAGAGCGTCACAGCGGATTGTCCAAGTTTGATATAACCGAGGCCAACATCTAGCAGAGTCTTTATTTTCGCCTGAACGTGTGGAATAGCTTCAAAGAATTCAAAAGCTTCATCGAACGTCATTTCCAGAACGTCATAAATGGTCCGCCCCTTGAAAACGGCAGCTAGAGTTTCGCTATTATATCGTTTTCCACCACAAACCTCACAGGTCACCGTGACATCAGCCAGAAAATGCATTTCAAGATCCATCACGCCAGCGCCCTGGCAATTTTCGCAACGGCCACCTTTTAGATTGAAGCTGAATCGACTGGTTTTATAGCCGCGCATTTTTGCTACTGGTGTCGAAGCGAAGAGTTCTCTAATAAAATCAAAAAGACCGACATAAGTTGCAGGATTACTGCGAGGAGTTCTTCCGATCGGAGATTGATCTACAGCGATTATTTTGTCGATCAAATCGAGTCCTTCTATTTTTTTGCAGCCCACCGCCTGTTGATGCTTTGCACTTTGAAGCAGCACATCCAATACAAGAGAAGACTTGCCGCTTCCAGAGACGCCCGTTACGCATGTGAAAAGTCCGATCGGAAAATCAACGTCGATATTCTGAAGGTTGTTGATCGAGGCCGACCTAATTTTGATTGATCCCGAATTGTCTTTTCGTCGCTGTAGCGGAGACTCAATTGTTTTTCTGCCGAGCAGATAGTCTGCGGTAGGGCCCGATCTAAGGTCGGCGGGCTTTCCAACTTCGACTACTTGACCTCCCAATCGACCAGCACCAGGTCCGAGGTCAATCACGTAGTCCGCAGCCAGGATTGTTTCTTCGTCGTGTTCAATGACGATGACAGAGTTTCCAGCGTCGCGCAGCAATTGTAGAGCTGAAAGCAATCGTGAATTGTCGGCTTGATGAAGGCCGATGCTAGGTTCATCTAGGATATAGAGTACGCCCGTCAGCTTGGTGCCAATTTGGGTCGCGAGATGCAGCCGTTGTTCTTCGCCACCGCTGAGCGTTGATGCTCGTCTCGACAAAGAAAGATATCCAAGCCCTACTTGATCCAAAAATCCAAGTCGGTCATTGATTTCTTTGAGAATTTTTTCAGCGATGATTGCCCGGTTTCCTGAAAACCTCAGGTTCTTAAAAAAAACAGCAGCCTCTTCGATGGAACATTCATGGAGGTCGACGATGCTTTTTTCACCGACCGTCACTGAGCGAGCCTCTGGTTTTAATCTGGATCCATTGCATTCCGTGCAGATATTTTGAAGATCGACGATTTCCTCTTCTTCTATTTCTTTGTCTTGGTCATCATTCTTCTCTTTAAGGATGATTCCAAGCCCTCGACAAGATGAACAAGCACCTAATGGAGAGTTAAATGAAAACAGTCGGGGCGTTAATTCTGGAAATGCAAAACCACAACTTGCGCAGCTCAGATTTCGACTAAATAACAAAATTTTTCGTTCAGATAAGTTTTCAACTTGAATCAATCCTTGGAACAGTGAAGCCGCAAGTTCTACAGCCTCTCTAATTCTTTGAGCCGAAGACTCTTTCACTGCAATTCGATCAATATAGGCTTCAATCGTGTGCGGTTTTGACTTCTCAAGTTTTAGACCCTTAGTGATGGAGATGTCTTCACCATCAATTCGTACTCGTGCAATTCCGGAGGTGACCAATTCATTTAATTCATCCGAGAATTCGCCTTTTCGGCTCTTCACTACAAGCGACATGATATTTATTTTCGTATCAACAGGCATGCCAAGAATCTGTCGCGTAATATCTTCAGCCGACATCGAAGACAGCGGAATTTTGCAATTCGGACAGTGCGGAGTTCCTGTGCGACTAAACAGCAATCGCATGAAATCATAAACTTCGGTAAGAGTGCCTGCAGTAGATCGTGGGCTTTTAGATATGCTCTTTTGTTGTATAGCGATTGACGGGCAAAGGCCGCGGATGGATGTCACATCAGGCTTTTTTAATTGGTCTACAAACTGTCGTGCGTAGGCAGACAAGCTTTCAAGATAACGTCGCTGAGCCT
This sequence comes from uncultured Bacteriovoracaceae bacterium, assembly GCA_964626465.1. Taxonomy (GTDB): domain Bacteria; phylum Bdellovibrionota; class UBA2394; order UBA2394; family UBA2394; genus CAZRCG01. The sequence goes on along the minus strand of CAZVFP010000004.1, from coordinate 103,833 downwards.
CAGCGAAGACCGTATCAAACGCGAGAGAACTTTTTCCGCTTCCACTCGGGCCCGTGATGACCACCAATTTTCTTTTTGGAATATCTAACGAAATATTCTTAAGGTTGTGTTCGTTCGCCCCGATGACTTCGATGGCGTCCTTGCGACGATGCGATTCTGGTTGCCCATTTTGTTGCATATTCAAGAGCTTTCAAATAGCTGATCGACGAAGCCTTGTTTTTGCCTGCGATATCAAAGGCTGTGCCATGATCAACTGATACTCGGGGAAATGGTAACCCCAGCGTGATGTTTACGGCATCATAAAAATGTTTCATTTTAAGGGGGATGAGGCCTTGGTCGTGATACATACATACAATAGCATCAAATGCCTTCGTGTTGTGGAATGCTGTATCAGGAGAAAGAGGCCCGATGACATTGAGGCCCATACTCGTCAGACGATCCACTGCAGGCTGAATGATTTTTTGCTCTTCATCGCCAAACAGGCCTTTGTCGGAAGCATGCGGGTTAAGTGCACAAATTGCGATTCTCGGATCGGCTTTGATCTGTGCAAAATGTCTATAAGTTTCAAGGGTCGTCACTAGAATTTTATCGGTGCTGAGTTGGGCGGGCACTTCCTTGAGTGGAATATGCGTTGTAACGAGTGCGACGGCAAGGGTTCTGCCTTTCAAGACCATCGTCGAGGATTTTGTCTTACAAACATTTTGGAGGTATTCGGTGTGTCCAGTAAATCCAGGATGAGAAAGCGATACATAATGTTTATCAATGGGGCCAGTGACAAGAGCGTCGGCTCTTCCTTCTAGGCAGTCACTAATCCCGGCATCCAAAGCGCTGAGCGCATATGCGCCAGATTTATCTGATGGCTTACCCGTTGTAAAACGAGCATTAGAATTGACGTGTCTAAACTGAAGTCGTTCCTGGCTTTCAAACTTGCTCAACTTTAAATGAAGAGTTTTTTGAAAATGCTTCTTATCGACATGAAGAATGATGCGGCTTTTTTTAAATTTAGTAAGGTATGCTGCGATTGCTTGAGCCGCCACTTCTGGCCCAATACTGGTTGGGTCTCCAACTGTGGCAGCTATCGTGATCATTTCTTACGACAAGATTTTAACGAAAGAGTTCGATCTCAAATCTGACATAATACGATCAACTTCAGAAGCAATGGATTGTTCTTCAAGTCTTGCTTCAATCTTTGATTTAAGCTGTTCAAAGGTGAAGGGCTTCAGGTTTTTAATGGAAACTAATTTAAGAAGTTGAATTCTTCCCGGCAGTTGAATTTGAGCGACTTCTCCCGGTTTCAATTCGAAAACTTTTTTCTCAACAAACTCAGGCAAAGATCCTGATTCAAATTTAAGAGCGCCGGTCGGTGCAGCTTTGCCAGCGCCATGACCAAATTTCTTGATACAGACATGAAAATCTTTTGGATTTTTTACAAACGCCAATGCTTGGTCAGCAGCACTTTTATCTGCTGAGTTAGGAATGGTGCATTCTTCTAGTTCAACAACTCTATTTTTCTCGAGTTCACTTCGATTTCGATTGAAATAGTTCATCATCGCAGCTTCATCTTTAGTTCTAGAACTCTGTCGCTGTATCACCGAAAAAAAACGACTTCGTTCCATTTGTGAACGAAATTGATTTTGGAACGCTTCAAAATCTCCAAAATGAGATTGAATAAAATCTCTAAGATCGCTGTCAGATTTAAGACCAAAAGATGCTAGCATCGCATTTTTTACATCTCTGTCGCCAATTTCCATTCCATATTGCTTCAGATAATCCGCTCTCAAGGCTTGATCGATCAACTCGTCTCGAGCCTTCACACGAATTTGTTTTCGATCCGCGGTGGGATTTTCAATAACCAATCTTTCAGTGAGTTGATCAATATCGCTGGTCGTAATTATTTTATCTTTACCAACTCGAACCTCTATTTTCTCTTGAAGTATGGTTGATCCTGATGGTGATGCTGAAATGAAGAATAGACATAAAATAGAGATCATAGCGGCTGAATATAACAGATATCGATGAATTAGGCGATGGGGTATAAATACTTAATATTATTATGCTTTATCGAGACTCCAGTCTAATTAGAGAATCAAAGGGCCGAAATAAGTTTTCGGTCATAGTCGATTGAGGCTGCGCGAATCAAGGAATCTTCAATATCTTTAATATAGCTAGCCTTCTGTTCGCCTCCCAACAGAACGTCGATCTCTTTTCGTACAGTTTCGAAATCTCTATTGAGAGACGGGTTTCGAGAAAGAATTTTGAAAATCGTAAATCCATAGCTTGTTTTAAGTGGGCCAATCACTCGATTGAGTGGCGCAGAGAAAATGACTTTGTCTATTTCGTCCGGGAGCAGGCCCTTCGTAACAGTGTTCTCTATGCTATCAGCCTCTTCAGAGGACGAATTCAATTCTTTGACAATATCTCTAAATTTGTCTGGTGCCGCTTTTAGCTTTATTGCAGCGTCTTCTGCTGCTTTCTGCTGTGCAAAAACGATTTGGAGTAACTTCGCGGACGCAGGCACTTTAAAATCCGCGGCATTGGCTTCGTAGAAAAGCAAGGCCTCTCGAAGAGAGGGTTTGCTTGGTTTATAGTTAAGGTTGCTGTGGAGCTTTTCGATGAGCAGATCGCCCCTGAGATGTTCAAGCCAGAGGCCGGGGTCAATTCGTTGGTCCAACAGAGTTTGCTCGAAGCCACCTTGCTGATAGCCCGTCTTAAAGCTGTTGGCGGTATCTTCGAGTTCCTTATTTGATACGGATAGACCTCTGCGCTTTGCTTCGCTCAGCATTACGGTTCTTCTGATAAGGGACTTGAGGACCATATTTTTTAAAACTAAAGAATCTCTTTTGCTCATCGGTTGATCTGAGAATTTCAGTTGTTCAATCGCAGTTCGATAGTCCCGGACTTTGATAACGTCTGTATTCACTCGTGCAATGATTTGATCATCTTTAAGCCGAGGTGAACATCCGCCGCCAAGAAAAAAAATGGTAACTGCTAAGTGAGCAGCCGTGAATGATGTCTTATTTTTTAGGATCTTTGGCATTTGGGATTCCATCCTCGGGAATCAATTTTTCTGGGTCTGTGAGAACTTCAGTTGGCAATGGAGAAAGCTTATGGAGTTCTTTTTCGTAGAGGCTAATTTTCGTTCCTTTTTTAAGTCGTTCTATCTCCGTATTGAATATATGTTTTTGGGCATCAGTAACAATTTTGTTTCTAATGCCTTCTTCATAGAAAGATTTTCCGCGACGATCTTGAGACAGCTGGATGATATGAAATCCGAAACTCGTCTCTACAACAGGAGAAATCTCCCCAATCTTCTTGAGTTTAAAAGTTGCTGCCGAAAATTCTGGAACCATCATCCCCTTGCTAAACAATCCAAGTTCTCCGCCAGATCCAGCGCTTCCATCTTCAGAGTACTTTCTAGCTAAGTTAGAAAAATTTGAAGGATCTTGTAGCGCTTCAGCGCGAATGCTTTCAATTTTCTTTCTCATTCCAGAAACAGTTTCTGAGTTTTTCTTATCGGGAAACTTCAGAAGGATATGCCTTGCAGCCACCTGATCGATTTCGTCTTTATGATCTTCATAGTACTGATCGATCTGCTTCTGAGTGACAGATTTTCTAGCCTCTCTCGAGAGCTTGTCGATATAAGCATCAGCCAGTTTGGCTTTGAAAATAAAATCATCTGCCAATCCGATACGCAGGCTTTCTTGATAGAGAAGCTCAACATTGATCAATTGATTTAAAAGTTCCAATTTCTGTGGATGAGTTGAATAGTTGAGAGGAAAGTTTTCTTGAAGCTCTTCAATTCTAGTCTTCAATTCTACGTCGGTAATTTTTCGATCTCCGACTTCAGCCAAAACAACGGCATTGTTAATGACAGGCGCTGGTTTCGGTCTGGGAGTGCAAGCTGTGCTCACACTGAGAAAGATTATGCAGCAAATACGCGAAAGTTTCATGATTCTATCCTGATCTAATTGTATTCTAGCGGCAACTTGAGTTCGAGAGTCTATAGAAATTATGTCTCCTAGCGCGCTCAATTTGAGGTTTTGAGAGAACTCTACGAGGGGAGTGAAGACTCTATCCTGGAACTTCGTTCAGGCGGATTCCAAACTGATCCCAGACTCTGACAGAATTTTCTTCAAAAAGTCGCGGCATTTTGTAAAATCATAAAGCTCTGGGTGATTCACATCTTTGCCTTTGCAAATAAGGTCCGGATTCTTGAGGGCCGATTCAAAAATAAAAGAAAGTTTTCCCTTTTGATCGACCAAGACGGATTTCCCAACTAAGGGGAGAATTTTTTCTGGGCTGAGGGGTGTCGTTGGTCTCAGTTGAAGAGTCATTCGCCCCGGAAAAAAATCAAGATGGGTCGCATGAAGAGCATGTGCCATGGTGCGAATTCTCATGATTTGGCAAAGGCTGTCGACTTCCTGTGGATAAAGTCCAAAACGATCGAGTAGCTCACTTTCAAAATTGAGAATTTCTTTTGGAGTCCGCAGCCTGTTGAGACTCTTATACGTTGCGATGCGCACAATCGCATCCGGTAGATAGGCCTCCGGTATGAAGGCGGAATATCCTGAGTTTACTTCTGGCAGAGGATCAAGATGAGATGACGATGTAATGTCTGCCAGTGTCTCTTCTAGCATCTGGGTATATAACTCGAGGCCGACTTCCGCTACAACTCCGGACTGCTCTTCTCCAAGAAGATTTCCAGCGCCCCGAATTTCCATATCATGAGTTGAAATTCGGAAACCGCTTCCAAGTGCTGTGCAGGCCGCAAGCACTTGCAATCTCTTGGAAGCTTCAACAGTGAGTTCAGTGGTTTCATGAACGAGGAAATATGCAGACGCTGTGTGGTGGCTTCGACCCACGCGGCCACGCAACTGATAGAGCTCGCTGAGTCCAAACATTTCAGCGTGGTCAACGATCAGAGTGTTTGCCGAGGGGATATCCAATCCATTTTCAATGATGGAGGTTGCCACGATGACTTGCGCTTTCTGAGAAATAAAATCCATCATTCTCTTTTCAAGTAATTCTTCGGGTAGCTGTCCGTGGACGATAGAAATATTTAGATCTGGCGCAAGATTTTGAATACGAGAAGCAAAAGCTTCAATCGATCGAACTCGATTGTGCACAATAATAATTTGTCCGCCTCTGGATCTCTCTTTCTCTATCGCAGAAGCAATCAACGTTTCATCATAAACGCCGACATAAGTTTTTACTTCTTCTCTATTCTCAGGGGGCGTGACGATCAGGCTGAGATCTCGAATGCCCACGATCGACATTTGTAGAGTTCGTGGGATTGGAGTGGCAGAAAGTGTAAGAATGTCTAACTCTGTGCGGAGTTTTTTTATTTTTTCTTTGTGCTTTACGCCAAAGCGTTGTTCCTCATCGATAATCAGCATTCCAATATTTTTAAACTTGATATCGTTTTGAAGCAGTCGGTGGGTTCCAAGCAAAATATGGGTTCGCCCGTCGTTCGTCGACTCGACAATTTTTTTCTGCTCTGTGGAAGACACAAAACGCGACAGATGCTGAACCTCTATGCCGAACGCTGAGAATCGCTTTTTAAAGTTTCTGAAGAGTTGTTCTACAAGAAGTGTAGTGGGAGCTAGAATGCAAACTTGCTTTCCCTGAAGAACGGTGAGCATCGCCGCTCGAATGGCGACCTCTGTTTTTCCAAAACCAACATCGCCACAAACGAGGCGGTCCATAGGCCATGGATTTTCAAGGTCTCGTTCTATCGCGTTAATCGCAGACTCTTGGTCTGGCGTAAGATCATAGGGAAATTCCGAACAAAATGATCGGTACCTCAAGATATCCCACTCCGGACGGACCATCTCAATGGTTTTTCGCTGAGCTGCGATTTGCAAGAGCTCATGTGCGATTTTTAAAATATCGTTTTTGACTTTCGATTTTCGTTTTGAAAAGTCAGTTGTTCCGAGTCGGTCGAGTCGGGGTGTAGCCCCTTCGCCCACATATCTTGAAACCTTATCAAATCTGTAAACTGGAAGATAAAGTTTGTCGGCACCTTGATATTCTAAGACCAAAAACTCATTTTCAAATCCTTGAACACTCAACTTCTGAAGGCCCAGAAATTTGGCAATTCCATGATCTTCATGAATCACAAAATCGCCATGCTTTAAATCAGAAAACTGCCTTAGAAAATCTTCGGTCGACGTCTGGCTCGCGAATGCTGATGCTTTTCTTCGTTTGGATCCAAAAATATCTTTCTCAGTAATAATCGCGGTTGAAAAAGTTTCGGAGACGAAGCCATCAAACAGGGGGCCAGAATCTATAGTTACCGTATCTGGTAAAGTGAGAGCATCCTGAATAGCCAATATTCTCTTCGGATTCCGAATGACGAGAGATGTTTTGATATCTTTTTCAGCGAGTGAGCGAATGGTTTCAAGCAGCGGCTGGAAGTTTTTTGAAACCATGATTTTGTTTCTCAGTCCATCAAAGTGAGAAACATTATAAACTTTCGAACCATTGATTACGGAACTCTGGAGATCATGAGCGTTTAGATCTGTCCACATCTCTTCAGCTGTTGTGACTGCCGTCAGGGGATATCTTAACTTGTCGAGAGAATTAAATCGCTCTTCAGTTTCTAAAAGAGCTTTTTTCAGCAATGAAATCGACTTCTCTTTATCGACAAAAACCACATCTAAGTTCGAGTCAAAGTAGTCGAAGAGAGAGCAAAGGTCTGGACAAATTCCGGGCAAAATCCATCTTGGCTCGAGTGGCTCACGATGCTGTTCGAGATCTCTTAAAATTTTCTCTCTCTCAACAGAATCGAACCCTTGTTCATCAGAAAAATTCTTGATTCGTTCGCGAACGGAGGTCCAGGAGGAGTTTTTAAATAACATCTCAGAGCAAGGAACAATATGGATTTCAGAAATTTCTTCTAGAGACCGTTGAGTTTCCGGATCAAAAAATCGGATGGATATGATTTCGTCTCCGAAAAATTCAATTCGAATGGGGTGCTTGTAGTTGAACGTGTAGATATCAACCAATAATCCACGAACGCCAAAGAATCCTCGATCTTCTGCAAGGGAATCTCTGCGATATCCGGCCTCTTCAAGATTTGAGATCAATAAATCTCTCTCGATCCAGGCGTTCTTTTTTAGGGTCACAATAAACTGAGAAAAAACTTCTGGAGATGGAGTCTTTTGCACAAGGGCTTCGAGGTTGGAGACGACAAAAGTACCTTTTTGTCCATTCTGGACGAGCTGAGCTTGGGTCGTTGCACGTTGTGAAATGATTTCTGGATCTTGTTTTACTAAAGAATAAAGGTTTTCATATTGAGGGTATTGAAGAACCGATCCCTTGCCCTTCAGAAAATGGCCAAGTGTTTCTTGAGCTTCAGTCAGATCTGCATCGGATGGCAAAATGATGAGCGTGGGGCTCGTTCTTTCAGTTGAAAAAAAATGCCTTGATATGAAGTAAAGTGAGCTTGCACCAGAAAGCCCGCTAATTTTGTAAAAATCTTCTCTCATTTAACGATAGAGCAAGAAAGGCTTTCTCGACTTTCGAAAAGCCTCTTCGTCTCTTTCAAACGACTTGAAGAGATCTCGAAGATTCAAGCTCTGATCGATGGTATGGCGAACTTTCTCTCCGCCGGCAAGGATATCGATGGGGAGTTTTATGAATTCATATTCGTAAGGTGGTTTGGTCCAGTCCCAGGATTTTCCATATAATTTTCTGAAAATCCAAAGCAGGGTTACTGCATGCCTAAATGGCTGAAATGACTTTGGTCGTTTAACGACCTGTATCACGCCTTTGCATATCTGACCTTTAAACTTATGAAACGTGGGGATATAGCCCTGACGCTGAAAAGCGATTGGCTCAAGTTTTAAGCCTTTCGCTAGTTTTAAATATTCTCGTTCGACCTCATTCCATTCAATGAAGGGAGCTCCGATAAGTTCGAACGGCCTTGTCGTACCTCGACCTTCAGAAAGAGTGGTCGCTTCGAGTAGGCACATTCCAGGATAAACAACGGCGGCCTCAAAGTTTGGCATATTTGGAGAGGGCAAGGTCCACGGAAGCTTTGTTTCGGGAAAAAGTTGAGAGCGTTTCCAGTTTTTCAATCTGACAATTCTTAAATCCAATTTCTGGTCGATTTTTGTAGAAAAAAGAAGAGCGAGTTCGCCAATTGTGAGGCCGTGACAGACAGGAATTTCATGAAGTCCAACAAAAGACTTAAAATTTAGATCAAGAATCGGTCCTTCGACCAATTGGCCTCCGAGAGGATTAGGTCGATCTAAAACAATCACTCGAATGCCCGCATTTGCGCAGGCTTCCATCATATAGAACATTGTATAGATGAACGTGTAATAGCGGGCGCCAACATCGAAGAGATCGATGATTACAGTATCAATATTCTCTAGAGATTTCGGAGATGGTTTTCGGCGTTCTCCATAGAGAGAGTAGACAGGCCTTCCTTTAGGATCGACGCTATCTTGCCATTCGATCATATTGTCTTGTGTCTCGCCATGAATACCGTGCTGAGGACCGAACATGGCGACAAGATTTGATGAGCGATCAACAATCGATGACAAGTGTTCATATTCTGCAGTGACCGATGCAGGATGACAGAGAATCGCAACGCGATTCTGTCTCGTGATCTTTAACGATCTTAATGTTGTTGAATTGAGTTGAGAAATTCCAGTCGATGTTTTTTTCATAAAGCTCACTTTTGGTACGAAAATTCTCTCAAACTTGATGGGCTGCCTCAAGCCAATGCTTATAATTGCCTTCGAGATATTTCGAATTTTTCTTAGATGGTCTGAAGACGGCGTCTTGCTTCCAAATTTTCTGGATGTCTTCTAAGGATAAGGCTCCTGCGCTGTAGGCCGACAAAAAGGCAATCCCAGTTGCCGTAGCTTCTAGGTTCTTTGGTCGAATCAAAGGAAGATTTAGGATATCCGCTTGAATCTGAAGCAACAGATTGTTTTTCACAGCGCCCCCATCTACTCGCCATTTTGTTTTTAGATGTGGGATATCTCGAATCATTCCGTCTATTAATGCCTTGTTCTGAAAGGCGAGTGCCTCCAGAGAAGCCCGAGAGATCTCTGCACGTCCAGAGCCTCGGGTGAGACCGAGGATAGCCCCGCGTGCGTTTGGTTTCCAAAATGGAGCGGCTAGCCCAGTCAAAGCTGGAATCACAATGACTCCGCCCGATGTTTTAGCTTTCTTGGCTAAAATTTCTGAATCTTCGGACGATTTCAGAATTTTAAGATTGTCTCTCAGCCATTGTATCCATGCGCCACAGATGAAAGCGCTGCCTTCAAGAGCGTAAAATGGAGATTTGCCGTTCAGTTTAAGCGCGAGTGTTGTCACCATTTTGTTTTTTGAAAAAACTGGCGTCGTCCCTGTGTTGAGAAGAACGAAAGAGCCCGTGCCGTAGGTGATTTTCCCTGACCCTGGAGTCCAGCCAGCCTGCCCAAACAGGGCCGCTTGCTGGTCGCCGAGACAGGCCCTCACAGGTATTCCGTCAGGCAAGAATCCGCAATTTTTTGTGGTGTAATTCCACCCCTCAGAATCAATAATTTCTGGGGCCCAAGTTTTTGGTATAGAAAAGATATTGAAAAGTTCATCTGACCAATCGATTTTGTTTAGATCCATCAAAGAAGTGCGCGAAGCGTTCGTCGCCTCGACGGCGTTAGCACCTGTCATTCGGTTGAGTAAGAAACTATCGATAGTTCTGAACACAACGGGGGAACGTTCAGAAAGCTTCAGTTTTTTTTTAAGCCAATAAATCTTTGTCGCCGAGAAATAAGGATCTAATGGGAGGCCAGTCATTTTCTCAACTCGAGCTGAATTTTCTGAAAGAGCCTTGCAAATTTCTGAAGTTCGACGATCTTGCCAGACAATGAATCGGGACAAGGCCTCTTCACTTTTTCTTCTCACTGAAAATACCGAAACAGTTTCTCGCTGATTAGTGATTCCGAGAGATGAAATTTTTGAAGCCTTTACCTTGGTCTTTGCAAGCAGTTGTCGAACCGATTTTGCTACGCTGCTCCATATTTCTTCAGCGTCATGCTCGACCCAGCCGGGCTTTGGAAAATGTTGCGGCACAGCGGACGTAAAGCTCCCCATCAACTGACCTTTTTCAGAAATCAAAACTGCAGTGGTTCCCGTCGTGCCTTGATCGATACCCAAAAACATAGGCTTATCCTAAATCATTGGGTTGTCATGTAAAATGGATATTCGGGGGATTTGCGTGCTTCGCAATTATTTTTCAGACTTAGAGCTGTCGATTGATGCGACGGCCGATGAAATTCGACAAGCCTACAAGCGCTTGGCGCGTCGCTTTCATCCGGATCTAAACCCGATGGATATTCACGCAGAGGAATCTTTCAAGAGAATTCAAAAAGCATTTGATTATTTAGATTCAACGGAACGAGCTGAAGCACTAAGAAATCGATTGCACAAAGATAAGATTTTGTCCGCTCCACAGAAATGGAAGATTTCTCAACATCTTCCAAAATCTCCGGAGGCATTTTTAAGAGAATGGGTTGAAGAGCCTTCGATCACTCGAACCAAGACACATCGAAAAGAAAATCTTGATCGAAGTCAAACGGTAGAGATCCGTCCAGAAGATCTAACGAAAAATTTTGAAAAGAGAATTCTTGTTGAATACGAGCGACCTTGTGCCTCTTGTTCGTCGAGAGGAATAAGGACTCGAAAGATTCTTGAGACATGCAAGCAGTGCTCTGGAATTGGTTATCATTTGATCAGTCGCGGCGCGCTCCAATGGAAAAAATCATGTGAGTTTTGCCGATCAAAAGGTTTGGTATCCAGGTCTACCTGCAACCATTGCCAGGGAAGCCGTATGGTGAAAGAGCGTGAGCTTGTCATGTTGCATGTGGCAAAGGGAGTTGATCCGAGTCGTCCGCTTCTTGTGAATGGCTTGGGAAATATTTCGTTTGATGGAAAAAGGAGAGGAAAACTATGGGTGCATCTGGTGGTCAGCAGATAAAGAAGAAAAGGTCGAAGTCAGAGGTCTCGAAAATTCTTCGGATTCGCGACAAAGATATTAAGCAGTTTGAGCGCGAAGGCCTCTTTGATTATGTGGATGAAGCCAAGAAGTGGATTGATCATGAAAATTTTGAGAGGCTTCGAGTGGCCGTCGAGTTGAAGAGAGATTTGGGGGTCAATCTTCCAGGCATTGATGTGATCTTGGCGATGCGTGACAAGATGAAAGATATGAAGCAGGAGATGAACCAATTTCTGTCTGCAGTCCGCGGGCAATTGGGCGATCAACTCGTAGAAAATATCTCTGCGATTTCAAAAAAGACGAAGAAACATTGAAACTTTCATGCCGTTAAGAATATTCATAGCAACCGATTCAACGCCCAATGCCGAATTTTCGTCGCAGATTTGGCGTCACAATCTGGTTTTGCCGTGGAAGGATCTTGGTCATGATGTTGTTGAATTTTCATATGATCTCCGTAAAACATTTCTTCTTGTTGATCCATTTGTCCCAGAGCATGCTCAGTTCATTCAAAAAAATAGACCAGAAGTCAGCAGAGCATTGTTAGAACAGATTCGGGCCGCCCATCGTGTGAAACCGGTCGATCTGTTTTTTAGCTATTTCTATGATGCATGCGTTACTCCAGAAACAATCGATGAAATAAAATCGATGGGGATTCCAACAATGAATTGGTACTGCAATGGTTCTTACCAATTACATCTCGTTGAGAAATTGGCGCCGCATTACGACTGGTGTCTGGTTCCAGAAAAATTTCGCCTCGACGATTATCGAAGGTTGGGCGCCAATCCAATCTATTGTCAGGAGGCTGCCAATCCATATTTGTACAAACCGTATCATTTGCCGCAGGATAAAGAGGTAACATTTGTCGGACAGTGTTATGGCAATCGGCCCGACTACTTACAGTATTTGCTTGCTCAAGGAATTTCTGCGGAAGTCTATGGGGCGCACTGGAGAGATCTCAATAATCCAGAGATTAAATTTCTACAGAAGCTGATTCATCTTACAGGACGAAAACCATCAGATGTGCTGGGGCAGGTGATTTCTGATGAAGAGGTGGTAAAAACCTTTAGTCGAAGCAAAATAAACTTGGGATTTTCTGTGTGTGGCTATACTCACCTCACGGGATTTCCGATTCGGCAGGTGAGGTTGAGGGACTTCGAAGTTCCCATGAGCGGCGGATTTTATATTTGTGAATATTTTGAAGAGATTGAAGAATTTTTTACGCCAGACAAAGAGATCGTGTGCTTTCAGACTAGAGAAGAGCTGAGAGATAAAATTAAGTTCTATCTTCAAAATGACGGCGCCAGAAAAAAAATTCAGTGGGCTGGATATGAACGTGCTCGGCGCGAGCATACTTGGCATCATCGTTTTGATTCAGTTCTTCAAACAATCGGATTTATCACGCAACAAGAACTTTCTGCAGATAAGGTGCTGTCTTCGTCTTGAGTTTCGAGATTTCTGTAGGTGTTCCCTCAGCGACAATCTCACCGCCATCAACACCAGCCCCCGGGCCTAACTCAATTATCCAATCACAGGATTTTAAGACGTCTACCTGATGTTCAATCACGATGACTGTATTTCCGGATTCGACCAAGTCCTGCAGCAAGTCAATCAATAGGCCCACCTCGCTGCTATGAAGTCCGGTCGTCGGTTCGTCTAGAATATAGAGAAGCTGCTTCTTTCGTCGATCAAGTAATTCGGAGGCAATTTTCAGTCTCTGAGATTCGCCGCCAGAAAGTGTATGACTCGTTTGACCGAGTTCGAGATATCCAAGGCCCACTCGATCAAGAATTTCAAATCGATCTTTGAGAGTTCTGTTATCAGAGAAGAAATCCATCGCGTCTCGAACCGTCATTCGGAATATCTGGTCGATAGACTTTCCGCGATATTTAATGGCCAGCACATCTTTCTTAAATCGTTTGCCGTCGCAAGTTTCGCAGACGAGATAGAGATCGTCCAAGAAAAACATTTCTGTCTTTGTGACGCCCTCTCCAGAACAGACATCACATCTTCCTCCTTGCACATTGAACGAGAAATGTTTTGCAAGAAGCTTGGCCTGTTGTGCCGCCTTTGTGGATGAAAACAGTGAGCGAACTTCATCATAGGCTCCAATCATGGTCATCGGGATGCTTCTTGATGAGCGACCAATCGGGCTCTGATCTAAAAGAGAAATTCCCTTAAGGTGTTCCGTTCCGAAGAGTTTTTCAAATCGGCCAATCGGCTCCGTTGATTGATGAAAAAGACGAGCCAAAGCGTTGTGAAGAGTGTGATGAATCAGCGTGCTCTTGCCACTTCCTGAAACCCCGGCAATTCCGACAAGCCGTTTGAGTGGCACATTGAGTGTGACAGATTTAAGATTGTTTTCTTTTGCGCCTTGAACCGTGAGCCATGTATCAGGCCTGCCACGGTCTTTAGACGGTGTATTGATTTTTTCAGTTCCCTTCAAGAATCGGGCTGTCACCGTAGATGCCGATTCGAACTTCTCTCGACTTCCCTGAAAAACAACGGCGCCGCCGCTTTTGCCACTTCCTGGGCCCAGCTCCAGTATTTCGTCTGCCTGGTCAATCGTGGCCAGGTCGTGTTCAACCACGACGACGGAGTTTCCAAGATCGACAAGTTCCCGCATTGAAGCGATCAATCGATCTCGATCGCAGGGGTGTAGTCCGACGCTCGGCTCATCGAGAACGTAGAGAGTGCCGGATAGTTCTGCACCTAACTGATTTGCCAGATTAATTCGCTGAGCTTCGCCTCCAGAGAGCGTCTTCGTCAGACGGTTGAGTGTTAAATATCCTAAACCCATTCGGTTCAGAAAATGAAGACGACCCAAAACCTGACGGAGAATTTCCTTTGAGATGATTTTCTCTGTTTCATTGAGTCGGATGTTTTTCATCCAAGCATAGAGCTCGTCGAGTGGCATCGAAACGAGATCAAAAAGCGTTTTGGCTTTAAAATAATAATAAAGAGCTTCAGGGCGCAGGCGCGAGCCCTTGCATGATTTACATAAAAACGCAGATTGATAGCGTCTAATGAAAACCCGAACATGTACTTTATATTTCTTTTTTTCGATACCCTTGAATGCGCCCAAGATGCCCTTGAACTTTTTATCACCGTTCATCAGGGTCTTGATCTGATCTGCACTGAGTTTGGCCCAGCTTTCATCTGTTGGAATTTTGTGCCGTTCGGCCAGTTCAAGTAGCTTTTTATGCATGCGCTTCAAAAAAGGTTTTGTAAATGGATCAACAGCCCCTCGTTCCAAAGTTAATCGTGGGTTAGGCACTAAGAGTTTCTCATCATATTCCAAAATATTTCCGAAACCCTGGCAATCATTGCAGGCCCCCAATGGCGAGTTAAAGGAAAAGAGAAGTGGAGAGGGTTTTGGAATCGTTATGTCACAGGATGCGCATCTGAAATCGGATGAAAATGATAACAACTTCTCACTTGTCGCAGAAAGAACGAATGCGTTGCCATGGCCTTCTCTCATGCTGCCTTCGATCGCTTCGATCAGACGATGTCTTTCGGACTGAGAAATCGTGAGACGATCAAAAACAATTTGCGACTTCGCCTTTATGATTGTGGCGGGATCTTCGTCTTCAAGATTGACGGGTTCTTTCGTATTTTTAAGACGTCTAACAAAACCTCTTTCGATCAGTTGCTTGACGCTAAGAGATTCCTTGAGTGTAAATCCAACGTAGGCCCGATCACTTTTTTCTCCAAGGCCCGCCAGTATGTCATCTGCCGCAGACTGAGGAGTTTCAGCCTTAATGGCTTTTCCACACGATGGGCATTTTCCATCGGAAAGCTTCGAGAAGAGAAGACGGAGATAATCGTAGACTTCTGTGGATGTTCCAACAGTTGAGCGAGAGTTTCTGACCGGATTATTTTGCTGCAGTGCAATCGATGGGCAAATATTTTCAACTGAGTCAACGTCTGGCCTCGGTAGTCGCTCAAGAAATTGCCTGGCATATGTGGAGAGTGACTCGACATAGCGTCGATAGCCTTCGGCATGGAGCGTCTCAAAAGCCAGGCTGCTTTTTCCAGAACCGCTCGGTCCAGTGATGCAGACAAGTTTTTCGAGGGGAATATTCAGGGATAGGTTTTTCAAATTGTTTTGCCGCGCCCCAAGAATTTTGATGAATGCCATATATATTTTTAATCTCACGTAGGAAGTGCTGTGTCATGAAAAACCTCATTGAGGAGCGCTGCGCCGACGACACAGTCTCGTGAATTGGCGATATAATAGAGGCACATCATGAACTTATCGGGGGTTTATCAGTATTTTTGGATGCTGCTTGGGGCAAGTGCGGTTGGCTATTTGGCCTTCCGAATGGTGATGAATCTTTTTCCGGATGCGGAATTGTTAGCGGCTCAGCAGCGACTTGGTGTTGAAAACGCCAATCGTCAGTATCGGCATTGGATTTTGGGAATGACGTCGCAGTTTTATCGACTTCTCGTGCCCAGAATACAGCAGATCAAAATGCCGATTTACAGACAGAAGATGAAAATGAATTTCATAGCGGCAGGGGTCGACGATCAGTTTGATCCGGATGAGTTTGTCGGGTTAAAATTTGTTTCATCTTTTGGGATTCTTGCTCTGGGATATTTGTTTTTGCTTCAGCTCGGTATGGCGATGAGCATCTTTAAATTTATTTTACTTGTTGTTGTGGGTTTTTTTCTTCCTGACTATGTCGTCTACGATGTAAAGAAGCGTCGTCAGAAAGCAATTTTGAGGGATCTACCGAGCGTTTTGGATCTTCTCACCCTCTCTGTTGAAGCCGCAGGATTGGATTTTATTGCAGCGATCACGCGCGTGATCTATTTTGCCAAGCCAGGACCTTTGAAAGAGGAATTCAGTCAAATGATGAAAGAGATTCAATTGGGCACGGTGAGATCCGATGCACTCCGACATTTGGCAGACCGGGTACAGCTATCGGAGCTTTCTTCGTTTGCAACGATTTTAATTCAGGCGGATCAAATGGGCACGCCGATCGGACCGGTGCTGAGAGCACAGGCTGATCAGTTGCGGAATGATCGCTTTCAGAAAGCTGAGCGAGAAGGGGCAAAGGCGACTCAGAAGCTTTTGATTCCACTGATTGTTTGTATTTTTCCGGCTGTCTTCATTGTGATCCTTGGTCCGATGATTTGCGATATTGTCTATAATCAAACGTGGTTTAAAAATCTATTCGGTGGATAATGTTGCAGAATCAGCGCACACAACAGATTGTCGCCGACCGCGTGGAGTTCTTCAAAACATCTGTTGAGCGCGGGGTCGGTTTGCTGAAATATCAAGAGGCCCCGAAAAAACTCGCAGCAGTTTTTATTTTGCCATTGTTTGGACTTTTTCCTGTCATTCATACATTTGGAATGCATTTTTCCATCGACGTCGTCTATTGCAATCGTGATCAGGTCGTCATCTCTATCCACCGAAGTGTGAGTCCTAATAGGCTGGTGATCCCATGGCGATATCTGCTGAGTGGCTGTCGATATATCATTGAGTTTTCATCATCGATGACTAACGAATTGAAAATTGGCGATCGTCTTGTTTGGAGTGCATCATGAGATTGCGATGCACAAGTGGACCGATTGCTTCAAAGGTCGTAGAACTCGGGCAAGCCAGCTCGATTGTTTTTGGCCGAGAAGAAAATGCGGCCTTTGAAAATTTTCTTTTTCTTCCATCTGCTTCAGTTTCTCGAAAGCATGGCGAGTTTTCTTATGAAAATGGAAAATACATTGTTAGAGACTTGGGAAGCTCCAACGGAATTCGTGTCAATAGAACAAAAATCACAGAGGCAGTAATTTCTCCGCGGGATATTATTCAAATCGGTGAATTTACTTTTGTCGCTGAAGCGGAACAAACGAATTCAAAAGAGATGTCAGTGAAGACTGATAAAAAATCACCAGCCCCAACGCCACCGATGCGACCAGCGTTGTCAGCTTTGAAAGAACAGGCAATTCACGGAAAGCTTAAAGAAGGGCTCGATCGATTTCATCGTTTAGATTTCAAACTGAGAACATTGGTTTTGTTTGGCATCGCCGGAATCTTGATACATCTGATTTCGACGACTGCAATGATTTCGGAAGCTCGAGATAGTTTGTTTCGAGAGTCTTTCGAAATTGCGAGGAGAGCTGTTCGGAGTCTGGGAGATCGAAATAAGCGAGAGCTTGCTGAGGGATCCAATTTTCTGCTCGACTGTGATTTTTTGAAGCAATCAATGGGCGTAAAGTCAGCTTATTTATTCGATGCGAAAGGCAAGGTTGTTTGCCCCATTGGCAAAGAAGTTGAGACGGATTGGCTGCTGGAAGGGGCCTTGTTCCGCGGTGAGGCGTCGGATAACTGTCAAAGTCGTGTCATTGAGAGTGGGGAATCTGACTGTGATTTTGTCTTTCCGATCCGGGAGTGGAGAGATCAACAGGCCCAATATGTTACGGTCGGGGTGGCGCGTCTTATATATCAGCCGACTGATGCCGAGCGCGCTGTGCAAAATTTGCGCGCCTTAGCTCTACGCATTTTGTTTCTAATTTCTGGAATTCTTCTTTTGTTATGGTGGTTTACCCATCGTTGGCTGGCTCAGGGTATCGTAACAGCCGCTGAGGGGGTCCATTCCGCTATCACGGGTGCTTCAGAGGGCATCGCTTCCCTTGAATCTTTTGCGGCCTTCGACCCTCTGCTTCAAGAAATCAACCGCCTCATCGCTAAATCAAATCAACAGGTTAGCTCAAATTCCAGGGAAAATTCGTCGGAGGCAAGCTTCTTGCAACCACTCTTTCAACAGGTGTTGTTGTTAGAGGAAAGACCCATGATGATAGTTAGTAAAGATAATCACCTTTTAGGTTCTAGTCATAGTCTCTCTGAGGTGATTCCGGTCGATGTATCGCAGATTAATGGACACATTATTGATGCGATCGGCGATTCTCATTTGCAAGGTGAGATCATGGGGCTTCTGAACGACTTGAGTCAGACGAATGAGGTTATCGATCGCGCGCTTTCACTGGCGGATCGCGTCGTTCAAGTTCGAGGGATGCCACTCTTTCTGCGGGAAGACTATGTTGCTTCCATTTTAATTTTCTAACAGCACATCGTTGGGCTGCCTTTTTGGCAGGAGGTAAAGTATGAGTCATCCTCACGGTGGACTGTCTGCTTTGACAAAACAAGATGCGCTCTTGGGAGTGAATCCTTTTAAGACGAACTTTCAAACAAAGGTTGCGTCTGAGCATTGGATTAATATTGCCGGAAAAGATTATCGAATCGTTGGTAAAACAATTCGAATTGGGCGAGCTCCTGATAACGATATCGTGATTGAGCACAAAAGTTGCTCGCGCTATCACGCTCTGCTCACAATCAACGAAGGTCGAGTTGTTCTAGAAGATCTGAAGAGTCGAAACGGAATTGTTGTTAATGGAAATTCTGCCAAGCGAGCGGAGCTTGCCGATAATGACCATATTCGAATTGGTGATTTGGCGGGCGTTTATTTTGAACGCAAAAAAAATGGAGTTTCAAAATTAGAAATTCTGCCTCAAATTCTGGGCGCCTTTTCAAGTAAGGCTGTTGCGGCGACGGGCGTTTTTTCGAAACTTGAAACTAAAAAGAAAAAACAAATTATTGCAGGCATTGTGATGGTTATGGCGGCCTTGTTTTTTCTTTCATCTCACACGAAAAGAAATTCAAATTTCGTTGGCGTCGCAGCTGATCAGTCGGCGATAGCTGCTATTGCTCCGCTTGATCGAAAGGCTTTTGATCGTTGTGTTGAAAAAGAAGATCTTGGAAATTTCAGACAAGCGAGTTCATGCTTCAAGTTGCTGCCGTCCACAGCCGAAGTTCAGATTGCAATGAATCGGGTAGCTAAGCGCCAAAACGAGCTCACCGAGATTCGATATCGAGAAGGTGCTCAGGCTTTTGAAAATTATTACTACGACATCGCCATGTTGAAGTGGCAAGAGGTGCTTCTCGTTTCAGACGATCAATCTGAGTATCGTGATAAGGCAGTGAATGGAATTCAAAAAGCTGAGGAAAGAAAAAGATTGAGATGAGTGATAACCAGTCATTTCTAAAGCTCATTGGTGTCGAGTCGGATTCTGTTGTTCAGGAGCCCGTTGAGAAGACGGAATTTCTTGATACTCAAGAGCCCGTGTCCGAAGAGCCAGTGCTTGAAGAGGCATATCAGCTTACAGAGAACGAGCTGGCACCCAGTGATGACGAGATGCAATCGAGTGGTGAGGGAACTCAAGCTTATACAGCAGCAGAGATCGAAGAATTAGCCTCACGACTGCCAGAACGAACGGCAACCCATTTTACAAACCGAACGAAGACACGGGCCACGCAAACCCTGAGGGCTGTCGCAGAGCAAACGGGCGGCACTATGCTACTCGCCGATGCCCAGGTCGATCATGGTGAAAATCGAACGGCGCATTTCGATTATGATCAAGATCAATCTGGAGCACGACTTGTTGTTTTAGATGGAAAAACGAATGGTCGGGCATTTCACTTGCATCAGCTCCCACTGAAGATTGGACGGGACGCCCAAAATGATATCATTTTAGAAGACAATAATTCATCTCGCTTTCATGCCGAGATTCAAGATGAAATGGGTGCTTTCAAAATCGTGGACTTAGGAAGCACAAACGGACTCAAGGTGAATGGACTTATCGTGCTCGAGCATCTCTTGCAGTCTCATGATGTGATTCAGATTGGCGATTGCCTTTTAGAATTTTTGCCGACCGGCGAGATTTCAAGAGGCTTGCCTCAAGCGCAGGCGCTTGCGGATACGGCATCGGCGCATCCAGAAAAGGTTGGGCGAAAGAAAGTGATTTGGCTCGCTCTGGTTCTTCTGATTGCCGCTGCAGGAATATTTTCTTTTCAGACAGCCAAGCAGATGATCGCTGAAAAATCCACTGGTGCCATAGCGCATCAAGCTCAGGATGAGCTCACTAAGCTGAAAGATGATTTGTCTGCTAAGTATCAGAAGCCTATTGAAAATATTCCAGCTGTTGAAATGAAGAAGGCCTTAGTCGATCGTATTCAGAATTCGGCGGTTGGAAGACTGATCCCAGAATCACTTCGGGTGCAATTGGAACAGCTGTCTCCTGATATTGTGAAGCTTTTTATGGAAGATCAGACATTGGTTGCAAAAATGATGTCGGCGGGCACAGATAAAGAGGCGATTGGTTTGGTCTTGCGAGAGAAACTCAACGAGTTGATTGTGCAGAAGAAGTTTGAACCTGCATTGAGTTTAGCGCGGGCTATTCAGCAGGTTGATCCGAGCAGTGAAGCCATCAAAAATGCTATTGCTCAGCTGCAAGACTTAACAGCGAACGGTCGAGACGCGGTGAGTGCAGCAGCGACAGAGCCTCAAAACGAAGATGAGAAAAAGTTTTATGAATATCTTGAAAAGTTTGACACAAATTTTCAGGAGCTGATGGATGCAAGAAAAATTCATAATGCCCTCGATTTTAGTCGGTTGGTGAGAGAGAAATTAGAGGATCTTGTGAAGATGGATTCTTCGTTTCAAAAAATTTCAGATCCTCAAATGAAAAAGTGGGATGGTCGAATCAAGAGCCTTGAGGAGCAGATCTCAAAGCTGAAATCCGCAGATGATAAAAGACAAGTGGAGAATAGAAAGCTTGAGCAGAAGTATTTAGAAATTAAGATGCTTTGGGATTCTGGTGAATTCGGAAAAGTCGTTGAAGCTCTAGATATTTTTGAGAAAGAATTTCCTGATTCTCATTATCACGATGAACTTTCTAAAATCCGACAGGAAATTGATTCGAATATTTCTAAGGCATTTGAGAAAACGAAAGCTCAAGTCGAGCAACAAATTCAAACAGAAAGTTATGAGGCAGCCTGGAAGACTCTCTACTTGTTTCTCGATAATATGCCTCGTTATCGAGAAGCTGATGAATTGGTGAAACGTTTGGATGGACTGACGAGACCGCGAGCAGTTCAATACTACAATCAGGCTCGCGTGTATGAGTATGAAGCCGATGACTTGATTGCCGCAGAGCAACACTATAAGAAGGCAGTCGAGTTTTCAGATCCCCGCAGTGACTTGCATTCAAAGTCGACGCGTCGTTTTGACGATGTCCGCCGTAAAAATATGAAATAAGAAATGGCGCTGTCGCCAAATTGGATACTGAGAGGTTCGGCGGTTCCTGGTTTGCCGGTTGATCTGAAAGAGTTGCATAGCTGGGGTGTGCAGTGGAATGCGTAGCTGAACGGGGGCTTGAATGGCTCATTTTATAACTAGATGGTTTTATTGAATATTCTCAAGGCTAGGGGGGCTTTAAGCCAGGCAGTTCTAGGCACCATTCTTGCTAGTTATCAGGATGTGTGTGCCCGTGTGTGTAAGAAAGGAAACTGTGACTAAATTATTTTTTCACAATTCATTTCGTTTCAATAAGATCTTTCGATCTTTATCGTTAGCCATTTTGGGTGGATTTTTTCTGGCGGCGTGTAATCAAGAGGGATCATCTACGGGCGCGAATCAAGAAGCTGCTGCTTCAGCGCCAACATATTCGGCTCAGTCGATCGCTCAGGCGAGACGTGATACGCAAACAGAGAAGGCTGCAGATCGAGATTTGCAAAGGTATCAGGCAGATCTTCGTTTGAAGGAAGTGCAAATTAATGCTGAGCGGGAGAGCAAGAATCAATTTGATGGCGACGCGGCTAAATTGGAAGTCGAGAAAGTAAGACAGAATGGCGAGAATTATCGGGCAGACTCATCTGCCGCAGCTCAAAAAACTGCTGCGCTGACATCGACGTTGGGTACTGTCGTAAGTGCGGTTGGCCCAGCGATGATCAACAGTAGTGGCGAAGCAAAAAAAGCTAAATTGCAGATTGATGATAACAAGCTGGCTCGAGCAGAACGACGGGAAGACAAGGCCGCCGACAACGCTCTTGAATACTATAAAATTGATAAACAATATGGCGGTGGCGATGGAATGCCAAGACTTGACAAGCTGAAGGCTGAATTGGCAGATCGTATGGCCGACAAAGAGAATATGTTGGCACTTCAAAAGGCTAAGGCGGAGATCGATAGCCGCGCGAAAGAGCTGAGACTCCCCGGTACGAAAGACGAGCGCAAATCAAAAATTAGCGAGGAGCTTGGAAAATTAACCGACAGCCATCCAGAGCTTGTGGGTTATAGGGATGCGGTTTTGGCGCAGGATGACGCAGCAAAAGCTAGCTTTAGTAAAGCTTTTGATTCGGAGATACGAAGCGGTATCAACGAAGCGACCAAGGATATCTCTGGCCTTTCAAGCCAGTTGCCGCCGCAGGATCGCCCGCGACGGGTTAAAGACGGCGGCAATCGAGAGATTACGAAAAAACTAATGGACAGAGTCAATGCAAGAGCTGGCCTCCCAGTCGCCGAGCAGCCAGGTCAGGCACCATCGGCTGCTGACAAGGGAAAAAATGGCGAATCAAATTTTTTGTGTGATAAGGGCGACACGGACTGTGGTGGATTAAAGGACGAAATTGACAAAATGAGTGATGATTTTTTTGATCTGGCCAAAGTTGATCTCGTCGAAGGCGGTTCCGACGCCCGGGCCAAATTTTCCGCCTTTGAAAAAAAATTTCAAGACTTTGAGCAGAAGATTCAGACCGCTATCGACGGCAATTCTAAAAATGAACTTTTCAAGACGAAAGCCGAAGGTACATTGGAAGCCTTTCGAGGCGCTCTGAACAAGCTTAAGAGCGATAACGCCGCCGCTCGCGAGGCGCTAAAAGATGCAAAGTCGCCAGCCGATATTTATAAAATTGCTCAGAAGCAACGCTGGATTGAGCGAAACGGATCGGGGGCTGTTCGTGACGTCGAAATCGATGCCAATTCAGTAATAAAAGGCGCCTCCGATATTAGTAGCCCTCGATCTATGCATGCCGGAGTGGGGAATGATTTCTCACCAAATGCAGGTTCTCGAGAAACCGATGGATCGACGATTGACCTGTTCAATAATCCAGATTCTGTACCTCGAGCAACGCCGATCTTCGAAAGTAATTCTTCCGAAACTTAAATCGAAGTTCGGCATTTCACGGCATCGATACAAGTCGAATTTGCTGTCAGTGCCATCAAAACAGAAATCAGGATTGTCTCGCATTTTGAATTAAATTTATCGACTTTGCAAATTTTGCATGTCGGCCTCTCATGAAAGGCTTTAGAGCGTTTAAACGCTGGTATGTCGTTTGCAATAGAAGAAGGCATGAGATGTCTTCGCAATAACGTCAGACGTGGGCAAACAGCAGTGGAATACGTGATGCTTCTCGCCGTCATGATGATTCCGTTAGCAGTGGCCGTGCGAGGACTCTTAGAGGATTCCGGCGACGGAAAAAACGACAACAAGGTGCGACTGATCGTACGTGACGCTTACGGAGACGAAAAGCGAATGGGCATGATCGGTCGACCCTATCCCTAAGGAGAAAAACATGACTCTTAGCAAACTGAACAAAATACTCACCAGAAAAACAAACCGCGGACAAACAGCTCTTGAATATGCATTGGTTGTTGGCGCGATTTCTCTTGTGATCATGGCGGCGTGGAACGTTGTCGGTGACAAGGTGAAAAGCCAAATTTCTGGCGTCATGCTTCAAAGAATTTCTGACAACCTTGAGAAAGGTAACGGAACCATTAAGCGATAATGGGGACGCGATCAAATTTCTCTAACGGGTAGGTAAGGGTGAGATGTGGTGCAAAGAAATTTTCTTAGGATCAAGAAAGACAGAGGGCAAGCTGTGCTTGAGACGGCCTTTGTCTTTTCGATGATTCTCGTTCTCACATTTGCCGTCGTGAATCTGGGCGTTATGTTGCATACCAAAATGGTGGCAACATACGCCGCTTTTATGTCAGCTCGTAGCTATCAAGTATTTGGCGATCAAACCGGTGCTGATTTCTTTGACGAACAAGGTGCGAATGATTCTGCTGGAGCATCTAAAGATAAACGACTTCTGAGTGACCTAGGAAAAACTGTGACGGCACTTCGCGTTGCAGAAGATATATTCACGTGTTCACTTCCCTGGATGAAAGTTCCCGATGGTGATGCGCAGTCAGCATTTACTGCCATGCAAAATAAAAACGATTTTTCTAGTCGATGTATGGAAGGCAAAAGAAAATACGAAATTACGAATATTGGAAAATCGATCAAGTTTGCACCTTTCGAAAAAGATTCCAAAAAAATACTCGATAAGCCCCAGCTCAATGAAGTGGTGGGCGCTTACTCCGAGAAAGGTCGAAAGCCGATGCGATATGGAATCTTAAGTATAAAATATCGAACTCCTATTTTGTTTAATCCGATGAATGTCTTTGGAACTCCCGTGAGTTCAAGTCAGTTTGATAAAACATTGATGCCTCTGCATTCCGGTTCATCGGGCGATCTGCTTTTATATGACGAAGTTTTTGTGCCAGTTCTTCTTAACCCTGGATTATCCGAAGGTTTAAGCAAGCCAGACCCGACGAAGAAAGGGGTGGATGATGATTTTAAAAAATAAAAATGAGCTGGGGGAAAAGAAACAGAGAGGTGTAGTACTGGTTTTCTTCTTAATGATCTTTGCCGTATTGCTCGCCTTCTTGATGGTGATTGGAAATACAGGCCTCATCATTTATCAAAAAATTAGACTTCAGTCCGCCGTAGATCTTGCCGCATATGCAGGAGCGTCTGTTCAAGCGAGTTATCTCGGTAATCAGAGCTCTGGTGCGGATTCAATTCAAAATTTAAACTTCGAAGTATTTAAGCGATACCAAAATTTGATCAAAGATCTGCAAAAAGTAAAAGCGACGGCATGGCCGAATATGATTGGAATACCTGGTCCAGCCGGACTAGCTGCCTGTGTGGCGATGTGTAATGCCGCAAATTATGCGACGTCGAAGCAGGTCGAAATGATTTATAAGTCAGCAGCAAAAGATATGGAAGGCCTTCGCAATCGAATGGTCAAAATTTTGGAAGAACTTCCAAAAGCATCTCGAGAGGCTGCGGAGGCTACGCTTCGATTGAATATTCCAGAGCTCGCCGTGAGTGGCTCAGATGCGGCGTCTTCATATTTTGGCGATACTACAAATGATGTGAATCAGGTTGTGTCAGCAGGAAAAAACTCTTCGCCTCTTTCAAAGAAAAAAAATGCGGTGCTTGGTTTTAGTTCAGAGAAGGGATTATACCTCGCGAGTGTGGTGGCTCCTGTGCCGCATACATTTGTTTATTTTGGTCTCGTTGGTGCTGGATGCTTCCCCTGGCTTCAGTCAGATGCGAGCGCTAACTACCAGCCGAACTATTGGTATTGCGCTGTGAATGGTACGGGATATCCAGGGGGTCAGAAGGGTTACAATGGTGCTGCATTAGCATACGCCAGATCTTTCGTTCCAGACTCAGCCTACAGTGGAAATGTTGGAACAATCGCGACGATTTCTGATTCGAAGCGAGCTGCGATTCGTTTGCAATTTATTCAAAACCATAATCGGCCAGATCCGTTTTTTGTCTCTGCAGCTGAATGGTATCCAAAAGATGGAATGTTTATGAATCTCGAAAATTCAATGGGCAAGTACGGCAATTTATTTCCGAAGCAAACGCGCCTTGTTGCAGTTTCAGCAGCTGAGCCGTTCGGGGGCAGTTTGGCATTGAATGATGGACGCCCCTATGGCACTCGGTTGCAGAGCATCCGAAAGCTTTTGCTCGATCCACGGATGCTGCCGGTGCGATCAGACTTTCCGGGACTTTTCGAATATATGGAATCTCTGGCGCCTGTCGATAATACCGGGCGACCGAGTGAAAAAGCAGATGATGTGATACGGAGATTTTTACATTGATGAGATTTCGGCGAAATAAGACCGGTCAGACGATCATAGAGCTCGCATTTTTTGTGAGTTTTTTCTCTGGTTTTGTCGTTTTGGCATATTTGATTTTTTCGATGTTCAATATTTCTCAGAAGCAGACGATGCTTTTGAGAAATCAGGCCTTCATGGAACTTGGAAACTTTTCTGATTTTGGAGCGGGCAAACAGGGTCAAGAGGCCGCCAAAGATTCGAAATCGCAAGTAACTTTTAAATTAGGCAAAAAAAGTGAGAGGACGCGAGTAGATATTTCAAAGAGCGAAGCCTTTAAGAAAGCTGTCGATGGCGATCTCAGAATTGATGTGACTCGATCTGTGAAAGATGATTATTTTTGGGATACGTATCAAATTCCAAAAGCGAAAACGACTTTACTTTGGTTGGAGGGAAAAAATTCAAAGGGACTATTAGAATTTAGTCTTGAAGAGCAGTTGATGATTGCGCACAATCGCTCGATTGATTCGGCGAAATCAATTCTTGCGGCTGCCACTCAAAAGAAAACCGGCGCATATTCTGGAAGTATTCAACTTGATGCTTATGCCGTGCTCGTTAAAGAAGCGCAGAAGATGGAGAATCGCGAAGGTCTCGTTGATGATCTAGAACTGGTTCGACAAATCAGTAAGCGCTTGATTCGAGATGATCCAAGTTTGTCTGATGAAGCCGCAAAACTTGAGAAATCGTTGAACGCAGTGGATGGGTTGACCGGTGGCGCACAGGCCGCGTTGATTAGCGCCGCGATTCAAGTGGCGCTGGTATCTGGATTAGAAGCGCTCAAGAGTGCAGCGCCTGCCGCAGGTGGTGCAAGTGGTGGAGCGGGAGCAGGCGGGCAAGCGGCTGCGGGAGGTAAAAATCTTTTTAATTCTCTCACCGGAAATGCGTTTGGAAGTCCAACGGCTGTAGCTCAAAATGTCAGTGGTGGACAAATCTTAGCTGCTCCATTTAAAGCGGCATTATCGCCGGTGACGAATGCATATCAGGGTCTGGCGGGAACGATGAAGGGTGTGAGTGGATTGGCGACGAGTTCTGGTGCGACATGGGGCAATATGACGGGAGCGATGACAGGCCTTTCTCAAATGGGAACGTCCGCTAGTTTTAGTGCCGGTTTGGCGGGAACATCAATCAATGAGCTGAATATCGCAACAGCTGCCTTGGCAGCTCCGGGGGCGATGACAACTGGTTTCTCAAATCTGACGTCGTCACTCAATAATGTGAATACGAGTGGCACAGGAGATTGGATTGGAGTCACTCGCGCCGTGACTCAGATTGTGACGCCAGTGACTTCGCTCGTCTCGTTGACGGCGCCAAATTTGGCGGTTCCCATGCAGTATATTAATACCGGCCTTGGATTTGCTGGTGCAATCGCGACTGGAAAAGAGTTCATTGGTAATATCGGAAAAGGAACCTATGATCTTCCTCGTACACTGAAGGAAGTTGGAGCATTTACAACCGCTGCAGGCGCGCTCTATTCAGGCGTGGCGGGAATGACTGGAAAAGATCCAACGATTGGCGCGTATATCAGCCTTGGTGGAACTGCAATGATGGGCCTTGGCAGTGGCATTGAGATGTATCGTGACATGAAAGTGAAAGGCTTCGATTTTGCAAATCCAGTAGAGACCACAAAGTATGTAGCAAAAAAAAATTGGGATAGTTTTAAGGAATCTCTTACTGATTTCAAAAAAGATATGAAGGAGTCTACTCAGACTATTAATACAAGCATGTCTCAGATGTTTGGTCCGAAAGTTAAAATCGATGATAAGAATGCAAAAGACTTGATGGCGTCTATAGCAAAGTCTGACAAGGAGACAGCGTCGACAGTGGATAATTTTGTTAAGGGCGTAAAGTCGGGCAGTCTCAGTGAAGGCAATCTGATTAAGGCGACGGCTAATCTAAAAGATATGGAGTCGGCGATTGTGCTCAATATGAAATATCAAGGCAAATCTGAAACAGAAATTGCAGAGATGAAGGCCAAGTTTCAGGAAGTTTATAAGACAGTCGATCATTTGAAAGATTTTAAAGAACAAAAAGTGGTTGATGGAAAAGTGATTGAACTTGATCGAGAACTTCTGGCGAGTGGAAAACAATCTGCAGATGAATTAAATCAAATGCTTGGTGCGTACCTAAAAGAAAAACAAGATTCATTTGCCCCAGATCAAATCAAAGCCATTCGAGGTGGCACAACACAAAAAGTTTTGGAAGCGAGAGCTGTCGCAGTCGGGCAGACGTTTGAAGATCAAAAAGAATTAGAGCGAGTGCTTCTCGATCAAAAAGGAATTGCTGGATTTTGGTTTGGCGCAAAGACAGTCACCGGTGGAAATCGAACTCTGGATGCTTTTGATACGCAACAGAGAAAGGCGTTGGAGCTCTCTCGATTGGCAAAAGCAGAAATTATTATTGATAACAAAAAGGCAATTACAAAAGAAGCTGTCGCGATCACTCAGACTGCCGAGGGAATTTCTCTCTATGGGCCGATTGTCTCGAACAGCCCGAAATTGACACAAGATCAAGCCGCTACACTTGCAATCAAACTTCGGCTTGCAAAATCTGACGCAGACTTTTCTCAGAATATGAAAGACCGAATGGATGCCCAGATTCGAAAGCTTGAGCTGATCTCATCAGGGCAGACAGAGATCATGAGCCAACGTGAATGGTTCGATTATGCGCGTAAAGATATAGACCGCTCGGCATCAGAGCTGAGAAGGCGTCAGGAAGAACTTTCAAACAATTTAGAGGCGCTGCGCTGCGCCGATGGAGCCTGTTGATATCTTGTTGATGATTTTTTTGTCGCACTGAGCTGGCGGCTTGCGCTTTGATTTCTTTGGTCAAATAAGTTTCTCCGCATCGGGTCAATGAGTTGAGCGGGTATAACATAGAATTCAAGGAGAATTCTTTGTGGAAAACCGTCGAGCCGTTATGTTTTCGCTCGCTTGCGCAGTGATTGCGATGATCTCTTTCATGTATTACTTGCATCTCGCTGTTGATAAAGAAATTGGAGATCTCAACAAACGCGATAGAATTCTGAAGGCGAGAGTAGATATTCCGCCAAATACACGAATCGATGAATCGATGTTCGTGATGGCCGACTATCCAGTGGCTTATTTGCCACCGCGAGCGGCACATGATCCCTCTGAAATTATCGGACAAGTCGCGATCGCGACGATATTTGAAGGAGAGCCGATTCTCACAAGCAAAATTATTCCTTTCGATGAAAGTTCACTCGATCGCAGAATTCCGGATGGTTATCGAGCTGTGACGATTGGCATTCGTGATGATCAAGATGTTGTGGGTGTTGGGGGGATGTTACGTCCTGGGCACTTTGTTGATATTTTGGTGACTCTCTTTATTAATACTCGTGAGCTTGAAAAAGGTACGCCCCCGCCAAATCAAAATGATGGAAGTTTAAAGGCTGAGACGAGGACTGTATTTCAAAACGTTCGTATTCTTGCGGTGGGAAGGGACTCTCGCTTAGCAACAGCCAATGTGAATAGACCGAATCCCGTCGAAGAAGATCTAACAAATAAGAATGTGACTGTAGCGATGAAGCCCGATGAGGCGCAGCGCCTGGTTTTAGCTCAAGCCCTGGGCAGACTCACTTTGACGTTGCGTAAGTTTAACGATCCTGACATCGCGCAGGTTGAATACCTGGACGCATTCAAAGCTTTTGGAATCAAACTTCCGATTGTGGCTGGGCCAGCGCCCGCATATCGAGAAATTCGAGGAGGGCAAGTCTTTGCGCAACCTTTCTAAACATATTCTTATTGTGAGTGTTTTAAATATTTTTATTTTTACAGTCTTTGCGCAGGTCACTGAACCAAGCGCGCTCGTGAAACCGAAGAACGGTCGCGAGCTATTTCTCGTTAAGGACATGCCGCAGAGTCTGAGCTTTGACTACGATATCGGAGAGATCGCGATTGGAAATCCTGCGGTTGTCTCAGTGATTGCTGATCGGGTACAGCGTCGGATAGTGATGTCTCCGCTTGAGGCTGGGGATACAGCGCTGCTTGTTTTTGATACAAGCGGTCGACAACGAGAAAGTATTCAGATCACAGTTACCTCCGCAGATCTTGATCAGTTTGTGAAGGATCTCAAATTCTTGTTTCGGGATATCGAGGGGCTTCAGTTCAGACGCGTGGGTCGTAAAGTGATCATCGAAGGCGAAGTCTATCTTAAATCTGACCTTGATCGAATACGGGAAGTCTTAAGAGGCAATGATTTCGTCGTGGATCTCGTTACCCTTTCGCAAGACACGCAAAGAATTCTGGCGAGACGTATTAAAGACGAAATCAATGTCTCAGGGGTCGAGGTGAGCACAACTAAAGATCGGATTGTTTTGAAAGGCGAAGTCGCAAGCGACGACGAGTCGCAGAGAGCCGAAAAACTTGCGCAGATTTACGTAGATAAATCGACGATCGTCAACGCGATCTCAGTTAATCCAAAAAAATCTTCAGCAAAATCGGCGAGATTGATTCAGGTCACTGCATATTTTGTGGAGCTCAATAAAAGCTTCTTGAGGAACTTTAATTTTTCATGGACTCCAGTCGCAAATGTGAGCGCGTCTTATACAACGTTCAAACAAAACAATCAGAATTTTTCGTTTGTGGGAATTCTGACCGATTTTATTCCGAAGCTAAATACAGCGAAGGCATTGGGTGTGGCTCGAGTCTTTGAAAATCCCACGGTCTCAGTGAAGAGTGGAGAGCCCGCGAGTATTTCGTCAGGCGGACAAGTCTTTGTGCCGATTCCGGACAAGCAAGGTGGAACTGCATTTTCGTCTCCTCAGAACACAGGGGTCACTCTGAGCGTGACTCCATCAGCGGATGATCGAGATTATGTTGATATGAAGGTAAGTATCGAAGTCGCAAAACTTGGTGCCGGTCCGACGGAGGGTGCGATTCTTGTCAATCAATCTAAAGTAAACACATCTCATTATGTCAGGACAGGAGAAACAGTTGCGATCGGTGGAGTATTGCGGTCGGCATTTACAGATGTGAAAGATGCGCCTCCGAATCAGCCTTTTGCATTTCAGCCATCTGAAGGAGTAAATGTGACATCATCTTTCGGAAATATTTTTCAGATTTTTAAAAGTCGTTCGGCAACGGCTGACAAAACAATGTTTATTGTTTTTGTAACTCCAGAGATTTTAATGTCGGCTCGTGACGCTAGTCGTGCTCTGAAGGAGCAGGTTAATATTCAGTCATTGGAGGCCGGCACTGATCAGGGAGGGGAGGCATTTGAATAAATGGGGCTCTTGCTCTCGGTTGGCGGTCCAAAAGATGGCGTCGGAAAGTCTCTTTTCGCGATTCATCTCGCTTATGGGCTGACGAAATTCGGAAACAAGTCTGTTTGTCTTGTTGAGGCAGATGTTGGCAATCTCGGCGATCTTAGCGTGCTGCTTAATTCACGGCAGAATAAGACGCTCGTGGATTATATTCGCCAGAGCAGTCGAATGGATCCCAAGCTCACGCAGACATGGGTGACAAAGTGTTCACATGGATTTCATTTGCTAGAGGGCGGATCGTTCATCACAGATTTTCAAGGGCTTGACGATGCGCAGACGGATAAGTCGATCAAGTTGCTGACGCGCGCATTTGACTATGTCATCGTAGACATTGGTCGGGATTTTAACCCCCTGACATTTCGTTTTTTGGAGAACTCTTCTCAGATTTTCTTGGTCGCAAGTGCGGATGTTCTGGGGATCAATCAGGCGGGAGAGTATTCAAAAAAATTGAGGAGTCTACAGTTCGGTGGGGATATTCAGAAGGTTGTGGTGAATCGCCACGATCCAAAAAGCGTGATTAGCCCTGCGATGATCAAACAAAAATTGTTGGTAGATCCACTCGTTTTTCTTCCTGAAGATGGACCAGCGATGGCCCAGGTCGTGTCGATGGCTAAACCCTTGCAGGTTTTAAATCCAAAACATCCTTATCTTAAGGGAATAGACGAGACGATCAAAGCGATTCAAGTCTTTGAGTCGCGAGGAGAAAAAAGCAAAGTGGTGCGAGCGGCGAGTTCTTCGCCGATGGAATCATTGAGACAAGTTCTTCCGTTCACGTTCGGCGAAGCCTCTTCGGGTAATTCAAAAATTTTGGAAAAAGGAGGCGTTCCAAAGGCGACGCTTGATCGAAATATCGCAATACGAGCGCGTGTGCATGATCGACTTTTGGAGCTCGTCGATTTGAAACAGATGGATGCGTTTTCACTTGAGAAAGATCCTAAAAAGAAAGAAGAACTGAGAAATAAAACCATACAGGCAATCCAGAGACTTCTAGAAGAAGAGGCCCGCGAAATCGAGAATCGAAACGAGAGAGCGGAACTTGCAAAAGATATTTTGGACGAAGCGCTTGGATTGGGACCTGTGGAGCCGTTGTTAGCGAATCCGGAAGTCACAGAAATCATGGTGAATGGAAAAGATCAGATTTTTGTCGAGCGCAAGGGTCGACTGACGCTGACGGATTATCGTTTTACATCGGATAAGCAGTTGAGTGGATGTATTGAGAGAATTGTGAGCCCCATCAGTCGGAGAGTGGATGAGAAAACTCCGCTTTGCGATGCTCGATTGAAAGATGGATCGCGGATCAATATTATTATTCCGCCACTTTCGTTGAAGGGACCGATTATTACTGTTCGGAAATTTTTTAAGGAACGATTGACGATTAACGATCTCATTAAGTTCGGATCTTTGACTGAGGAAATGTCAGACTTCATGCGCGCAGCAGTTGTTGCTCGACTTAATATTGTGGTGAGTGGTGGTACGGGAACTGGTAAAACGACGCTGCTCAATATGGTCGCTGGATTTATTCCCGACGACGAGCGCATTGTCACCGTTGAAGATGCTGCTGAACTTCAGTTGCCTCAGCCACACGTAATTACGCTTGAGACTAAGCCAGCGAATTTGACTGGTGAAGGCGCGATTGGAATTCGCGAGCTCGTACGAAATTCTTTGCGGATGAGGCCTGATCGGATCGTGGTCGGAGAGTGCCGAGCGGGAGAAGCGCTCGACATGCTTCAGGCGATGAATACTGGTCATGATGGGTCATTAACAACAATTCACTCGAATAATCCGCGAGATTGTATTCGTCGTATTGAGACCTTGGTGATGATGGCTGGTTTTGATCTTCCGATTCAGGCTATACGAGAGCAGATTGCGGCGGCGGTTCATCTGATCGTTCAGTTGAAGAGATATAGTGATGGCACTCGGAGAATTTCAAATATTACTGAAGTCATTGGAATAGAAGGCGACACCGTTGTTACGCAGCCGATTTTTGAATTCAAACAAACCGGTGTGGATGACAAGGGCAAGGTGAAGGGATCGTTTCAACCGTCGGGGCTTATTCCAAAATTTGTGGAGACGCTTAAGGCAAAAGGGATCGCAGCGCCAAAGGGGCTGTTTGGCGGAGGAGCGCGTCCGCCTGAGACGGATATGGAGTCGACTCCGGCGAGTACGACGAAGGCACCAGCGTCGTCGGCTCCGACGCGGCCGGGGCTGCCACCACCGTCGACATCGGGGCATGCGACTTCGGGACAGCCGCCACGCAGGCCGCTGAATGTTCCGATCAAAAACCCGCAAGGATTAAAAAAGCCATGAAACTGCTGATGAATTCATTTCAGTATTTTGTTGGATTAGTTGGCGCTGCGTCGATGGCGACTTTGGTTTTTTGGTATGTATTTTCTCGCTACGATGTGCTGGAGGCAAAGGTGCAGGAGCGTGTGGCTTCGGATGCTGCACAAATTTACGATTACCTTGATCGTATGTATCGGCGAATTCCGATGAGTAAGTGTTACTTGTTGGTGATCATTCCAGCAGCGACTCTTGGTGTGATTGGGTTCTGGATCGGACTTCGGTCGGGCTTTTTGGTATCGATTATTTTGGCGGGTTTTCTGGGGACGATTGGTTATAAGGTTCCGGGTTTGATTGTGAAAAAGATATTCGATAGGCGGGTAGAGAAGTTTGATTCTCAATTGGTTGATGCTCTTAATATGATGTCGAATGCTGTGAAGTCTGGACTTTCGTTTATGCAGGTCGTGCAGGTGATCGAGAGAGAAATGCCCGTGCCGATTTCGGAAGAGTTTGCGATGGTGCTCAAGGAAAATCGCGTGGGTGTTAACCTGACGGATGCGTTGACGAATATGACGAAGAGGATTCCGTCGGAAGATTTGTTTATGATTATGAATTCTGTGGTGACGCTGTCGCAGGCGGGCGGGAATTTATCGGAAGCGTTTGAAACGATCGCGAAGACGATTCGGGAGCGGAGAAGAATTCACGATCGAATTAAGACGCTGTCGCAGGCTGCGGTGACTCAGGGATTTCTGCTGACGATTATTCCGCTGGCCCAGTTGGGAATTCAGTACATCATTCAGCCGCAGTATGCCGCGCTGCTGTTTACGACCAATCTTGGTCGTGCGATGCTTTTCGTGATGTTTACGATGATCGCCCTGGGCGGCGTCTGGATGAAAAAGATCCTCACCATCGAAATCTAGGTACCAGGTACCCCTGGTACCTCCGTAATCCCGGCACCCCCTTCCACACGGGAACCTGGGGTGGTTGGTACCGGGAGTACCTGGTACCTCGACAGGCATGTCGCAGGTGGGGAGGTTTGGTCCCTGTAAGATTTTCGGAGGGGTGGAGGGGGTGGAAAAAAGTCGCAGTTATATCAATAGCTTAGAGGAGTTCCCTTGTCGGGCATGGTTGGCATCAAATATGCATTATCTAGTTGTATCGATTTGAGATGGGATAAAGACTTTTGAATTTTAGAAAGGAATGTCTATGAAACGAACAACTTTACTTGGTTTAATTTTGCTCTCCGTGAGTTTGAATGTGATGGCCGCCGATCAGTGCCAAACCGGCTCAAGCGCTGATGCTTCTCAGGTCTCCAAAGACTCGAAAGGCTCCAAAGATGACGGAGAAAAAAAGGACCAGTATCAATCTTCTAAAGAGTAGTTTTAAAACTGCATCTGAATAATTCATTTTGAAGAGGCCCCTTTCGGAGGGGCTTTTTCATTTGTGCGCCAGGCATTTAGTTTCAATGGATGACGAGTGCCAGGGTATGATATCCGTCATCAATACGTTGACGGTCCAAGTCAGTTTGCCACAGTCTTCTGTATTCACTTCGATTCGTATATCTCCGCGCAGAAAATTCAAAACGGAGACCTTAAAATCTTTGGATATATCTGAAAGCTCTGGATGATATCTTAACATGATATCCTGAGCGTGTTGCGCGTAATATTTTTCATTGAGGCCTCTCAGAAGCTGAGAGCCTAAGAACACGCATATAACTATAGATGTAAACAGGCAGATCATTCGCATCGACGCTGTCTATTGTTCCCTGTCACGATACGTCAATTATTTTCGGTTTAGATTGAATATTTTGGCCGATTCCCGATGTCGATCCAAATGCCTCACAACCACTTCGAATACCTTTGGATCCATCAGCAGGCTCGCGTGACCCACAGAGACAATATCATTCTGAGCCCATTCAAGATGGCAAGCTCCTGGAGGACAAATTGTGTCGTACCTCGCTGCTATCGAAGTCACTTGAGTTTCGTGTACTTCCTCAGGCCGAGATTTCAGACTTCCAAGAAATTTCGAATTCGGCCGCATTTGCCACAGGCCCTTTGAGAATAGGCCCAATGGAATCATTCCAAGATAGGATGCCCAAGTTCCTTTGAAAGGAGCGCCAAGTGTAATCAGTTTGTCGACAACACGATGTCCGCCCAATCGCTTAACGTAGTAAAGAGCGATTAGGCCACCCATACTATGTCCGACGATATTAATCTTTTCGAGGCCCAGTGAAGGCGAAAATTTTTCGAGTAGCCTCTCGATTTTAGCCGAAAGTATTTGCGCCGATTTTCTGATGTCTTGAACATTGAAAGTTCCGAGATCAATCGAGATTACATCACGGCCGTGTGCCCGGAGGTGGTTTTCAAGTGGAATCAAAACGCCGCGGGTGCCCATGAATCCCTGAACCAAAATGATGGGATGATGGTCCGATTGTCTTTTAAGATAATTCTTTCTGACGCGATTACCACGAAGATTGTGTTTCCAATAGTTGAGGCTGTGGAATGCATCAAAGCCAAGATCCTTGATGATATCTCGGAGATGCGAAAGTGGGTTTTTATCCCATTTCGTCACAATACGTTCATTCTACGGTGTTAACGTTGTTTCGGCAATCTTTAGGCGCAAAGCCTCGGAATCCAGTCTATTTGCTAGCATTGCCAACACCGCATACTTTCGTGAGAGGGCTCTTATGCTTTTTTTCGAGTTGTTTGAGAGGTTCGCTGAGTATCCGGTTGTGGAGGCTCGATCTGTTCAGCTGTCGAGGTCATTTCAAAATGCTCCCAGTTTGTACTGCCCGCCGAAGAAATTCCTGAGAACCGCAGTGCAAAATCATCTGGATTTGAAGACTGTCGAAGAGCTTCGTCGTAAGAAATAAGTCCTGCATGAAGAAGTGCGGTGAGAGATTGGTCGAATGTTTGCATTCCAAATGACACGAAACTTTCTTCAATCGTGGAGTGTAGTTCTTTCGTTCGATCTGGATCTTCAATGAGTTCTCTTACCCGGGCATTGTTGACAAGCACTTCGACGGCCGCGACTCGACCGGCTCCTTCTTTGCGTGGCACGAGGCGCTGAGAAATAATTCCCTTGAGGATGCTCGCTAATTGCATTCGCACTTGTTTTTGCTGATAGGGCGGAAACGCTGAAAGAATTCGGTTGATTGTTTCAGTGGCATCAAGTGTATGCAGAGTGCTGAGCACTAAGTGTCCAGTCTCAGCAGCAGCAATAGCAATTTCGATTGTCTCGGCATCTCGCATTTCTCCAACCAAAATAACATCTGGATCTTGCCGCAGCGCTGCGCGAAGCGCGAGATGAAAGCCCATGGTGTCGACGCCTACTTCTCGTTGGTTAATAATAGACTTCTTGTCTCTTATTAAATATTCAATCGGCTCTTCAATTGTCACTACGTGGCAACTTCTATTTTCATTGATCTGATCGACCATCGCAGCCAGAGTTGTGCTTTTTCCGCTTCCTGTTGCGCCGGTGACAAGAATCAATCCTCTTTCATTGAGGGCAAGTTTTTCAAGCACTTGAGGCATTTGCAATTCTTTCAAAGTCTTTACAGAAAATGGAATGACACGAAGGACCATTCCAATCATTCCTCGCTGCTGAAATACATTTACTCTGAATCGACCAAGACCAGGAACCCCGTACGCAAGATCAACTTCGTTGAAATCCTGAAACTTAGTCTTCTGATGTGAAGACATAATATTTTGTGCCATTTTTGAGAGCGTGTCTGCTTCAATCTTCGGCGCATTGCTCAATGGAACAAGTTGCCCATCTATTCGAAATGTAGGACATAAGCCCGATTTTAGATGAATGTCAGATGCATTCGCCTTAAGAGCAATTTTGAGAATGTCATTCAGTTCCACAATTCAATTCTACATGTCTTTTCGCGCTGGTGCTCTGCGTCGTGCTCGCTAACTTTTGCGCAGTTCTGTGGCTCGGTCAGTAATTTTTTGGTGCTTCGCTGCTCTCTTCAGAAGTTGGTACACTTAAGGCATGTCTCAAGAGCACGACCAACTCCAGATACCAGAAGTATTACCGCTATTGCCTGTTCGAGATGTTGTCATTTTTCCGTATATGATTCTGCCTTTGTTTGTTGGAAGAACATCTTCGATCAATGCTGTAAATGAAGCGCTTAATAAAGATCGTCTTCTCTTTCTCGCTTCTCAGAAAGATATGAACGAGGAAAATCCGTCGCCAGAAGGAATTCATACTGTTGGTTGTGTGGCGATGATCATGAGAATGAATAAATTGCCGGACGAAGGAAAAATAAAAATTCTCGTCCAGGGTTTAGCAAAAGCAGAGATCAAAGACTTCGCACAGACGCATCCAAATTTTATGGTGCGAGTGAAGAAAATTACGGAAATAAAATGGGATGATCGGCAACTTGAATCTGAGGCCCTGATCAGAAACGTGAAAGCCTTACTTGAAAAAGTGATTTCGATGGGCAAGGTCTTGTCGCCAGATATTTTGGTTGTGCTTGATGAAATTGGTGAGCCAGGACGGTTGGCAGATCTGGTTGCCAGCAACTTGGGACTAAAAGTTGAAGAGAGCCAAAAGATACTTGAGACAAATGATCCGATTCAGAGACTTCGCCGAGTGAACGATGCGCTTTCTCGTGAAGTCGAAGTTCTTGAGATGCAACAGCGAATTCAATCTCAAGCTAAAGATGAAATGACGAAGAGTCAGCGAGACTATTTTCTGCGAGAGCAGATGAGGGCAATTCGCAGTGAGCTTGGTGATGCAGATTCGAAGACTGAAGAGGTCGAAGAAATTCGCGCTAAGATTCACAATGCAAAAATGCCGGAAGATGCCCATCGCGAAAGTTTGAAGCAATTGAAGCGGCTTGAAAACATGCACGCGGACTCTGCAGAGGCCTCTATTATAAGGACATATCTAGATTGGATGATTGATCTTCCATGGAATAAATATACGGACGACAATCTCAACTTAGAAGAAGCGAAAAAGATTTTGGATGAGGATCACTTTGATTTAGAAAAAATTAAAGATCGGATTCTCGATCATCTAGGAGTTTGCCAACTGAAGAAAAGTATTCGTGGTCCGATTCTTTGTTTTGTTGGACCTCCCGGAGTTGGAAAAACCTCTCTTGGAAAAAGTATTGCTCGGACAATGGGACGAAAATTCGTGCGCATGAGTCTGGGTGGAATCAAGGATGAATCTGAAATTCGTGGTCACCGACGAACCTATGTTGGGGCGATGCCAGGAAGAATTATCCAAAGTTTAAGAACAGCGGGTTCGCGAAATCCAGTCATTATGTTGGATGAAATAGACAAGCTTGGAATGGATTATCGTGGGGATCCTGCGTCTGCTTTGCTGGAAGTTTTAGATCCTGAACAAAATAATACGTTTCGCGATCACTATATCAATCTGTCGGTTGATTTGAGTAATGTGATGTTCGTCTGTACGGCGAATATGCTCGACACAATACCTGGGCCATTACGAGATCGTATGGAAGTCATTCAATTGTCTGGCTATACGATGGAAGATAAACTGCAGATTTCGAAGCGATTTCTTCTGCCGAAACAGATCAAGGAGAATGGGTTAGCAGAATCGGATATTGAAATTCCTGAAGCAGCTCTGAAGGCCTTGATTCGAGGCTACACTCGAGAAGCTGGATTGAGAAATCTCGAGCGTGAAGTAGCCTCGGTTTGCCGTAAGGTGGCTCGCGAAAAAGTTTCTCTTGGCGATAAATTTCAAAAGATGAAAATCACCGCCAAGGACCTTGGACGGATGCTGGGCCCGACGAAATATATTGAAGACAAGAAGCGAGCGGTCTCTGAAGTTGGAGTCGCCACTGGTTTAGCGTGGACACAAACCGGAGGCGAGACTCTCACACTTGAATCAACTTTTGTCAGTGGAAAAGGTAGCATTGAGTTGACCGGCCAACTTGGCGATGTGATGAAAGAATCGGCGAGAGCCGCGCTTTCTTTCGTGAGAACTCGAGCGGAAGATTTGGGTCTGTCGAAGAATTTTTTCTTTGAACATGATCTGCATTTACATTTTCCAGCCGCAGCTATTCCTAAAGATGGACCGTCGGCCGGTATCACGATTGCAACGACGTTGATTTCTCTTTTGACGGATATTCCGGTGAACCGAGATGTTGCCATGACTGGGGAAGTAAGTCTTTTAGGCAGGGTTTTGCCAGTCGGGGGTATCAAAGAGAAGATTTTAGCAGCCGTTCGACAGGATATCTTCAGCTTGATCATTCCAAAGGCGAATGAAAAGGACCTCGTCGATTTGCCGAAGCATATTCGCTCGAAGATTGAGGTCACTCTCGTCGAAACCATGGACGAGGTTTTGGAAAAGGCGCTGACTGGCAAGCTTCCGAATGTGACCAAGAGAATGAAGCGTAAGCATTCGACCTCGCTGCCCTCGACAGTCCAGTAGCCCTGCTGCTAGATTGTTGCGATGGTTAAGACGACACGCGAGTTGCGCGAATCATTTCTTTCGTATTTCGAGAGCAAGGGGCATCGAAGAGATCGCTCCTCTCCTCTTATTCCTCACAACGATCCCACATTGCTTTTTGCAAATGCGGGTATGAACCAGTACAAAGATATTTTTACGGGAAAAGAGAAGCGCGCCTATAGCCGAGCAACAACCGTTCAGAAATGTGTGCGGGCCGGCGGCAAACACAATGATTTAGAGGCTGTTGGTTTTACGCGCCGGCATCATACCTTTTTTGAGATGCTCGGAAATTTTTCATTTGGCGATTATTTCAAGAAAGAGGCCATTGAATTTGCATGGGAATTTTTGACAAAAGTCATCGGTTTTTCTGAAAAGGATCTTTGGATTTCAGTTTTTGAAAAAGATGATGAGGCTGAAGACTTGTGGCAAAAAATTTCAGGCCTGCCAAAGAATCGAATCGTCCGTATGGGTGAAAAGGACAACTTTTGGGCAATGGGGGATACTGGCCCTTGCGGGCCCTGCTCCGAGATTTATGTCGACCGTGGTCCATCATTCGGAAAAAATGAAACGATATTTGATGGAGGCGAGCGTTTTCTCGAAATCTGGAATTTGGTTTTTATGCAATACGAGCGCCTGCAAGATGGTCAGATGGTGCCATTGCCAAAACCCTCTGTAGACACGGGGATGGGCCTCGAGCGCTTGGCATCAGTTGTTCAAAACGTCGATAGTAATTATCTGACAGATTCTCTGATGTCGATTCTCCAAGGGTTTTCGAAGCAACTCAAACGCCCCTACGGTAAAAATCCAGAAGATGATATGGCGTTGCGTGTGCTCACAGATCATATCCGTTCGGTATCATTCCTTATTGCGGATGGCGTGCAACCAAGCAACGAGGGTCGAGGCTATGTGCTGCGCAGAATTTTGAGACGGGCTATTCGCTATGGGAAAAAGCTCGGTTGTGATCGGCCATTTTTTCATGAGGGAGCCGGCTTTTTAGAAAAAGAAATGGGAGCGGCATATCCTGAGTTGGGACAAAATATTTCCGCAATAAAAAAGATGATTCATCTAGAAGAAGAGAAATTTTTCGAGACCTTGGATCATGGACTGAAACTTTTGGAGTCGAAGACAAAAGATTTGAAAAAGGGAGCCGCTCTGCCCGGTGTGGTTGCGTTTCAGCTTTACGATACTTTTGGTTTTCCGCTCGATCTTACGGAAGTTATTTTGAGGGAGCATGGGTTTACGTTGGACCAGGCCGGCTTTGATGCTGAGCTAGAGGCTCAGCGCACGCGTTCTAGAGCTTCGTGGAAGGGAAGTGGAGATAGCGCAGTGTCTCAACTTTATCCCGAGCTTGCAAAACGGGGACTTGCCACAGTTTTCACGGGTTATGGTTCTTTACAAGAGGAAACAAAAATTTTGGCTCTCACGGCAGAGGGCAAAGAAGTTGTTCAGCTTTCAAAAGGGCAAAAGGGTGAAGTGATTTTGGAGCGCAGCCCGTTCTATCCCGAAGGTGGTGGACAAGTGGGTGACGTAGGAATTGTCGAAGGCAATGGAGCGAGTTTTCGAGTCACTCATTCTCAGAAACCATCTGGAGCTCTCATTGTTCTTGCAGGTGAGGTCGAGACGGGAAGTATTCAGGTAAATCAAAGTGTCGTTGCGAGGGTAGATCGCGATACCCGCTTGAAAACGCGAATCAATCATACGATAACCCATGTTCTTCACGCCACACTTCAAGAAGTTTTGGGGGATCATGTTAAGCAGGCGGGAAGCCTCGTTCGCCCAGATTATTTACGATTTGACTTTGCGCATTTTCAGTCAGTTTCTGATGTAGAAATCGAAAAAATTGAGCAGATCGTCAATTCTAGAATACGCCAGAATCCACATATAGAATCTAAAGAGGAAGAGATCGAGAAAGCGATTGCCGGAGGTGCTAAAGCATTTTTTGATGAAAAATATGGAGATCGAGTTCGAGTCATCTCTGTTGGAACTTTTTCGAAAGAACTCTGCGGGGGAACTCATGCCGAAGCTTTGGGAGAGGCTGGCTTATTCAAAATCACTAGTGAATCAAGTGTCGCCTCTGGAGTCCGCAGAATTGTGGCGGTCACAGGGCAGAAAGCGATCGATTATGTTCGAGAACAAGAGAAAATCATCGCCGATCTGACCATGATGCTCAAGGCATCGCCAAAGGATTTAGTGGGTCGCATAGATAAATTGTTAAAAGAACGTGCGGACTTGCAGAAAAAAATCACACAGGGTGGTGGCCCCCAGCAAGTAAGCGCTGACAATCTTATTAAAGAATTGGAAGGAATTCGGACGATTGTTCATATTGCGAAGGTTGATAATGCCAAAGACTTGCGCACTTTTTCAGATCAGCTGAAACAAAAAGTAAAGAGTGGAGTCGTCGTTCTCGGCGCTGCCGTGGATGGAAAAGTCACAGTGCTCGTTTCTGTCACAGATGATCTTGCGCCACGCTTTGGAATGGATAGATTTGTAAAAACTCTTTCGAGCCAGTTAGATGGCCGAGGTGGTGGTAAGCCAAATTTTGCTCAGATTGGCGGATCAAATGTCGCTGCACTGACGGAGGCGTTGTTGAGCCAATCGTTGGCCAGTCACTTGAAGGCGTAGGTTTAAGTTTGTTGCACTAAACGACTGTAGGCCTGGGCTGTCTTGTTGCGGGGCTCGATTTTCAGAGCCTTTTGCCAAGACTTGAATGCGTCCTTGTTTTTTCCAAGCGCATAGCTCGTGACGCCCCAGGCAATCCAAAACGGGGCATAATTCGCAGCTTGTCGTTGAAATTTTTTGAAAACTTTGAGAGCTTTTTTTGGATCGCCACTCTCGCGATAACAGGACGCAAGCTTGGTTTGAACATCGAGATACTTCGGGCACAAATCAACAGCCCTTCCATAGGAGTCTATGGCAGATTCGTATTCTCCCACGCTATGATAAAGATCTCCAATTTCAGCATGCATATTGGCAATTTTTGACATCAACATGGGATCCATTGCGCCACGGCCTGCCGCGCCGTATTTTTTAAGATGCTCATAAATCGCCTTGGATTTTTTTCCAAGGCCCAGGTTGTTATACAAGACCGCCAGGTTAAGTGCAGCCTCCATATAATTAGGATTTATTTGTAGAGCTTTTTTAAAAGCGATCTCAGCAAAATTGAATTTTCCTAGATCGGAATAGACAACGCCAAGCAGATTGCAAACGTCTGCGAGTTTGTGTTTTTTTAATATTTTTAACAACAGGTCTTCAGCTCGATCGTGCTGTTTCGTTTTTACATAATTTTTGGCCAACGATATTTGCTGCTGAATTTCGGTCGTATTTAGAGTCATGGCGATATCATAGAGCCGAATTTAGAGTTGGGAAACTTTT
This sequence comes from uncultured Bacteriovoracaceae bacterium, assembly GCA_964626465.1. Classification (GTDB taxonomy): domain Bacteria; phylum Bdellovibrionota; class UBA2394; order UBA2394; family UBA2394; genus CAZRCG01. The sequence continues at coordinate 60,689 of CAZVFP010000004.1, read as the reverse complement.
CTTCGAATAAATCTCTTAGACGAGACGCTTTTTCGCTATCCCCCGATTTCTTCAAGCAAAGAATCTGTCGGGCCTCAGCTTCTTCAGCGAGGCTGCTGTCAGGATATTGCTCGATCAAATTTGCATAGCGTTTAGCAGCAGCTGGATAAGCGTTATTTTTCTCATAGAAACGCCCAATCTCATAAATTTTGGTCGCCAATTGTTCCCGAGCCTCTTCAATCAGCTTGTTGACTTCGTCTTTGTGTGAATTGTCGGGAAAATCAATCATGAGCCGTGTGAATGTGTCGACCGCCTGCGATGTGACGCGAGTATCACGTTGAGGAGTGCTCGGCATCTGTTTTGCATAGGACATGCCCAAAAAATAAATGGCTTCTGGAATTTCTGGTCTTCCCGGATAAGTTTTTAGAAACTCTTGGTAGGCTGAAGCCGCGGCAGTAAAGCTCTCTTCTTCGTAATAGGAATGCGCATTTTGAAGCGACGCCTCAACTTGAAGAGGGCTTTGAGGAAACTCAGTCTTGATTCTCAGGTATTGCTGGCGAGCTTCTTCGTAAAATCCTCGTTCACGAAGAGATTTTGCCTCGTTTAAGGTGCCGACATCGGTAGTCTTATCATAATGTTTGGCAGCGCATGCAGTTAGACAGAGAGAGAGTAGAAAAATAGACAATTTTCTCATTGCCTCGGCATCTTAATCCAACGAGAAGCCAATCCCAACAAAATAAAGTTCTTTCGATTCTTTTCGAACAGCGGCTGGCTTTGCCAGTTTGGCGATCTTAAAATGTTTCTTCCAATCGCGACTGATATCCATCGTGTCGTTCGACTGAAATAACTTCACAATGAAATGTCCGCCCGGCAGAAGCTGTTTTTGAGCAATTTGAAAGGCCATTTCAATGAGCCCAAGGGAGCCTTGAGTGTCGACTAGCCGGTTGCCTTTCGTATTCGGCGCCATATCCGAAATGATGCCGTCAAATTTCAAATCGCTAAACGGATTTTGTTCTAAAATTGAGCCTTGATGAAACTGCAATTTGACCTTTGATCTTTTGATTCTTTCCTTGGCGTTTGGTGAAAGAGGCAGCAAATCAATTCCACACAATGTCCCCTCGGGCCCCAGAATTTCGGCTGTGAATTCGCTCCAACTGCCAGGCGCACAGCCAAGATCCAGAATCCGATCGCCTGCTTTTATGACTTTATATTTACTCTGAATCTCTTGCAGTTTATACACGCTGCGGGCCGAGTAGTTTTCTTTCTTGGCTTTAAGGAAATAGTAATCATGAATTTGGTCTCGCTTCATTCAGCTGTCTGCCCTTCAAATCTTTATATCCATTATCCAGTCTGTAAGCATGCCTGTTCCTATTGCGATTTCATCGTCATAAGTCAGAAGCAGGCAAATGACCAGTTTGGTGATCTTGTTAATGAAAAGTGGGTTTCTGCAATCACTTCCCATTTTAGAAATTGGCATTCGTCAATAGATCTCAAGCCTTTATCTCCTTTTCGGACAATCTATTTCGGGGGCGGAACGCCCAGTCTCTTACGCGCCGAACAAATGGATTCCGTTCTTTCGCAGTTAAAAGAAACGATGGGCATAGAGCGAAACTGCGAGATCACTGTCGAGGCGAATCCTGAGACGATAACGGCGGGCTATCTCAAGGGGCTTCGGCATCTTGGTGTCAACAGGTTGAGCATCGGAATTCAGACGACGCGACCTAGCCAGTTGCGACGATTAGAGCGCCTTTCGACACGAGACAAGATTTTCGAGGCGGTCGACCTTGCGCTTAAATATTTCGAAAATGTAAATCTAGATCTGATGATTGGAATTCCGGAGCAGACGGAAGAGAATCTTTTGGACGATCTTGAGTTTATTTCAAAGACAAAACCTCAGCATATGTCTGTCTATATTTTAACTCTGGAGCCCGATCATATTTGGTATAAGAGCAAAGTTTTGAGTTCTCAATTGGCAGATGCAGAAACTGTTGAGCGTCTTTACGTGAGTGCGATCAATTTTTTGACGACGCTTGGCTATGAACACTATGAAGTTTCAAACTTTGCGCAGCCAGGGTTCGCAAGCAAACATAATAAAAATTATTGGGATACTCAGTCTTCCTATTTAGCTTTGGGGCCGGGAGCTCACGGATATCTGGAGGGCGTCGATGGAAAACGATGGCGCACGGTCAATCATCGATCGATAGAGAAATTTTTTCAGAGTCAGTCTGGGCTTGAATCATTCGAATGTCTCACCACCGATCAGAGACAGCTTGAGGAGTTGTACATGAGACTTCGGACGAGAGTGCCGTTATCCTCTGAAGACCTGGGGATTTCTCAATATGAGCGTCGGGCTGAGGCATTGATTGACTCAGGACTCGCTGTTTCTATGCGTGGCGGTCTTGTGTTGACGGATCGTGGATGGCTCTTGATGGAAAAGGTCGCAGAATATTTGGTCTAAAGCGTTAGTAAAATTCAATTAAATCAATACCTTAACCAATTGTTGTCGAAGTTCCCGTATTCGCTGGATTCCATGTAAAATAGTGAAAGGAGTTTTGGGAGAAGATGGTGTGTGTTTTGAGGGGGTTGGCGCCGCATGGTCAAGAAAACAGGTTCGGAGTCCAAAGCAAATTTGGCTGATCGTCTGATTCAAGAAGCTTTGAAGGCTGTGGAAAAAGAAGAGGCTCAAGACCCCTGTTCCAAGGGGGAGCTGGAAGATATCACCGTGACTTCCGTCGAAGATGAGGAAAGCGGACCACAACCTGAAATAAAAATTGATTTGAAACAATACGTTGAGCGAGAAGCCTATCTCCGATTGCTCGCGGAATTCGAAAATTTTAGGAAGCGCGCACTGAAAGATCGAGAAATCTCTGAGCTTGCTGGAAAGGAACGAATTCTTCTCGGCTTTCTGGATGTGCTTGATAATTTTGAGCGAGGAATTTCTCAGGCCGCTGATGACTCGAGTGCATTGGCGACGGGCATGCGCATGGTTTTGTCACAAGCAGATCATTGGTTGTCTAGTGAAGGGTTGATTCGCATTGAGACATCAGGAAAAAAATTTGATCCGCAGTGCCACGAGGCGATCTCACAGATCGAAGATGATTTTGTTGAAGCTGGAATGATTGTGGAAGAAATGCGCCGCGGATACCGCTGGCGCGACAAATTGCTTCGACCGGCTGCAGTTGTTGTATCACGAGGACCGAAGGAGCGATAATTATGGGAGTTGTAATCGGGATAGATTTAGGCACGACGAATTCATGCGTTTCTGTACTTGAAGGCGGAAAGCCGATTGTGATTCCAAATGGCGAGGGGGCGCGAACAACTCCATCTGTTGTGGCCTTGAGTAAAAATGATGAGCGACTTGTTGGCCAGGTAGCGAAACGTCAAGCTGTGACAAATAGTAGTCGCACAGTTTATGCCGTCAAAAGACTCATCGGGCGCAAGTTTTCTGATCCGTTAGTTGAAAAGTCGAGCAAGGTGTTGAGTTATAAAGTGTGCGAAGCTGAAAACGGAGATGCCTGGGTTGCGATTGATGATAAAAAAATGAGTCCTTCCGAAATTTCTTCTTTGGTGCTCAAGAAAATGAAGGAGACCGCGGAAGAATATCTGGGCGTTGAAGTGAAGGATGCGGTGGTAACGGTTCCTGCATATTTCAATGATGCCCAAAGACAGGCGACCAAGGACGCGGGTCGTATTGCCGGGCTCAATGTTCTGCGTATTTTGAACGAGCCTACCGCCGCGGCTCTAGCATATGGAATCGATAAACAGGGCCAAGAAAAAGTTGCCGTTTTTGATTTAGGGGGAGGAACTTTCGATATTTCAATCCTCGAGCTCAACGATGGCGTTTATCAAGTCAAGTCCACGCATGGTGACACATTTCTTGGTGGCGAAGATTTTGATCACGCGATCATGAATCATCTGATCAAGAAATTTCAGGAGTCCGATCAAATAGATTTGAGTCAGGATAATCTTGCATTGCAGAGAATTAAGGAAGCCGCTGAAAAAGCAAAGCACGAATTATCCTCGACAGAGGCAACAGATATTGAGCTTCCCTTTATTACGGCCGTAAATGGCACTCCAAAACATTTGAAATGCAAACTTGAGCGTTCGACACTGAACGAGCTTTGCCAGGAATTGATCAATCGATTGGTTGAGCCATGCAAGACCGCGCTCGAAGATGCGAAATTGAAGGCGGAAGAAATCCAAAAAGTGCTCATGGTCGGTGGAATGAGTCGTATGCCGGCGGTTCAGGCAAAGGTGAGAGAGATTTTTGGAAAAGATGGGGATGCGTCAATAAACCCGGATGAAGTTGTCGCCGTTGGGGCTGCGATTCAGGGTGGAGTTCTTGTCGGCGAAGTGTCGAACGTTGTTTTGCTCGACGTGACGCCGCTTTCGTTGGGTGTGGAAACTGCCGGAGGCGTGTTTACAAAAATTATTGAAAAAAACACGGCCATTCCGACAATGAAATCGAAGGTCTTCACGACAGCTGCCGATAATCAATCATTTGTGAATGTTCATGTTGTTCAGGGGGAGCGGGATTTGGCGGAATTCAATAAATCATTGGCTCGCTTTGAGCTGGCGGATATTCCCCCGGCGCCTCGAGGGGTTCCGCAGATTGAGGTTGCGTTCTCAATAGACTCGAATGGAATTGTTAACGTCAAAGCACGTGATATGGGTACCAATCGAGAGCAGACGGTCAAAATTACTCCTTCGAGTGGATTGAATGAGGCCGAAATAAAGAAAATTATAGAGGATGCCGCATCTCATGCTGAAGAGGATTCCAAAAGAAAGACCTCTGTTGAGGCTATTTTGGAACTTGAAGGGCTTATCTTTACGTCAGAAAAATCTGTTCAGGAATTTCAGAACGAGTTACCTTCAGAGATGGCCGATCGGTTGATCAAGGCCTTGGCGATGGCTAAGAAGGCTCTCGAAGGTGAAAACCTAGATCAAATCACGACGGCGAAGGCAGAGCTTAATGAAGCAGCACACGCAGTCGCTGAACATGTGTACGGTAAAATCGCAAACGCAGAATAGAAATCATTTCGTTATTATTATCTTCATGACGTTCTTGGCGTCATGTGCGGCGAGGCAATCGCCTGAGCCGGTTTCTGGTGTGCCCGAGGGACCTGCGGCCCAGCAGTCGCTGGATCCGTCGATGGCTGCTTTGATGCAGGGTCTTCAGTACGTTAGGGAACATCCGTCGTCGCGTGAAGACGAACGGATACAGCGATTTCTTTGGCTCGATCAATGGCTTAATGTTTTGCAGACGAAACAAAGACTGACGCCCGAGTTGGCGCAGGAATTGTGGGGGGACTTTACAAGTTTTGTAAAAGACGAACCTGCGGTGAGTCCTTCGGGGCTTCGGAAAATCTCCGAGGGGAGTCAGACAAAGTTAGGAAAAAACGTCGCACATTATTATACCTATCAAGGACTCTTAAAGGAGCGTTCACTAGAGGATGCATTGAAGAGTTTGGAGATTGTCGAAGAGGATGGCGTGTCTGACATTTATACGAAATCTCAGGAGTTGCTGCAGCTCTATAAGAGCAAGGAGTTTTCTGATTCACGAAAGATCGGGGTATTGTTGCCGCTTTCTGGCGACTTAAAACCGCTTGCTGATGAGGTATTGAGTAGCATTCAGATTATTAGCTCGATGGCCTATACCAATGGCGTTGAGTTTGTCATTCAAGACGTTGGATCTTCTGAGGCGGATTTGCTGAAAGCTTGGAATCATTTGGTGAACGTTGAAAAGGTGGCAGTCGTCATGGGGCCTCTGACGCCGCGAGAGAGTGAAACGATTTTTGAGCGAGCGGAGGTCAGTGGTGTGCCGGTGGTTTCGCTGGCGCCGAAAGAGGGGCTTGAGGGGTTTGGACAGTTTGGCTTTCGCTCAGTGCTGACGTTAGAGGATCAGGTTCGCAAGGTGACCAAGTGGATTCGTGAGACCCTAAAGGCGAAACGTGTGGCAATTATGGTTCCAGATTGGCCGTATGGAATGGACGTGCTGACTGTGGCCAAACGAGAATTTGAAGCTGCTGGTCTTGAGATTCGTGGTCTGCAAGTTTATCCGGCCAATGCAACCGATTTCAAGGAACCTCTGAGACGTTTGGTGAATCTGGATATTCCCAGAATTCGTAAAGATGAAGTTTGCCCGAAAAATATTGCTGAAGCAGAGCTTCCAGTGGGTTGTGTAAAAAACATTAAAGACCTTAAGCCAATGGTGGATTTCGAAGTTCTCTTTGTCCCTGATGCGGCTGACAATGCGGGTTTCCTGCTTCCCACGTTGCCCTATCTTCGCATTTACGGAGTGCAGGTGGTTGGATTGTCTTTGTATAATTCACCTCGGTTGATGGAGCGGGCGGGGGATGCGGCAGAGGGCGTGGTTTTTACGGATGGATTTGTCGCATCGGCGAAGGATTTTCAGACGCGATGGTTTCGTGATTCATTCAAGAAGCTTACAACGCGAGAGCCATCCCGCTTGGCGGCGGAAGCTTATGATCTGGGTATGATTTTGGCCAAGTTGATTCAGGATGCTGCCGGGATTGCGTCGCGGGAACAAATTGTGGGTTCGCTGAGATCGTTGAAAGATTTTCCTGGGGTTACTGGAAAGATTTATTTCGATAATAACAAGCTAAAGAAAGATCCTAAGTTGCTCATTGTTCGAAAAGGATCCTTCAAAGAAATCGATATCAGCAGCAACTAAACTCCCGAAATTCTTCAAGTTTCCTAGGTACCAGGTACTCCCGGTACCCCGGCAGGTACCGGGAGTACCTGGTACCTGCTCGTGGTTATTTGACCCAACTGTCGAAATGAATGGGGTCGCCAAATTGCCCGTAGCTGACATCCATTTGCGCGAGCTGCAGTTTGCCAGCGAGGTCAATGTTTACGGCGTGCCAGCGCGTATAGCTATCAAGCACCCAAATGCCGCTTTCGCGCGTTCCATTTCCAGAGGCCTTAATTCCTCCAAAGGGCAGATGGGCTTCAGCTCCCGTCGTAGAATTATTGATACTACTCATTCCAGCCTGAATATTCTCTTTGAACTCCAGCATCGCATGCGGATCCTCAGTAAATATCGCAGACGACAATCCATAAGGATGTGCGTTCGCGAACTCTAAGGCTTGCTCGAAGCTGTCCGCCTTGACGAGGTTGACCGTTGGGCCAAAAATCTCATCTTGGAAGAGGCGCATTTTTGGCTGAACATTTTCCCATAAAGTCGGTGTGACATAGAAGCCCTTCTCTGGATTTCCAGAAAATCTGGGGTAGGGATTTTTCTTCGTGATACGACCAGAGCCACGGACAAGTTCAGCCCCGTCCTTTTTTCCCCATGTCAGGTGATCCAAGAAATTCTTAAGATAGCGTTCAGCGATCAAAGGGCCATGAAGAATATCTCGGTCGTTCAATGGATTTCCAATTTTTATTTTATCGATCGCCGCGAGAAATTTCTGTCGGAATTCCTTGTAGACGTCCTTATGAACGATGATGTTCCCGGTCGATGTGCATCTCTGCCCGGCTGTGCCGTAACACGATACGATCGTTGTTGGAATGGCCTTTTCAAGATTGGCATCTTTGTTAATGATGAGTGGATTTTTTCCGCCAAGTTCAAGAGAAGGAATCTGCAACGATCGACCACAGATTTCGCCGATTTCTCGTCCAACAGCTGAACTTCCAGTGAACGACACCTTGTGAACAAGCCCTGCCGTCACGCCATCAAGGCATATTTTACCCGTTGCCCCGTCTCCAAATAACACGTTCAGAACACCATCCGGAAATCCTGCCTCCTTAAAGCAGAGTGCAAATGAAAGCGCAGTGGCAGGCGCATCTTGTGAAGGTTTCCACACGACCGTATTACCAGTAAGTAACGCCGGAATAATTTTCCACGATGGCACAGCAAATGGAAAGTTACTCGCCGTGATCATCAAGCAAACGCCCAATGGTCGCCGATAAGTCATCAGTTCTTTTTGTGGCAGTTCAGAGGGGACGGTTTGGCCATATAGTCGACGCCCTTCAGAATGAAAAAAGTGCGCTGTATCAATCGCTTCTTGAACTTCGCCGATTGATTCCTTCAGAGATTTTCCAATTTCTCTCGTGATAATCTTTGCGAGCGATTCTTTTTCTCTTTCTAAAACAACCGCAAGCCTTCCAATCATCGAGCCACGAACCGGCGCTGGCACCTTCTTCCACGTCAAAAAAGCCGCATTTGCAGATTTAAGAGCCTCTGAAACTTCTTTTTGTGTTGCTGTGGGAAATGTTCCAATACGATCATCTAAATATGAAGGATTTATAGATTCAAAAAATTTAGACCCCCGCACAAGCTTTCCATTAATTAAGTGTCCGCCGATGATTTCAGGTCCGTAGGAAAAAGAGTTAGAGGTTTTAAGTAATTCTTTCATCGCAAATTTTCCTTTTTCTGATTTCTGACTCACGATTTCGTTCCATTTTTAATATTCATTTTTTTCTGCTGCAGAGCTTCGATACTTTTTTCCAAAATCTGCAACCCCTCTTCAGCTTCATCTTGTTTTAAATTCAACACGGGGCGAATGCGAACACTCTTAGATCCACAAGCTAAAATGATGAGGCCATTATTCCAACAGGTGTCAACGAGAGCGTCCCTTAACTCCTTCGACGGAAGATCAAATGCAAGCCACAATCCTATCCCTCTAACATTCGATAGAAGATCATGCGTTTGCGAGAGTGCCCAAAGTTTTCCTTTCATCCAGTCGCCGATTTTAGAAACATGGTCGAGTAAGTTCTCTTCAAGAATAATCTTGATGAATTGTGTAGTTCGCACCATGTCGACAAGATTTCCACCGAAAGTTGAATTGATCCTGCTAGACACCTTAAAAACATGATCCACTTCTTCCAAACGTTTCAGCTGAACAGCGCAGCCGCAGGCCTGAACCTTTTTTCCAAATGCGATGATATCCGGCGTAACAGAATAGTTCTCAAAGGCCCAAAATTTTCCTGTGAGGCCCATCCCTGTTTGTACTTCATCAAAAATAAGTAGAGCATCAAAGTCGTCAGCATATTGACGAAGTTTTTTTAGAAATTCTGGACGGAATTGGTTGTCTCCACCTTCTCCTTGTATGGTCTCTATGATAATTGAACATATTTCATCTTTTCGTTCAGCGAAGGCCTTCTCAATTTCGTCGCACGCTATTTTTTCAAGCTGTATTGTGCGTGCTCTATTTTCTGCATCGAAAGGAAATGACATTTTTGGATTGGTGACACGAGGCCAATCAAACTTCGGAAAATATGCAATTTTTTCTGGAAGAGTATTCGTCAGCGAGAGCGTATAGCCACTGCGTCCATGAAAGGCTTCCTTAAAGTGCAGAACTTGTGTTCCCTTCTCACCCCTACCACTCTGAATATTTTTTCTGACCTTCCAGTCCTGTGCTGTCTTAATGGCGTTTTCAACACCCAAAGCGCCGCCTTCAATGAAGAATAGACGATCAAACATGGGAGTAACCTTCGTATGAAAGAGCGAGATAAATTCAGCATAAGCAGTCGTATAGATATCGGAGTTAGAAACCTTGACCTTGGCGGCTTGAAGAAGTGCGTGCTCAAATTCAGGATCAGAAAATCGCGGATGATTGAAGCCGATTGCGTTGCTTGCAAAAAACGAAAAAAAATCAACGAATGTCCTTTTGTGCTTCGCGTCATAAAGACGAGCCCCATGACTTTTCTCGGTGTCGATCACCATATCGTAGCCATCGACGAGAATAGATTTCTGTAAGATATCGAAAACTTTATCCGCTTTAATTTTTGCCATGATAGTCCCCCAAAAAGGCGAGTTAATCCGGACACAACGGATTGCTTCGCTAGAGTCAATTTAAAGTGAAACTGATGGTGTTGTAACGCTGAATTTGTCAAACTGGTGACGATCTATGAGAGATTTTTCCGCATTTTCTGAGGTTCTTGGAGGCATTAAGTTGCCTAAGCAAGTTAAAGAACATCTCAAGAATCATGAAATTTGGGCACATTGGTCTGATATTGTTGGCCCGGAGTTAACCCGTGTGACGGTGCCACGAGACTTAAAAGGACGAACTCTGTTTGTGACAGTAGCTCATCAAGCCTGGGCCCATCAGCTTCACTTTCTCACTCCCTCGATTTTGACGAAAATTCGAAGCCTGTGTCCGAGAACAGAAATTAGGGAACTTCACTATGTCGTAGGAAGTATCACGCCGTTTGGATCCGAAAGCGAGCGGCGTTCTGATATGGAAATTGAGATCTCGGATCCTGTTCCGCTATCTGAAAGACTAGAGATGACATTGAGGGCTGTTGAGGATGACAAACTTCGCGGATCAATTCGAAAGGCAATGGAAGCGGCTAATCGACGGCGCAAAGTTGGCTGACTCTTCAGAAGCGAATGCTTAAAGAAAAACCGGGGTCGTTTAGAAACTTAGCCCGACGATCCAAATCGCCTTCTATTCTTTCAAGCCTTTTTTGCAAATCGAGTTTTAACTTTTTCTTGAGCTGTTCGATTTCAGCGAACGACAAATGATTTTCACTCGTATTTTGTACGAGCTGATACTTACTGACGAGGCTCCAAAAATTTCTGAAATCTCCAGACTCGATTTGCCTCAATTCTTCTCTGACCACCAACATATTGTTGGAATCGTTCATCCATGAAAGCACTGCAAGATCTCTCACATGTCCATAATTCGCTGCTATAACGGCCGAATGTACCGACACCGCATATTCGGTTGGAGACCCAGGGCCATTTTCAGGGCGTTTAAGCTTTAGTTGAATAAGATTCCCGTCTACAAACGAGTACTCAATTAAATACCTATCGGGTGAGGATTGAACATACGGATGGGATGGAAGAATTTGTCCATCTTCGTTAACCACAAGCTTAATCGAACGTGATTGAGGTGGTTTCTGTAGAATCAGAAATCGATTCATACGATGCATACGGTATGAATTTTCTGGCGTGCTTTCTTCGTATTGACGAACCAATTCGCCAAGTATTGTCGCGAAGTCGAATCCAACAGTTCTTGCCGCTGAAATGATCCTCTGAGTGAATGCTTCAACATCGTAACTTTCGGCAAAGAAGAAGGCCCATCTGTAGTCGCGTAGACCAAGATCGCTCATGCTTCGATAGAGCCCAGCTCGTCGCAGCCGGGGGAAATGCGAATGAAGATATTTCAATAAATTCGTTCCAGACTGGAGGGCTTCTTGAAGGACGGTTGGAGACTCCGGTGAAACTCCAAAATGCAAGTCGTCGGTAAACGTCGTGGTTGCCGCGCGGCGCATGGTATCCATGCCTCGCGCATAGCTTTCGGCAGGACTAATTGCAGAAATCAACTTTCGGCATTGAAAAGTGAGTGATGGAAAGAAATTCCCCGCATCGACTCTATCACAGAGGCCCACTGAAATAAGAAACAGCAGTGGGATTATAAAATTTTTCGCAATTTGGTTCCTTTGGTTAGGCATATGCAAAGTGGACCTCATTTAAGAAGACTTCATTAGCGCGCGAATCGCAATTGGGCAAGTCTTCTGCGATCTTGCCCCAGGCGACGCATAATTTGATCTTCGATACCGGCTTCAATCTCTCTGCGAGTTGAATCCGGATCCCCAAACCTAATCTCGATATCTGGCGGATAGACGAAGGCAAACCGCAATAGGGTGCTCGTTCCTGATGGCCCGTCCGCCCTGTGTTTCGAATATAGGGCTCGTTAGAGATGCTAGGGAGTATATTCTCATTTATATACTGATAGAGATGCCGGCGATGAGAGCCGGAGCTCCTGACCATCGATCCAAGGCTTTTTCCAAGCTTTGCGATCCCCGGGAGGCACTCTAAGACAGCCGGTTTTTCAAAAGCGAATGCGGCAGTACTGACAAGCAAGAGCGCTGATAGAATAAATATAGCGACCCGATCCATGGCAGAGTTCCTTACCACAGAATCGGTGAAAAACTTGTGCTCCGGAGTGGGCGTGATTACGAGTAATCAGTCAAATCGAAATTAATGAGTCCTGATGCCAACTTAGGATAAAAAAATGTGCTTTTCTGCGGCATTTTCTCACCTCGTTTTGCCAGACGCATGACGAGATCGAGGCTTGTCGGGGGTAGAAAAAGTCCCACCCGGTTTCCGGGGCCCTGAAGAGAGCCTAAAAAGTCATCGTGAGTATGCGTGTATTCAATGGTTCCTTTAGAGAGTTCCTTCACGTTCCACCCTAAAATTCCTTCTAGAATATCAGCATGTATTGAAAAAATTTCAGCGTCGTCATCATTTTTTTTGGTACGAACCAATTCAAAATGTCGGTCAGAGGTCGAGACAAATAGGCGAATGCATGAGGCATCATCACTGAAATTAAAGTGATCCGGAATTTTTTCGACAGGGCGAGTCTGAAATTTTTCATTCATCTTTTTTAAGAATGATTCAAAACTCATTTCGTGGGGCAACGAAAATGTTCGATGAATCGGATGTATGGAAAACTGGGGGTTTTTAAGATTCGTAAAATAGCACTGAACCCAGGGGCATAATGGTATCGAGGCAATCGCGGTCTCATATCTATGATGTCCATCGGCAATGAGTGCAGGCCTGCCCGCGAGCAATTGAACCAATTTTTGTGTTAACGCTGGGTCTGAGAGAGCCCACACTTTTCGACTAACCTCTGTTCTATCAAGACACTCGAGAAGTGGATTCGTCTGGCGAATCTGATCAAAGATACTTTCGAGGACAAGCGTAGGATCATCGTAGGCCAAAAATATTTGAGAGATTTCTGCTTTCATTTCATGGAGCAAGTCAAAGCGATCCTTTTTTGGACCAGCCAATGTATGTTCGTGGGGTAAGACTTCTTTCTTTTCGTGCGGCACAGTTTCGAGAAGTCCCACAAAGCCGAGTCTTGTCTTTTCAACTGGGCCCTCTTGGTATCTATCTTCGATAATATAGAATGACGGTTGAGAAACCTGGGTGAGAATATTTTCTTTTTTCCACTGAAGAAAAAGGGCGCTCATTTTCTTGTAACGATCAGGATCGTCATTGTTTTCAGCCAATGCGAGGCGAACGCTTTGATAGGGACTTAAGTCCCTCCATTTAGAAAGCTCCGTCGCTGTGATGACGTCATAGGGTGGAGATACTAAGGTGCCCAGTTTTGATCGAAAGTTTTCGTTATATACAAAACTTTTAAACGGACGAATTTTAGGCATAGTCGTTGGTCTCAATGAGATGTCGGTAAGCTTTAACGCCAATATCTCTTCTGTAGGTTATCTTTTCTTGAAACGCCAAATTCTCAATCCACGGATAAATAGACTGCTGGCAATCTAACAGAGTCTTTTGAAATGTATTTACCGAGAAGAGTCTTCCCCCGGTGGCAATCCACTCGGAGTTCTGCCATTTAGTGCCGCTATGAAAAATTTGGATTTCGGCGGGTGTTTGATCGATATTGGGGAGGCTGAATCCGCTCTCGGGCTGATGGGGGTACCCTCTCGCCGCGACGACAACGTTCAGACTTACTCCGTCTTTTAACTTAACAGGCTGAGGGCGCTTATTGCTGAGAGATTTTATAATCTGAGGCAAAGGCGTTTCAAGACGCATCATCAACGATTGAGTTTCTGGATCCCCGAGTCGGCAGTTAAATTCCAGGAGATAGGGATTTCCATTGCTGATCATCAGCCCCAGAAATAAAAATCCTCGGTAAGCAATTTGATCTCGTGCAAGGCCTTCCATGATGGGCTTTACAACTTGAAGCTCAATTCTTTCTTGCAGATCGGGCGTCAGTGTTGGAACTGGACTATATGCGCCCATCCCTCCAGTGTTTGGCCCACGATCGTTTTCTAACAGCCGCTTATGATCCTGTGCTGCGCCAAGAAAAACATGGCTGTCTTGATCTATCAGAATAAAGTACGAAATTTCTTCTCCATTCAAAAATTCTTCAACGACAACAGCACGATGTTCGCGAAGCGCGATCTCTCCAAATTTCAGAGCGTCTTCCCAGTCGCTTCCAATCCAGACGCCCTTACCTTGAGCAAGGCCAGAAGCCTTGATCACAAAAGGTGGTCGAAATCTCATCAACGATTCTTTAAGTAAAGCTGGGTCGGTAATGGTTTCCGAATGAGCGGTTGGGATTTTATGCCGAAAACAAAATTCCTTTGCCCAGCCTTTATCTGTTTCTAATCTCGAGGCTGATTCCGTCGGACCAAAAACAGAGAGCCCGCGCTTGGTTAGATGATCTGCGACGCCCTCAGCCAGATATTTTTCTGGCCCGACAATCATATCGCGGATTCCATTCTGCTTCATAAAGTCAGCTGTTTGATCAAAACTTTGCAAAGGAATTGTGCTGACGATTTTTGAAATCGCATCGCTGCCAGGAGAACAAACAACATCATAATTATTGCGTTTCAAATGCCAGCAAATCGCATGTTCTCTTCCTCCAGAGCCGAGAACTAAAATTTTCTCTAAGCTAGCCATATTGTTCAATGCGAAAAGTGGCGAACCTTCGTGAAAATCATCGCGATATCACTCTGCTGGCATGCCTCAATCACTTCGGGATCTCGGATGCTACCACCGGGCTGCACTATCGCTGTGACCCCAGCGTCCTTCAGCAGTTTGATGCTATCGGCAAATGGAAAAAACCCATCACTCGCACATACCTTGATTTCAGATTGAAAACGCTGTGCTTGAAACGCCGCAGATCTCGAGGAGTACATGCGATTGACCTGGCCACATCCAATGCCGAGCGTTTGATGTTGATTGGCGATCACAACAGAGTTGCTCTTACAGTTTTTTGCCACAATCCACGCCAATCGAAGTGCGTCCATTTCTTCGCCACTCGGCTTTCGTTTGGTCACTGTCTGCGTATCAGGCCCAAGAATAGATTCGCTGAACACTCCAAAGTCGTCTGGCTCTTGAAGCAGATATCCACCAATTATTTTTTTCATCTCAATCGTCGATTTGTATGTAGTCCCAGACGTTGAGACAGAGGGAATCAGAATGAGTCGCAAGTTCTTTTTCTTTTGAAGAATTTCTCGTGCTTCAACAGTGAAGTTCTCTGCACAAATAATTTCAAAGAATGGTTCTGTGAGCTTGTGAGCGAGATCTGTATCGACCGTGCTTGAAATCGCAACGATACCACCAAATGCGCTTTCAGGATCAGCCTGAAAGGCTCTTTCATAACTTTCTAACGCGGTCTTTCCGGTCCCTACTCCGCAGGGGTTGTTATGCTTAATGATTACCGTTGAATGTCTGGGCAGCTCTGCAAGTGTTTTCCACGCAGAGTCATTATCCAAAATATTATTGAAGGAGAGTTCTTTGCCCTGAAGGCTTTCGCTGAGCGGGGATTTTTCTTGTGGTTCTTGCAATCTATAGAGCGCCGCTTTTTGATGGGGGTTTTCGCCGTAGCGGAGTTGCTTCAGGAGCTTTCCATGAATCGAATGGTAAAGGGGAAACGCCGCACGCCTAAACTCTTTTCCGTCCCAGTCATAGTGGCTCAATGTCTGTGAGATTGCGGAATCATAAAGCGCGGTATGCCGAAACGCCCGAAGTGCCAATTCATATCGAAATGGCGCATCAAAGGGATCCGCGGGAGTTTCTTTCATTTTCTGAATGAGTTTGGGATAATCTTTCGGATTGGTGACAACGGTCACATGATCATGATTTTTTGCCGCCGCTCGCAGTAGAGTTACCCCTCCGATATCAATATTTTCGATTAGTTTTGATCTTTCGGGTCTCTTGGACTCACTCGCGACCTGCTGAAACGGATAAAGGTTCACAACCACCAGATCGATCCAGTCTATGCCGAAATTTTGTGCTTCGGTGACGTGTTCTTTTTGGTCTCGCCGGCCAAGAAGCCCACCATAAATCTTCGGATGCAGAGTTTTAAGACGGCCATCCATCATCTCTGGAAAGCCCGTATAGTCGGAAATTAACGTGTGGGGAATTTGAGCATCTGCCAAAAGCTTTGCAGTTCCACCTGTTGTTAAAATTTCAACCTGAAAATGTTTTAGCGCCTTGCCGAGTTCAATTAATCCCGTTTTATCCGAAACTGAAATAAGCGCTCGTTTAATCATTTTTCAAATGCTGCCTTATAAACATCGTCGTAAGTTTTTGCGAAATGAAATTTCAATCCCGACTTCACTTCAGCAGGAATTTCTGCGAGATCCTTTTTATTCTCCGCGGGGATTACAATTTCTTTGCAGTCAAATTGCTTAGCTGCGATCAGCTTTTGCTTAAGCCCACCAATGGGCAAAACTTGGCCACTTAATGAGATTTCACCCGTCATAGCCAAATTTTTCTTTACGCAAATCCCTTTAAAAAGAGAAATCAGCGCGGTCGTAATCGTGATTCCGGCAGAAGGGCCGTCCTTTTTTATTGCTCCTGCAGGAAAGTGAATATGAAGGTCGGTTTTATCAAATTCCGAGAGATCAATTTTATATTTGCTGGCCACTGAACGAACAAACGACAGTGCAATTTTCGCAGATTCTGTCATCGTCTCGCCAAGCTTTCCTGTGAGTTGCAAATTTTTCGCTCCCGACATTTTCAGGGCCTCGATGAACAGAACTTCGCCGCCGTAACTCGTCCAGGCAAGACCCATGACAACGCCAGGGCGTCGAGGAATCAGTGAGTCCTTGCTAAACTTGGTGACGCCGAGAAATTTTTGCAGGTTCTTCGGTGTAATTGTGACTGGACGTTTATTGCCAAGAGCAACTTGCGTGGCAATCTTTCGACATAATTTTTCGATTTCTCGTTCAAGATTTCGAACACCCGCTTCGCGAGTATAGTCGTGAATGATTTTAAGCATTGCTGGCTGAGATACTTCCAGCAGCTTTGGCTCAAGCCCACTTTCTTTAATTTGTTTCGGCAACAAATATTTGCTTGCAATCGCGGCTTTCTCGCTCTGAATATATCCAGGAATTTCAATGACTTCCATGCGGTCTCTCAACGGAGTCGGAATCGTATCCAGAACATTAGACGTACAAATAAACAAGATTTTTGATAAATCGAAAGTCACATCAAGATAGTGATCCAAAAAGTTTTTGTTTTGCTCCGGATCAAGAACTTCCAATAATGCGGATGCTGGATCACCGCGCCAGTCACTTCCAATTTTATCAATTTCATCCAGTAAAATGACGATATTTTTTGAGCCTGTGCGTTTCAGCGCTTGAATGATGCGTCCGGGCATTGAGCCGACATATGTTCTTCGGTGCCCTTTGATTTCAGCTTCATCGCGCATTCCGCCGAGACTTAGTCTGAAAAACTTTCGGCCTAAGGCCTCTGCTATGCTTTTGCCAAGTGATGTCTTTCCAACTCCAGGAGGGCCAGAAAAGCAAATGATGCTGCCGGATAATTCTTTTTTTAGCGATTTGACCGCGAGAAATTCAAGAATGCGCGTTTTAACGTCTTGAAGCCCGTAATGGTCGCGGTCCAAAATTTTCTTTGCTCGTTTGAGATCGTTATCATCTTCCGTAGTGGTAGCCCAGGGAAGCGAAGCCAGCCATTCGACATAATGGCGAGTCATTGCGTATTCTGAACTCTCAGGTGGAATCATGCTCAGTCTTTTCAGCTCTTCGTCAGCTTTTTTGGAGGCCTCTTCTGAGAGCTGCGCCTTTGCGATCTTGTCTTTCAATTTTTGAAGATCTTTCGTTCCATCTTCTTTATCTTCGCCCAACTCAGTACGAATCGCTTTCAATTGTTCACGCAGAAAATATTCACGTTGCGATGAGCTAATTTTGTTTTGGATTTCACCTTGAATTTTTTGGCCTAACTTCAAAATTTCTAGCTCTTGTGACAAGTGAAAGATGCACTTGCTGAGGCGATCTTCAACGATCGTTGTTTCAAGAAGGCTTTGACGAATATTCAGATCGATTCTCTTTAAGTGTGCTGCAATGAAATCCGAAAGTTTACTTGGGCCTTCAATATTCAAAGCTGCCAAAGAAAATTCTTCTGACAAAGTGGGAGATAGCTGAATGATCTCATGCAAAAGCGACTGCGCTGACGATGTCAGAGCTTGAACAGTTTTATCATCGCCCAGTTTTTCTTCTAAAAATTCAATATGCGCTTTAATCACGGGTACCGAACTGTGGAAATTTTGAACCTTGAAGCGCTTCAAAGTCTGAACGATGATGCTGGTCGAGCCTTCAGGAAGTTTAAGAACTCGTAAGACTCGGGCCAAAACTCCGACTTCATATAGATCGGCGGGTGCTGGGTCTTCGCCCTGGCCACGTCGGCGTCCTAAGAATCCAATGTATTCGAGTTGTGATTCGCTCTTATGCAGCAAATCGTGCAGCTTTCCCTTTGGGACGACGATTGGAAGTATCATATGTGGAAACGCCACAAAATTAGATAGCGGAAAAATGGTCACGTCCAACGGCAGTGATTTTGGCGATTTTGGCGGTTCGATAATCACTGTCTCTGACGGTGAACCTTCAGAACCTGGAGGTACGTGAAGAATTTGAGACATAATCTGGGCAAATACTACCTTATAGGGTGGCTTTGTCTATTTCTGTCTTTATGCCTGATACGACAACTGAGGCGATCTTTCCCTGCAGAATTTGGGATGCTTTTTGCACGGAAGCGTCCGCGAGGGCTTTTTGGTGAGCTTCCTTTAAAAAGTTGTTTCCGGTGGGTTTTGGAGGTGGAAGAGGGCTTTCAGATTCTTCAATGGTCAAAATAATAGACGGTTCATTGCAAATGGTTCGCAGTTGTTTTTCAAGATCTGAGAATAAAGATTTTTCAGACAGTTGGCGAAAGGCGAAATGGCCTGCTGGAAAGCGAAAAAACAACCGATTTCCCGACCAATCTTGTTTGTCTGCAGATTGCAATAAAGCATGAAGCGATGGCCTCTTTTTTTTCAATTCCAATAATACTGCCTCAATAGTCTCTAGCTGAGGGGTTGGGGCATTTGTGGATGATACAGCGGGCGTCTCTTTTACGAATGTGGGGCGAGGCAAAGTGACGGGTGCTGGAATTTTCGGCATTTGACGTTCGACCACTTGGCTCTTCTCGCTTCGCTCCGAATGGCCACCTTTTTCCAGACTCTGAATAATTTTTGCTAGATCATCTGTGAGCGTAATTCTGCAAGCTCGAATCAGAGTCGTCTCAATTGTTACCAAAGGGAGTTCAGATTTTTTTAAGCGATCACTGCCGCTCCATAAAATCTCAAAGAGTTGATCGAGATCCTCGACCCCCCAATTACTAAAAGCGGCATCCAACTGTTTTAAAATTTCTGGATCATATTCATCTTTAATATGTGTGAAACTTCCAGTCGCTTTGAGAATAATGAGTCCTCGTGTCCAATTGATGAGCCGCTGGAGCAGTCTCGGAAGATCTTTGCCGCTTTGGTAGAATTGAGATATTTTTTCCAGAACTTTTGTTGTGCATGATTGCGGGTCTTGTTCAGATGAAGCAATCAACTTCAATAGGTCGACCTCTTGATCTGCAGCAACAGTACCTAAGAAGGCTTCAACCAGCTGGCGCTCAAGCTTTTGTCCGCCGGAAAGCAGAATAAGTTGTTCGAATAGTGTCTCAGCATCTCTTAGAGCACCATCTGCTTGAATCGCTATTTGCTTGAGCAGGTTGTCATCTGCTTCAACCTTTTCAGTTTTCGCAATAGATCGCAGTGTGGATACAATGAGTGGTTCTTTAATTCTTTGAAGTTCAATTCGTTGAACTCGAGATAAGATAGTCGCAGGTAGTTTTTCGGGCTCTGTTGTAGCAAACAGAAAAACCGCGTGTGACGGAGGCTCTTCAAGAGTTTTAAGCAGTGCATTAAAGGCTGCATTCGACAGCATGTGCACTTCATCAATGATAAAAACAGTTCGCTTTCCTGTGGAAGGCCTGAACGCGATGCTCTCGATAATCGATCTCGCATCATCCACTCCTGTATGAGAGGCCCCATCGATCTCGATGAGATCCATATTTTTGCCAGAAGAGTACGCGGTGCAAGAGGCACATTGGTCACAGGGGCGATGGGAATGATCGCTGCTTAAACACGCGGCAGCTTTGCCAAAAATTCTCGCGCAGGTGGTTTTGCCCGTTCCACGAGGTCCAGAAAAAAGATAGGCCGGAGCAATACGATCATGTTTTAGTGCTTCGGTGAGATTTTTTGTGGCAAGATCCTGGCCCACAACATCTTGAAGTCTTTGGGGGCGGTATTTACGCGCCAGATTAAGTCTTGTGACAGGGACGGACATTGAGCTTAGAATTAAACACTTGAATCGGGGGCGTCAAACAGCGTTTGAATGGCCGCCTATTGAGAGCTAATCCTGATTTTGGACTTGATTCTATCTCTGCGCATAAAAATATGTTTTCTTAAGCGATATGGAATTTGAACTACATGACCTAGTCACAGTGGGGGTGCTCGTATTTCTCGAGGGGGTGCTTTCCGTCGATAATGCGGTTGTCTTGGCATTGCTCGCCCGTCAGGTGAAGCCACACCTTCGTAAAAAGGCTCTGACTTACGGGTTGATCGGAGCCGTTGGCTTTCGGATTTTGGCGCTGGCATTTGCGAGTCACCTCATGGAGTGGAATTGGGTCAAGTATGTGGGTGGTGGCTATCTTATTTTTGTCGCCGGTCAGCATTGGTTTAAAAAGAATGAGGATTCGCATAAAGAAAAGAAGATTGATCATCTCAGTTTTTGGCGTGTGGTTCTCATTATCGAAATGACCGACATTGCTTTTGCCATTGATTCGATTTTGGCAGCCGTCGCGATTTCTCAGAAGTTGTGGGTGGTATTGACTGGAGGGATTATCGGATTGATTCTCATGCGTTTTGCAGCATCTTGGTTCATGAAATTGCTCGATCGATTTCCGACTTTTGAAGAATCTGCTTATCTTCTAGTCGCCTTGGTGGGAGTGAAGCTCGTCGTTGATGGTTTGAAAATTCCTTCTGTTAATTTTCATTCATCGGATAGTCCTGCATTTTGGATATTCTGGATTTTGCTGGTGGCAGCTATCGCCTATGGTTTTCGGAAGAAGAAGGCTTGAAACCGTTCGGCACTAAGAGACTCAGATTTTGATTTTCTTCCTCGGAAATGCAGAATGAGAGTTGCCCGAGTGAAAAAGGTGGAAGATTTGCCCAGCGAAGTCGTTGATTTTCTGGGTCCCATAGCAGAGATATTTGAGAACCCACTGAGACATTTTGCCATTCGCTAAACGGCAGAGAATAAATGGCTTTGAGTTTTTTTAGGCGTGTCGCCCACTCTGAAGGTGTCATATCAAAAGAAGAAATTTTCGGAGCATTAACCATATGCGAGACCAACGAAGGAATGACTACCAAGTTTGGAGACTTTTCGGTGGCAGAAGTGCACGTGGATATCGCAGTGGCCTCGGAGTTTTTCATTGAATTCTCCAAATGGCCTCTGGATAGAAATCCGACAACGATCAATATGGTGATAGAGCTTAAAAGTAATCCGGTCAGGGCTTCTTCAAAAAAAAGATTTGCTGGCTTTACGCTCGTTTCTAGAAATCTCCATTTTCGCAGAAACGCCGTTATGCCAATCGCAATGGGAAGAATGATAAAAGAAATCCCCGCTGCGTAGACTCGCATATAGTCTCCAGCTACAAGAAATGGAACGGATGCTAGGGTACCAAAAAATCCATAGCGAATCACCTGGGCAAAATCTTGATCGAGAACATTTGTAGCGATGATTAATCCATAGAGCCCAAACAACAAAAATGCGAGAAGCCACAGCCCGTTTCGAATAGGATATTCGAGAGGACTGATAGTCGGTTCACTCCATTTGGCAAAGAGAAGCCCGTTGATCGGAAAGTCGACATAGGCGCTGACAATTCCCCGCAGAAGAAGCTGAGGCTCTGTTCTGATCAACTCGAGAGTCGATGATTCTAAAACTTTGAGTCGTGTTGACTCATCGGCATTGCCACGCAATTCGGGATGTGTCGTGTAGATATAAGCCCAGCCTTTGTTTCCCGAAGCCAGCCCGTGCGCAATATACCAAAGGTTTCCGCTCAATTTTGTATTTTGATCCGTTAGACTTTTCACAAGGAAAACATGAAGGCCAAAAGCGATAGCAACGGACAGTCCGAGGCCGGTCAGCGTTTTCCAGGAGAAAGTTTTTCTGAGGAACATCCATCCAAGTGAAATGACTACGAAGAGGGGGCCGGGACGCGTGATTAAGGAGAGTGTGAGGACTATCAATGAGCTTGGTCTCGGAAACTGGAGTAGACAAATGAGGCCCAGCATTCCAAGGCTTATTCCTAGTTGCTCAGATCCATTAAACGAAATGAATTGCCTGTAGTAGAGAAGAAACAAGCAGGAAGAAATCGCCGCGGTAATGCACGAAGTTTTCTCGCGAAGAATTAAAGTCAGAGTCGAGAGGTTGAGGCTTACAAAGAGACTGAAGATGAGCTGAACAACAGGAAAGTTAATATTCGTTAGCTGCAATAATCCCGATAAGAAAAGTGAAAACTCAGGTCTTCGTGCCGATGTGCCGGCGATCGAGCCACCAGAAAGCCATCGAATCGCTCCTTCAAGATAATCAAAGGCATCGCTAAATGGAAGATTGCTCCATATTTGTGACGAAATAAATGTTGGGCGCTTCCAATCACCGATGAGGAGAAGACTGGTCAATATGACATAGAAAGAGATGACCGAGATTCGTCTTAGAATTGCCCGATTTTGTGCAAGCAGTGCTGTTGTTATAGGGACGAAAATGACCAAAAACCAAGGGGAGGAGAGATGCTGGATATTCATTGCTAATGCCTCACTCCAAATTCCCAGCGTCGTCATGATGACTTAATTAAAGCCTTAGTTCTGCTAGAGATAAAGAGCTTTGATTTCTGTTCTAAGTCGACCAGCCTTATGAAACAATGTGGCATGTTCAATCTGCTGCGCAAAGTCGTCTATCGTCCACTGGTGAAGTATATTTCTGACTTGTCACCGTACTATGAGCGCGTCGGCTTTCTTATCGAAAACTTGCCAACGTCGCAGGCGTTCAGATTCTTACTTGGAAAAAAATTAGGAAGAGATATTTTAGATTTTTCTTCAGGTCATGATGATGTCAAGCAACCCAGCAGTTTGTTTATTGTAAATGGAGTATTTAATCACTCTGTCTCGATTCAGGAGTCGCTTGAGAAATGGCGCGAACTTATGTCGCGAGACAGTCGACTTTGCGTCGTAGTTTACAATTCTTATTTCTCGGGGTTTTTTCAGTGGGCGCATCAGCTATCAGGATCAGCGGCGTCTCCGCCGTCGACATTTATAACGATGGCAGATTTTTTAGACCTTGCTGACATTAGTGGTTACGACATCGTAAAGTCTAGCAGCCTGGGTTTTGGCGTTTCATGGATCCCATGGATTGGCGACGCATTAGAGAAGTTTTGGGGGACCTTGCCGATAGCAAAATATTTCGGCTTGTTCTCTGTTTTTCTCTTTCGGCCTCGCTCCATCCAGAAGCGAAGTGTAGCGGTATCAGTGATTGTGCCAGCAAGAAACGAGGCGGGAACGATTGAAGCAGTGATCGCCAGGTGCCCAACGTTAGGCTCACGTACAGAGATCGTTTTCGTGGAGGGACATTCCAGTGATGATACATGGAATAAGATATTAGACGTTCAGAAACAGTATCGAGGCCCGTTTGTGATCACCGCATTTCAGCAGTCGGGTAAGGGGAAAGCGAACGCGGTGCGAGAGGGGATTGCGAAAGCAAATGGTGAACTGATAGTCATTTTAGATTCTGATCTTGCGGTAGCACCTGAGGCGCTGCCCGTTTTTGTGAAAGCCTACGAAGATGGAAGAGCGGATTTTATAAATGGGTCGCGGTTGACTTATCCGATGGAAGGCAGCGCAATGCGATTTTTGAATCGGTTTGCGAATATCTTTTTCGCAAAATTTCTAAGTTGGATTCTCGAAATTCGTTTAACCGATAGCCTTTGTGGCACCAAGGCTTTCTCGAAATCCGACTATCTGAGATTTGCAAAATGGCGAGAGAGGTTTGGAGATTTTGATCCATTCGGAGATTTTGAGCTTCTGTTCCCAGCCAGCTTCATTGGTTTGAGACTTATTAATATTCCCATTCATTATAAGGCACGAGTCTATGGAGAAACTAATATTCAACGTTTCCGAGATGGTTGGCGTCTTTTTTGTATGTGTATGCATGGATTGTTCCGACTGAAATGGGGCTGAAATTTGAATCCGATCATCATAAAAAAAAGATCTCTTCGAAATTTTTATGAAGATATTTATCAGATCTTTAAATCTGCATGTGATCGCACGCCAGTCGATGGCGATATTTTAGAGATTGGATCTGGTTCGGGATTTGCAAAGCAGATCATTCCAAACCTCATCACGAGTGACGTTGTGAAAGAGGCTGGTATTGATCTTGCTCTGGATGCGCGACAAATTGATCTGCCAGATAACTCTCTGAAGAATATTTTCTTGTGGGATTCATTTCATCATATATCTGACGTACGTTCTTTTTTAACCGAGGCAGAAAGACTGATGAAGGTTGGCGGTAGAATGGTGATCGTTGATCCATATCTTGGGATTTTTAGCCGATGGATTTATCAATACTTTCACCATGAGGCTTGTGATGTTAAAACAGATTCGTGGACATTTAAGAGCCTTGATCCAAAGCAGGATGCAAATATCGCGCTTTCCTGGATTGTCTTTGAGCGCGATGAACAAATATTTAAGAAAGAGTTTCCAAGCCTCAGAATCATCAAGAAGGTTCCACATTCGCCATTCAGATACTGGCTATCGGGGGGGCTGAAATTCTGGAATCTCTTGCCGTGGTCTACTGATCGTTTTGCGAAGGCGCTCGACGAATGGCTGATTCAGCGTTGTCCAAAGCTTGCGAGTTTTTGGACGATCGAGATTGAGAAGTTCGAAAAATAAGAGCGTCTACGTTTCCGAATCCGTCCTTTTTCTCGCAGATATTTTCAGACTGCCAGCGATTTCTTGAATGATTGTTTTTTCGATAATTTTTTCAAGAATAAGTATCGATTTAATCATGAACTTTGGACTCGAGGGATGTAGAAATTCGAATGGCGAGACTTCGATATCGCTAAACCGCGCGGCGATCAGAGATTCTTTAATCTGATTGGATGTAAAAGCATACTCGTCAGGACTATCACCCATCCTTCTTTTCAACCAAGGCCAGTTTTTTTGAAGATAGATTTGAGGATTTGCCATGTTTGGTTCGCAGAACCTGAGAGAACCTCCAGGCTTGAGCACTCTCGAAAATTCCACGAGAGCCTGGTTCCAATTGAGATGATGAAGGACGCTGCAACCGAGTATTAAATCGAATTTATCACTTTCGAAGGGCAGTTGATGTGCATCACAGACTGCAAAGGTCGCTGGAAGCCGAGCTAAACGATCCTTAGCGACATTGATAAGATCTTGTGAAATATCAACGGCCCACAAGTTTTGAAAGTGTTTTGCGATTTCGCATGTAAAGAGGCCGGTGCCGCATCCAATTTCTAGAACAGAGATATCTCGTGCATATCCCCCCTCTCCACATAGAAAATCAATCCGTCGTTTTTTTCGGATTTCTCCGGCGGCACCTCCCCATCCCCAAGGAGCCTCACTTCTCTTTAGAATTTCAAGCGCATGCCGTCTTTCATTTTCTAACCGATTCGTGATCATATAACCTTGTTTATGGTATCGAACCACAGCTCGTTAATCTTGCCTTGAGAATATTTTTCAACGACCGATGGGGCTCTATTCGAAATGCGTTTTCGAATTTCGTCGTGTTCAATAAGTTTTATTAATTGCTCTGCAAATTTTGTTTCGTTTCCGTTTTCGACAAGTAGTCCGTTGATTTCATGATCAATGATCTCTGAGGGTCCCGTTGGACAATCCATCGCGATGCAAGCAATTCCAAAGCTCATAGCCTCACATAAGGCATTTGGAAATCCCTCATAAAACGACGTGAGACAAAAGATAGTCGCCTTTTCATAAAACGGCTCTAGATTAGCTTGAGCTCCGGGGAGAGAGACTTTGGCTGTGAGCCGCAGGTTGCAAATGAGTTGAGTAAGGTTTTCTTTTTCCGGGCCATCGCCGACAATGATCAGGTGCAAATCTGCAAATCTATTTTGAGCTTTGTGAAAAATTCGAATTAATCGATCGAAACCTTTTTCTCGACTGAGCCTTCCAACCCCGAGAATTATTCTGTGCTGATGGGCTTCCGCGGAAATTCCTCCTGGGGGATGTTGTTTTATAGGATTAGCAATGGTTAAGACTTTCTGCCTGAGTTGTCGGGGAAGAAAATTCTTTCCATCGTTTGTCTGAGTCACGATTCGATCAGCTCGTAAATAGACCAAAGAGCGTAAAATTTTTCCAAACCAACCCGCAGAAAATTTCGGGCACGTTCGTTCGCTGACGATGAGTTTCGTGTTTGTGAATAGACATGCAGCAGCCGTCACGATGTTAATATGTGTGAGAAACGAAATAAAGACGTGTTGTTCGTCGCGGGCCTCTTTGGTGAATGATCTCAGAGTGAACAAGCGCAATAGCGAAATATACAGAAAGCGAAGATAAGAAATCTTTGCTGTCACAACAAGCCGGGGGTCTTTATCACCGAGTCTAATTCGTTTAATCTGAGTATCGACAGGATAAAAATTTGGGTCATCAGTTTTATCGAACGTGATCAATGAGCAATCTAACCCCCGGCTAACGAGGTTTGATGCAAGCTGACTGATGACTCTCTCGGCACCTCCTAATGATATTGAATCAATAACAAAAAATAATTTTATTTTTTTTTGACTCATTTGGAGGCTGTTCCAATCAGGCCTTCTTGACAACCGAGCGCCCAAAGCCGGGCGTATTTAAAGATTCTTCGATTCAGAGCACAGATTTTTCCTATATAGACTGAACGTAATCTAACGCTTCGCCACATGATTGTGAGAAAAAAGATGATGGGAAGCAGTGTCGATTTGAAAATCCAACGTGGTTTCAGTTGAAGATTGCTTGAAACTTCCGAGTCCACTCGGCCCCGCCAGTAGCCCATTTGATGAGCTTTCGTCTCCAACTGAGAGGCCGTCATTCGATGGTCGAGGTGCGTGATGGCAAGTGCATTATCATAGAGAGCATTTGCGAGTTCGTTCTGATCAATTCTCGCCGTCATCGTGAAATCATCACACATCGGGATATCTTCTCGAAAGCGTCCAATCCGAGTCAGAAATGTTTTTTTTATCAGTAAGTTTCCGCTCGCAAAAAATCTCAAGTTGAGTTTTTTCCCAGTGAACTCGTGAAATTCAACGATGTGAAATGCGAGAGCTTCCTGATCTTTTAAATTCTCGAAATAGATAGGCCCTGTAAACCCATTAAGATTTGGTAAATCATGCGTGAGCTTGGCCGCAGACTGAAGCCATCCGTCATTCCAGATGCAGTCGGAGTCTAGAAAACAAATCCAGTCATGCCGTGCGTGGATAACGCCCTTGTTTCTGGCAGTTCCTGCAAATAGTCTCTGTGAGCTGTGAATGAAATGAACTGTCGGAAAACTCTTCTGCCAGTCTTCCAATTTAAATTCTGTTGATGAATCAACGACGATGATTTCTGGCTCGATCCGATTAACGGTGAGGTCTTGAAACTGACCTAAAACAGATTGAAGGCAGCGCGCCAGGGTACTCGCCGAATTGTACGATGGAATAACGACGGATAAACCCTTCATTACTTCATTCTAGGGATGTCTTGTGTAAATATAAAGCAATGAGACTGCTCGTTCTTGTGGAAAACTTGAAATTGGGAGGTGTTCAGCGTGTCGCTGCAACACTGTCTGATAAGTGGCAGACCATGGGCCATGCCGTGAGTGTATTGACTTTTGAGAACGAAGGAGACTTATGTGTGCATTCTGTTTCGCCAGCAGTTGAGCTGATTCAGTTAGGCGATCCACGACGTTTTGGAGTAACTCAACGGTATTTTGGAAAGCTTTTGGGGGCGCTGAGGGCGATTTGGTTCTTGCGGGCATATTTTAAGTTGAGAATTGAAAAGACTGGGCCCTTTGCGGCGATAGGATTTTTGTCGCATATGTGTTTTTATGGTCGGATCGCCAGTCTTGGATTACCCATAAAATTTATCAGTACGGAGAGCACTTATACGCCACTTGAATTTGGCCGATTGTCTCTTGTGTTGAATTTTGCAAAATATTTATGTTTTTTTCTATCTGATCGACTGGTCGTTTTGACTGAAGAAGCCCGACAATATTTTCCTCGATTTCTTCAAAAAAAAATCTCTGTAATTCCTAATATTTTACACCTTGTTTTTGCAGCTCAAGAAAGGTCGAGTGAGTCTTCAAAAGATCGGAACGATCGAAAAATTATTCTGACAATGGGCCGGCTTTCTAAAGAAAAGCGAATCGATATCATTTTGCGGGCATTTCATAAACTCTATGTAGATTTTCCAAATTGGAATTTGCATATTGCAGGAGAAGGTCCAGAGAGAAAAAATATTGAGAGTCTCATAGACGAACTTGGCCTTTCAGATCGAGTCACTATGTGTGGCCTAGTGAGTGATGTAAAGAAAGCGTATCTCAATGCAGATCTATTTGTGATGAGTTCGGATCAAGAGGGGTTTCCGAACACGTTGTGTGAGGCAATGCAGTCTGGACTTTGTGTAGTTTCTACGAAATGTTCGACGGGACCCGCAGAAATTATTCACCAGGGTATAGATGGATTTTTGGTTCCCGTAGGTGATGTCGACGCCTTTCAAAGTCAGCTGAGAGTATTAATGGCAGATGATTTATTGAGAAAAAAAATTGGTGACACAGCCCGAGAGAATATCAAACGATTTGACTGGTTCCATATCGCGCCTTTGTGGCAAATGGTTTTTCGATCCGTCGGTCATTAACTGATCAGCAATCCACGAGTAGGTTTTTTTTAGGCCAAACTCTAATGAATGCTTTGGCTCCCAATGGAGGTGATTTCTAATAAGAGTATTGTCAGAGGTTCGTCCTCTGACACCTTGCGGACCTTGCGAGTGAAATATCGACAAAGATTTTCCAGAAATTTTCATGATCATTTCGGTTAAGTGATTGATAGAGACCATTTCTTCTGAGCCAATATTGATTGGCGTGATGAGGGAGCTCGCCATGAGTTTCATAACGGCGTCTAAACAATCATCAATATAAAGAAAACTTCGGGTTTGTCTTCCATCCCCCCAAATTTCTATTTCAGTATGATTCGGAGCGGCAGCAATCTTTCGGCAAATTGCTGCCGGGGCTTTCTCTCGTCCGCCTTGCCACGTGCACTCGGGTCCAAAAATATTATGAAATCTTGCGATTCGAATATTGAGCCCGTGGTTGCGAGCGTATGTCGCATATAGTCGTTCAGCAAAAAGTTTTTCCCAGCCGTATTCGCTATCTGGATTGGCAGGATAAACGCTGTCTTCATGAGTGGTCGGCGTTCCAGGGTCTTGTTGATTTTCTTTCGGATACACACAGGCCGATGATGAAAAAAAGACTGTTTTCAATCCGAACCGAACCATGTTTTCGAGAATATTGAGATTTATTTGAGCAGAGCTGTGGACTACTTGTGCATCGTTTTGTCCGGTAAAAATAAATCCAGCGCCACCCATTTCTGCCGCAAGCTGATAAACTTCGTCGGTTCTAAAGTCATTGAAGAGTTGCTTGCAGAAGTCCTGCTCGCGGAGGTCACCTATGATAAACATATCCGCGCAAGTCTGTGAAAACTCAGGATATTTACGATCGACGCCAATGACGTAATAGTCGAGAGATTTGAGCTTTCGAACCAGATGTGAGCCGATGAAGCCGCCGGCTCCGAGAACGAAAGCTGATTTTTGCTCGCAACTGGAGCGCGAGGTTTTCACCATCTCTAGAATATCTTAATTAGGCTTATGGAGTGGCGCAGCGACCTTCAATTCAAACTTTCCATGATGCAGTCTGGCAAGCTCTTCGAGGATATTTGGTTTGTCTTCGATTGTGACGCGATACCCTGAATCAACCAGTCGAAGCGCGAAGGCCAATTGCTGTGACTCTTCAAGTAATTCAGAGCGTTCGTTATAACTCACACCTTTTTGCACGATTGGCTCGCTTTTCGAGTGGCCACTTAAAAATTCGCTCACCTGAAAATCGAGATGATCCTTATTTGATTGATCAACGGCTCTAAAAAGAACCGATGATAAATGATGTCGATCAAGGGCAGCTGAAAGGGCTCGGTTATCTCGTGGAAAGCAGGGCCCACCATATCCAAATCCATATTTTAGATACTTAGTTCCAACACGTGAGTCTGATCCGATGGCATGGAGAATGACCTGAGCGTCTCCACTCAGTTTTGTAGCGAAATCACCGATCAGATTTGCAAATGCAATTTTCATCGTTACAAAACAGTTGAGAGATACTTTCGTAATTTCAGCTGAAACCAAATTCATTTTACAAATCTGAGGGTCATTTTTTACAAGGAGTTTCCAGAGCTGACTGAGATTTTCAGCATTTTGTGAGTTTTCGCTTCCAATGAGCACAACGTCCGGATTCTCGAAATCATGAATGATTTTTCCCTGCGCGATAAAGGCTGGATTGTAACTGAATTCGAATTTGTTTCCGTACCTCGTTTTAATGTATTCGCAGGTGCCTGGATTCACCGTGCAACTAATGACGATGTGCTTTGGATTTTTGAAATTCAAATTGTCGAGAGCTGAAATAAGTTGATCGTTCGAGAACTCTCCAGATGGCAGAGATGGCGTTGCGACAAAGATGAAGATCGTCTCGCAAGCGCTCAAATCATCGTAGTTCGTAGTAAAAAATATTCGAGAATTTTTTAATCGATCTTCAACTTCTGGCTCAGTTGTTTTAAAGGATTTCGTTTTTAAACTCTCAATATAATCACTTCTGCAGTCGTGCCCCACAATATGAATGCCGGATCTTTCAAGCGCGAGAGCGAAGGGCAGTCCAAGTCGGCCAATACCAACAATCCCTACTTTTTTTATGTCAATCATACGATTATTCTAGCTGAAGATAGCGATGAGTGACATTTAGTGGGAGCGTCATTCGGTGGGGAGAATATTTGTGGATAAGCCAGAGCTCGAGATTTTAGAGGTAAACCTGTTCGACACAATTTTTCGGCATTGCGGCACATCGTCCGCAATGCCACCTCGACGTCTCCACTGGATCCGCGAGCAATGGAAGTGGGCAGGGTCGACCGTGTTTACCGATGACCTCATCGCTTCGCCCGTGGTTTTGCAGGTGATTTGTCCAAAAAAATTTCTCTGGCTTGTCGAATCCCGCGAGGTAAAGAAAGAAGCCTATGGCGCGGTGTTGAGTTGCAAAAATCGTTTCGACAAAATTTTAACTCATGACCGAGGGTTTCTAGAGAACGATCCGCAGAAGTTTATTTTTGCCATTCCAGGTTCTCAAAGAGAAATTCAGCAGAATCATCTTCCTGTTGGTGTTTTTCCGAAGTCTAAACAGGTGAGCACGATCACTTCTCCGAAAGTTGATACAGTCGGTCATCGGTTTAGGCACGAAGTGATTCGAGCCATAGGATCTCGAATGGATTTGCTCGGAAGAGCTTACAAGCCCATTCAATTTGTGACAGACGGCCTCAGTGACTACCGATATTCCGTAACTATTGAAAATGCTCATTACGATTATTATTTTACTGAGAAGCTGTTGAACTGTTTTTTTACAGGAACGGTTCCTATTTATTGGGGATGCCCATCAATATCCAAATTCTTCGACATCAATGGAATCATCAAATTTGAAAAAATTGAAGATTTGCCGGCTATTTTCGATTCGTTGTCGGAGGCTGACTATAATTCTCGATTGCCGGCCATTCATGAAAATTTCAGAAGAGCTCAAGAATATATTTCTGCAGAAGAATGGATTTACGATCATTTGAGAGATCTTCTTCGTTAGACATTAGCGACAGTGCCAGTTTGAAAGTTCCTGAGCCGTCGCTATTTGATTGAAGCGATCCATCATTTGCCTGAGAATGGGGCTTATGCTGGATAGCTCAATTTTTCGAAGGTCTTCATTTTTTTTATCGCTGACGATCTTAACGGGAATGACCGGATTGTGCTTTCAAGTTATTTGGCAGCGATATTTGATCATACTTCTGGGCAGTGATGCAAAGGCGACAAGCATCGTGGTCAGTTTTTTTCTGCTAGGCCTCGCCCTGGGCTATCGATTTTTCGGTCAAAGAACAGAAAAAATAGACGATCGTTACAAACTGTTGAAGCTTTATGGATTCCTGGAAATGGCCATTGGGGCTTATGCGATTATTTTTAAGAACTACTTTGAGCTCATCCAGATATTTCTCAGTAAATTGCCGAATTCATATCTGATCGACTTAATGCTTTCTGGTCTTCTCATTGTACCAGTAACATTTTTGATGGGAGCGACAGTGCCGATGCTGACGAAAGCTCTCCCATCCCGTATTGATGAGATCAATCGAATACATGCTCAGATTTATGGGTGGAATACGTTTGGCGCCTTCATTGGCTGTTTTGTCAGCGTGATTTTTTTTATTCCCGCCTTTGGATTGCACCTCAGCCTCATTCTTTGTGGTGTGATCAATATTGTAGTCGGATTTTTATTTGGAATTAATTCATTCCCTGGATCGATTCAACAGATGGCGCGAGGTGAAAGTGATCAACAGACATCTCTGCAGAAGTCAGATTGTATTTTGATCGCGTTCGTGTCGGGTGTTTGCAGTCTTTGTTTAGAAATATTGCTCGTTCGATTGATGAATCTGAGCGCGGGATCTAGTCATGCAATTTTTCCTGTTGTGGTCGGGGTGTTTATAGCGGGTCTTTCATTTGGGAGTCTAAAAATACCAGCAAAAATATCGCCGAGCTATCTTCTGCGACAGGTGCTCGTCGGCGTTGTATCACTCGCGGTGGTTTATCTTAGCGTTCCGTATTGGCCCTACTGGGTTGCTGTTATAAGAACAAATCTCACAACAATGCCATCTCACTTTCCACTATTTTGGGTTCTCGTTTGCGGTTTCGTCGGGCTTGTATCGTTTTCTTGGCTCATTCCACTCGCTCGTTTGCTGCCTGTGACCTATGCGCTCATTCCTAAGAATGCAAAAAATTATGGAGATCTTTGCGGCAAAGTATATTTCATGAATACAGTCGGTGCTTTTGCGGGAGCTGTGCTGCTTGGGAACTGGGCGCTTCAGTTTGTTAGCCTTGAGATTCTGTTTAAGGTGGTGATTTTACTTTTGACAACGATCGTGATGTTTCTTGTCTTTCGTTTGCGAAGATCAGTGACGCGGTTAAATGCGATTTTGGCAACGGTGTTTATTCCACTTGCCGTAGTGGGGTTTGGCCATTGGGATAGATCACTTCATGGAATCAGCCTTTTTCGAATTGTAGATCCAGCAATACTCAGCCATGTGCGTGGTTTTTTTCCGGATCTAAATGCGCTTACACAGACGAGGAGCCTTTTTCTAAAGGACGATCCGGTGACGACGGCCTACGTTGGCGAGAAGGAATATCCGTCTGGGAAAAAGGGAAAAATGATTGCGACAAATGGCAAGAGTGACAGTAATACCTATAGCGATTATTCGACGGTGACACTCATGGGATTGATTCCCTATCTCTATGCGCCGTCTGAAACGGATATGAATGCACTGGTCATTGGTCTTGGCACGGGTATTACGTCTGGATACCTGGCGCGAGCTCAGGATATTCGCCGAGTGTCGACTCTCGAGATTTCCCCGGCCATTATTGAGGCGCAAACAAATTTTTCTGCTGAGAATTTTGGGGTTGTAGAGAATCCAAAATCGAAGATTATTGAAACAGATGCCTTTCGTTTTCTTTCTCGGTCACGAGAAAAATTTCAAATTATTTCGGCGGAGCCGAGCAATCCATGGATCGTCGGGGTTGAGAACCTATTTTCTCACGAATTTTATCACTTAATCTCTGAGCATTTGACGGATGATGGAGTGTTTCTGCAGTGGATTCAAGGATACGAAACAGATGCGAAGATCGTGTTGGGAATCTTGAATAGTCTGTCGAAATCTTTTCGGTCGCTAATGCTTTTTAGAGTAGGCCCATCAGATTTTGCAGTGCTCGCATCGCACCGACGACTCGAGTTCTCACAGAAAAGTGCTGAGAGATTCAATGAGAGCCCTTCTTTACTTGTGCGGAAAAATCTTGGGCTAAAGACATTGGATCATATCTCGTCGTTGCAGAAATTTTCGTCTGCGCAACTCAGAGCGATCGTTAAAATTCTGCCTCAGCAGGAGCACTCGCTCTATTATCCTTGGTTGGGGCAATATGCGATGAAGGCGTTTTTTATGAAGTCGACATTCACAGGACTGGACCTTCCCGACTATCTGAAGCTTCGGTTTTTTGATTTGAATGCTTCTCGGTATGAGGCATACGAGAGGCTTTTTTCAGATCCTGAAGGTCTGAACAATGATTGTTCGATCGACCCAACCAAAGCGTTTATTTGTGACCAGCTGATCGATGGCTCAATGGATTTTCAACAGTTGTTAGGCCTTTCTCGCCGCAAAATTGCGTGGAAGTCTGTGCCTTCGCTTTTAAGCCTTTATCGGAGATTACGACTTGCCGGGTTTCAATCTCCTCTTCCTCAGCTGCTGCTAGAAATCTCATCTCTGATTAAAAGCAAGCTTCAATCCGTTGGCGGGCAGCGCTACGTATCAGATCCTGATTTGCTATTATGGTCGCGAGATTTGGCGGATTTGCTTTGGTTGGAGCAGATGGAAGACGAGGCCAAAGTCTTACAGTCGTTAATTTCATCGATTGAGTTGGTTCCGAATTATAAGTTAGTGGAATATCGTCGACTGAGTGCGATGTTTAAAGATCTTCCCATTGAACTTGATTGAAGGCAGAGAACTCGCTGCTCAATTGTAAAATGCACTAGCTCCAAATATATTTGACTTCTATATTGAGCCAATGGGGAATCGGATAACTAGATCTTGTTTATTTTTCTTAGTGGCTTTTTTGCTTCCTGTTCAAAGCTCGCGTGGAGATATCTTGGATACGTTTCGACGTCTTTCTGGCAGATGTCTGCAGTCGTTGCAGAGAATTTTTGGCCCCCGTGGGCAAATTAACTCCGCCAATTCGGTGAACTCACTAGAGGTGGCACGATGGACGGCCGTTGAACCATTGAATGAGCGGCGGCCGATTCAGGACGAGCACTTACTTCGCGCTGCGATTAATTACGGGTTACAGAGCGGCCAAATGACACACGATATGTTTACGAATGTCTTTGGAATCGTTAATGGCGTGAAGATTTTTAAGATCGTCACAGTCAGCGGAAAGCAAATCATTTTATTGAGATCAGCAACTTTCTACGATGATAGTGAAGAAATGGAATGGTCGGATCGATTGTGGGCATTCTGTTTTGTTAAAATAGACGATCAGTTTCAGTTTCAAAAAATCTCAGAGAGCTTTCGACTTCCAAGTAAGCTGCGCGTGGGGTTTGGAAGTATTTTTCCTGACAGTCTAGCCGATGGTTCTCTGGATCAGAATTTTCCATCAGATCTTTTCTATGCCGAAATAAGTGATGCGTCTGTTGAGGCCGCGTTCGTATCGATTTTAACTGAAGAGCCTTATGGTGGATTTAGTGGGGCAATCGATAGTGTCCGGGAAAAGCACGCCTATGATCCAAGTCCGGGGCGCACTTGGAGGTTAAGATCAGGAGGCTATAGTCTTCGTCGTGGAAGCTCGGCGGAGATTTTGGATGTCAGAGCTTCTTTGATTCGCCATTTTTTCCCTTGTCAGCAGCCGATGGTGCTTCTCAGCTCGATGGGGATTTCGATGCTTATTTTCGTGGTTCGGGAGGATTTGTAGCTCCGTGGAACGCGAGTTTCATTCGTAGGGTACAGCTGAATGGCAAGTGGCTTGATCTAGTCAGATGGAATGGTCGACAGACTGAGACGAGATATCTCGAGCTTTCTGAGCTTGGTGATATGAAGTAGGGCCTTTTTTCACTAGTTTTGCGCTGTCGTGACGGCATCTGGGAGCCTTCAAAGCGACGTTGATGCACCGAAATGGATCCTTCAGTGCATAATGACGTGGAATATACCGACAAACTAAAGATGATTTTGCAGAGCCGGATCGTTTTTGTTCAGCCCTGCTTTCGACAGGAGAGCCCTCGGCGACTTGTTTGCTCTCCGCACTTAGTTGGTATGGCCTTACAGACATTATTCCCAAGAAAACTTGGGTGATGGTGGACGCAAAAAAGAGGACATCAAACCGTTCGGTTCGCTTAGTGCGAATGCAAAATCCTCAGTGGAAAATTGGAATAGAGGAGGCGCCTTCTTATCGAATTACCTCGATCGAACGAACGATTATCGATTCGTTTCGGTATGCAAAACTTGTTGGAAAAAATACGGCAGTTCAGGCACTACGATCTGCGATCCAACTCAAAAAAACGAATCCAAAAAAAATTTGGGAGATCGCCTTAAAACTAAACGCATCGAAAATAATGACTCCTTATATGGAAATGATGATTTAAATGAAAGTGGCCGCTAAAAAAATATCGAATGCATTAAAGAAGATCGCGGAGAAATCTGATCTTGATTTCAACGAAGCTCGCGTCTTACTTGCGCTCGAGCGGCTGGCTGCCAGGCTCGATGCACATCGCTCACTTCATAATCACCTTGTTTTTAAAGGCGGTTTTGTTCTTCTTCGTTGTTACGATCATTTTCGATTCACTCGTGATCTGGATGCTTTATACGTTGGAAAACAAAAAAGTGATCTGTCAGGTTTAATCTCGGAAGCCCTCGATATTTCTTTGGACGATGGATTCTGGTTTGGTGACGCACGAGTGCAAACCTTCTCTATTTTTTATCACCTTAAGGTGTTCTTGAATGTTATCAAAAATTGATTGGTAGTCCGCAAGAGATAACCTTTCAAAGCGGGCAGAGCGGATGCTGCCATCACGGCTTGGCTCGAATGCGGGATATTATCTAGGGCAACGAACTGCAGAGAAGAGAACTCTGCTTCGGATAGCTTAGTTCCAATAAATTCATTTTGGATCATTGCAATTAGTTCATTGAACTGAAATTTATACTTACTGTGATCAGAATATCCGAACCTCTCGAGTATATTATTCAGTACCCAACGAGCTGAAGAAGGTCTTTGATTTAGAACAAAACGTATGTCGTTTAATGAATCGTCGTCTCCTGACTGTAGAAATTCTGTGAATGCTCTGCCGAAGAGAATATCAGATTTTTCCGTGTGTTTTGCGAGGAAATCTTCAGCCTGATGGGAATGAGGCAATACTGACGATTCAGCCGCACTAATTACCATGTTTGTCGATGAGGCACTATTGCAAGTATCTGCTCGTGCATGGTTTCGAGCCCCAATCGTTAAAAATACTAAACCAGAAATGATAAAAAATTTGGTGACTTAGGATCGAAATTGACCGAAATAACTGAGCGACTGCGACACCAATGGCCTTTAGCTTTTTCAAGTACATATTTCTCGCCGCGCTCGTTAAAGTGAGACTATGGATTTAGGTGAACCAAATCTTCATGGCAGCGCACAAGATTGTTTATCCGAAATCAAAAAATCAGAGCCGCCGATACTGTCGTCAGCTTAAAAAACTACCACGATACAGCCGATCTCATGTTGGAGGGAGAAAGGTGCGGGGCGATGAATCACATTTATAGGCCGAGTGTTTCAAGTCTCTTTTTTAAAGTTTCATTTAGGCCGGCAGAAAAGATCCCAGCAGTCTATTGTAAGAGTTGAGCGTCCATTTCGCGATTTATCAATAAAATTTATTTTCTCCATCCGGAGTCAATGTTAACTTCATTAATATTCGATGTTGCGTAAACCAAAATCGTCAGACATATGGCCTCCCGGCTATCATGTCGTCCGGGGCCACGAGAGAGTTTGTCATTCTAGCACAAAAACATGGGTTGATGAGCATATCGCGAAAAATCCTGGCAAGAAGATCGATATGCTTCTCCAAGAAAATCTTCTTTATCCTTATTGGAATGCGGATAAAAAATATCCAAAACTCAATTCGATTAAAGGGTTTTCAGCGCATGAAGAGCTTGATTCTGTCATTCAATTTTGGCTGGATTATTGGAAACAGAAGGGATTGGACTTTCCGAAAACTGATGCCCTGTTAGTTAAAGCGCTCATTGCCGTTGAATCGGGATTCAATCTAAAGGCTGACCCCAAGGTAAAGGGCAGTTCTGCCTACGGACTCATGCAGCTCACCAATCAGGCCCGGCACCGTCTTGAAGGGGTGCCCGACAAAAATAAGTATCGCGAGGTGCGGTCAAATTATTTAAGAATATCTCGAGAGGATATGGAAGATCCGGTTGTTGCAATTGCGGCTGGTACACGATGGCTTTCTTATAAATATTCGAAAATTCCCAGAGGTTCCGAAAAGAACGTTTTTAATATGATTAAAAATTATTACTCATGGAATGAAGATGGCGAAGAATACGCCAAAAAAGTAATCGATCTATATGAAAAATCGAAATAATTGGCTCACTTTCTTTGTTTCCTTATTTTTCTCATCGACACTTCTGGCCGTAAATGGATGGATTCCGGTTGATGATACTGAGCTGACATTACCGGATGGGAGAATGGTTTCATCTATTCGCACAGGGGATCATAGTCATAAGATTGTTCTAAAAAACGGGAAAAAGGTACTTTGGTCTTACAATTTTGAATTCGAATACGATCGACTTTGGGACGACGCTTTTTTCGTCCCCATCAAACCTAAAAAGTATTTTTTCGATTTGAACCATGACGGATATTTTGAGATTGCTATTGCCACGTGGGATGGAGGTAACAATATGGAACATCGAGATGCCGTAATTTTTACGGTAAAGGAGAACTCTCTCGAATACTTTGGCCGCCATCCGTTTAATTTGGAATATGGAACATATGTTTATCCATAGCGCCCAGAGACGATTTGTTCAAAGCCTCAAGTAGTCGTTCATCGCCACACATTGAAAGGACGATCCGATCAAAAAATTTTACTCGACTATATCGAATCTTTTCAACGAGACGCTGGTACTCAGCAGAGATCTTGCGGAGATGGCTCTCAGTTCTGGCGAGACATCTCCTTTGCCCTTCGTTGATCGGGCGGGTATTTAGCTCTTTCCCAGTGGAAGTAAATGAATAGTTTGCCGAACCGAAATTTTGCTCGACTCGAGCCCATAGCTCGCAAAGCCTATA
Source organism: uncultured Bacteriovoracaceae bacterium (assembly GCA_964626465.1). GTDB lineage: Bacteria > Bdellovibrionota > UBA2394 > UBA2394 > UBA2394 > CAZRCG01. Next base: position 21,693 of record CAZVFP010000004.1, on the reverse strand, counting down.
TTTGGAGGAGAGATTTTCGGGTGAATCGAAGAATATTTTTTTTGCAACCTTACAATCAGATCCACCTTGATCTTTGCATTGTTTGAGGCGATCGGTTTCCCAGCGGTTTAATATCTCGGTGGCGGACGCCTCATGGCACTCCGGCGAGTTCGAATCATACCATTGACCCTGCAGAGTATTCTTGAAGGAATGCCGCTAGTTCCCATCGCCGACCTGCGGATTGCCGGTCTTTGGTGTTGCTGGAGACCTGTTACCCGCGGAATTTAACAGTGCGTCGAAGTCCCCACCTCCTCGGCTCGGTTCAGCTGCGGGCTCTTCGGTAAAATGAATTTGAGGCCGTCGCCAGGCAGAGGCGGTCGTTTGGACTTGCGACTGCAGGATTTCTTTGAGCGCTGCGATTCTCTCAGAAATTTCAGCATCCTTTGGTTTGAGTTCGTCGATCGACGAACTCCCAAATTCCTTAAGATCAAGTCCCCAAGGACTATTCACAAGACCATGGAGTTTATGAACGTTGGAATCAGATGGAAAGCTTTTTGCCATTTGATTCAGTGCCGTCTTTAGCTGAGATAGGTCTGATGGATCAAGAGCCAGTTTTTTAGAAGCGGCGAGCAGAATCTTTACTAACATGATTCTGTCAGAGTCGAAGCTAAAGCTAAATTCGTCGGCAATTTCAATTGAGCGAAGGGCAAATCTTCGAAACTGATTCGAATTCATCCGAGGGCCAACTTTGACAAACAAATCTCTGATTCCAGATATTTTCGTAGAATCAAGATCGAAGCCACTAATTGCATCAAATTGTATATCTATTGAATCTTCTTCAGCCTTTGGAAGAGAAACAGATCTTCCTGCCAGAGCTGCAATTACTAACTGCATTCTTTCAGCTTTATCTGACAATTTCTTTATCTCTGCAGAAGTAGCAGTTACTTCCGCGGCCATTGACGTTCTTCTTTCAATTTCTGATCTCAACGGCTCTGGCCAGGTGGAAAAATAGCCCGCCTTAGCTATGGTTGCGAGTTGGCTCGGGCTAAATTTTTCGATATTTGATCGAACGAATAAAATACGGGCTCCGTTTGAAATCTTCCTTAGAAAGGTTTGCAAATCGACGGTGTTAAAAACCTCTTCGTCTCCCATGACCAACGCATCCACAGATGATATTTTTTTTGCAGCGGGATATCCAAAAGTCTTCGGAAGAGAAATGCCGAATACCCTGAGAACGACCAACTGTAAGCGACGGAATAGACGGGCACGCGCTGAAACCGAGGCAACAATATCATCTTCACTTTGATGAAGGATGGAATAAATTACAGATCGAAGCGAGTAAAGATCAGGATCTTCTGCTCTTAATTGACGAAGTTTTTGAATAAATGTTTTCAGTTCAGCCGAAGTCATTTTCATCGCCTTGGCGATTCCTTCGACCTTGCCTATATTTGCCTTGCTGACTTCATCCGGCAAGAGTTGAACCAAATGACCCAAGATTCGCTCTACGATTTGCATTTGTTCGGCAATGATGTCGATAGAGCTGAAATGCTCGAGTGCCTGTTTTATTCTTTTTGCGCTTCTGAACTCTTCGGCGAGCCCTCGATAAACAGCCTCATAGACAATTCCGGTTTGGAAAATTTCAGAAAGTGCATTCATTTTAACAAGCTTTTCGACCCAAATTTCGGGGTAACCCTCGCGACGTAATCTATTTCTAACATTCTCTTGAATGTCCCATTCCGCCGTGACAGTCGGGTCAGCGAGTCTGCCGTATTTATGTACAAGTTTAATATAAGCTTCGCAGTGAGCACTGTGCTCGTTGGGATATTGGGCATCATCGGCGTAAACGCTAGAGATTGCTAAGGGCAGAAGTAACACGAGGAATTTATGGTTCATTGGATGCTGCAGGTAGCACAAACCGTGAGAATGTCAAACCATGTCCCCGGTATGTACCAAGAACCCGGAGAGAGAGGGATTCGAACCCTCGGTACGGTGTTACCCGTACGACAGATTAGCAATCTGCTGATTTCAGCCACTCATCCATCTCTCCATGACAGACCAAGCGTGTCACAGAAACCTTAGCGTTCCGATGCTTTCCGCGCAACTCTTGGCTCAAATGATTTGAAGCTTCTTCGGTTTCTGGTAACAGTTTTGGATGGTGGCCGGGGTATTGCTCGGAGCGAGCCCACTAATCCCGCCAGGTTCGGAAGGAAGCAACGGTACGTGAAGTTCCTGTCGACGCAGTTTTCCTGGCCACCTAACTCACGAACCAGACAAAGAAAGAAAGGGCTAGGTCCTTCGCACTTAAGGGGATTCTCTAAAGTAGGGGGTATTTCTTTAAAGAAGCACGAGACGACCCAACCCCTTCCTCTTATTTTCCTGTCTCCAGCCCTCTAAAAGTGCAAAACGCATGCCTTTAGCATCCCCTTTTTATGTGGATAAAATGACAGGCAACTTTTTTTTCGCCCAAAAATTGTCAGGCCTATTATGGCGCTTTTATTCGGTTTTTGTCGTGATGCGACCCAATTGTGACGATGGCAGGCTGAGGCTAAATGACCCTCAAAATGTGGCCTTTGGCAGTCGGACTGTTCTCGGAACCCGTTTGGACGGGTCCTTCGCTCATTCCGCGTTTCACAAATCCAAGACCAATAATTTTTGATCCTGAAATCACGATCGACCCCGTCGTCAGTCCAATCTGCCTCATTTCTTCATCATAAATTGCTTCTTTCGGCGTCGGGACACTCGTCCACGACATCAGTGCGAGTCGTCGATTTCCTTGCCCCCCTCTGTTGCGGACTCTCTCGACTATTTCTTGGCCGATATAGCAGCCTTTGTCTGGATCGCAGAGCTCTTCAAATCCCAGATCGAAAACGAGATGAGAGTCGTCGTAATCTAACGGGCTATCGGGAATCAAATTCTCTATGCGGTGCTGGTTCCATAGTTCAGGGGAGCTTTGATGGGCGTCGGTGCGAGGTGTTTGTTGAAAAATGAAATCTGTATTTCGAAAGAGGCCAAAGTATTGGTCAGCGTTCTGATCTAGGCCTTCCGCGCTTGAATCATGAGGCCGCCAATAGGCAAAAATCTCTACTTCAGCCTTGGCCTCAAAATTTTCTGAGAAGTGATATTTCTCGATGGTCGCTAGAAGGGCTGTCTGGTTCCGACTTTCGCAGATGAGCCGTAAGCCGCTAGGTTTCTTGACAGTCCAAAAGATGTTCTGAATTTTTCCTTCCGCTGTCAAAAAGAGAGTCAGCGTGCAGCTGTTGACGCTCAGTCTTCTCAAGTCGCGGCTGAAAAGCCGTTGGCCATAGTCCCAAGCCGCGGGGCCATCCAGCGAAATTGAGGAGTAGGGAACTGAAGAAGCTCGCAACTTTGTCATGTCATGACGATAAAAATGAGATAGAAAAAGGGCAAGTGAGGATAAATTTATGGCTCAAACAGCACGAAAATCAAAAACCAAAACCAAAACAAAAACAAAGTTAACCACGAAGAAAAAAGCAAAACTTCCGAAGCGCAAAGCCGCAGCAAAGAAAAAAGCCAAAAAAGTCGCGAAGAAAGCTGCAAAAAAAACAAAAGCGAAAACAAAAGCTCCGGTCCGTAAGACGGTTGCAAAGTTAGCAGTGAAGCGGGCCGCTATTTCAGCAAAGCCACTTATCGCCACAGTCACTGCGCCGATCGCGCAGGCTCCACGTGTGGCAGCGGGCGATATGGCGCCAGACTTTTCGTTGACGAATCAGTTGGGCGAGACCGTTACTCTGTCGGCTTTGCGAGGAAAAAAAGTAGTCGTATATTTTTATCCAAAAGATGACACCCCCGGCTGCACTAAAGAGGCCTGCAGCTTTCGAGATCATAACCAAGACTTTATCGGTCAAGAGGCGACAATTCTCGGCATCAGCTTCGATGACTCAGCTAGCCATCAAAAATTTATCGAGAAATACCAACTTAATTTCTCGCTTTTGACAGATGCGGCCAAAGAAACTGCTCAGGCCTATGGTGTTTATGTTGAGAAGAATATGTATGGAAACATAAGTTGGGGAATAGAGCGATCGACTTTCGTTATCGATCGTGAGGGAAAAATTGTCGCAGCATTTAGGCGAGTAAGTGTGGACGGGCATACCCAGGAGGTCCTTGAGGCCCTTAAAACGATCGCTTAAGCCTCTTTAGCGGAACATGTTCAAGATCAAGACCAGGGGAGAGCCTATGAGCTCTCCCCTATTTTTTTCATAGACACCTCCCAGACGTGGACGCGAGAGCTGTTTATTCCTGCATGGTTCTTGCATGAATTTGGGATAGATGCTGTCATTTCGCCAACTTTCATCGGGACTCATTTTCTCACTTTTTGCTGTTTTGCCGTTGCGTGCGCAAATGACCGCGGAGCAGTTTCATAAATGTGTCCTCAGCCGCGCTCAAGAACACGGTGGCAGCGATTGGGTCAAGACTGTGGAAAATGTTTTTCAGGATGCTCATGCACTTCAGGTTGATCAATTGCATATGGCCACCGCGCGAGAGATGAATGCGACTCTTGATGATTTTCCGGCCCCTTCAATTTCAAAGACAAAGGGTCCGGATGGGGTTGAGACAACAACCTTGGTAATGGGCCTGACAAAATTTGATCCAATGAAATGGCTGGAGCCTGATCGCAAACGTGCAGTTGTGAAGCAAAAGTGTACCCAATATTTTCAGGATCTTTCCGATTTCTGCGTCGATGCTTACTTTAAGAAAGAAGACAATATCAACGGTTGGCTCGCTTCACAGAAAGATAGAATTAATGAAATGGTTCGTCGGATGACAGAAAATCCTAAGATAAAGCCAGAGGAAGTTTTGGGCGGAACCAAATTTTCTGTAGATTCGGTAACCTTGGGAAATATGATGGTGGCTAACAAGGCATTTCTACCTTCGATTGAAATCGATCCTGAATCTTTCGCGACGGGCTTGCGTCAGACGGTCGTTGGAAAATCTGGAGCCCCCGTGGGAATGGTCATGGACATTACGGTGGACGGAAAGATTGAACACTATTTCGCGCCTCTTGCTGCCTCCGGCACGATGATCAATCCGTACTATTTCGTCTTTGGGGGCATTTCATCGGCGGCGTGGAATGGACATTGGGAGCAAAAATATGGCGAGCTCAAAGTCAACGGTCAATCGCTATCTTCTCTTTAGTTCTGATTCATATATTCAATTTTTCGAGACCTCAGTTTGACTTTGAAAACTTTGATTCGTTAGCATTTAGTCTGGGTTATGTGGGTTTAATATTTGTGTGGGGGAGATGCTGCCTTTGATATTTCTATCTTTTCTTTGTGGTAGTCTGGCGCTTCTGTCGACCTTAAATGCCGCAGGGCCAAAATGTTCAGATTATATTCGCACTATGGTTTCGCGTCCCAATGCTCAACCCGTCGAAGTCAAGGTTGGGCCCCGGCAAATTCTGTTTCACAATCGTGAGCTGGCTTCTCTGGTGACCTCACTCGGTATGGGGCCCGAACTTCTTCGGCAGTCTTATAAGCTTCTGCAGGATCAGAAGACTTTCGAAATTCCAGTATTGGAAACTGGAGTGATGGTTGCGGCGTCGAGAGGTTCATATTCTAAGAAAGCCTGGCATCGGGATCATGCGCGAGGGGTTCGAGCCTACATTCAGCTTGGCGACACAGAAAAAGCCAGGAAAATGGCGATGGCCAGCATCCGTCAGATGGCGACGCCCAATCAATTGGCAAGAATTCGTCGCGCCCTAGTGAATCCCGCGATCAGTCAGACGGAAGGTGACGGAGCTCTTCCGCACGTTATTTTCGATCCTCAAACACTCGAAGATGCCTCAGTTCCATGGTCCGCACAGAAAGACGCTTGGGGGCTTTATCTTCATACCGTTTTGGATGCTTTTGAGGCCGGCATCGTCAAGATCGGTGATTTAACGAATGATGAACGTGAGGCGTTTTTCGGTCTTGCAGCATTGATGGTTCGTTTGGAATTTTGGCGGTTTACAACGACGGACAGCTGGGAAGAGGAGCATGCTGTTTATACGTCTGGAGTTGGAATTGTGACGGCGGCTCTCGAGCGTATTGTCGATGAAATTATGAAGGCAGACGGAACATCGAAGTTTGCCGAGTATATCGCAAGATCGAATGTGTTGATTCGTGAGAGCCTCAGCGCACCAGCTTTGCTTGGCGCCGTTGACAATGGGTACCGGGTGATTCGTGAGCAGTTGCGCAGTGGTGGTGAGGCCCCTTTCCTTCGAAAACCACATGGCCGCGGTGCGGATACGGCATTGTTGTGGCTTTTTTTCTATCGACTCAAACAATTGACGGAAGAAGATTATCGATTGGTCTTAAAAATTGTGCGCACTTTGGTTCGCGATGTTGGAATGCTTCGATATGAATCGCCTTATTTGGATGGCTATTTGAATCCGGCCTATTTTTTTGCACGCGATGAGGTTGTCCCAGGAGAGTTGTTGAGAGTCAATGAATCAACGACTGGTGGCAAAGTGACTCAAGCATTTTACGATCGCAATATTGGTCATTTGGTCCATTTATTTGGGCGAGATTTTTCTGCTCAATGGTCGCTAGGGCTCATCGTTTCGGCTCAGGCTCATGCTCATATGCTCGAATGGTTCCCGAAATCTGAGCATTTACAAGAATACAAAGATGGCGCTTCAGAATTTTTGTTGCGGATGTTGGGAACCGTTTCGCCATCAGGTGAGTTGGCTGTGGCCTTGGATGGTTTAGATGTTCCGCCATTTAAGTTTGGGGAAGCGATTACGCGGGTCCGACTTTACCATGAATTTAGCGATGTTAAGGGATCGTACTCGGTTTATAGTCCTTTCACTCAGCTGAATTGGGCAACTGCCGAAGCTCTGATAGCGTATATAATGCTTTGGAAGCTCTTTATTAAAGAAGAATTCCCCCGTTGACCTTGCCCAAACGCTTCGACTTGTTTAATGATTTTTGAATGCACTCGTAGCTCAGCTGGATAGAGCACATGCCTACGAAGCATGGGGTCGGGCGTTCGAATCGCTCCGAGTGCGAATGAAAGGGGCTGTCCTACTGGACGGCCTTTTTCATTTTGGTGTTACAGGCGGCGGCGGCTCGATCAGCTCTTTCGGTAGTTCATCGATAAAGTTCCATCTTTATCCGAACAAAGATTTTTGCTCGGATTAAAAAGTTGAAGAATTGTCCCATTAAACTGGTATTTGACGGAGCTGAGATCATTCTTGTTTTCTGAGGGGGAGCACTCTTCTGGTTTACAGTTTTCGCAAGTTCTTTTGCCACCTTTGGTGTCAATACGGTCAGCCGTCACTAGATCGATCCCAGCCGATTTCGTAACGACGCAGGTCGACGCTGGAAGTCTATATCGAGCTGTGAGAAGTCCACCGTCGATCGCCAATTCGTAGATATAGCGTACCTGTTCAAGTGGGTGTCGAGGGGTGCCGCTTGAGCATGTGCGATCCTCAAATTTAAAAATGCCATTTAGTGTAGTCGCGACAACAGGAATCGCAGATTTGGGCGCTTGGGTTGGTTGAGCTGGATTAGATGAGGCTGGTTCCTCTTTCGATGTGCCGCAAGCGGCCAGAGCCGAAAAGGATAAGCATACAAAAAGCTTTTTCATGACACGAATCATAACTACTCCTTAATTGAGTTTTGAGGATGCCATTCACAATTAGCGCATTTTCCAATTTTTGCAACCGTATGGGGATGGTGGAGTGGGTCTATGGCAATTGCCATATGCATATCGCCATGTTAGTGACACGAAAATGCTGTTTCAGTTCAACAGTCTTTGGATGTCGTTTCTGAGATTCCTTTGGACGGTCTTCCTGTCCGTTCTTGCTTGTGATCTGGTGGTTGTTGCTTCCTCAGAACGCCCTCGTGTTCGTGCGAACTGCGAAGAGGTGCTTGCTGCCTTTGTTCCGCCCCAGCCTTCACAACTCGTCAATTATGCTGGTCCCCGTGGGGACATTGCTTTGGCGATAACCACGTGGACTAATACTTACGGAGCTTTGCTTCGATCTCAAGGAGAGAAAGATTCAAACCCTTTTTCGTTCGCAAGAATGCATTGGCCTAATATTGTTCAGTGGGAGCACTTTTTGAAGGCTCGAGGTCTGGAGATAGGAGTGATTCCCAAGGCGGAGTCGTTCGATTCGGATGGCAGGGTTTCTGACTATATCAACCTTGTTCGTCGTTCAGCTGGAAGTAAGTCTGCACTATTTTTGTTCAATGTCTTTAGCTTTGAACAACATCCTTATTTGTCATTTGTTTATGGTGTTTATGCGTTGGCGGCAGCACATTTGGTGGCTGAATCCCTGCCGATCCTGAAATACTTGTTCGTCGAAGTGATGAGAGACAAAGGAAATCTGGAGGCGCTCAGCGAATTTGCTGAAGATATGGGTGCGAATCCAGATGATTTAATTGAAGAGGTTGTGACGGAAATTTATGGAAATCTCGCTGTTTACGAGTTCTACAAGAAAATGAGAGTCGCTCATCCTTGGATTCGTCATCAGTTTTTGGAAGATTTGTACAACGAAGAGTTCACTTCTGGTTCAAGAGCGGTGATCGATTTCATCCACCAAGAGATTGAGGCGCGATTGCAGGCCCCACCGGCGGTTATTGACGAAATCATGGAAGCATTAGCAGTGGGAGGTTTTTCAAATATTTGGTCTTTACCTGTGATTCCTGCCTTTGATGCGCCAGCGTTTGATCCCGCGGCTTCTCCAAGAATTGTGATTGATCTTCCGGACCGTACTTTAGAATTATCCGCAATAAAAATTGCTCACGGATATTGGATCTATCGTACTTCAGAATCTGGTACGCAGTATGTGAACGGCACAGTGTCTGTTTCGCGACATCGGAGATTGCAGAACCCATTATCGGCGATAGGCAATCATATTTCAAGGTATGGCGCTCTCAGTTTAAATGCAAAACAGCGTGAACTTGACGATCGCGATGTTCAGCGTCGTGTGATGGATCTTTGCTTTGACGTGGAACTAGTTGATGACGATTACGGGGGAGTCAGTGGCTTAAAGAAGACGAAGATCGGCATCGGAGATTTGACGCTAGATCCATCAAAAAGAATTTATCGCGGGATCGCGAGATTTCCGAATGGATCTTTCTACTCAGTGAGAATCAGTCGTGAGCTTGTTGAACACAAATGACGATGGTCTAAAATTCAGCTCATGAATCATAGTTCTGAAATCATAAGTCTGAATAGTAGAGAAGAACTTTCGGCTCCCCAATGCCGGATAGGGGCGGGTTTTTTCCCATTCTCAAAAGACAAAAATCAAGCATCAAGAAGGTGATCGTCTTTGGAAAATCCATAAAGGGATGGATCATTTCGAAATCATATCTCAGCCGTCCCAGTGATTCCACTAGTGTTGAGCCTCTCATTTTATTGACGTCCGCAATTAAATTCCCGAGGCCTGCTGAGACTTGATCTGGTCGCAATTTGCCATCAATGGTGAGCCCTATTAAACTTCCTGCTTCGCCGGTCACAGTGCTGATTCCAGAGCTGCCTCGAATGATGGTCAATTTCGTCTGTCGATCGCCGGTAAAGCGATGGCCAAGTATCGCCATCCACGCCTTCAGCTTTCTCAAGTTGAAAATGGCGCTGATTTCCTGGCTCTCTATCGATCTCGAATAATCTTCAAAAAGTTGTATGTATACTCTGTGAAGTATAGCGGACGCATCATCATCAGAAATTTCATCACGAAATTCAGTCTTAAAAAGGGAGAGTCTTGAGTGGATTAATTTTTCAAGACTATTCCTCCAAATTTCTAAATGCCGTGGAGTGGCACGTGATTGGACACCGATCGGGGTATGTGCCCGGGTGTTTGAATGGGACTCGAAAACTCGTGAGTCTGGCTGATTTGGAGGCGCGACTCTGGCGATCAACAGCCTGCATTTTCCGGCGATCAGTTTCATGCGATCGAACCATGATCCATGCGCCGCGGTGCAAGTGCCCATCGCCAAACAAATGCTGAGGGTGAGCCTCCGTCCCAAATTTCTCAATCTGTAGTCTGCCATCGCTTGCCCACTATGTTAGAGACCTCGTTCGATGGCTAGTAATTCTTCTGAGTTGAGCTCGAAGCTATCAATTTCAAGATCAGATTTCATATGCTCGAGATTTGTCGTGCCAGTCAGAACGATCATGTTCATCTGGAAACAAAATCTAAACACGATCTGAGGAATCGTCTTTTTGTGTCGTTGAGCAATGATTAATATTTTGGGACCAGACAGCTCTTTTAGATTCGCAGTCAGCAATGAGAAGCCTTGATAACAAATTGAGTTTTTTGAACAAAATTCCCGGATGTCACGGTCCCATTCCCATGCAGCGAAGCATCGATTCTGAATAAAGTGTGGTTTGATCCGCGCTTTTTCGTGGAGCTCTTGCAGTTGCGGCAGATTGAAATTCGAGACCCCGATCGATTTCACCTTGCCTTTCGAATACAGATCTTCAATTGCACCCCAGGCCTCCCAGTCTTCCGGGGTGAGCCCGTAGCCAGTGAAGGGCCCGTGAAGAATATATGAATCGATAGAGTCGAGACCCAGGTGTATTAACGATTTCTCATAGGATTGCTGAACCTGGGTTCGATAAGGGGCCTTCTCGTCATAGGGCTTTCGATGATCCTGACCTGCCGCAAATGTAAATTTTGTTTGTATAAAAAGATCTTCTCGCTTTTTCGTACCAGACTGCAGAATTTGCATGAGCGCCTTGCCAACTCCTTCTTCGTAGTAGTGTTTTCTTTGATTGGCCGTATCGATCGCAAGAAAGCCGGCTTCGACCGCGAGTCGGGAGAGCTCTTCAGTTCGGCCTTCTTTCCAAGCTGTGCCATAGAAAAATCTGGGAACTTTGAGATTGTCGCGGGTTCTAAAAAAACGAGAGTTTGGCATATCCATTTGAATTTATAGCATATTCCAGTGTGGTTACGGAGCCTTAGTTAGAGTTTTAGTATCGCTCTTGGCCATATTGATTTCAATCTATATGCAAGCTAAGGAATCACCCATGCCACTCAATTTTTTTCGCATGTTATTGTTCGTTTTTCTCGCACTGAGCTTCTTGCCTGTTTTTGATCGGGCGACAGCAGCCGATAAATCTCTGATTCTCTGCTGGGACACTGAGGCTCATTTTCTTGGTTCTGATACGAATCCTGAGGCAGATGTTATCGAGAAGATTAAGGGGCTTATAGATGCACAATTTAAAGGCAGAGCGTCTGTGCCTCAGAATATTTTTTATACGAGAGTATTTCTGATTGAAACTGATTCAGCTGTGGCAGAAGAAATTCTGACCAGTTTAAGAGAGCAGAACTGGAATGAAATGAAATTTGAGATTCTGCAATTGAACTCTTCGGAGGCCGCACTAAACGAAGCGCAGGATTCTGAAATTGACCGGCTGGTGGAACGATTTCAGAGTTACCAAATTTCGCCGATCGATCGAATGAAATGGGTTCCTCAGCTTATCTCTTGGGTAAAGCAGGGCAAGATTTCACTGGCCGATCGCGAGCACCTCATGGAACAGATTTTTTATACGTATAAAGACATGGCCCAACTCATCTTGTGTCTGCAGCGATTGCCGTCGAAAGGAATAGATTCGGAGCAATCACCCACCTATAAGTCACTCGAAAAAATGCAGTCTCAACTTCTGGAATTTGCACATGCATTAGGTATTTTTGATGCACATGAGTTTGTGATGTTAGCCGTTGGGGCCGGTGGTGATGCTGGAATACATTTGATGCAAGAGTCGTTTGTTCCCCCGGCTCTCATTGGGTCGACTCAGAAGCCTTGGGATCTCGGAAACTATTTGGACTTTTGGCTGAAATGGCTGAAGAGGGCGCTTCGAGAGTCGGAATCCTGTCTGCCAGATGTGGGTGAATGGTCCGAAGTCATAGAGAGCCGGCCATTTTCCAGAATCTCACTATCGGCCACGAATATCTTTCGCCAGCACGGTGGCGATGGGAGTGCTTCGTCGCGATTTGTGGCAACTCAACTCGGAGTGACCGATATTCTACGCGTAGGGGCAGCTCCGCTTGTGTTGCTTGGAGCAAAGAATCCTGAACTCGCTAGTCATGCAAAATCTGCGATTATCGATTTTATAAAAAGCGCCAAGCATTTTGATATGCAATCTCGGGCGGCAGGGGGGATGCGTCGACAGGGTGGACTGCTTGACGGGGGCAGTATATTGATAGATCGATTTTTTAATTACTTGGCATATCCCAGCGTGAATTTTAAAAATTGGGATGGCTATGATGAGACAATATATTTAACGAGTCTAAGTCAGATTTTAAGAAGCCTTTTAGAAATAAGTACGGCCGAACAGTTTTCTGCATGGATGGTATTAAGTATCATCAATACTGCATCGGAATTGGAAGACTCGATTGGGCAACGGTATCCTGAGATCTCTGGCCATTCGGAATTGTATAGTGAGCTATTTCAGCTGAACAAGATTGTTCGCCAGAGACTCCTTTGGGTACTTAGTCGCTTGGGGGATCATTCTACTGCACCTGAAGCTCATCGTGTCTGCTCCGCGGCTTTGGAAGCTCTCGTTGTTGATCCCGCCCCGCCTATATTCGTGTCTTTACAGTCTACACGAGGGTGATTTTTTTTTGTGATGAGCGTACGCTTTTCTCAGGAGTGGATTTATGAAATTTTTGGTAATGCTCGTGTTGATTGGTTTCAGTTCGGCCGTAGTTTTTGCTCACAACGAAGATAAGCCGGGCCCGCATGGTGGGTTCATTCGAATGCCTGGGGGCTTTCACACCGAGCTCGTCATGAAACAGAAATATCTTGAGATCTATCTCTTGGATTTTGATTTTAAGCATCCACAGGTTGCAAATTCATCTGTGAAGGTGAGCCTGAAACAGGGAACGGAAGAAAAAACGTTGATGTGTCGCCCGAAGAAAGACAGGTTCATTTGTGATTTGCCGAAAGGCTACAACTCGAAGCAAGGAAATATTGTTGTAAGCGCTACGCGCGATGGAATGGGCGGCGGTCTTGCAGTTTACGATTTTCCGCTTCCGAAAAATTGAATGCCTTAGATCTTCAGCATTTGGAATGCGACAATTTCGAGAACTGCAGCCCCGACCAAATTCATCACGGGGCCAAATTTTTGCGAGAGTTTTTTTGCGAGGTAGAGACCCATGAGTGTGGTCATGAAAGCCCAAAATCCAATAGAAAAAATAAAGGGAGTGATCGGTTTGCTAGAAATGCCGAGGCCGATTCCAACTCCAAGCGCATCGAGACTTGTTGCAAAAGAGACAATGAGCACCTTGGTGAAGCTGTGGAAATTTAATTTCTCTTCACGAATTTCTTTTCTCGTCATATCGGACATTCCTTCATAAGCCATATGAATCGCTACGCCGGTGAGCAAAAAAAATGCGATCCAATGGTCAACTGCTTCAAATCGACGAATAATCTGACTGCCTGCGATGCTGCCAGCCAGGGCAACAAGGGCCTCTGCCCCACCAGAAGCAATCGCGAATCGCAGGGCATCAATTCTTGAAAAGGGTCGATGGCCCATAGCAATTGCGGCGGAAAATGAATCAACGCTGAGGATTAAACCAACCGTGAGCACTTCGATAAGATATTGATTGTTAATGGCTTCCATCGAGATTTTTGACATTAAATCGTTATTGTTGATTTTGCATGTCAAAACTTCTGGGGTCCGCCCTTAGAATATGAAAAAATTTATGCAATCTTTCTTCGTTGTCCTGGGCTTAAGTCTTCCATCCGTTTCGTCAGCTTCCGACATTTGTGAGCGCGTGCTTAATCTCATGGGAGTTGAGGTGCGGCGTGATGCAGACGGTTTATATATTCCGGGTGCACCAGTGAGCTATGACTACGATGGTAACCAGCTCGATCCTGCATTGCGCTTGGCGCACGACTTGCGTGCGATGGAATTGCGAGATTCTCGTCGAAGGAGAGAGGCTGGATATCTGGCTTGGGAGATAGCGCTTAAACGACCAGCTGATGCGCCAGACCCATTGGCGGGCTGGAAGGAGCACCAGCGTGTTGTTTTGGAAAAAAGTCGCGAGAAACATCGAGGTTTGTTGCGGCCTACAGAAGTGGCGACAAGAATTCGTGCGCCATTTTGGATTGCGACGGGCGAAGTGAGAAGAAATGTGGGCATTCGAGAAGGAATGTTTGTGAACGACGATCTAGAGATTAGCTTGATTCCGGTGGATCCAACCAAATCCGCACTCATTCCTGATGGAATATTCATGGTAAAGGATAGGGGGTTGGGGTTCGCTTTGGAGTACACACAGTTTGATCGAGAATATTTTGACAGACAGGCACTGAACGGCGGGGGACCTGAAAGAATTTTGGCTGAGGTTCTCACTTATATTCCAGCGGTTTATGCTGAAGAATTTGCAAAAACTGGAAGGCCCGAATCTCGGCCGTGATGGCATAACAGCTGTGCTTGTAACTCTCTAACGTAATGCGATTCGATTATTTTTTTAGATGTGAGATGAGATGTTCAACAAAAAGACGCAGATGTGACGGCTCTTTTTTTGACTTGAGTTGAATAAGGTCCAACTTATTTTGAATATGTGTTCGATTTGGAAATAGCGGTACCAAGGTTCCTTTCTGAATTTCTTTTTCAATCATGTGCGACGGAATTAATCCAAAGCCTAGTCCCGCTCTCACGGCACTTACGATATCAAAAACCGTCGCTCCGCTGAGTGAAACAGAGATCTGATCTGGAATTTTCTTAAATATCAGCTTGAACCACAGCTTTGCGTCACTTCCTTTAAAATCGTAGCAAACAAAATTGGCTCGAACTAACTCCTGATAACTCGCCTCATTTGTTTTGGATATTTTCTTCAGATATTCTTTCGTGCAGACCATGATCTCATGTTCGGAGAGTAAATGCTTTTCTTGGATAATCGAGCGCTTGCCTAAGAAGACTTCAATGCTGTCGATGATTGCGAAGTCGATTTTATCTTGCTCTAGAGATTCTATGAGATGTGAGATAGGTAAATTCATCATTTCAAATCGAATTCCAGGATATTTCGAATGGAATTCTGCGATAGCGGGAATAAGAAATCTCGATGCGAACAGAGGAGGAGAACTGATGCGTAACTGCCCGACGATCTGGCCTTTTGAGCTCGCTCGAACCTTGTTTCTCTCCTTGAGGCTGGTAATTGTCGTGTCGATGATTGCAAATAGTCCCTGAGCATACACGGTTGGAAACAAATTTCGTCCCCGTCTGACGAACAGCTCTTCGTCGAGTTCTTCTTCCAACAACTTAATGCTCTGACTCACTGCTGAGCGAGTGATATGTAGTTTCTCTGCGGCTTTAGTGATGCCTCTTTCAGCAAAAACCACGTGGAATACTCCCAAGCGATTTAAATCAGGCAGATTGTTAAGCATTACTTAACCTCATGTATAATAAGTATAGATTATCTAATCATTCATTTCAAATTAGATTGCTCCCCAATCATGAGGGCCGTCCGGACATTCTGTTTCTTCTGTTCATTGCTAGCCGTCGCAGGAAGTCTCTTTGCGGCGGCTGATTGTGCCGAGGATCTGCGCGATCTTACGCAGTTCGTTGTCCGTCCTGTTTCTCTAGGCGATCTTGCAGAGCTTTTGATAGTAGAGAACGAGGCCTGGCAGGAACTCGCCGCTACGGCTGGAAAGCTAATATCTCGAACAGAGATCTTTCCAGAAGGGCAGCTGCTAGCGATGGATTCAACTCAAAAAGTTGTCGGCTTTCTGAATACTCAACGATTAAAAGAGCAGAGAATTTATGAGTCACTGGAATCTCACACTGGAGATTCTGATCATTGGGGCGTTCTCAGTGGGGACGGATTTATTTCGAGTAGCCATGATCCTCAGGGCGACGTTTTGTTTATGATCAATCTTACGACTCGTATTTCGAAAGATGGGCAGAGTCGCAGAAGAAATATTGGTGCCGTCTTGGTGCAGTCGGCTATTGATTTCGCTCGAAAAATGAATGTTTCAAAAATTTATGGGCTGACTCGTCTCAACGGATTTAGAGGCTTTATGCGTGAACATCCTGCAGCAGATATTCATGAGTACATAAGATCAGTCATCAATGGCAGATGGCGCGACCCTGCGCTAAGCTTTCACTTAAAGCAGGGAGCTCGGTTTCTCACGCCTGTCTTTAATTCGATGAAAGACGATATAGAAAGCCACACCTGGGGAGCCTTAATCTGTTACGATCTAACGAATTCAGTTTCTGGCCGCTAGGCCTGCTAGTCGCATGAAGTTGAGCTGACAACCGGTCTTGCCCATTTTCAATATACTTCGGTTAAGTCTTGTTATGGATCCTGGGGTTGCTCGGGGGTGAAAACGGATGGCATCTACCAAGTGTCGGTGGCGATCGAGCAAAGGCGAGACGGATCCTTCTGTCGAGTTCGGGAGAGCGATCAGAGAAGTATAGGCATCGGCAAGTTCTTCGAAAAGTTTGGAATATGCCTCTGCGGCAGCGATGGCCGCGTCGTCCAGAGTTTCTGAAGCTAGTAAAGTTGCGAAGGTGTTTCCCGCATATTCTAGAATCATTGATAGCGTTTCAATTCGAAATGCTAGGTCAAGGGGTTTGCCATCTAACTGACGAGCCGAGTTGGAACGTATTATTTCCAAAATTATATTTATGCCTCCGTCTAAGGAGCTCTCCTCTGTTGTTTGTTTTATTGAATCGAAAACAAATTCAATTATCTCTTTGATGGCCGCTTGATAGTCATTAGTCGTTGGAGGCATTTGATCGAGTGCCGTGTCAAATGTGCTGAACAGATCTGGCAGGTTTTGAATCCAGTTGACACGGAGGTTCTCGTATCGGTCGGTATATCTGAGAGCCGCAATCAACCGGAGGATCTTGCGTGGATCTCGATACTCGGGAGGAAATTCGGGATGCCAGTTGTCTATCGACATATGGTGATAAGTTTTTAAGCCTTCTTGAATATCCCAGGGAAAGGGGCCTAAATGAACTTCAGCTTGTATAGAAGTCGTCGCCAAGAATAAAAACAAAAATCCATATTTTCTAAGCATAATTATCTCCTCAGTTTATGAAAAATGTGAGTCCACAGCTTTTTAAAAACAATACCCTTTTAGAAATATCCTTTAGAGCTACCGCTGAGCTTAGGCCTGGTCTTGCATATTTATTTTTATTTGAAAAGACAATTCCAATGCGCTTCTAGAGCCGATGAACGCTGCATTTGCCTAAAATAATATTCTATAATTTCTGCTCTGCGAGTCGGCTCAGCGCTAAACTGCATATTTGGTCAAATCTCTTGGAAGGCACTTGCAGAGTCCTTCGCCTTCTGCTCAATTCATCATCAGATTTTGGAAATCTTAGTCGGACCAGTTGCTCGGGGATCGAGGCGCCCATTTGTTCTATCGCTTCAATAGCTTGATAGAGAAAAAATTGATCTGTTCGATAATGACCGATTCCGTTGTCGAAGCCGTAGTCGTTACCACTTGAGTAAGTAATTTTTCCATTATTCGCACCGATCGTTCCACTTCCGGCGATATCTAGCCCTGTTGAGACATGCTTGATTCGTGGGTCACCTTCTTTAAAGACATAAAGTTTTCTGTCTCGCGTGAGAACCCATAAGCCAGAGCTGATTGTGAGCGGAAATTTATCTTGTATTAAATCACCCTCGTCTACGGTGACTTGTAGTTTCTCCAATTCTTCTCGCGGAAATTCTTTAATCCATAATTGGCCCTTTTCGACTCCAGTTCCGTTGCCTTGTGGACCCAGATAATCCAATGTGAGCCCGGGCCCTTCTGGCCTAACAGCCATTACAAAAAGCTTTCCCTCTAAGGGCGCCAGCAAATTGAGGGTTCTTGCGATATTGGCTTCGTAAATTTCTAGCTCATGAATTTTTTTCTTTGCTTCTTCAATTCTGCCTTCGTCTCGCACCGCAATAATCTGTGTTCTTAATTCCGCCGCCTTTTTTTTGTGGCTGGCAAGTTGTTGATGAAGATCGTCAGTTATCAGACGTTCAAGATTCCTGATATTTTGACGAGCATACTTTTCTAAAATTTCTTTTACGGGCCCAGTTTTAGATTCCGATAAGGTGTGAAAATTCAAAGTTTGCGAAACACCTGAGACTGTAATTGGAACATCGAATGAATCTTGTTCGCTCGCCGGAGCAGAAGCCCCCTTCGCTACGACTTGTATCAGGGTCGTTTCGGGTGAGGCTTTCTGTGCAAGGTAATTCTGAAAATCTTCTTTGTATCCCGTCGGATTTAGCCGATGCATTTCTTGATAGATCAAAAACTCACTCACGCTTGGCAGCTGGAAGGTAGACCTTGCGGAGGTAATTTGCGCTTGAACTGAAAGGAGTTGTTCTCGAGAGAAATCTGGGTTGGCATCAAGGTCTGGAAGAAAGATTCGATTTTCGGAAGGCGGAAAAAGTCTGTCGATTTTTTGAAAATCCACAGAAGTTATTTTTTCTGACATTGAATAAACTGCGAGCTTTGGATTTTTGAAAAGTTGCAAACCCGCTCGCAAATATTCTTTTAAGAATTGAAGTTCAGAAAGCATTTGACGAAGATAATGAATTTCGAAGATTTCTGGTCTTTGTGATGTAGATAAGCGCTGTTCACTTGCGTGAACCATATTTTGAATCTGAGCTATCTTTTGATTGAGGCTTTCTTCAGCCATTTTCAGAGCTGTCGGATTGCCGGGGCCTTTCTGTAGGTTGTCCCTAATCATTTGAACAATTGTGTAAGAGATTTGCCGATGATTGAAGAGCATTTCCTCGAATGTTTTTTTTGGGTCCCCCGTGAGGTCAACTTCAGGCTTTAGGTAGTTCGCTGAGAATTCGAGATGATGAGGAAGGTCTTCGGGGGGCTTTGGAATGGGAATGCGACTCCGAATTGCCTCACTCACTTCAGTAATATAGGTAGAAAATTCGCCTTTCAGGTCATGGAGTGAAACCAGATCGATCCAAGCATTCAATCGGTCAGTTCGGCGATCGACTACCTCAATTTTATACGACTGACCCGAGCGATTACTGGCGATAAAATAAAGTGCGCGGCGGCCTTTTTCAGGGTTTTCGTAGCCGTCTAACTCACCTAAAACAGCCAAGCCGAGTTTAGTTCTTATAACGTCAGAAGCCTTCTTCACCGTGTCTTCGTCGGCGAGAACTATCTTCACGTGAAGAAGATCTTTCGAACTTAAATTGGGATCTGATAGTTTGATGGGGGAGGTCTGATTAGCTCCTGGTGTCTGAGGCCGCACATAGATCTCGCCTTCGTTCGCAAACTTGTTTCGAGGAAACACTTGTCGAGTATCTCTGGGAGTATTTGTTGGAAAGTTCGAAATTACAAAATTATCAAAAGAGGCCGCATCTGCCTCGCGATTATTCGCCGCAAACGAGAGAATCCACAGTGAAAGAATAAAAATCGAGTAAATCGCTCTCATATTGATCATCTGCACTTGGATTAATTTGCAAGTTATATACCAAGGCGATCGCCCCGAATCGACTCGAATTTTCAAGGGTGGAGTCCAAAATTTAGTTGAAATTCAGGGACCTCTTCGCCGCACTTTGAAATACTTGGACTTTCTCCCCCTCTGAAAATTGATATGTCTTAAAGTGTAAACGATGTGGCCGAGTATGTCCCCAACTTCGTAGAGGCGAGGGGCGGTTGGTCCTGAAATTGTTCTCCCGCAGGGGTCGCCCTCACTTAAATATTCCAAAAAATGCACATCGAGGGTACCTTGACGGACAGTAACGTTAATTCTTTGAAGGGAGATTCAAATGTTTATTACGCTTTTTCTAACGGGATTAATTCAAGCAACACCAAGTGAGAATATTGAACCTCTACGTTCGGTGCCGGTTACCTTTTCTGTAACTACAGAGTGGTCGATTCAAAAAAGCGACGGAACTTTCACTACTGAAAGCAAAGTTGTTTGCAACAAGTCAGTCGATTTTGCTGTTTATTCAGAAAATGTTCACGCGAATTCACCGGACGTATTCTGTAAAACTAATTTGCGTGAGGACGATCTTTCGGTGAAATCAATCGCGAATATTCGATTGGGTGGAAGTATGAATGTTCGTAACGGCGGGGAAATAGATTTTTACCCACAAGCTTTGGTATTTTTGGATGGAAGCTCTAGCCCATCATTGGTTTTTATGAATCGTCTTGTCGGAAATTTTCAACAGGTTACGACGCCTCTTATGCAACAAAAGGATGGTCGTCACTTCTTTGAACGAATTTTGATCACCGCTAAAGTGAATAATTTGTAGGACTACAAAATGGCTGCCCTCCATGAGTGCTAGTCGACCTCATAAGTCGCAGCGAATTGCTAGGATAAATATCGAGGTTGGCCTTCCGATTATCAATGATGTGGGTTAAATAAATTATCATTCCCGTATTTTGAGTGACGACTTTGAGAAAGATCCGATATCGCCCATCTCCAAAAATCCAAGATTGATCTCCAGTTTGCGGATGAATGGCAGCAGTATTCGAATTTTGCGCTACGAAGTCCATAGCGCCATCATGAGCATCAAGAAATTTCTCTACAGCGATGACAGAGTTATCCGATGACTCAAAAACAAAATCCTCAATTTCAGTGAGCGCTTTGAGATTATTTTTTTGGAAAGATAAAATGTGGACGACATTACCTCTTAGTATGCTTTTTATTAAAACGATCAAGTCGAGATTTTGTGCCGAGTTCGTACTCTTCGATTTTACCAGCGACTACTTCAGCCATTCCAAGAAGTCTCCGTTGAAGAGAAACGATTTCTTCCTTCATCTCTGAATATTTTGATTCGGCCATCAGAACAAAACTATCTCCTGCTCGTCGTTGAATGCGAATCGGTTCTTTCGCAGATAAATCTAAGAAATCTTTGAGTTCGGCACGCAGTTATTTTTCCACCTTAAAAACAATAGGGCCAACGGCGTCGGAAATGATGTTGCCTTCGTTTCGAACTTTCATATTTTTAATGTTATAAGTCCCTTCTGGCGAATTAGCAAAAATATAAGCACCCCCTACAGCTTCCCATTCATCGTTTCCTAAAGACGTAATTTTATATCCATACATAGTTGCGCCAGAGGTTCTTGGTGTTTCATAATCGGCTGTAAGAAGGTTCACGGGAGCGGCAGATCGAATGCGGACGCGAAATGTTGTCATTGCACTTCTCTTTCCAGCTTCTGGTTCAAGAATTGTTTCGAGTATCACGGGTTTGTCTGCCACTTTCGCATTTTTTACTTCAACTATAAGGGGCTTCCCATCATAGGTCGCAAAAACATTTTCGTGATAGGCAATTAAATTACTGAGCTGATAAGTACCAGATGGTAACCACTCCGAAATCTGGATGGTATTCTCCATGCGCCAGGTGTTTTCGCCCTGCTTCGTGAACCTATCGATACTAATAGACTCTAGGTAATCGAGTGGGCCCGTTAACAAGGCGTTCACTCCAAGGGGTACAATTTCTGATCTAAAAACAAAACGTGCGGTGATAGTTCCGCCACCTTGAATAAGTTTTGGTGAAAACTCCAGAGATTCGATGTTGAGTGAAGAGGTGGTGGGACTTTTTCCCGCTATGACTTCAAATGACTGGTGATTCTTCCATTCCAAAGATTTTAATTCTGCTTCATTTTGCACGGAGATGCTTTTTATAAAATATTTGCCGGGCTGCAGTGAGGATCTAATCTGATAAGGCTGCGTGTACACTGTCCTGTCCGGGCGGGGGTGACCTGAAAGTGGTCGTTTAGGAAGTTATGTTTTCTGCAGACGTTTGATTCTGTTTCCATGATTCTCTTCTCTTGTTTT
>CAZVFP010000003.1:69855-249008 GCA_964626465.1 uncultured Bacteriovoracaceae bacterium | reverse complement strand
AAAGCAATCTCTGGTTCGACACCAAAAGGTTTCAGTGCCTCTGCTAGAATATAAGAATCTTTAGCGAGGCACGGGCCTCCAACAGGCCCCGGCAATGGGAGATTCGTTCGTGGATATCCAAGCTTGCCAGCCTGAATCACTTGAAGCGCGCTGATATTATAGAGATCACAGGTACGAGCAATTTCGTTTGAAAAAGCAAACGCAACATCACGTTGAGTATTGTCGACGAGCTTAATCATTTCGGCAGTCTCAAGATCGCGAACGCGAACAACTGTCGAGGTGAGCATTTGAAAAATCTGGGCTGCTCGAATGGCCGTTTTGAAACTGTAACCGCCAACAATTTGAGGAAGCTCTCTCAGTTCGGAAAGCGCCTTTCCCTCTAAAGTTCTCTCTGGGCAAAACGCTAACTCAAAGCTTTTTCCCGTTGCCTCAAGAATAGGAAGAACGAGTTTTCGCGTCACGCCAAGCATCACTGTCGAACGCAAAATCACTAAGTCTCCATCCTTCAAATGGCGGGCCACTTCTCGCGCGCAGTTTTCGATCATATCGAACCGAGGTTTTCCATCAGACCCAAGCGGGGTCCCAACCGTAACAATGAACACAGTGGCTCGGACGCCTTCAGGAATTTTTTTAAGAACTGAAAAATGCTGACTCTCAACGACACGGGCCAATTTATCTTTCAATCCCGGTTCATGAAAATGAGGTTCCCCCAATTTCAGTTTTTCTAAAACTTCATCTCGAATCTCAACTCCTAGGACATTGAAACCAACATCAGCCATCACTACGGCCAAGGTGAGCCCCACATATCCCAATCCAACAATGCAAATATTCTGGTCCGGCAGGCCCTCAGGTAATCGATATGTTGCCATAGACTGTACCCCGCTTCACTAGAATGAAAATTGTTTCCACAGCACCGCCAAACCCAAAGCACCGAGATGCATCGAATGCCAAAATTCTCCAGAACGAATGGCTTCCATCAATTGCTCCTTCGTATAGAGAACCACTTCAACGCCGACTTCAGGCTTCCACTCTCGATCTTTCGGCTTGAAAACTTTATCCGCAAAATAAAACCAAACATCATTTGAAAGACGTCCCGTATCAGCAGCAAATTGACCCATGAACTGAAGTTTGCGATCAGATGAAAATCCAGTTTCCTCCCAAAGCTCTCGCTGCGCTGTGATCGCAGGTTCTTCATCGGCTTCTCGAATTCCAGCCGGAAGTTCCAAGCTGTAAGCCGATCGAGCAGGTCTGTATTGACGCACGAGAGGAATCTTTCCGTCTTCGGTGACCGCGAGAATCGTAATATAATCTCTGAGTCTAAAAGAGTGATAGGTCGACTGATCTTTATCATTCAAATTGTTGTAGGTCTTGGAAACCAGAGTTACCCAATTCGACAAAACCTTTTCTTCTGTTTTTTCTGTCCGAGGATCAAATGCCGTCACCAGACTATTTTTTCACTCGAAACCTCTCGGGTCGAGTATAATCATAAAATCGTGACATCTATCTTTGATTCTAATCTCAGAGTATTTATCGGCAGATACCCGCATCACAAACAACAAATTGATGCGGCACTCCATAAAAATTTATCGGATCATTTTTCAATTAAAAATCATCCTCTCGGTCTTGAGTTGTGGGAGGGCTCTCAACTCGTAGATTCGACTGCTGAACGCTTTTTTGAAATGCCCCCACTTCCGGAATATCAGTTCAAAACAGCAATCATAGCAGGATTTGGCCTCGGTTCCTGGTTGCAGTTTCTCTTCAAATCCCAGGCGGCATTTCGCAATGTCCAGAAATGGATCGTCGTCGAACCCTCACTCGAGCGCTTTCTGTTCTCATTGCAACAGACAGACTTTACTGGCCTACTCACCAATCCTCAAATTGAATGGCAGATCGGACTCACATCACAGCAGTTTTTTGAGAAGGATTTTCATTATCTTTCCAGTACTGAGAATTTATCAATCGGCAGGCCATATGCGATCTTTCACCAGCCCATCATTAACGCAATGCATCATAATTATTTCGAGACCTGGAAACGACAGTGGGATGCATGCCTAGAACTCGCGAAAAATACCCACAGTTTTTTCGAAGATGGATATGAAGGCTACAAAAATACGATAAGGAATAGAAACTGGATCGCTAAAACTCCCGGCATTAATTTACTGAAGACAAGGTTTTCTGGACTTCCTGCAATCGTCATATCGACAGGTCCGTCTCTCAAAAAAAGCCTCCCTTTGCTGAAAAAACTTCAAAATAAAGCACTTTTATTATCCGCGGATGCGAGTCTGAAAATTCTTCTCAAAGAAAATATCTATCCTCATTTCGTTTTTTGCCTTGAAAGAGACGAAGGTTCAAAGCCTTTCCTTGAGGGAATCCCGTCTGAGCAGTGCCGCAGCCACTTGATCACGTTTCCTCTTGTTCCTCAGTCAGTCATTAGCGCCTACAAGGGCCCACACTGGACCCTCTATCGCAACTATGAATACTATCGATATTTTGAGGCAGCAGCGCCGCGCGGCATAATCAAATGCGGGCCATCGGTTGCACATATGGCGATGAACTCAGCTGCCATTATGGGCTGCTCGTCCATATATCTCGTCGGACAGGATCTGAGCTTTGATCCTGACACTCTCGCCTCCCATCCCGAAGGTATTGCCTACGAGGAATGGGGCCAAAAAAATTCTCTGGAAGATTTACGAAAGAAATTAGAAAAAACAAATGATCAGCTCCTGTATGTGCCCGGAAATCTTCAACCACAAGTTCCAACGTCAGGAACCTATGAAATTTTCAGACAAGTTTTTTTGGACAACCTAAATCTCTTCAGCACTCCCGTGATTAACTGCACAGAAGGGGGCGCTCAAATTCCAGGCATTCCATGGAAATCACTTGCTCAAGCAACAAGAGACTTCAAGGAACATGATTTTTGGAAGGATATAGAAACTGCACGTGCAGAATTCCAAGCAAAGCCAGAGATTGATCTGTCAAATCTTGCCAATACTCTTAATCATTATATGAAGAGTGGCGAAACAACGAACCCGCTTCTTCATCATTTTTTAGGCCGCGAACAGATTGAGTTTCGATGGAAGAGTAACGAAAATGCGCAAACTGCTCCAGAGGCTACATCTCTTGCAATTGAATGGCGCAATCGGAGTCTTGCGATTGCGAACAAACTCTTAGAACTGTTAGACTGAAACAACATGGGAAGCGAACGCCGAAAATTTGTTCGATACGATATTGCTCCAATTCCATCAGTGAAAGCAGTGCTTCACGACGGACGGGTTCCAACGAAGCTTGGAACCATCGGAATGGGCGGCTGCGGATTTTGGGCGGAAAAAAAGGATGACACGCTTCAAATTGGCCAAGAAGTAAAATGTTCAATCTCGTTTGACGGTATATTACCCAAGAGCATTGAAGTCTCTGGCCTCATTCAATACTGCAACACCGCGGAATTTGAAGGCAAACCTCATTTTTACTATGGCATCGCCTTCATTGGCGATTTTTCAGAAAAGCTCGCCCCCATCGTGCGCCACCTTGAGCGACTTGAACGACTAGGCCGCGTTCTCATCGCAGCTGATTAGCACTTTCAGCAATCGCTTAGAGAAAAGGCATCTGACGAATTTCCGCGAACCTTCGTTGCGCGGCAACAAATAACTCACGACTCTCCACTGGCATTTCAGCACCAAGAACTCTCAAAAATTCAGATCCTGTCCCAATCCTAAAGATCAATGGCTCGACTCGCTCGACGATCAGCCTTCTAAATATCACGAGGTCACGAAAATCGCTCAGTCGAGCGCCTTGAGACGGGACCGGACTCGGCATTACGGTGACCGAGAGCTCAGAGATCAATTGAAGCTCACTCAGAATTTTAAAAATTAAGTGTCGATAAGCCAGACTTCTCAGACTTTTCATCAGCGCACCATTATGCACACTCTTCAGATGCGCAGCGAGCTCTTCGTCATTGATGTCCTGACTATAATAAGCCTCCAAAATCTCGTCGATTGTTCGACCATCCGCCGCGGTCGTCATGTCTGTATCACTTTTGGCTTCGGTCAACTCCGATATCCTTTTTCGAACCAGCTTGAGCAATCGTGGAGT
Source organism: uncultured Bacteriovoracaceae bacterium (assembly GCA_964626465.1). Lineage (GTDB taxonomy): Bacteria > Bdellovibrionota > UBA2394 > UBA2394 > UBA2394 > CAZRCG01. Next base: position 244,919 of record CAZVFP010000003.1, on the reverse strand, counting down.
CCATTCGTGCGCCAAATCGTCATCAAGGAGTTCAAATTCAGCCAATGTCCGCGCACTCATATTCAGTCGATGCACCAAAAACTCAAGTTTTAAAACGGCCACGAGACCTGAAAAACTTAGATCATCGCCTTCAACAACAAACGGTCTAGCAAGAGGCTTATCTGGATTGAATGCGGCATCCGGAGTGATTTGAACGGGAACAATCAAAATTCCAGGATTTGAAGAGGCTTTATTATTAACAACCACAGATCCATCGGGAAGCGTCAAACCGTGAATCAATCGATTCTCGTCTTCAGGCGTCTTGTCAAAAAGTTTGTTCTCCAAACAAGACTGAGTAAACGCACGAAAAAAGCGCTCGATTGAGAGGCCTAGAACTTGCGCCCTCTCTTGCGAGACGGATGAATCCATTTCTGAAACCGAGAATTGATTTCGAAATCGTAGATATTCCACCAATGAGGTCAAAAGATCTTCGAAAAAAATCACATCTGAGGTGGGGCGAATGCTATGAAAACCCACAGGCGTTAAGATCACCCTTAAGGCAATATAGAGATTATCTGGTTCGAAATCTAAATCTTTCGATTTTCCCGACCGAAGAAGAGACTTGTAGAGCCATCTTCTCATAGTTTCGCTTTGCTTCAGTGAAAAGATGACGAACCTAGAATTGCGAAGGTGCCGAGGGAGCCAATCATAATATTTCGCAGAATGGCTCTGAATGACTGGCGCGGCTGGAGCGATCAAGCCCTGAATATTTTTTTTACAATCCCCCGCTGGCGCCTCGGCAAAACAAAAATTGCAGCACAAAAAAACGGAAATAACCAAAAGTTTTACAAACATTCAACAACCCCTCCCAAAAACAAATGAAATGTTAGGAGAGACCGACTACTTTGGTCAACAAACAGCTAAAGAGCAGAAAATAAACAATCGCTATTTCTTGTCTGGCGGCGAACCCTCGCCCACCTGACCAAGTCCATCAGAACAAGAACCTAGATACTGAGCTTCAGCAACTTGCATTTCTGTAGCTGTCACTATTGTATCAGCGCTGCCTGCAAAACTTAAACTCTGAAGGGTTTTCAAAAGGTCAGCTGCCACTTCTGTCTGATTCCCATGCGCGTAGATCTTAAGAGCGAGCGTTTTTAATTTTAAAATTTCAGGCTGCCTCGGGCTCTGACCACCATTCCAAAGAAATTCAAAAATGATATTGAGAGAAGGAGAATAATCCGTTGCCCACGTATTCTCAAAATCAAGAGGCACTCCCCTTTTTAAAAACAACTCGACCAAGTCCCGATCTCCAGTTCGCGCCGCCATATTCAGAACATTTTCCCCAGTTTGAGCAGCCAAATTTATATCGGCCCCAGCATTCAAGAGAGCATGAACAATATCCTTCAATTTCCACTGAACGGCGAGATGGAGGGGGGTCCTTCCTCGATCATCTTGAGAATTCACCGGGGCTTTTCTATCTAACAAGCGATTCACAATGCTCAAATTTCTCACCGCGGCATGATGCAGAGGAGTCATTCCCTGCTCGTCACGAATCGTTAAATCAAGCTCAGGCCTCGCAAACAATATCTCGAGAGCAGCATAATTCTGAGTGATCACTGCCTCAATCAACGGATATCTATTGAACCGGCGGCCATCGACTTCGATCACCTCTGGATCATTAACCGTTGGATTCGAGCCATCGTCATATTCAGCTTCCAGGCCGCGCACCGCCAGCGCGTCTCCTTTACGAATGGCCGATGGCAAGTCCGTCATCACAACCAACCGCACCACTCACGGAAATCCACAGCATCAAATGAAAAACAGGCTTATGGCATTTAAACATGGCCTGACGGATAGCCTGACTTCGGTGAATGGTCAATCGAGTGCCCCATGACAGAGACGATCCCGATCGCAAATCGCCAATAAAAATAATATATTATCCGGACCCAGCTTTTTTATCTGCGAACGACCACTGAATCGCTCACCTTGACCGGCCCCCAGCCAAACTATAGATTCGACCCATGAAATTTTCGGTAAAATCTTTCCTTGAAAATGAACTCAACCAAAAACTCGAGGAAAATATCGATATTTTTGATGGGCTTTCTTGCGTCTATGAACTCGCCATTGAAGGTGATTCGTGGCGGTTGGATCTTTCAAAAAACGGCTCAAAAAAAATTGAAGCTGGAGCCGCAAAAAAATCAGATTGTTGCCTCGAAATCTCGGCAGAAAATTTTGAAAAGCTCGCGAAAGGCAAATTGAATATTCCACTCGCTGTTGTCACCGGCAAGATTAAGGTAAAAGGCAGTAAGGGCTTGGCACTCAAACTTGTGGAACTTCTCAAATGAATCCGTTTGCTACGCGACTTCTCGACATCCTTAAAGATAAAGCGTTTCAAAAAAAATCTGTCACTCTGGCTTCAGGTCGACAGTCAAACTTTTATATCGACGTAAAGCGAGTCAGCCTCAGCGCTGAAGGAGCTGTATTGATCGGCCAGGGCATTTTTGAGAAAATCAAAAATCATTTTCCATCCGCCAAAGCGGTCGGCGGGCTGACCCTTGGGGCAGACCCCATTGTCACAGCCGTTGCCTATGCCTCGTTTTTGGCTAAATCTCCTCTCGACGCGTTCATTGTTCGCAAAGAACCCAAAGGACATGGCCTCAATCAATATATTGAGGGCGGCCATGCCCTTCCGTCGGGCTCAGAAGTCGTTATTGTTGAAGACGTCGTCACATCAGGAGCTTCCGGATTAGAAGCTGCAAAACGTGCATCGGAGCGTGGATGGAAGGTGCTTGGAATTTTTTCTGTCGTTGATCGACAAGAAGGTGGACGTCAGGCGATTGAATCGGCTGGATATTCATTCTATAGCTTGCACACAAAAGGCGATTTTGGGATCTTGGACGAATGATTCATCGCCTCGCTCTCATTTTGATGCCGCTGATATTAGCAAGCTGTACATCTAGAACATCCGATCGATATGGCACACGTGAAGGAGACTTTCTCGACGCTTTTCTGGGTGCAACAGAATACCAACGTCTATATTTATCGAAAAGCGATCACCAAACGATGTATTCCGAATTCGAACCGATGTTCTCCGCGCAAATTACTTCGCTCGACCAAGAAATTCGGGAAGCCTATGTCAAAGAAATGGCTAGCCAGTTTAGATTACGCAGTGAAGACGAAACGAAGCTTGCGATTGAACAGCTGCAAGAAAATGAAAAATTTTTCACCTTCATTGTTTCCGTCGCTACTCGCGAGCGCGAATGGAATGACTTAAATATGAAAAGTTCAAATTGGCGCGTGATTCTTGAAAATCCTGACGCCTCCGTTCAGCTGGATCCGGAACGAATCGAAGTCTTTTCACAAACCAACGATACACTTCGGTATTTTTATCCAACGATGACGACATTCACCAGGACCTATAAAATTCGATTCGAGCGAGCCTTACTGAAGGATGCTCCGATCGTCATTTTCAGGATCAGTGGAGTGCGTGGCGCGCTCAGTTCTGAGATCAAAAATCGAGACCGCTAATGCCTCAATCAGATATCAAACGCTCAGATTTCTATCTTATCCCCAATATACTGACGCTGAGTCGTGTTTTTGCAGTTCCCTTGGTGGCTCTTTGCGCGTTTTGGAAATGGGATATCACTGCGGCGATTATCTTCTCGTTAGCAGGCATTTCTGACTATGTAGATGGGTGGATTGCTCGCCGCTACAACTATGAATCTAAATTGGGCATTCTATTGGATCCATTGGCCGATAAGCTGATCATCGTCTCAACAATGATCATGCTGCTTTGGTTGGGCAGGTTTTCATTTCCATTTGCGCTTTCTGATCCCTGGATCGAACTCCTGCCTCCAGCACTTGTGATTGTAACCGTCGGTCGTGAAATCGCGATTACTGGACTTCGCGCAATCGCTTCGTCGATTGGGATGTCGATGCCGGCCGACCGTGGTGGAAAATTTAAGACCTGGATTCAATTCTTTGCGATTCTATTTATCTTGATCAACTGGGATCCATTAAGAAATATTGGCCTAGTACTTTTATTAGTCTCAGTTGGAGCAGCCCTTTGGTCAGGTATTTCGTATACTTACCGTTTTGTGATCAAACTTCCTGATTAGTCAAAAAACCCACAGGCTACTCAAATCACTATTTAATTCGTATACTTAAGCGTTGGACAGAGTTGTTTTTTCTGATTACTCAATTGAAGGTTAGTCATGGCAAAGCAAGTTCATACCCTGAGAACAGCGGCGACGGATCCCTACCTCAAGCTTGGGGCAGAGACCCTTCATAAGATTCACAATATTATGGTGAAGGGGCGGCTTCTTGAAGAACGTCTCATAAAGATGAGCAAAGGGGGCGAAGGCTTCTTTTGGATCGGTGGGCCCGGTGAAGAAGGGTTTAACGTGCCACTTGGTCTTCAGATCAAGAAAGGTCAGGGACCAAACTTCGACTATTTGCATCTTCACTATCGGAGCAGCGGCATAGCTTTGGCCATGGGCGCAGAGGTGATCGATACGATTCGCCAGATGAGAACGGTGGCAACCGACCCGTATTCTAAGGGACGAAATTTTGTTAACCACTATGCCATCCCTGAGTGGAATATTTGTCCAGTCTCACCCACCATTGAAACTCAGTATTCCACAGTGATTGGAACCGCGATTGCGCAAGCTCACACTGATACAGACGCTTTGAGCCTGGTCAATGGCGGAGATGCCGGCAGCGCTGAAGGCGACTTTCATTCGTGCTTGGTATGGGCGAATCGTCCGGCGCTTCCACTTCCGATTCTGATGATCGTGGTGAATAACGGATTTGGAATATCAACCCCAGCGCATGAACAGCATGGCGAGAAGCAAATTTCGGACTGGGGCAAAGTTTTTAATATGCCTTCAAAGACGATCAACGGAAATGACCCCGTTGAATCCTATTATGCGATTCAAGAAGCGATGAACTATATTCGCAAAGAACGAAAACCCTATCTCATCGAAGCGAAAGCCTCGAGACTCTACGGGCATTCATCATCTTCTGGCGCCAATCGAGTACCTGAACAAGATTGCATTAAGTTTTTTGAAGAACAGATGCTCGCAAAGAAATTGATTACAAAAGATCAGATTGAGAAGGTCTGGACCGAAAATCGAGCAGAATGCGATGCCGCCTACGCTCAAGTGAAGCAAGAGCCCTATCCCGAAGCAGACGATATTTGGGAGCATATTTTTGCTGAAGGCCTTGATGACTCCTATCCCAAGAAGGGGGGCCAATAATTATGGCAAATATGGCTCAAGCCATCAGAATGGCGCTTCACTATGGTGAAGAAAATTTAGGCGTTAAAGAAATATTTGGAGAAGATGTCGGCGCTCCCCTGGGTGGCGTTTTCACGGTGACTCAGGGTTTAAAGAGAGCTTGGAATTCTCCTCTGGATGAGCGCGGAATTGTTGGCGCTGCACTTGGACTGGCGTGGGCCGGATTTCGACCAGTCGCTGAAGTGCAGTTCGTCGACTATATTTTTAATACGATTGACCTTCTGAAACTCTGCGGCAATGGCTTGTGGGCATCGGGAGGAAAATTTAAAACTCCGCTCGTGATCATGACCCCGACCGGCTCAGGAATTCACGGCTCGATCTATCACTCTCATTCTTTTGATTCGATCGCGACAAAGATTCATGGAATGAAGGTCGTATGCCCGTCGACTCCTTTAGACGCCTATGGACTGATGATTTCGGCTATTAAGGACGATAATCCCGTGCTCTATCTGAAGCCCAAAGCACTATTGCGGACGAAGGGCACAGAACTTATTCCAGGTGAACCAGCGGATGAAAAAATCTTGCGAGAAATGATCGATGCACCCATTGGCGATCGATCGAAATGGAAGCCTCGATGGCCGAATTTAGAAGAGCTGGCAATTCCCTTGGGGAAAGCCAAGATTTCTCGCGAAGGAACAGATGCCACGATTGTGACTCACGGACGACTTGCGCCGATTTGTTTAGAGGTGGCTGAAGAACTTGCTCAGCAAAATCTTGGAAACGTAGAGGTCATAGATCTTCGAACACTGATCCCTTATGATTGGAATGCGATAAAGGCTTCGATTCAGAAAACTGGTCGAGTTATTTTCGTCAATGAAGAAACAGAAATTACCAATTTTGGCGAGCATCTGCTGCGCCGAGTGATCGACGAAATGTTTTATGAGTTGGCAATTCGCCCACGAATTTTGGCCGGCAAAGCAGTTCCAGGAATAGGGTTATCTCCGGTTCTTGAATATGCTTCAGTGCCTCAAAAAACAGACGTCGAACAAGCGATTCGAGCATTGCTCGCAGAACAGGCTTAAATTCTTTGCTCAACGGCTTCTGTTGGGAGAAGTCTTCAGTTCCTGATCGTTTAAATAGTATTTCAAGAGACAATTTCCAGGGCCCTGCTCTTTGGGAAGATTCAATGGATTACGAGAATACCGAAGTTCTAATTTATTGCCCGCAACATCGGTCATTGTGATCGTGCCAGACGAAAACGCCTCACCACTACAATAATACGATTGATCTGGAATCGATTTCTTTCCATTCAAGACATAGGGATTTTCATAAACGAGCGGCGTGCTCGAAATCTTAAATGTACGCACATCGCTATCCACTACAAACTGAATGAATCCATCCACAATCTGAAATTTCCCCTTTGCCCTGACATCGCTAAACTTGCGAATAATCATATCGCTAGAATCAGGGCTCTTCGGATCCCGTATTTTTTCAAAATTCTCAAATCTCTCTGGGTCTGCGATCATATTCATCTTCAGGGCAACGCCTGATTTCCGTCCCTCGGCTGTCTCTGCCTTTCGCCTTCGATCGAGTGCTATTGAATAATGCAAATCCGCAAGCCGCTTCACAGTTAGATCCTCAGTCACGGCCGTTGAATAGCCTGAGGCGCTTGGAAATGCATAACGAAGAAAATGACCCTCATAACGACGGCCGTTCACGAAGACGTTTTTAAAGTCAATTTTTTGTGAAAAGCCGCTCGAAGGATCAGCATCATCTTCGTCACTGACAGAAACATTCAATGCCATTTCCTTCAAGCGAAAATCGGACTCCGACTCAACTCGCGCGTCAATTCCACATCTCTGAGAAAGATGAAAATCACCGGGAGCCATGTCGCCGTCTCGGTCGACAAAATTAATTTTGATTTTTCGACAAGCCGGAGATTGATCTTCAGGCCAATTGATGATGGGCAGGTTATAAATTGTAGACAACGAAGTGACGAAAGAACCAAATCTGATTCCAGGCTCTAACTTCCGCTCGACATCCCCAGGTATGAAAAAATCGGTCATTTTTCTTAACTCAATAGGCACATCCCTGAAAACAAAGCCACCTACCAGCAAATAAGCTTCTAAGAACTTAACGTCTAAACTACCACGCGGAACTTCAATATCAAACGCGACAGCAGGCAGAGGAATCTCATGATCGAGTGAGGGCGGATAGGTCTGCCCGCAAGATGAACTCAAAATAATGCCAAGCAATAATATCAAATAAGATTTCATTTTTTTTCCTTTGCTAATTTTAATTCCTCGAAGTGAGGCATAAATACAGGCAGACCTGATTTTTCAAAATCTTCGAGCAAAACGCTTTCATTTAACTTGATTAAAGGAAGCTTTAACTCTTTCAAAATTGTCTTTTGGATATTGGGATGTAGCTTATAGTGCAAGCTAGATAAATTTTCTTTAATCTCATATCGAAGAGTTGAGTCGAGCGGGTCGATATTTTTTTCTAAATGAATCACATATTCATCAGGAACAACGACCTTGTCGTCCATATTCTTTCGAGAGACAAACTGAAAGGTCCGCTGAATTCTTGCGATCAAACCTAAACTTAAGTATTTCTCCTGGCCATCGACAATGTATTTCCAAATTGGATGCGGCTTATCAATTGTGGAGCGGCCAACACGGTCGTCTTTTTTTATAAGATCTGACATTTCTCCGACGACTAATTTTATGGCTCCTGGATTTCCACCGCTCAATCGATCGAAAGTTGCGCTTTCACGAAAATAAATCGTGCGACCGCTCATATCTTTCTTAAATGTATCGTTCTGAGAAAGATCATGAATCATCACACCCAATTTACCATCGGCAATCCAAGGCATTTCATAAGCCCCCGCCGCATAGCCCTGAATAGAACGAAGATTTTCCTCTTCGAGTCGCCGCCTTATGGCAAATTTCCAGACAAGTCGCCAGACATCTCCGTCTCCCCCAGAAAGACTCGCTCGCCTTTCCGACACAGTCAGATATCTACTTAAGAAGAAATCCTTTATTCGACCAACAACATTAAGTGCATCAGAATTCAACCCTTCAACGTTCCCTCCATGGTCACCGATATAGTTCATTGCCATATCAAAAATCATTCGTTCCGCGCCTTGAACGTCGGAGGTTAAAAAAGTTTTACGTACATTCTCATACGCTTCCACAAGTTGACTGATCTCCTCAGGATTCTCTGGATCTGGAATTCGAGAATCACTCACCGTGATCGTCTTGATTCCACGGCCGCGGCTCTGTGGATCTTCAATATACAAAAGCTCACTACGAAGTTCCTGAATAATTCGATTTTTGTTTGCGATATTTTCACTGGTTACGCTGTCATCGATGATGATCCCGGGATAAGACGTAATCACTCCTGCGTCTCCTCCGCTGACATTCAATAGTGATTTTGGACCAAAGCGACCCTTGATCGCCAAGATAGTCAGATCACCTCCGTTACCTCCCGGATAGTCATCTCGAGCAGCCGGCGTAGTTCTGATCGTTCCATTAATTACAAACTTATCGGCGACAATAAAAAGATCCCGCCCATCTGTATTTAAGACATCATGCTCATCCAATTCGAAGCAATTTACTCGAATCACAATTGGCGGCTTTTCAATTTCATTCAATTTTGGGACTAAATCGAGAGTTTCACCGGACTCAGACCCACGCATTCGAGACGCGGCTAAAAGCTCAGTCGTAGCTCCCAAACTTTTTTGTGCAACCTTGAAATTGAATCGTTTTCCCTCAAACGCAACAGCCGTGCGCGGATGATCTCCGTCACGAAGCTCTTCAATTTTCACGGTAAAAGGAGAAACCACCAAAGGCTGTTCAGTCTTCTGATTTGCCGATTCAGACGAAGGCTCATCACCACAGCGATCGACGTTTTTAGACAAAATCTCCCACCGAGAAACGGATGCCTCCGCTTCTCTCTGTTTATCGATCATCCCCGAAAGAACGGGCCCTGGCCTAAATTTCACATTGTCGCCGCAAGACTGCAGGACAACCGTGAAGAGGGCTACAATCCACCAAAGATATGGAGAACCAGATTTCATAAACAGGCGCCATTTACTAGCAAATCTACCGAAAAAATACCATTGCGATCGACAACTTAGCTCTTTCATAGAGAAGACCAAAATGCATCTATCATTCCAGGCATTTACCAGGCATAGAACCGCTGCCACGGGCCGGGCTACGGCCGGATTATCCGGGCTACCGGCAAACCCTATCGGCTAAACCGAATAAATTGCATGCTTGAGCCGTTTAGCTACTTTCTGCAGACGTAACATTTGTGACACCTCTACCAGCAGAGGCTTCAATTTGAGACAATAATAGAACCTGGAGTGAGCATTAAGAGTTGGGGGTTATTTTATAAAATGGAAGATATTTCGGTCGGAGGATGTAATGAGAGCTCACAAATTTTTTGATTTAAGACAAAATTCTGTATCAGGATTTACGCTTATCGAAATGATGATCGTAACCGCTATCATTGCTGTTCTTGCTGGGATTTCGATACCGTTTTACCTCAAGTTTGAATTCGATGCCAAAGAAGCTGAAGCCACACAAATGCTGATGGCCGCATGGAAGGATCAGCAACGAGTGGCCGCTGAATGTGCTGCTGGAGTTTATGCCGCATGCGATTCTCAGAATAAATATACTGATGCTCTGGATTCGGTAGTTTCTGGAACTCCTACATTATTTTATCGACCCGCCACGCAGAATCCGCGTTTCAACTTGCTGACTGGATCCACAATTCCGGACAACAACAAAAAATATTCGCTTCAAGAACTGGGCTACCAGATTCAAGGATATCCTGCGGCATCGCACAATAAGGCGGTTTTTGGGATGAAAAAGATAAGTGTTTTCGATCCAAATACTGGAATGAACGTAGATCAACTGGTTGGCAATAACTTTGTTCTTGGTGCGGAAGGAGTGATTAATGGAAGGACCCACTTGCTCGCCGTAACCGCAGATGGAAATCTCTTAAAAGTCTGCGACGCTTGGACTGGTCAGGCAAACGCCGCCGCACAAGCTGCCATCTTCACCATTACCGACAACACTCCAGATTGTTCTTCGTATTAAGACTTATTGGCTTCCGCCTATAAATTGATTAGCAGAACCGCTCATTAAAATTTTTTGACCTGTAGGGCTGATGAGCTTTAGCCGAATTGGCTTGCTCGGATTCAATCTAAGGGATTCACCAGAAGTCAGTTCAGCACTTGATGTCTCGCCAGGTTGAGCAATTTCCACTTTGTATGCCCCTTTGGTATTCTTCGTGGTTACATTGATGCGATACTGGTCACCATTCACTTTAGTCATCGAAAGCTTGAAAGGATCGGCGATCACATTCACAACTCGAAAACCAACAGACGTTAGGTCTTCAGCATAAAAACCTTCAAACTCGCTCGCGCATCGTTTCGCACTATTTTTCCAGGATAGTCGATTTCCGGGGACCACCACGAAGCTATTGCCTAAATCAACAATCGATTCGTCTGGCGACTCTGTTTTAAGAACTTTTAAATAGGTTCCGTTGTTCAAATAATTGCCTTGGGTATCAAAGGTTCCATCTGTCAGCGTGAGACTATCGCAAGGTCCCAGTTTGGAATGCTTCATAAACTGAAGCTGCATCATCTCGGCACCAACTGGATGGCTATATTGGCCTAACGTGATTATTTCTTGGCCATAATCAAGTGGATCTGGCTGATAATTCGGATTTGGAGAGGCGAAATCCTGACCTTCCAATCCTTGAGCCGCAGCAGGAAGAACATCAGAAATCGCGAGAGAATCATTCAGCGTGATTCCTCTAGAATAGAGGGTCATTTTGATTTCATCATCATAAATGCTCTTTCCGGTATTTCCAGATTCAGGAAAAAGAACAGCAGCAGCATCAAGAACTTTCTGACCAAATTGATTCATAGAGAGTTGAGTTGGATTATCAATCATGGAAACAGTTTTCCAAAACAAAAGATCAGCATTACGATCTCCAAGACCCGCTTCTTTCGAAAGATCATAGAAAAGTCCTGCGAAGAATAGAGCGCTCAGATCTGAACCAGCCGGCCCATCATACTGACCAGCACCGTTAAAGAACTGAGGAGGCTTCTTAAATGGAAAGGTTGTCCGAGGATGACTTAAACTAGAATCATACAACAGCACATTTCTGATATTTCGGCCCTTATCGCAGGGAAGAGAGCCATTTCGACAGCCCCCCTCTGAGCTCCAAACACGTAACATATAATCTGCTGAACGAAATATCTCGGTCTTTCCAGAAATTCGGAAAGCCTCCCAATTGGAGAGCCCATCATTAATTGCAGGAATAATATTTGTTTTCCAGGCATCATTATCACCAAAAAACGCTTCAGTATATGAACTCCAATTATTATTTGCCGTTAACCAAAAAAACATCATCCCCGCGAAATCGGAACTTGCATACGAAGGATCCAATGCCAATGAAATCGGCGGAAGATTGGAAAAGTCCTCAGCATTAGTTTTAGCCCGAATTCGAGTCCCAACCTGCATTTGATTAATCTCAGGAAAGAGCTCAATGCCCGTCTGATCAAACCTCTCAAGCGTCGTCGAGACTGGGCGGGACGGTCGCAGCGGAGTCTTCATTATCAAATCTGGTCTCCCCTGACGACTGATCAAATTTGCCCGAATTTCAGGACTTAACTTAAGGGCTTCAATAAATCCGTCATTCACTATCGTATTTCGGAATCGACTAATGTCGTGATAAAGTTGAACCGCACCAGCTCGCATTACAGCTTCGCGAGGCGTATTCAGACCGTCATCACCAAACAAACTAAATCTGAAATCGTTTTGTAAATTCTTGTACGCACCAAAGCGAAGCAAATTGTCCGTCGGCTGGTTCAGTGCTGTAACACCCGTATACGTGTACTTGCCATTGGCGATTCCATTATTCCCCCCCGTGAAATTTCCGTTCAGGTCGTAAAGACCGAGGTTGTCGACACAAACTTCTGTCGGCTCGTTGGGAATAATGGGCGTATCATAATGAATCATACCATCAGACGACGACGCCTTCATCGCTTCGAAATTAATCGGACCATCTCGATAAACCAACGCACGTCCTCGTGTTGGATCATTCGACAAATCTCGATGCGTACAAAGCTCCACCACCCTCGTATTGAAAGCTTCCTTGTCAAATGAATCGGTCAGAATGCTGGCAAATCCTTCGATCTGCGACTGAGTCATCGTAGAAAGATTTCCAGAGCACGAAATATCTGCGGCAAGATTCACAGGCAAGAACCCGGACTTCATCTTCACAAATGGTTCTAAATCAGCGCCGTCGACAAATCCGTCACTATTTAAATCACCCATCAACACGCATTGGTTCTGATTACAAATTTTTGTTTTTTCTTCAGTTAGTGTACTGCCGCAAATCGTTCCATTCGCTTTACCTTGGCAGCTAAAATCAGACGCAACCCAGTTATTGTTATCACCCGAGCAAAGCAATCCACGCGCACCCGCGACTGACGCGGCTACATTGAACTCATAGAAAGGAGTCTGGGCGTCACTTGTAGAAACTTGAATTGCACCTCTGACGAGCCAGTTCTGATTGGGAACAACCTCCACACGAATATCTCGATATTGCCCAGCCTGAAGAATCAACGGCAATGTCGCGCCCTGAGGTCCGGGGCCAGCCTTCGCCACTTTTCTTCGAGCGAGCTGTGCAGTTCCACCCGTGGCCACTAATTCTCCATCAACAATGAGTCCCACTTTCACAATATTTGCACTCTCGGCAGGCAGAATATTCTTCAACGATTTGATTGTGAGTGGTTGAGTCCCACTATTGAGCAGACGAAAGTCACCCGACATATTTCGATCACCAACATTGGCAAATCCCAAAACAGAAATGTCTGATGTACGATCGGGAGTATTTGGAATCAAGCTCTCCTCTTCAGTCGCACCCGCATTCAATTGCGTCAGATCGAGAACTTTCAACGACGAGTCAGCAATCACATTCACCGAAAGTCGAATGACATAGTTCGTAGTCGACGGGGTCAAAGAACCAATAATCAGCGCAGACTCAACCGTTCCGGCATCTGCACTCTTAAATTCAATTGTCATCTCACAACTAGAACCCGGCGTAAGATACGGCGCTGGGATTTTAACAAATCGAAACTGATTCGAGAAAATAAATGCCGAAGGAATTTGAACATTCACCGTACCTTCATTCTTCAAGGTAAATGTGTGCTGAAGCGGCATGCCCGCTTTCACCGTCCCAAGAGATACCGCGGATTTTGACGGAACAAATGCCGCCCCATCATACACTGCCAACTTAGGCACCGGGTCCGCTTGAATCCAAACGGAAGGCAGAGAATATCGAAAGACCGATCTGCCAGAAAGCTTGAAGTTTGCTGAATATCGACCTGGATACTTCGGATTCAACTCAAGAGTAAAAGTCGCAGTTTCGTTGGGCGCAATACTTTTCGCCGAAAAGCTACCTTGTTTAATCTTAATTGAATCACTGCCCGTCAAATGCAAATTATCGAGGTTGATCGTGCCCGTGCCGATATTCTTAACGGTTACTGTCTTTTCAGCAGAGACGCCCGTTGCCAGCGTGGCGATCGTATTTCGTCCAAAAAAGCTCGTTGTAAGAATCTTTCCATCAATCTGAAGCTCCAGCTTCTGCGACGTAAAAAACTTTCTCAGCACCGACAGATAGTCAACAGAAGCTGCCGGTTCGTCGGCTAAAACTCGATGAGCAGAGATTAAGGACATAGTCATCAACATGACCAACTTGATAGAAATTTTATTAAAAGACTTCATACAATCCTCACTCAAACAAAACATATGTGACATCCCTGTCGAAAAGATGACGCATCTTGCGTCATCCATCTTGTTAGCATTTCTTATGCCAATTCTTTGTTAGCGTCTCGTGTAAATATAAATTGTTTAAATTGCAGGCATTTTACTCATTCAAGCGCACCTGGCAATCCAAGGCTCACTCATATTTGCAGACCACAAAGGCTCTCAAATTTACTAATAATATTAGATATTTACCTTATTTTTCCAAGCGAGAAAAACAGCCTTCGGGCTGCGCAACCTTTTCATGGCATCAAACCCTCTGACTTATTTGCCAGGGTCGCTTTTCATCGATAAAATATGATTAGAATCTTTCTAAGACTATTGACAGTTCTAATATTAGTAGGATAATAAAACTATGATGAATATAGATTCTCAAAGTTCTGGCTCCAAGGCGATGGCGAGCCACAAAAATATTCGAGAGATCTTAGTTTCAAAAGGCATTCAACCCTCGGCACCTCGTATGGCGATTGCATCTTATGTTTGGCAGACCGACAAGCATCCCACAGCAGATGAAGTGAAAGTGGAAGTTGAGAAAATCTTCCCAACCGTATCATTGGCCACCGTTTATAATACGCTCAACCTGTTTGTCGAGAAAGGGCTTCTGCGCGAAGTCCAAGACGCGTCGTTTCGATCTATTCGCTACGACTGCAATATGAAGCCACATTTTCATTTTATTGACGAGACCACAGGAGAAATGATGGATTTGGACCCTGAGGACTTGCAGATATCCCCAGATTTCATCAGGCTTGGGAAAGAATTTGAGATTTCAGGAGTTGATGTCACCGTGCGCGGCCGCAGAGTTGGCCCGTCGAAAGGCACCAATAAATTGAAAAGAAAACAAGGAGAATGAAAATGTCTACACCAACCACTACCACCACTACCCCACGTACCGGCATGCTTACGATCGGCGATAAATTCCCTAGCTTCAGCCTCGAAGCCACTGTCGCTATCGATAAGAAAATGGACGATAATTTTAAGAAAATCTCTCTCACAGATTACAAAGGTAAATGGAAAGCCATTTTCTTCTGGCCACTCGACTTTACATTTGTGTGCCCCACTGAAATTGCCGAATTCAATAAGCACTTTGGCGACTTCAGCGACAGAAACACCGTATTGCTTGGCGCAAGCTGCGATTCAAAATTTACTCATTTGGCATGGAGAAAAGACCACGCGGATTTGAAAGGTCTTAAGTTTCCAATGCTAGCTGATTATAATAAAACACTTTCAACCGAATTGGGCATTTTGCATAAACAAGCGGGAGCGCCACTTCGCGCAACATTTATTGTCGATGGCGATGATATCATCCGATGGGTTGACGTCTGCGATTTGTCGGTAGGACGAAACGTCAAAGAAGTGCTCCGGGTTTTGGATGCACTGCAAACCGGCGAGCTTTGTCCTTGTGGCTGGGAAAAAGGCGAAGCGACAATTAAAGTTGCTTAAGACAATTTCTAAAATCAACCCCCGTTAAAATTTAACAATGGGGATAATTTCAAAGGGAAGCAAGCTGGCGAAGACGGACAGCGCGTTTCCCTTTTTTTTGGAGGTGACCATGGACTTAGATACTCTATTTTCAAAATTCGAAAGCCCCACACAGAAAGATCTAAAATTAAATTTTAAAAAGTTTTTCTCCGATAGCACCCTCAGCCCAAAAGATGCAGGCCTTATCACGCTCGCTTGCGCTGAAGCCACAAATGCAAAACAATTAGCAACATTTGCTGAGACCCATCTGACAGGACTCGGCGCATCCAGTGACGAAATTCAAGAAGCGAAAGATGCTGCGGCCATTATGGGCCTGATGAATTGCTATTACAGATTTCGCCACTACGTTGACAAAGAAACATATCAAAGCGCCGCCGGGCTGAGAATGAATGTGATGGCTCGTCCAGTAAACGGGAAGGCCGCCTTTGAAATGATGGCGCTTGCGGTCTCGGTCATCAATGGATGCGAAGCATGCGTGAAAAGCCACGAAAAGAGCCTCATTGAACACGGTATATCAGAAGGAACAATTCATGACCTGGCCCGCCTTGCGTCAGTCTCAAAGGCGCTCAGTATTTGCTTTCAGCAGATGGGCTAAACACAAAGGCTCAATTGTTTGACACGAGAGCC
The DNA here is from genome assembly GCA_964626465.1 of uncultured Bacteriovoracaceae bacterium. GTDB lineage: Bacteria > Bdellovibrionota > UBA2394 > UBA2394 > UBA2394 > CAZRCG01. Next base: position 228,748 of record CAZVFP010000003.1, on the reverse strand, counting down.
GAAGCTCGGTTACGACTTGAGAGACCTTATGGAATTCAAGGATTCCATCTACGTGCGGGAGTAGCACAGTGGTAGTGCGTTTGCTTGCCAAGCAAAAGGTCGCGGGTTCGACCCCCGTCTCCCGCTCCAGTTTGCGGGATCTCAAGATCTGGATCTCCACCGTTATTCGGCTCTCCTCCAAAAGAAGGGGCAGGACTCTTCGTTTGAGTTTTACTAGCCGCAAGCATACTTCACTTTCAATCGATAATTTTCGAAATTTCTAAAGCCGAAGGCTCGCCGAGAGATCATTTCCATTTTGTTATGGAATCCTTCGGTAATACCATTGGTTTTTGTAAACCTCCACATTCGAGCGACCTCCTCTTTCCAGGAATCAAGAGTGTGACCGAGAGTTTCAAGAGGTCCGATTTTGCATGTCTTCAATTGATCCATCAGTTCAAAGAAAAGTAAATCGTCGGCCTCGCCCCAAACGATTCATGCCTCACTTTTCGAATAAACCGGTCTTTCTTCCTCAAACTCGAGCTCTGACAATGAGGACACACGACCTCTAAATCGCAACTCACCTCAAATATCGTCGAACTCTCTCCATGAACGCTTTTTACCTGAAATCCAGGTAAACCTAAGATAGTCTTCTCCAAGGGCATTGGTTCTCCTTCTGTTAGTTTTTGTTTGCTACAAAAATTCTAACGAATGAGCCTTTGCCCCTCTATTTGATGTTGAGCCATCAGGCCTAGCAAGAAGTTCTCAGTTGTGCAAACTTCTCGTGAGTGTCAGCACACTAATCTCAGCGGGGAGCCCAAATCGATTTGGAGGGCCCCAAAATCCGGTTCCACGATTCACATATACCCAAAATTTGGATGCATGCAGATTCAATCCCGCCGAATATTTGTGAAAAATTCCAATCAATGCGGCCAACGGATAGAACTGACCAGAATGAGTATGTCCCGAAAGCTGAAGATCGCAGACACCTTTTTCGATAAGTCGATAAAGCTTCGGCTGATGTGCAAGCCACAGTGAAAAGTGGGGCGCTTTTTCTGATTGCGCCATCCAGGAAATCCTCGGCCCCTCTTCATTGAAACGCTCCGCTGTAGGGTCACTGACGCCAGAAACTCTCAAATACCCGGGGCCTTCATTTGAAGAACTGACCTCGATATCGATATGAGCATTTTCTAAAACTTTCAACCCCATCTCGTTTATTCGCTCGCGCCAACGCGTCCATCCCGAATAATATTCATGGTTCCCAGGAACGAAATAAACTCCATATTTCGCTTTCAGATTTCGCAAGGGCTCAGCATCGTACATCAATTCATCTGGGTTTCCGTCCACCAGATCTCCCGTCACCGCAATGAGATCTGGATTTTCACTCAGCGACATATTCACAACACGCTCAACATAGTCTCGGCGAATCAATCCACCTATATGAAGATCCGAAATCTGAAGAATTTTGAAACCTTCCAGCGACTCGTGAAGATCTTTTTTTGGAATGGGGATTTGAATAATCTGAGGACCACGCAACGCTTGACGAAAGCCTTCCACACTAAGCGCACCTGCTACACCAAGGGCTCCCCATGGAATCCAATTCGTTAAAAATTTTCGTCGATCGGGCTGAAACGAATCGGTCGAGTGAATGACCCACTGAAATAGATCCCAGGCCAAGAACAGCAGAACCGCAGTGACCGCGAACCCGAGCAAAAAGAAACCCAGGTTCGGAATTCCATCGAGCAAACTGTTCTCACGCATACCTGATCCACGACGCACCATCGAAACCAATGGAGCCGCGGCGATCACCAAACCATGAACGAAGATAAAGATCCAAAGCCAACGTCTTGCAGTCGTCGTTTCAGAAAAAACACTCGAAAGCCGAACGCCTAAATAACCATGACTGAGCAGAACTCCAAATAGAATGACAGCCCAAAAAATGGCAAACGGAATGACTGATTTCATTCACACAATCTTACCTCGAGAGATTTCCGAAACGCAAAGACTCGAAAGCGATTTATGAATATCTAGCTTTGATCAATGCTTGATTGCTAGACGATAGATGACCAGCAGTAGCATCGCCCCCACGACAGACGAAAAAAAAAATGCGGGTTGTCCATAACCATACCAACCCACCGTCTGCCCCAAAAAAGCTGCCGTGAAGGCACCTGCGATGCCGAGCAATATCGTAATGATGATTCCACTTGGCCCAACACCTGGAATCAATAGCTTTGCTACTGCACCAACGAGAAGCCCAATAATTAACGTAATGAGAATATTCATGAAATCACCTTAGCCTTATATTTTATTGCTCAATTATCCATTGCTCGATTATTCGAAAAATTCCTTAAATGATGACTTCAATTCACTCATAGATTTTTGAAAGCCATCCTTGAAATTTTCCCATTTTTCATCCGTCGAATTTAGAAACTTTTCATTTTGGTTCTTCAGTTCCTCGTACTTTGACTCAAGCTTCGATTGCATCTCATCAAGCTTCTGCTTCTCTTCGGCCGTTGCTTTGATCGCTCTTTCTTTTAATGAATCTCGTTTCAAACTGATTTTAGAGAGCATTTGATTTATCTCGGTCTCCAGTTTTCGCCGATCAAGCTCTGAAGCAAGTCTGACTTTTGCCTTTTCCAAAGCAGCAGAAGTATTTGTCTTTCTTTGTTTCCATTCACTGTCAGTCGATCTTTTAAGCTCGACCAGTTGATCTTTTGCTTCACGAGACGCTGTTTTTAATCCTTCAAGTCGAGTGTGATACACCTTCTTTACGTCTGCTGCATAATCTTTGGTCTGCGACTCTAACTCAGCAATCTTGGCGTCCAAGTCAGAACTCTCCCGTGTCAATCTGGCGTCGACAGCCTCGCGAGACTCATCAACCTTTCCGGTGATAGCGTCTTTCACATCGGTCGATTTTTTGGCCACTGCATCAGCTACCGATTTCGCAGTCTCACCGGCCGATTCATTACCCTTACCGCAACCCACCGCGATAAACGCCATCGTCAGTGCACTCATCTTTATGCCTGCGTTCATTACTGGCTTTAACAAATTGATATTCAGTTTCATCTTTCGTACTCCTTAGTCACCGACCATAGCCCCCCACAGAATTTGCACCATCTATCTTTAGTCGTATTTCAAGAAAAAATTTCTGTGCGACGCCCTGTGGCGCCAGCTCATGTGAGGGAAAGCAACCCAAATGATGTGACGCTTATTGTCTATAGGCGGGATCTGGCGCAAGTAAGTTTTACTCAAGAACTCCTATTAGGCGATCCAAAACAAACTGTCTCACTCTTTACATTTTCACTGGCGAATATAGTCAAGCTGGATGACCTTGCTGAAGATCAGCCAGTTTTTATAAGAATCCGCAATTCCCACCAAAACCCAAGCCCGGCCGTTGAGATTTCATTAGGCACAGTTGAGAGACAATATGAATCCACATGTCTGGTCGGCGGAAACTGCATTTTAATGAGCGATGGATCATTCAAACCCATTCAAGATGTTCAACTTAATGATGAGGTGCTGAGCGTGAACCAAGAAAATCGCTTGATTGTGCCCCGGAAAGTCACAGCTTTGCACCGTGGATTTGCGGCTAGCTTCGTCGCCATTGCAACGGAGAATGATGGAAAAATTATTCTCACTCCGAATCATATGATTTTTGAGTGTCCAACCCCTGCGACGCTTCAACAGCTCAAGGCCGTTCCTGCGCAAACACTCATTGAGTCGAGAGGCCGGCTGGTCCAACGAGTTGTGATGAGTGAGGGCCAGTTGTCTTGGGGCCCGAAGGATTTTTCACGGGCCATTTTAGAGGGAGATCCCGATAAAAGGGTCAACACGCCCGTTTATAATATCACTGTAGCTGGCGATAGACCCGGCAAGCCCGGAAATTACTTTGTTGGAACTCAATGCGGCATTTTGTTGTCTAATCTAAAGTCAGATTTCTAAAGACGATCTAAATTCTCACAGTTTGGAAATGAGCCCCTGCGCGTCGGTCAACTGAGGAAACATCACAGTCGGCGCTTTAAAGTGTGCGCCTATTCCGACGAACGGCAGTCCGAGTTCTTTGGCCGCTGCTTCAGTATCAAGAGATCCGCCAATGATCACTACTTTCTCTAGCTGACCCCCAGCCGAATTTTTTCCGATATCCACGGTCTTTTGAATCAGATGCTTTTTTTGAAGCAATTCGCCATCAGAAAATGCCATGATCGAAATATGATCGAGCTCAATATTTGAATACTCTAACTTCGACTCACCAGCTTCTTTCCAAGAATTAACAAAAACTCCTGTTTTCCATCCGGCAGCATTTAATAATCCAAAAATTTTTTCTGCGCCAGCGACCACCTTGAGCTGCCCCATCTCTTGCTTCAATGACTGGGCAAACGTCCGTCGCATATTTCCCCACTCCCCCTGAGAAGGCGGACGGCCCATATGGCGCTGAAAAATATCGAAAAATAGGCCCGCCTCTGTGAATCCTTTATTATTTCCCCACGAGTCAACCGATTCATCAATGCCGATCACATTCAGAAGCGTACTTCCAAAGCATTTATCAACCGACATCGCAAAACTTTTATCAACAATTGCACCTTCAAATTCAAAGAGAGCTAATTTCATTCAATCTCCATTGAATTAGATTCTCTAGAGTTTCTCAAGAATTTTGGTGGCTTCTACTATTTTTTTGCTTTGAATGAATTCACTATCGCATTGAGCAGTTGGCGACTTGCAGGGCCCATGGTCACAGATGGTCGATGAAAAAGCCGTGGAACAAAAATATGCTCCGACGGAATTTCTGCTTTAAGACACTTGATCGCGCCCGATTTCAATTCATCCTGAATGAGATATTCTGGTAGCCAACCGTAGGCGAGCTTACGCTGAATCACCATTTTCTTTGAAAAAAAATCTCCCACGGTCAATGTTGAATCTTGTTCAAACGAATGGGTACTCAATCCAAGCCTCGAACTTGAACCGTGAACTGTGACAAATGGATAATGCCGAAGGTCCGAGATACTCGCCTTCTTACGACACTTAGCGAGTGGATGGTCTCTGGCAGCCACCAGAAGGAGTTTCAACGGCGGCATTTCTTGATAGGGAAGCAACGAATTAGATGGCGACGTCACAACAAGCATGAATTCTGCCGCTTGGGCTTCAAATTCCCTCTCGACTTCCTCGTGAAAAGAAACGCTCATGATCAGCTGCGTCGTCGAGTTCATTCTTCTCACCACATTCAGCGCTCGCACTATCGGCGCGAAATTGACAACGCCGTCGTAAACAAGCCGAACGCTTGGCTCATAACCAAATTTTAAGCTCTGACATGTTTTGGTTAAATTAAGCGACGCGTCCAGCAAATCTTTGGCCGCCTTCAAAACAGCCCGGCCATTGTTGTTTAAAGACGAACGATACCGATCTCTATCGATGAGTTCAAAACCAACTTTACCTTCAAGATTTCGAATTTGGTAATGAACCGCCGTGTAGCTCTTTCTTAAAATTTTCGCAGCGGCATAGAGGCTGCCATATCTTTCAAGCGCCTCCAACGTCTTCAGTTGTTCAAGAGAGGGCACAATAATACCTCATGAAAAAAATATTCAAGCGCGTCATATATCTAATATTTAGATCATCTTATCTAAATTAATGATATTTTTTTGAATAAATTTTCTGGTTACCCTTTCGATAGATCCTCTTGATAGATCCTTTCGGCAGTTCGTCGAAGGGCGATTTTGGATCGATTTTGAACAATGAAGAAAGGAATTATTATGAAACTGAGAGTACTGGCAAGCGGAGCTGGCCTTCTAGTTAGCCTGCTGAGTTCAGCGTATGCTATGAGTCCTGGTCAAGGATCTGGACAAGTATTTTTTAGAGGCGGCCTTGGTTTTGCAACCGAAAGTCGGGGTGGGCAAGTCTTCACCGACAATAACGCAGTCTCTGGTCGAAATGGGGAGAAAAATGGATGGAATATTGGAGCTGGATTGAATCTAACACTCTGGCAAGAGATGGGGCCCGGCAATATCTTGGGCGAAATTCTCTTAAACTATTCTGAATTCTCAAGTGAGACAGTTCGCCAAACGACCTCGACATTAATTGGAGCTCCAATCCAGAGCAAAGTTGCAGTTTCGGAACTCGCTGTCACCGTCTCACCAAAATATAGACTTGAGCAGCTATTTGAAGGAAAAGTTCGCCCTTGGATTATTCCAGCAGGTATGGCGTTCTTGGTCAACTCGCCACCTTCGAATGATTCCACCTACCTGGATGTTGGATATCATGCAGGACTCGGCCTAGAAGTCGTCTTAATTCGACAGTTGAGTTTAGGAGCAGACTTTCGTTACACACTATCATTTAAACGCGCAGAGATTGATGCATCTCACTATTCAGCAGATGCATACATCGGCGTTAATTTCTGATTTGGCCTAACTCATCAATCAACAGAAGGGATGTTTTTGCACGTCCCTTCTTTCTCTAGACTCTTTTTACACGGCTAAATTTTCATTCATCGTCAGCTAAAAATTCTGAAAGAATTTCTGCAAGAAATGGGTCTTGTTTTGACTGTTCCAATATTCCCTCCCGCAACGAAGAAACAGCAAGGCCAACTGTTGTTCGTGATACCCCATGTTTCTGAACAAACTGAATCTGGTGCATAGTTCCAGCAAGCAGTTCATTCAATATTATCCGCTCAAGCTCGACTCTCTTCACAGTTTGTGGATGCGGGGCCGTTCCCAATTTCTCAGTGAAATATCTTTCTGCCGCCTCTCGAATACGAACTACCATATATTCGACATTCGTATTTCCAATGCTCTCATCTAAATCACGAATTCCATCGAAAGTTTGTCCCTGCCGGTTTGCAATATGCTCAATTGAAGCGTGGATTATCGGGCCATCACTCTGACTCTTCAAAATGATATCTGTCGTGGCGATCTCTTGCCTGTTTACCAATCGATAATAATACTTTGGAATTCTATGTCTGAGGTAATGCACGATAAAAGAAGCGAGATTATACTTAATAGGCTTATCCGCAGTTGACGTTCCTCGCTTGTCCTGACGAAACGCCTTCACGGCACCCACCAAATCGTTATGATAAAGCATTTCAATGAGATCTGAGTAAATCTGCGAATTTGGACTAGCGTACCCACCAACACGCTGGGCAAGCAATCTCACATAACTTCTGGCAAGTAAGTGGATTGATTCATGATCATTAGGATCGCTCACCTTGCGATGATAAAGAGCTTCAACAGCCTCTTCTGAGAGCGGTTCAATATCAGAATAAGTCAATCCGAGTACAGCCAAGGTAAGAGAACATCCACCTTTTTCTATAAAGTAATCGGGTTTTTCAGCCTCAACACGCCAGACGAAAAATACACAAATAATCGAGGACGCAATGAAACGGAACATTTGACCAATATAGCCCTGCACAACCGCTTTATCTGCAAAAAATGGGCCAAAAAAAAAAGCCCGGTTTTAGCCGGGCCTTGACGATATCGAACGATCGCTATTACTTGCCCAAATGCTTCTTCACTAAAGCACTGTCGCGCGAATACCAAACAGACGCTTCTCGAGCCAGTGCCTTCGCGTCAGATTGAAGAGCTGCTAGCCGCCCCTCAAGAGCCGCTAGCTCCTCGGCTGTCGGAGCCGCCTCAAGCTTCTTTTTGACGTCTACAAGTTCCGTCGCCGTTCGATTCAGACTTGTCTCGGCGTCAGTGTAGCGCTTTTCAGCATCCGCCAATTGTAGATTCAAATGTTTAATCAAAGTCTGATTTTCAGCAACTTGGAGATTCAAATCCGACACTTGCTTGCTCAAAGCGAAAACCTGATTGTTAAGCCCTAAAATCTCATTGTGCTGCTTTGAGATTTTTGCAACGGCGCCTTTCGCTCCGGTATTCAAAGAAGTAGCAGTGGCCAAGGAGCCTCGGAGAGCCTTTGACGCTCTGGCTGTCTTGATGCCAGCAGCAATCGCTTTGCCTTCCGCATTATCTAATTTCTCAATCTCTGCTTCTATTTTTGCAGTAAGATCCGCCACCGACTTTCCGGCTTCACTCGCGGTATAGTCTTCACCTGAAGCAGGTTCCGATACTATCTTTGCTAAAACTTGGGCGTTAATTTGAATTAACTTATCAGTCAGCGTGAGAATTGCCATGGGGCCTTCATAAGCACTCACAACTGCAGCGACATAGTCTGACTGCGTTTTCTCATCTAAAGCTTTTCCCAAAGAGATTGCTTTCGTGAGACCGGCGCTCAACACGGCCAACCGACCTGCTGCATCCTCATTCACACGTGCTTCTGCAATTTTTGCATCCCTCAATGTTCCAAGAAGTTGTCCGCCCTTTGTGTTAAAGGGATCCAACGTCTTGTAAATCTCTCCGCGAATTGACTCACGAGCTTGATTCAAAGCATATAAACTTTGAACGAGGTCAGCCTCAATCGTACGAACACGGTTGAGAGACTCACGCGAATTTTGATATTGAATGACCGAGGCATCGAGCTTGGCTGCAGCACTGAACTCATTCGCCTGATCAGCCGCGAAAAGTATGTTTGTTGAAAGCGCTAAGGAGCTCATAAGAACAAGGCCCTTTAATTCTGTCTTTAAATTCATAGGTTTTATAACCTCCAAGTTAACAATTTATTCAATTCGATAAAACAGTGGTTCACATAGCTGATCACCCAAAGTTTTGCAACGGACCATTAGAGCCAACAACGCTCGGAATATTTCACTAAATCATCGGAATAATGGCGATTTTTTGAGATACTGAGGCGATGAGGGGTTTATCCATCATGCTAAGACCGACGGCGGCTATGAAACGCAGCGAACCGACATCGCCGTTTATTTTCATTGATGGCGACCATCCACGCTCGCTACACGCAAAGGATCCCGAAGATTTTGTCGCAAAACTGCGAATCTTTTTAGATGATATGAATAACCTCAAATATCTCGATCATCTTCATTTTGTAGAGACTGACGATCTATCGAATGAAGAACGAACAAGGCTCGAGAACTATAAGAAAGCTGCTGGAAAAACTTTAGCCCTGCTCAAATCGAGTTTCGGAAGTTTTGAAGATTCCCTCCTCGGAGTGAAAAATCTCTTTGTTAATATGGACATTGCTCTTGAAAAGCCGGGGATCAACCATATTCATATCGACAAACCCTTTGATGCAATCGTTGTCTCCGCAGGGCCTTCACTTGATCTTGAATTTGAAACCCTAAGAAAGCTTCAAAAAAATTATCTCATCGTTTCGGTTGATGCAGCATTTAAAACTCTTCTAAACGAAGGGATCATTCCCCACTTCGCTGTGGTGATTGAACGGGACGACTACAGCATTCCGTTCTTTAAAAATCTTCCAAAAAATCTTTCGACCTGCCTCATTGCTCACAGTCTCGTTGATCGACAGATTTTTAAAAACTATACAGGCCCAATCGTAACAGCTCTAAAATATACGGGGCCATGTCTTTGGCTCCCCATTGATCGTACGCGACATTGGACTGGAAGCTCGTCATCTCATGTGGCCTTTCGAACTGCCGCCGCGCTTGGCGCGCGAAGAATCGCACTTGTCGGGCAAGATTTATGTTTTCATCCCGAGACGTTCCAAAGCCATACAACGGTACCTGATTATCCACAATGGTCTGCACCATCAAGCCTTGAGAAACGCCGCAATGAATCATCAGTCATTGAAGTCGAGGGGAATCTTCGTGACCGCGTTTACACGAAGCCTACTTGGACAATGTTCCTCAACGACCTGCAGATCATGTTGCAAGAAACGAAAATCCCCACCACAAACACGAGCAAGCTTGGAATGAAAATTCCTGGATGTCCATTCGAGTCTCTCGACAATTGGGCAGAGAAAAATCCAGCGACATCCACTCGTCCGATCCGGCTCACAGTTCCTCAGAAAAATCCTCTGCAGAGAGAAGAAAGTCAAAAGCTTCTCAAAAAACGAGATGAAGCCGTTGTCGCTCTTGAAAAAATGAAACAAGAGATACAAAGTGAGCGAAACATCGAAGAACTCTACCAAGAAATTCCCACGAGAACGCATTTTTTAGAGCTTTGCCTTGAACTCGTTTTTCGTGATTGGGTTGAAGTGGAGAACAAACTTCTGCCCCTAGAAAAAGATGATCCAGCACGGCGGCCCTTCATCATTAAATTTTTAGGCCGCTGCGAAATGGCGATTGATAGAGTTCTTGAAGCTTTAAGCTTTAAAATTTAAACTCACACGCTTAGAATGCGGCATGATCTTAGCACTTATTACGATTTCCCTACTCACTGGAAAAATTGAAAACCCCCAAAATACTTTTCCTAATCATATAGGAACAACGGGGGTATTGCGTTCAATCTCTGCAGCTCCGAATAAACCAACAACGTTTGGGGCAGGCTTCATCGCAAATTTTTTCTCGCAAGATCCATTCACGAATAATATAAAAAATTCACGCAACCAATTCAGAGTGAACGGAAATTATACGTTTGACTGGGGATTACCAATCGAAGTCTTCGGTGGTGCAACGTTCACATACAACGACAACTCCACCGCTGCGTCGGCAAAAACAATGACCACATTTTTTGAAAATACGGATTTGGGTCTGAAGGTGGGTCACTCGATCTTCAGCGATTCATTCTTCATCGCAGCTTTCGGACACCTGCGTCTTTTCTCTGGAACCCGAGCACCACGAAATACAAGCGGTGGCACAACAGAAGATTCGGGGCCTCTTGCCTCCGGATCAATTGGCCTCGCAACAACCCTTGATTTATCAAAGCGAGTCGAGAGTTTCCCACTGCGCAGCCATCTTCATATGGCATTTCGACTTCCAAACGGAGATCTCAATTCATCAGCCGACGATTTTAATCGGTTTGCCCTAGACAGCTATAAATACCCAGCACTCATTGGAACGATTGGATTCGAACTCACATATCCATATGTAACGCCATTTGCCGAATATTCACTGGAATACGCCATTGCTGATTCAGGCGACGCCGTTCAGACGAAAGACAATCGTCAGAAACTCACTGGTGGTATGCGAATCAACCCATTTCCGGCATTCGGAATTTTGGCCGCGGTTGATTATGGAATCAAGGGCCCGGCCACTGGAGCTGCGATCGGAATTCCCCGAAATCCCCAGGTCGACTTTTTCGTAGGCCTCACCTTTCAAGCGGTCGGGGAAAGCCTTTTGGGTGAATATGGTTCAGCAAGAGGCGTCGTCACAGACGAAAAGACGGGGCAACGATTGTCAGGCGTGAAGATCACAGTCATCGACGGCACAGTGCCACATGTTTTTACAGACGAAGCAGGCGCATATGAAATTCCACGGCTGCACAATGGCTCTTATCAACTTGAGGTTTCAAAAGAGGGATATGAGACCGCCACAAAGCCTATTTCTATTCGCGATGGCGGAGACGCACTCGCCGACCTGACTTTGAAGGTTCCTGGACCCAAGGTTGGAATTCTTGAAATCACTGTTGTAGATGCAGCCAATCAATCGCCGCTCGCAGGTGCCGTCGTCAAAGTTTCGGAGGCTCCAGCAAATATCTCGACCGATGAAAACGGTCGTGCCCACTTTTCGAGTTTGATCGAAGGGACAAAAGACATGACTGTTGAAGCATCGGGATATGATAGTCAAAAATCGACGATCACGATTACTCCTCATATTTTGAATAGCCAAACAGTTGCTCTCCAAAAATCGGCACCCACCATCGGCGTCTGCGCTGGATCAGTCAAAAATTCAGACGGAACACCGTTAACCGCCGTATTTAAATCTGAAGACAACTCCATTTCGACATTTGGAAGCGATCCGATCACTGGAGAATTTCAACAAACCATGCCTATCGGAAGCCATCATTTTAGAGTGCAGGCCGAAAACTATCTGCCTCAGGTGATCACGTGTGACGTAACGGGCGATGGAGCAACATCAACTCCGTTTACCGTCACTCTTGAAAAGCCAAAACAAGCTGTTGTGATCGACGATAAGATTGTTCTTCCGGATGCAATCTATTTTGATTTTGGAAAGGATAAGATAAAAAAAGAATCGTTCTCCATTCTTAATCAAGTTGCTGGCCTATTACTGAAAGAAAAAGACTACAAAACTTTAAAGATCGAAGGTCACACGGACGATATTGGATCAGACAAGGCGAATCAGAAACTTTCGGAAGCTCGCGCGAAGAGCGTCAAAAAATATCTGACACTGAAAGGTGTTTCCGCGAAGAAGATCGAAGCGATTGGGTTCGGAGAATCCACTCCAGTATCGACGAATTTAACTCCAGAGGGTCGATCAGAAAACCGACGGGTTGAATTCAATTTGATTCGCGAGTAGAAAATATCTTCCAGATTTTCTTTCGCCCCACATCAGCTTCCTGTTGACGCGACGCTTTAACTTAGCGTGTAATATTTACATGGGTGGGGGTTCTGGAAATCACGGGTTACGTGTTTGTCTGATCGGATTAGGTGCCTGCTTGTTCGCCTCAGAAGTGGCGTTGTCAGCCGCCACCTGGCAATCATATGAGTTTATTGAAAGCCTGAGAGGAAGTCCTTATAACCTCAGAGTTGTTGGAGAAGGCCTCGAATCGGTGACATCCATTGATTTTGACGATTCAAAAAATCCACAATATCGATCATTTCTCAACGATTTAGTTCTGTCCGAAAGTACGACCCAGGACAAAAAAGCCATCAGTCGACTGAATATTCTAGGCCCCACGGATCTCGGAACGATTGTTCATGAGAGTTTTCATGCATACAAAGCCAATTTCATCGATGCGGTGCCCAGCATGAAGCCCATGAAGCTCTGGATGAAACAACGTGCAACAGTTGTATTTCCTCATCTCCCAGCCGGAAAGCGCGAAACCGCGCTCGAAGAGGCTTATGCCGTTTTCATTGAATCAACGATCGTTGCTCATGAGAATGTCGTCAGAACGCTGAACCACGATGCCAAACACTGTGAAAGAAATCGGCTCTTCGCACAAAGTATCTGGCAACAGAACTGGAAATCGAAAGTCATAGGGTACTACTACCGAGACTCAGTCGCAGAATACTGGTCAGACAAGGTGAAAGGCTTGCTTCGACGAATTTTTTCGGATGAGCCCGCGCAAACAGAAAATGCCGTCTACGACGAGAGAGGAATCGGGCCGCTGGATAAAAGCTGGATCGCCTCGAATATCCTCCAAAATCGGTTCGTGGCGTCTTTTGAAAATACGTTTGAAAATGAGGAAAATCTCCTCGCTTGCCGACTCTAAAGCGTAGACGAAAAACTCTTAATCTTATACGAAGAGGTCATGGTTTATTGGGATCATAATGCAACTGCGCCATTGCTTCCGAGTGTCAAAGAGCAGATGAAAGCAGCCATTGAGAGTATTCATGGCAATGCCAACTCAATTCACCAGCTCGGCCAAGAGGCTCGTGGTCTTATCGAAGAAATTCGAAACCGTGCAGCGCTGTTCTTCGCATGCAAACCAAGCGAAATTATTTTTACGAGCTCTGCAACCGAAGCCAATTTCTTAGCCCTGTGGAATCTTTGGCTGAGTCGAGGCGCAGATTCATCACGCCCAAAGAGAATCTTGGCAAGCTCCATTGAACACAGCTCCATCCATGAAAATCTTGCGTTCTTTCGAGAGAAGATGGGCGCTGAAATTATTTTTCTACCGCTTACATCAACCGGATTGATTGACATTGCAAAAGCTGAACAAATCTTGAGCGACTCCGAATTCTTATTTTGCACCGTTATTGGCGCTCACAATGAAACAGGAATTATTCAGCCATGGAAAAAAATCGCAGAGCTTTGCGCAGCTCGCGGTATTCCGTTTCATTCAGACCTTGTTCAATGCGTGGGAAGACTTCCTATTGATTTTAAGAATGCTTCCCTCACATCAGCAACATTAGCCTTTCATAAAATGGGCGGCCCAAAGGGACTCGGCATCTTGATCGCCAGAGACGGATTAAAATTTGAAGCGGTCATGCGTGGTGGAGCGCAAGAAAAGCAGAGACGTCCCGGAACAGAAAATCTCGTTGCCATTGCGGGATTAGGCGGCTGGCTCAACTGCGCAGACCAACTGCTTCAGAATTTTTCTCAACTTGAAAGCATTAGGAATTATTTTGAATCAGAAGTTTTAAAAAAATGGCCAACGAGCATCATCATCGGCTCTGCCGTCACTCGATTGGCGAATACGAGTTATATTCTTTTTGAGGGAATCAAAACAGATGCACTACTGATGGCTCTCAGCTTCAAAGGAATTTGCGCAAGCTCTGGGTCTGCGTGTTCATCCGGAATGGTAAAACCATCTCGCGCTCTTCTTGAAATGGGATTTTCAATGCAACAAGCTCAGTCGTCAATCCGTTTTAGCCTTGGCTCTGCTTCTACAAAAGACGAAGCCCATCAAGTCATTCATTGTCTTGATGAATCATTACGAAGGCTCGCAGCTTGAATCCTATTAATGATCTCATCTCTCATCTTTCTCGCCTACCAGGCATAGGCGAACGAACCGCGACGAGACTGACCTTTCATCTTCTGAGAACTCCCATTCAGTTTCGAGAAGGATTTGCGCGAGCGATTTCTGGATTGAGCTCGATTCATCTTTGCCGGATCTGCGCTACGGTGACGGCGGAAGATCCTTGCCAGATTTGCAACAGTCCGGTGCGCAATCGACGATTGATCTGCGTGGTCGAAAAGCCATCAGATATTTATTCGATCGAACGCCTCCAAAGCTACAGAGGGCTTTATCATGTGCTCCACGGACTTCTCTCCCCTATGGACGGCATTGGCCCGAGTGATCTGAGACTCCAACAGCTCTTTGATCGAATACGAAACGATTCTGTAGACGAAATTATTTTAGCGCTGAGCCCCACACTGGAGGGAGACGCCACGGCGAGTTATATTGTCAAGCAACTCACTGCATTAAATTGTCCGATTTCTCGTTTGGCATCAGGAATAGCTATTGGAAGTGACCTGGAATACGCAGATCAAATCACTCTTGGAAAAGCGTTTGAAGCTCGGACAGTAGTTCGTTAGCATGTCATCATGGCATCAAAAAAGTCGGCACTTACTTGGAACGAAAAAGGTGAAACCCTACTGAGGGATTATCTCAAAAAATCAAAATCTTCGGGGGGCGCTATCGCAGTACTCAGCCGATATGGCGAAGTACTGTGGAAAGAAGGAAAATGGAAGTCAACTGACTGGACGTCTTTGGGCAGCCTTATTACGGCGTTGAAGGCCACCTCAGATGGAATCGCCGGATCTCTTAAAGTAAAGGCCAAGACGATCGCCATTGGAGACTCTGCAAATGGTTGCTGGATGTATTCTGCTAATGGACAATGGAATATTGTGGGCGTTAAAATTCAACTAAAGGATTCACTCTTGAAAGACATTTTGCAGCTCTTGAAGTCGGCCAAGGGCATGGGCTCAGAATCGAACCTATCACAGGAACTTGCGGGACTAAGTCCTGAGGGAATTGAATCTGTTTTAAGAAAGGGCCTATAAGTCAATGTCGTTCATCAATTACTCAAATCGAGAAATCAACTGCAAGATTGTCTACTATGGTCCCGGGCTTTGCGGAAAGACAACAAACCTTCAGTACGTTTATAAAAAGACCGCCCCGAAGGCGAAGGGCAAGATGATTTCGCTCGCGACAGAAACTGAAAGAACGCTATTTTTTGATTTTTTACCGCTCGCACTGGGCGAGATTCGAGGATTCAAAACCCGATTTCATCTCTATACGGTTCCCGGTCAGGTTTTCTATGATGCGAGCCGAAAGTTGATTCTGAAAGGTGTCGATGGAATCGTTTTCGTTGCGGATTCTCAAAAAGATCGGATCGATGCGAATCTTGAGAGCATGGAAAACTTGAAGCTGAACCTAAAGGAACAGGGTTACGAGTTAGACCAACTTCCATTTGTGATTCAGTACAATAAGCGAGATCTGCCTAATGTTTCTTCCGTTGAAGATTTGAGGAAATTATTAAATCCCAAGGGAGTTGCAGAATTTGAAGCGGTCGCAGTAGAGGGCACAGGTGTTTTCGAAACGCTTAAGGCAATCGCCAAGCTTGTTCTATTGGAATTGAAAAAGGACAAGTGATTCACTGATCGAAGGATATGCCCAAATCGTGCCGCCGAGGCAATAATCCTGCGCGAAATTCCTTACGCTTTGGCCTTGATCTTGGCGCTTGGAACCTCTTAGAGTGTGGCTACGCTTGAGCATAGGATTTTTAATCCAATCATTCCCAGGTAGCTCAGGGGTAGAGCTGGTGGCTGTTAACCACCCCGTCGGGGGTTCGAATCCCTCCCTGGGAGCATCTTGTCGGAGTATGCGAACCGACTGTCCCCGTATTTAAGGATCCATTTGACCCCAGAATCATTGGAACCACTTGTTCAGCTTTTCAAATGGGTGAAGCTATTGAGAAGACAACAATCTGGGCATCAGAATCCCGAGAGTTGATTCTGTTTAGCAAAGTCATCATTCGATTTAGAAGATCGGGCCTATCTTTTTCAGTATTGTATTCTGTTTCAAGATTACGATGCTTGATTTTGGTCTGTCCAAGTTTGACAAGAATTTCTGGAATGCATTTTGAAATGGCTGCAGTCGCTAAAGGGGAAAATATTACCCCGGTCAGAATAGTAATTCTTAAAAAGAATTCCCAGCGCATTACCCCTTTAATATACCTCAATAAGCATTCATTTAACAAACCCACGCCCGCCCATTATTTCTTCGTAGAGACCAAACGACTGAGATTTTCGTTATACCGGATCTTCCTCAGACAGGAAATCACTTGTAATATCAGTATTTTAGGCTAGCCTTGTGGCATATACCGTCCTATGGTATATTTTAAATGTCGATCAAGAGCTTTAAGGATCGCGAAACTGAAAAGGTTTACAATGGTGAGAAATCCAAAAGGTGGAGCTCCATTGCGAAGATCGCGAAGCGGAAACTTCATATGCTTGACGTGGCCATTGCATTGCTAGATTTGGCAAGTCCGCCGGGGAATAGACTTCACGCTTTATCGAAAGATAGGGCCGGCCAGCATTCGATTTCGGTCAATGACCAATTTCGAATCTGCTTTCGGTGGACCAATGAAGGCCCGGCTGATGTTGAAATTACGGATTACCACTGAGGAGAATATTATGCGCCTACCAAAAAAATCCTTGTTTACTCATCCCGGAGAAGTTCTCAGGGAAGAATATTTGAAAGTTCTTGGAATTTCTCAGAGTGATTTTGCGACGCATCTTGGAATAGATTTCAAAACTCTCAATCGATTGGTGAATGAGAGGCAGGGCGTTTCTGTTCCCATGGCTATAAAGCTATCCGGAGCCCTCAATACTTCACCTGAGTTCTGGCTCAATATGCAAATGAAGCACGATCTCACCAAAGCTTTAAAGGGAAACATCAAAAAGCCTCGCCGACTTCCAGAGCTTTCAAGGGCGATTGCTTAATCGAGCTGCTCTATAAGTTTTTGGGGTGCCATAAGGGAATTCAAGATATTTTCTGATCGCTGCAGATCTTGGACCTTTGAAGGTCCATCGTCCGTTTTTATAGTTTTAAATCCGTTCGACTCACGGACTTTCCCACTTTTTCGTTTACCACTTCCCCTATAACAAAATGCTGTTTTCACTTGGATTTTCACACGGGGGCACGTGGTTCGCATACTCCGTCGTGTGGGGAGCATCTTGTCGGGTAGTTCAAATACAAAAAACCAAGAAGTTAGCGAGCACCCAAGATCCCATACTCGAACCGCCGCGGAATATTATTCTGTGTTA
This sequence comes from uncultured Bacteriovoracaceae bacterium, assembly GCA_964626465.1. Taxonomy (GTDB): domain Bacteria; phylum Bdellovibrionota; class UBA2394; order UBA2394; family UBA2394; genus CAZRCG01. Next base: position 211,077 of record CAZVFP010000003.1, on the reverse strand, counting down.
TAAGGTCGCACTTCTATGAAAGCATATTCGGCCTACTTGAAAGTGCTCGTAAAGCTACCCTTCTTGCTGACGGCCGTTTGTTCCTTTTCAGTTTTCGCTGACGTCCCAAAAAGCAAACAAGTCATCCTTTACATCGACCTATTTGAAAAATCCGCTCTGAATTTTGGAAACCCTCAGATCAACTTTGAAGTCTTTAGAAAAAAAGTAAATTCAGTTTTTCCAAGTCGCCCTGTCCGATTTATTGCTGCAAACAGTATCGGGTCTTTGAAACTGCAACTGCAAACAATAATCAATTCTGATGAATTGATTTCGCATCTTATTTTCGATGGCCACGGACGATCAGGCTCAGCCACACTGACTACCACAGAAGAAGGAAAACCTTCTGTGGCTCAGAACGTACATACGACATCCATATATGTGGGTGATGAATTCCTTTGGATCAATATTCCAATGGAAGAAGGTTTCATTAATCAAAAAAATATTGATGATATAAATCTTCGTACACTTCAAGTGTTACAGCCCATCAGAGGCCGCTTTACTGAAAGTCCGGTCATTTTTTGGATGGAGTGCGACACCTTTAACGTCGGTAATTTCGAAAAACGCCCAGAACTAGTCGCAATAGCCGCTGCGAAGGCGGCCATCATGTCAAAGATTTTGGGGCTTAAAAGCGGATTGATTTACGGAAATTATACCAAAGGCGATGGAGCTTTTTATTTTAACTTTCAGCCCTTCTGGAAGCAGACCACATGGACAATGCGAGCTGTTCATTTTGCGATACAAGGAGGCTCAATTGGTGTGCTAATCGCAGGAATAATTGATAATCCAACTTATTTAATTTCGCTTCCCGCGACTGTTTTGACACAGCTCGCGGCGACCGGTGCGAGTCGTGTTTTTCGAAACAAAGGATTCAAATTTGAAATTAAGGGTGAAAACGTGGTTGGCGCTGAGAAGATACAATTTAAGTCTTTTCGAGATAGAGTTTTCAATTATACACAAGCTCTGACTGCTGTCTCGCACCAATAAAGGGTTCGATACTGCCCTGTTCTCGTTCGACTGACGAAGTTCAAGCTACTAATCTTCTCATAGAGTTAGCAAAGCTCCACTCCACGCAAGCAGTTCGAAAGCTAAAACCTATTTTCTGCTAAAATGGGCGTAGGATGGGTATTTTATTTTTAGCATCGTTTGGCATTATTCTCAAATGCTATCAGCTCTCTGGAGTGCAAGCGGTGGACTGGAGAGATTGATTTAACTCCGACTGTGGCAAGGGGGATAATGGCGGGGGGATAAAGATAATCAAAAAATTCACCCCCTCGTCGGTTGACGATTCTCTATAAAACGTGCGCTAGATCCAACCTCAACCCTATGAAGTCAAATCATTTAAAAGGTAGTTATTTTGTCTTTTTGCTTGTTTTCATTTCCATTCAAGTCCAATTGGTTGCGGCGCCAGCGGATCCCTTTACCCATTCGAATCCAGACGAGATTTCAGTTACGCATCTCGACTGAGACATCATTGTTGATTTTCAACAGCGAATTCTAAGTGGAAAAGCCATACTTTCCATCAAGCACCACACCAATTCGCACAGGCTCATTCTCGACAGTAACAAGTTGGTGATCAAAAGTATCAAACTTGATTCTTCATCAGCTGAGGCAAGCTGGCATTTAATAGGAGAATGTGATCCCATCACGGGACAAGCTCTTGCAATCGAAGTGGGCGAAGACACGAATAAAGTAATCATTGAATATGAAACAATCCCTGACGCAACTGGCCTGACTTGGCTCAGCAAAGAACAAACCTTTGGAAGAGATAGGCCAGGCCTCTTTACTTTGGGCTGGCCGATTAATTCTCGAAGTTATATTCCCGCGCAAGATACTCCTCAAGTTCGAATGACCTATACCGCCAAAGTGACGATTCCAAACAATGATGGATTGAGATCATTGATGACTGCCGTAAATAATCTGACCGCCAAAACTGATGCCAATACATTTTTTTTTGAAATGCCTTATCCCGTTCCGCTCGTTCATATAGCTTTAACCGTTGGTGCTTATGAATATCATCCATTCACGCCAACACTTGGATTGTTTGCCGAAAAAGAAATTCTCGCGCAAGCCGCAAAAGAATTTTCGGATCTTCCCAAAAGATTTGCAGCCGCCGAAGCATTAGCAGGGCCAAATCCCTATCCCCGTTTTGATCTTGCGATCCTCTCCCCTTCATTTGCCTTTGGAGGGATGGAAGGAAATATGCTGCCCTTTATTACCCCGACGATCTTAGCTGGCGACGGCAGCCTAGCAAATCTGATTCAGCATGAAACGTCTCACTTATGGGCTGGCCTTTCAGTGACCTTCACAAATCCTGCGCACGTCTTTTTGCATGAGATGATGAATATCTATTTGGAAGTTCTTGGACAAGAAATCGTCGACGGAGATTCTGTTCGCGCAGATATGCTTCGCGTTTTTCATTATCAAAAAATGAGAGAATCACTTGAAGAGTTAGGAATGACTCATCCAGATACTCGATTGGTTTCTGACTTCGCTGGTCGAGACCCAGATCACGTGCCGTATGGAATTGCCTACGGAAAATCATTTTTATTTTTTCAACACCTTGAAAGGCTTGTTGGGAGAGAGAGACTATTAAAATTTCTCCAGACATTTTTTGTGCACTTCAAAAATAAAAACATTAATCCTGAAATTTTTTTAGCTTTTTTAGAATCTGAACTCATTCAAAAAAATGAAGATCTCAAAAAAAATCGACACAGGTTCAATCTGAACGCATGGTTTTACGAACCAGGGCTTCCTGCGGACCATCCAATTCCTCAATCAGACGAATTCGACAGGGCAGAGAAAGCTTTGCAACAATGGTTAGAAGACTCAGACGCTAAGAATCTTGACACTCAAAACTGGACGACAAGACATTGGATATACTTTCTTTCGAAACTAAAAGAAAAGACTGGAGTCCATCGGCTTTCAGATCTGGACGAAAGATTTCAGTTCACGAACAGTAAAAATGGAGAAATTTTCTCAGCCTGGGCCATTGTGGCTATAAGAAATAGTTACGAGCCGATTTATCCTGCCCTTGAAGCATTTTTGATGAAAATCGGCCGTGGGAAATTTGTGATTCCTCTTTTTGGAGAACTGTCAAAAAAACATGAAAAATCCGCCTGGACGAAGTCTCTCTATCTTAAAGCACGGCCACTCTACCACACTTGGGTTCGCGGATTGGTAGAGCAGAAAATTGATTGCGCTGAGGAGTTATCTCTTCTTGGAAAAGGTCAGTAAATCAGAATGAGAAACTGCAATAGATCCCCGCATATCCCGCAGAATAGACATCCTCGGCCAATAGACCCGTCATAAACACCCTGGAAGTGTCGTTACGGGCCTCACGTTGAGCTATTCTCGGTCCTCTTGCCTATAGTCCTTAATGACGATATCGATTCGGCGATTGATAGCCCTTCCCGAGCTAAGTTTGTTTGATGCTAACGGCCGCTCTGAACCATACCCGACGGCCGTAATTCTTTCTGGGTCGATAACATTGTTCGATAGAAGGTAAGCTTTCACAGCTTCCGCGCGCTGCACGGAGAGATCTTTATTTAAAGTCGAGCTGCCCATGGAATCGGTATGGCCTTCGACAATGACCGTCGGAGCGTTAAAAACGCGAATTGCTGATTGCACCTTCTTCAAAAGTATAAAAGAGGGATTTGGAATTTCGCTTTTATTCACTGCGAAGTTAATTTTCTTGAGGCTCATGACAAGTCGGTCGCCTTGACGATAAACTTTCGCCTCTGAGTCTTCGAATATTCCTTGAATCTTTTCAAATTGTTTACTCTTAACGTCTTCTTGCTCTAGTTGATTGTAGCGGTCGGTTTTTGCTTCAAGTTTGGAGTTCTGTGCTTGAACGTCGGTAAGATTCGTTTGAAGTCGCTTCGTTTCCTCGGTTCCCAAGTCTCTAGATGATTTAAGTTCAGCCTCAGATCTTAAACTTATCTCTTCTGGAGATTGTCCCTGTTGGCTTCTCGTCCTACGAGTCAATGTGAGTAAGCGTTTTGAAGCTTCAAAAGCGGTTTGGCTCAGCTCCGCAGTGCGAGGACCTGCTGATAGCTTTTGATCTTGGTTGATATAGTCGCGCGTCTTATCGAGAGCGCTTGATACCTGTGAGTGAGTTCAGGAATTTCATCGAGCGCATCTCTGCGGTCATCTCGTCTTTGAAGTTTACTAATCAGATCGACATATTTGTTGTCGAGTTCTCTAAGCTCTTCATTCGTAGTGTCAGCGGCACCAGATTGCAGCGTGATTTCACGCGCCTCGGTCAAAGCCGATAACGACGCTCTGTTGTTTTTAGCAAAAGTCATCGCCGCATCAATATTCTTACGTGCAGCCTCGAGCTTCTGGTTAATTTTATCAGGGGATTCATTTTTTAGCTTTAGAGCTTGCGCCTCGTCGAAATATTTTTTTGCCGATGAGTATTCAGAAGGAGCAATGAGATTCACCTGATCTTGATTCGCTAATGCAAAATCCTCACGAAGAGCTATAAATGTGGCTGGCTTTTGTTGAGGGCTACCGACAGTGTTCAGCAAAGCTTGCCTTTTCTCGGAGCCACAACCGGAAGTTAGGAATAAAGCAACGGCTGTCAAAGCAATTTTTTTTTGGAGTGTATTCATAATCTAAAATCTTTCTGCGCAATCGATTCTCGATGCGCGAATGAGTAAGGAGCGAGTGTCGTGGACAAAACAAATGAACAAAGGGCGCTCTTCGATCTTTCGATCTATAGCCGCCCCCCGGATGTTTAGGCTGCTCGACTTAGCTGAACAATCCCTTAAAGTTTGTTGAAAAATCGTTAAAGCTCTTTTGAAAGATTTCCTTGTCTGCATTCCAATTTTCTTGAGTAGACTTCTTAAGTTCCTCGAGTTTCATTTGGAATTCTTTGTACTTTCCATCGAGGCTAGCGAGATTTTCATCGGCTTTTTTCTTGAGATCGCCCGCTAATTTTGAACCATCGGCCTTCATTGAGGTCATTTTTGTTTGAATCTTCGTCAGCTTTTCGCGGATTTCATGAATGAAGGTTTCGCGATCTCCAGACTCATTTGCTGGCGTAGTGACTTGAGCTTCCTGTGATTTCTTTGGTGCTGTTTCGTTGTTTAATAGTTGTGTCATCGTGTTCTCCTAGAGCGCAGTTTCGAGAGTTTCAATTTTTTAAGAATAAAAAATAAGCAAGGGCGGAGTGTTCGGAGAGAGGCCTTAACGCGCGCCTCAGTGAGAAACTTCTCGATTACCTGTGGCAACCTTACGCTCTTCCTAGATTAATAGATACAAAATAACGCGAAGTCGCCACACGGGCACTAAGGGGCTAGTATGAGCCGCTCATCGAGGATGTTGGGAGCAAATCGCAACCCCTTCACAAGAGGTTGCGATATCGATCTTAACAATCAGGGCGCTTCAACAAGACTGTATAAAGCCTTCAGCCCGTTCACAGAAAATCCGGGAGATCCGCCTCCAGTGTATACCGTAGCAGAGGGAGAACTCAGCGCATATCCCGTGCAATCGCTTGTACTCGCTGGATTTGTTGTCGGAGTATCTACATCATAACAACCCGTAACAGCAAAAGCTGATGTTGTGGTTTGCTGAAAATCAACATCAGAAGTTGATGTTGTACCATCATCTGTGCCCGTCAATGCCGTCTGGTCAGCACCTGCGCTATTGTTAAACGCATAATATGTAGAGAAAGCTCCACTCGTTGTATTACCATTCATCAAGATGCGTTCGGTCTGATAGACAGAAGATCTGTAAGCGTACGAAGAACTCCACAGACTGAATTGGTTTGATGCACCTGTTTCTGCTCTCAACAATTGCGAATCACACGAACTAGAGGGACAGCTCGAATGTTCCACTTTCATCGCCATTTCAAATTTATAGGCATCCGCAGATTGTGTATCCAAATAAAGATTCAGAGTTCTCGTAGATCCAGAGATCGAATCTCCGGGGATACTCATCGATGCCCAACCCGCAGCTCGAGAACAAATGAATTCAATCGAAACCGTATAACTTGTTGAGCTAAACTTCATTCGCTTCGTAAATGCAGTTCCACCGGAAGTCCAAGATGCTGGAATTGAATGAGTAGGAGTTGCAAATGAGAGAGTTCCCTCGGCAGACACGGCCGTCGAAAGAGGAATACTGATGGTGCCAGTATAAGACCCAGTACTCGGAATCGCATCACAACTTGTCACACCGTTCGCAACGGCGATTTGCGCCATACCGTCGATGATTGATCCCATCACCCCTAAGAGCCCGGTTTCTGGAGGTGCACCTTCCGTTGCATGATCTGGGTTGATCGTCTCCCAGGTTGCATGACTTGGATAGCCGCCGATCAGGAAAAAACCAGAGCGAACGCTTGTAGAAGCGGTTGGCGTAGTTGATGCGTAAACAGGCTCAACAATGGCTGATTGCAGATGTCTGATTCCGCTGCTGAACGAAGCGAGAGACTCATTCTTTTTCGTCCTCATCTTTGGCGCGAAAAATCCAACAGAGAATCCAAGCACTCCAGCTAAACATATTGTAATAATCTTTTTTAAGCTCATTTAATCTATTCTCCTTATGATCATCGAATGCATGCCGAACCACCGCAAGTGATCTCGGTGTCAGGAATACCTAATGTTGAATTGGTTACAGAGCTGCTGCTATCCGAGCACGCATACCCAGCGATTAATGCAAGAGCAAATACGCCCACGATAATCCATAAATGATTTTTCATAATTTCCTCCCCAGCATTATCTTGAACGACGACACAGCACGCATGCAACAAATCGAAGTAACAAAATACAATCTCTTTAATTTTTGGAACAATGCAGTGAGAGTTTGTGTCGATTGAGAAACTACGCAGACCGAGTGGACTGGAAGGAATTTGTAGAAGAAATCAAAGACGACAGCTCTGACAGAACTGCTGCGGCATCGGTCTCTAAAGACTGGCTCACCGCATTCATTTTCTTGAATGGCCCTTTAAGATTTCCCAGAAAGTTATTCATTTCATTAATCTGGGTCCCGATATCTTTTGCCTCAGTTCCAATTTGTGATGCCTCGATCTTTCCAGACAGCCTCACAATTTCAAGCGCTAAGACAGAACTAGAGAGCTGGCTCAATTGCCCGGCCACGCGAGCACGAATCTTTTCGAAGTCCTCACATATGCGACGACTGTCCCTCGCTAATTCAAGAGCCTTGCTCGCAAGCAAGAGCTCATTTTCAGCATTGGAGTGATCTTTAGAATCTAAATTTCTTTCGGATAAAAACTGTGCCAAAACTTCATACTGAAACGCTGCAACAGCCAATTGAAAACGCATCTGGCTGGCGGCCTCGAGAAGAGTCTCCGCGGGTCCTTTAAAACCTACCGCAGCATCCTGAACCGTGCGCCCCCATGAGTTGAACTGAGATGAGACAACGTTTAGCGTTCTACCTCCCTCGCCGATTCTCTCAGATTCTGCAGCCAGATTAATAGCCAAGAAATTGAGACGAGAACACTGGGAAATAACAGTTTTAGATTCTTCCGCAAAACTCTTCACGAAAGAAGAGATCTTTTTAACTCTTTGATACAATCTCTTCGCATTTGCCGCAGAACGATGAACTTCTCCTTGATGTCCTTCACGTGATTCAGCGCCAAGGTCTTTCACTTGGCTTCCCTTACTGTCAAGCAAGGCGTCTCTCGACTCCATCTCGACACAGAGTATCTCGCGAGCAAAATCAAGGTATGAATTGAACCCCAGTTTCGCAAGTTCTGCTAACAAAAAGTCTGTCGACGCCTGAACATTTTTCTCCATCTCAATTTTTCTCATTTTTTCATAGAGAGGCGCGATCAGCTTGAAGATATCAGAAGATGGCTTCAGTCGAACCGACAAAAATCCACCCGTTATAGGGCTTGCATAGGCCAATACCCAATAGAATTTTCCATCCTTTGCTCTGTTCTTCACATACGCAACAATGGATTTATCTGAAAGCAAATGATCCCAAAGCAATTTAAATACAGCCTTGGGCATATCTGGATGCCGAATAATATTATGAGGTGCATTCACAAGTTCAGCCGCGTCAAAGCCACTAATCCTCGTAAAAACAGAGTTCCCGCCAAGGATCAACCCCTTGTGATCAGTCCTAGAAAAGAATAACTCTTCAATGGCAAATGCTCTCTCTTCGTCGACGGAAACCAAATGTCTCATCAATCAAAATCCTCAAATCCTAAGCTGACACAGCTCTGTGATATTTTACCATCGATTGCTCAGCCGATGAAAGGGCGGAACAAATCGATTTAAACATTGCGGCGATAAACTTTTGTGAACAAATATTTACAATAACCTAAAGAAGGGAAAAACACTTGAAGCATGATCCTCAGTCGTTCAGGATCTCAACAAATGGCTAAACTATATTTTCGACATGGCACGATGGGATCCGCAAAAACGCTCAACCTCTTAGCCGTGGCTCACAGCTATCAACAGCAGGAAAAAAAAGTACTCATTCTGAAACCGGAGCTCGACGATCGATTTGGTAAAGAGAAGGTTCGTTCTCGAAGTGGATTGGAAAAATCCGCCGATATTCTTGTTAGACCAGAGACTAGGCTTAGTCCTGAACTGCTTCAGCAAGTCGTCTGCATCCTCGTCGATGAGTCTCAATTTTTGACGCCGGATTTCGTGGACCACCTACATTCGATCACCCGCGACAGAGGAATTCCAGTCATCTGCTACGGACTTCGCACTGATTTTAGAACTCATCTTTTTGAGGGTTCTCGAAGATTGTTTGAATTAGCAGACACAATTGAAGAAGTAAAAAGCATCTGCCATTACTGCAATAAAAAGGCTGTTTTTAATATGAAGCTTATCAATGGACTTCCCACGCTTGCAGGTCCAAAAATTCAACTTGGAGCGGAAGAATCCTATCTACCGACCTGCGCACGATGTTACAAATCCAAAATTGACCAAACAACAGACAAAGAGTTTCATGCCACCGTTAACGTGAAGGAGACATACGTATGAGAAAACCGCTTATCGGCCTATGTGTTGTGTCTGCAATTCTACTTGCAGCCGTACTCTACAAAACTTCTGCAAACGCAGAGATCCTCAAACTCCCCCACAAAAGCTTGGTACTCCCCAATGGCCTTCGATTATTTATGGTCAAGTATCCCAGCCCTGGCGTTGTGGCCTATGAGCTTCCAGTGCACGTCGGATCTCGCAACGAAATCGATGCTGGCAAATCAGGGTTCGCACATTTCTTTGAGCATCTTATGTTCAGGGGAACAAAAAATATGTCAGCCAAAGAATTTGGAGATCTCTACGTCAAACTTGGAGTCGAAAACAATGCGTGGACGTCCTATGACATGACGAACTACCACGGAGTTGTCGCGACACAATTTCTTGATCAAATTTTATCAGCCGAAGCGGATCGTTTTCAGAATCTCTTCTTTGAAGAAAAAATTCTCCGCGACGAAGCTGGCGCTGTTTTAGGAGAATATAATAAGGACATTGCAAATCCAGATACTGTGATGGAAGAAAAACTCCATGAACTCGCCTACAAAGTTCATCCTTATGGCCACACGACACTCGGATATAAGCAAGATATTCTGCAATATCCCGAGCGCTATAAAGATGTTTGGCCATTTTTTCAGAGGCATTATAGGCCTTCAAATGTCTCCGTCATTCTGGTCGGAGACCTTGACTTCGATAAAACGCTTGGAGTCATTCAAGAAAAATTTGGACGATGGAAGAATCCAGAGTTATCAGAGCAAATCATTCCACAAGAGCCCCCACAGACCGAGGCAAAATATGGCGAGTTCTCAATCAATCAAGAAACTCAGACGCGAATCGCAGTTGCATACAAGATTCCCCCGTTTTCAACTAAAGAAAAGTCATGGGCAGTTCTTAATTTAATCTCAGAACTTTATTTTTCTAGATTCTCAGCCTTCCAGAAAGATCTAAAATTTGAAAAAGGCTGGATCGATGAAGTCATATCGATTCCAGCAGAATCCATTGACGAAGGCCTCTTCACTATTCAGGTGCAACTCACCAGCGAAGGAATGACAAAAGAGAAAGAGGTCCTCGAATCTATTGATCGAGTGATCAGCGACTTATCTCAAAACCGGCCAGAATCACGTCGCGTCAGCGATGCGATCAATCGATTAAAGAATCAGGCTTTGACCTCTTGGTTTACAACGCCTCAGGCTTTAGCAGATCAGATAGCAAGATTTACGAACTTAGAATCGGACCTTGGAGTTCTCGATCGTGTCCTTGAAAGAAATTCAGAAGTTAATCCGGATGACCTGAGCGAATTTGCAGTGAAGTATTTAACAAATACCCGCAAAACAACGGTGATTTTGAGAGGAAAGAAATAATGAAAAATTTAGGCTCTTTATTTCCGCGTATAGCGATTGTGGCGAATCTCATTTTGCCTATTTCGTCGATGGACCTCATCGCCGGTCAGGATGCTCCTGCCCTCGTTCTTCAAAAGAATAAGGAGCTCCCCATCACAACATTCAATATCACATTCAAAGTGGGGTCAGCCGATGATCCCATCGGTTCAGAAGGCATTGCGTTTTTGACGACTCGATTGATCAGAGAAGGTGGCGTCCTGCAAAAGGGCGATCTGCCAGCTCGCAAGAGATCGGAGCTCGAAGACGCTTTGTTTCCTTATGCTGCAGACATTGGAATATCCATAGACAGAGAACAGATTGCCTTTTACGTCACGTCAACAGCGGATGACAGCCATTATGTCGCCAGCCTCTTAGCGCAGCTAGTAACCTCGCCTGCGTTTGACTCGAATGAATTTGCCCGGCTTAAAAAGGAAACTGAAGACTATCTGCGAAAACAAGCTCCTCACGATGATGAAGAGGAATTGGGCAAGACGGCGCTCAATGCATTCTTATATGGAGAGAACCACCCATACAGCCACGCTATTGAGGGCCGGATCAAATCGTTGAACAATATCTCTCTCGATGCGGTGAAAGCATTCTATAAGTCGACCTTTACAAAACGGCGGCTCACCATTGGCATCGCAGGATCGATCAATCCAAAGCTTGAAGAATCGGTGGCAAATCTTTTCCGAGATCTCCCAGTCGGAGACAGTGACCAAGCCAGCTTGCCCACTTCAGCAAACGCCGACAAAGCAAAACTGCTCATCGTGAAAGGAGATTTCACCGCAACCGGCGTGCATCTGGGGCAGATTTTACCCATCAATCGATCGCACGGAGATTTTCCAGAACTCTATCTCGCAAGCACGGCTTTTGGTAAACACCGGTCTTTTGTGGGGCGACTAATGATTAAGGTCCGAGAAATTCGAGGACTGAACTATGGCACTTATTCCTATGTAGAAGACTTCCCGCACGGCGGTCACATGATGAGTCCACCCACTCAGGCCTCCAGAACGCAGCAGGCATTCACTGTTTGGGCACGCCCCACGATTTTGGAAAATGGATGTTTCATTCTCCGGCAAGTTAAACGGGAAGTTGATAGCCTCGCGAATATTGGGCTCACCGTTTCTGAATTTGAAAATACGCGAAGCCACCTCGTAGGGCAGCTTCCTATTCTCGGATCGTCACTCGAAAGTCAGCTCGGCTATGCCATCGATTCACTCTTTTATGGAATACAGGGAGATTTTTTAAAACTCGCCCGAGAAAAAATTTCTCAAACAAAACTCGAATCCGTAAATGGGCTGCTAAATAAATATATCCAACCAGAGCAATTAAAAATGGTGGTCGTCACTCCTGATCCAGACCGATATATCAAACAAATTCTTTCACAAAGCTGCGGCATTCAATACGGACCTGGGGTTGAAAAGCCCGCGGATGTCTTGGATGAAGATAAAGCAATCAGCGCTTATAGTCTCAATCTAAAGAAAGAGGATATTCGAGTTATTTCTGCATCATCTCTCTTTGAATAGAGGGAACAGATTTATGGACGATTGCGCCTGAGGCTCACAGGCTTTTCCAGAACCTCCGAAAAGATGACGGCCTTCTGAAGATCCGTCATCTTGGCCGTTTTCAAAAGTTTTAGCTGACGGCGCCTCTTTGGCCTCGGGCTCTGAGCGAACTTTGCCTTCATTGTTTCAAATGCATTAAGACCCGTGGCCTCGCCAGAGACTTCCTCATCTGCCATCCCAGCTTCCTCAACCCCAGGAATAAAGTCAGATGACGAGCCAGAAATATAAGTGGGCTGTTTAACAAGATCGTTCCGATCAATCTCTGGATCCTTATCTGCTGGCTTATTCCTTTTCTTCACTGTCTCGATAATCGAAAAAACAATCCACAATACAACCGCAACAATTCCTACGGCAGAAACTTCAGCGGAAAAATAGAAATGTCCGGGAGATTGCAACATTAGTCTTCAGCTTTATCTGATGACTTAGTGGTGGCAGCAATTCCGGATCTCATTTCAGTATCTGCCATTATATTTTTCATTTGATAGTAGTCCAGGACCCCCATGCGTCCAGATTTGAAAGCTTCTGCAATTGCCGTGGGCACTAATGCCTCGCTTTCAATCACTTTCGCCCGCATTTCTTGAGCTCGCGCCACCATTTCTTGCTCTAACGCAACGGCCATCGCGCGACGAGACTCAGCTCGCGCCTGAGCGATATTCTTATCGGCTATGGCCTGATCGGTTTGCAACTTAGCTCCGATATTTTCACCAACGTCAACATCGGCGATATCGATCGAAAGAATCTGAAACGCAGTTCCCACATCCAAACCTTTTTGCAAAACCGTTTTGGAGATTCGGTCAGGATTTTCGAGCACGTCTTTGTGAGAAACTGATGAACCAATCGTCGACACGACGCCTTCACCAACACGGGCCACGATTGTTTCTTCACCAGCTCCCCCAACCAATTTATTAACATCAGCTCTCACTGTCACCCGAGCAACAGCCTTCAGCTGAATTCCATCTTTTGCAACTGCCGCGACTAAGGGGCAGGTGATCACTTTAGGATTAACCGTCATTCTAATGGCTTCTAGAACATCCCGACCGGCGAGATCGATCGCACAGGCCTGAGCGAATTCCAATTTAATTCCTGCCTTATCGGCAGAAATTAACGCATTCACAACCTTCGCGACATTTCCTCCAGTAAGAAAATGAGATTCAAGTTGATCGGTCGAAAGCGGAAGGCCTGCCTTCACCGCATTGATACGTGCTTTGACAATGATCTCTGGATTCACCTTTCTAAAACGCATCCCTACAAGTGCAAACAATCCAACATGCGCACCCGACAGCAACGCCTGCACAAAGAGACCAACCGGAACAATCCACAAGAGAAGAAATAACCCTATAATTGCAACCGGGATAACTAACCAAAATTCCATAAACTCTCTCCTTTTAAATTCTTACTTAAGCTTCTTAACTTAAGCACAAAAAACACCAAATAATATATGCATTATGCAGTTCGCTGCCTGACGACAACCTGAAAACCTGATACTTCGACAACCTCAATTTTTTCAGAGGCTTGGATATACTGCCCATGCTCTGTAATCGCCTCAAAAACCAAGCCATCTAGCTCCACTCGCCCCGAAGGCCTCAAATCACTCACGGCAACACCAGTGGCCCCTGGCAATGGCGGCTGTCCGGGATCAATATGGGATCTTACAGCGGCCGAGGTTCCATCCATAACCAAAGGCGAATGAATCGGGTGGCGAGAAATCCAATAGTAAATCAAAACTAGACCTACCATCATCACAACGAAGGCAAGGCCAACGCTGTTCATATGAGAATGCAAATCTGGAAAATCCATATCGAAGGGAATCTGTTTTGGAACGCCCGCCAAAGCCAAGGCAACCACCATTAAAATCAATCCGCTCACGAGCGGGATAATCTTACCCGGAAGCAAAAACACTTCAACGGCAACCAGCGCCGCTCCTGCGAGAAGCAGAAGAACTTCTTCCCAACCCGCTAAGTGAACTAAAAATTTTCCAAAGAAGAAAAGAGCAAAACACAAAATCGACAAAATTCCTGCGAAGCCAAATCCGGGGGTCTTCATTTCTAAGAGCAATCCAAGAACGCCTCCCGACATCAAAAAGCTCGATATCGTTGGATCTGTTAAAAATCGAACAAATTGCTCTGCCCAATTAATTTCAAACTGCGAGATCACTGCGCCTTGAAGTCCCAAAGCTTTAATGAGCTCTAACTGAGAATCAATTGTTCCATCAGAAATTTTTGTATCTAAGGCCGACTTATCAGTGAGTGTCAGAACATCATCCTTCTTGATGAGGTCTTTAATATCACCTGGGGCCTTCACCATACTTTCTGCAATTCGCCGGTCTCTTCCATTTTTTTCTGCAGTGGCGCCCATTTCAGCACGAAAATAACTTGTCACCTTGTCACTCACCGATTGGGCTTCACCTCCAGCTGAAACCTGGATTGGCGTTGCGGCACCCATCGTTGAAGCCGATGTAAAAAATATTTTTTTACAGGACAAAGAGACAAGTGCCCCAGCGGAGATCGCTCGTTTATTCACCCAAGCTACGGTCGTCAATGGCGACACAAGAAGAGCATCACGAATAATCACAGCCGCATCCACACGGCCACCGAAAGTATCAATATCAAGCACAACAGCGTCGAAGCGATTTTCTTCGGCAAATTTCAAAGATCGCAGGATATAGGGAGCCAAACCTAGTTCCACTGTTCCCTGAAAAGGAACCCAAAGCACTTTTTTTTCACTGTCTCCCAAAACCTTCAATAATGTATGACAAAAAAAGACCAAAACCATCAAAACGCAGATTCGCTTCACATCTACAATTAAAGCCATTTTTATTCAGGGAGTAAAACTCCGATAAATTGTTTTTTGGGAAGTCACTCGATCGTTGACTCTTCAAAAAGACGCGCTAATCATTCTGACATGCTTAAAACGTCAGCTGATTGGCTCTATCCAGAGATTGAACCCTACCATAGTGGATTCATCCAAGTTTCTTCCGTCCATAATCTCTACTACGAGGAGGTCGGGAATCCGAACGGCAAACCCGTTGTATACCTACACGGCGGACCGGGCGCAGGATTGAGTCCTCAGCACCGCCGCTTTCATGACCCCAAAAAATATCGCATCGTTTTATTTGATCAGCGCGGCTCAGGAAAGAGCCTTCCTGCGGCGTCACTTGAAGACAATACGACTTGGCATCTCATCGATGATATTGAAAAAATTCGCGAATATCTAAAGATCGAAAAATGGCAGGTCTATGGAGGATCTTGGGGTAGCACGCTCGCACTGGCCTACTCTCAGACTCATCCGAATCGAGTTTCTGAAATTGTATTGAGAGGAATTTTTCTGATCACTCGGGAAGAACTCGACTGGTTTTATTGTGGTAAGGGTGCAAATTATATTTTTCCAGATCGCTGGGACGATTTCGAATCTGTTATTCCCGAAAATGAGCGCGGCGATATGATTGCGGCTTATTACAAGAGACTCACTTCGCCCGACACTCAAACTCGCGCCATTGCTGCTAAAGCGTGGACTCTTTGGGAACAGGCCCTCTTGTTTCTTATTCCGAGTAATTCAGCAATTGTAGCCGCCGAGGATCTTTCATTTGCTGAAAAAATTGCACGAATTGAATGCCATTATTTTATCAATAATGGATTTTTCAAATCGAATAATCACCTGATTGAAAATATCTCGAAGATTAGAAATATTCCGTCAGTGATTGTGCAAGGTCGCTACGATACAGTCTGCCCGATGTTCGCGGCGTGGAATCTTCACAAGGCTTGGCCGGAAGCCGACATGTTTGTGATTCCTGATGCTGGGCATGCTGCGTATGAAGAGGGAATAGCTCGAGCACTGGTTGCAGCTACTGATCGGTTTGCATACGGCTGAAGTGCTTTAGTCGCTCGGCAATAGCTTAAGAATGAGACGCAGGTTCAGCTGCATTTGATTCATCACAATGAGTCCGGATTCACGAAGTATTTGTTCGCGGACAAGATCAGCCATTTCTTCCGCATAGTCTGCATCAACCATTCGTGACAAAGCCTCAGAAGTCGCATCCCTCATCTGTGTATTGACGGATTGAATCGTTTCAAGCCTGCTCGTGTAGGCTCCGATCTCAGCCCGAGCCAATGCAATACTGACCATGACTGAGTCGAGAGTTTCGAGCATATCCTCAGCTGAGCTTTGCGTCAGAATATTGAGATCTTGACCAGTTGTCGTCGTCTCAATTTCCGAGAGCACATAGCTGATATAGTTCGGCGATTGGTTCGTTGCGGCCAGATCTAGTATTCCATCACTATTGAAATCGGCCGCTCGAATTTTTCCGTAGAATGAATTATAAACCGCGCCTGGCGATGGGCCGAGATCTACACCAGAATAGGCCGAAGCGAAGGTACCGTCCCCATAACCACGCATCAGGTAGACTCGAGCGTTTGACGTTAAGCCCGCGGAATAGGTCAAATCGACATTCCCGTCACCATCGATATCCTGCAGTGTCAGATCTTCTGGGGTCGTCACTGCAATCGTGGTGGCACTCTGGAAAGTTCCATCTCCATTTCCTAATCTAAATTCAATCTCATTATTTACATTATCGATTCGCACGATATCATCGGTTCCACTGTTGTCCAGATCGGCGACTTGGAAACAATCTGTAGGAGAATCAAGTGCGAGATTAGCACTGGAGGAGAATGAGCCAGCTCCATCTCCATAGAATATTTTTAGATTCTGAGAAGCCGCGTTATTATGACCAACAATGACATCCATATTCCCATCTTCATTGAAGTCGCCAAAATCAAGCTTGCGAGGGCCCGTATTTGTAGCGAATGTCACAGCTGATTTGAACGTGCCATTTCCGTTGCTTAAGATCACTCCCACAAAGTCGCCGAGTCCACTGGCGGGGATATAAGCGACATCATCGAATCCGTCATTATTGAGATCATCAACTCCGACATGTGCGATATTCATCCCTGTATTCAAAAGAATTTGAGCTCCAAATGTTCCATCCCCAACGCCCATTTTAACTCGAACACCTGATGCAGAGTTCGAAGCAATCACGATATCCAAATTTGTGTCATTGTTCAGATGACCAACTGCAACGCCTCTACCACTTCCCAAAGAAAATGTTGCCAGAGAATTAAAGGTTCCATCTCCGTTCGAGAGATGAACCTGCAACCAGTTGTTCGCCTGATTCGTTGCAATAATATCCTCATTGCCATCGTTGTCGAAATCTCCAACTTCTAACTCCCAATTGATTGATCCCAGACCCATAGTTGCTCGCGCAGAATATACTCCGTCAAACGAAGTCGTCGTTACACTTGTGGAACTGAGAGTTTCTGGAGACGTCAATGAAAAAGACATCCTCTCACCTTTATTCACTCCCACTTGAATCGACCGGACAGACCCATCGAAAAGATTTTGACCGTTATACGTATCAGCGGACAATAACCTGGTATACTCGGCCTTCAATTGTTGAAACTCTTGATCCAAATAGGCTCGATCCGATGACGAGAGAGTTCCGCTTGCCGACTGAAGCGAAATTTCTCGCATTCGTTGAATAATATCGTTCTGAACCGCGAGCACGCCGTCAGTGATCTCAAACATAGCCCGCGCATCATTCAGATTTCGCAACGCAGCTGTCAGCGATCTTCGCGTTGATTCAAGTCCCACGCCACGAGCCATCTCGGCAGCACCATCGCTTGCTGCATTGATTCGTTTTCCTGACGACAGCCGCTCTAGTGTGCGCGCAATAGACTTCGAAAGCGTTGCAACATTACGCTGTGTCATGAAAGCAAATTGTTGAGATAGAATTCTCATGCTTCAGAGAAAGAAATCGGTTTGATATAGAAAATCTTCTCGATAATGCCGAGCCCATGTTTATAAGTACTCTCGCTCACACCTAAACTAGATTGTCTAAAAATTGAGTCAAATCAAATACTTATACAATGCAATGCGCTATCACATCGCGCTAGTCTTTAATTATTTTTTTAAATAGAACAGCACGAAATGTTTTTAACGATCGTTTTTTCTTACGGCCTCATTTCTGAATTGAAATCGACCGAAATACAGCGGACGCTTGAAATCGATATTCGGTCTGCTTTAGCGCACAGCGACCATATCCCACTTCCGACTGATAAAGGCTTTCAGAAGATTTCAGAAGCTTTTGTTAAGAATCAGGAGCGAAAGCAAGGTCCCCTTGAAAAAATTCAGACCATCAGCTCACAGACTAACCGAATTTATTTTTTTACTTCAAAATACTATTCACAGATTCAGGTGGGAGATATCCGAACTTCAAACGAAATAAGTTTAACTACTGTCGATCGCAATTTCCGACTTGTTTCAATCGGAGTCATTACGATGAAAAATAACAATCCCGCTCGTTACCGTTTTTTTTCGACTGATCCAGCAAACTCTCATGATGTGGATCTCAACGAAAGTCCGGTAAAATACGAGCCGCACGAGCTCTCTTCAACGCCGTCAATTGATCCGATCCTGTTAGAACTTGGCGGAACAAATCTGGTCAAAGTTGCCGTGATAGACTCAGGGGTAAGAGTCAATACTCCTCAGATCAATTCATCGATTGATTTCTTGCAAGGCGATCTCTTGAAAAATTTCAGAAAATATGAACAGCAAAAAATTCATGAGCGCCTATCCAAGATTCTGCGGGCCATAAGGAATCATTCAGACTCATCTCAAAGTGGCTTAAAGCGCCGAGCTGAAGCATTGAAGCACTACTTAAAAATAATTGAAGAGTCCCCTCCTTTGGATCTGCATTCAGGTAGAGACTTTGCCGACCATGATGAAAATCCAAACGACGTTGCGACACGATATCTACCAGAAGAAACCCCAGCCGTGATTTTTTCTCACGGAACTTCAGTTGCCCATCTTGTGGCTTTCGGCAATCCACTGATCAAAATAATTCCCGTGAGAATCATTCGTGGAGGTATGGACTCCTACGCAACAGTTGAATACGCAGCTTTACGCGGTGCACGAATTATTAATATTTCATCTAATCGCAAAAATTTGGATAGCGGCTTACTGGATGCGATTGAAGACCATCCAGAGATTCTTTTCGTCAACTGCGCTGGAAATGAGGGCCGGAATATCAAACAGCATCCAAACTATCCCGCGGCTCATCCATTTCCAAATCTTCTTGTCGTGGCAAACGCTGTGGGCACAGGTCTGAATCCTCGGAGTAATTTTAGCGACGAATTCGTTCATTTAGCAGAACTTGGAACTTATATTCCTGCAGTAGATGTGAATGAAAAGATATCTTTGCACACTGGCACATCTTTTAGCGCACCGAAAATATCTCATCTCGCTGCAGAAATATTAACGATTCATCCAGACTTAAAACCAACAGAGATCATCGATATTATTCGTGAGAGCATAGATCAGACCGCACCGTCTGATCTAGTCGGCAAAGTGAAATGGCCAGGCTTCGTCAACCGAGAAAGAGCGCTCCGGCTAGCGGCCAGCAAATTTGCTACTGTCAAAATGCAGCCGTAGCTCGACATTGTTGTTGATAGTACCGAAGAAGAATTTTCTCGATGGCGTGCAACTCGAGATCGTCGGATATACTAGCCGTTAAATTCTCAGATTGGTTAAAGGTACCAATTCCATCGTAGTGCAAGGAATCCGGCGTCCAAACGAGATCCACAGAGAACCAAGGATAGTTCGGATCGTAAACTCCAAGAATCACTTTTGATGGCGAATCGAAGATCACTTTCGTCGGCAACACAGCATGTCCATCTTTTCCCCTAAACAACCCAAGCTTGTGAATGCGATTTCTCTTTAAGTCATCAACTATCTTTCTGATTAAATTTCTATTTCTCTCCCGAGAATAAAAAACAAGAGAAACGAAAGAAGGAACCGAATAAGGAAAAAAATTCTTCCTGAACTGAAGACCATCCACAATATGGCTCAACGCCTCATTTGCATCCAGCTGATCAACTAAATCTGTTAGCGATTCCTCAATGGAACTTTTCATCGGAGCAGAAAACACTCGGCGATCAACAATTTGATACGCAAAGTGGTCGCGAGAATTAAGAGGCGTACGATTCTTATGGCCCCTGAGCACTGGCAAAATGGAAGCAATCTCCTCACTAGTAAACGACCTCTCTTCGAAACGTAGCAAGTAAAAGAAGAGTCTCTGTACTGTCGCCAATCCATTACAAACGCCCTTTCCATTCCGCACTGAACGATTGACTAACTGAATTTGTCGTTCAGATGAAAAGGCGTCTGAACGAATACTGTCAAAAACAGAATCCACTGTAAGACCATCACACGATAAATTTCTCACAAGAGAATCGGAAATCTCATATGCAACAACGTTCTGACAAAAAGCCGCAAATAGAATACACGGCACGCTCCATCGGCCAACCAATCCCCCCATCCTCATTTCCCCCTAAAGAAAATTTTAGAAGCCCCTGAGATCTTTCACTAGCAAAAAGAAGAGTGGGTCAAAAATATTCAGCACCTAGGATCTGGGACATCCACGCCGCGATTTTAGCTCTTTAAATCGCAGCTCTAGAACCCCACCGCTGACCTAAGTACCTGAAATAACAGCACAAAGATCAGCCCCTAACTGGCACAGAGCTTGCTCTTTAAAGAGATATGAACGAAACGGCAAAATCAGCCTTCAAAATCGCTGCTTACGCACTGGCGATCATGCTTATCGTCCATAGCCCTTTTGCGGCTCAAAACACCGAAAATCTTTCCGCCTCTCAAAATCTTGGATGTACAGAATTCAAATCAATGTTCGCTTTTGTAGGAAATCGGCACCTCAGATTCCAATTGATCAACGAAACTGAGAAAAACAAATTACTGACAGATGCCTACGTTAAAATGCCTGACACGCTCCGCGTGATGGGATACCCGATGATGGCGGCAAAGTTTTCATCTGTGATTCAAAAAAATGCAGAACTTAATCTGCCCCTCGGCGATCTCAATCAAATATGCCATTCTCTCAAAAGCACATTGTATCGAGCGGCATTCTTGAAATCTTATATGCGAAATCTGGATCCTTATTCAGATTTTTTCACATCTGAAGAACTCGATGTAAAGACTGCATCACTTGAAGGTGAGTTTATCGGAGTGGGGATTGGCACAGAACCTCATGACAAATATTTAAGAGTGACTGAGATTGTAGAAAATGGCCCCGCTAGTGAAAAATTAAAAATAAATGATCTCATTGAAAAAATCGATGGCCATGAAGTCAGCGGACTCAGCGAAAACGAAGTTCGACAGAGAATTCGTGGTCCGAAAGGAAGCAGTGTTACCTTTTCGTTCATTCGAGCGACAGAGCAACATGAAATCAGCCTCGTGCGAAATCAAATTCATCAGAAATCTATCACGACCGCATGGTCCGATAATCAATTTCTTACCATTCGAGTACACAGATTTTTCAGACAAACAGCACAGGAGGTTGAAGCCGCTCTTCGAGAGAACTTGAAGCAGACGAAAGGCATTATCTTAGATCTTCGAAATAATCCGGGAGGGCTTTTGCAGGCGGCGAGAGACTTGGTCGATCTTTTTGTGAGTCAAGGAGTTGTCGTTTATCTACGAGGTCGAGATTTTGAAGATCAAGTCTGGGCACTCCGAGACGGCACATCAACACAGGTTCCGATGGTAATATTAGTGAATTCTGAAACCGCAAGTGCCGCCGAAATTGTTGCGGGAGCTTTGCAAGATTATGGAAGGGCCATTGTGGTTGGACAAAAAACCTATGGCAAAGGCTGCGTCCAAAATATCTACGAAGCTCAAAGCGCTGTTGGCACCAGCTATCGCGGAGGACTTAAACTAACAACACTTTGGTATTATCTTCCTTCAGGCCGCAGCGTAAGATCTCTGATGCCAGATATTTCGATCGCCACGCCTCATCAACCACTACTTCATCCAGTGATGCCCTATCTCGGACCAGACCGAATCGATACAGCCCGTGAATCCAAACTTCTTGCGAAAAACAAATACACCTTGAAACATCCCAAGAACCGTTTCAAAAACAGTCAGGACTACGAGCTGGTCGGAAAGACCTTACTCAAAGACATGCAAGCCCATCGATAGAATGAGACTACTAGAATTCAGCCGTCGTCTTACCATTCACTGCTTGTTGGGTCAGCGCATGACCCAACTGATCTGAAACTCTCGGTCGGTTATTTTTTTCAGTATCAGACTTACTATCCTTCAAAGGCTGAGTGACGTCTGAAACCTGCTTGTCACCCGCCGCCGCCCGAGCTGCAGTCTGCTGGTCGATAGAATCCGGAGCTCGAGTCACACTATCATTAATTTTCGAAGCTTCCGGCTTCTGAGACGCACGCGAGTCCACATCTATTGTGGGGGTTGTTACTCCATTTACGCCTAATATACTCATACACCTATATTCTACGCCAAAATGACGCTCTGCGTAATATGAGCCATAATTCTACGCAAAATTTTCAGGCAAATGATTACTCTGCAATTTCTTTCTGAATTTTTCGAACAATCTCTGTTTTTACGGGCCCCAGAAGCTTGATCTCTACACGACGGTTTTGTTTCCAAACCTCTTCACCTCGCCCCTCAACCCGAGGATAGTGATAACCAAAACCCTGAATCTCCATTACCTTTGAAGATATCCCGGCACTTGCAAAAACATTTCGAACAGATCGAGCTCGACTCTCCGACAATCGCAAGTTGAATCGATCACTACCGCGCGAATCTGTATGCCCACCAATGAAAATCTTCTGCCAATCGTTAGAATATTTTTTCAGAACACCCGCAAGACGCTTCAAGAGCTTAATATCCGTCGAAACTAAGTTCGCGCTACCGACTTCAAAATTCAAATCCTGTAGTTCCGCAATGTCAGTCACTTCCTGTCTAGGGTCGGCGTGCCCAATCAACTGCTCGCCTACGCTCATGGGCAGACCAATCTGCACGCCCACGAGCGCCATATATGCTTGCCGATGAGCGATGTTTACGTCTGTGAGACCCTGCAAAGAAATTCGAATAAGCCAACGAGAAAAATCGTTTTCATAAACAATTTGTGGCCCAAGTAAAAGAGCATAGTCCGATCTCGAAGTTGATCCCCCAAAATTAAAATCCGTGCCAAATGCATGTTTCGAAACAATTCCCGCTTGCCAGTGCTCGGACCATACATAACGCCCAGACAGATCGATGAAGGGTCCATAGGTCTTCACAGTATCTTCGACTACAACTCCCCCTGACCCAGTCATCCGATTAAAAATCCACCCGAAGCCCGCATCCAAAACGAAAGGAAAGTCAAATCGATATGAGCCGAGCAACTCAGCATCAAAATGAAAACCATTTTTATCCAACTCCGTAGCAATATCAGTCTGAACGCCACTGTAGCCACCCGACAAACCCCCAAGCAGATGAAATTTTGAATGAGATGACTGAATATCCGAAGCCTGGCTTACGCCAAGAAAAGCAAGAAAGAAGAAAAAATTCATACGACCAAGACTAACAAAGTCTACTCAATTTGCCACTTCGTAAAAACGACGCTTGCCGATTTTCAAAACCATCCCCACACGCAAAGTCTTAGAATCAAAGTCTAACGAAATTTTCGTCAAATCTCCCGGCTTAGAAACATCACCAACAGAGCAGCTACCTGAAGCCAACAAACGCTTCGCTTCAGCTGCCGACACTCCATCGATTTCAGAAATCAACTTTGGCATCGAAGGAAGGTCTGACCACCGACTGAGATTGACGATCTGTCGATCATCAGGAATCTGCTTTTCAGAAAACTGCTTCACAAATCGCATCTCTTCTTGCTCGGCGATTTCTGGACTGTGAAAGTCGCAGACGATTTCTTTCGCCAACTTTATTTTCGCCGCACGAGGATGTCCGGCTAGCAAAGCTGAAATCTCCGCAGACTCGAGACGAGTCAGATGCTCAAAATATTTAGACATCAATGCATCTGGTATGCTCATAAGTTTGCCGAACATCTCCTTAGGCTCATCTTTAATTCCAATTGAATTGCCCAAACTCTTGCTCATCTTATCAACACCATCTGTACCTTCGATGAGTGGTAAGAGAATTAGGACCTGCGACTCTTGGCCAGCATCCTTCTGCAAGTCTCGGCCAACGAGCAAATTAAATCTCTGGTCTTGCCCGCCCAATTCAATATCCGCCTTCATCGCCACTGAATCGTAACCTTGCAGGAGCGGATAAAGAAATTCGTGAATTGAAATGCTCTGCCCCGATTGATATCGCGCCTTAAAGTCTTCGCGCTCAAGCATGCGCGCCACATTCATTTGGGACGCAAGCTTAACCATTTCAACGCTTGAAAGTTTCGAACACCACTCCGAGTTGAAAACAATTTTTGTCTTCTGCGGATCCAAAATCTTGAACACTTGATCAGTATAGGTCTTGGCATTCAGAGCCACCTGCTCTTCGGTCAACGGCGGTCTTGTTTTATTTTTCCCGGTGGGATCGCCAATTCGCCCAGTGAAATCACCGATCAGAAAAAAAACTTCATGGCCCAGGTTCTGAAAATCGCGAAGCTTTCTCAAACCCACGGAATGCCCAAGATGCAAATCAGGAGCCGTGGGATCGAAACCCATTTTCACACGCAAAGGCCGTTTTTCTTTGCGGCTCTTTATAAGTTTAGCCATCAACTCCTTCTCGGAGATGATCTCACTAGTCCCACGCTTTAAAATTTCAAGTTCTTGTTCGACGGTCAGATGTTCAGACATAAGAGTAGATTAAACATATGTGGGATATTTTTGAATTCTTTCCACAGATTTGCAAAGACCTGAATGGGTATCGACTGAAAAAATGGCGCCTTGAAAAACTCCTGGCCCATCAGCAACTTCCATTCGAATAGGAAGCTTCTTTGTAAATCGATCGATAATAATTTCCTTCTGCATTCCAATCACAGAATCCCAGGGTCCATTCATCCCGAGATCCGTCAAATAGCCGGTGCCTCGAGGAAGAACTCGGTTGTCGGCCGTTTGAACATGGGTATGAGTGCCAACGACACCAGCCACCCGACCATCAACATAGTAGCCCATGGCTTGTTTTTCGCTCGAGGCTTCCGCATGAATATCCAGAAAAACAATAGTCGCCTGTTGACGAATTTTTTCAAATTCCCGCTCAAAAGCTTCAAACGGGCAGTTGAGAGGATCCATAAAAATGCGTCCCATCACATTGATCACACCGATCTTATGCCCAGATTTACCCGCCACAACAGAAGAACCCTGACCCGGATTGCCAACAGGATAGTTGGCCGGCCGAATAATGCGCCCTGGATACTGATCAAACGCTTTGACGATGTCTTTCTTATCCCAAGAATGATTTCCGCCGGTCAAAACATCCACTCCCATCGCAAATAGCTCAGTTGCGATGACTGGAGTTAATCCAAATCCATGCGCAGCGTTCTCACCATTGGCAATCACCAATTCAAGATCGTATTCTTTCCTCATCTGGGGAAGCCAGTTTGCAACAGCCTTGCGCCCACTGCTGCCGACGATATCACCTAAAATTCCAACGTGTATAATTGCCATGGAAGCCAAAATCATTACACGGGTTCTTGGGAACTTGCTACCGACATATGCGATGTTTCGAGCCCCAAAGCGCTCCCGGGCTCACGATGAAATCCATCGCGATATCATGAGCTTCGGCGGCCCAGGCGGATTTGATCTGTTCAGAATAGGCAATACCTACGCGCAAGATCTGGGGATGCCGAGACAGAAATCGATCATAGAAACCACCACCGTATCCAATTCGCTGTCCATCGGTCGAAAACGCGACCGCAGGAATGACAGCCATCGTATCGCCCTGACGAGCATCCCACAATTCGCTATCGGCCGCTGGCTCCGGGCAGAGCTTTGCAGGAATTAATTCAGCAAGTGTTTCGACACGACGAAATTCGATATCTTTACCCACAACTCTCGGAAAATAAACCGCTGCTCGATGTGAGAAAAATTCAAAAAGAGGATCTGTTGAAATTTCCCCATGAATCGACGAATAGAGCAAAATCGATCGAGGCGCTGGCCATTGTTTGAAAAACTTGACGAGTTGTTGTCCGTAAAACGAGCTTGATCGCGAATCGTGGTATTGCCGACTTTCAAGGCATCGATGGCGCAACTCGGACTTCGAAAAAGTATTCATAAAGCTGCCCCCACCTGTATCGTTAGAAGCTGATTTTTGAACCCAGCATTCGCTAGGTGGGCACAGTATAGATCACTTTAGGCTATCTCCGGAGAGCTAGCTCACCATATCCAGTGACCGCGCCCTAATCGTTTTAAGTATCGGTTCAAAAAATGATACTTCAAACACGCATACTGCAGGAGCAGTTCTATGAATACTCTTACTAATGAGTGTACCAATTGTTGCGATTGTTTGAGAAGGACTTTCGAAGTGCGACCCTTCGATTTCTGTTTTTTGCGCATGCTCCTCAAGCATATTTATGCGCCCTATCTTGACAGCCACGTCAGAATATGAGGCATTTTCAATGTGCCTAAACATGCAAATCTCTCAAAACTTCAAACATTATTTTTAAAAAAAAAAGGTTTTCTCTTTGATTTAGACGGGACTCTTTACCTCGGAAAAAAGCCGCTTCCCGGAGCTATCCAGCTGATTGGAAAGCTGAGAAACCATCGTAAAAAAATTATTTTTTTTACGAACAATTCGTCTCGATCCGTGGATGACTATGTAAAGAAATTAAATGCGATGGGTTTTTCATGTTTTCGCGAGCAAATTTTGATGTCGACCCATTCGTTGATTCGATATCTCCTCACAACAAAACGCAGAAGAGTCTTTTTGCTTGGAACAAAATCAATGAGACAAATGCTCCAAAAAGAAAAAATTGTGCATACGAAATCAGATCCGTCTGCCGTCGTGGTTGGCTTTGACAAGACGCTCACCTATCAAAAACTTCTCGACGCTTGCCGATTCATTGAGAGAGGAATCCCTTGGATTGTCACCCATCCCGACGTTTACTGCCCTACAAACGAAGGACTTGAGCCCGATTGTGGCGCGATCGCTGCGCTGATCGCCTCCGCCACTCGAACACGTCCTGAGGTCGTATTGGGAAAACCTCATCCGTCCATGATTAATGAAGCTCTCAAAAGACTCAAACTTCACAAAAATGAACTCGTTCTCATCGGAGATCGTCTTTCGACAGATATTGCAATGGCACATGAGGCCCGAATTGACGGACTTTTGGTGCTTTCGGGTGAAACAACCGCGGCCGACTTGAAGAAGATCAAAAAAAAGAGGCTTTTCGGGATCGTTTCGTCAGTTCAAGATCTGATAGGCTGAGAGTGATGAAACTCTGCTCTATTGTTGTTCTGTTCCCGCTCCTTGTCATCACTTCATGCTCTGCCAAAAAAAATACGACTGTTGTTGAGCCAGTATCCAAGCCAACCATCGTGCAGCCTCGACGATATTTCTTTGCTGAGTTTCATATTTTAGCTGAGACGAAGACTACTAATAATACATGCCAAGCAAGCGATCGAATCTCTGGCGATCATCTCAACCCATTCTCAGTCAGTGTTTCTGAATCTAAGAAACTTTTGACTGAAACCCCTTTGAAGAGATTCGGCCTGAATATTGACCTGGAACTTATTGGATTTGACTCGAGCAAGTATCAGTTCAGTTCTATTGACGGAAATATTCCTGAATCTATTCCATTTCAAATTCAAATGAGAAAACTTCCTGGATCTATCATTGAATTGTCGTATCTAAACCAAGTCACCCAGATCAAAATGAATGGAGCACCCGTCTACACATTTACCGCACTCGAAACCCGCGGCACATGCCAGCTCGAGCACAATGTGAATATTTTTACTGATCAAGCCGGGCTGTTTGAGCTGCAAGACTGACGATTGCACGAAAGTCGAGCTTAGAATCCACTATTTCTTCTGCGCATTTTTCTTCTTCAAGAAACTAAAAATCCGTGAGATCGAGTCTTCATCTTTTTTTGCCTTGGAAATCTCTCGCTCATCATCAGCGGATGAATCCGCAATGCTCTTAAGAGCGGCAGCCCGCTGTTGAATAGCTTTGATTTCGCGACGGTGAGCTTCAACTTTTTGAGTCTGCTGGCGTAGGGCCTCATGAAGTTGCTGCATATTGAGCGCTTTTTGAAATAGTAATATTTCTCCAAGTTTGAAAACACGAGACTGCGACGCATTGATCTGAGATTGAAAAGCCATTGCCTTTGCCAATTGATCCGAAGTGACCATCTTGGCCTCTAACAAAATCTGTCCAATTTTCTTATCGCCAGAACCTGAGCTCACGAAAACCCCCTACTGAAGTTCATCCTAACATGGTCGAGTCGTAAAAGTCAGTGTTTGGCGGCAGGGCCACCACGTGATCCATGGAGCGCCACAGTCAGATCCCCTGAGTCAAAATTTCAACGCTATGCAGACTCTTTGACAGCGAACCCTCGGTCCACGCGCAAAATAGAGCACATATAAACTTTAGTTACATAATATAAATGCAATAATATCAGTTATTTGATAGGATTTATCAACAGCATCATAACTTTTATTCATTCGGCACGGGTTTTGCATCAAAGGTGGCTGTTCATAACGAACGTCAAAAAACATACGGACACCGGAGGAAGCTATGGGACGCAAAATTGTTATTAAAAAATATCCAAACCGAAAACTCTATAATACCGACTCAGCAAGCTATATTTCTTATAAGGATATAGTTGAAATGATCAAAGCTGGCGACAGCGTCACAGTTGTCGACAACAGAACGAAACAAGATATCACACGCTTTACACTGACACAGATTCTCTTTCAAAAAGAACGAGAGTTTCTCAAGAGCCTGCCTGAAGCAACCCTTGAAACGGCGATTAAACAAGAAGAAGGCCTGCTTTCAAATTCAATCACAAACCTCGCAAGCTTTGGATTTGATGATCTTGGAACTGATGCAACCACCGAAAATGCAGTTCCTACCTCAGTCGCTTCAACCGCCGAAAACTGAAGCTACTAGTATGAAAGCCCTTGGCTTTCTCGATGTTCCGAAATTCTCGCCCCTCGTTCAATTGAGTGGGCGGGAATCTTCGTGACGCACGATTTTCTACCTGCCGCACCGCTCCATCTCTAAATTCTCGCTAAACTGTTACTAAATATTATTCATTTAGGGGGATGGAATGAAAATCGGTCGTCTCGATCTGCTTCGCGTTGTATTTCTTACTCTCGTAGCGTCAACTCGATTCATCACTACATGTTGCGCCGGCGATACACCCATTCCAAGCGCCATGGCCGTGCTGGGTGACAGCATTTCTGAAGGGATGATGACGGACTACAGCCTCGAACATCCGCCCACACTTCGTCAGGTGATCAATATGGTGGCACTTGCCAAACGATTTTCAGGATTGAATCGCATCGAAGTTTTTCGAAAGATGTTTGCTAAGCGTTATCACTCGTGGGCAACAGGAAACGACGACTCTGACTATGTCTTTTCACATTATGAACGTCTCAAGAAGATCAATCCAGACATAAAGGCCTACAACTTCGCGGTCTCCGGAGCTGAATCACGCGAGATGAATCGACAAGTCGATCAACTACTCGCTGTCGAACAAACTGAAAATATTTTGATCGACTATATCCTCGTGCTCTTCGGAGCGAATGATCTAAAAAGTGAGACCATTGAAACCGCAGTTCAACCGATCACGTTTGCCAACAACCTAGAGACAAATATTCGCCGACTACTGGAGGTGAATCCACGACGATCCATTTTGTTGGTAGGCGTACCGAATATTCACGATATCATGGAACAATCTCAAAAGCTCATTGCCTACAAAATCCTCGGCAAAAAGTTGTATTGCGATTCAGTTCGAAAATCAATTTATGGCAACGCCGTTTATTTTAATCCACAAGACAAAGTGCGGTTCGGCGAAAGTCGAATGATGGCTCAGATGTATCGAAACGAACTCGACCTTCTTGCCGCAAATCTCAAAGAAGATTTTCCACTTGCCAACTTCAAAGCCGTTCAAGGTCTGGAGATTTCCACCGCCGTAGCAAAATCACTCAGCATTGATTGTTTCCATCCAAACGTGATCGGCCAAGCGATACTCGCAGAAGCCACTTGGATCTATGGATTCTGGCCAGACCTCATCAACGAAAAAGATTATAATTAAAGCACTCAGTCTCGCGATGACTTTCATTGACGACTCGGCATCAAACCACGAAAGTGTTTTGATGTTGCCAATAACAGTAAAATTCAAAAAAATTGATCCAAGAGCTCAAATCCCAAAATTTCAGTCGGCTGGAGCCGCAGGCTTTGATTTCCACAGTTTAAAAGAAGTCACTCTGAGAGTTGGCGAAGTGTCGATGGTCTCTACAGGGCTATGCGTTGAGATTCCGGAGGGATATGAACTGCAGATCAGAGCTCGCTCAGGATTATCCGCGAAACTGGGAGTGTTTTTGGTAAACGGTGTCGGAACCATCGACAGCGATTATCGCGGTGAAATCAAAATTCTTCTCTCCACATGCAGCATTGATCCCGTGGCTCTTGCGGCGGGCGAAAGAATTGCTCAAGGAGTCGTTTCAAAGATTGAAAGACCACTGATAGAAGAAGCTCGCGAACTTTCCGATACGATCCGCGGCTCTGGCGGTTTCGGGAGCACAGGAATTACTTCGACAATCTAAACTTTAGACCGCGACCTGCTCGTCCGCAGTGGGTCCCTCAACTGCGATATCAATATTTTTAGACAGATCATCGTCTAGTCGTGCGCTCACCTGTTGAATAACTTTTGTCGCAGCATAGCAGCCAAGAAATCCTGATTGTCTGAGATTCTTTTCATGAGTCCAGCCATAAAGAAAACCGGCCGCAAATAAATCACCAGCACCCAGTTTATCGACGACGGCCACATTCCAGGTCGGGATATGCTCCGCCGTTCCCGTCAATTTATCGCTGAGATAAGCGCCACGAGAGCCGAGGGTCATGCACAATGTGGGAACCCAATCTCGCATAATACGAAAGGCTTCGTCGGCCTTTTCAGTGCCCGTCGCCTTGAGCGCTTCAGCTTCGTTTGCAAAAACGATATCCAATTTATTGCGAGTGAGTTCGAGAAAATCAACACGATGCCGATCAACGCACCATGAATCACTATAGGTAAACGAAACTTTATTTCCCTTGGACCTCGCGATCTCTATTGCTTTCAACGACGCTTCCCGCGCTGATGGAGAATCCCAAAGATATCCCTCGATATGCACAATGTCGGAATCTTCAACCATTTTCCAATTGCAATCCCCGACTCCCAATTGCACTGAAATTCCCAAGTGAGTCACCATGGTTCGCTCAGCATCTGGCGTAATGAGTGCAATGCAGGTTCCCGTTGGCGCATCAACACTGGTTTTTAAAGCTGACTCAATATTTGCCTCGGTCAAACTTCGCTCATAAATGCTTCCGTGAGGATCTTTGCCCACTTTTCCGATGAAGGCTCCCTTGCCACCAAAATTTGCAAAACCCGCAAGGGTATTCGCCGAGCAGCCACCGGAAGTTTGCCTCAGTGTATTGGCCCCGAATTTCTTGAGTACGCTCTCCATCAGTTTTCGCTGCTGAGCCTCTGTCACGAGAGTCATCGATCCTTTTTTAAGCCCCTGCTCTTCCAAGAACTCAAAAGGAACTTCGACCTGAAAATCGAGAAGCGCATTACCCAATCCCAAAAGCTGATATTTTGCCATAAGCCTCTACATAGTCATAAAAGCCCCTTCTGTGGCAATAAAAAGCCTTGCAAAATGGCATGCTTATTGCATTTTCATAGACCTCAATCATGCAGCGACCTATTTCTCTATTTCTGCTTCTGTTGTTGAACGCGATAAGCGCTGTCGAAGCTGCTCGACAAAATGACGATGGCATTGAAAATGGCTTAAAGAAGCTAAAACGAGAATTCAAGCTCAGCGTTGAAATAATAGATCAAAGCGACGTTTCAAATGAGCCTATCGCAACGGGAAGCTTCTTTAATTATTATCGACTCACGAATCGAAAAAACCGCGGAATTCTCATTCCGGCGAAAGACGCCTCTGATGGAGCTTTTGGATCAAGGAACTTTTCAAAAGCAGCTGCCTTCGACGGGTCGATGCCGAAGTCACTCTATTTCACCTTGCATGAAAAATTACTCGCCCTCAAAAGATTGAGAAAATATGACGGGCCGAAAATCTATAGCCTAGCCAGAATGAAACAGAACAATGGAACATCCGTCGTTGGAATCATCGTCGAAGATATCGACGGTAGCGCGCCTCAGATAATCGATTCGGGCTCTGAAATCTTCGAGACGATCAGAAGAATGGAAAAAAAATATGTAGTCGTGGACCCCAGTCTAGAAAATTGGATCCTGAGTCGACAAGGCGAATTAAGACCCCTTGGTATTTTTCTATTTAAACCAAAAGAGCTCAAGGCAGACGATCGAGCTCGAGATACCTTTCGCGGGCGAAAACTCCACAAAACACAGGCCACGGTTGGCCGCATATCCCAAGTGCTATTAACGACTGACAAAGAATTGGCCCGCAAATGTGGCAACCTTCTCGAAAAGATCCGAGAACAATCACATCGCATCTCGCACGCACACCATTAAAAAATGATGTATTAATTGTTGAGATCTTCCGCTGGTTTAGCTGTGATAGCTTCATGCAAGTTTCAGCAAAATCTCTAAAAAATCTTTCGTCCGATTCTCATTTTCAAAAAATCATTGTGATCGCTGATATCAAGCGATTGAAAGAAAAATCGGCATTCAAAAATCTAGGACTCGATTTTGAGTTACGAATTCAGTCGTCTTTCAAACGTCAATTGAAAGAGCCGAAAGAAGGAGATACCGTCTGCGTTGCTGGTCGAGATAAAGAACCTGATATTGTCATCGCTTTTCTTCCTAAAGATCTAAGTGCATACAAGCTTCTGGGATTTGCGGGGTCACTTCTTAAATCCGCTCTTATGAAGGAACATCAATCACTTGCTATTTGCCTCCTTGAAACGATGAATGAATCTTTTTTAGCAGAAGCATTTGCAGCATCAATTGAAGTTCGAACATTCGCAATGCCCACCTTTGGAAAGAAATTGAAAGAAGAAAAACCATATCAGCTCAAAAGCTTCGTCATATTTTCTTCAAAAGCTCGCACTCGAGAGGTGGAATATGGCATTGCTACAGCAAAGGGCACGAATTTGGTTCGTTATCTGGGAACATTACCTTCCAATTATTTAAACACTGCTATTTATGGCGATAAAATTCGAGAACTCTGCAAAGAGCACAAGCTTCATTTAAAATTTTATTCGAACAGCGAATTGAAGAAAATGGGCGCAGGTGCATTTACTGCCGTTGACCAAGGCAATCCTGAATCAAGTGGTGGCATTTATGAAATTAGCTATACTCCCAAGCGATCTAAGAACAAAAACTCAGTGGCTCTGGTTGGAAAGGGACTTTGTTTTGACACCGGTGGCTACGACGTAAAAACGAATGGCTATATGATTAGCATGAAGGGAGATATGACAGGCTCTGCAGTTGCGATTTCAAATCTCATCACGGCTGCGCGCCTCAAGTTGCCCCTCAAGATGAAAGCATTTCTCGGCGTCACCGAAAATCATATTTCGCCGCGCGCTTATAAACCAGATGATGTAGTCATTGCGATGAACGGCGTATCGATTGAAGTGATCAATACTGACGCCGAAGGTCGAATGGTGCTTGCGGATACACTTGCACTCGCCTGCAAATCAAAGCCAGAGCTCATCATTGATTACGCCACGCTGACAGGAGCCGCCACTATTGCGATTGGAACAAATTATTCAGCAGTTTTTAGTAATCGAGAAAATTTGCACTCAAAACTTCAGAAGGCAGGTGTAGATTCAGGCGAACGCGTATGGCCCTTTCCTATCGATCCCGAATGCGCAAAGGCTTTAGAATCGCCAGTGGCAGACCTCATTCAATGCACGAAGGGGCGCAGCCCAGACCATATTATGGCAGCCTATTTTTTATCGAGATTTGTGGAAGACACGATTCCATGGGTTCATGTAGATCTTTCTGCTGCAGACAGACCTGGCGGACTTGCGCACGTTGATTCGATGTTCACGGGCTTTGGTGTGCGATGGACTATGGAGTTTTTGAAAACGCATTTCAAACTCTAAAAAATTTAATTCTCTGAAAGCTTACATTGATGAAATCGTCGGTGAGTCAAAAATCTGAAGGTCTTACCCTCGATCAGCAACAAGGGCTGTATCATTTACTTCAGGGCAGTGAAAATCTTTTTATTACGGGTGGAGCCGGCACCGGAAAGAGTTATGTCATTCGGCACTATCTGGGAAAAGCTGGCCTCGGAAAATCCGTCTCGGTTCTCGCCAGCACAGGTGCAGCCGCTATATTGATGGGCGGACGTACATTTCATAGCTATTTCAGTCTCGGCATCATGAATGGCGGAATTCAAGCGACTTTTGAACGAACACTCAAAGATCGGCGTCTAAAAAAGCGCCTTCGAGAGGCTTCGCTTTTAATTATTGATGAGGTCTCGATGCTTTCATTCGAAGCTTTGGATTGTGCCGAGCTCATTGCACGAACGCTCAGAGATAACCAGAAACCGTGGGGCGGACTTCGCATTATTGCCGTCGGAGATTTCGCTCAGCTGCCCCCCGTGAGCACGACCTCCCAAAAACCTTGGGCTTTCTTGGGCGAAGCGTGGGCGAACTCATCATTTCGCACAATTGTTCTTCGAGAATCGATGAGATCCGAAGATCCTGAGTTTCTGAAGATTTTACAAGACGTTCGAGTTGGCGAGCTCAGTCATAGAGTTTCTGCATTTCTTGAAAATCAAACTCAATCCGCCGCTCAGGAAAGAATAGAAAATTTTGAGACCACATTCTTATTTCCACGCCGTTATCAGACAGACGAGTTCAATATGGCGAAACTAGCGGAAATTCCAGGCAATACCCGCAGTTTTGAAACAATCTACAGTGGCGCAGCACACCATGTCGAAAAGCTGAAAAGAGATGCTCCGGTCTCTGAGATTCTTACGCTAAAAAAAGGCGCTCGAGTCATGCTTCGAGTCAATGACCCGAAGCAACGTTTTGTGAATGGAACCTGTGGCGAGATCACGGATTTTAAGGACGGCAAGATTCGAATCAATATTACAACGCGGGAAATTGACTTAGAGCCCATGACATTTTCAATATTAGATGACGATGGTTTCGAGGTGGCGTCAGCGAGAAATTTTCCAGTTGGATTGGCCTATGCCAGCACGATTCATAAAATTCAGGGCGCGACGCTTGATCGCATTCACGTTGATCTCAAATCCTTGTGGGAGCCCGGACAGGCCTATGTCGCGCTTAGTCGAGTCCGTCGAAGTCAGGACGTCACGATTTCTGGCTGGAGCAAAGGCTCGATACGAACAGATCCATTGGTCAATCAATTCTACGCGAGTATCCCTCGTTAATATTGTTTGATTAGGGCCTAACCAAACACACCCACATAGAGGCCAGCTTAAGGGCAAACCCCCATGATTTTTGGGGAGAAAATCTAGTTTTTGTTACTTTCCGAGGTTGACCAAAAGGCCCGCGATCAATAACTCTGGTAGGGCATATGCGAGCAAAAAAGCACTGTGCCCAGGCACAGTTGGTTGGCAGGCTCTCATGTGAATTTGAAAATCCAATTTTCAAGATGGGGTCGTAGTTCAGTTGGTTAGAACGCATGCCTGTCACGCATGAGGTCGAGGGTTCGAGTCCCTTCGGCCCCGCCATTTAAGTTCTTAAAATCATTCAAAGTTTTGCGGGAGTAATGTTAACTCTCGATCCGCCTTGGCAATCATATAGATAATATCTAGAATGTGTATATATGCGTTTCGAGTGGGATGAAGAAAAGAATCTTATCAACCATCGAAAGCATAGAGTTTGGTTTGAAGAAGCCCAGACGGTTTTTGCTGACAGCCTTGGACGCGTATTCCTTGACGAGGAACATTCCACCGATGAAGAGAGGTATCTTGTCATCGGCTTAAGTTCTGCGGCTCGGATTTTGATGGTGGTGCATTGTTATCGTAAGTTTGATTCTGTGATTCGGATCATTTCGGCCCGTAAGGCAACAAAGAAGGAGCAAAAAATATATGAAGAAAGAATATGACCTCTCAAAAATGAAGGAAATTCCTAACCCCTATGTGGGTAAGGCAAAGAGGGCTGTCGGCATCAACCTAAGTGCCGAGGTCATCGACTTTTTTAAGAAAATGAGCCTCGAGGTTAAAATTCCTTATCAGAAGTTGATCGACCTCTATCTCTTGGACTGTGTGAAAAGTAAGCGAAAGCTTCAATTGAAATGGTCAGCATAAGCGAGCGCTTAAAGTATATCGGCAAACAATATGAATTGGATTAAGGCCTTTTTTTCGAGGGTGAAAGTAAAGGAGCCGTTCACGAAATGGAGGCTGCGAGCCATCCCTTTGCCTTTCATCAAGATTAAAATTTCTAGCAAAGACGGCGATCTATTTACAACGACAGGTCGTTTTTATGGAAGCATCCCAGTAGACGCGGAATCAGTCAAAGGTGCTCGATATACGCTAGATGAACATTCATTACATTCCCGTCAACGGCCTTCACGGGCCCCAATAATCAAAATAAAATATCTTACCCGCTGGAATCTCAAATTGAATTTCACCACTCCCGCATTCTATTCCGTGAACACCAGACGAGACTTCACCAGCAGCATTGATTCCATAACGCCAAATATTTCCGTCCAGTTTGATAGGCCCGCAATGTCCACCGTTGTCGT
This sequence comes from uncultured Bacteriovoracaceae bacterium, assembly GCA_964626465.1. Classification (GTDB taxonomy): domain Bacteria; phylum Bdellovibrionota; class UBA2394; order UBA2394; family UBA2394; genus CAZRCG01. The sequence goes on along the minus strand of CAZVFP010000003.1, from coordinate 174,482 downwards.
CGGTCACAACGAGATAGGATTTTCCATCTTTAGAACTCTCAACTCGACCACGGAACGCACGATCTCTTGAGAAAAAAAAGAACACTGAAACTGCCACTAAGAGAAATACTACAATAACCGTATAAATCTTTTTCACTACAATTCCCTCATTTTACAGAAGGTCGACCCGATTTGACATCACAAGTTTATATCACAAACATCTAAAAGCACCAGGTTCTAAACTCGCCGACTCTACTCCGCCATTTATTTTTTCAGTAAAGATTTCAAAGTGTCTTCGTACAGAATCAAAAGTTTCAAAATGGTGGATTCAACTTCTTTAGGAGAAATATTCGCTTTATCGAAGAGCTGTTGCCACAATGTCAGGAGGAACGCATGTTCTTCATCTATGACAACACTCGTATTATAGCCCTTCACTTCAATTAAGTAGTTATAAAGTATTTTCATTTGGTCTTGCGGTGCGGCTGCTAGAATTGCATCGACTTGCGATCTGTACCTTGGGTCAAAATAATATAGAGCATGCGAAATTTCATGTCGAAGAACTCGCAAGAGCTTAAATCGATCTTGTGGCGGACGCTCAAATGAGGCCACTACATAGAATGGCCGTCGTTTCTCTTTCAAAAAATCTAAGATGGCTTGTTCTCTCTCGGAAATATTTCTAAATCTACCGTCAAAGAATGGGTCCAGTACCCACGAAGGAAAATTAAACCCCGTCCATTGTTCGTAATAAGTGAATGTTCCATCTGGAGTCGTCGTCTTATACCAAACCTCAAACTCCTCAGTACTGAAAATCTGGCCTTTGAATTTTGGAGATTCAAAATACTCTTGCGGTCTCAAAAATGTTCGCCCGAGAGAATCTTGAGTTTTGAAATGGAAATAAAACACTTGGGGGATCAATTCATACACAGAAAATTCATTCGATGTATAAATTGGTATGCTTGATAGTACTGCCTCACAATGTCGTTCAGACTGTCTTGCCAGCGTCGAAATTGCAGTTATTAAGGTTGGAGAAGGCTCCTCTTTCGGAGCAAGATCGGCAGCTAAAACCATGAAATATAGGGGTAAAATCATGGGAAACCGTATAGCAGAATTTGCTTAAACCACAATAGATTGAGCTTCCTAAATAGATTTCAGACTTTTGCCCACTGAGGGTTGGACCGCCCGCACTGAGGCTGATTAGTGCACCTTTTTCTAAGACTGGCCTCATTCTGTTTATTCTCTTATGGCAGGTGGCAGGTTTTCATTTGAGGGCCCGCAAGGAGTTAGTTTGAAACGACAGCAGGATCAGGCTGAATCAGCCACCATCATTCACAGTTAGCATGGATTGGCAGAACGAAAACCATGGTCCGAATTAGAGCAGACCACTACGGCACCTGCACATGACGTGAGATTGCTTGATCTATTTCAGAAAGTCAGCCGTAAGAAGTGAAAAATGAAACTTAGAAGAAAAGCCTTAGAAAATATTCTTCTGAACCACCCACCTTGAATAGCTCGACTCATTCGCCGCAAGACTTAACACGGTTTTTTCTGGTTCAATTTAAATAAGATATGGGACACTTGGAGAAATGCAGTCTTCCCTCTTTTTTTGGGCAGATACCATTTTGGGTAGATACAGGAGGAATTTCCAATGGCGAATATTGAGTGGAGCGAGAAATACTGGACCGGAATTGCGGAGATCGATCGACAACATAAAACATTAGTCGATCTCATCAATATCATGGATCAAGTCTGCCACCGCGCTGTAAATAGCGAAGCTGAGCGCCGGATCATGATGGATAAGGTCATTCAACAGCTTGTTGCGTATACTCTCAATCATTTTTCGTACGAAGAGAACCTCATGAAGGAATCTCTCTATCCAAAATTCATCGAACACAAGAAATCTCATGAAACAATGATTCACGCGATTCAAAAATATAAATCACAGTATGAAAAAAATAATCTGAATCCAGAAGCCCTTTTAGAATTTCTGAGCTCATGGCTTCTGAATCATATCATGAAGTCTGACCAAGATTACGCCCCATATGTTCAAAAACTTCCGAATTTGAATGAGAAAAAATCTGCATCCTAATCTCAGCCCTCATTGATCACGAATTTTTTCACTACCCTTCTCAATGACGAGAACCTTATTTCTCGATTTTGCTCCACGAATTATTTGAACTGATGACTTCGGAATTTCAAAATATTGAGCTAAAACTTCGATCAGCTGATCATTCGCCTTGCCCTCGACCGCCCTCGCTCTTAATTTTACTCGAAATTCAATGGCTGAAATCTTTTCGATAGATTCGTGCTTCGACCCAGGCTGAACTTTCACAGATATACGCATAAACTACATTTCAACTTCGAGCCGAATCTCAAGATCGTGTTTGAGGCCCTGCCATCAACGATCTTGCCAATTTCTTCATCAAGTATCATCTTATTTATCGAACTAAGGATTTTCGGTGAACAATCAGCAAAATCTCAATTTTGATAAAATCGTTGAAGCCCTAGAAAGACCGGGACCGAGATATACAAGCTATCCAACAGCACCCGTTTGGACCCAAGAAGTCACTTCGGAGGAATTTAAAATTGCTCTTGAAAGAGAGATTCAACCAAGCTCGGCACTATCTCTCTATGTTCATCTACCATTCTGTGAAAAGCTTTGTCACTTCTGCGCTTGTCACAAGATCATCGATCCACGACGCGAACATGAGCAATCTTATATTGACGCTATACATGCTGAGGTTGAGCTTTACAAAACTACGGTTGGGCAAAATGGAGTTTTGGAGCAAGTTCACTTTGGCGGCGGAACTCCCACATTTTATTCGCCTGCAGATTTGGAAAAACTTTTTTCAAATATCGAATCAAAATTCAAGTGGGCGAGTCATCCAGAAATTTCGATTGAAGTTAATCCAGTGGTCACAACTCACGATCACTTAAACAAACTCCGCTCGCTCGGATTTAATCGACTTTCTCTCGGAGTTCAAGATTTTGAGCCGCACGTTCAAGATATCATTAATCGGCATCAAACTTTTGATCAAACCTCTGAACTAGTTGAGCACGCAAAATCGTTAAAGTTCGAGAGTATCAATCTCGACTTAGTCTATGGGCTCCCCCTTCAAACGAATGAATCTATTGAAAGAACGATAGAATTAGTCATTAAAATAAAGCCAGACAGAATTGCTCTATACTCGTTCGCCAATGTTCCCTGGAAATATCCATTTCAAAGAAGATTTTCGGATCGTGATATTCCGGAAGGCATTGTGAAAATTAATCTGTATAAAATTGCAAGAACTCGTCTTCTGGAGGCGGGTTATGAGCCAATCGGCATGGATCATTTCGCATTGCCAGATGATGAGCTTTTCAAGGCAAGACGAAACAAAAAATTACATCGAAATTTTATGGGCTACACGACAAAAGAAAATGCACAGATGGTAGCGCTTGGAATTTCTGCAATCAGCATGCTGGGCTCAACCTATGTCCAGAACAAGAAAACGCTCCCTAGCTATTATGCAAACCTGAAGGAAAAAAAGTTTCCAGTAGAGCGAGGGATCAAACTCAATCGAGACGATCTCATTCGAAGAAAAGTCATTATGGATCTAATGTGTCAATTTGAGGTCAGTTTTAGTGACGTCACCAAAATATTTGAGATTGATTTCCGACAATATTTTAGAACAGAAATAGATCGTCTCAAATTTTTTGAAACGAATGATCTACTCCAGCTTCATGACGACAAGATCGTGATTTCAAAAACAGGTGAGCTTCTCATTCGAAATATTGCTATGGTCTTTGATCGCTATCTCGAGGGCCTTCCAGAACGTTTTTTGTTTTCCAAGACGATTTAAAGGGCCTATACTCGGGCCATGAATAGACGAACTTTCTTAGCAATGAGTGCAGGCACATGTCTTTTGAGCCTTGGCTTGAAAAAAAATCTTCTGGCGCAGAGCCCTGCGGCCGGGCCTGTTGATGAAAAAGAGCAGATGGCGTCAGCTCTTGGATTTCATAAGGACGCAGCCAAAGTTGACACAAAAAAGTGGCCAAAAAAGGCTGGTACTGAAGGAAAAACTCAGACCTGTGCAACATGCCAGCTCTATACCCTTGACCCTGCCGCTAAAGGCCAAGGAAAATGCGCGATCTTTAGTAACCGATTGGTTCCCGGCAACGGATGGTGCAACAGCTGGGTGAAGAGGGCCTAAACCGCCGAACTGAAAAAGCTCACGTTGACCTGAGCACGAGAGACGAACCCTCTTCGGATTGCATATATTCGCCGCCAAACATCAGCAAGTCGGCGGCGAAACGATTTGCCCACGCCATCTTGAACGGCACAGGAGCCATATCACCAACACGAATCACCCAATTTCGGTGAGAGAAAAACACCTGAGAATCTCTCGTCACGATGCAGGATCCACCTTGAGACTCATTAACTACTAGACCAAGTGCGACCGATTCGAACTTTCCATCTCGCATCATTCCAAGGCTCGCATGATAGAGAAGTCCCTCAGGCTTCCATCGAATCCAACGACGCTTTCCAGGCAATACACGTGAGCTCACGAATCCAGAATAAATCCACCATTTGAGGGCCGTCAATTTATAAACTAATTTTATTTATAAATTTAATTTGTCTATATTTTCTAGTTGCGCACCAAAACTAAATTCTATTCATTTTGCTGCCGCGCTTCTTAAGCGACTGATGGGGAACGCTCAGTCAGTACGCGACAACCTTCCCTGAGCCAGCATAACTGCGAAGAGCCTCAATAATAGGCGCTATTCGAGTCTGATGCGCCGTGAGAAATTCGACTCCGTAGAACGTCACAACTTTTCCATTGAGATCAACCGGAGTAATATGTGCCACTCGTCCCTGTATATCAATTGGATCCGCAGTGACACCTTCCAGCCTAAACTGACTAAATACACGATTTCCAACTTTCAAACGTTGATAACAGACCGTTGAATAAAAGCCAGCACCACCCTCGCCGACATTTACGAGCACTGCCTCGAACTGTGGATCAATAGTCGCCACCAGCTCACGGCAATCCGCGACTCTAAACCGAGTGTGTTTTCGATCACTCTTGCTGCTCTGTGGCGTCGAATCTCCCATAAAACGATATATTATTGTCACCTCACTTTTAAAAAAATGGAATAACACCAAAAAGACGGCCGCATTTTGGAGAATCGAGAAAGGACTTGTAAATACACGTTTACAATTGAATTTCGAGATCGAAATGCATCACGTCACTTTCGCGATCGAGGCCAACCAATACGTCTTGAGGTAAAATGGAGACACCATGTTACAATCGAGAAAATTTCCAATATGGAAACCCTTTGACCCTTTGATATTCGGAGCCATCATTGCCGCGGGCTCGGCCTGGCCTTCCGATTCTCGAGCGGATGGATCACAATTGACTCCCCATCGGTCGCACAAAGTGCTTTCACTAAGATCAGATATCTGGTGTCCGCATATCTGCGATCCAAAGTCAGATCATCCTGGTTATATTGTTGAAATCGTAAAGCAGATTTTGGAGCCACACGGCTACGTGCTCGACGTAAAGTTGATCAATTGGGCTCGGGCAATCAACGACACCCGACAAGGAAAATTCGCTGCGATCGTTGGGGCCGCTAAAGAAGATGCTCCAGATTTTATTTTTCCAGACACACCTCAGGGTTTGGCAACTTTTAAGCTATTTACTAACACCAATAGCGCATGGAGCTATCAGGGAGTTGGCTCTTTGAAAGGGCATCAAATTGGTGTCATTCAAGGGTATACTTATGATGAGGTCACCAATAACCTGATCAAAGAGAAAAACTCTTCATTTGAAATTGCATCAGGCGACGACGCATTAAAATTTTTGATTCGAAAATTATTATCGGGCCGCCTGACAGCAATTTATGAAGATCCTCGAGTGTTGAAGTACACACTTAAAGACCTTAAGATCAATTCAGACAAATTCAAAGATGCGGGCACAATTAAACCATACAAACAAGATCTCTATATTGGGTTCTCTCCAAAATTTCCGGAAGCACAGGAATTGGCTAAGCTTGTCTCAAAAGAGATGAAGCGCCTTCAAAATGACGGAACTATTCTGAAAATTCTAAAACGATACGATATCGCTGAATGAACCGAATGGGAGGCAACGCCGATGCTTATGATCCCACCGCGCCACCCTTATTCTCAACGTTTTGATCAGGAGCTCCCGCGGCCAGATCGACCGGCAAACGTATTTCAAACGTAGTGTTCTTTTCGCTTTCAACGTAAGAGAGACTCCCATTATGATCCCTGACAATACCCAACGAAATGCTGAGCCCAAGACCAGTTCCCTTACCGACCGGCTTTGATGTGAAGAAAGGATCAAACATTCGATCCGCAATTGATTTGTCGATTCCAGATCCACTATCAACCACACGAATAACAATCTCTTGACCATGAATTTCGGCGGTCAGTTTTATCCAACGGACGGATAGATTCTCTATGGCATCTGCTGCATTGTTGATCAAATTAATCAGCACCTGAGCGACCTGCACTTCGCGGCAGCAAATCGAAAGATTGTCTGGAATCACAAAAGACAGAAATTTAATATCTCTTTGTCTCAATCTCCCCTCACAGAGGCCCGTAATATCTGAAATAATCTTTTGAAATGATATTATCTCAAAGAAATCCTTCGACCCATCTCTTGAGAAAGCTTTTAAACCAAGGATAATTTTTGAGATCCGTTCAACCATCGCCTCGATTTTTTCAACGGAAATCTTATATTCAGATAAAGACCTATCACGACTCATCTTTGAAATGAGTATTTGAGCGCGACTGGAGATGACGGCCAACGGATTGTTAATTTCATGAGCAATTCCCGCTGCCACCTCTGAAAGAGACGCCAAGCGAGCTGACTCAACGCTAAGGGCGCGTTGAGACTCAAGTTCGGCAACTTTTTTCTCAACTTCGAGTTGGAGTCTCAACGCATGCGCGTGAATTTTCGCGTCACGCTCGCCAATCGCGACAATGGAATCATTGAACGCCTCTATGATTTCCAAAAAATCAGGAGGCAAGTCAGTGGAAGCAAGCCGATTGAAATTACCGCCGCGAAGGCTTCTGATTGCGTCCACCAAAAAATTGAATGGCCTCAAAATAATCGATGATGTCGATCTATAGGCGAGATAGGAAATGACCGTGCAGAGGGAAAGCGCGAGCAGAATTAAGACCATGAGTTCTCTATACAAAGCAGATCGAAATGGGCTTTTATCAAATGTTATTTCAACGTACCCAATCGTCTCACCTCTATAAACGATAGGCATCTTCTTGAGAACAGCCCCATCGAGTTCATCTCGCACGCCTCTAGTCAAAAAAACTGCTCCCGTATTATCTCGGACTTCAATGGCTTTGATATTGTCCTCATAGTTCATGAAAGAATCGCCAAGGGCGGAAGCCGTCGTCTCATCAAGATTCCATAAAACCTGCGAGAATGAATTACTGGCGAGATTGATTGCTTCACTGCAAGAATCTTCAAAGCTCTCAATCTGCATGTCGTATTTATAGACAATGAATGCCGAACCAAGGCAAAACATGCCGCCGAATGACCAGCCAAATATCAGGATGATCACCCGTGACGAGAGCCGAAGCTGATTAAAATAGTCATTAAGCCAAAGCATTCGGTTCTCGCAGAAAAACTATCGTTTAACTATCTTCTGTAGGGTATCTGCAGGAATATCTTCGACCAATTTATCGATAATAAATGACTCTAACGAAAAGCCCGCTGATTTCGCGGCATTTGATAAATAATTCCATAGCTCATGTTCGAGCTCAATCTTTACCGTCTTTGCGGACGGATGGAGAATCAGTTTTTCGCGGACACTACTCTCAGCATGTCCGAGGGCCAACGCAACTTCCACGGAATGCTGCAATTCATCGAATCGAAATGGCTTCCGATGAAATTCAGTTATTCCTGCACGCCAAGCCTCCGTCTGACTTGCCGGGTCAGCTTGTCCACTAATCCAAATCACCGGCGTTCTAATATCTCGCTCTTTCAGTGTCTTTATAAACTCAAGACCATCTAACTTGGGCATCTTGAAATCGCTAATAATCAGCGAGTACTCTGGCCCTTTTAACTTCTCGAGAGCATCAATTCCGTTCAAGGCACACTCAATAGAATCAAATTGATCCGCAAAGTACTCGGTTAAGCATTGAAGAATCTCAGGTTCATCATCCAGAATCAAAAGCCTTCTCATAAGCCTTTTCCTCCATCTTATGTTGCAAATGCCGAAAGCTGAGTAGAAACAGCATCAGGAATATCTTCGAGCATTTCATTAAATTCCGCAGGCTCAAGCTCAAGATTTTTCACGCCCTCATCATTTGAAAAATCAATATTCTTTAGCTCTGTTCCAAATCCAAAGTGACTGCAAATTCTGTGAGCTAAACTAATTGTCAGAGCAAGTTTTCGATTTTGTTCAGGAGCTTGCATCGGATTTCGCAAGAACTTAATCGAATTGTGAATGGGCTCAGGCAATCCCCAACGTGCTCCGACCGCTGCACCAACCGTTGCATGCAATTCTTCCATCGCCACCGGCAGAATCTCCTCTCTCAGGTACGGAACCCGCCACGTCTTCGGATCAAACGGTTGCTTGGAAACTTGCGCTGATTTCTGCGCCTCAACCTTCTCTTTAGCCTCCAACTTTCCACAGATTTGCACGAGAACAGGCTTTCCGATATTTGAGAGCAAACCAGCGAGAAACGCAGATTCGCGATCTCCAAGCAATGACTTGGCCAACTGTTGAGAAACGATCGCACAAGATAATGAATTTTTCCAAATCTGGCTGAGGACATCCTCAAAATTTGCAATATTAAATGCCTTAGATTGAATCCCCATTGTGATCGCAATATCTTTCACATTCTTGAGACCAATTCGTGCCATGGCATTCTGAAGTGATGAAATTTCCATCGCACCTCGATACATCACTGAATTTGCAGTTTTGATAAGTCTCGCTGACATCGCAGGATCTTGCTTAATGACCTGCTCTAATTTATTCATGCCAACGTTTGGATCATTCAACAACTTCATGATTTCCGCAGTAACATTCGGCAGAACGGGAACTTCAAATTCACCCCGCACGACTGCCGTTTTCACACCATCCTTTATCTTTTGAACAAAGGTCTCATCTTTTGCCGGAACTAGATTTGCCGCTTGTTGGACACTCATTCTCAGGAATCCCCCTTCTTGATGCTCACGACTCTCATCTTGATCTCTGATGAGAGTCAGATTGAGAAACTAATGACTACGCAATACTTACGGCACTAGGCCTGAAATGTTTCTTGTGAGCGTTAATTAATTTATCTTTGAGCTGCTGGGCCGTGAAGGGCTTCACAATATAGTCGCTGACATCTAGCTTGATCGCCTCAATCACCTGGCTTTTTTCTGATTCTGCAGTAATTAACAAAAACGGCAATTTTTTAAATCGAGCATCCTCACGGACTTTTTTTATAAACTCAATGCCTTTCATCACCGGCATATTCCAATCTGACAACACCAACTGGAACGGCTGATTTACCTGGAAAGCATGCTCGAGGGCGGGCCATGCTGTTGCACCATCGTCTGCTTCCTCAATCTTCGAAAAGCCGAACTCTTTTAAATTTTTCGTGATAATCTTTCGCATTGTAAGCATGTCGTCGACCACAAGAATTTTTGAATCTATTTTGAACATTGCTTCTCCTTAATCGGGTCCCAAGTTAAATCTAACTCTAATCATTTTCTTCGAATGCTGATGCGTTGGGAACTCCCCCGACACAAATAAATTAGATAAAATTCAAATTGTGAATGAACGTTCAAAGTGACCGCTCAAAATATCTCTATAGGCATTCAGGAGGCGACCCTCTTTTTTTATTCAAGGATTGCTCTAGAATGAGAGCATCCTATGGACGATTTTGAACGAGAAATGAAAGTCTGCTTTCTTGACGAAGCATCCCAGCTACTCGAGGACGCCGAGCAAAATTTTATGGCTCTGGAAGCATCTCCAGACGACATCAAGGTTGTAGAGAATCTGTTCCGTCTCGCGCATAATCTGAAGGGAGGCGCGCGCGCTGTTGGATTCTCTGAAATGGCGGAGTTCACGCACGTTCTAGAATCATTACTACTTAAGTTAAAGAATAGAGAAATACTTGTTCATCCCTCAACCGTGACACTCCTTCTGGAATGTAACGATCACCTCAAAAATTCAATTCAATCTCTACGGGCTGACTTCGACTACAAGATTGATTCCAAGGATCTCTTGGCAAAAATCACGAGCCAAATGGAAAATCCGGCTAGTGCCGCAGCAGAATCCGTCGCTCAGCCAACTTCGAATGAATCTCCGGGAGAAAGTTTGCCTGTCGAAGCTGAAGCCTCACCAGAACTTTTAGCTCAGGAAGGTGCTGAAACTACGCCTTCTGAAGGCCCAAGCGAAAATACTCTTGCTCTGGAGCTCGAGACGGCTCGAAAAATTGCCGAGCAGTTTGAGGAAGCCGAAACTGAGAGTCCGACCGCAAAGGAGGCGAAACCAATTGCGGCTGAAGCTCCCCCCGCACCCGCACCATCGCTTGCTCCAATCCAGCAAGCGTCAAAACCACAGAATGAAGCGGCGCCTCAAGGACAACCTCCAGCCAAGAAAAATGCGGCTGCGGAAGACGAAAGCATTCGAGTGAGTCTCAAGAGGTTGGAAGGATTGATTAACAATGTCGGTGAACTTGTTATTTTGCAGACTGTACTGAATCAACAGAAATACCACATTCAATCGGCTCTGGTGCATCGCACCGTAAATCAACTCGCAAAGATTACAAAAGACATTCAAGACATCTCCATGAGTTTGAGGATGGTTCCGCTGAAACAAACTTTTCAGAAAATGCAGCGAATTGTTCGAGATACTGCTCAGGCCCTGAAAAAAGATATTAAATTTGTCACTGAGGGCGAACAGACGGAAATTGATAAAACAGTCGTCGACCTTCTTGGCGACCCTCTTGTCCATCTTGTGCGAAACGCTGTCGATCATGGAATTGAGAATGAGGCGGATCGACAAAAAGTCGGAAAGAGTGGCGGCGGAACCATCACGCTCAGCGCCTATCATCGCGGCGGTCAGATCGTGATCGATGTACAGGACGACGGTAAAGGTCTTGATGCCGAAATACTTAAGACGAAGGCCATTGAAAAAGGAATTATTCGTCCCCACGAAAAGCTTTCAGATCAAGACTGCTATCATCTGATATTTGCGCCTGGATTCTCGACGAAATCGGACGTCTCGGAAATTTCTGGACGTGGCGTAGGCATGGACGTCGTAAAAACAAATATTGAGAAAAAGCTTTCTGGCGAAGTAGAGCTCATTACCGAAAAAGGAAAAGGCACCACGGTAAGAATTCGACTTCCACTCACTCTCGCCATTATTGATGGAATGGTTCTTTCTGCTGGATCCGAACGCTATGTTGTACCACTCGCTCAAGTTTTCGAATCACTGCAACCCGCAAAGGAAGACATTCATGCTGTATCAGGACTGGGAGAAGTTTTAAGCATACGAGGAGAGCATCTGCCAGTCTTTAGACTCTCCGAACTTGTTGGAAAACGTGAAGAAAAACGAGAAGCATGGAAGTGCATCGCAGTGGTTGTACGCTCCGGAGATCTTCCATTCTGTGTTCTGGTAGATGATATTCTTGGACAACAGCAGATCGTCATTAAACAGCTTGGTGGCGAAATTCGAGATCTCAAGGGAGTAAGCGGCGGAGCCATTCTTGGAGACGGCCGAGCTGCCTTGATTCTCGACCTCAATGAGTTAGTGCTTCACAAAGGTACCCCCAGTGGAAAAAGGAGTGTCGCATGACAGACGACAATGCAAAATCAGGATATCAGGAACAACGATATCTGCAGTTCTCGCTTGGAAGCGAAACCTATGCAGTTCCCCTCTTAAGTGTAAAAGAGGTGATCGCTTTTCCGGAGGTCACTCCGATTCCGTCGATGCCAAACTATTACAACGGAATCATGAATCTCCGCGGCAAAATTATTTCCATTATCGATCTGAGAACGAAGTTCGGAATCAAGTGCGATCCAAATGGTGAGAAAGCTGTGATCATTTGTGATCTCGATCCGCTTTGTCTTGGAATTGTCGTCAATTCCGTCAACTCAGTTCTCACCCTCGCATCAGAAGAAATTTGCCCTAAGCCTGATCTCGAGAACTCCAAGAAATGCGATTATATTACCGGCGTTGCCAAGAAAGATTCAAGGCTCACGCTGCTCATTGAACTGGGCAAAGCCCTAGATGTGAAAGACTATCAGATGCTACAGAAGGCTGCTGAAGGCAAAAAGACTGCTTAAAAAGGGGAGAATAGTTATGAAGAATTGGTCAATTGCAAAAAAACTCTGGTTCCTAAGTGGTGCGTTGATTATCAATCTTATCCTCCAAGGTGCAATTGGATTTTACTTTGAGCACTTGCTGATAAGGAGTGGGGAGAATATCGCCACACAGCAGCTTCCTGCAGTTCGGCTCATGACACTTGCAGATATGATGCATGATGGATTGAGGGCCTCTGCCTATCGAGCCATTCTATTTTCAAAATCTGATGACAAATCTGTAAAGGACGAAATCAGATCAGATTTTGAAGAGATGGCAAAGCAGTTCGTTAGCTACTTGTCTGACCTTCAAAAGCTTGAGCTCACACAAGCTACACGAGATCACGTCACGAAGATCTTGCCCCACGTCAATCTTTATGCAGAGCAAACTAAAGAGATAGTCACACACTCCCTCGCAGGAAGAAAAACAGAAGCCGAAGCCGTATTACCAAAGTTTCAAGAAACATTTTCTCTTTTAGAAGAAGAGATGGGCGCACTCGGTGAGAACATTGAGAAAGGCGCTACAGATGCAGAACTCGCGAGCCGAAATCTCGCCACACGATCTAATGCAGTTCAGTCCGTCGTCATTCTTCTCGGAGTCTTATTTGGCTTTTTCACAGCATTCTGGATTATCCGAGATCTTCTCTCAACCGTCACCAGCATCATGTCTGGACTGAATGAACAGGTTACTGCTGTTAATTCCGTGAGCTCTGAAATTAAGACCTCCTCTTTGAGTCTTTCGAGTGCAACGACGGAGCAAGCGGCAGCCTTGCAAGAAACCGCTAGCTCGATCGAAGAAATGAACGCGATGGTCAAAAAGAGCTCCGACAACGCAAGTAAATCACGCGAAGTTTCAAAGGTGAGCCAGGCGACCGCAGAGCGTGGCAAACAATCGGTCAACGCGATGCTTCGTTCAATCAATGATATTAACAGAAGCAACGAAAACATTATGAAAGCCATTGAGGACAGCAATCGTCAAATCGGTGAAATCGTCCAGGTGATCACAGAGATCGGAACAAAAACAAAAGTGATCAACGATATCGTTTTTCAAACAAAGCTGCTCTCCTTCAACGCTTCAGTTGAAGCAGCTCGAGCCGGTGAACACGGCAAAGGCTTTGCAGTCGTTGCTGAAGAAGTCGGAAATCTCGCTCAAATGAGCGGAAACGCTTCTAAGGAAATTGCTGAAATGCTAGGCGGTAGCATTCAAAAAGTTGAATCCATCGTCACCAATACCAAGACACAAGTCGAACGACTCGTTGCTGAATCAAAAACCAAGGTTCAAGAAGGCAGCCTTGTCGCCAAAGAGTGTGCTGAAATTCTCGACGATGTTGTAAAAAATGTAAGTCACGTTAACGAAATGATCGGTGAAATTGCAACAGCATCGAGCGAGCAGTCGACTGGAATTTCTGAAATTACAAAGGCGATGAACCAACTCGATCAGGCTACACACGAAAACGCTGCAACGTCGCAACAGTCTGCTGTTTCTGCAGAGAATATGACATCTCAAGCTCAAAAGCTTCTTGGAGTACTCTCCACATTGAGAGGTCTTGTTGAAGGATCAACGCACTCGGATCATAGTCCAAGAGCACCGTTTTCTATGGCAGCGACAAAAGTCGACACTCCTGTAACGCTCAGGACATTTGGAGAACATGCAAATCCGCCAGCTTTTCACGCAGCAAAAACAGAAGCAACAAAGGCAACTCGAGCCAAGGCAGTTGGAGCTGATGATCTACCCGATGATGATGATCCTAGATTCCAAGATATCTAAGACCCGAGAAAGTTTGATTTGAGGAGAAAAAGTATGAATAAAAAACTTCCGTTGAGAGCAAAATTAATTCTCTTCTTAGCTGCGACGATCGCAGTGTCTATTACCCTCTTCATCGCAATGGCCTCGTTTGAATTAAGAGCCATCCGAAATGGAAAAGAAACACTCGCTCGAACACTTGCCGAGAGTTATATCGACAAAATCGATCGAAATCTTTTTGAAAGATATGGAGACGTTCAGGCCTTTGCTCTTTCAGAGCCCGCTCGTAGTATCAATTCAGACAGAATCACAGCCTTCATGAACGATATGATGGGCGCCTACACGCCCATATACGACGCTCTGATTGTTGCAGACCTCAGCGGAAAAGTGATTGCTATCAACGGCGTCGATAAAACTGGAAAAGAGACATCTCTGAGATCTCTCATTGGAAAAAATTACTCTGATAGTTTTTGGTTCAAAGAGGCCGTATCTGGACGAATAACACCCGGAACCGCACTTGTGGAAGATGTGCAACTCGATCAGGACCTTACTAAAGTATTCGGCAAGCCAACTTATGTGATGAATTTTACAGCGCCCATTCGAGATAAGACCAGTGGCGATATTATTGGCGTCTGGTCCAATCGCATGAGTTGGAGTGATGTGGTTCAGGCCATTACAAACGAAGAACTCCAAAAAGTTCGAACAGATAAACAAAAGGATATCTTCGCATTCTTGGTAGACTCGAAGGGAACCTTCATCGTTCATCCAGAGGGCCTAGAAAGAGAATATAAGTCTAAACTTCCCGACTTTGACGCTCGATCCACCAATGCTAAGACAGCCACCGAGATAACCCAAATTGACCTGGATGCACCCTACTTCAAAGGAAACACCTACGAAGCACTCACTTCATCCAAAGGATACTCAATTTATCCAGGAAAAGGCTGGATTGCGGGCATACAAGTCTCGTCCGATGAAGAATCTTTGAGATTTACTTGGGCTCTGATTGTCGGTGCCGCAATAGTATTTGCCGGCTTACTAATGGCAGGCTGGATGACTGTTGGAAAAATCTCGACATCACTTCAACATGTAGTCTCTGGCCTCACCTCAGAATCTGCGAGCATGACGAGCGCTGCTGATCAAATTTCCAGAGGCTCAAAGAACTTGGCTCATGCTTCCACAGTTCAAGCCTCGGCAATTCAACAAACTGCAAGTGCTGTTGAAGAAATGAGTGCCATGGTCAAGAAGAGCGCTGACAATGCAGTGAAGTCTCGCCAGGTTTCAACTGCGAGCCGAGACGCTGCATCTCGTGGACAACAGACGGTTAAAGAAATGATGCATGCAATTTCTGATATAAATTCTAGTAATGAAAATATCATGAAGCAAATTGAGAACAGCAATCGTCAAATTTCTGAAATAGTCAAAGTTATCACTGAAATTGGAAACAAAACAAAAGTAATCAATGAAATTGTATTCCAGACAAAACTTCTTTCTTTCAATGCCTCGGTCGAAGCAGCCCGCGCTGGCGAACACGGAAAAGGCTTTGCAGTCGTTGCTGAAGAAGTAGGAAACCTGGCTCAGATGAGTGGAAACGCAGCTAAAGAAATTGCCGACATGCTGAATGGAAGCATTCAAAGAGTCGAATCCATTGTGTCGGATACGAAAGCGCAGGTTGAGAGACTTGTAGCTGATGGAAAAGACAAAGTTCAAACAGGAACGGTCGTTGCCAAACAGTGCTCAGAAATTCTTGAAGATGTAGTACGAAACGTCACTGAAGTGAACGATATGATCAGTGAAATATCGACCGCTGCACAGGAACAAGCTCTAGGCGTCAGCGAAATTACCAAGGCTATGAATCAACTTGATCAGTCAACCCACGAAAACGCGAATACCTCGCGTGAGTCTGCAAACGCCTCTGATCAGTTATCAGCTCAAGCCCAACAGCTTCTGACCGTCGTTGCCGATCTTGAGACAGTCATTGACGGAAGATCTAGACTCCCGGCAATTTCACACCAAGCCATACCTTCGGCTTCACTTCCACAAGCCGATGCCGCAAGGACTAAAAAATATTCTGGCCGTTCTGAACACAAGGTCGAACTCAAACCCCTTGGGGACGATCGCCAAGGCGCTTCACGACCTCCGGGTAGACCCACGTTTGAATCACCAGATTCAAAAATAGCGGCACTCAAGAATAGAAAATGGAAAGCCTAAAACGAGCCACAGAAAGCGAAAGCGGTGAAAAGTGACCCATCACAAGCCGAATCAAGCAAATAGCGACTTTCTTATTCAGAGGATCTCTGAACTAGTAACGCAAGCGACTGGCGTCAAGCTTGGGGCCAAGCAGAAGTCGATGGTCTACTTCCGCACGCGAAAGAGAATGACCGATCTCTCTCTTACTCGAGATGAAGATTATTTAAGCTATGTTGAGCAAGAAATTGATGAAGAGCTTCCGATTCTGATTTCTTTGCTGACAACACACCATTCCTATTTCTTCCGGGAATTCAGCCAATTTCAACATCTCGAATCTGATATTCTACCCGATCTCATCGCTCAATTAAGAGCTCAAAATAAAAATACAATTCGCATCTGGTCAGCCGCATGTAGTCGAGGCCAAGAGATGTACTCTCTCGGAATGTTTCTGGATTTTTACCTCAAAAAAGCAGCGCCAGATATGACATTCAAGATTATCGGTACTGATATTGATCCAGAGTCCGTGGAGATTGCACGGAACGGAGTTTATCGCTGGGATGAAATTAAACAAGTTCCCGCCTATTACCTGCAAAATTTCTGGTCCCGTGGCACTGGCGAAATTAGCGAGTACGTTAAAGTCAAAAAGAATTTAAAATCTCACTGCGAATTCAAAAGCCTCAACCTCTTCGAAATCAAGCCAGACACTTGGGCCGATAAGTTTGATATTATCTTTTGTCGCAATGTATTTATCTACTTTGATGAAGAACAGATAAAATCGGCAACCCAATCCTTACTGCAACATATGAACCCCGCCGGCGTTCTGTACATTGGTCTCTCTGAAAGTCTCAATGGAATGAAACTCCCGTTGAAACTCTCTGGCCCAAGTGCTTACAGAGTTCCGCAGGCAGAAGCCCCAAAAAAAGAGGAACCTGCCGTACCTGCCACCCCAAGGAAGGCTGTTGCAAAAGGACCTATTCGAGTTCTTTGTGTTGACGACTCCTCAACAATCTTGGTCATGTTGAAGAAAATTTTAGCTCCTGAATTTGGATTTGAAATAGCTGGGCTCGCAATGAATGGATTTGGAGCTGCTGACTTTCTGAAGAAACAGACTGTCGACGTGATTACACTCGATATCCATATGCCCGAGCAAAATGGTCTTGAATTTCTCGAATCAATGCGTGGGACTCCCCTTCCTCCAGTTGTTGTAATCAGCTCAGTTTCTCGAGAAGATTCTAACCTTGGGCTTCGAATGCTTGATTTGGGCGCTAGCGATTACGTTGAGAAGCCTTCAATGCAGAGCCTGCAATCTCGAAGTGAAGAAATCAGAAATAAAGTGAAGATGGCTGCTGTTAACAGAGACATTCCAGTGACTCACAAACTAGATCACACGTTCAGTCGAAAGATGGCTCTCAAAAATCCTTCAGAGTGTGCAAGAATCTTAATTGGCGGGCTTTCGCACAAAGACAAACTGGTTCAACTGATCAAAGAACTGCAGCACACAGGATCTGAAAATCCACCCATCTGGCTGCTACTCCATGGGGCGGAACCACTGCTTCCGGTGTTCTGCGAGGAAATGGCAAGAAAAGTTGGCCTACCATTTGTGGAAAGAACTGCAGATGCTCCACTTGAAACGAATAAAATCTATTATTCGTATTTCTCAGCCGATCGACCCTTCTCGATTCCACGACATATCAGAAAGACCTCGCTCATGGTTCTTGGAGATTTATCAGAAGCCTTGATCGACAAAATTCATGCGAATAAAGATCTTCACATTCTTGTTGAAGATCTCGGAGATTATCGGTCATCTTCTTACGTAAGATTAAGATTACTCGCCGCACGTTCGGTTCCATTAACAAGCTTTGAATATCATTCGAGTCTATTCTTGAGCGGTGGTGGCTCATGACAAAAGGCTTGCCCAACAAAGACCAAAGTGCCGAGGCGGCACTTGAGATTAATCTGCTGGGTCAAGCGACCCTTATAGTCATTGGTCATGAAATTGAGCAAGCGTTTCAACTTTTTGAAATCAACGATGGAAAGCTATTGAGTGAGCAAATCCGAGAAATTGTCAATGGCCTGCGTAAGCCAGAAATCGGGGAATCACCCTACTCCATAAAAATTATCGGCAGTACCGATCGAATCGAAAGAATTCGCATTCAACTGCCACCATGGATCAAAGTTAAGTCGACATTTGACTCTCACAACAAGAGTCTAAAAATATTATTTTATCAAAAAACCGGACGCGTCCGGGTTGCCTCTGAAAATAATGAAAGTCAGAGTATCGAATTTAAAAAGACGACGTTTGCTGCAATACCGCTTCATACTGAGGCCTCAGAAATGGTTCGGGTTCTCATTGTGGATGATTCCCCCACAATCCGAAAAATACTCTCAAAGATATTGGACAAAGCACACGGATTTGAAGTTGTTGGAGAGGCGGCTGACGTTTCTCAGGCGCAAGAAATTCTAAAAAAATCTAAAGTTGACCTCATGACACTTGATATTCATATGCCTGGAATGGACGGCGTCTCATATTTGGAAACAAAGAGGAGTCCTGACCATCCTCCAGTCGTCATGATCAGTTCCGTCAACTACAATGATGCCGTCAAGGCATTGCGATGTTTGGAATTAGGTGCTGTCGACTACATTGAAAAGCCGCAGGGAATGCAATTGGCAGAAGAAGCCGACCGAATTCGAGGCATTCTGAAAGTCGCTGCAAAAAAGAGAACAACAAAGGGCAGACTCCTGACGAAATCCTTCAATATTACTTACGAACCAGCCCCTCGGTTCCAAGATCTCATTGCTATTGGTGCATCCACTGGAGGCGTTGAGGCCATCACAACCGTTGTGACTCAATTTCCGGAAAACTCCCCTCCTGTCGTCATCGTTCAACATATGCCTCCATTTTTCTCGGCCGCCTTCGCAATACGATTGAACGATATGTGCAAAATTAAAGTTAAAGAAGCTGCCGACAAAGATGTCCTCGAACCCGGCTGTGCATACATTGCCCCTGGCGGAAAGCAAATGAAACTTCAACAAGCGCCAGATGGCAAACCTTTCATTGTGATCACAGACGATCCACCTGTGAACCGACATGCACCTTCAGTGGATTATCTTTTTGATTCTGTCTGCAAGCTCACGGGAAAATTTAGAGTGGGCTCCTGCCTTCTCACTGGAATGGGAAAAGACGGAGCAGAGGGGCTTCTTGCTCTACACAAAAAAGGAATTCTCACGATCGCCGAAAGTGAAGAGACTGCTGTTGTCTATGGAATGCCGAAAGAGGCCGTCAGACTTAACGCAGCAGATCACGTTTTGCCCCTGCCAGACATTGCTGCAGCACTCTTTAAAGCATTCATGAATAAGAACGGAGCCAGAATATGAGCAACAGCCCAGCACTCAAGGATCTATCTCTTGGCGAAGATTTCCGAAGCACGCTCGTTGAGTCCACTTGCTACGTCCTAAAGACCCAAGCACAGGTCGACGTGAAACTCGAAAGTATTCAGCCCTATGACGCAAGTAAACTGACCATCAAGCCTGCGGTCATTGCAACCGTAGGCATCAGTGGCGAAGGAGTCAGTGGAGGCGTTGCACTTGGATTTCCATCTGACACTTTTCTGAAAATAGCCAACCAAATGCTGGGCGAGTCTTATACTGTCATTGATGCACAGAATCGAGATTTGAGTGGTGAGTTTTTGAATATGATTTTCGGAGGGATTAAATCCAAATTCAAGGATGTGAAAAAAATTCCTTTGCAACTAGCGATTCCAATTGTGATGCAGAGCTCCGAATTGCAATTCTCGTTCGACACAAAAACGCCCACGTATATGATTTTATTTAAAAGCGACTACGGCCCCTTCTTCGCCGTTGCAGCTATAGTCTTTCCTACACCATAAGTAGCAGACTAAAGAGAATCATTACTTCGACACTCCGCAGAATTCTGACCACACTCCGCGTTGAAGCCCAAAGGCTTCTAAAATTTAGAAGGGTCTGGGGGCGTTTCAAAAATGGCAAAAATCTTAGCAGTCGAAGACTCAGCGGAATATCAACTCACTATACGTGCGAGTTTAGAACCTTATCACCAGGTCATTTTCTTTTCAGATTCAGATCATGTCGTTGAACGAGTTCAACACGTCGGACCAGCTTTGATACTCATGGACATCGGACTACCAGAAGGTGATGGAAGACAAGCCTGTCGAGAACTCCAGAAATCTGAGAAGACAAAAAAAATTCCGATTCTGTTCGTCACAGGCTGTAGAAATCCATCAGATATCGCCGAAGGTTTGTCTCTTGGAGCAGAGGATTATATCACCAAGCCATTTAATCCCGTGGAGTTACGCGCTCGATGTGAAGCCCGATTGAGAAAAGCCGTTGTCCAGCAAGAGAACGAAAATCTCGTCAAAGCCGGACCGATCACTCTCAACCTATTGACTCGGAAGGCTTATACAAATGGAGCATCGGATGAGTTCAAAAAAAATATTTCACTAACTCCATCAGAATTTCAACTACTCCATTATCTGATTGTGAATGCAGACAAAACAGTCACCCGACAAGAAATTCTAGAATCACTGTCACTTGCTCAACATGTAAGACCTGGAAGTCGTATCGTCGACGCTCAGATCAAAGCCTTAAGAAAGAAATCAAAAATTTTAACCGATAGAATTAGATCCGTTTACGGTAAAGGGTATCAATATTCTACAAATGACCCGGGGGTAGTAGGGTTTTAGAATTTTAGGGAAACAAATGGAACCGAAACGCTTCGGCACTTACCTGATCACAGTATCATTCGGTCTTGTCATCCTGTATATTCTCCTTGGACGGATCTCTCTCTTACTGGAAGTACCGCCTGGATATGCAACATGGGCATCTTATTTTGTGCTTCTTGCGGGACTCCTCTTTTCGTCAATACTTCTCGTATTACTTTTATCAATAACCGGACGAACTGTGAAAGCTGAAGAAGCAAAGGATCTACAGAAAAAAATCGAAACCCTCAGACGAATAACTCCAGCGGGTATTTTCGAAACTGATACTGCCGGCCACTGTGTATACATCAACGATGAATGGTCTCGACTCACAGGTCTTTCATCTACTGAGGCCATGGGAACAGGATGGATGAGTACCATTCACCCTGAAGATCGAAATCAGGTAACTGATGCATGGAACGAATTTCTTAAAGGCGAAAAACCCTTCGGCATGGAATTCCGTTTCACATGTGAAACAGGGGAAAGATGGGTCACCCTCAGATGCACGTCTCTCGTCAACTCAACCGGATATATTTCTGGATTCTTAGGAGTCATTTTTGAAATCAGTCATCTCAAAGAAGTTGAACATGAACTACGGTCCTTAAACCAAATTGAAAAAGACTTACAAGCAGCAAAAGATCTCGCCGAAGCAGGCAACCGAGCCAAGTCAGAATTCCTGGCCACCATGAGTCATGAAATCAGAACTCCGCTCAATGGAATCGTCGGTTGTTTGAGCCTTTTAATGGATACACAACTCAGCCCAGATCAGCGCAGCTATTTGGATACAGCGATTCAGTCATCAGACATTTTGCTATCTGTTATCGAAGATATTTTGGATTTTTCCAGAATCGAAGCTGGCAAACTGCGAATCGAGGAAATTGATTTTGATTTGAGTAAAGCCGTCAAGAGCGTAAATCAAGCATTCATATTTCAAGCTCAAGCAAAGAGCGTCGATCTTATATTTAAGGAGGACTACTGTTTAAATGTATGTCTTCGAGGAGACCCTGCAAGATTCAAGCAGGTTCTGACAAATCTCATTTCAAATGCAATTAAGTTCACAGAGGCCGGATCGGTGAGCATCTCGATTAGAATCAAAACGATAACAGAAGATAAAGTACAATTACGCGCCGAGATTTCTGACACTGGAATTGGAATTCCACAAGAGGCACTTGATCGTATTTTTTGTGCGTTCACTCAGGTCGATTCTGGAATCACGAGACGATTTGGAGGCACCGGCTTGGGTCTCAGCATCTGCAAACGTCTTGTCGATTTGATGAATGGACAAATTGGAGTATCCAGCGCACCCGGCGAGGGTTCTCGCTTTTGGTTCGAACTACCATTTGAAAAGACAAAAATTCCAATCATCAACGCATCTGATGAACAAATCATGGAATCCAGCCACCGTCGCAACTGTCGAATTCTTGTTGCTGAAGACGTCAGAATCAACCAACAAGTCATGAAGGGGCTTTTAGAATCGCTTGGCCATCGAGTAACGACTGTTTCCAATGGGCATGAGGTTCTCGACGCCCTGCGATCGAGTTCATACGAGATCATTTTCATGGATTGCCATATGCCAGAAATGGACGGATACGAAACAAGTCGAATTATACGAAAATCAAAAAGCATCGGATGCATCAATATTCCAATCATTGCTCTAACGGCTAATGTGATGAAGGGTGAAAAGGAAAAATGTCTTGAGGCTGGCATGTCTGACTACCTTGCAAAGCCTATCCATAAAAAATCTTTGGCGCTTATATTGCAGAAATGGCTCCCTGAAGATCGGCCAAACGCCCTACTAAAAGGTTTTGGCAAGCTGGCCCTTAACGAAAGGCAAATTGGCACCATTGCTGAGCTTCAAAACGGAAAGTTGCTTTCGGATCTCACAAACCTTCTTGTTCAAAAAGGCCCATCAGAACTCAAAGCATTACGAGAGGCGTTCGAGCAAAGAAATACTTCACAGCTGAAGCTACAGGCCCATGCCCTCAAATCAACTTTTGGCAATCTCGGGCTTGAAAAGCTCGAAAACGCATTGGCTTATATCGAGAACCATTGCGAACTATCCCCCAATGATATCTCCGTGGAACTCCTCGATATTATCGACCGTCTTTACGACGAAGGTTGCCAGTCTCTGCTTAAAATTGTCAAAAAACAGGCCTCAGGCGAAATTTAAAGTCGTACGCGACCATTTTTTATTGGAAAAAGTCGCGATTCCATGAGAAACAGATCTATCGTTTTTGGGATATTGCATCGCATACATATTATATAGGACACGACTACCCAAGTGATTAGATCGACGAGATGACTACGAAGGGATAAAAACTTTATGAACCAGCCGCAAAAAAAACAGAATCAAGACACTGATTTCACTCCATTTATTCCGGCAAATAGGATCATTCCAGAGTTAACATTTTGGCCTCTGGTCATTGGAGCTCTCCTCGGAATTGTCTTTGGAGCTTCATCTCTCTATTTGGCACTGAAAGTCGGCATGACCGTCAGCGCTTCAATTCCAGTGGCAGTACTTTCGATCACTCTCTTTAAAGGTTTTTCAAAAGCGTTTGGAATCAGACGAACAACGATTTTGGAAAACAATATTGTTCAGACAACAGGATCTGCCGGAGAATCACTGGCATTCGGCGTTGCCGTGACAATGCCAGCTCTTCTCATTCTTGGATACCCCATGGAAGCGAGCCGAATTCTTACGGTATCTTGCCTGGGTGGAGTGCTGGGAATTCTGATGATGATTCCTCTTCGTCGTTCACTCGTTGTGGATAGCCACAAAGAGTTACCATTTCCGGAAGGCACGGCCTGTGCTGAAGTTCTAAAGGCTGGCGAGACAGGCGGAACAAGTGCAAAAATGGTCTTTGGTGGTTTTTTCCTGGGCCTCATTTATAAATTTTTCAATGTCGGAACGAAGCTTTGGACTGACGTGCCAGAAAAGGCGATCTCTTGGTTTAAGGGTGCAACTGTTGCGGCAGAAGTTTCCCCTGAACTTCTGGGCGTCGGTTATATTATCGGACCGCGTATCTCTGCAATTATGGTTGCCGGCGGAATTCTCTCGAGCTGGGTCCTCATTCCGGCCATCGTTCTATTTGGCGAAGGATTGCCTGCCCCACTCTTTCCGGCAACGAAATTGATCCGCGATATGTCGACCCATGAAATCTGGAAAAACTATGTCCTCTATATCGGCGCAGGCGCAGTTGCTGCCGGCGGACTCATCAGCTTGATTCAAACACTTCCAACAATTGTGAGTTCCGCCGTCGAAGCATTTGGCAGTCTCAAACGAAGTGGAAAAAATCTTTCGAAAACGATTAGAACTGAAACTGATATTCCCCTTCCTATAGTCTTAATTGGAATCGTCGGGCTCGTCGCTGCAATTCTCTTCACACCGCAACTGCATATCAATCTTGTTGGGGCGATATTGATCGTCTTAGCTGGGGGACTTTTCACAACGGTCTCGTCTCGGCTCACTGGATCAATTGGCTCATCGTCGAATCCGATTTCTGGAATGACGGTTGCTACATTGCTCATCACCAGCCTGATCTTTTTGATGATGGGATGGACCGAGATTGAATATCGAGTCACAGCTTTGACCATTGCAGCAATTGTTTGCGTGGCATCCTCAAACGGTGGCACGACAGCTCAAGATCTCAAGACGGGCTACCTCGTAGGCGGAACTCCACGTTATCAACAAATTGCCATTATCGTTGGAGCGCTCACATCGGCAGTTGTGATCGGTTATACATTAATACTTCTGAACAATGCTTCGACGATTTTTTCGAAGAAAGCTGTGCCAGAAAATACTCAAGTCACCGATATGACTATTCTAGATACCGCCAAGACTGAAAAGGTGGGCGGGAAATACGGCGAAACAGATTCAAATGATTACTATACACTCTATGTTCGCAACGAAAACCAAAAGGGTCTGAACCAAGCTCTTCCCCTAGGAAAATATCTAGTCGACACCCAAGGCGCAGTTAAATATTTGGTGGACCCAGGCATCAACGGAGCGCTTAAGACAACAGACGACAATGTGGCCGTACAAAAATATGAAGCCCCCAAAGCTCGACTCATGTCTCTCATCATTGATGGAATTTTGAGTCAGGCTCTTCCTTGGGGACTTGTATTGCTCGGAGTGGGCATCGCTCTCGTTCTCGAACTATGCGGCGTTTCATCGCTTCCATTTGTGGTCGGCGTCTATTTGCCACTTTCTTCTTCTGCTCCCATATTCGTCGGTGGAATGATTCGACTTTTTGTTGATCGAGTTTTGAATCGCAAGAAAACACAAAACACTGAAAATGAAGATGAAGATTCCAGCCCAGGCGTGCTCTTTTCTTCAGGACTCATTGCAGGCGGATCCATTGCGGGCATTTTAATCGCGATTTTTTCTGCCAAAGAGCAGTGGGGTCAAACGATTGATTTAAGCGGTCGATTTCCGACGATTGCTGGAAGCAATACAACTGCTGTGATTGCCTTTGCGGTTCTTGGCTTTGCATTACTTTCCGTAAGTCGAAAAAAGAAGGCCAAATAGAATTTCTGGCGTCTCATCGAAGAAGGCATTCACCTTCTTCGATATTGACGACGCATTGGGCGCTGATCCTGCTCACCGTCATCAGCAGAATTGACTGGCAGCTCCTGCAATAAAACCTCTTTGGTCATTTGTGTATCGCCCCTTTGAATCTCCAATTTAACTTTTTGTCCCGGTCTCGACTCAGCAATTCGGTTACGAAACTGAGCAGAAGAATCGATCTTCTCACCTTCGACTCGCAAAATCACATCACCACGTTGCAATCCGGCGCTCGCTGCGGAACTATTCGGATCAATATCAGAAATGAGGATGCCTGTTCTCGTTTTCAGATTCAGTGCTGAAACCAAATCTTCACGAATTTCTTGAGTGGCGACGCCAATCCATCCCCGAACCACTTTTCCATTCTTGATCAACGAATCCATTACGAGCTTGGCCATATTAATCGGAATTGCGAAACCAATTCCCTGCGAGCCCCCACTCTGGCTGACTATCGCAGAATTGATTCCCACAAGATCGCCCTGAATATTCACCAAGGCTCCACCAGAATTCCCAGGATTAATAGCGGCATCCGTCTGGATAAAATCTTCGTACTCCGCCAAGCCTACATTTGATCGACCCACCGCACTGACGATTCCTTGAGTCACCGTATGCGCGAGACCTGGGCTCATTGGACTTCCCACCGCAAGAACGATTTCACCTACTCTCAATTTGCTGCTGTCACCCGTATTCAGAAAAGGCAAATCGCTCTCTTCAATTTTAATAACAGCGAGATCAGTCTTTGGATCCTTACCGATGACTTTTGCCTTTCTGACTCGACGATCAAGAAGATTCACCGAAATGGTTGTAGCATCTGCAACGACGTGATTGTTTGTGAGAATATAGCCATCCTTTGAGAGAATAACCCCTGAGCCCAATCCCTGAGATCGAAACTCGCGCTCCTGAGGCTCGCGAGATCTCCCCTGTCCGCCAAAAAAGAAATCGTCAAAAAAAGAATCGAAACCGGCGAATGGATCAATCACCCTCTCTTTCCAGACTTTTTCGATGAAAACTGTGGCCACGGCAGGCATGGCTCTAGCTGCCACAGCCACCAACTGCTCATTCAATGAAAAGATAGAGTCTTTGTTCACAGGTGATTCAGAGGGCAAAACAATCGGCACAGGTGTTGGCGCATGTTGCGCCCCCGACTCAGCCTCAGAAACCACTGCATGACTCGACTGAAATTGTTTTAAAGAAATACCGAGAGCCGCCAAAGAAAAAATGAAGCAAAGGCCCAGCGCGATATTAGCAATCTTTGAACTCACAGAATTTCTCCCTTCCCTACTCTACCGCCGCCCAAACACGATGAACATCGTCATTATCCTCAATGGCCTGCAAAAACTCCCCGACTTCATTCTTCTGCTCATCCGTGAGTTGAGTCAGCTGCCTTGGGGTATACCCCAGCTCCGCTGTGATCACCGTCCAGCCATTTGATTTCAGCCATTGCGAAACTTTATGGATATCGGTTCGTTCGCAAATAAAACGAGTACCGGTGGAGTCCTCTGGAATATCGTCGTTCTGTCCAGCAGTCAGAACTTGAAAATCATTGGCTCCGGCCTCAATGGCTGCAGCTTCACGATCTAAGCCAGCATCGGGATGATAAGCCTCTACAAGCCCAACCTGACTGAATAAAAATTTATTGCTGCCTGCAGTTCCTAGTTGCCCCTTTTTGAACAAAACGCGAATTTCCGGCGCCGTTCTCACAACATTATCCGTATAAGCCTCAACGATGACGGGAACTTTGTGGGGAGCGTATCCCTCAAAGACCATATGCTCCATAATGAGCTTTTCGTCTCCAATGCCGGCGCCCTTTTTGATCGCTCTCTCTATTGAATCGCGGGCCACGCTTTCTTTCTTCGCCTTCTCAATGGCAGCAAAAAGCCGTGGATTCATGTCTGGATCCGCGCCACCCATCTTTGCAGCCACTGAAATTTCTCGAATAAGTTTCACTGTTACCCGGCCTTTTTTTTGTCCGGCAACCATGCGCTTCGCTAATAACCACTGACGACCCATGCACGCAATTTAGCTGAGGACGAGCGAGATTTGAATAAAAACTCCCATTCTTCTTCGGTTGATCAAAAAATATCTTTTTTATTATTTATTTTCGCGTCAGACTTACGCTCATATAAAAGAGGTTAGGCCTCTTGAACTAATATTTTATCAAGGAGGGGTTTTCTAGATGAAACCACAAGTAAAGACAGTTGTTACTCAAGCTATCGTATCAAGCCTTTTAGTTGGCGGAGCCGCTTTTGCTCAAGAAAAGCATGAAGGCGCTGCACCTGCAGGCGAAGAAATGCATGGCGACAAAAATGGCTGCAACAAGGACGCTGTAAAACACCAAGACGGCAAAGAAGAAGCCAAAGGCCATAAGAAAAAAGATAAAGATTCTTGCAAAGGAAAGAATGGTTGCAACAAAGAAGGCGCAACTAAATAAAAATAGTTCTTCATTGAAGCGAAGAGAGCTCTACTCTCTTCGCTCATTCAGATAGGAAATCGCAGATATGAATAAAACAGGAGTGGGTCTTCGCCCTGCACATATCTCGAAATTCCTAACAACGCCGCCCCCATCCGTATCGTGGGTGGAAGTGATCTCTGAAAACTATATGTCTTGGGAAAATGGATTCCAGGGCATTTCAATAGAGAATCTCGAAAAAGTTCGCTCTCATCTGCCGGTGATGATTCACGGCGTATCACTCTCACTGGGCTCTCCAGAACCGGCAAGTAAATCACATCTGAAAAGGCTCAAGGAACTTGTCGACAGGATTCATCCCGATTGGATTTCAGATCATGTCTGTTGGACAGGAATTGACGGTGAAAATCTTCATGACTTACTTCCGCTCCCCTATACGGAAGAAGCGATTCAAGTCGTTGTTGACCGAATCAACCAGGCACAAGATTTTTTGGGCCGCCAAATTTTGATTGAAAATATTTCGAGCTATATTGAATTTGAACATTCAGAAATGAAAGAGTGGGAATTCCTCTCTGAAATCATGAAAAGATCAGACTGTCTGTCGTTGCTCGACGTTAACAATATTTATGTTAGCTCAGTAAATCATGGATTTGATCCTCTAAAATACATCGCAGGCATTCCTCTCGATCGGGTTCGTCAAATTCATCTGGCAGGGCATACGACTCAAGATGGTTTTTTGATTGATACGCATAGCACGCCCGTGATTGAGCCCGTCTGGGATCTTTTTAAAAAAGTGATTTCCAGAATTGGCCCTATTCACTCCATGATCGAACGAGATGCTGACATTCCAGAATGGGCGATTCTTGAACAAGAGGTTGTGAAGATATCTGAAATATTAGAGAACTATAGCCATGACGCATTCACTCCAAAATTTGCAGCGGCAGTTTAAATCGGCCCTGAAAGCAGAACATCTCGATTTGGACGGAATAGCTGTCACTGGACACTTTGATACCTATACATCGGGCTACTGGCTGAGAATGGAAGAAAGCCTTCGAGATGATTTTCCGCAAGTCGCTGAGTGCCTAGGAGATCAGGACTTTGGCGCTTTAGTGCGACGAGCACTGAATGAATACCCCTCAAGATATTCAAGCTTGGCTGAAGTCAGCCTACACTTCGTAAAGTTCCTCAGACTTAAACAATGGAATGCAAAATACCCATTCTTAGCTGACCTGGGGGCCTTCGAATGGGAAAAACTTTTATCGTCGCACCAATCTTGGAAGGCTCCGCAGGGTTATGAAAAACTCCTGCATGCTTCGCCTGACGATGTTTTAAAACTACGACTCACTCTTCAGCCATCGGCAAGACTCTTCAAGGGATCTTTTGCTGTTCACCGGTATAGCAACAAAAATGCAGACAAAGGCACAATCTATTTACTCGTGATGGATTCGCTGAAGGACGATGGCATCCGAGAATTATCAGAACTGCAATATGAAGTTCTGTCGAAAATTTATTATGGCGAAACCCTAGGGGAGATTCTCTCATCACAGACGCCAGAAGCTCTCTCAGAGATTCCGCAGTGGTTCAGAATATGGGCCGAAATCGGCCTATTCATTTCATCGGCAATTAAGAATAATTAAGGATGAGGAGCTCCCATGTGTGACAAAGTAAAATATTTAATCAGTTTTTATAATAATACTGCAGAGCGTCTAAAATTTTTGCCAGAAATCATCAGCAGGATTGTGATTGGATTCATTTTTATTCAAAGTGGTTGGGGCAAGCTTCATCACCTAGACAAAGTCATTGGATTCTTTGAATCTCTCGGCATTCCTGCTCCTCATCTTCAGGCTCCTTTTGTGGCCACGGTTGAATTGATCGGAGGCCTTATGATTCTGCTTGGAATCGGCACACGTTTTGCTGCAGCCCCTCTGGTGGTGATTATGGTCGTTGCACTGAAAACCGCAAAATTGGCTGAATTAGAAAACGCGTCAGATATTTTTGGGCTCTCTGAGTTTCTCTATGGGGTGATCCTGCTTTGGTTATTTGCCTTCGGCTCGCAGTATCTATCAGTTGATGCTTGGCTAAAGTGTCGAGCTGCGAAAAAATAGAG
This sequence comes from uncultured Bacteriovoracaceae bacterium, assembly GCA_964626465.1. Lineage (GTDB taxonomy): Bacteria > Bdellovibrionota > UBA2394 > UBA2394 > UBA2394 > CAZRCG01. The sequence goes on along the minus strand of CAZVFP010000003.1, from coordinate 144,438 downwards.
CATGACCTCGAGCACCGATCCTAACTATGGCAAAGGTGAAGTGACGATTGATCCAAATGATTCTCTGGATCCAGTACTCAAGCTTATTCGTACACGGGTCAAAGAAGCTGTTACTCAAGAGACATTTGAAATTCCCTTGCTGCCGACGGTTGCCACGCAAGTTTTGCAAATGGCAAATAATCCGAAAGTAGGCTTTGGAGATCTCGAAAAACTGGTCAAACAAGACCAAGTGATTGCCGCAAAAATTATTCAAGTTGCGAACTCACCTGCCTATCGTGGAATGACCACCATAGTTTCTCTGCGAGAAGCGATGAATCGACTGGGCTTGAGACTCATGAAAGATATCGTTTTTTCACTATCGATTCAGGGAAAGATTTTTCAGGTAAAAAATTTCGAAAATGAATTGAAAGTGATCTGGGAACATTCTCTTTCATGCGCAGCGATTTCTCAGCTACTGGCGAAGAAGCTGGGTATCGATAATGAATATGGATTTTTGGCAGGTCTGCTACATGACATTGGCAAAGTGGTTTTGATTCAAGTCGTCTCTAAGTTAGAAGAAGAAGAGCGCAAAAAGAAGGGCGTCACATTGAAGGACGGCAGAATTGACAAGGTTCATGAAGTTCTAGTTCCTCTTGTCTTTCAAGAATACCATGCGATCGTCGGGACCCTGGTAGCAACAAAGTGGAAGCTCCCAAATCTCATCACTGAAGTTCTGAGATATCATCATGAATACGCCAAATCTGAAAATGCTCGCAGCATCACGACGGTCGTCTACCTGGCCAATATCCTTTGCCATCATTTTGGATATGGCCATGAGGAAGAGCCAGTGGAACTCATGAATGAAAAGGCGTTCTTCGAATTAAATTTCACAACGGACCAGGTGAAGAAACTTGTCGACGAAATTCCACCTGCTGTCGACGCTCTTCGATCGGCTCTCTAAAAGTTATTTTTTCTCAATGGAAGCGAGCCTCGACGGCTTGATGGCCTGCAAAACAAAATGCAAAGTATCGTCTTTTTCGTGTGCTGAAATCTGTTTGAAATCCGCTTTATAGATCGATCGAAAATCAGACATGGGAGTGACCCCAACCTGCTTTTCATATTCGCTTTGATCTAAAAAAATAAATTGTTCCTTCTGCAAAATTCTCGTGTGGGATGGATCTCCCCAAGCCCACACTGAAGTGGGTAGAGGGCAAGTGCCGATCAAATAGCCATTATTTTTCAGAATTCTCCAAAACTCCGAAAACTGAGCAAAGAAGAAACGGTAATCACCCTGGGCTCCTGTGTGCTCTAAAACTTCATAGGCATGAATCTCATCGAAAGTATTATCCTCAAAAGGAAGAGGAAACTGCGTCAGATCCCAAACAATATCCGGCTTATGATCCGGATTTATGTCGAGGGTCGTTAGCTTGCTCCAAGATTCTTTACCTTGCGCAAATATTTTTTTCCTCAGGTCACGTCCACAACCAATCAACAACTCACGCGACTGATTTTTTGTAAATAACCCCATAGACGACACTTCATCTTATCATCACGATGGCTTATCTGCGCACACCTAATGAAGATTTTTGCGTAACTTCATATTTAACAGCTCCACAATCAAAGAAAATCCCATGGCAAAATAAATATAACCCTTACTGATGTGTCCCCCCATTCCCTCAACAAGAAGCATGACGCCGATCAGCAAGAGAAAAGAGAGCGCGAGTATTTTAATCGTTGGATGTTCCATAACGAAATGACTAACCCTTGCCGCAGACACAAGCATGACGCCAACGGCTACTACCATCGCGACGACCATGATCCAGATCTGCTGCGCCATACCAACTGCCGTGATGACTGAATCCAAAGAAAAAACAATATCCAGCAGTAAAATCTGAAAAATAATGACCGCGAATTTTGATTTCGGAGTTTGAGTCAATTGCTGTTCTTTCGTCACCGGAGATTCAAGTTTGTCATGAATTTCAAAAGTGGCCTTGCCAATCAGGAACAATCCTCCACCAATCAAAATCAAATCGCGGCCTGAAAAGCCTCTACCGAGAACTTCAAATAAATGCTCCGTAAGGCCCATAACCCACGAGATTGAAAACAACAGGGCAAGTCTCAATATCAACGCAAGAGAAATCCCAATGAAGCGAGCTCGTTCTTGGAGTTCGCGAGGAAGTTTACCAACTAAAATGGCGATAAAAACAATGTTGTCGATGCCAAGGACGATCTCCATGGCGGTTAAGGTTGCAAGGGCGATAATATCGTCAATATGCATGCACCGACTTTAATAGAAATACAGATGAGCTGGCGAGAATTTTGATTTGAATCAATTATACTCGATAACGTGAATGGTAAGAGTTAATCTTCTGGCTGTATGAAGCGAAATATACTTGAAAAGATTGTTTGGGCTGCAAATCCGTTTGACGAAAATCCAGGTATGCACGCGTCTATGCTCTCTCTGTTTAGAAATTTGAAAATGGTCAGGGGGCTGACGGTGGAGCCGGTCTACGTGGGAACCGCTGAAAATAAGCGCTATGCAACGGATCAATTGAGATCTCGCTTCTCGTCGCGATTACCTGCAATGGTATTGAAGCCACGGATTATTGAAAGCAAAAGTCATTCCATCCGTTCGGCGGTGGAGGGGCTGCTCAAGTATTGTCGAGCAAATAAAGTTTCTGCGATCGCGGTCGCGACGCATGCTCGAAGGGGTTTTCCGCGGCTCATGATGGGGAGCTTTGCCGAAAGTTTATTGCTGAGCTCGCCGATTCCTTTAATTTTTGTGAATCCCCATCAAAAGCCTCCGCGATCCATCAAAAAAATTCTCTATCCATGCGATTTGACGAAAGGCTCGAGGAAAGGATTCGTGAAAGCGATGGGACTGGCGCAAGAGTTGGCAGCAAGTATCGAGATTTTTAGTTCCCTGAATATTGTCCATCGAGCCATTCTGCAGACTGAAGATATTGGAGGCTTTTCATTTCCGGCGTGGATAGATGCCGATGCTGCGGAGAAATCTGCCCGATCGCTTGTGCACGCTGCAAAGAAATCTGGGATAAAAGCGGAGTTTGTACATCGAGCGAGCGTAGATTCAGTCGTCGATTCTATATTGAGAGAGCTGCGCAGATCGGGCGCTGACATTTTGGCGATCTCAACCCAACCGATTCCAAAAATTCCCATTCTCATTGGAAGCCATACTCGCCAACTCGTCCGCCGCTCAGCCCTCCCCATCATCGTCTTCCGTGCCTAGGAGGTACCAGGTACTCCCGGTACCTCGTCATCATAAGAGGAGGTCTAGAGGTACCGGGAGTACCTGGTACCTGGTCGTACTGGAAGGTTGAGCAGTACCAGGGGTACCTGGTACCTGACAGTTCAGGCTTAAACCATTGATACCGGATGTGAATGCAAGCCACCGGAATCCGAGAGAATCAACCCGTCCTTAGAAATTGGCCCAAAACCGTGTGAGACATTCCACAAACTGGAACTTGGCGTGATCCAGTCCGGAAACGGAGCCAGCCCTTCGTAATACTTATAGGAGCTCCAAACCCAGCAGCGAGGATCGTCGACGAATCCGTCCTTGGATGGATTTTGATGCACGTATTCTATTACGTGGTTCAGAGCTTCCTCGTTGAGAATCCGAACCGATTTAAAACGCCCACGAAAAAGGGGGCCATCACGATCATACTTCAAATTGAAACCAAGCGCGTAACGAAGACTCAGCCGTTGCATGACTGCCGGCAAGTGACCACGGCTATCACGCAAGACCAAATGAAAATGATTGCCCATCAAACAATAGGCAACAACGGCACAATCGAATAACCGGCTTGATCTTTGGAGCAACCCAAGGAAGCGAATTCGATCACGCTCATCGAGAAAAATTTCCCGACGTTCAACTCCTCGATTAAAAACATGAAATATCGCACCTGGCTCTAAACATCGATTAGTTCGTGGCATATATTTTCATTTCGCAGAATTCATACCAGCCGCAATCCCCACGTATAGCGCACTGCCAGCGCAGGAAACGGTCCGGAATATTCGGCTCATCTACTTGAGCTCGGATATATATTGATATGGCGACTCCGCCATATCGCGGGTACCGGGAGTACCTGGTACCGCGAAGCTACCAGGAGTCCCAGAGGTACCAGGGGTACCTGGTACCTCGTCCAGATCAATGCGGGAATCGATGTCGCAGCTGGGACTTTGGGCGCAGAGGCATCTGATCGCCCAGGACCCATCGGCCATCGTGCAAATGCTTGAAGTCCTTACGATTTTGGATTGCCCGTCCCGGGCTCAGCCTTGGCACGACTTGTGCACTAGCTAGGCGTAACAGGTGAACCACTCACCAAACATTTAACTTTAGGAGGATTTATGAGTGGACTGTGGAAAACCCATGTAACGGCACTAACCTTGGCGGCACTGCTAGCGAGTTCGCATACGACATTCGCTCAAGACGCTGGCAGCTTTCAGTCTTCGAAGCCTGTCTTTACGTTCAACCAAGTTGATCTTGCAAAGGCATTGAAAGGTGGACACGACGGAAAGCTCAGTCTTCGACTGACAATCCCCGGTTGGTTCAACGACAAGAGACAAACAAATTCACTCAAAAATCTCGGTCTCTATTTAGACCCTCGAGATAAGAGCCGCGTTCTGTTCCACGAAGAAGGCGTTGCCGCAAATCCAGAAATGGATCCTGAAGTTACGAAACTTCATCTCTATGCCAATGGTGAATATGGAATGACCGGATCCTTCAGAAATTTTCGCCGAAGTAATCCAGGAGATCCCAGCACGGAAACCAGACATTCCACTAACGGCCCTGGCAACTCCTCTCGAAGCTCGAGCTCTGTTTTGTCACCTTCCGAGATTCGACTAATCCTCGAAAACGAATATCATGTTTCAGACCCAAAAAAGCTCGATAGACTTTTGAAGCTTATCGATGCCTATCTCAAATCTGGAAGCGGTCGAGATCTCGACAAACTGAAAAAAGCATTAAAAGACATGGGCCTTGACCCCAATATCGCCGATGAGCTTGTCTTCCGCATACGAAACGGTAGCGGATCAAACAGCGGAGCAACTGGCCCGGGCCATTGGACATGGGTGGCAGACAACGGTAATGGCCAAACTTCCCCGAACCCCCGCCGGAGTACCTACACCGATGGCGGAGATGGCAGCGATGATTTCTATAATGATGGCGGTAATGATGGTGGCCCAAGGTCGCGGGCTGACGAAATCTATGCAAGGTACGGCCTCACGCGACCTGGATCACTCAGCGTTACGATTGATCGCCGAAACTCCCCAGGTCGATCGGTCCGCATGCAGCCTGGATTCGATCGCGGCATGGGATATCTGCCATCACCGGACGCCGTTCGACGTATACTCATCGAAAACGGAATTACCGACAAAAATACAATCGCCAAAATCATGGATCTCGTCAAACGAGCTCAAGCCGGAGATAAAGCCGCTCAAGACCAATTAGAACGAGAACTCGACAAGTTAATACCAGACGCTCAGAACAGAAAACGCGTCATCAATATTCTGCTGGGTGGCGATGATTCTTCCGTAGGACCAAGAAACAGATCCTTCCGTCGAGTACCAGGGGTACCTGGTACCTACGACAACGGCGATGAGGGGGGTTCCGTGCAATCACGTTCAGAGGTGAGAATTCCGGCGCCTTCTATCGAAATGATTGTCGGAGTTCCGCACCTTCTGGTCTACGAATTCGATGAGTCTGGAAATCTATCCCCGGTCTATTACCAGATCGTCGATGGAAACAAAGCTGTCGATAGTAATGGAAAGACCATCTGGCAAAAGAACAACAGCGGCACCTGGGAGCTTGTTGATGCAGATAAGAAAGCGAAACAAGAGGAACAGAAGACGAAAGCAGAGATCTTAAAGAAAGTGAAATTTATCGATGGCTATAAAATCAAGAGCATCTGGATTGAAAGTGCGACAGGTAATATGAGATCCGTCAGCACCGATATCCGAGTTGATCAAGCTACTGGTCAGAACGTTGATCATTTTCTACAGACCGATCACCAGACAGAGTTCTTAAGAGATCCGACGAAATAAGTTTGTACCTCATACTCCACACACACACCACACGAGCGTCTGGCGGACTATCCGCCAGACGTTTGCTTTTTGGCCTTCCTCACTATTTCTGCTCGAGCGAGATATTAGAAACGATCGAATCTTCAGATATCAAAGCGATGCCTCTCAACTAGTTCTACGGCCAGCATCACGCCCCACTTACTGATTTTCCATCACCTATGGGACACCCATGTCTCAGCGGCTTCGAGTCTCAAAAGCACAAATCACCAATGATTTCATGAATCTTCAGCAGATGGGGTCTGGCACGACTCTTGCTAAGTAAGAGGTATGAGACACGGTGTCTCAAATTGAAGGAGGATATGAACGTGAAAGCAGCTCAAAAAACAAAGCTTGTCTCACTCACAACGGCACTGGGAGTTTTTCTCGTCGGGTGCGGTGGAGGACCAAACAATGAGGCAACAAGAACCGTAACGGGTGTATCGACATCTGGAACAGGATCTATACCATCAACCATTATTCCTGTCACCAGTAGCGGATCTGGATCAACAGGACTTTCGAGCAACGATACAACAGAACAAATCTACGCTCAGAATAAATCGATTTCCGAAAAAGTAACTGCGATGGACGCTAAAGTCACAGAGACCTTGGCGAAAGCAAAGCAAGGCAAAGATTGGGCCAAAATTGGCGGAATCGCTGCTCTTGCACTCGGCGGACTCTTCGCCATGAATCGAGTGAACTCGATGAATAGCTATCGCAAAGCAACAGAAGAAGCGGGCGAAAAAGCTGGATTCTTCAAAAGCTTGTGGAAAGGCGGCATCGTAGGCGATCGAGGCGATAGTATTCGCAGCGAGACGAACTTAGGAAAGCACTCTGCAACAATGGGCGCTGTCGGCGGTCTTAAAACTGACGTGCAAACTGTTCAAAATACAGCAGCTGCCGGTTTAGAAATGAGCGCGACAGCACTAGAAACATCAGAAAAAGCTGAAACTGCAGCAAAGGGCGCAGAGACGGCAGCTCGAGCCTCTCAAAAGGAAGTCGTCAAAGTATTCAGAGCTGTTGAGCTTTCAGAACAAAATGACGTCGTCCGACATAAAGAGCTGATGAAGCAGATGGATACTAAAATGAATATTATCGCGGCAAATGTCGTCGCATTTAGCAGCGAATTGAAAGACTCGAACAAAACATTAACTGATGAGCATAAGGCAAAATTTGAGGCTCTCAAGAAGGATTTCCAAGCGCTCTACGAAGTAATTGTCGCAAAAGATACGACTATTGAGAGCTCAAAAGAACTGGCTAAGAAATTGGACGAGCTGAGCAGGTTAGATCTAACAACAAAAAGACTAGAAGTTCTAACAGCTCTCGAGGCCACGAAGAATGCATACGAAAAGGCTCTTCAGGAACTCTCAAAAGTTAAAGTGATCGAAGTCGCAAAAGCAGGCTCGGCTGCTGCTGCAAGCCCAGCTGCCGCACCGGCTGCAGCAGATGGAAGACCGGTAAGAGATCACTTCGCACCACCTCTAGCCCACTAAAACCAAGAATATTCCTTCAATTTGATGAATTGCTTGACTCGAGGTTCTTAACAAAGAGCCTCGAGTTTTTTTGCAATCTGTTTTGCTGAGGCTTTCAAATTCTTCTTCGTATCATTTCTTAAGACAAAATCAGCCATTCTCATTTTCGTTTTTGTCGGCCACTGCTGAGCATCCAAAAACCGAAACAGCTTTACATCCATCCCTCGAGATCTGACTCTTCTGATGCGATCTGCCTTTGGTGCAAAGACAAAAATCGTCGCCTGAAAAAATTCGTCAAAATGAGCTTCGAACAACAACGGAACCTCCACACAAACGGGCCGGCCCGTTTTGAGCCCCAGCTTAAATAGCTTAAAAATCTTCTGCTTCACCAAAGGATGCACCCATCGCTCAAGCCGTTTCAGACCAGAGCGCGATCTGCCATATTTCTTAATAATGGATTCTTTTGTTAAACCTCGACTTCGATAAATTTCTGCAACCATGTCATCTGCAGAACCCGTCACCCAACCCCTCTTTTTAAAAACCTTCAGCGTAGTCGACTTGCCGGAAGCCAGCGAGCCAGTGAGTCCCACAATGATGGGGAAAGAGCGCCCCATCTCTGTCGCGGTCTTCCCTTTTAAGAAGGTCGATTGACCAGGCTTAACCATGCCTAAAGTCTAGCTTTTTTATGTCGTCCAAGCCACTACGCAGTACCAGGAGCATTGGCATGAAGCTTGCAAATAATGGCTATAGGACAAAGTTTTTAGAGGAGAAATGATTTATGAAAACAACTAGAATAATCGTCGCTAGCCTTCTTGCACTCAGTTTTATGGGATGCGGTGAAAATATTCAGGCCACATTCTCGGGAACAGCGAATGTCGACCTCAATACCTGCCCAAATGGAGGTATCGGAGCCTACAATATCCGTGTCAACGCCCAACGTTCTGGCGATATGAATTTAACCGTCATCAGCATGACCAAATCAGGCTCTGCAGGATCCGACGGAACAGAAAGATATTTTACAACTGATGTCAAAATCAATGCCCCATTCGTTGGCGGCGGCAATCAGTTCAATGCGGTAAACCTAAGAATATATCAAGACTCAGAAGTCGACAGTGTCACCTCGAGTGGTTCTATCGATGTAGATTTCAGAGAAATTTCTGGTTTGGAAATTGCACGGACTGTTTCTCAGAACAGCGGCGCCTGTTTGGTTCGCATGCGAGCCAATCTACTTAAACGAGAAGAATAAGCGCTATTACTGAGAAACAAAACGAGCGGTCGGCGTGATCATCGCCTTCACACGATTTTGTTCATCATAATGAAGCGCCCAGCCAAGCATTCGGCTCATTCCAAAAATACCTGGCGCAAGTGTCTGCGGTATGCCGAGCATCTTGTAAATCACGGCACTGTAGAAATCGATATTTGGTCTTAACTGCTTCGTTTTAAAGACCTCCTCACTTAAGTTCTCAGCTAAATCATAGATCTCGTGTGATCCAGAATCTTTCGCCAATCTCTCTGCCAGTCCCTTCAGCAAGACAGCTCGGGGATCCCCTTGTTTATAGAGCAAATGACCAAATCCAAAAATCCTCTCTCGACGTCGCAATGCTGAATCCAACCACGATTTTACTTCAGAAGGCCTGTCGATCTCGTCGAATATTCGCATCACCTCAAGGCTCGCCCCACCATGCAAAGGACCACTCAGAATTCCACACGCACTTGCGATTGCGTCACGAAAAGCCGCTCCGGTTGAAGCCGCAAACCTCAAGCCACAGGTTGAGAAATTCAGTTCGTTTTCAGCGTGAATCACCATCACTTGATCCAATGCTTGAGTTTCATAGGCATGGGGTTCTCGCCCCTGGAATATCTTCAAAAAGAAATGGGCCAATGATGAGCTCGACAAACTCGCTGCCACCTCAATCTTTTTTCCCATCGTCCATCTCCCCCAGAAAGCCATAGCGACGACCCCGGTCGACATCAGACTCAGTGCATCAGCCCAATGATTTTCATGCTGAGGAACAAGTCCAACGCAGGTCTGAAAAACTCTTAACGACGGAACTGCTGGATCAAACAATCTGAAAGTTTTTTCATATGCCAGATCAGCTGGATCTGGCCAACGATCGAAATCTTCAGCTCCCATTTTGACAAAAAGATGTCTGGCCAGTTGAAGATAGTTAAAACCCATAAAAATTTCTTGTATAGAGAGTCCAGAAATTTCAAGTTGTCCCTCATGAATGCGAGAGATTTCTGTCACAGTGACCTCGGTAGGACCAAACTTCGTCGTCATAAATCAAAGCTTAACGATTCTTATGAAAGTTCTGTAGTCTATTCAGTATGCCTTTGAGGCCGCTTCGATATTTTTTATTTCTTTTAGTCGCGCTCTTCGCTGCGGACATCTCTGTCGTCCTCGGGACCTATTGCTTGCTTCCCAATACGACCTTGCTGCTGAAGGGAGTCGAACTCGAAAGAATTGGCAGCGATTTCAAGAAATTCAAATTTTTAGCAGGCCCTAAAAATCGCAAATATGAACCACTGTCGCGAATCTCGAGATTCGTGCCGAGGGCTATTCTATCACTCGAAGACAGTCGGTTTTATCAACACCGCGGAGTGGATCTGATCGAGGTTTATGATGCTATCGAAGAATCTTGGGAGGAGGGCGAAAGGCTGAGAGGGGCCAGCACCATTTCTCAACAACTTGTGAAAAATCTTTATTTGAGCCCAGAAAGAACATTTCAGCGCAAAATTTTTGAAGCTCTGATCACCGTAAAGCTTGAGCTCACTCTTACGAAAACTCAGATTCTAGAAATTTATGTCAACAGCATTGACTGGGGCCGTGGACTGTTTGGCATTAGAGACGCAGCTTTTTATTACTTTAAGAAATCTCCAAATCAGCTCTCGCTCAAAGAATCGATTTTTTTGGCGGCAATCATCCCTAATCCTCGCAGATTCGGACAACTCAACAACGATATGCCAAAACGATTCGTCAGACGGCAAATGATGAAAGCTCTGAGAGACCTTTTTAGACAAGGCCAAATCTCTATCGACGATTTTCAAGAAACTCTAAGAAGTATCAATCAGGAACTCTAATGGAAAAAGCTCGATAGAGACGACTGGTTTTCATGCGTTTCCTCGGGGGAGGATGTCTCTATCGAGCTTCTTACCTTTTATCGTTTATGTTTAACCACAAACGAAAACTAATCACTCAATCTAATCACTGGGGAATGAACTGTGCAGATTCATGACGAACATGACACACCAAAAAGTTCTCACCCCTCCAAATGACACTTTGAACTTTAAGGTTGCGCCAAAGATTAGGTCAATGATTTTATATTGTTATGAAAAAACATTTTCTCTTTCTGATCTCGACGGTTTTCTTTGCCCATTTGTTTAATCTTCATGCAGTCTCAGCGAAAGAACTTCGCACCGATGGAAAACCAGGAAGTGAATATGCTGACTTCAGCAGCCTTGAGGGCAATATTCGATTCGGCGCTCAATTCGGAGCTATACTTCCAGTCTCCAACCGTGTGGATAGCTCGTTTGCACTTGGATTCGATGCCGACTATCGCCCCTATGATCTTTTCGGCATTAAAGCAAATTTTCTGCAGGGCCTTAAGAGTCCAAAGATTTCAGTCGTCAGTGTGACGCCTCTCGCCCATACGCAATATTCAAATTTAACACCGTTTGCATTTTTTGGCCCAGGAATTGCCATCACCAACGTGGGCGGTACCTCTATCAAGTTTTTGCTCGCTGGCGGTGCTGGCGCAGATATCGAACTCATCGACAAACTGACAATGGGCCTCGTATGGACATACGATACAATCTTTGATTCTTACGATATTCACTCTCTGACTGCTCGTTTTGGCTGGAAATTTTAAAAAGCCTGACTACAAACCATTCGCAACAGGCGCTCAATCAAATTTTCGGCGCTGAATGAATGTGATTTTTCCGGCTTTGATGGCCACTGAAATCTTTTCAGACTCTTGAACTTCGCCCTGGCGATCGAGATACTTAATTGTCACAGTCTGAGAACCTGGAGGCAGAAAAATTTTCGCGACTTGGAGCTGCGCCGGCAATAACAACCAGCTTCGCGTATCCGCATCCGATGCCAGCATCAATCCCAATCCAGTCAGAAAACCAAGTTCTTTACTGTTCGTGAGAATGCCCACACCTGCCCCAATTCCCGCCTTCACTCCTGCAGTCAACAAGGCCTTCGCCACCGCACGCCCCATTCGATCCTTCAAATGCTTTAATGCAGTTGCCTCAATATCATTGAGCATCACCGAGCGAGTGGATTTTCCGTTCACGTCGAGACTTGCGCCAGAAACAGAAAAGTGGCGTTTCTGATAGTAAGCAACAGGCACTAAAATTTCCGGCAAAGTTCCCCCACCACCCTGTGGCCGATGAGATTCATTCGATGAATATTTTTTTGGACTCTTACCGCATTCAAATAAAAGGACCAAGGAACCCATTTTCTCCTGCGCCGTCTTCAAACCTTCCGCCACAAGATTTTCACCATATTGTTTCTTCAAAGAGTCCATATCGTCACTTGTTCCGTAGGATTTCGACATTCGAACGAGATCCATGGCGAGCGCTTTAAACGAATGCAAAAGCGAGGGATCTATCTTTGAAATTGATTTATATGAAACTAAAGCATTATTCAGATCTTTATCATTCTCAAAAAGTGCACCACCCACATATTTAGCAAATGCGTTCAGCTCATAGGGCCGTTTTTCTTCAGAAATCATTTTATAAAGTATCTCATTGACCCGACGAGCTTCGACCAGAGCGGCATCCCAATCGGCGAGTTCCATAAAATTGAGAGACAGATAAAGATGAATCAAAACCTTTTCAAAATCTTCGCCCTGATATGTCGTCTGTTTCTCATTCGTCACGAGAGTAAGCGACTGTTCCCCTATCGAGAGATACCCAGATTGCTCTATGATCTTCGCAGCCTTCAAAAACTTTTGATTGCTCTCTTCAAATCGACCACCGACACGCAAGAGCATTCCTTCATCCATGAGACGAAGAAGTTGATCACCTTCATCAGTGACGTCTTTTTCGTAGATTGAAAGGGCTTCATCAACGCGACGGTCCCGCATCAGATTCCACGATCTCAGCGAGGCGTCCTCATAACGCGTTGCACAGCCAAGCGTCAGCGCCGCAAGGCAAACAACACAGAACTGAGCGATGCCGCGCCGCATTGAATTCTGCAAAAATTAAAAGCCAACGCTTTGTTTTCGATAGCGCTTGCGAACCTCTCGGTCATCGGACCATTCGATGATATTTGTGACCAGATTTGTGAGATTCAACGTCACTTTATAGTAAACAACTTTATCATTGCCCACTTCTTGAACGTTGCTGGCGATATCACCCGTGATTAAAAATTCAACCCCGGTCTGTTTGGGTGCTTTTGCCGTGGATTTATCCACATATTTACCCGCCTGATATTCATATTCCTCAGCCAGCTCGTCCCGAGCTTCTTTGTCAGCAAATTTGAATTTGCCTGACCTGATCAATGCCGTTCGAATCTTGTCAGTTAAACTCTTCACGTCGATATGCTCACTGGTTCGATTACGAACTTTTCCGACCATCACAACAGGTCGCTTGCCAGATTTTTCAAATGCAGGATATTTTTCTAATGACTCAACGAGTTGATTCGAAATCAGCTGCATATCGTTCTCATTAAATTTATCATCCAGCAGAATGACCTTATTGGGATCATCGTAACCACCCTTTGTAAATGCTTTGGGGCCACAACCCGCAAAAATAATTGTCATTCCAAAACAGAGGCATGAAAAAATCGAATTTCGCATAGAAAATAAGGTATCCTAAAGTCAGTTTCGAGAGAAAGAAAAAGATACGATCATCATGGCGAACAAATCGGTCATTCAAATGAAAATTTTAAGCCTTGATACGGGCTCAAAACGCATCGGATTGGCGTTATGGGAGCCCTCGACGCAGTGGATCACTCCCCTGCCTCGACTCGATCGCAGTGTTCTCAAAAATGATATTCAGAAATTGGGTGAGCTGGTCAGCAAACACTGCATTGAAGGCTTTCTCGTGGGCTTACCCATTTCGCTCTCGGATAAAAAAACGCCCAGCACGGATACGGCGCTCTTTTGGGCAAAAACTCTCAAAGAAAAATTTGATCTCCCTGTATTTACATATGACGAATCTCTGTCAACGACCGAAGCTTTTAAAAGGCTGGCTCACAAGAAACCCAAAGATCGAGAAGCGCAAAAAGATAGCGTAGCGGCCTCCGTTATTCTTGAAGAATTCATGCGCGATCGAAAAATGCAGGAAGGAATGAACCGATGAAGCGATTTTTTCAAATAGGATTCGCGCTCATAGCAACGGCAGCACTTTTCTTTGGAGCGCTTCATTTCTTGAAACCACAGAAGACGGATTCGCGCCGGTTCTTAAGTTTCACCGTCAATTCAGGTGAGAGTTTCAAAGCCGTATCTCTCAGACTCAAAACCGAAGGGCTGATCGAACTTGAGCCTTTCTTTTATTACCTCGGCAGAATTTCTGGAAAGTCCGGTCAACTAAAAGCTGGCGAGTACGAACTCAACAATGAAATGTCCACCTGGGAAATCATCAAGGTGCTCACCGGATCCCACGTTCGACTCTACCGAGTCACGATTCAAGAAGGCTTCAATATGTTCCAGATTGCCGAGTTGCTCGACAACGAGGGCCTCGTGGATAAAATGCAATTTCTTGAAACATGCTGGGATTCTCAATTCATGAACGAATTGAATATTCCTTCACCCACAGTGGAAGGCTACTTATTTCCGGAAACTTATTATATTCCTCGAGGAAGTTCCCCACGAACCATCATCAGAATTTTCGTTGATATGTTTTGGCAAAAAATTCCGCAGAGCTATGTGGATGATGCTCGAACCGGCGATCTGAGTTTTCATCAAGCGGTCACAATGGCTTCTGTGATCGAGAAAGAAACAGGACTTGTTGGAGAAATGTCACTCATCAGCAGTGCATTTCATAATCGTCTCAAACAAAATATGCGGATTCAGAGCGATCCAACCGCCGTCTATGATATTCTTCCGCTCGGTGGACGAGTTCTCAGAGACCATCTTTTTCGAAAGACTCCGTTCAATACCTATCAGATTCCGGCCCTTCCACTGACGCCGATATCGAATCCAGGAATTCTCTCGATCTATGCCGCACTCCATCCGCAGGATACAAAATATGTCTATTTTGTCTCTCGGCGTGACGGATCTCATCACTTTAGTGAAACCTATGACGAACATAAGGAAGCGATTGAGCGTTTTTTGAAATCAAATTGACGACAGCTCAAGAGAGCCTGTTATGTTCCATCGATGCTTCAGACCCAAACAACCGATGCCACTGAGCGGCCTTGGCGAGGGATCCAACCTCCGCTATTGATTGCACAAGTCAAGAACACCGCGAAGTGGCTCTTTCAATTTGATCACTTCGAGGGAGACGGATTTCTTGAGATTCTGAGAAAATTCGATTCTCCGCAGTCGCCAATCTATCTCGATCAAGTATCGCGGGCCGAATATTTTAGGCTGTGTATCGCAGCGCATTTTGCAACTGTGGCAACACTTGTGCCGACGGATCTTGACCAGACTATTCGCATTAAGCTCTGGCAAGACGCATCGAAAACTGAAACTCAACAGATGGTCGAAGCGATCTTTGAATTTCTTAGATGGAGCGAAAAAAAAATTTCTCGCAGATGGCTGACGAGCCCAGAGTCAAAAATTCATTTGTCTGGGCATCTCGGAGAATGGTTTAGCATCGCGTTGCCAGCATGGAATGCCTGTCGCGTTCAAAGCATTTCAGATGAGATGCATAAATTGGAAATCGAAATACTGAATCAAGTGTCTCTGCAGAACAACTGCTTCAAGGAACTCATCGCACACAAAGCAGATCTCGAAATGTTGAAAGCATCGACGCTCATTGCGCATAATCTCGGAGATCTCGATCGAGTCGTCGACCTTTGGTCCATCCCAAAGGACAACTCATTCATCAAGAAAGTCTACAATCTTGGACACCAACCAAACTCTGATTTTCCAGAACTGTCATATGCCGGGGCTTTAAACAAATTTGCAATGGCCACTGAAAATCACAGGCACTACCCCTTGCGAGATGCCCGAGATCTTAGACTTTCGGAAGATTTCTTAGTAGGAATCGGCCCTTTCTTTGATTCCTGGGGAAAGATTTTAGCAAAACATCCCTTGATGAGTATTTCGGCGATCGGCGACATCACATCGATTCTTATCGATGCGTGGGTGAAACAGAATCAACGGCAAGAAGTGTATGGCTACGCTCGAGCACTTGCTGGCATTCAATCGTCTGTTCCTGGTGGGCTGCAGACTTTACTCGCAGAAATTCCAGCCTCTCGAAGAAAGATTTTAAGCACAGGACCTCTCAGAAAAATGATCGATAGATCTCAGGATGAATTTGAAGCGTCTTTCTCAAACCGGTGTAAGAAATTTATGGCTACTTGCGTTAGAAGAATGATCTAAACTACGAGATGTCGCCAAATTTCATCTGCTTCGATCAGTGGCGCGACTGAGCCTCTTTCGCATCCAAAGCATTCTTTATTCTCGCTTGCACAAATTTTGCGGCCCTTTCAAGAACTCTGAATTTTCCACGCCCGTCGACAATTTTTTGTGCGAGAAGTCCGCGGTTCTCAAGCTCCTGATCTCGATCCATCCAATAGGTTAAACGATCTAGAATCATCTCGGGCGTTAAGAACTCTGCCTGGCCTAAATGTTCAGAAACTCCAGCTTCTTCCCAACCTTTAGCGATCGGTGTTTGATGGGGAACCAATGTTGTCGTCAGCATCGGAATGCCCAAATAGGCCAGCTCATAGGTCGTGCTTCCCCCTCCGCAAAGCGCCAAATCAGCTCGCGCCAAAAGTTGAGGAAAAAACGATGGATCTTCGTAAAGATGAATTCGTGGATGATTTCCAATCAATCTCTTTGCCTTCTCAATATGAGGCCATTGACTTCCGACCACGACATGGGTTTCGAACTTTAAATTGGTCATGCGAACAGCTTCAATCGCCTTTAATGAATGCCCCCATCGATCTCCACCGCCAAGCGTAATCAAAAACTGAAAGTTTTCAGCCATTCTTTCTGTTGGGGACTGCCTGAGGGTATGTATTTCCTCACGAATCATCGTGTATTTTGGCCCCAACAATTGCTGACAGCTCTCAGATGACGAATGCGATATTTTTTCAGCGGTAATATTTTGATCAATTAAAAAATCTGTTTCGTAATGACGTTTTAAACCATCATCGAAGGCAATCAGAATGACTCTCGGATCTTTCTTAAGCGCTTTAAAACATTCGGTTGTCCAGTCATAGTGATCGATCACCACAACAACATTCTTTCTCGTCATCAAATCAAACATCGAATGAAGATAGGATAAATCCTGTTCGAGCGTGGCTGTCTCATCCAAAACTTGTACGGAGGCGTGAATATCTTTCAGCTTCTTATCGAGGCTCTTCGGCAATGGGCGACATAAAAAATGAACCTTATAACGACCACTTTGCTGGGCGACTTCCGCTAACGTATAACATCTTTTGAAATGTCCCCAACCAATTTCTGTCGAAGCATCACAACGAAAAATAATAGGAGTTGCTTGCACTTTTCTCAGCTTAACAAGTGATACCCCATGACTCCTAATGTCATTTTGATTTTTAACGGAAGTATTATTTCACGACGCAATGATTACTGCGTCATAAGAAAAATCAAAGGCTTATCCGCGTAATTTGATAAACTAAATGCATGATAGATTGGAGCACAAAAAAAATTCTTATAACGGGCGGAACTGGATCTTTTGGTCAGGCCTTTTTGAAATACGCTCTCGAAAATCTAAAGCCGAGTGTCATTCGTGTTTTTAGTCGAGATGAGTTGAAACAAGCTGAATTGAGAAAAAAATTTAATCATCCGAGCATTCGATATTTCATTGGTGACGTTCGAGACAAAGAAAGAGTTGAGCGCGCGCTCAGAGGCGTGAATATCGTCATTCATGCCGCAGCGATGAAGCGAGTCGAAGCCTGTGAATACAATCCATTTGAAGCAGTGCAAACCAATATCATTGGAACGCAGAATCTCATCAATATGGCGATTGATTGCGGTGTTGAGAAATTATTAGCGATATCCAGCGACAAGGCCGTGAACCCGGTGAACTTGTATGGAGCGACGAAATTATGCCAAGAACGCATCGTCACACAAGCAAACAGCTATGTTGGACCGAAGAAGACACTCCTCGGCTGCGTTCGCTACGGAAACGTCGTCGGATCCAGAGGATCAGTTGTTCCACTTTTTCGAGAACAACTCAAAACAGGAGAAGTCACCATTACCGATGAGAGAATGACGAGATTTTGGATCACTCTCGATCAGGCGGTACGATTCGTCTCTTCATCCATTGAAATCATGAAAGGCGGAGAAATTTTTGTTCCAAAACTGCCTAGCATGAAAATCACGGACCTTGCAAAAGTATTGGCCCCTGAGGCTCGCATCAAAAAAATTGGAATTCAGCCCGGTGAGAAGCTTCATGAAGTGATGATTACAGAAGATGAAGCCCGTCATGCGGTTGAAATTGATGATCGGTATGTTGTCGAACCTGAGTTTTCATTTTTTCCGCATGGTCATTATCAAGGCCGACGTTTACCCGATGGATTTAGATACGCGTCGGACAATAACACTGTTTGGCTCACAAATGATCAGCTGAAAGCCATGCTCCCGCCTGCATAGAGAATGATCTGATTTTTTAGTTTGAGTTTGCCATTGAGAGATCTCTCTCTCGAAGAACAGGAACTTTAATCTTAGCCCCTGCAGTGATCTCGGCCACCGAAATATTTGGATTGTACTCCTGCAATAACCACGCAGGAATCTCAAATTTTTGATTACATAGCGACCAGAGGTTCTCCCCTTTTTTCACCTGGTAATCAGACAGCTGAGAAACCTCGTATTGAGAGAAAAAATCTTCTTTGATTTTCTGGTGATACTCTTTGCGAGCAGTTTCAAATTGTGGAATCGTTTTTCCTCTGAATTTGATCAGAAGTTTTTGTCCCAATCGAGCTTGCTCGTCAGGGCCTAAGCCATTCCAATCTCTGACTTGCGCAAGATCCACTTCAAGCCAATCAGCCACTTGACTGACGGTTTCATTGATCTCCATTCGAATCCAACCCTGATTCCCATCTTTTGCATCCATCACTCGATAAGGTGATAACTGCGAGCTCACCTGCGGCATGGCCACGGGCACCGGGCTAACAGATTTGATCTCTGGAACTTGCTTCAATTCAAAATTCTTTGGCTCAGTGACTCTAATCCGAGATTTTTTTTCAATCGACGCAATTTGAACAGGTTCGGCTTTCTTTGACTTCAGAGGAACTCGGATGCTCATCCCCGAAGGAATTGCGCGTGAATTCTGCAAAACAGGAGGTCTCAGAGCCGGATTGAGCATCTTAAACTCTTCGGGCGTAAAGCGATAATTTTTTGCAAAATCTTTATAATACGTTGGCTTATTCAAACGCACAGTGTCGAATTCAAGCGTCGACAAGACAGGCAATTCTCCAAAATATTTTTTATAATTGCTCGCCACTTCCACAGCGGCCAGGAACTGAGCATAAAAATTTCGAGAGGCAAATCCAAATGAAGGGCTCTGATAACGAAACGCTATCTCTGCAATATCGCCAGTTCCTAAAGTTTGCATGGCTTTCTTCACTCCACCAGGGCCATGATTATAGGCTGTGATGGCCAGTGGCCAACGCCCAAGATACGCGTGATCTCGCTTCAAATGTTTCATCGCCGCCGCAGTTGCAAGCCAGGGATCTAACCGCTCATCAACCGCATAGTCAGATCGAAGATTAAACATTCGACCTGTTGATTCCATTAACTGCCACAGTCCAGCGGCACCGATCTTTGAAAACGCAAACTCCTGAAAAGACGACTCAACGTGAGGCAAATATTTCAAGAAATCAGGCAATTCCATATCGGCGATGATTTTTTCAATATGATGAAGGTATGCGCCCGACCGAATAATCCCCTGCTTAAATCGATCTGCCTGCCCCAATTGAAATCGTATATTCTCAGTCGCTTGAATCAAACGCGCTCGAGTGGTTCCCGCCGGAAAACGGCTCAGCAATTTTCTCTGCTCTTCCGTGAGATTCTGTCCCTGATGCCTCACGATTTCAAAAAGTTGAGTTCGAATATGATAACGAAGTTCGTCGGCAGAAATCGTACTTCCATCAGAGGGCAATTGAATGGCGTCGTAGATCACACTTAAATCTTCGGCATCATGCAAAAGGCCCTGACGTGTCGTGTATTTTGTGTAGATCGCTTTCCAAAACTCGACCTTGAGTTTCATTTCAGTGGGATACTCGAGCTCGTTGTAACGAGCCTCCCTTGCAAAAAGATCCCCCAGGGCCGTCCCCAAAAGAAGGCCAATCATGAATAAAAAACGCACGTCCTATTTTACCTCCAAAAGCAGGCGGATGAATAGCAAGGCTATAAACCGATGAAAAGGCCATTTATAGGGCGTTTTTGGGGGCCTAAAGCCGTCAGCGACGGTTTTAACCACCCCGACTAATGCCCCTTCAAAAAGCCAAATATGTGTACCTATCGAGAACGAAATAGTAATTTTATAGCAAATGGCAAAGTCGACAGAACAAAGTGATATTCGTTGGGTGCAACGACTTAAGAACCTCGAAGCTGCACATGAGCAGCTCAAAGATGCTGTTACCCTATCTCAGCAGCGAAAGCTTTCTGATCTTGAGCAACAAGGGCTCATTCAGGCATTTGAATTCACTCATGAGCTCGCTTGGAATGTGATGAAAGATTACTTTGATTTTCAAGGAGGCGCTGAGCTTATCACTGGGTCACGCGACGCTAGTCGTGAGGCTTTCAATAAGGGACTCGTTAATGACGGCGATGCGTGGATGGAAATGATAAAAAGCCGTAACCAAACCTCCCACACCTATAATAAAAAAGTTGCATCAGAGATAATTGAAAAAATCTGTTCCCAATATTTTCAGTCAATTGATTCGTTTTTAAAAACCATGACCAAGATTTCTCAAAAATGAATGAATCCGTGCAAAAATTCGGGCTGAGCCCCGAGACTCTTTCAGCATTAAGGGCACTCTTCACTCGTTTTTCGAAGATCGACGAAGTCACTATCTATGGTTCGCGAGCAAAAGGGAATTACCGATTAGGTTCTGACATCGATCTCACACTGATTGGACCCTCGCTTGGCCTATCAGATTTATTAAAGATTCAGAATGAAATTGATGAATTACTTCTGCCTTACAAAGTTGATCTTTCAATTTTTCATCAAATTGAAAATTCAGAGCTCAAAGATCACATTCAACGGGTTGGACAAAATTTTTTAAGAGACTAATCAACAGCAAATATCAATCGAACAGTTTTCAGATTTGAAGCACGGATGAGAACTGCTTGAAAGCCTTTTCTCTCATTTTTTAGCCACTGAATCTCGTCATCGATATTAAAAAAATGGGGTGAAAAATATGGCATGCCCGTGAGAAAATCATTCTTTGTCAGCAACGTGTGCACAATTTTTCTGGCGAGTGTGATATCATGATTTTTTTCTGCAGCTTCGACAGCTTGACGAAAATTCATGCCTTGCTGGATAAAGCCGCCCCAAACTGCTGACGAGTGAAGGATCACGGTCAAATCTGTCTGATCTCGCCACAGCAGAGCGGCATGAATGCAATCACGTAAGGTCCTGAGTAGACAGCACCCTGCACATCCTCCAGTGAGGTGAACGCGGTTGACATGAATAGGGATCGGTAACTCGCCCCAGTCAGAATAAAGAATCGCAGAATTCTCAGATCTCGGAATATCTAACAACGGAAAATCTGATAGCGGAAAGTCATCAGAAATAAGAACTAGATGACGATGATCTCTCAACGTTGTTTTCATCAAATGTGAGAGTTCTGCAAAAATAAATCCGCGAAAGGCATGTGTCGTTATATGAAGATCGGCAAATTGCTTGCCACGCCGAAGAGACGTCAAAAAACAGCGGTTCAACGAATATTCTTTCTGAAGAGCATCCACTAGAATTTGCACACCAGCCGCCAAAGCTCTGTTGAGCAATTTTGTTTCCGCTGTGAAAGGCGGATATGTTCTGGCGCTAAGTCCACGATATTGACTCGATATTGTAGGCCGTTCACCAAGCGCAAACTGAAGCCTGTTCCTCACAACCTCGGATGCCTCTTCCGCTGTGATATCTAGTCCCTCCATAACCAATCGCAGATCACGCCATCCGGCGAGCGCCTTGAGTGCAGCTCGACAGTCCATTGCCGGAAAGACCGACGTCGAACTAACCGAGCTCGATACAACAACCGACAAGAGAATTGAAAGAATAACCGAATATGACCAGGGCCTTTTCAAGCCAACACTCTAAGCAGAAAAACTTCTAAAGAAACACCCCTTTTGATCAGCTCATTCAAGTCAGACACAGTCTAGTCGCTCGACCACCAAATCTATGGAACGGCTCTCGTCTCCACAAGTCGGCAACCATATCGAGGCCCCTCGAACTGAGCCTTCGACCAAATCCAAAAACCTTTTGCAGCAATTTTTTTGTTCAAATGATCGATCTGCACGTCCTGAATCGGTATCCACTGACGAACTCGCTCATGGCAAAATTGCTCATCACGTTCGAGCACATAAATGCACGAACAGAATTCTTTCGCATACCATCGAGAGACAATAAACGGAAATCGATAAAAATGTTTGAAATAAAATCCAATATAAATCGCAAGCGAGACGGCTGCTAGAGCAAGCGCGATCTTTAAACGTTTCATTTTTTCACCGTCCGTTCGTATGCTTTCACACCCCGAACTCCGCTGACCACCGCCGACACAAAATAGTTCAGATCAAAAACACGCCTATCTCGATCATCTCCAAAACGAACTATGACTAGATCGAGCGACGGAATCACTATCAAATACTGCCCCCAATGCCCCATCGCAACCAGGGTATCTGGCGGAGCATCTTTCCATCTCAATTTTGAAGAAATTGTCGGCCCCAGATAATTCAACCAGATCTGCCCACCACCATAACTTTGATTGGAATCCTCAAAGACCTTATTCTCAGTATAAGATTGAGGCGGCTTCGAAATATAACTAATCCAGTCCTCAGGAAGTAAGCTTTCTCCATTCCACACCCCGTTTCTCAAAATAAGATATCCGACACGAGCCAGATCTCGAGCCGAGGAGTAAAAATATCCAGCACCAACGAAGACACCTTGAGCATCTCTCTCAAAAACAGCCGTCGACATCTGCAATTTATCAAACAATTGCGTCCACGGAAAATCTGCATAATGCGGAACAGCCGCCTGCAAAACCTTCATGAGCAGAACGCTGTCTCCGCTCGAATAGCTCCAGCGATGGCCAGGCTTAGTCACCAGCGGAAGACCCAAAGCATAGCGCCCCATATCCTCAAAGCCCGCCGTATACAACATCGCAATAACGTCCGAAAAAAGGGGGAGATATTCATAGGTTTCAGACCACTCGATCGCAGATGACCAAAACAAGAGATCTTCAACCGTCATCGATTTTTGATCTTCACGTAATATTTTTGGGAGATATTTCGACACTTGATCGTTTCGGCGAATGAATCCCCTTTTCTCCGCTATACCCGCCAGCAATCCCGAAATAGTCTTAGAAATGGACCATGTCAGATGCCTACTGGACGGCGAAAAACCATTCTCGTAGCGTTCGAAGATGACCGAACCATCCTTAACAATCAACAACGCATCGGTACGTCGGCCACTACGATTTTCATGCATTTTTTGGAAGCTATAGTCCAAGACCGGCTCCAGCTTGGATTCATCGAATTGCGCCTCCCGGGGAAGCACGACTTGCCAGGATTTTTGGGGCCAACCGGCCGAACAAATGAGTGAGAGTATGAAAATTCCCGAATGAATCAGCATAGATTGGCAAACGTTACCTGAATTCAGAATCCACGTCCGCAAAAACAGGGATGATCACCTACACTTTTAGGTACGAGATATGTCATGTTGTAACTCATCATGGATTCCATTCGAAATATTTGTATTATCGCGCACGTTGACCACGGAAAAACCACCCTAGTTGATTTCATGCTTCGTCAAGCTGGAACATTTAAACAGCATCAGGCTGTTGAAGATCGAGTCATGGACTCGATGGATCTTGAGCGCGAGCGCGGAATCACGATCATGGCGAAGAATACCTCGCTCATTTATGGCGATACCAAGATCAATATCGTCGACACTCCCGGCCACTCGGACTTTGGCGGAGAAGTCGAAAGAATCATCGGCATGGCCGACGGAGCCCTGCTGCTCGTTGACGCTGCTGAAGGGCCACTGCCTCAAACACGATTCGTGCTTCAAAAGGCTTTGCGGCAAGGTCTTAAAATCATCTTAGTCATCAATAAGGTCGATAGAAAAGAATGCGAAGGAGGCCAGCGAATCAAAGAAGTCATCGACCAAGCCTTCGATCTTTTTATCGAACTTGGAGCGTCCGACGAACAAGCGGATTTCGCGATCGTCTATGCCTGTGCCCGTGAGGGATGGTGCACTTTAAACTTTGATGATATTCCGGCGATGGTATCCAAAGAAAAAACAGGAACACTAGAGCCTCTGTTTAAATTGATTTTGGATCGAGTGCCCAGTCCAAAAATTCTTGAGGGCAATGATTTTAAGTTATTGGTTTCAAATCTCTCGTATTCAGACTATGTCGGCCGACTTGCGGTAGGCCGAGTGAACTGTGGATTGGTGAAGCAAGGCGATCGACTCACACGTATTGGAAAAAACAACACAAAAGAAGGATTCAATGTTTCAAGTCTGATGACATTTCAAGGCCTTCAACAGGTTGCTGTAGCTGAGTTAAAAGCAGGCGATATCGGATTAATTGCTGGCATTGAAGACATTGAGATTGGAGACACTGTCTCAAACAATCCAGATACCGTTCCCCTCCCCCGCATTGAGGTCGAGCAACCCACTCTCGGGATGCTATTTTCCGTCAATAATTCTCCATACTCCGGGCAAGATGGCGAACCGCTTCAATCTCGAAAACTCAGAGATCGATTGCTTCGAGAAGTTCGACAGAACGTGGCGTTACGGTTTGAGGAAACCAGTCAACCCGACGTTTTCCGAGTCCTCGGCCGAGGCGAATTGCAATTTTCGATTTTGATTGAACAGATGAGACGCGAAGGTAAAGAATTTATGGTCGGTAGACCGACTGTCCTTTTCACAAAAGGAGACGACGGACAGATGTTGGAGCCTTTCGAGCGCGTGCATCTTGATCTTCCTTCAACGGCGACAGGTGGAGTCACTTCACTTTTTCAAGAACGAAAAGCTGTGATGCTCAGTTATGACGCGCAAACATTGTCAAATCGCGTTCGTCTCGTCTTTGAGATTCCGACACGCGGGCTCTTAGGTGTTCGATCGAAATATCTCAGCGCCACTCGAGGTGAAGGCCTCATGAGCACTGAATTTTCGGGATACAAACCATTTAAGGGTGATATTGTGCACCGAGTGAACGGCGCGATCGTTGCCGATAGAAATGGTGACGTCACTGAATACGCTCTTCGCAACCTTGAAGATCGCGGCATCTATTTTCTTCAGCCTGGAATTAAAGTCTACGAAGGTATGATCGTTGGAGAATCCAATAAGGATGCAGAGCTCAATGTAAATATCGTGAGAGAAAAGAAACTCACGAATATGCGAGCCTCTCATCTTGAAGCTCTTGTTCACCTTCAAGGGGTGCGTGCCATGACTCTCGAAGATTGTATCGAATGGATTGATGAAGACGAGTGGATTGAAGTCACTCCAAAAACAATCCGAATGAGAAAGAAAGTCTTAGCGTGCAACCAAAGAAGCGTTCACCGATCTGATAGGCTGGCCGAGAACAGAGGCTAAAGACTGGCGCTGCTCTAAAAAAGCATCGACAGTGCTTCAGCAACAGTGGAGCACGGCTTGTAGGAAATTTTTGAGGAATGCTTAGCACTTGGAGCCTTGGGTCCAACAAATATTTTAAGTTGCATCTGTTCGGCAAACCGAAGCCGGTCATCAAGTACGCTCATCAGTCGAAGCTCGCCGGTCAGTCCGAGCTCGCCAGAAAAAACGCTCCCCTTTGGAACGGGCGTTTCTGAATGTGCGGAAACCAATGCAGCTGCGACGGCCAAATCAACTCCTGGATCAGAAATTCGCAAGCCGCCGACAACGTTTAAATAGACATCCTGTTTAGAAAACGGAATTTTCAACCTTTTCTCGAGGACAGCCAAAATCAGGTGAAGCCGATTGTGATCAAATCCTGTTGCACTCCGTTTCGGCGAAGGAAAATAAGAATCCACAACCAGCGCTTGAATTTCCACGCACGCTATACGGCTTCCGAGAAGAGTAGTCGTCAACGCACATCCGGAAATAGACTGGCCCTCGCGCTCGACCCAAAATGAATTCCAAGCCTCGCTTTCTTGTAGCCCCTTATCACTCATTTCAAGCAAAACCACTTCACCAGATCGGCCATAGCGATTTTTCTGCGCCTGAAGAATTCTCAATCGATGATCCTCGGCCATTGAAAAAGTCACAACAGTATCCACAAGGTGCTCGAGCATTTTCGGACCAGCGATTTCACCATCCTTCGTCACATGCCCGACCAGCCAGAAAGTAATACCCAACTGCTTCGCCTTAGACACCAAAGCTTCAGAAATATCCCGAATCGCCGCTGCGCCACCCCTGCTTCTCTCCATCGTTTCCGAAAGAGTCATTTGGATGGAATCCAGAACCATCACTTGAGGTTTGTGCTGATCCATTAGTTCCAATATTTTTTCAACTCGATTCTCAGAAACTAAAAAGAGTTCTGCAGATTTTGGTTTCTCCAAAACCTTGAATCTCTGAGCCACCTGTTCAACAGATTCTTCCGCAGAAACATAAACGGCCGTGGCCTTCTGCCTTAAAAGCATATGAAAAAGCAATGTACTCTTTCCAATGCCCGGCTCTCCCGCAAGTAAAACAGCTGTCCCTCGAGGCAGTCCGCCCCCGAGAATTCGGTCGAGATATGCAATTTCTGTTGGAATCCGTTGAAGTTCATCGATATCAAGAACATCGCTTAATCTTTTTAGAGACTCTCCAGCACGCCCAGCTTTTGAAATCTCTACGACCGAATTCCATTCACCGCAGCTTGTGCATTGTCCCGCCCACTTTGCGTAAGCCGCTCCGCATTTAGAGCATTCAAATGATGCCTTTATTTTTGCACGCATGAGAGTCCTGCTTTCAAGACGGTTGCAACTTAACTTTACCCATAAGGCTTGTAATCTGAAGTTGCTTATCGAGTCCACCATCGACAAAAGCAATATGAGTCGCGTCGGCCGGAATCTGATTCCACGTTGGATCAATCGCAACCCAGGAGCTTCCGGTATTTACTTCAACCCACGCATGGTAGTAGAAACCCGGGTCCCCATAAAAATGATCGCTATAGACTAAGCCCACAACAGTTCGTGTAGGCACACCAGCTGCTCGTGCTAAAGCCGTATAAAGAGCCGCATGCTCGTTGCAATCCCCTTTACCCGATTTCAGAACTTGCAACGCGTTAGGCATAGAAATCGTAGGCTCTTTCACCAAATAACGAAAAACAAACTCATGAATCTTCAGTGCCCGCTGCCAGACATCCTGCTCGGATCCCACGATTTCCTTCGCCTTAGCCTGGATCGTCGGATCATTTACCGGCGTTTGGGCATCAGCGAGCAAGTTCGAACGAAGATCATTTCTCTTTTTTATCGCATCGACTGAAAGACCTTTCTGAGGCAAATTTTCGACCTTCACAAACAATAAATTCTTACGCAACTTCTGGCGATGACGAGTTAATTCAAAAACCGAAAGATCAATTCCAGAAATTCGCACACTAAAATCTTTCAACGATTTTGGCTGATCGATTCTCTTAAAACTGACCCGAGCTCGCTCGACCAGATCTTCTTTAGTCCCGGTTAATTTCTCTGACTTAAAGCGAGCCGCATCAACGACTTCAGCGATCACCGGCAATCCTGCAAAGTCCGATTTCTCCTTTAGCAAGTTGCCAAATTGATCAATCTCGCTCGTCATTGATTGATTGAGGTATTCCACAACGACTTGCCATCGATTTGCTTCTGATAGTTTCGTGACTTTCATTTTCAGTGGAACAATGGCGAACGCTGAAGGCTCAAAAAAAGATGCCTGATACTCCGCGGCAACCTCCGGCAAACCCTTCATCACCAAAAAAGGTCGAATGGTAGTACTGACAACCACAGGTTCCTTCAATCGAAGAGTTTGTTTTTGGTTCTTCCCCATCTGTGCCGCTGAAACTGAGAGCTCATTGCCGTTGCGATGGCCTTTCACGACAATCTTTGATTGGCCCGTTTTGAAAACAAATTCAATATCCAAGATCTTCAGAGCGGAATCTGTGATCGTTGTCATAGAAGTCGAGACATGTTCCGCTTTTTTATAGAGAGTCATTTCAATCTCTGAGTTCTCAATAAAGCGAATATTTTTACCAGATAAGTTCCAGTTGGCCTGTGTCTTGCCAATTCGTTCCTTACCTGTTTTTAAAGAGTAAAAAGATTTTTGCGAAAAGCCCTGCAAATATTTCGGCACTTCACAAGTGCCAGACTGACTATGAATGATTAATATAAAAAGGAGAATCGCAGCTCTGCGCATGCAATAAATCACAGCTGAGTTGCCTTTCCTTTTTTCAACTCGGCAAGTCTTTTATCCATCACCTTCAACAGCTCAGGAAATCCTTTTTTAACTCCCCCATTTTTTCTAATAATTCGATTGAAACTACTGCGATAGGTCTCTTCAAGAGACGTATCATCAAGCTTAGTATCGACCACTCGCCAGTCATTTTTGTCTTGTACGACATCAAACTCTACAATCACATCAACGTCCGCCTTCATGATTCTCGCCATCACCTTCACACCAGTTTTTGCCGGATTTTCAGCAGTAAAATGAATATGATGTCCACCGCCAATATAGTGTCTGATTTTCTGCAGATAATTTTCTTCAACCAATGAATGAAAGAGCTCCTCATAACGCCCGCGCTGTTTTTTTCCAGCAGCCGTCTTACCGAGCTCTTCCCAGTGCGTCGACAGCGCCTCGCGGCCTAAAAGCGTCAGATCCAAAACAGACGAAACAACGCGTTTAATTTCCGGATCCTTTACCGAAACAGACTTTGCATCGGTCTTCATATCGGCCAACAACTTCTCAACTCGGATAATATTATTGATGATGAACTCCGTCGCAGATCGTGGTTTCGGCGTTTGAGAAACGAAAACAATCTTCGATCCGGCATACGCCGTGTCTGAATTCGACGGCCCCGTATTGCTCAAAGATCGGCTTTCGACAGGCTTCGAACTTGTTGCCTCTGTTGCAGGTGCATCAGCTGCGCAAAGCGAGTTGGCTGTAAATGACATCAGCAGAACAACTAATATTTTCATATAGCTACAGTAACGATCCGTTGAAGCGACCTCAACGAAAAATAGCGAGAGGGAAGGTCACTTTGATTTCAACTGATCAAAGGCACCCTTGAACCGCTGAAAAGATGCCAAATTTGACATCACAGCAACAACACTCACGGAGAGCATCAAGAGAAACGGAGGAACCTCGACACCCTTTGGATAGAATGGATACAAACAACACATTAAATACCCTGAGAATGCTGAACCAAGGCCAATATAAAGCACACGCTCTGGCCGCTGCATCATCCCCTCTTTTGATTCCATTCCCAATGCTTCAACTTTTGCCCGAATATAGGGAGTTAACATAGTTCCTAAATAGGCCAGCAAAACAACCGACAGAAACCAGTGATTTCGAAAATAGAAAATCAGACCAAAGAACACGGCCGAATCCATATAACGATCTAGAATCGAATCGTAAAAGCCACCCGCCTTCGTGACTAAATTCGTCCGTCTCGCCACACGGCCATCAAAAAAATCAAAACAGCCCGCGAGAATAATCGTCCAGCCACCCCAAATCAAATGACCCGAGCCAACCAGAATCGCACCAAGAATGGTTAAAGAAAGTCCAACAGAAGTAAGTGTATTGGGATGAACTCGGCGCTCAACAAAAAATGTTTCGAGCGGCTGCATGAATTCAAAAATCCACCAGCGAATAATCGATTCACTGATGAGGCTGGTTCCTCGCAGTTTGCCTGCGTTAACAGATTCATCATGACGATTAAGCGCTGGTGAACTCACAAATCAGGTATCGAGTTTACCGGCAATGAATGCTTCCACATTGTCGTGAGCATCCGCATCGGAAAACTGAACAATAGGATGCTTCATCGTATACGAGGAAATAGACTTAAGCGGGCCAGAAATCTTTCGATCTAAAGCCAATTTAATGCATCGAATTGCATCGATAGCAACGCCAGCGGAATTTGGAGAATCTTCAACTGATAATCTCATTTCTAGATGAAGAGGAATTCCACCAAAGCCAGCGCCTTCCATTCTCAAAAAACAAAGCTTATTATCTTTGAGCCACGGAACATAGTCTGACGGGCCAATATGAATATCTTCTGGTGCCAAAGGAGTCGACAATTGGCTCTGTACAGCTTCAGTCTTAGAAATTTTCTTAGACTTAAGACGTTCTTGGCTAAGCATATTCAAGAAATCGGTATTTCCACCAGTATTCAATTGATAGGTATGCTCGAGTTTTACACCACGATCACTAAACAATTTCGTCAACACGCGGTGAACGATTGTCGCTCCGACTTGGCTCTTAATATCGTCTCCAACAATTGGAACGCCAGCATCCTTGAATCTTTGGGCCCATTCATTGTCCGAAGCAATGAAGACAGGCATGCAATTTACCATACCGACTTTCGCATCCAAACAAGCCTGAGCATAGAAGCGAACAGCTTTCTCACTTCCTACTGGAAGATAGCAAACCATCACATCAGCCTTCGTATCCTTCAACACTTTAACAATATCGACAGGCTCGGCTTTCGAAACTCTAAACGATCTTTCAGCAGGATAATTTGCCATATGAGCAGCAACGCCATCGAGCACATGTCCCATTTGCACGGTCACGCCGGTTGCAGAAACCTCATCGACAATATTCTTGGTGCAGTTTGGCAGTGCGTAGATTGCCTTCTCAAGGGGCTGACCGACCTTGCGCTCATCTACATCTATCGCCGCAACAACTTGGATAGACTCTGGCTTATAGCCACCAAGGTCATAATGCATGAGGCCAATATGTTCTTTCTTCTCAGCCTCACTCGCACGACTATAATATTCAAGGCCTTGAATCAGCGAACTTGCGCAGTTTCCAACGCCCACAACAGCTAAACGAATTTTATTCGGGGTCGAATTTTGTGTCATAATCGGCTCTTTCTAGTAAGCATCTCCAAAAAAAACAATACTTAAGCTGTTGTTTTCCAAACGGTGCATTGCAGAGCTAAATAGCTAATTCAAAAGGTTTTTTTTGGGCATCAATGCGCGGGTGAGGCCGATTGAGCCTGGAGCCTGTCCAAAATCTCTGATCCTGTCACATGCGACAGATCTGCCAGGGATGTATTGAGAGTATAAAGATTCTTAATGAGGTCAAACCGAGCCTTAAAATAGGCGGCAAAAGACTCCAAAACATCTTTAGTTTCGGCCGTTCCCAAATTGAACGCCAATCCCGTTGAGGTCAACCAGCTGCGAGCCGCCCGAAATCCATCTTCATTGACTGAAACCGCCGACATCGCAGAGAACGCGTCTTCAAATGATTTCTCCGCATCCAACTTTGTTTTAAACTCCAGCTGATCTTTCTGACTTTGAAGCCTCTGAAGCTCGGCATCGAGCCCTTCCATTTTCTTGAGCGTCCGATAAAAACCAAGATCTTGCTTCAGACCGAGGACAATTCCGAAATTGAAGTTATTAAACGGATCATTGAGATAAGGATTGCTGATATCAGTTCTTCCAGGAGCTTTCGCGTACTCCAACTTGCCCCCTAGAAAAAGGCTCGGAAAAAGTTCAGCCTGTACCGCGCGGTATTCAGATTCTTTATTAAGCACCAAATCTTTCAATTGCTGAAGCTCTGGCTTTCTACGTAAGGCAGCTGCTATCAAATCTTCTTTTTTTAAATCAGAGACTTTCTCAGCGGACAAAGATGTTTGATCTAAAACCCAATCTTGAGGAAGCTGTGCAACTTCAGTCAG
This sequence comes from uncultured Bacteriovoracaceae bacterium, assembly GCA_964626465.1. GTDB lineage: Bacteria > Bdellovibrionota > UBA2394 > UBA2394 > UBA2394 > CAZRCG01. The sequence goes on along the minus strand of CAZVFP010000003.1, from coordinate 112,749 downwards.
TGCAGAACGCGACAGTCTGTTGGCTCGATCAGCATCCAACAATCGATTTTTAACATCCGCCAGGAATACCTTGATCTTCAGGCGATCAGTCTCAGATACATTCTCTGCATTCTTGACCAAGAGCTCTTCAACTTTTTCTGCCGCATCATTTAGTTTCGATTCAACATCTTTCAGGATTTCCAAAGAATCCATAGACAACTGAAGAGTGTAGTACGCTTTCTTAATGAGATATCGAATCTCGGCTACTTTTTTATTTTTTTCAGCCTCAGCCAAGGATTGCCCTCGCTTGGCAATGTCGACATAATTTGAAATTTTTCCAAAAGTATAGATGGGCTGAATCGCTTCCAGTTGCACATTAATAAATGGCCCAAGTCCGCCAAAAGTGAAGTCATCGCTCTCAAGATCTTTCGAGATAAAGGAATTCACATTATTGGGATCGACCGTTGCATCTGGAATTACACCACCAATGACCTTCAAATCAAAACTCGGAAGAACACGAAGAGAATTGACTTCCGAAAGCTTTGCCTTCGCCAAACTGCGCAAAGCGTTAAAATCTTTTTCGAACATCGCATTTTTTTCAGCCCGTTCAAAAAGATCACTCAGGCCAATCACCGGCCCAGACGCAAAAAGGTTCACTTCATCTGCACAAAAACAAAAAACGAAGAGAATCAAAGAGTTAAAGATGGGTCGACCTAAAGCTACAATTTTTGTCATTTTATCTCGCAACTTTCACTCAAGAAAATTTTAGGAAACAAATCACTAAAATAATTCAGTTTTATCGTATCTGGTTTGACCCCTGCCCATCAATTACTTAAAATTAAAATCTAACCGTCGGGGGATGGTTCAAAGTTTAGCTTTCTAAGTTAAAATAGTGTGTGGTGTAGGGAGCTCTGCAGCAACTGCAGATGAACCCAGATTTCGAAAGACGAGGGGACGCATGTTCAATTTCTTTCCTGGTAAGAAGGGCGAAGGGCTTAGGGGACAACAATCGCCTGGCGACTACGCTCAGTATGATCAGAATACTGGCCTGTACACATTTTCACATTATATGCCTGAGTTGAAATCCATACTCACACGCCAGAAGGCTCTTGGCCTCATCTTTATCGATGCCTCCGAGCTTGGAAAAATTGAGTCAGATTATGGACACGCCATTTATAATCAGCTTCTACGCGAGCTCGTTGTCTCGATCCAAGGCCTTAAGGGAACTTTGATTCGTGAAGATGATATTCTTGCGGTGAGACATCCTCACGATGAATTGTTTTTGTTGTTCTTGTCTGGCCAACGACCAGAATTTACGAATTATTTAAAAATGGAAAACCTGCAAAGCGTGATTGAACGATTCGTACATGCGCTTAACGCACGAGTTTTTCAGATTACTTATCCATATACCAAACGAATTCTGAAAGCGGATATTGGCTACGCCTATGCCATGGACAACCCGCTTCTTTCCACGGAGCGAATGGTCTATAGACTCATTGAAAAAGCAAAAAATATTGCGACGTTCAACGGACAGCGTTTCTCAATTCAGATTGATGAGAATTTAAAAGAAATCATCATGGAAGAGAGAATTGAAACGCTCTACCAACCCATTGTGGATTTAAAAGACGGCAGCATTTTTGCATTTGAAGCATTGAGTCGAGGCCCCAAAGGTAGCGCGATGGAAAGCCCGCTTGTCTTGTTTTCAGTTGCTGAAACTGCCCAAATGTCATTCGAACTGGATCGACTTTGCAGAAAGAAGGCCATCGAAAACGCGCGCGGCCTAGGCAGCAACCAAAAGCTTTTTATCAATACATTCCCGACAACACTTCACGATCCTGAATTTAAAGGTGAATATTTACATAATTTGCTTCAGCAATACAAATTCAGTGGCAACAATATTGTTTTTGAAATCACAGAGCGATTTGCGATTGAAAACTACGCTCTGTTTAAACAAGAGCAGTCCTATTATACGAATCTCGGATTTGACCTGGCCGTTGATGACATTGGCACAGGCTACGGAAGCTTAGAGGCCATCGCAAATTTGAAGCCACAATTCGTGAAAGTAGACATCTCAATTATTCGTGGAATTCATGAAAATCCAGTGAAGGTCGAGCTGCTTAAGGCCATTCGAGACATCGGAAACAAAGTGAATGCTAAAGTCGTAGCTGAAGGAATCGAAGTTCCAGAAGAACTGCGAGTTGTCCGCGAATTAGGAATAGATTTCGGGCAAGGCTTTCTGCTCGCAAAGCCCCAGGCTCGCCTTGTTTCTGCCGATAATACAATTAAAATAATTACCGGCGAATCGACCTAATTTAGTTTCAAATCTTACCGAGCTCGAGAAGTCTGCCAGCTTTCTGTTCTTCTACAATCCAAGATCGTAATCGATAACCAGCTTTTTTCAGATTCCATGGTTGAGGCAAATCTCCCAATCTGAAAGGCGAATAAGTATTCCAAAAAAGAAAATTCTTATCTGAGATCGAATTCTTTCGGATATAGTCGCTCAATCCGTAAAGAGCCTTCGCGGTATAAACAGGATCCAGCTCACTGCCTTCAAGCTCCTCAAATTCAGCGGCCCAACGTGCGACATAGTCAGGACATAATCCATGACCACCAAAAAGATAATCTTGAATCAACGTGAAGTCGTCTTGGCGAATACTGAACGCAATCTTTCTTGAAAACGCCTGATTAAGAACCTGAATCGCATTGTTCCCCATCGCTTCAAGGCGCTCTAGTTGAATACCTTTATCATCGGAAGTTTGGATTCCAACAATTTTAACCGATTCGAGATCTGCCAATCGCTTTCCGATTTCTAACCCCACCAGCGTCGCTCCACTTCCCGCTGCAACGAACAGGTAATCAGGCTTCGGAAGATGCCCATCATCGATCTGGGATTTTAGTTCAAGCATCGCACTGACATAACCGAGACAACCCAAACCATTTACGCCACCGGGAGCGATGAGTTCAGTTCTAAAAATTCTTGAGCACAGCCACTTCCAACCTGCGGTGATCATCAAGCCCGTGCGACTAGATCTTAGCCTCACAGTCGCACCAAGATTTCGCATGGCTGTGACCATTTCAACTCCCGCTTTTGTAAGTGGAGCTTTTTGCAAAACAACTTCCGATTTCAAACCAAGCTCAGACGCTGCCTTAACCGTCGAATAACAGTGTGGAGATCCTACGTAACCAAACGTCACAAGCTTCTTTTTTTTCTTTCGAAGAGAATCTCCAATCACGAATTCCAACTTACGCGCTTTATTTTCAGGAATGATGTGAAAGTCTTCGCTTTCAAGTTTCAAAAATACGTTATTGTTCCCAAACAGATGCCGACTACGACTCAACCGACGGGGCACGGAAGGTATCTCAGATCCGCGTAAGCTGACCCAAGGAACTCGTTCAATGAGTTCTGGATAAAATGAAAACAACGCAGGAAAATATTCGGTAGACACCTCTGGGCTTGTATTTACAAAATGCTCATTGAGCGATTCTCCCTTCGGCGCCCTTGCATGCACCCGGTGTTCTGAATCAGAATGCACTTCTTGTTGGTGCCCCCAGTTTTGTATTCTCTTCGCAGCATGACCAGAACCATGTCTATGCCTGCGGCCTGATTGTCGTCTTTTGGAATGTGTTCTCATGTTATCTGTTGCAGTATAGTGAAGCTTTAGAATATGTCATCTATCCTATGCATTTTAAACGAACAACCTTCCCCGTGGGGCCTTTCCAATGCAATTGCTCGCTGATTTGGGATCCAGAAACGAAAGATGCGCTTCTGATTGATCCCGGCGACGAGGCCGTAAAAATCACCAAAAAAATAACCGAGCTCGGATTAACCGTGAAAAATATCATTCATACGCATGCTCATTTCGATCATGTGGGGGCCAGTCTCGAGCTTCATGAGTCTACGAAAGCAAAGCTTCTGCTTCACCCAGGAGATCGTTTTTTATGGGAGAATCTGCCGATGCAGGGACAATTTTTTGGATTCAATCTAAAGGCCTTGCCACCCTGGTCAGAAGATCTTCATGACGAGGAAGAGCTTGAATTTGGAAAATTCAAACTAAAAACTTTGCATACACCAGGCCACACTCCCGGAAGCTGTAGCTTCGTTGTCGACGATATTTTATTTTCCGGAGACACACTTTTTCTGAATTCGATTGGGCGAACAGATCTGTGGGGAGGAGACTCGCAGTTGATTCAGTCATCCATTCGCGACCGACTTTATTCACTCGATCCAGACACTCACGTCATTTGCGGCCATGGCCCAGACACAAAAATTGGAACAGAACGACGCACCAACCCTTTTGTAAGCATTTGATTTGCTGACATAAACATAGAGACTTTCAAAGACAGAACAGCTTACGTCGTAGCTGAAAGGTCTGGTGTGCGAACAAGTCTAAAAATCAAATTCGCACCAACGGAGATCGAGGAAGCGTTTGGCAAAGAACTGCGCGATCGTATCAATAACTATTTTTTAAAAAACAACCTCTCGAAGAAATTCAATTCGTTAATGCTGTTCAAGAGTTTCGTATATCTTGGACTTTTCTTTTGTACGTATAGCGCCATCTTGCTGGGTTCGTTTTCATATGGCACAACCATCATCTTATGGATGTTCTTAGGAGCATTAACTGCTGGTATCGGTTTCAATATTGGGCACGATGCTAATCACGGGGCATACTCTTCCTCAGACTGGATGAATCGTCTGATGGGTGGATCCTTTCTGCTTTTAGGTGCCGATATGTATTGTTGGAAAGTTCTGCACAATACAATTCACCATTCGTATACGAATATTTTTGAGGCGGACGGAGATCTTCATCCGGTAGGCATTTTGAGATTTGATCGACATTCTTCAAAAAGAAAAATTCACCGATTTCAATATCTCTATGCGCCATTCCTCTACAGCTTAACCTCATTGATTTGGGTCTTCCGAAAAGATTTCCAACAAATTCGTCGTAAACAACATCTCATTTTTGAGATTCCTGCTGCAACTCACTTTCAGATTTTTACGCTGATATTTTTTAAGGCCATTTATTATCTCGCATTCCTTCTATTGCCGCTCATCATTCTCAATCAGTCTTGGTGGCAAGTTCTCACAGGATTTTTAGCCATGCATTTAGTAGCCGGATTTTGTCTCGCTATCGTTTTTCAATTGGGCCATTTGGTTGAAGGACCCGACTTTCCGCAGCTTGACACTCAGAATACAATTTTAGGCTCATGGTGGACTCACCAGCTTTCAACTGCATCAAACTTCTCGACACAAAGTCGCATCGCAGAATGGTTATTTGGTGGGCTCAACTTTCAAATCGAGCATCATCTTTTTCCGAAGATCTGCCATATACATTACCGGGCTCTCTCACCCATCGTGAAAATTACAGCCTTAGAATATGGACTCCCCTACCATGAACGCCCTCACTTTTTTAGTGCATTGAAGTCTCATATTGCGATATTAAAGAGGCTCGGTACTTGTGATTGAGAGAACTTGAGGGAAGTTTTTTAGCGGGGGGGCTGTAACAAAATGAAAAACACTGAAATGAAAGACGCAATGACAAGCGTCAAGTCGCGTAATCGAATTCTTATTTTAAGTTTTTTCTTCGGTCTATCGATTATCAAAGCAGGATTTTGCGATTCAAGCACAGGTCAAGCGGACCTTTACAAAAATCGCATTACTGAGGCTCCCTCGTGCGCTGCAACCATTGCTGTACTCGGTGACAATACTCTCTATGTCAAGGATCTCGACAATACAGTCATTCGGCCCGTTCAAACATTAGGCTCTGATGAATGGTATGGCGCGATGGTTTCCATATTTATTAACGACGGGCTCCCAAAAGATGACGCCATTGCGAGAGCGATTGCCATGTGGACCAGAGTACAGCGAGCGACGCAAGTAAAGCCTGTTGAGCCATTTATCTTTCCGAATCTGATCAATATTTTCACCAGACTCAGTGACCATATTCGAACAATTGCGCTTACGTCACGACCTGCTGAGCTTGCAGAGGCCACATTAAGACAACTGAGATCTCTAGATATAGATTTCTCCAGAAGAAATCCATTCGGTGGAGCAAAACAGATTGAGATAAGAAATCCTCAATTCGTAGATCCAATTTTGATCGCCGGCGGTATTGTCTTCATAGGACCTCGCAATCAAAAAGGACGAGTGCTCGCTTTCTTACTGAATCCAGCTAACGGATATAATGGATATCTCCCGGGCTTTGAGAGAGTCGTCTTTGCAGATGACAAATTGGCTCATAATCGCTCGGTTCTTGAAGAGGTTCGCCGACAACTTCCACACATAGACGTTTATGGATTTCGTATCGGATCTGCTGATAAAATGGTAGCGGCTTACAACCCAGAGATTGCGAAACGACAGTGGGAAGAATTTGAACGAAGCGGACGCCTACTCACAGATGAAGAAGCTCTCAGGCCTCGGGCGGTCGCTACAGAAAGCCCTGCGGCAGCTAGTACACCTTAACATAACCACCCCTTAAGAATTTTCAGAGACCTGAATAAGGGACTTATATTTTCGCGGATGATCGATGATTTTTTTGAGTCCGCGAATCACCGCCAATTGGGGACTCTCAGGGGATAAAACGCGAAGACTTAATCGTTTTTCCAGTCTCTCTTTCCATCCCCTCAGATGCGCTCCGCCACCGACAAGAAAAATCCCATAATTTTCCGCATTCTTTCGGAGTTCAGTCGGCAAATGCCGCAAGTGATCAGTCAATCTTAACTCCATATGTTCAATCATCGGCTCAATAAATTCGCGAAGCTCTGCAGTGGTCATCACAATTCTGCTAGGTCCTCTGCTTCTCCGATCAATGCCTCGCACCTCGAATTCTTCTTCCTTCTCAAGCGCTTCGACTGAACCATATTTCATCTTCATTTCTTCAGCGGTATTGAGACCGACTTCAAAAAATTTGTGCCTCAAAATCTTTTCCACGATCAACTGATCCATGGCATGACCAGCTTCGCGAGTCGATGTGCACTGGATCATACATCCATGCCCCATCGTGGATATCTCTACCGTGCCACCACCAATATCCATCACTGTCGCAGTATCCGAATGCAGAATATCGACACCACAACCGAGGGCTGCAGCAAATGGTTCTCGCACAATCCTCACCTGAGTCCGAAATGAATTGAGCCTGTGTATATAAGATTTCACTTCAACCGGAGTTGCGCCCCAAGGAACACAGACATGTATCGTGAAGTTAAGTGCAAACGGATTTCGGCGAGATTTAGAAACCAAATAGCTCAAATACAAACCAGCCGCTTCAAAATCTGATATCACTCCGTCCTTTAGGGGCCGAACAACGTCGATACTCTGACTGCCCTTTTCGAACATCACCTTTGCACGATCACCATACGCAATGGGTCGGCCGGTCATTCGATCAATGGCAATGCTCGACGGCAATCGCCACAACTCATCAGTTGATTCATGAGCCACGATGGAATACGCCGTTCCTAAATCAATTGCAATTCTCTCTCGAAGAATACCCACGCTTTTTTTATTGTCTCAAAACTTTCGAATTGCAGCAATGGCATTCGAGACAAGCGCCAGCAAAAATCCACTGAACGCAATACAGGGTCCAGCGCTTAAATGAAAATGAAGCGACAGCAGAACTCCGCAAAAACTGAAGGTCAAAGCCGCGAGCATGGCGCCCCAAACCAATGACTGAAGAGATCGAGCCCACGGCATGGTGATCACTGCTGGTAAAACGAAAAAGGCAGTCACCAGAACAATTCCAACAGTTTGCATGACCCCGACAACTGAAACTGAAGTAATTACAAGGAACATCACCTGAACAGAACGCGTTGAAAAACCTAAAAGCTTCGCGAATCTTTGATCCTGAACAGTTGCCCAAAGCGGCTTCCACCAAAATATTAAATATCCTAAAACCAGCACGGCCCACAGTCTTAAAAACCACAACATCCGACTGTCTAAAGACCAGATATCGCCAAAAAGAAAATGCTCAATATGCTGTTTAGAATGATCTAAGACGAGAAGTCCCAACGAAAAAAGACCAGAATACGTCACGGTCAACGCGACATCTGCGGGAATTCGCCCCTTCTTTTCGAGAATCTGCAGCAAGAAACTTGTTAACATCACGGAAGCAAGCGCTCCAATGGCCAAAGCGAAGGGCGAAAGTCCAAAGGCGAGGAAAGCGACTGCCACCCCCAAAAGTGATGAATGGCCGACAGCATCGCCAAAATAACTTAAACGCCGGTAAACCAAAAATGTTCCCCAAGGCGCAGCAAACAGGCTGAGCCAAAAGCATGCCTCCAAAACCTGTTGCAGTGAGCTAGTCTCCACGAGCATCTCCATGCATCCACTGATGATGTCGTGGATCTCTCCAATTCATATAAACATCACTGACTTCACGCACCGAACCCACCGCGAGAATTTTCTGATGCAACAAAATCAAGCGGTCAAAAAAGTGATCCATGGCATGCCAATCATGAGAAATGATAAAAAAAGTTTTTCCACTCTTACGGCTGAGTTCCTGCAAACGATGCCCAAGAGTTTCCTCAATCTTTAAATCGAGATGGTTGAACGGCTCGTCCAGAAAATAGACATCGGCCGGCTGAACTAGACAACGTGCTATTAACGCTCTTTTCCATTGTCCGCCGGAAACTTCCGAAATTCGCTTACTCAAAACTGAACGCAAGTCTAAGAGATTAAAAGACTCATCTAGCGTCAAAGCAGCCGAAGCCTTCTTCCCGTGAGCCCAAGTTCCCATCTCAACAAAATCAGCTATTGAAATAGGAAGAGTTTTTCTCAGATTAAGCTGCTGAGGAAGGTAAGCGATATCAATGGGCCGCGTCCAACTCCAGCTTCCACCGCTGGCCTTAAGTCCATCAAGTAAGACTTCGAGAAGTGTTGATTTCCCACCTCCATTAGGCCCCGTGAGACCGGTGATGCCACCCTCTTCCAAATCAAAGGTCACTGCGTCAAGAACGAGTTGACCACCACGCACAGCAGAAAGATCTTTGACATGCAGCAAAACGGACATTCGAAATTCTTTACATCATATAGTGCGCGCCGTCATCGACCAGCCATCAAAAAAGACTGCGGCGCAGGAAAGGCATATTTTTCCCGCCCTTCTGATACAATAAAAGACATGGAACTAGCGAGTGTTATCGGACTTCCCCTCGGTATCGGCGCCGTACTCGGTGGAATGATTCTTGAAGGTGGGCATCTCCACTCAATCCTTGGATTAGCCGCCTTCATCATCGTGATCGGAGGCGCTCTCGGCGCGACCATGCTCGAAACGCCATTTGAAAACGTCAAAGGCGCTGTATCGATGATTGGCCTTGTTTTCAAAGGCGGGCATCACAATGCCGAATCACTTGTTGAACAAGTGTCGAAACTCGCAGGCATCGCTAGAAAAGATGGACTTCTCGCCCTCGAGAAAGAGCGAGATAGTGTCGAAGATCCACTTCTAAAAGAAGCTCTCAAATTTGCGATTGACGGTCTCGAGCCTAATCTTGTCTCAGCCATTCTTGATTCGCGAACAGGCTATCGATCACATCACAATTTAGCGTCTGCAAAGTTTTGGGGATCCTTCTCAAACTATTGTCCCACCGTCGGCATTCTCGGCGCTGTGCTCGGATTGATTCACGTTATGGAAAACCTCGACAATCCAGCGGCGATCGGGCCAGGGATCGCGACGGCCTTCATTGCCACGGTTTACGGCGTCGGCTTTTCAAATCTCTTATTCATGCCCATTGGAAATAAATTAAAGGCATTGCTGGCTCACGACGAACAATATTTTGAAATGGTAAAAGTTGGAATCAAGGGCATTCAGCAAGGAACATCGCCCGGTATTATCTCTGCTCATCTCATGGCGATCGTCGATAAAGAAGCAAAAGAAGAGTAAGCGTGGGAAAACAAAAACACGAAGAACACGAGAACCACGAGCGTTGGATTATTCCATATGCCGATATGGTGACGCTGCTCTTTGCTTTCTTCGTCGTTATGTATTCCATGTCACAGCAGGACCTCGCGCGCTTGAAAAACGTCAGCGAAAGCCTGCAAGAAGCCTTCGTCGGGCATCGCAAAGGTGGAGCTCGAACTCAGAAAATCGATATCATGAAGCAGCAGCAGGAACCGGAGGCGAGTCCAAAATTTCTCGTCAGGCGCTCAGCTACCAACCAAGAGATCGTTGATGAACTTCGCAAAAAACTCATGCAAGAGGGCTTTGATTTCATCTTTCAAAATAATGTCAGTCCAATTCAAGTGACGATTGATTCTCGAGGAGTGATCATCAGTATTTCTGGCGGTTTCCTCTTCGAGAAAGGCGCAACGGAAGTTTCGCCTCAAGTATATCCAGTTCTTGAACTGATTGCCGATATGATTAAATCCACTGACCGCCAAATTTTGGTGGAGGGCCACACTGATGACCAGCCGATCGTTGGAAATATCTTCTATTCAAACTGGGAGTTGTCAGCGCTGAGGGCTACATCGACAGTTCGCCTATTTATTGAACGTTATGGGATTGCTCCAGGTCGTCTCACGGCATCAGGCTACGCCCAGTACCGACCTATTGCAGACAATTCGACGCCCGCAGGCCGTGATCAAAATAGACGAGTCGAAATCATTATGCTGAACGCAAGCCTTCCCGAGGATCGTCTTGAAGACCCCTCAGTTCCTCGCTAAAATTTTTCAGATGCTCTCGAATTAAAGCTGATTCTTCTTGTTTCGAAGACAATCCGCCATTTATAGTCTGAACCATAAAAGGAGTGAATCCATGTCGATTCTTTTGAGCTCCCAGATCAAACAGCTGGAAGCATTAGTTGTTCTTGTAGATGAAAATAAAAAAATTTTGGGGAAACTCCCCTCTTCTGAGCTTGGAGATCTGGTTCAAAAAACTATTGCCCTTGATTTCAAAGGGAAACTCAAAGAAACGCTGACACTCTATCCCCAGAGCCCTTTGACCAAACGAGTTCTGGTTGTGGGCGTGGGAAAAACCGCATCGATCGGCGGGCACCAATTGCGGGCTCTGGCTGCATGCGCTGTTCAGGCTCTGAAAGGCCTCGGTGTATCTAGTGCTATCGGCCTTGTTTGGCCCTTAGGGATAAAGGTCAGTGCATCTGAAATTGCGCAAGGCCTGACAGAAGGCCAAATTCTTTCACAGCTTCGATTTACAAGGTTCAAATCCGAAAAGGAAGATGGAAAGGCAAAAGGCGTCGAAGTGAAAATCGATTTCGTCGTCGACTCAAAAAAAGATCTGAAATCAATTGAATCAGGAATCCATCGTGGAACGGTGATCGCTGAGGGAGTTAATTGGGCTCGTCGTATCATTCACACTCCTGGTGGCCACCTGAATCCAGACCAACTGACTGAAGAAGCTGAGAAGCTGATGAAGAATTCAGCTGCGAAGTCCAAAATCAGAGGCGAATTCTGGACGGTTAAAGAATTGGAAAAAAATAAATTCGGCGGAGTTCTTGGAGTCGGTCAAGGTTCAAAGAATCCCCCACGATTCATTGTATTAGAGTACTGGGGAGCCAAGAAATCTGACCAACCTGTAGCCCTGGTTGGCAAAGGTGTGACCTTTGATTCTGGCGGGCTTTCGTTGAAGCCGCCCGCCTCGATGGAAACCATGAAGTATGATATGGCTGGCGCTGGATCGGTACTGGCGGCGTTTAAAATTCTGACCGAGCTGCAAGTGAAGGCAAACGTTATCGCGCTCGTTCCCACAGCTGAAAATATGCCTTCGGGTGATGCGATTCGCCCAGGCGATGTTCTCACAATGGCATCAGGCAAGACCGTTGAGGTTCTCAATACTGATGCAGAAGGCCGATTGATTCTTGCTGATGCGTTGTTTTGGGCGACCACAAAATATCAACCCCGCGCCGTTGTCGACGTAGCGACACTCACGGGCGCATGCGCGATGTTGGTTGGAGAAGCAGCGGCAGGTCTGTTTAGCAATTCCAAAAAATTGGAAGCTGCGCTTGGCCAGGCATCGGCGGAGGTAAAAGAGAATTTCTTTCCGCTGCCGAATTACGATGATTTCTACGCGTCTCTTTTGAAGAGTGATATTGCAGATCTTAAAAATATCGGCGGTAAAGAGGCTGGCGCTTCAACAGCGGCGATTTTCTTACGACATTTCGTGCACAATAAGACACCTTGGGCACACCTCGATATTGCAGGATGTGGTTGGTACGATGCACCTCGAGATTTTATCACTCAACGGGGACCATCAGGCGTTTGTATACGAAGTCTCGTCAATTTCGTTGAAAAATTTGGCGAGAAGAAATTCTAAGCAATTACTGCTTCCAGATTTTACGGCTGTACGCTTCAGACCTGATCGTTTCAACGACTTTGTCGAACTCAGGCCGTTCATGCGAAATTCTATCTGCGACCTTCGTAAGCATCGCCCAGAACTTATTCAACTTAATGGATTTTGGAGAGCGAATAATTGCCTCCATGAGAATCTCGTGCACCAATGACGCCCCAAGGCGATCACGAAGCGACCAGAATGCACCGGATAGTGGCAAAGAATCGAGATGCCGATTCCGCCCCTGAAAATCCTTATCAAAAGTTTTTGTATTACTGATCTGACGCACACAATCTATTTGTCGCTCTTGAGCATCATAGGCGCCAATACAAGAGTCATTCAGTAAACTAGCAGAAAAAAAATCTGCGAGTGCCTCATGTAATACACTACTTTCATATCCCCAAAGCCTTGGATTCAAATCGTCGACAACTGCATGAATCCATTCATGCAGTACGATCGAAGCATCGTCAGCATCCAAAAAAGCTCCGCCACCAAATGACAGAGTCCTCGAATCTGCCGAATACTGAGATCGATCCGTCGCTGTATCGAATGAATACGCAAAAATCTTCGGCATTTTCGGAATCAGAGATTGATTCTGAAATATTCCAGCAGCCCACGTGACAAAGGTCATAATATTTCTCTGTAATCGAGAGCCCTCTGTTTCATCATTCCAAAAACAAAGTGGATAATTCCAATCGCAGTCGACCCAGTCTCGTCGATCTTTACCAAATACCTGAATGCGCGCTGAGTTCGTCTGCGCAGATTCTTGATAACATCCCGACTGTGGATTAATCGCCGGTTCATTACACTCAAGATCAACCAACTGGATTTCTATTGGAGAAAACCTCGGATTTGGAAAAGACACCATCGATTGCGCCTGGCAAAGGTCATAAACTCGTGGCGCAAATTGTCTCGACGGGTTGAATATCATAGATTTGCCGTCTTGATGCGGAGCCTTTCGCGTCAGAATCAAGTCTTCGACAACCTCTTCGAATTCGGCTCGCTTCAACACGACACGATATTCACGCTCATCGGCCGGATTCACCCACCGCTCCAAAACTCCACTTGCTGTATGCAAACTTGCCTCAAGAACGAGGGCCAGCATATTAAAGCACCGCGGATCGACCAGAATTTCGAGACACAAACACACTCGTCTGAAAAGGCAAATGACTGTCTTGAACTGCCTTCAAAAGGTTCTTCTCGGACTCGGCGACTGAGAATCGTGGAAAGCAAAGTCCAAGTCGCTCGACACGCAGCGATTCTGTGGTGAGTCGGATATGCTCCAGGATTTCTACCCATTGCGCGACGGGAGCTTCCTCAGATTGAAACAAATGACCGCCTCCAATAAGCACCAAGCGATCAAACCTAAACTTACCGTAGGTTGGCAAAAGGCACTTCTCACCCAACTTACCTTCAAAATACCCCGTAACTAACAATGATGAAAGAGTGCCATAAAGCCGCCAATCCAGCCATGCATTGCATGCCTTGGGCGGGCGCTCATCCAAACCAACTACAGTCACAACTAAATCACCCTCAAAAAAATCGAGATCGCGCGGAATTTCCTTAAGAACCAACATTTTCCATATTCTAGGAATAAACTCCACTCCTTGTCGAGGCCGTTCATTTAAGATACCGCTAATTCTTATGACTGAATTTGATGAACTTGTAGCCGTCATGCACCGGCTTCGAAAAGAGTGCCCGTGGGATAAAGAACAGACTCTGCAAAGCTTACGACAATATTTGCTGGAAGAAGCGTCTGAATGCGTCGAAGCCATTGACGATTTGCCAAAAAAAGGACGAGATCCTCTTGTTGAAGAACTCGGTGATGTCCTTCTGCAGGTTCTATTTCAAGCAGAAATTCTTTCAGAATCAGATACGCAGTTTTCTGTTCGCGACGTTCTGAGCCGTCTCAAGGATAAGTTGATACGCCGACACCCCCATATTTTTGAAAATGGCAAGAGCTTGGAATCAACAAAGGAAGTATTGGCTCAATGGGATAAGATTAAGCAATCCGAAAAGAAAGAAAAACGCGAAAGCCAACTCGATGGCATTTCGAAGGGCTTAAGCGCCCTGATGATGTCTCATAAATTAGGCGAGCGCGCCGCGAAAGTTGACTTTGAATGGCCCGATGCCGATGGAGCCTGGGCAGATTTTGAATCAGAGATTCAGGAATTGAAGGCAGCGATCACCGAGGAAGAACGAGAAAATGAGTTCGGCGATATTCTTTTCTCTCTGGCCCAATGGGGACGAAAGTCAAATTTCAATTCAGAAGTCGCGCTGGCCAAGGCGAATAGTCGATTCAAATGGAGATTCCAAAAAATGGAAGAATTGGCCAAATCGAGAGCTGTTTCGTTTGCAACATTGAGCCTCGAAGAAAAAGGCAAGCTATGGAAAGAAGCAAAAGTTCTCGAAAAGAAGATTTAAAAATCTGGTTCGAGGATTTGATCGCTGAGTTTAATCGATCTTCTTTTCTCATGAATGATCCTCTGGGAATCGTTCACGAATATCAGAAAACATCAGATCGTGAACTCGTAGCACTCATCGCAGCCCTCTTTGCATTTGGAAATGTTAAATGCATCAGGCAAGCCGTACGCAATATTGTGACGCCTCTCGGAGCTCATCCGGCGGCTACCCTACAGAATTTAAATACTCGAGAGATTAAGGACATTTTTAGAAATAATTATTACCGCTTCTATTCCACAAACGATATCCATCAATTTCTGACGGTTACCAAAAAAATTCTCGCAGATTATGGAACAATCGAAAATGCATTCTCATCCGCCGACAGCGATCAACCAATTGATTGCATCACACACTTTAGAAATATCGCATTGAAGATGCTTCCTCGAAATAACATCAGCCGAGGCCTTCGATTTATGTTCTCTGATCCAAGAGCCGGAACTTCAAAACGCTGGCATCTTTATTTAAGATGGATGGTCAGAAAAGACGATATTGACCTCGGGCTTTGGAAATCGCTTAAACCGGCACATCTCATTCAACCCTTAGATACTCATATTTTTCAAATCGGCCGAGAACTAAAATTGATCTCTTCGAAATCTGCTTCTCTCAAATCAGCCCTCGAAATGACCCATCAATTTCAACAATGGTCTCCGGATGATCCCATTCGATATGACTTCGCGCTTTGCCAGCTCGGAATTCAAAAGCTGAGACGCAACCGTGTCTCAGCGTACCTCAAATCTAAGCGCTAGACCGGCTGTTTGTATTCCGGCAGGGCCTTCATCAAGTCATAGCATGTGAAGCGGCGCGCTTTCGAAACCCTCATAATATTTGCGGCAAGATAGTCGATTAAACGAGCATCATCCTTAGAATCTCTGAATCGCGAGAGACGTTTCATTTGATTCAGTCTATCTAAGATCTCCACCGGTCTGCGAAGAGACATCAAAATCACATCCTTCGCTAAAAGACTCTGAGGCAAAGATAAGTTCAGGTAATCCCAATCAGACTGAGAGATTTTTTCAGTTTTTACTGACCCAAGGCTCTCAAAAAATTGATCGTATGCTTTGATTATGTCGTCGACGCTGGAGGCCGAAGAAAGAATTTGCGCAAGATCCTGAAATATCTTTTTCGCAGATTTGAATACCTCATTATTGGAACCACCATTATCGAAATCTCTTCGATACTCGGCTTTGAGCTCTTCATGCTTAACGCCATTTCCCATTTTCACTGCGATGTCCAATGATTCGCGAGTCCAACCTTTAAAGGATTCCAAACCATCTGCTGCACTGATCCATCGCGGAAAATCAGGAAGCGCTCCAACGTTTTCAATCGGCAGATTATCCGGCTTCAGACAATCTCCAAAGGGGCAACGATGTGAAAGTTCAGAATATGAAAGCTGAGTTCCACGATAAACCGGAGCTCCCAATCCAGCCGAAGTCATACCCCGAATTAATGCGCGACCATTGACTTGCATGATGGAAGGAAAAAAATCTCCACAACTTGCACTGAACTGATCATTTAAAATGAGGACGGGTTTCTCATAGACCTTTCCTTCTCGCCCAACAATGCGCCCATGCCCATTCTGTCGGTATCCATCTTGCACACCAAAGTAGGGAACAAAACCAGAGTAACGCTCACCCCTTTCAAATCTCGCTTTCCACTCATCGATTCGTGCTCGCTCCAGATAGAGCCTCATAAAATTTGGCGGAGGCAACAAATCTTCATTTGGATTTTTCGGTTTGGCTCCAGGGCGAATTTCATTATTTGGATCAAAGGGGATTCCATGATCCCGTTCATCTTCAGCCACCCACTCTTCCAATGTCTTCAGCAAGGTTCGTGAAAGTCGAAAATTCATACTCATCGAAGCAAATTCTTTCCCATGCGCAAACAGCCGAGCCAGCTGGGCCCCACTCCACACATACCCTCCACCATTTCCAAGCTGATCAATGACCAAAACATCGGTCAACTTATTCAAACGCGGAATGATCTCTCCTAGCCATCGAACTTCGTCTACGAAAAAACCGAAATCTGGAATTCTGACCACTCCAATATTTTTTCCTTGATATCGCACGATATAGACCGGAAGGCTCGTGACGACCTTAAGATCAGCAAGTTCCGCCGTCTCATCCACAGTCGATGGGAAAAGTTCAGGACGCTTCGCATTGGTCGTCTCAGATGAACCCGTCTCTGACTTCTTCGTAGCGGCCTTTGCCCTCTCGATTTCTGCATTGAAGAGGCTATCGTAAGGGATCACAGAAACATCATCGCCCAAAGCATTGAGGCCCTCGGAAAAATACGTCCTGATACCCCGGTACCCATAGATAAACGCATCGTCCGGAACAGTCGGATCATCATAGGGAAACCAGCTTCTGGCCCGATTATAATCTGAATTACTCACCCAGTGATAGAGGCCTTCAAATTCCAAAAACTCAGGCTGATCTGCCTTGTCCTTAGAATATTTTGGATTTGGCCGACGAAATTTAATTCTCACTTCGTCTCGGGGCTTCACTGCAGGAACCCAGCGGTGAGCAGGATTCAAAATTAATTTATAAGCAAGGCCCATGCGACTTTCATACGTTGCCAACGAAACGCCTAATTCCAAACGTTCAGCTATTTTTGCGACGGGCTCTCCATTCACTTCAACTATTTCATCCCAAAGCTTCGGCTCCAGAACGGAATTTCCCTTCGGAAAAAAATCCTTAAACCCTTGGACTCTCAAGACCCCGTCAACCGCCACAGCGTAAATACCCACTGTCCAACTATCGTTTGAATAACTTCTCAAAGTATTGAAGTGGCCATCCCGCCGTTCGGCCGCTAACTGAATCAAAAGCTGGTGATACTGCTCATCACTCAATACATTGCGCTCAACCCTTGGAACCAATCCCATATCTTCTTCAAGAGTTGTGGCCGTACGAATCAGACGCGAATATTTCTCTCGGAAACCCTCTACGGTTACCCCAAAATGCCATTCCTTAAACCACGCCATGCCGTAATGCACTTCGTCCTCCTGAAGTGCTTGATCAAGTCCCCTCAGTTGATCATCGACAACGCCAGCTCCAAGATTCGCCGAAAAGTAGATTGCACACATGAGCACGAGAAAAAAATTGCATAATTTTGACATGAACTATCCCCTCTTCATTGAAATTCCGCTCCCAAAAGAAAAGCGAATAATAGATTAAATGGCAATCAAAAACACAATGCGGCGGCCTCTTTCGTAGTCTTTTCGGGCACTTGACGCCCTACCATTGACTGATATATATCAAATATATATTATGGGAGGTGAATAGATGCCCACGGTTATCCTGATCGGAAGTATCAAAAAAAAGATTTATCCAAAGGATCACCGACCGCCGCACGTTCATGCCGTTGGAACTGATGGCGAGGCAAAGTTCGAGATTGAATCCCTGGCTTGCACGTTTTCGAGGGGGTTTTCGCTCCGCGATCTGAAAAGATTCAGGAATATCTCGAAGAACGGCGAGAGTACTTAATGGAGGTCTGGAATGAATATCAAGAAGTCTAAAAAAGCTAACATCAAACTCGGGAAAAAAGACCTTTTGAAGGATGAGGATTTTGAACCGAAGAATGTTCGACACCGCATCTCCATTGTGGTGCCTGAAGATGTGTTAATGGAATTTCGTAAAATGGCAAAAGAAAAGGGATTGGGCTATCAGACGCTTATGAATCAAGTCCTTAGAGAAGTTGCTTTTACGGATGCCGCTCCTGAAGTTGGAAAACGACTTGCGCGATTGGAAAAGAAAGTATTCGGAGAAGGGGCTACACGCTGACGACGATCAAATACCAACGTACGAGTTGAAACAAATAGGTATAGAATAGAAGGGTGAGCAAGCCTCTTCTGATCATATTAACAACCAGCGACGCCAACGCCTCTCGACTGAAAAATGATTTAAAACGAGATTTTGACTTGGTGATCACAAAGTCGGGACAAGAAGCTTTGGCGGCTATTCAAAAAAAGATGCCGACCGCTATTGTGATGGATCACAGTATCGAAGATTTTATGACCTATCGTTTCATCGATAAGGTCAGAAACAATCCAGTCACGCGCAACCTTTCATTCATTCTTGTCTCGCGCGAATCAAGCCATACTTTTGTTCATGAGGCAGTACGCTCTGGCGTATCGCACTATATTGGCATCCCGTATGAAAAAGAAATATTTCTTGAGAAAATAAAAACTGCGCTTCGACCTGGTGAAATTCCTCTTCAGCAACCATATTTCACACTGCCCACGTCGATGGAGACTCAAGTGATTTCGTACGGGCGAATCTCCTATGTTTCTGCTGAAGGAATTCACTTTGAAACAAGATTGTCTCTGAATGCTGGAGATCGAGTGGTATTTACGAGCCCACTTGCCGAAGCTATTGAAGAGCTGAGCCTTGACGCAACTGTTACTCAACGAGGATCAGATGTATTCTATAACTACCCATTTGCTATTGACGCAAATTGGACAGACCCCCAAGTCGCTAAAAAAGTGAAAACCTGGATATCTCGTAATCAAAACCTTAACTCACCAAAAAAATCTAAGATTCTGTTTATTTCCAACGACACTCAGATGGAGCGAGAGATCAACGATGTTCTCAATAAAAGCCATTATAGCGCGAGATTTCTCAATACGATTGATGAGGGGCTCGCTGCCTATCCATTTCTAAATCCCGCATGCGTTGTCGTTGATGGAAATGCCCTCAGCAAAACAGAGAATTCACTACAACAGAAATTCTTTAAAATGCTCAATGCGCCATGGATTCTCTTTGGCGAAGCGAACGGCGCTATTCAGCTGCCTGAAAAAAAAGCATTTGAAGCGCCAGCGGATGCTCGCTCCATTAACCTGGCAATCCAGCAAATCTCGCCCTGGAAAGCCCCAGAGAAAGATCGGATTTATTTCTCGAAGAATCTGGAAGATTCTCGACTGAGAATCTTTATGAAAGGAAAAATCGGCGCACTCAGTGAGCTCGGAGTTGTTTTGCATCTTGAACATGAAGTTATTCCTCCATGCAATTTTCAATTGGATCTCAAAATGATCCCTGAACAAAACATGCGAAACCCCTATGTGCGCGTTTGGCCACCCGTTCGAAAGCTTCTCGGCACTGAAACAGATCACGGAAAATATAAGATCTCACTTAAATCTCATTTTCTCGGCATCAACGACGAACAAGCAGGCATCATTCGAAAGTGGCTACGAGACGAGGAATTAAAAGATCAAAGAAAGCTTATTGCGGATAAACCGCCTGCCCCACTTCCAAAGCCCAAAGATGAGGACTAATCAGACCTCATTATCTAGAATTGGTCTCAGATCGACTGTGAAATATCTCATTCATTTTTTTTGCGAGCTCAAAATCCTTCTCAGTTATTCCGGATGCATCATGCGTTGTCAGATCTACCGTCACCCGATTGTAGACATTCTGCCATTCTGGATGATGATTCATCTTTTCAGCAACAGCAGCGACTTCAGTCATAAAAGCAAATGCATTCAGAAAATCTGAAAACACAAACTCACAATGCAACTTATTCGATATAAAGGTCCACCCCTTCACGTCGAGAAGCCTTTCTTTAACAACTTGTTTTGAAAGCTTGGCCATCAACAACTCCTATGACCCGGCTTTAGGGCCTTGCCGTTCGACGTTCAAATTGCCTGTCAACACCCGCCAGAACCACATCACATGAAAGCCGGGGGGCTTCTCTTTCCGTCGCCCTGGCCACGGGAATTCGTCGGGTTTTTGGACTAAAATGCCGTCGCGTAATTCGCGTAATCGGCGGCGCCGTATCTCGCTTCACCTGAGTCGCTGGATTTTCGAGTCGTTGAATAACCTCCTGAACCCAAAACTCCGAGCGCCATGGTTCTCGCTCCCGCAAAGTCTTTCCATATTTGAGGGTTAACTCTGCGACCGTAAATCCACCCGTCTCATAATCCTCAATAAGAGGATCTAAGATATCATAAGGTGGAAGAGTATGAGCAGTCAGCTGATTTGGCTTCAGATCAGGCGAAGGTGCCTTTCTTAAAATATGCTCCGGGATCAACGGAGGCTTTCCAAGAGCGGCCTGGCGCGCATTAATATAATGCCCCATCTCAATTTCTTTCGTCTTCAAAAGATCTCCGACAGGATTATAGTCACCCGCATGATCGCCAAACTTCGTGCACCATCCCATGGCAAGCTCCGATTTGCATCCTGTTGTTAACACAAGAGTGCCTCGACCCGTTCGTTGATAGTTTTGATTCGCATAGTTATAGAGAATGACGGCCCGAGCCCGCGCTTGCAGGTTCTCGTCAGCCACTCCGTCAGACAATTCACCCAAAATTCTCGTCGCCCATGATCGAGGCATCAAGAAGTTCAAAAAATTGCGAAGATAAAACCGACGCTCACCATGAGAAATCGCCAGTTGTTCTTGCATCATCTCGGAATTGCGTCTGAAATTTTCAACAACCTTTTCGATTGGAATTGTAAAATATCTTTTTAGTCCCAGCTGCTTGGCAAGTAACGCAGCATCAGAATTTGCATGGTCCGGAGAATATTTTGACGGCATCGAAATTCCTGTCACGTTGTCTGCACCCAGAGCCAATACTGCAAGGGCAGCTGTCACCGAAGAATCAATACCACCGCTAAGTCCGAGCACTGCTTCAACCTGCCCCGTTCTTCCAAAATATTCTCTGAGCCCTGTCAATAATGCCTGAAGCTTAACTTCCATCTCAGGGTCCCATCCACTCACAACAAGTTCTCCAACGGGCCGTTCAAATTCAATCTGAGATTTTCGTGTGCCTCTCAAGGTGACATACCCGATCTGTTCCTCTTCCGGAAACGACTGCATGGCCCCCACCAATTCTCCTTCTGAATCCAAGACAAACGAACTTCCATCGAAGACAATTCCATCCGTCGCACCTATTTGATTAACCCAAACCACGGGAGCTCCCGCTTTCTTGGCTCGGTTTTGATGGACCTGATGACGATAGGTTCGTTTCTGTTCGGTGTACGGACTCGCCGACAGATAAATGACTGCATCGACCTTTTCGCCAGCCTTCAACTGAGCGAGCGCTATATCCAGCGGATCTTTTTTATAGATGAGCCGTCCGTCATGGTCATCGCTGAACCATCCATCCTCACAAATCTGAATAATATATTTCTTTCCCTTCCACTCGAAGATTGGAGACTCTTCCCCTGGCTCAAAATAACGACTCTCATCAAAAATTCCATAGGTCGGCAGAAGCATTTTTGCGTAGTGACCTAACAATTTACCATCAGCAAAAATAGAATAGGTATTCTGGATCTTTCGGCCATTCCCACCTGGCGTTCGATCGAGATGTCCAACAATCAGAGGAACATCAACGCCCATCGTCGCTTTCCTGATCTTCTCCAGAGCCTCAAGACTTCGCTCTAATACCTCGGGCCGATCCACTAACAAGTCAGCTGCGGGATATCCTGGCAAGACAAGCTCCGGGGTCACCACCATTGTCGCGCCATTTGCAACGGCTGTCCGATAGGCCTCAATGACGCTGTTCGCATTTCCTGAGTAGTCGGTGACCACTGGCGAAATTTGAAGCAAGGCAATTCTTGGAACTTCTTCATTCACAGGTTCGCCACAAAAAACTGAATTGCTTAAAGAACTGCTCAAAATCAAAAACAAAATTGGAAATTTTAAAGAAAAACAACGGATATAGTTCATCATATTGCACGCCCCACTTCAGCGAGCTCGGCATTACAGCCCGATCGACTTGTATTTTTTCCATAGACTTCCAAAACCTCCGCGGTTGTTTTCATCAAAATTCCTAGCCTCTCAAATTCTTTGAACGTCGCTTCGATATTCGAAATTTTTGATAATGGTTTTGCTGGATCTTCTTTTTCGAATATTCCCGCAATCGCATCACTGACGACCCAAACCTCATAACCCATATGTGCATATCTCACTGCGGCAGCTCTCACACACCAATCTGTCGCGAGTCCATAGACAACCGCACGTTTTTTTCGGCCATGCTTTGAGAGCCCGGGCTCACCCAGGATCGATTTGATGATAGGTTCGGCCCGCGGATTCACTCCGAAATCATAGGACCATGTTTTTACAGATTGCCCATCATCCGCCCACTCAACCCCTTGCTTATGAATCACTGTTTCCCTGCGCGGATCCCGGATTTCCGCAAGATGTGCCTCTAAATCCCATTCAACAGTTTCTAGAATTCGCTCGCCACCCGGCAGAACCCGCTCTCTCTTATTGGGAACAAAATCTTGATCAGCTAATTTAAACACTTCATTTAACTCTCTCACTCTCTGGTGACCAGCAGGCCCAGTAATGGATGCCATTCCATGTTGAGGGAAAACCTTAAACTCAGGATTCCACCGATCTGGATTTTCAACTTCTGCAAGAAAGTGATAGTCTTTCGTCGCTATCGACTTCACGCGAGGATCATCTCGAGCGGCAATTTTCAATTTCACGGCGTTCTTGAGAATACGAGCCGATCCGCGAACAGCCATCGTACCTGCAGGACGATCTCCGTCAGCGTCAAAAAAAGTATCGCCCATATCGACTTCATGAAAGACAGTATCCACGTCATCACTTTCTGCTCTGCGGGCCGTTGAACTATCCCGGCCAGCATTGACCTCAACCATATGCATGAATCGCCCGGTTTTTTCGTTCTTTAAAATTCTCGGATGATCACTGGGACGATAGTATCCTTCCAAAAATTCTTCCGGCAGCTGAAGGATATCTTGATCAGAGCGCGGAGAAATAATCCAGTTATAGTCCCTCACCAGTTCAGCGGCCCGATACCAGGTCGGCAAGCTCTCGACGAGATCCGAGCCAGCAATGATATGAATCAGAGCTCCTCGCTCCTGCTCCCGTTGAATCGCTTGCAGAGTGTCGAAGGCTCGAGAAGTGTGGCCATCAGTTTCTAGTCGACTCACTTCGATATTATCGACATCTCGAAATAGACCCCTAAGCTGTTTCACACGAACGTCGCCACTGTAGACTTTCTCGGTGGGTCTATCCTTAAATTTGAGCCTGAGATATTCATCACTCGCTGGAACAATAATCACCTTATCAAGTTTATAAAGTTTCATCGCAGCCTTGACGACTTCGCGATGAGTTCTATGACAACGGTTGAAAACTCCAAAAAAAACTCCGATCTTCGAATATTTTGGATCTGCATACTTTTTTCGAATCTGAGTCAGTGATCGTTTTACGCCACTCGATTTTTCAACTGAATACACACCAGGTTTTGCGCCTAAAGCAACGACGCTCTCTGGAAGTGCCGCGACTTCCGCAATTGAACGCCTCGCAATCATCGCGGGAGGTTCCTCAGACTGAAGACGCTCAAGGCTCTGAGTCAGTGGATTGAAATAAGCAAGATCATGAAAAAGCGCGCGAACACGCCCGGTCTGCGTCGTCTCGCCGCCGAGATCAAGATCATCGAGTGGTTCATCCGCCTGAGCAATGAGGTCTCGCACAAATCTAGTTCTCTTCTCTGCATCTGATCCACCCGACAGTTCTTCATCGTATCTATAAACCTGCAACCGACCTGGAAATCCGGGCTTCCCCTCCGAAAGTTTCGTGGTGAGAACCGGAGGTTTGCCATTCTCTTGAAACTGAGACATTTTGAACACCATATTCATTGTTGGAAAATCTTTTGGTGATCCAAGCTGCGTTCCTATTAGAAACCATGACGCTCCGGTATTTGGACTTGCCGCCAACTGCTCGGCCGACGCTCGATTGCTGATTCCAAGCGCCACATGACCATAGCCGACCTCCGCCAAATTTTCTCGGACTTGATCAACCGTTCCACCAAATAGATCGGTTCCCGGAATAGGAGAATCAAGCCTTATACCGGCAAATTCTTTTTGTCCCGCAATCACCGCTGGTCGCCAACCATCCGTGGCCCCATAAGTATCCGTGATCAAGGTGGAACCAGGAAACCATTTGAGGTAGGCACTATGAGCGTCGATCTCATCACCAAAGTTTTGGACAAAGAGATGTGCCTGCGATCCATACGGATCAGCTCCCCAAAGTAAGGCGACATCTACGTTTGAGGTTCCTCGACCTCCGTTGCTGACTGCCGCCAAAGCAACAGAATGCGGATCATCCGCACGGCGAGTTGCTCCCTCGACGACGGATCGCCCACCAGCAACTCGATAGGTCCGCGCCATTTCTGTTGCAGTACGAGACTGGGTATTGAAGGTTCGATCAAAGACAACCTCACTGAAAAGAATATCAAGGGGATTTGCTTCAACCTCTAAAATTGGCTCGTCAGCAAAAAAAACCGTACCCGGTAGCATACCGCGTATCGATCCGCTGAATTTCCAATTCCGAAGATATTCAATATATTCAGCGAAAGCTTTTGCAGTCTGTGGATCCTCGGCCAACTGTCGAAAATGAGGATGTTGTTTTATCATTTGCAAGATCCGCTCAGACCATCTGAGATGTCTCAGTTTTGAGACTACCTCGTTTTGCCCAGACGAAACAAAATACGCTCGGTTTGGAGCTCCCCGTGAAAACAAGTGAAACGTATTGGTGCGGCTTTTGTGCCAGCCCTTCATAAACATCACGAATCCCATTTTGAGATTGTACCAATCAGTATTCGAAGCACGCTCTCCCAAGAGCTCTTCACGTTCGAGTTGTGCATAGTTAAATTCCTTCGGCCTCCGCTCCCCCAAATTTGCAGGAGGAAAGGCAGCAACCATCTGCGCTATAGCGTCTGGATGCAATCCATTCACCAGATCTGGATTGGCTGGATTGATCATGCACTCCCCAGCAAGACATGCTCGGGCCATCGCCTGAAGCTTGATCAAATTTTCTGCGATTCCTCTATTCAACTGAAGATCTTGAGCACTTTCCTTTAAGGCCTCAACCCACGCCTCTTGAGAAACAGCCGCTAGCTCCTGAACTATCTGAGAGCCTAACTGGGGCCAGGCCGCTTTATAAAGAGCCTGAGCTGGAATTGCAAAATCCTGGCTCACGAACCGCGCATTCACGCGTTCGACCAAACTCTTCACCGCGGGCTCCACGGCCAGCAGTGACGATAGCGTTATGCAAAGAGATATGATCCAAGTGAATGATAAAACCGTAAGTCGTGCCTTCATCCGAACCTCCCATAAAATTTCCCTTGAGATTCAAGAACTAGCGAAAATGATCGGCCAACGCACGAAAAAACAACTCGATCAAAAAAAAAGCCCGACGAGTATTCATCGGGCTTTTCTATTCTTAAAAAATCGGTAGGATTCCACCGATCACTTAAACAAATAAATTATTTTGCTTCGTGACGAGCTTTGTGAGACTTCGCATGAGCTTCTTTTTTTGCTTTATGCTCAGCTTTCTTGCTCGCATGCTTTTCTGTGGTTTCGTTTTGAATTTTTGTCGACTCAGCTTCAATCGTGTTCACAGGTGTTCCAGTTGAAGCTGGGGTTGCGGCATCTTCTGCTCGCACTGCGCTTAATCCCAAAACAAAAACCGTAGCTACTACTGCAAATGTAAATTTCATAATATTGATCCCTCTTTCGTTCATCATTTCTAGATTTTTAATCAAAGCAAATCATCACAATCTGCTTTTGAGATCATATTCCAGAAACTAAACAAATAAATGAAGCGCTATTTGCATCATTTGTGATTACAAAATTGTAATAATCAGGGTGTCGCGAACGAAAAGACAGGTGGCGCCATTCCACACAGCGAGCTCGAATCGAGATTTACTTTGCCTGATGGATCAACAATGAAATATCCCGTAGTCTTGACGCTTGTATCCAATGCGGCAGCCAGATTAATTCCATTTGCTGTAGTGGTTGCCCCAGCCGCCGGAGCAAGAAATGAACTACCACTGTCGGATGGCGATGAAATGGTTGTCAAATAGAGAGCTACTCGGTCATCACCAAGAACCTGAGTTGTTCCATCATCTGTTCCCGTGCAGGTGACGGCAGTACCGTCAACCAATGTGCTCGAATCTCCGTTATCTGATCTACAAACATCGATCGTGTACTCGACACCTGAGGTACAAGGGCCATCCGTGCTACTTGGCGTAAATTTAATATTGTCTGACATTTCTAAAATCACGCAGGGATACGTTCCAACACCAACCGCACTGCTTCCCAAAGTTCCCGCACTCGACATTTCCATATATTCTGGGCTGGTTTCAGAAAAAACCGTGATTGGGCTTGAGCAATCTGCATTGGCAGAAACTGCAAACTTATAAACTTTTACCTTCAAACTAGAAGCGCTTGTAGCTGCAAACCCACTGGACGAAATAGAGCCTTTCAATGTGAAACTGGTCGACGAGCTTGAATCACTGCATCCATTCAAAAATAAAAATGAACTAAGGAACGCCACAGAAAATAAATTTTTCATAATTTCCCCCTCAGTCGACATTCTAACCGAAATGCTGAAGAAATTTATTGTGGTTCAACAACTATCGTTGACGCGGCGAACTGAAAATTTAGATTAACTCGGCGCAACAATCTCACAACACTAATGCTGTTCGTCGAAATCGATAGTACGCGTCGTTCCATCCTTAAACGTGAGTGTCACTTGAGACAGATTTTTGTATTCGCGCTCGATGATTTGAAACGCTTCATTCGCTTTCACCTCAGCGTTATCCACTGGTTGAAATACCAGACTCTTGGCGACAAATCGAAGATCCGCCCAACGTCCACCCTTCGTCCAGCCGGCAAAATTGAAAGAGACATTATCAAGGGCCGTTCGGTCTTCCAAAAGTCTGCCTGAAATGAACATTGTAGATCTCCAACCACCCGGTTTATCGGAGACTCCATCAATTGCCTTTGCAAAAAACTCCCCAAAGGTATTGCCACCAGCAAAAGAGCCTAAGGTCATATCCTGACGTGAAACCATCTCGCTCAAGATCTCGGACTCTTTTTTTATGGTGCCTGTCTCATCTGCCACTGAAACGATTTTCTTTACTCGAAAGACAGGCCGCGCATCCTGATAAGTGAGCTCCAACTCTATTTTGTATGGATTCTTGTGAGGGGTCAGCTGTTTACCCATATAATACCAATCAGAATGGACCTTCTCTAGATTTCCGATTCCAATATATTTGGCGGGCAACAAAGCGACCAGGTTTAAAGCCAAGACAACTAATGACATACCCACCCCCTAGCCGAACGCTATCAGATGCTCGAAGGCCGTCCAACAGGAATATGACATGCCGCATTAAATCATCTTGTCTGTCGAAGATTGCGGTCTCACTCTGAATAAACAACCTATGTTTACAATATAACATATTGAAATTATTGATATTTTTTTGGGCCCTTCTATTTATGACGCTATGCGTTACACTATAAGAATGAATATCTTATCTGCCATATTCTCGGGCAAAATGGGTTTTGAAACAGCAAGCAGGTCAATGGCTGAAAGGGCGGATCGCATTGCAAAAACAAACCTGTCGAACCCAGCAGCCGATACGACTTCACTTGCAAATGATTTGATCGGCCTCAAGAAAGACAAATCATTTGCCGAAGCCAATACAACCACCATCCGAGTCTCAGATAGCCTACTAAACGCATTTATAAAAGAAAGCGGCGAAAAATAAGGTAGCGCTCTTCGCTCTACATCACCTTAACGAGATCCTTGAGAGTCTCCGACGAAACCCACAGAGAAATAATTTCATCCACATCTCGAGCCAAAATTTCATAGGTCAAAGCCAGATAAGTTCCATTACGACTGACCGTTGCATTTAATTTATTCAGGCGAGGATAAGTTTCTTCAAAACCCCGAATACTATCGCGAAAGCCTTCAGCATTTTTTCCGATAATCTTGTGCTGATAAAGAAGCGGCCACTCATCAACTGTCTCTTGTAGACTTCTACGGAGGGCTTCATAGCGCAGATGGCGAAGCGTCGGCGAGCTCAAGCTCATGGAGTCATTATACACGATATCGGGCATACCGTCACATGCACCGAATTGCCGATTTAGTCCAGTTTTAGTACCGGACCATAGCCCGACACTCGAGCGGCGAAAGGGCTTCAATGCCCTTCAAAAAGCTGAGATCGATCAACGCCAAAGCGGCTACCGGTGAGGCCTTCAACCTTAGACACAAATCAACAGCGGCACCAACCGTGCCACCCGTGGCGATCAAATCGTCCACAATCACGACTCGCTCGCCCGGCAGGAGGCTATCAATATGTATCTCAAGCTCGGCGTCGCCATATTCAAGAGCATACCGACTGGATATCGACTGAAAAGGAAGCTTGCCCTTTTTTCGAGCAAGCACCAGGCCCAGTCCCAAGCGATCCGCGACGGGAGCTGCCAGAAAAAATCCACGCGACTCCAAAGCGACGATTTTTGTTACGTTCAACGCTTTGACCTCTTCCGAAAACCAATCGATAACTAACCTAAAAAGATGGGGAGAGGTCAACACGGGTGTGATATCCCGAAAAAGAATTCCAGGTTTTGGAAAATCTGGAATATCCCGAATAGCTTTCTTCACCAGATCGACCGAGCTCATTTTAGATTGCTTCTTTCTGAAGAAATATCGTTCGGGTTGGATAGGCGAACTCGATTTTCTGGTTCTTAAATGATTCTAAAATTCTAAAATTAATCAGCTGTTCGCTGTCTATATAATCTCCGAATTCACCAGATTCAACGAAATACACAAACTCAAAATTGAGAGCAGATTCACCAAATGATTTAAAATGAGCTCGTTCGAATCTGGCCTTTGGCGCTGCCTCCACGATCGATTTTAATAATTTTGGAATATCAATCAGAGCTTGTTGGGACGTTCCGTACGAAACTCCAACAGTCTGAACAATGCGACGCTCTCGAATCCTGCCAAAATTATGAATCCGACTGCTGAGCAAATCGTTATTCGATACGATCACCTGCTCACCATTAATTCCTCGTAAGCGAGTCGACTTAATCCCTATTTTTTCTACATGCCCCTTATTGGTGCCCAGCTCGATATAATCTCCAACGATAAATGGCTTATCGAGAACTATCGATAACGATGCAAAAAGGTCTCCCAAAATATTCTGCGTAGCGAGAGCAACAGCGATACCACCCACACCAAGCCCCGTGATGAGCGCTGTAATATTGAAACCCAAGTTATCAAATACCATAAGCGCTATCAGCCCATACAGAGCCAAACGCAATAAAAACCTCAACGCTCCAAATGTTGTGGCTAGCGATGGATCAGACTTCTGCGCCTTTCGTTTTTCGAGATTCACCTCAATAATAAACTCGATAACCTCTTGCCCCCACATGAGAGCCTGGAACAATACCCCAATGACAAACGTTGAACGCAAAATCTTCCAGCCAGAATCAGGTATTTCTAAAAAAGATGCTGCAACAATCATGGACACCAAGAGAAAAAAGAAACTCTTCGTAGAGTCTAATAGATCAACCAGAAAATCGTCCCACTCAGCGGAGGTCTTCTTTACAAAGACACGCAAACGTTTGACTGAAAACATCCTCGCGACTCTTAATCCAATATAAACGCCTAAAAATATACTCAGAGCAATCAACCACTCTCTGACCGAATTTCTAAAAAACTGATGCTGCAAAAAATCCATATAGACGCCGACTATAACGGCAGCTTGATATTTTTTAAAGCGGGGAGAATGCGTCTACTGGCATCCACAGAGGCGTGATCAAGATCAATCGTGAGAATTCCGTCATCTTTGTCTGTCAAGTCACCAAGAATCCTTCCCCACGGATCTATCGCCAGAGAATGGCCATAACAGAAACGAGGGACGCCATTATCATCTTCGTGGCTACCCCACTGAGCTGGGGCGAAAACATACGCCTGATTTTCAATGGCTCGCGCTCGCAGCAAAGAATGCCAGTGCGCCTCGCCAGTTTCCCGAGTGAAAGCAGAAGGTACAAAAAGAACGCGCGAATTCATTAACACCGTCAATCGCCGATACAACTCTGGAAATCGGAGATCATAACAAATAGACAATCCAAAATTCCACTGATCATAGGTAACGGAAACGGGCTGCCGGCCCGGCTCGATAGACTGAGTTTCATCATAGCCCCCTCGAGGATCGTCAAATTGAAAAAGATGAATCTTGTCGTAAAACGATACTGATTCAGCATGGGGCGAGAAAAACCAAGAACGATTTCTAGGAAGAGCATCTCCCGCGGACGTTAGAGTCGACCCCAAGAGAATAGCCATTTCCGATTCCAACATGAACCTGGCCAATTCCAATTCAAAATCAGTTCTCGGATTCTGCCAAAAATTTTCACTCAGAATGAGATCCGAAGGCCGAGATGACTTAGGCCCTCGATAGAATATATTCTCTGGAAAAGCTAAGAGACCGCATTTGCGGCCTCTCGCTTCCTCATAAAAACTGTGAACCTGAAATAGATTTGCCCAAGGATCCGAAGACGAGCAAATCTGAGCTATCGCTACTCTCACCTCAGGATTTTTTACCCTTTTTGCAATCCTTGCAATCTTTAGCATTCGGACCACTATCACACTTGCCACAGCATTGTGATGAACCGCAGCACTGGTCTCTCAAGACTTGAACAACACCACAAGCGATTCGCTTGCCAGAATTGCCCGCAGGCTGGGTTTTAAGATCGTCGGCATCAGCATGAACGACCAGCGACAAACCCGCGATAGACTTTTCACCGGACTTAAGAGACAGGCCTTTTGCATGAATATTTAGCTCAGCATTTCCGTCCTTATCGGCCGTAATATTGCCCAAATCACCCGCATGCGAATGCGATGATCCAGATGCACCATGTTCCTGACCCTCAACCGCGAAGTGGTCACCAGCCGCTTCAGCGCCTCGTCCACTGCAATCTCCCTTTGCATGCACATGAATGCCGTGCACTGAATTCGGCTTCAAGCCTGAGATCTTTCCGGTGATGTTTACGCCACCATAGTGATCTTCTAATGCGAGGGATCCCTTCACTCGTGATCCAGATTTGGAAAGGAGCTTCACCTCAGCCCTCTTCGCATCTCGATTTGAGCGCTTGGCTGAGCAACCAACCAAAGAAATTGCTGTTAGAACGACAAAAAGATTAAAAAATAAATTCTTCATACCCTTAAGGCTAACTGAGCCCCCCAGCCGGTCAAGAATCTTTAGCTATCTTCAATTTGCTTTGACTTCGGTCCAGATTCTCTCCCAAAGAGCCATTGACTCGCCCAGGTCTTGCAACATTTCGCACTTTGCCAACGCTTTGTCGTCCGGGAACAATCCCTTGTTATTGCGAAGCTCTTCGGAAAGAAGAGACAACGACTTTAGATTTGCCGGAGCAGAAAACAAAAGACGAGTGCGCGATGCAGCAACCTCAGGCGACAATAAGAAATTCATTAATTGGTACGCCGCTTCAATATTTTTAGCCCCTTTGGGCATCACCAAATTGTCGATCCAAAGCGTGCAGCCCTCAACCGGAATGACATATTGAACATCACCCTTCGTCTGCGAGGATGCCAAGAGCGCATCACAGGAATAGGCCTGCGCAACAGCCATCTCACGGTTCACAAGGCCGGCTAAGGTTTCAGAAGTAAAGCCTTTCACATGACTCTTGGCGTCAACCAAGATCTTCTTGCCCTTCTCAAGATCCGCCTTGTCCTTTGTATTCAAGCTCAGAGACTGAGACCTTAACGCAGCCCCCAATGTCTCCCGAACATCATCGAGAAGCGTATATTTTCCAGCGAGCTCCTTGGTTTCAAAAAGATCCTTCCAGCCGCGAATCTCAGATTTTACCATTTTCTTATTCACAGCGATTCCCGTCGTGCCCCAACCAAAGGGAAGAGAAAACTCGTTCTTCGGGTCATAATATTGTTTCAAAACCTTTGGGTTCAAATCGCTCAACTGAGAGATGCGAGAGCCATCAATCGGCTGAATCAACCCTAAGTTCTTCATCACAAGGACCATATAATCTGAAGGAACAGCGATGTCGTAGCCATCCGCTCCGGCCTGAAGCTTCGCCAACAGCTCCTCGTTCGACGAATAGTTTGAAACTCGAACCATGATTCCCGTCGACTTCTCAAATTTCTCTAGGATTTCCGGAGCAATTGAATTTGTCCAAATTGCCAAATTAACCACTTTAGAGGCACTTTTCGCCTCATTCGCTGAATTTCCACCAGAGTTATTGGAATTTTTGCATGCCGAAAAGTTGAGTCCAAAAAGGAAAATCCAAAGAAGCGAACGACCAAATGAGAAGTACATCATTTCCGGATACCGGGTCTTAAAGCTTGGGTCAAAAGGAATAAGGCGCAGAAATCAATTTAAGTCGTAAAAAAATATTTTCTCGCCCGTGGATTTTGTTATGTTTTGCGCGATGCTTAATCTCACCAGAGTGAAGAAAAATTTTGACTCGTTTGAAGCGGTCAAAGATGTCGACCTTACCATTAATGAGGGAGAGTTTTTTTCTATCCTCGGTCCAAGCGGCTCAGGCAAGACGACTCTTTTGCGTCTGCTTGGCGGATTTGAAAAACCCACATCGGGTGAAATCCATTTTGACGGACGACGAATCGACCAACTACCGCCGCATCTGCGCCAGTTCAATACAGTCTTTCAACGATACGCACTTTTTCCGCATCTCTCGGTGTCAGAAAATATTTCATTTGGTCTCGAAATGAAAAATGTTCCAAAAAATGAAATTGCAGATCGAGTTCAAGCCGCCCTTGACCTAGTACAAATGGGTGACTTCAAAGATCGCCGAATCACAACTCTGTCTGGGGGACAGCAGCAGCGAATCGCGCTCGCTCGAGCTCTTGTGAACAAACCGAAAGTTTTGCTACTCGATGAACCCCTATCAGCGCTTGACCAAAAATTGCGTCAGCAAATGAAAGTTGAACTCCTGGCTCTGCAGAGAAAACTGAAACAGGCATTTATTTTTGTGACCCACGATCAGGAAGAAGCCCTCACAATGTCAGATCGCATCGCCGTCATGAATGAGGGGCGCATCGAACAGATTGGAACCCCACAAGAAATCTATGAATATCCGAGAACTTTATTCATCGCTCGATTCATTGGATCCATGAATTTCTTTGAAGGCGAGGTCAAATCGCACTCATCAGATTGTATTCTTGTATCATCTTACTCAAAACGCCCGCTTGCGATTCGACCATCCCGCGACGGATTGAGACCGCTCCCCATTGTGGCGGATGAGATGAAGGTGCAGATTCTCGTTCGGCCAGAAAAACTCAAGATTTTGAAATCACAGCCCGGACCCGAGCAAAACTATGTTGAGGGATTCATTCGCGAAGCTCTCTATAAAGGAGCTGAGACTCAATTTCTCGTTGAAACCAAAGAGCGCGTCGGATCGAGTTGTCAGATCTCGGCCGTTCAGTTCAATTCGGCCGTCACGGCACGTAAAACTTTTAGCGTAGGAGATCGGGTCTATATTTGTTGGTCACCCGAAGACTGCATTCTGATGGGCCCAGACGGGCCACTTCCGATTCCTGAAGTGTCAACGACGGTTACCGAAACACAGTTGCCGATTTTCAATTCAAATCCTGCGGCTGCATCATGAAAATAAAACGACTGCCCAGCTCGTCGTGGTCGATGCTGGCCATTCCGACATCGTTTTGGATGATCGCATTTCTACTCATTCCGCTCGGATTCGTCTTTTTCTATAGCTTCATGACTAAGGGAATTTATGGAGGCATCGTCTACACTTTTACGTGGGACAACTACCTGAGAACTTTCGATTGGATCTATCTCAGTATTTTTTTGAAAAGCCTCCAGCTGGCGACCTTCACAACTTTGATTTGCCTTCTCATCGGCTATCCCATGGCCTATTGTCTGGCAACAGCGTCGCTTCGATGGCAGTCGCTATTATTAACGCTGCTCATTGTTCCATTTTGGACGAATTTCGTGGTGAGAACTTATGCACTGAAGGTATTACTGGCAGATCAAGGTCCCATTAATTCATTTCTGGTTTCTATTGGATTAATTGAAACTCCGCTCGCTTTTTCAAATAGTTATTTCATGGTCCTCCTTGGAATGGTGAACTGCTATTTGCCATATATGGTACTGCCACTCTATGTAAGCCTCGAAAAATTTGACTTTTCTCTCCTGGAAGCCGGCCGCGATCTTGGAGCCTCTTCCTATTCAAATATTCGGCGAATTCTTCTTCCTCTGACACTTCCAGGAATTGTCACTGGGTCAATCTTGGTTTTCACACCGGCACTTGGAGAATTTTTAATTCCCGACCTTCTGGGTGGAGCTAAAACCATGCTTATGGGAAACCTGATCACAGATCAGTTTTTGAAAATGAGAGACTGGCCTTTTGGAGCAGCTCTTTCAATGCTGTTGATGACGATCGTCTTAGGTTGCCTCTTCGTTGTTCTTAAATTCTGGATGAAAGAAAACCAAGGTCCGACTTCAAAAGGAGGCCATTAATGGCTACGTCATCTAAAGCGCCTGCACCTCTTTCAGTCCGATGGATCACTGGGTTAACATTTTTCGTGATCTATATCCCCCTCCTCGCTCTCGTACTCTATTCATTCATGCGCAGGGATATTGAAACGCAATCATTCTCGCTGACTCTTGATTGGTACAGCCAAGCATTCGCCGACGAGGCTCTTCGCCAAGGGCTTTGGACCAGTCTGGTGGTGGGCGCGTGGACGACGATAGGCGCAACTTTACTTGGTACCACTGCCGCACTTGCGCTTGAACGATCGTCATTTCCTCTTAAAACAGTGTTCGATGGATTAACGCTTGTTCCGCTTATTGTTCCTGAAATTGTCTTTGGACTCTCTCTTCTGATCTGGTTCGTTTTTCTGAATATCACGCTGGGCTCATTTTCAATGATCCTTGCCCATATCACTTTTAGCTTTTCCTATGTTCTAATCACGGTTCGAGCACGATTGCAGGACTTTGACATGTCTCTCGAAGAAGCCGCCAAGGATCTCGGAGCGTCGCCAGCTAAAACATTTTGGAGAATTACCTTTCCTCTCCTACGGCCGGCGATTGTATCCGGGGCTCTCATGGCGTTTACAATTTCTTTCGACGATTTTCTAATTAGCTTCTTCACTGCAGGAATCGGATCAGACACATTGCCGATAAAACTTTATTCGATGATCAAATTTGGCATCAGCCCAAAGATTAACGCTCTCTCCAGTTTAATTCTCGTTGCAACAATTCTGCTCGTTGTCGCGGTCTTTCGGCCAAAACGTTCTCAAAAACGCTGACCACTGGCTCTCCCTCTCGCCGACCGTTCATTTCAATTTTTTTCATGACGCAGTGGACGAACGATGAGGTAGAGCTCCGCAAGATAGCGAATCAGTTACTTGCCAATGTGGTCACGGAAAACCTCGATAAGCGATCTTTCGGGAGCGAAGAAGTCCGCGTTGATGGATATTGGAAATATGAAATCCTCCCATAATGGCAATGATAACTTCGTCAGGATTTTCCCTTCGTCTCATTTGTTCGAGCATCACTTCTGCTGCCTTTTCATCTCGAAGAATGATCGCTCGCGGGTCGTAAATATTTCCGGGAAAACCAGGATCGTCTTTTTTTGGGCCAATATATTCAAGGCTGAACTGATCGACGCTATCGAACAGATCGTTGCCAAATGTTTCAATTCTATAAAGACGCGGCCAGCGTCGAACAAATTCTCTGGCCTTAGCTCTTAACTCCTCCTCGCTTAAATCGCAGCCCTTAAGTTCAGCGCCGATTGTCACACAGGCCTCAATTAGTTCTTTATGAACTAGGACCTCATTGTGAGACTTCTTTTCCGCAAATCGTCCAGACATCAACTCCCACTGATCATTTTTCCATTCATAAGCACCTGCGTATTCATGGAGGACGGTTTTAGGGCGAAGTTCATTGATGAGTTTGAGTTGAAGTGCACGCATTTTAGGATCCCAGTGACTTTCACCAATCAAAATTAATCGCGGGTTTTCACCCCATGAAACTTCTTTGGCTAACGCTGGTTTCCAGGCTGAGAGTTTTTCTAAAAGCGAATCGCAGGGAGTTGCGTCCACAAAGTTTATACGCAAAGCGATTAGCCCAGCTACCAAGAACGATAATCTATATAATCGAGCGCCCACTTATTTGTTAATATATGCAATTTCCGTTCCCCAGTACTGGGCCTTTGGTCTCGTACCCCGTATTCCCCCACGGCAAGATGTAACCGGGGGTAAGTCGTCTTAGGCCCAAAGGTTTTCATAAGTAGCACCTTTTGGTATTCAGCAATTTGAAGAATTGTCTCCAGGCGATTTCTATTCACGATCAATTTAAAAATGGAAGTCTATCCTAGGGGTTCAAATAGATTCGAACAGATTAACTCTTTCGAAATTTTATGCCGCAGCCAAAGGCTTCAGTTTTTGATTCTGTTTCCGAGAGTTTTTCACCCTTCAAAGTTTTATCCAAAGCAAGCTTCAGAAATTGATCTTTTGTCTGGGGGTCATCTGCATCGCCATCCAATGCTCCGCGATAAACCAGTTCATCCTTCTTATTGAACAAAAAGAATTCAGGGGTTTTGAGGGCGCCTAGCGCTCGAGCAACCTTTGATGTTTCATCCATTGCGTAAATGAAATTCATCTTGAGCTTTGACTGAGGAAGCTTTCCTTCCTTCAGCAGTTTCATATTACTGAGGCTGTCGTCGGGAAAAACTTCAGGATCATTCGAATTAATCGCAACAACGCCAAAACCTTTCGTCGCTGAGGAATATTCATTTCCCAATTTCACAAGTCGATCGTGCCATTTTTTGGCATAAGGACAATGATTGCATGTAAAGGCCACCAACAAGCCATTTTTGCCCTTCAGCTTCGCAAGTGTTGTTGTCTTTCCGTCAGTTGATTTCAGCGGCAAATCATTTCCCGATAATTTTTCGCCAATCTCTAAGGCACTCACAGAATTTAGGGCGAGAAATATGGCAACTGTTGACGTCAATAATCGATGATATTTCTTCATACAAAGGTCTCCTTTTTATTTTTTATGAGAACGAAGCGTTGCGACTCGTCGCTCAAGTTCTTGAAAACTGACTTCCCCATCATACTGTTCCAAGATCTTTCCCTTCACATTGAATATAAAGGTCGTCGGAAGAGCCCCTCTCCACGATTTGCTCACCGATTCAATAAAACCTCTGTCCGTCCCCTTTTTGATATAAGTGGGAAAGTCCACTTTTTTCTCGGCCAAAAATTTTTCCACTTCACTGAGGTCAGACCGTGTATCAATTGAGACAAATAAAAATTCGATTCCCTTTCCGAGATACGTGTTGCGGAAACGAACCAAATCTGGGAATTCTTCTCGACAGGGCTCACACCATGATGCCCACATATTCACAATAACCAGCTCGGCTTGAGATTTTTTTATCAACGACATTAATTCGCTGCCGCTGATATCTGTGATTTCAGGCGTCGTAGTTCCAAACGTCGGCAGACCAGAAAAGCCCATAAAAAACACTGCCGCAAAAACATAAAAAGTTTTCATCATTAGTTGTGACCTCAAAGCATTGACAGCGTAACACCGTTTCATGAACCTAGTGAAGAGAGCAAATTATGAATTTGAGTATCCCCAAAGAAAAAACAGAAAATGAAACACGAGTCGCGCTGACTCCCGATGATGCAAAGAAATTGATCAAGCAGGGTCTTAAGATAACGATTGAGAGTGGCGCCGGCCAGCTCGCTGGATTTCCCGATTCTTTGTATACAAAGGAAGGGGCTGCGCTAGCGCCGGACACTGCAGGGGCTTTTAAAGGCGATATCGTTCTCAAGATTGCAAAGCCTACTCTCGATGAAGTGGAATTGCTGAAACCGGGAGCTCTATTATTAAGCCAACTCGATCCTTTCGGAAGTTCCGAGCTCATCGATAAGCTTGCCACAAAACACGTCAATACACTCTGTCTTGAGTTAATTCCAAGAACAAGCCGAGCTCAATCGATGGATGTACTTTCATCACAGGCCAATATCGCGGGCTACCGAGCTATTCTTGAAGCAGCAGCGCACTATAAGAGATTTTTCCCGATGATGATGACATCTGCAGGTATGGCAAAACCAGCCAAAGTATTAGTCATTGGCGCTGGTGTAGCAGGTCTTCAGGCAATTGCGACTGCGAAGAGATTGGGATCGCAAGTGGAAGCCTTCGACATTCGTCCTGAAGTGAAAGAGCAAATACTTTCCCTAGGTGCGAAATTCTTGGAGTTAAATCTCAATGAAGAAGGCGCTGGCCAGGGGGGATATGCAAAGGAATTGTCTGAGGATGGAAAGCGAAAGCAACTTGAAGCTCTCGGAGAGAAAATAAAGAAGTTCGATGTCGTCATTTCAACGGCAAATATTCCCGGAAGAAAGGCTCCGCTTCTTATTTCGGAAGACGCGGTGAAAGGAATGAGGGCCGGCTCAGTGATTCTCGATATGGCGGCTGCTTCCGGTGGAAATTGCGCATTGACCAAGGCCGGGCAAATTATTTCGCAGTACGACGTCACAATTATTGGGCCATTGAATTTACCGGCACTTGTTCCAGCAGATGCGAGCGCTTTTTTCTCAAGAAACTGTCTCAATTTATTGGCACTCGTTCTGCAAACCAAAGATCAAAATACGCAACTCAACTACAATCTTGAGGACGATATCATCGCTGCAAGCCTCGTCACTTATAATGGGAAACGTCGCTGGCCAGCTCAAGGCGAAAGGAAATAAAAATTATGTCGGATTCAATGGTCGGACTCTACGTTTTCGTACTTTCATGTTTTATTGGCTATCACGTTATTTGGGGCGTGACGCCAGCACTGCATACACCGTTGATGGCGGTAACAAATGCGATTAGTGCCATCGTTGTTGTGGGGGCCCTTCTTGTCGCTGGGGCGAGCGGAAATGATTGGGGCGCCTTCGAGATGATCGGTTTTTTTGCCGTACTTCTTGCAGCCATCAATATATTCGGTGGATTTATTGTTACCAACAGAATGCTCGCGATGTTTAAAAAGAAAAACTAGGGAATCATATGTCACAAAATCTTTTTGCTTTTTTTTATCTGCTGGCCACCGTTCTTTTCATCTTTGGTTTGAAGGGCCTCAGTTCTCCTAAAACGGCTATTCGAGGAAATCTCTTTGCCATCATCGGAATGCTCCTCGCTATTGCTGTCACTTTTTTCCAGGACGAAGTGAAGAACTACAATTGGATTATCTATGGCCTTTCAGGCGGTGCGATCATCGGAACACTTTTGGCTCTGAAAATCCAGATGACAGCGATGCCTCAATTGGTTGCCGCGCTTCATAGTTTCGTAGGGCTTTCTGCAACTCTTGTTGCTTTAGGCACACATCATCACCATGGAGCCCAGCTTGCTGAATCTGGAATTCTCGCTCTCGAGATTTCTCTGGGTTCAGCGATCGGAGCTATCACATTTACTGGATCCGTCGTTGCATTTGGAAAACTGCAAGAACTCCTGTCGTCAAATCCTCTCATTTTCAAAGGTCAGCACTATCTTAATCTCGCCCTACTTGGTTCCATCGCGTGGTTTACTTACTCCTATATTCAGGATCCGGCACTTTCTAGTCTTCTGGTTTTAACGGGCATCTCTCTGCTTCTCGGATTTCTCATCGTTCTCCCAATTGGTGGCGCCGATATGCCCGTTGTCGTTTCAATGCTTAATTCATATTCAGGATGGGCGGCATCAGCCACTGGCTTCACTCTCCACAACCATCTGTTGATTGCGACTGGCGCTCTCGTTGGAAGCAGTGGGGCGATACTCTCCTATATCATGTGCAAAGCCATGAACCGTTCTTTCATTAGCGTTGTGCTTGGCGGATACGGGGTCGACGCAACGACTACATCAGCCTCGCCTGCTCAAAATAAAATGGTGAAATCAGCAGCGCCTGAGGACGTAGCGTTCGTGATGGAGAATTCCTCCAAAATACTGATAGTCCCTGGCTACGGAATGGCTGTGGCCCAGGCACAACATTCTGTGAAGGAACTTTTTCAACTGCTGCATAAGAAGGATATAGAAATTAAATTTGCTATTCATCCAGTAGCGGGACGAATGCCAGGGCACATGAATGTTCTTCTTGCGGAATCCGAAATTCCTTATGACGTCGTCTTTGAAATGGATGAGATCAATTCTGAATTTGCAACCACAGATGTCGTACTTGTTCTCGGCGCGAACGACGTGGTCAATCCGGCAGCGAAGAAAGATAAATCAAGTCCATTATTTGGAATGCCCATCTTAGACGCATACAAATCACGACAGATTTATGTTTTTAAGCGCTCGATGAAATCAGGATATGCCGGCGTTGATAACGAACTCTTTTATTACGACAACTGCTCCATGGTCTTTGGCGATGCGAAAGCTTCTGTCGACGCTATCAACCGGGCGCTTTCGGGGGTAGGTCACTAGTTTTTTCATCTGTTTTATCATTAAAGATCAGATCTGCCTGGATCATCAGGTGGGAAAATTTCAGGCCCTTCACGTCGTCGATTTGAACTTCTGACACAAAGTCTTTTGCAAGCTGGCTCATTAGTTCACTTGACTCCAACTTTTCAATATCAACTTTTTGGTCGCTGCGCCGAGTGCCGTCCACTGGAATTGTATCCATCAGTTCTCGAATTTTAATTCTCGTATTCTCATGAACAAATGCAGGAATCTTGGCTGCTTCATTCTGCGGAACGGAAACGCTTTCTTCTGGAAATTGATTCATGGACTCAACCTTTTGAATCCTTTTCGACCGTCGCACCTTCATAGAATCGCGACTCATCAGGATCAAAGCTACAGATGCTAAAAACAAGACGACAATCGTTAATTTTCCAGTCACTGACAGATCAATATCAAAAATACTTAGAAGCTGATCTGATTTTGAAACTCTGCTCTTCATTTTATCTTTTACGTCTAGTGAAATGAGTGCCTCATAGCTCGAGTTATCACCCTCCTCTTTTTTAATATGGTCGAGAACGACAATTAATCGTTTGATTGCCGTTTCACTTAGCCGATGATTGCTCGCAGCGACAGTCGAATAGGCTTTAATTGCGTCAGTCCATTTCTCGAGGTTTTCGTATTTAAGCCCTTCTTCAAATTGGGTTTCCGGAGAAATAGGTTCGAGATTTTTAGCTCCGACAAAGGTCACCGCCATAACGAAGAAAACCAACAACCGGAAACTGACGTTTTTTGTCGCTCGACTTTGTTTCACAAATCTACCTCGCAACTAAAGTTGCCAATTATTTCGGCCAATAAAACACCTTTAATTCTAACACCCAGGTTCCCGAAAAGTCGTCCATTTACGTGTAAAATGGATCAGTGCCACATTGCGACATATTAACATCTCGATCCCGGAATGCCTTCACTTTTATTGAGATGATGGTGTCGGTTGTTATCTCTTCAGGCATTATTGCAGGATCTGTTCTCGTGCTGAAAAAATTTCAAGCCAGCCAGATTAATGCCGACTTAGAATCACAACAAAAAGAGCAGATGGGCGTGGCGACATTTTCGCTCTCTCGCGATATTGAAAACGCTGTATTTCTTCAGGGAACCACGACCTCTACAAATTTTTTCGAAGGTGCCCGAACTTACGGAATTCTGCCAAGCCCTTTCGCCGCAAACCCGAGCGGCTCTGATGGTGTTCAAATAATCAAAATAAATGAAACGCTTTCTCGCAATTCTATCTATGAAGTCACCGCTATAACAAATAATGCGGGAAGCGGGACTGCTCAGATTACGATCAATGGTGATTTTAGAACTTCTGTGACACTTCCTGAAGATTTATTCGTTCTTACAGATAGTCAGAATTCCGAGCTGTTTAAGATAACAAGCCCCATCACGATGAACGGAGCCAAGTCTGTTTTACAGGTGAGCCAGTTAGTTCCCGCCACTATGATTTCAAGAATAGGCGGAGAATATAATCCTAAGGTTTATCGTGTTCAGAGAGTTATCTACAGAATCGGCAATAACGGATCGACAAGCGGACTCTATCGAAGCGTGAGCGGACCAACCGGAACATTTGACTTAATCGCCGCTAATGCAACCCAGCTGAGGGTTGCTTATAGCCTGCAAAGTCGAGCCACCGAATCAAACTCTGCAGACTGCTCCTCGAAGAATAGCAGCCGATGGTTTGCCCACGATACAACCACATCAGAGTGTAATTGGAACAATCTCAGATCAGCGTCGATTGAAATAAAATTTAGTACACAGAGCAGCGAGGGAACAAATGTTGAGAAAACATTTACGACATCCGCGGCACCGCTTGCATACATTTCGTTAACCAATTAAAAAAATGAAAAAATTTAGATTACATAAGACTCTAAATCAAAGCGGAATGAGCATAACTGTCGTTCTCAGCATTGTTGCCATCTTTGCAATGTTGGCCATCAA
>CAZVFP010000003.1:0-69845 GCA_964626465.1 uncultured Bacteriovoracaceae bacterium | reverse complement strand
ATACTCTGACTGGAACGATGTTTCATTCTAATTACGCCAACCATTACGAAAAGACGGCGCAGATAAAACTTGATACAGAGATCGTTTTTAACACTGCAATCTCTGATATTACTGCAGGCGCCAATACATTCGCTTGGGGAAGCGAATCCGTCGGCGGAACATTATTCAATGGGATTGCCGTACAGCCGATAAACAATACTTATTTATCAACATTTCCGGTGGGAACTATAGCCGCGAACAGTTTTTATATTCAGAAAACCTGGACTCTCAGTTCTGGAAGCTCAGGAACCTATATGGCGGCCTGTTTCCAAAACTGTGGCGCCGAGTCTCTTGTCAAACAGTGGTATGTGCATGTTCTTACGGCTAGCGATGATTTCACACAAAAAAAGACGGCCGTCATTGCTGTAAAAAAGGGCGATGCGATTTGGGATACAACCGCGGCTGGGGAATATGACGACAAGATCTCAATTCCCGTGACCACCAGCTGGGGAGAAGGCTTTAAGGTGGCGGACATTAACAATGATGGGATCCCAGATGTGCTTCTGAATGGAGCGCCGCAAGTGCTCATTGGCCGAGGCGACGGAACATTCTCAAATGGCCCCTTATTTGAGCCTGCAGTTTCTCCGTTCAATATTGAAGTGGCCGATTTCAATGGAGACGGAAATCTGGATGTCAGTTATGCGCAATGGGCCACTCCATCAATTAAGATACGGTTTGGAAATGGTAATGGAACGTTTGGAGCTGCCACCGACTCTGCAAATACAACACCCGCCCCCTATCTTGCATCGCTCGAAGCGGGCGACATTAACAATGACGGGCATCCGGATCTCATATCAGTCAAAGTGCGCAGTCATTTAGACGTTGATCCAACCCATTTTGATTCTATTGGAGTCAGAATTAATAATGGTGACGGAACATTTGCCCCAGAGGTTAACTATCCAGATCCTGTCACAAACATGAATTCATCACGACTCGCCGATTTCAATAATGACGGCAATTTAGATATCTTAGTACAGCATGGAACGCTCATTGGAACTTCACTCTTTCTCGGTCGGGGCGACGGAACCTTTAACCCCGGAGCATCCACCGGCCTTGTCAGTCATGGGAAGAACCCAGCTGCAGCTGACCTCAATGGCGACGGGAACATCGATTTCACAGCCTATAGTGGCGGTGGTTTTGAAATCTTTCGTGGTGCTGGTGACGGAACTTTTGCCAACGCGGGGAGCCTTTCCACGGGAGGATTCAACACGTTAACTGGATATGAATATACGACCAAAATTATCGATATTGATGGCGATGGTCATAAAGACATTATCACAGCCAGCAATACGGAAGGCACGGTTTCAATCCACAAAGGACATGGAGA
The DNA here is from genome assembly GCA_964626465.1 of uncultured Bacteriovoracaceae bacterium. Taxonomy (GTDB): domain Bacteria; phylum Bdellovibrionota; class UBA2394; order UBA2394; family UBA2394; genus CAZRCG01. The sequence continues at coordinate 68,479 of CAZVFP010000003.1, read as the reverse complement.
TCTCACGTTTGAACCTCGCAAGATTCTTCCAGCAACTCCAAATGCTGCAGAGTTTCAGGTTGTGGATCTCAATGGTGACGGGCTCCTCGATATCATCGTCAGGCAGCAGTCAAATACAACGAACTACCCCATCTCTGTGATCATTCAACATCAACCTGTATTTACCGCTCAGGTTTTAAAAATTGCCTCAAAAAATTATTAGCGATTAAGACCACGAGTCGACACATCAAAACGTGAAGTTAAAAGAATCGAGGCCAGAATCAACCCGATGGTGAGACCAAGCCAAATACCCTCAGGCCCAGAATTAAAACGAAATGCGAGCAAATAAACGAGTGGCACACTCACAACCCAATAGACAAAAAAAGTGATGAACGTTGGAATTCGAATATCCGTCATGCCACGGAGCGCCCCGATTGCAACGCATTGAGCGCCATCAAAAATTTGAAAAACTGCCCCAAATACCAAAAATGATGCCGCCAGACTCGCGACGCGCTCGTCCTGCACATAAACGAACGGCAACGAATGCCTCGCAAGATAGATACCAATCCCGCAAAGAGCCATCCAAAAGGATCCGATCGAAATGCCGCCAAAGCCGATTCTACGAGCAGCTCTCAAATCACCTCTTCCCATGGCGCTGCCAACCCGAATACCTACTGCAAATGAAATGCCGAGGGTCACCATGAATGTCATTGAAACAACACTCAGTGCCACTTGATGTGCGGCGAGCGCTTCAGTTCCAAGCCATCCCATCATCACAGCGCCAGCGACAAAGGCCCCGACTTCAAACAAAGTCTGAAATCCACTCGACGCTCCAATTTGAATCATTTCAAGAATCCTGCGCCAATGAATTTCAGCGAACCATCGATGAGGATAATAATCCAAAAAATGCGACGATCGGAAAATATAAATCACGAGACCTAAAAACATAAAAATACGAGTGACAAAAGTTGCCCATGCGGCCCCATTCAACCCCCACTGAGGAAAGCCAGCGTTTCCATATATGAGTAACCAATTTAGTCCGGCATTCACCCCCACGCTTGCAAGCACAATCAACATAGGAACCAACGGCCTCGAAAGCGCTTCAGAATATTGGCGCAAGGAATGAAACAATAACGCTGGAATAAGAGACCAGCCCATGATCAAAAAATATTCTTTTGAAAGAGCCAGAATCTCTGGCGGTTGCCCAAACACAGAAAGATATTGCGCAAGCACCTGAATTACAACACCAAGTGCTATACCCAAGATCAGAGTAAACACCAAGCCATGTCGGAGTATCTCACCACACTCCTCAGATTTCTGGGCCCCATCGGCGCGCGCCACAAGAGGAGCAATACAAGCGCAAACCCCAAATCCAAAAACCAAAAAGAAAGCAAAAAGACTGCCAACGAAGGCCGACGCTCCAAGTTCGGCGATGCCAACGCGAGCAATCATAATACTGTCCACAACTCCAAGAAGAAGTTGTCCCAACTGGCTCGTCATGATCGGTCCCGCCAATCTCAGGGTCTGTTTCGACTCGAGCCAATGAATTCTCAAATAGGCTTTATAATGATCGGCTGGTGATGACATCTAAGATCTATCATTATCATGAAAGATCGAAGATTTTTCCAGGATTTAAAATACCGTCTGGATCGAAAACAGATTTTATTTTTCGCATCCAGTCAATTTCAAGACGAGACTTCGTGTAATGAAGATATGGCTTTTTCAGCAAACCAATTCCGTGCTCCGCACTAAGACTTCCACCAAACGCCTTCACGAGCTGAAAGAATTCGGGGCTGAGCTCCATACAAACCCTTGAAAAAGATTCGATCGATTCTTGAGGTGCCTTCAAAAAATTGAAGTGAAGGTTTCCATCTCCGATATGTCCGAACCATACCAACTGTCGTCCACCAAACCGCCCGCTGATAAATTGTTCAGCGCTCTGCACAAAATCAGGAATCTTCGAGATCGGCACCGATATATCGCTCTTGTATGGTTGGTGAGGCGCCAGACTCTCTGATATCCATTCGCGATATTTCCAAAACTCAGATCCTTGTTTTTCTGACTGACTCAAAGCTGCGTCAGTCATCAATCCATTTGACTGGAGCTCATCAAAGAAGGCTAACACAGACGCATCATCTTCATCTTTCTCAAACTCGATCAAAAAATAAAATGGATGATTCTCAGAAAACAAATTCGGCAATCCATGATGGTTCATCACGTGGGCGAGCGCGAGATCATTAAAAAATTCAAAAGCTGTAAGAGTGAGCCTCTTTTGAGCCAATTCCAGAATTTTCACCGCATGACCAAGGCTTTTACTAGCTGCCAAAAATACCGACAATTCTTTTGGCTTCGTTGTAAATCGCAAAGTGGCCTCTGTAATTAATCCAAGAGTTCCCTCACTGCCGACAAATATTTGTTTTAAGTCGTAACCGGAATTGTCTTTTTTTAGGCTTTTCGAAAGATCTAAGATCTCGCCTGTACCAGTCACCACAACTAATCCCGCGACCCACTCTCGCATCAACCCATAACGAATCACTTTTGTGCCACCTGCATTTGTCGCGATATTGCCACCAATTTGACTCGAGCCTCTTGAGGCAAAATCGACAGGAAAGAAATACCCAGCTTCATCAACACGTTTCTGCAAACTTTCTGTTGGAACCCCAGCTCCACAAACAACAAGTCTATCTACTGGATTCAGCGCTTTGATCTGATTCATTCTCGACATCGAGACCACGACTTCACGATTGGCAGCAACCGCACCACCACTGAGTCCGGTACGACCTCCGGAAGGAACAATCGGAATTGAATATTTACGAGCCCATTGCACGATCGACGCCACATCTTCAGTCGACTCCGGAAAGCAAACTGCTGACGGATTTGCTTTCCAGGCTCGCGTCCAATCACGACCATAACTTTCAAGTTCGACAGGGTCGCAGGAAACTTTAGTTCCCCCGATTTCTCTTTCTAACTCTCTGAGTGCCGGATTCATTGTTTAATAAAGTATCCGCGTTCGAATACTCTCTGGAAGAGCTTTAATGCGATCTTTCACTTTGTCAGAAACTTTTTTATCTAAATCCACAATAAGATAACCAATCTGAGGATCCGTCGAAAGATATTGCCCCTCAATATTCGCCCCTAGATCAGAGATAATTGCATTGATTGACTTCAGAACTCCCGGAACATTTCGATGAACATTCAATATTCTATGCCGATCCTTGAGAATTGAAACATCGAGCTGAGGAAAATTTACAGCGCCCTGGCTTGAGCCCGCATTCATGTATTTAGTCAAACTCACAGCGACTTCAGCGCCGATATTTTGTTGAGCCTCTTCTGTACTTCCTCCCAAATGGGGCGTGAGTACAATATTTGGAAGACCCTGCAAAATAGTCTGAAACTCCTTTGAATTACCTTCAGGCTCAACAGGAAAAACATCTATAGCCGCACCCTGAATATGCTTCTCTCGCACCGAAGAAGCGAGCGCATCCAAATCGACAACCTTGCCCCGACTCGCATTGATCAGATAAGATCCTTTTTTCATCTGCTTTAATTCCGCAGCAGAAATTAAATGACGGGTTTGGGGAGTATCCGGAACATGCAATGTCACGAAATCCGAAGCTGAAAGAAGCTCTTCGAGTTGGCCCACTCCTCTCGAATTTCCCAACGGCAGTTTTGACACAACATCAAAAAATATGACCTTTAGTCCAAGTGATTCCGCCAATACAGAAACTTGCGATCCAATATGCCCATAACCGATGATCCCCAAGGTCTTTCCACGAACTTCATAACAATTGATCGAAGATTTTTCCCAAATCCCCTTATGCATATTCATTGATCGGTCGCCCAAACGTCGTGCCAACATAATAATTTCGCCGATCACCATTTCAGCGACGCTTCTTGTATTACTGAACGGCGCATTAAAAACGGATACACCCTTTAGCTTGGCGGCCTCGAGATCGACCTGGTCAGTTCCAATACAAAAGCAGCCAATGGAAACCAGTCTGCGCGCCTCGGCCACCACCCGCTGAGTGACTTTTGTCTTCGATCGAATTCCAAGAATATGAACATCTTTGATCCGGCTGATCAACTCATCTTCAGAAAGTGCAGTTGCAACGGTCTCGATGCTAAACTTTTCTTTTGTAAATGCCTCCACCGCAATGGGATGAATATTTTCGAGTAAAAGCACCTTAATTTCTGATTTTGGAAAGGATGTCTGCATGATCTTGACACAATTTGTATCAGATCTTGCTCAATCTGAAAGCATAGAAATGAATGCTTCGAGGTACCCTTGATCGAATTCATATTTCATCGTCTGAATCATGAATTTGAGGGCCTCAAAAGGCGGCATCGCCTTGGCGTAGGGTTTCTCCGAGGAGAGTGCATTAAAGACATCTGCAATCGACACGATCCGTGACAACTGATGCGTTCCTTTAATACCCTTCGGATATCCTTTTCCATTCACTCGCTCGTGATGCTCAACAACGATTCTTTTCGAAAGAAGCGGAACAATTTGACGAGTATCTAAAATCTTTTCACCCAAATCAGGGTGCTGACGAACAAGCAACCACTCATCATCATTCAGCTCCCCGGTCTTGTTCAAAATATCAGGACTGATCTGACTCTTACCAATATCATGCAGCAAAGCGCCCATACCAAGTGCAAATAAACTCTGTTGGTCATTAAATCCAAGGCGTTTAGCTAACGCAATGGAATAGGCCGAAACATGCAGCGCATGCGAATGCTCAGTTAAACTATTGGATGACAATTTAACAAGTTCCGGAAGACTGCCCCGTTCATTCAGATATTGAATGCATGATTTTGCATAATTACTTGCACCCGCCAACAATTCAGCGGACTGAGGCGATGTAAACACCGTGGACAATATAGGATCCGCCGTTTCATACAACATTGACGCCTTGCGCTCGATGGGCACATCCCTAGCACTCAAAATTGTCTTGAGCTTTGCCTGCAAAAACGCATGATGATCTTTGGCCGATCGAAACTTAATATACAATGTGTCAACCTGGGTATTGATCAACTTGTCAGTATCAGCCTGCGCCCAGACAGTCTGCTTACTCTTAAATAAAACGTAGTTTCTCAAATGGTAGAAATAGAGATCGTTTTCAACCTTGTCGCCCGGCCGATAGATAACAATGGGAACCTTGTAATACTCTTCGTCGTGATTTTTTTCTTGAGTTCCCACGCGTTAAGCCATTTTACCACTGAATTCAGCCCCTGAGAAAGGGCTATATATACCTTAAAAACCCCTCCCGACGCATGGCTTCTACATCGAAAAAGCACGTCGAGTAAAATGGGAGATATGAGTTCAAAAGCCGAGAATTTATCCATATTGTCACCAGAAAAAAAACAACAGCTTCTGAAAGAACGAATCAAGTTTGTCTTTGATTTTGGAGAACAAGAAGCGACCAAATACAGTGGACAACTTTATTCGCACTACGAACGCTTAAAAATATTTCCACAAAGCATCGGAACACTTGACGTCTCCCTCAGGGCACTCATCAATATGTGGAAAACAAAAGGCAATAACTCCCCAAGCCAACAACTTTGAGAGTTATTTCTTTGTCACTTTATCTTCGCGAAGCACGAATTTCGCGAAGATAAAGACAACGACCGCGACAATCGTAAAGTCAATCGCAGATCCGATCACCTTGCCATAAAATATTCCGTGAAAACTCAGTTCACGAATATTCTCAACATGCGCAGCTTCCAACAGTGGTCGAAAGACAAGCGGCATTAATAGATCATTTACAAGCGTTGAAACAAATTCGTTAAGCTTTCCCCCAATCACAACCGCAATCGCCAAGCCAACGACACCGTACTCTTTTAAAAATCCTAAAAATTCTTTAATCATCGACGAATACTATCACAATATTTCTTCATATGCGCAGATTTCTCTCGAAAATTTCAGGTTGTCTACTGAGTCTAAGACAACCTGCGGATTCGCCTGATCAGTGGCAACCACATTAATTAATCCAGTTGCCGACACGTGGATCTTGCGATTCACCATTTTATTACGTCCGTCGATGGCAGTAGTTTTATAGCGATCCCAGACGCGGCCGGCTTTTTCTCTGATCGAGGCGAAAAGCTCCGAGTTCTCAAAATTTATCAAAGTATAATTCACTCGATTACCCAATCGATCGGTAGTCTCGATTGCATAAACATCAAATTTCACCTGCGGGCTTTTAGAGAACTTCACAAGAGATCCTTCAATTGTGCGTCGCTGGCCATGCTGCTCAACTAACTTATTCAAGACAACCAAGGGCTCAGAAGAATCCACATCGAGCTCAAGATGGGTTGGTCGCTTTGGATTCGATCGAACAATATATTTAAATTTAATCAAATCATTACGATAAAGGTTTTTAGTCCACTTATTATCCCGAATATAGACTGGCAAAATAATATCTTTGAGATCAATGAGAAGAATATTTCCCTCCGCCAAACTCGCATGAACCAGAGCAGTCATTTCGCTCTTTTCATATACTTCGGCCGGAATACACGCGTTCGTATTCTCCCCTTCACGGGGATTTTTCTCAAGGATCTCTACCGACGAAACTGCGATATGCTTTTGAGGTGCATCGTTCTCTATAAACGCCCCTTTAATTCGAACCTTATCATGGCGGCTTAGCGAGTTCATCAATTTCAACAAGTGAGGATCACGACTCACCATTGTAAAAAGAGCTCCATGGAAAAAATCTTCCGGATCTCGCCAAGAAAAGACATATGTTCCAACACTTGCATTCAGCCCGTGAATGCGGCCAACCAATCCATCCCCGGTTAAATTTTTCTCCAACTTCGTAAGCTCGTCTCGACTTAGGGGAGTCCCTACAGAATCCTGAGCAACAACCTTGAGATGAAAGCCAAAAAGTTGTGCGAAAAAAATAATTCCTGAAAATAAAACAATGAAAATTCTACGATTCACAATCCCCTCCTTATCGAAGAACTAACGAGATCAAAAAAAAATGGCAACCCTTTGTAGAGAGATAGAAAAAAATTATCGGACGATGCCACCGATCATTCGATTAAGTTGATAAGGGACCGTTGAAAAAAAATTAGGACCACCTTTAACAAGCTGCTCAGCAGTTCCATTCACTGGATCCAATTTTAAGTTAAGATCTCTCACATAAACCCAGGCATGCCACTGATCATCTAAAGGTGCGTCTACCTTAACCACCGAAGAAATCCCAAGATGGTTGAGTATCTCAGCGAGAACCACGGCCTTGTGACGGCATACGCCCCGATGGTTGGACATTCTTTTAAAATATGTAATTGCTTCCCGAGCATCAGGAAAAAATCTAGGAGCTTGATCTTGAAAATCATAATCCCCATGTAACAAATCGTTCAAATAATAAACCAAGGCGTTCTGTTCGCTCTGAGTAAGCCTCCGCTCCAGGGCAGGCTTTCTGAGACCCATCGGAATAAGCTCGTAGATCTGATTCATATTTAGGTAAATTCCCATTCCGATATGTTCTTCACCTTTGGAGGCAGCCTTCACATTATGATAGACAGAGGTTCCAATCATTAATGCGAGCACGGTGACGGCGCCAGCTCCAACCCGTTTTAAAACTTGAATACATAGCGATTTCTTCTGCGGCAAGTTCGCCCCATCAACGGGCGACAATGACAGATAAAATAAAAAGAAAAGCAAGCAATAGCGAGATACTCCCCTCACAACGCCCGGAGCATAACGAAATCCCGCCAACGATTCCACCAAAATGACGAATTGATCTTTATCGTCACAAGCCGCAAGTGCGCCAGACTACCTAAATGAAAATCCAAGCATAAATGTCCCAATGGATGCAAGGACTGGGGTTCTTCAAGTGTGGATGTTTGACACTGATCTGGATGTCAAACAGACCGTGTTAAAATTCAAATTTTTTCTTCCATTTATCCCGAGCCCAAATATCGGCATGGTGCCGCATGATAACGATCCGATCCCCACGCCCTCTCAAAAATATTCGTGATGAGATTGAAAACGGAATATCAAATGCTGTTTCAGTGAGATTTCCGAAAAGCCAAGATATCGCGTTCTGAGAATGGCCCGCTTGGTTTCGACGATCCTCCATTTTATCGTTCATCGACAAAAACGGACGCCAGTCCATACGCACAGGGGTGCGTTCCATAATGCCATTTTTGTCTGGATGCACAAAATCCAAGAGCACGACAGGAATCGAATCATCCTTGAAAAAATCCTGATACATAAAATGAATAAATGTATCGTCTTTAATGACTGCCACAAAACCAGGAAGGATGCCGGGGATTCTAAAATCTTTCTCCTGAGGATTCACCAATAGCTGAGTCAAAATCTTTGTTCGCTCTGAACCATCGAATGGGCCCTCGACCAAAAACATCGCTTGATCGTCCACGCCCAGCAGCTGATGCCCACCTGCCCGCGAATTTCCCTTCGCCGATTTTTTGACAGCTTGCAATGAACAATCTGAACGGATCATGCAATCGCTATTGTAAAACTTAAAAATATCTAGATTATGCTCCAATAGGCTCTGCAGAACATATTCTGGATTTGGTGTCGCTCCAAAGTTAAATACGACGAATCGAAACATCCATTTCTCCGTCTGCAGAGACTTCCATACAACCCCAAAACAAGAACGCTTCTGCGCGCTCTCTCTATTTTCCATTTCACAAACAAAAGGAAACGCCTTTTTGTAGTCGCCGGCCCCTTCTTCATAAGCGGCCATCTCAAATTCTTTGATATAAAGAGTGAACTGACCCAGTCGCTGCGTACTCACCTTCAAAGGCAAATCTATTGGCTGGTTATTTTTAAAAAATCCAAGTGTGACCCTGGCTTCTCCGTTAGCTTTTCGACCACGAACTAATAAATCAGAGTCTGACTCTCCAATGATCAGGTTGGTTGGAACAAATTGTCCCAAATAGTTTTTAAAAGATGGAAAGTTGATCTGAAGAGGTCTCAACATTTTTATGACAAAATCCGCTCGATCAAAATCAACCGACAGATCAAACTCTGGCCGAAATCGCAGAGAAATATCCAAATTTGCGTGGGCAGCCACAACTGTCACGAAGTCACGAAAATCTTCTGGAAATTTTGCTGAATTTAAAATCCAAGGTTCGTCAGAAAGATGACCCTCTTCGGACTTTGTTCTGACCGATATTTCTATACCATGTTTTTCATTTGATTCTGCGGCGGGGATGTCAGACAAGGCCAGTGCAATACTTAAACAAAAAATGACATTCAACACTGCACTTCGATTCATTGATTCCCCATTCGCACTGTTCACCAAGTACGCGATTAATCTTTTACACGTCCACCAACACAAATATGGATATCTACCTCATGTTTTTTAAAAGTTTAAGTCCAATCTGTGTGTTAAGTATGCACACTAAATCGACGCAACGACTCATTGCATCTCGCTATCGAAGCAATAAATTTTGGCTTGCCGTAGATTTCGTGTGGCAGATAATGAACGCCAAAAAGCTTGCTGCCTTGACTCAATATAAAAATACGTCCGTCCAAATATGAATATCGAAGCGCCTGAAATCTCTGAGATATATCTCTCTCTATTGAAAGCGGACCAACCGGCCACGCAGCCCACGCCTCACGATCTACAACAGACCACATATTAGATGCGAAGTTTGCCATCAACAACTGGCGCAACTCCGGTTGGCTAAAAAGCTCTGGGCTTGGAACATGAGGAAGCTGCGCCTGCGACGCTTTGTCATAAATATCCTGAAGAATATTTTCCGCCATATATTCTAGACGTTTTCCAAGATCGCTCTCATGCAGAAAAATCGAGGCCGAATTCAGATCGCTCTCAAGATCGTCATCGTTAGAATACTGACCTTTCAACTTCCGAAAATAAGCGAGAGCCCCCGGCGATAATTCGAGATTCTTACCCACAATTCGATTTGTTTCGGCAAGATAGGATTCCAAAAATATCGCAAGCGCCCGACGAATATAAGGAATCTTAAATCCAAAAACATGGGCTACCGACTGAAGTGGATAGTTATACAGGAAATGACCTGCAGAACAATTTCCCAGATCCTCCGAATGGGGGCATCCGCCGAGGCCTAATCGCCTGCACAACTTAAATCGATCTTGGACCGACCCAATTGAGTTTTCAAATAATCCCACCGGATCAAATCTGATATCCCCCAAGTCCTTTAAGATAATTCTATCTACTGCTCTGCCCTTTCTTGAAAGGCGCAACATAATATTCTGACTATGGCTTGAATGAAAAATACCATACCGATTTAACCGAGCCATACTGCGACCAAACTTTGGAACAAACTCCGTCAATTTCCATTCTTCAAATGCTTTTCTATGACTGTGGTTTAGATATCCATGGCCGGGAACATAATGAGAATCTCGCCGTCTCTGAAAATATGACTCTGATGGTCGCATTAAAAAATCATCGGATTCAACCAGCTCTGCCATGAAATCCAAGTCGGCATCTTCGACAGTGTTGTCGGCGACCGAGCGAAGTATCGAGCGAAATAGTAAACGCTCCTCAGTTGCCGAACAGGTAGAGAAATATAATCTCCCGGCTCGCCAAGACGATTCGCGTTGTTAAAATTCCATTCGTAATACAAATAGCGCCGCCAACTCGGAGAAAGGCCCTTCAGGTCCGGGGGCTCAAAGAGGTCGTCGCACAAGGCAGGGTGGAAGACCTTTACAAAAAAAAATGTAAACAAAAATGCAAATAATCGAGCCCAATTCATACAGAACATGTGTTGTTAACTCTGACGAAAATTCTGTCAATAACATAGGCGCCCAGCGGCATTGACTCTTCGGTAAAAGAGAATTTTGACCTGTGCCAACCCTCAAAAATGATTGTCAAAATTCCTCAGCCATGCAAAACAGGGGTCAGTTTCAACCCCCAGAATTTCCCATGGCCTTATCTTCGACTGCGGATGAATCAAAGACAAATGACAGACAGCAAGCTTCTGAAAAACGCGCGCAGCAGTTTTGCGTGCGGCAGGGATTTAGTATTGATTTTAGGAGACTGGTACTGAATTTTTTCTAAAGCAAAATCTTTCATAAATATTTTTGCCGCCCGAAGATACGTAACCAGTCCAATGCCGCGCCCTCGGTACACTGGATCCCATAGGTTCGCATGAAAAACTGCGGCACCTTCCAATGGATCATTGATATGAGTCAACGAGTGCTACCCAATGCGCTTGTTGTCATAGCAAATAATCAACGTCGGACTCTTATAAAGCGGATCATTCTGCAGGCGTTGGACCCGTTCTTCTAGGCCAGATCGCATGACCGCGTGCGACGGAAACTTCTTTAGATCACCCCCAAGCCTTTCACATATTCAGAGGGCGCTTGGTACCAACAATTTATAATTGAATCGACATCACTGAGTTGAAGCTGCTTGAGCGATACATGCTGCGCAAGCGCTTGGACGCTCGCCATAAGACTTGGGTCTGGTTTTGGTTCCATGCCGTTCAGAGGTTGCAACAAACATGCCAAATAATGAATGGATTTTCGGGGGGCGAGCGAGAGGCTCTAACAACCTGCACGCTTGCTGCTATGGCCATTTCTGTATCTAAAACGCTAGCCAACATAAGTGTTCCATGTTCGGTAAATACATATGGCAGGGTCGATGAAAATTTTAGAGCTTTGAGATGGTCGCATATTATCCTAATATCGATCTTTGTGCTACACATCTCGCTCAATCGTTTGCTTTTTCAAGTCTGGACGATTCTCTGCGCTCTGATTACATGCATCATTTATGTCTGGGGAGTCGCAGGATTTCCCAAAGGTGTATGTATTACATTTGTATTGTTGATTCTCACCGGCCTTATCAGTTGGATCAGGAGCAGACATTTGTGGAAAAAGCCGCGTCTGGAAAATATCGGCAAAGTATTGGTAACGCTTTCTATAAGTTGGTTCTTCACAGTCTTGTTCCTGCTGATGATATGGAAGCCATCGTTTACGCCGATTGATTCCTCTTCGGAGTGGTTCAAGCCGATTATTCTTTACTCAATAGGAGCGAGCATCCTGATTACCTTAAGAGCTTTCAATTTATGGGATGCAACAGAATTTTTCGCAGACGGCCGTCCGATTCGCAAGATTGACGTTTCAGCAAGAAAAGGACTGCTAATTGCACTGTCAGGTTTAGCACTTGTTGGTTTTGCAGTTACTTTTCCACTGTCCTACGAAAAGTCTCTACTCTTTCGAAATGCTACGGTTCAGAATGAATTGAATCCTAATAGACTTTGCGGATACCTCTATCTGCCATACAATGAGAACGACGGAGTTGTTTGGAGGGACGGTAAGAAGGTTGAAAAGTGCGTATACGTCTCAACGACTCAACATGATCGTCTCCACGATCGCGCAGCTCTTGCCCGAATTATATTGATAACGGTTTTTTTATCTCTTCTTTATTTTCTAGGCACAACTCGTCGGTTAAAAGGTCCCTAAACCGAATGGCGGAGGAGGGGAGATTCGAACTCCCGATACCCTTCCGGGTATGCCAGTTTTCAAGACTGGTGGTATCAACCACTCACCCACTCCTCCTTCTTCCTTGCTTCTATATAGTTGCCATTTATATGCGGACCGAATCAATTTGTCTCCCGCATTTTTAAATTTTTATCACCCTCTCAAGGTCACATATTCCGTAATTCATCAATCTTCATTTCAATCGAATACTGCAGAGCTTGAATACTGCCGACCTTCAGATTCGCCGGTACTTGCATTTTACTCGAAAATTCGCGGGCGCGATCTTCGCCAAACATCTGCTCTATATTGAAAGACGTTTTCTGTAACCAGACGTCAAAATCTTTCTGCACATCCCGCAGGTTTCTTCGATTTGCACCTCTTAGCAAGAAGTTCGCTTCGGAAGCGCGCTGCTTCAAAATATTTTCAGGCAAGCACTCTTTAACCTTGCGATGAACCTCTCGCCAATTAAGGCGCCCCTTCTCGGAGGCCGATTCACTGATCTCAACGTTTAGCGGAATTGAGCAACCCGTGGCCGCCCAGCGCAGCACGATAATTCCATTTTTCTCAGCATGATGACGATCAAAAGTGAAATAATGCCCCCAATCGGCCGACAGTAAGTCGTCAATTCCCGCAAGAACAACACCATTCGCATTTTCATTTGCACTCTTTGTCATAAAATCAAAAATTCCCACATGAGACGTCCTAACTAACCGATCAGATCAGATATTCAAATCCGAATTCCTGAAACAAAAAAACCCTGCCATAAATAAATATTTTTCTTGTATTTTCAATAAGTTAGCTGATTTTTGCCCCTTAGAAATATTTCCATTTATACTTTAGGAGTGGGGGAATTTCATGGTTAGACATCGTCAATTGTTCAATCTTCTTTATATCATCACATGGGGCGCGATTATCATCCTCTTCATGGGATCCAGGCCCGGATTCGCTGGCCCAGTAACGCCCGTCCTTCCGACCACGTCCCCATCACCATCTCCAAGTCCAGGCTACTCCGTCATTAAACTGGTCAGCCCCAAACCCTCGAAGAATAGTTATTTTGGAGCTGAAAACTATTTCAACGCAACCGCAAAATCCGCCTCGATCTGGAGACATTCATGGATCGAGCTCTCCAAATCAAGAATCGCCATTGCAGAGCCCTTTTACGATGAAGAACGCGGCGCCGTTCATATATTCAGTACAACCACAGGAAAAGTTTTGGCATCAATCGTTGGAACCGCACCCGGCAACAGAATCGGATCGGGAGGTCTCTATGCGTTGAAAAATGGAAATTTCGTCATTAGCTCTCCATTTGATGACGATGCCGCAAAGTCTCTCGTTAACTGCGGAAGTCTCAAGCTCGTCGACGCAGTCACATATGCAGTAAAAGCCGAAAAAAAAGGGGCCGCATCGAATACTTACTATAGCGGCGTCTCCGATAGCATTGCGCCGCTTCGAGATTATATCGTTGTTGGTTCAACAAATACAATTGCGGTCGCATCTCCCTATACCCTCTCCGGAGACGACAGCGGCGTCGTGGATTTCCTCAGTGGAGCAGACCTCTCAGCACTTGCCTCCCTCAAAGACTCTGCCACGTCCGGGATCTACGGAATAAAAAAGGCAAACAAGATGGGAAGCGGTGGGCTCACACTGTTTGGCGAAAATCAAGTCGTCATTGCCAGTCCGGACTTTGGAATTACCTACAAAAACTTTACTAAAATGGGACAGATCGTCGTCTACGATATGACATCCCTTTCTGTTAAAACTTCGTATCCGTTTCAACCCACAACACAGTCGATGAACTTTGAGGTCATTAGTCCCAATACACGACTTGGATCTGGCTCAGTCATTTCATTACAAGATGGCATCATCGTCAGCAGCAAATCAGACAATGGCGACACTGCAAATGTGGGATCGCTAACCTCAATCGATCTTTCAAAACGAACGAATTCCTATGATCCAAAAATTGTTTCGACACGACTTTTTGTCGGTCGTGTTGCTGGAGATTTATTTGGAATAGCAGACAATTTCACAGGCGAAGGAGGGCTCCGTCGGCTTCCACTTGGAAATTCTTTTCTTGTTTTGAGTCCAAACGCGACGAACGGACTTCAAAAATCAACGGCCGGCACAGTTCATCTCTTTCAAGGGCTTGAGATGAAATATCTTGGCGGAATTGCAGGTAGTTTCGCTGCAGATCGAGTGACGCGATCGGTAGTTCCACTCAGCAACGGAAATTTTTTAACGCTCAGCCCTTTTCTGGATGCTAACAATACTCAGGATCCCCTTCATCCGGTCATTGATATCGGCTTTGTTGGTCTCTCCAATTCGTCAAACTTTGGCTCCATCACGTTTTGGAATGGCTACAGCAATTACGAACGTATGGGCTATTATGGCGGAGCAGAACTCAATAAAGACCTATTCGTCTTTGATCGAGGAAAATCAATTACAATTGCAGCAGCTTCCGATGGAAAAGAAAAATCGACGATATTGATTCCTCCAAATCTGAAAGCTGAGGGTCCGAATGCCAACGCGTTCGTCAATCTTCCCAAGACTCATAATTTTGCCGTCATCAGCGCCCTGACCGATGATCCAAATCGAGTGGGCCACGGCAAGCTCTATGTTGTGGGCACAGCCAGCGGACTCGTTTCTGCAGATATTTCTGGAAGCCCTGAAGAACATATCGGGGTGGCTGGGATTGACGCACTGGCCGGCGGAGAAATCATTATGTTTAACCCGACCGATTCAAGTAGAAAAATTTCTAATGCTGGATCAGTTTGGATCGTCAGACCGCCAATACAATAAGGGACTGTCTCTTGCCGCTCGACAGTGCTAAACAATGGAGAGTGAAAACACTCATTCTTTTCTGTTTAATTCCCTGGATATTCTGCGGCGAACTTAAAGCTAAGACTCTCGAGCTCAGCACCGGCGCCAATTTTTATACGGGCGATCTGTTGAGATCTTCCACTCTTGGCAATGCCTCCATAACCTACCATTTTAATGATATTTTTTGGATCGGATCCGATTTCTCAGCAGGCTCAGCTCACACCGATCGCGACAATGGCGCCGGAATCCTTGCAGACGATGCGCTCTATATTCTAGGCGGCGCGCTCTATTGGAATCTACCTGCTCTGCTTGATGCGACCATCGAACTTCCTCGGTCCGGGATATCAGCCGACTTCTACACAGCGATAGGCGGCGGAAATTTATGGGTGGGCAGACTGTCGACGCCATTCGGCTTTATTGGCGGCGGTTTAAATATCGACACCCCACTAAAGTGGCTCTCTATTAAATTCGATTTAAAAAATATTTTTTACGCTCTTGAAAATACAAAAGGTAAATCATTCAATTCTGATCTGGGTCTCAGTATCGATACGAGCTTCAATTTTTAGGACAGGCTCCATCGGCGTTTAATCCAACACGCTGATCGAAAACCCAGCAATCACCTTGGTAATGATCAGAGCCCACCTCTTGAAAATATTTTAAGATTCCACCTTCGAGCTGATAGACGTTCTTGAATCCATACTTCTGGATAAAAAGAGCCGACGCTTTTTCACAACGTATGCCACCAGTACAATACATCACCAACGGCTTTTCTTTCATTTCGCTCGGCAAATCTTTAGCCACTTCAGCAAACTTTCTGAATGTCCCCACATTTAAGTGCACCGCGTTTTCAAACTTACCCATTTCAACTTCGTAATCGTTACGCGTATCTAAAACGGTGATATCCCTTTTTTCATCCAACCATTTCTTAAACTCCACCGGAGCAAGATTAGGACCTGTGAAATCGGCAGGCTTGATCTCAGGCATACCCATGCTAATGATCTCTTTTTTGACCTTAACAAGCATTCGATTGAATGGCTGAGATTCAAAAAAATGTTCCTTAAATTCTAGTTCAGGAAACTTCAGATCACTCGTCAGATATTTTCTAAACTCATCGAGTTTTGAAGATTCAGCGGAAACATTGAAATTAATACCTTCGCAGCTCAGCAAAATCGTACCCTTCATCCCAAGAGCCTGGCAGAAATTTCGGAGGGGCTCTCGAATAGACTGTGGGTCTGCAATATCGAAGAATTTATAAGCCGCTATGACCTGAAAGCGTTTTTCCATGACGGTTTTACTATCACAAGCTCTGGGAGAGGAGCAACCTCAGCCGCTGAGGATCAGACTCCCCCACAGACCTGCCCATTTCTTCGGAACCCTTGAATACAACGACTGTACAAGCTGCCGTAATCTTGAGCTCTTTTTCCAAAGCCTTTTCGCTTTTCATCTGAACTCGATACGCGCCCATTTTCTTAAACTTGGCATCGCCAATGGCAATTTCGAGGGCCGCTTTCTGCTTCTCGCAACTTTCATCATCAAAATGAAGAGCAATGCTCATATTGCGGTTAATGGCCTCGTGAAGCGCGGCTATCCGATAGTGCTGCCACACTCCGCCGCTGCGAGAACAGCCCATATATATTAGGGCTGATACAAATACGAAAGAAAGAGCCAACGATTTCACGGAATATCGCGATCCATCACGGTCTTGCGGCCACTTCTTCTTGCTTCTTCAATTGCGCGATCACAGATTCTTTGAACCCGACTAGTCAGCGCATTCATAACATCCGCAGAGGTATTCATTCCTGACTTTTCAGAAATATATTTTTTCACTTTCGATACAACCACCAAAATTTCATCTTCGATTGGGGATGATTCTGTCACAATGACACGCTTTGCTTCGCGCTCGACCTCCGGATGCTGTGGCGCTCGCTTTTCAATGGCCGCAACGTCATCGCCTCGGTGCCGCTCTATCGGAACATGCAGATCCCAGCAGGCCACTGAACAAAAAACATAATTTGTGGCTTTGGCTCGACAAGTCGATATCGAACAAACCTGATAGGTCGATCCACAATAGATATCTTTCTTACAAGAAGAACACTTTCTCCAAACTTCTCTCATAGACTGAGATTAAACTTGCCCCGAGTTGAAAACAAATCAATTTTCGACTTGATGAGGGCTCAAAAGATAATCAGAAATTTTATGCAATTCGGTCATTTCTTCCTGCCAATAACGCGTCGAGGCAAAGTCCGGAAATGCTCGAGAAAACGAAGGATCATCCCAACGCTTCGCAATCCACGCGCTGTAATGAATGATTCGCAGAGCTCGAAGCGCTTCAATTAAATGTAGTTCTTCATGATTAAACTCATTCATCTGCTCATAACTCGTTAACAGAGTTTTGCGATCTTCTCGGGCCTTTTCGTCCCGCCCTCTCACAATCATCCAGATATCTTGAACCGCTGGCGCGAGACAAAGATCATCGAAATCCAAAAAAAATGGGGCTTCACCCTGCCATAGAGTATTACCCAAGTGGCAATCACCATGAACCAAAGTGTATTTGATTCCATCAAACATGGGTTCGATTTGCTCCATGAGATCACCAACAGTCTGTTCATATTGATGAGCCACCGCATCGGTCTCAAAAAAATCTGAGTCCAATAGATAATCCAAAGATTTCCATCCAAAGGTTTCAATATCCAATCGATGCCGAGTCGTCGCCGGCATCGTGGCCCCAATTCTATGAATTCTGCCCACGTACCGACCCAAAGTTTCCAACTGTTTCTGACCAAGTTCATCAGACAGTCGACCTTTGACCATCGGAAACACTCCAAAAAAAATTCCTTCCGAAGATTGGCCGACTGTGTTTTCACCGAAGGCGTCTAGTTTTAGAGGCGCAACAACAGGAACTTCAGCCTCCAATAGCTTCTTCAAAAACAAATGCTCTTCTTGAATCTGAACAGCTGACCAACGCTCGGGGCGATAAAACTTCGTCACGACCCTCAGACCATCTTCAAACTCAATCTGATAAACGCGATTTTCAAGACTGTTCAATGCGAAAACAGAACCAGTCGCTCTCATTCCAGCAGCCGTCCGCTGCATTGCCTTTTCCACAGCATCCAATACATGATCGGTCGAAAGCTGATAGAAAGATGCTGTGCTCACTTGAGTGACTCAATCTGCGCAGAGATTTCTTCTTTTTTCTCGAGAAACGCGAGACTCTCGGCTTCTAAGTCTTGAATTTTTCGCTGAGCTGCCGCCATCTCTCGACTCAACTGACCAGCTTCATGTCCCTGCACGAGAGCCAGCTTAGCCGTTTGCTCAGCCATTCGACTTTCAAGGGCCTTGATCTTGCGGTCCAAATCCTGAATCGACTTATCGCAGGCTCGTTTGTGCGTCTCCAACTCTTTGATTTTTTCTTTCGCATACGAAGACATCGCCACTTTCGGTTTTGCAACCAATTGTAAGACCTGAGAAGGCTGCATGCTTTGATCCCGCCGTCTCAGAGTGGGAGCTTCCTCGTGAACCAAATCACCACGCAGTTGCCGCTGCTGAATATTCCAAACATAATCATCGTATGTCCCAGGATAAATTTTTGCCTTACCCGACTTCACTTCCAGAATTTTTGTGGCGACACGCCTGACAAAACCTCGATCGTGACTCACAACTACAAGTGTGCCTGGATAATTTTCTAATGCCTGAGTCAAAGACTCTACTGTATAAAAATCAAGGTGGTTCGTCGGCTCATCCAGCAATAGAAGCGGGGCTCGCTGCAGCAAAATTCGCCCGAGAGCAATTCGCGCCTTTTCGCCGCCGGATAATACAGAGATCTTCTTTTTCATATGATCTCCCGAAAACAACAGAGACCCCGCCAGATCAAGGATTTCTTGAGTTCGAATGTCTGGACTCGCAGCTTCCGACAGGGATTCAATCACTGTGTGATCTGGCTTAAGTCGCTCCCCAACATGCTGAGCGTAATACGCAGCTCGCACTTGATATCCATACTCAATATTTCCATGCAGTAGATTCAGCTCTTTAGCGATCGACTTTAAAAGCGTCGATTTTCCGGCGCCATTATAACCAACCACACCAATTCGATCCTTCGATTCAATTTTAAGATCTACATTCTGAAGAATTATTTTTTCTGCATAGCCAACATCAACGTCCGCAAGTTCTACTGCAATTCGACCCGTATGCTGAGGAGTCGGAATTCGAATTTTTGCGGAGACGGGAAGAGGTTTAAGCTCAATGGCTTCCATCTTATCGAGGCGCTTCAGTCGGCTCTGCGCTTGACGAGCCTTCGAGGCTTTTGCTCCAAAACGAGCTGCAAAATCGAGAATTTCTTTCCGACGATTTGCATCACTCGTCGCCTTTTTCTCAAGCTGTTCCCGAATCATCTGCTTCTGCTCGAAATAGTCGTCGATATTTCCGCTATATTTCACGAAATCACCCGATTCAATTTCAAGAATATGATCGGTTGTTCTTCTTAAAAATTCACGGTCGTGAGATATCAGCAGAAACGCTCCCTGATAATTCTGAAGAAACTCTTCCAAAACCAATAATGTCTCGAGATCTAAATAATTTGTTGGCTCATCAAGCATCATCAAATTGGGCTCTTGTCCCAACAGATGTAACAATTTTGCTCGCATTTTATAACCACCGCTGAGTGCTTTCAGGGGCTTTTGAAACAGCCCTTCGTCCAGACCCAAGCTCAGTCCAAGTTTTTTCAGATCCCAGATGGGAGTTTTCGTGCCCGTTTCCAAATAGCTTTCAAGGATCTGGCTCTCATCCCAAGAATCGTGCTGCCTCAAATACCCCAACGAAAGTTTACGGGCGCGAACTATCTCACCGTGATCGAGCTCAATTTCATTCGCAATCAATTTAAAGAGAGTCGTTTTTCCAGCTCCATTCGGGCCGATCACTCCAATATGTTCATTCTCATTGACAGAAAACGTGGCCCCCTCGAAGAGCTGTCGAGATCCAAAAGATTTCGCACCATTCTGCAGTTGCAACAAATTACTTGGAACACTCACAATTCACCTTTTACATTCTCTCGGAGCGATAAACGCCAGATTAAAAATCCCGTATCATTCGGCACAAGTTCATACCGCTTTTCAACCTCGGAATGAATCGACACAGCTCTCTCCAATGGAAACCACTGGTAGTCATTTATTGAGGCTGAACTTGTATCAATAATATACTGAGGCGATTTATGAACTAAATCTTCAATATATTTTTCGGAAGCCCCAGGAGTTGGAAGAGATACATCGCTTTTAAGGCCTGGTTGCCGCCCCGACACAAAATCGGCAAAAACAAAACGAGTGCCGCTGCCCCTTTGGCTCATGACATAGATTTGCGAGGCCATTCCCCACACTGCGATTCTGTCTGAAGATTGCGAATTTCTTTTTATCCAGTCAGCTACAGTCTCTAAACGTTTCTGCTTCTCGCGAGTGAACGACCAACCTTGAGATACAAGTTCTCGTTCAAGGTTAAAAAATGCATAGCCCAAAAAGATAAAGATACTTAACCCTACCAAAGCCTTTTGCCATCGCTTTTGTTCAATTTGCAAAATTCCAAGAACACCAAATACTGTCATAAACGCTAAAAAAGGAATGAAGTAATGCGTGTAGTAGCGGCCCGATAAAAATATGGTCACCAGTGCTCCGATCGCCGCTGCCACGAGGCTCAAGTCAAAAATCGAACGTCGCTTAAATCCTAAAACTGCCGCACCGATCCAAAGAGGTAGCCACGAAAAAAACATTCCTGAAACAGCGACGAGTCCTGAAGTTGAGTGATTCTCGACCCGGCGAGATCCCGAAACATAATGAAGTCCGTCCAAGAAAGAATAATAGATGAATTCCTCCAGGGCTCCGCGCCAATAAAAATAGGCTGCCACTAATCCACCGAACAATATCTGCGCAAAACAAAATAAAAAAAACTCGTCTCGAAAACGACCGCGTTGCTGTATCCAGCGCATCGCCAGATATGGCAAAAAAATCAATACCGAATACTGCTTGCACAAAATCGACACAGACATCAGCAAGAATGCCACGAAAGTTGATCTCTCGACCCAGATAAAAGCCCAAATCAAACAAGCGAGCATCAGATATTCTGCGTTAGCCGAAATGATCTCTCGTGGAAAACAGCTAGAAAATAGGCAGTACGCCACAAACACCCAGTTCGCTGAAAATTGATGATTCGTCAGCCGCAACGATAGGCGACGCAGGCCAAGAGCGATTGCCAGCGTTATTAAGAAAAAAACAAAATGCAGCGCGTGAATATTCCAAACTCCAAATACTGAGCCAATCCCAAAGTACGCCGCAAAAAGTCCCGGCGGCTTACGATCAACAACGTCTTTATATAACGTGCCACCGCTGTGCAGAACTTCCGATATGCTCAGATAGGTCGATTCATCGACCGAGATGCCATATGGCTCTGAAATATATGACAATCGTCCGATAAAGAGTGCAACAACACCCAAAAGAAATAAACGCGCGAAAGAGAGCTTCATTATTTTTTAGATGGACCGACAATACTTGATCTAAAAATAATATATCTGCTGAAAACAAAGTTAAATCCCATGCCGGCTCCGACTCCTATCAACGCGGCGGCAGTGGGAGAAATCAAAAATTTCTGAATCAAATTAACTGTCACAGCCCAATTCACTAAAGCCCCGACTGCACAAGCCGACACAAAAGAAAAATATTGCTTCAACCAAGGCATCTCTTTTCCATGATTGAATGTAACGAAACGATTTCCGAGAAAAGTTACTCCCATAGATAAAACAATCGCGAGGCCAACCGAAAGCCGCAGCGGCAATCCAACAAGCAACAGAATTTTGAGAACGCTCAAATTGGCAAGAAGCCCCAACGTTCCAGAAATTCCAAATTGCAAAAAATAAGACAGATTGCCGAATCGATAATCAAACAAACGTTTGATATGTCGGATATAGTTAAGCTGTTCTTTGACCGTCAGTTTGCTCTCTCCTAGAAGGCGATCGCTAAAATGAATCGGCACTTCTTTTACAAGCTTTGCGTTCCCTTTTACAATCAGCTCTAAAGCAATTTTATAACCGATGGGATTCAGGTCTTTTGCTTCGTCAAAGAGCTTCTTGCGCAGCACAAAGAAGCCAGACATAGGATCCTTGATATTCGTAAACGGACGCGCCAAAAGGGTCGCCATCTGACTATTAAAATGGCGAAACCAAGACCATTCCAAATCGATTTGTCCGCCCTTCACATACCGTGAACCAACTACCATGTCTGCTTTTGAACCAACCAACATCTCCACTAACTCGGGAATCGATTCGGGAGGATGACTCAGATCTGCATCCATCACGCAGACCTGGTCAAACTGAGCCATACGAATTCCATCTATGACAGAAGGGCTCAGGCCTCGATTGGATTTTCTCACATGAATTCGAATCTCAGAAGATTGAAGCCCTGAAATATATTCTTCACTTCCATCGTCGCTGTTATCATCAACAATGAGAATTTCAAAACCTGAGAACGAAGCCCGAATTTTAAGAAGCCTCTCAATCAAATGAGGAAGGTTCTTCGCCTCTTTATAAGTCGGAACAACAATCGAAATTGGATCAAAGAATTTTTCGTTCATAAGGGCCATCTGCGCGCGTTTATTTGATAGAACCACAGTTATGTTTGACACAGGAATCGCGGAAAATCACGATACAATCTGCAGAGTTACAAGACCTAGTTATCTAATTTAATGAAATTATTGGTGTTTTTTACCTTATAAAGGGCTCATTTCTGGCTCAGTATTTGCAAGTATTTGAAAGATGAAGAACTAGGACATGGCTGATTTTAACCCATACGCACGATTTTCGCTGACCGTTATGGCTCTGGCGTTGTTACAGAGCCACCAGGTTGTTGCCGTTAACTGCCAACCCAATGGCACTCCTGAGGAGTTACGCCAAATCTTGGATGCGGCAACTCTTGATTCAACACCCTCCCCTCCTCTATTTTTTTCAGAGAATCAACAAGTCGTAGAGCTCAAAAATCCGCTGATCAGGCGCGACCGGATCATCCA
Organism: uncultured Bacteriovoracaceae bacterium; assembly: GCA_964626465.1. Taxonomy (GTDB): domain Bacteria; phylum Bdellovibrionota; class UBA2394; order UBA2394; family UBA2394; genus CAZRCG01. Next base: position 45,207 of record CAZVFP010000003.1, on the reverse strand, counting down.
GAAAACTCTTCCCCGAGAAAAGGGAGTCTGGACTGAAGTTCCATTCAAGTTGGATTCTCTGTTGCGACTCGCGAATGCCGGGAATGAAGAAAAAATGATATCGATGCTCAAGAAAAATTATGATTTCGAAGTCATCGTCGCTTCAGGACAGAAATCGAGAGAGACAAAATCTGCATCGGTCCGCGGCAAACCTGAAAACGGAGATTTTTTAGGAACAATAAATCACGATCGCAAAGCCGCCAATCCATTCGTTCAAGCATTGATTGAATCTGTTCGTGAGAATCACGATTTGAAATATTATTCGGATTTATTCGAAGGTGATAAATATGCTGCATACGAAGGAATGTTTTTAGCCCCTGGACGAAATTTTCCAGGCCTCGTTGACCACGCCAGTCGGCCGCTCTCCAATAGGCCCCTGATGATTCTCAAAGACTTTGCGACAAAAGAAACCATTTTACATGAATTTCTTCACTACCAAGTTTGGCTGGAAAGATCTCAACGCAAACAATCAGATCCATGGATTGCAGAAAATCCGTCTGATGAAGTCAATCAGAGCACTCCTCTTCATCTCGACCGAATATCCTGGGCTCAAGAGCGAATAGCCGACTTCAAACTGAAAGTTGCACGCCTTGGAGAAGAAATCGATGTTCACAAATTTATCGCAGATCATGGCCGAGAGCTTGGTCTAAGCACCGAAGAAATTCGATCCAGCGCACAGGGTTATTGGGATCATCTCAATGGAAGTCGTTATAGCGACGGCATGAAACGGCTCTTGGAAGAAACAGAACTTTACGCCCGGACTCTTTACGGCAATCCCGAATTGGAAAAAAAAGGTCAAGAGCTTAATGATCTGCTGAAAAACGCGCAACTACGCTATAACTATTCACTTGTGAACGGGCCGCCAAAATGAGATCCGCCCGTCTTTTCAAAATCTAAATCTACATTTTTTCAGGGCACTCAATTCCAAGTAGAGACAATCCCAAATGAATGGTCTCTTTTGTACGATGAACCAAGCATAGTCGACCGGCACGAAATTTCTCTTCACCCTTCAAGAGCGGAACATTCATATAAAATCGGTTAAACACCGCGGCTAGCTCCAAAAGTTCATGAGACAAAACTGAAGGCTCGAAGCTTCTTACTCCAAGCTCTAAAGCCGCCGGAAAGCGAAGCAATTGCCTTGCTAACAACCGCTCTTCTTCCGTTGTCAATTCCATCTGATCTTTCGATGAGAATGAGAGCCCTTCTTGAGCCGCTTTCTCGAGCAATGAAGCCAAACGCACATAGGTATATTGAAGATATGGGCCAGAATCACCTTCGAAATTGAGAAGCTCCTTCCAATCGAATAAAACATCTTTCATTCTCTTGGCCTTCAAATCAAAAAAGATCACCGCGCCCGTTCCCACTTTTCGAGCGACTTCTTCCATCGTTTCGTCTGAAAGTTGGCGCTCTTTTGGTTTCTCAGCGTTTTTCTGTTGAACGATTTTCAAAGCCTCAGCAATCGACTGATCCAAAACATCTTCCAATAAGATGATATTGCCCTTACGGGTAGACATCTTCCCATCCGGAAACTTGATCAATCCAAAGGGCACATGATTGCAACGCTTTGCCCAATCGTATCCTAACAATTCAAGTACCTTAAATACCTGTCTGAAATGCAGTATCTGCTCTGATCCAACAACATAAACTAATGCCGTCGGCTGAAATGTTTTCTGTCGATACTCCGCTGTGGAGAGATCTCGCGTCGCGTAAAGAGTCGATCCATCCGATTTCTTGATCAAACACGGAGGCATGCCAAACTCTTCCAGGTCAACAACCTGAGCGCCTTCGGATTCCTTCAAAAGCCCTTTCTTTTGAATCAACTCAACGGTCTGCTCCATTAAATTGTTATAGAAACTTTCGCCCGTCACATAATCAAAAGACACATCGAGGCGGTCATATATTTTTTTAAATTCGTGAAAACTGACATCTCTGAACCACTTCCAAAGCTCGGTGGCTTCAGAGTCTCCCGATTCCAATTTGACGAACCAATCACGAGCCTCATCAATCAATGCGGGATCGTCTTTCTCTTTTTGATGAAACTCCACATAAAGCCGATACAAGTTCTGAACAGGATCCCCTTTTACAAATTGGGCAGATCCAAATCGTTTATAAGCCGTGATAATCTTTCCAAACTGAGTCCCCCAATCCCCGAGATGATTGACCTTAACGACAGAGGCTCCCATTGCCGATGCCATTCGACAGATTGCCGCTCCAATATTCGTAGACCGCAGGTGACCAATTCCAAAGGGTTTTGCAATATTCGGCGACGAAAAATCCACAACGAATTTTTCTTCTTTTAAAGCACGTCGAGCTGATCCTAAGATCTCGCTGTATCGGCTCTGCAGTTCTGATCCCAATACCCTTCCGGAAAACCGCAGATTTAAAAACCCCTTGATGACAGCTACTTTCTCAATACCAAAGGCTTCTTTATCGCGATCAATCTTCTGGCAGAGATCCTCAGCGCACTGTTGGGGGCTCTGGCGTTTTATTTTAGCCAAAGAAAAACAAGGCAAGGCCAGATCATAACCGGCTGTCTCAGGGGTCGCCGGCGGTTCTTCAAAGGGAGGGCCTTTCTGCCACTCGGGATTCTCGGAAGCCAAAAATTGACTGATGGGCTGAATGAATTGAGAGAAACGATGGATCACCCTCAATATTTAAGCCTAAGAATTTTTTTTTAACACAATAAAAAAAAAATTGAATCTGTACAAAAAAGACTTCACAGCAGCCAGGAGAAACCTATTAACTCAACTATAATGAGATCGAATCAACCGCCAGAGAAAGCCAAGCAAAATCACCTGCCTACATCACTTAAGAATAAGTTTATTGTCGTTGAAGGGCCGATTGGAGTGGGAAAGACGTCACTTGTTCGCCTGCTCACTGAAAAATGGAACGCCGAAGGTATTTACGAGACCTTCGAAGAAAATCCATTTCTGACATCGGGTTTTTATAAGGACAAAGCAAACTACGCGTTCAATACGGAAGTCTTTTTTCTTCTCTCCCGCGTTCGCGAACAGCTTGAAATTTCCAAGAAAAAAGGGACCTTAATTGCAGATTACTTTTTTGAAAAAAACGCCCTCTTTTCTGAGCTCAATCTGTCTCACCAAGACTTGGAAATCTACAAGACTGTCTACGAGACATTCCAACTGCGAACCAGGACCCCAGACTTAGTTGTCTATCTTTATGCAGATGTTGAAACGCTCCTACAACGCGTTCACCAAAGAGACCGTCAGTTTGAAAGATCTATTTCAAAAGAATATCTTGAGAGTCTTTCAAAAACCTATAACCGATTTTTTGGTAATTATACAAACGCACCAATTCTTCCTATCAATACACGCGGCATTGACTTTGTGAGGGATCCGCAGCAGTTTTCACGAATAGCTGGATTAATTGAAGAAAGAATTCTCGGATATCGTCAGCTTTCGCTAAAAACAAAAGGTAGAGCAAGGAAAGTCGTTAACGGCTGAGTTTAAATTTATGGCACACTTCATCGCTATCGCTGGAAATATTGGTTGCGGAAAATCTTCACTCACGACTCTTTTGGCTCAGAGATTCGGATGGCTTCCCTATTACGAAATCGTCGAATCCAATCCGTACTTAGTCGATTTTTATAGTGATATGAAACGATGGAGCTTTCATCTGCAGATGTTTTTTTTGACCAAGCGATTCAGACATCAGCAAGAAATCGCACGCACGACTCAAACTGTGGTTCAAGATCGGACAATCTATGAGGATGCCGAAATTTTTGCAAAGAATCTCTATCTTCATGGAAAAATGGACGAGCGAGATTATCGAAGTTATGCAGAGCATTTTTCACTGATGATTTCATTTCTTAAAGTTCCAGATCTTCTCATCTATTTGAGAGCAGACCTTGACGCTCTGACTGAAAGAATTGCACTCCGAGGCCGTGACTATGAGAAATCTATTCCAAGAGACTATTTGCAACAGCTGAATAACCAATATGAATCGTGGATCCAGTCCTACCAACACGGACGAACCATCACCATTGATGTCAGCAAAATTGACTTTGTGAATCATCCCAAAGACTTGGATCATATTGCGTCCATCGTTTCCTGGGAGCTCGAATGCATCAATAACGCATCACAAACCTCCCTTCCCCTTAAAAAGAATGGACGTAAACCCAGGGCGAATCAAGCCGGCCGTGATTGGGGCCGAAGTCTTGAAGCTTGACCGAATCCATCTCGTCGGCTTCGATAGTGAAATGAATAGCCACCAAGCTGAGCCAGCAACAAAGTTTCAAACAACGAGCATAGAAGCATCGAAGAAAGTCTCTGTTCGTGATTTCATCTCGTTAAAAAACATTTCTCTCGTCGTGGGAGGAGCACTGCTCACTGGTTTGGCGTCCCATATTCGATTTCCATTGCCGTTTACGCCGGTACCGGTGACACTTCAAACATCTGCCGTTTTGTTTGCTGGCGCATTTCTAGGAGCCTGGCGGGGGTCAATCAGCCAACTGCTGATGCTCTGCCTGGGAGCTCTGGGTGCCCCATTTTTTGCGACCGGACCGGCTGCTATCTTCGGCCCTACGGGAGGCTATCTGGTTGGATTTGTGCTGATGGCATGGGCTGCTGGCTTTGCATATTCAGATGAAGACAGCTTTCTCGACACCTACTTCAAAATATTCCTCGTATCGCTCGTTGTATTCGTGCCAGGAGTCATATGGCTCAAATTTTTCACGACGGTCTCGTGGATTCATGCCATTCAGATGGGATTCATCCCTTTTGTTGCTGGGGATCTAGTGAAAACCGGAATTACGACGATCGCCCTGAGACTCGCTCGCCGTTAAACTCGATCGTTAAGCGCTGGCAAATTCCTGCTGAAACGGAGTCGGCCCTAAAAGCCGATGACGAATTTTTCCTAGAGCGTGGTTGATCGGATTAGATCGAGGCAAGAAAGCGAGAATAGGTGATCGTCTCACTCCCAACCATACCAGCAGATCCTCGACGTCTTTTTCCAATGAATCAACTCTCGCTAAGCGACGTAACAAGCGCATCGACTCCTGACGACGACCGACCGAAAGCAGAGCCCGAACATAACAAAGCTGGGCATAAGGAACGGTTGGATTTTCTAACGCAATCTTTTGAACAAGATCGAATCCTTTCTTCTGAAATCCAGGTATCTGCGTCATGAGCCAGCCATATCCCGCTAAGTGAAGAGAGTCCGCAGACTCAAAAGTTTGTGGCTGAAAGAGGCTCTTTACATAAACTGAAAGCTCCTTTGAACCGCAATTTGCTGGATAATGAGATCTCAAAAAGGCTGTCAGAGCAGCCTCAAAAGCCCCCGCGGTCTGAAAACGTTCTTCCCGATTTACACGAAGGGCCTTGCGAAGAATTTCGTCCACTTCCATAGGAATATCCTGCCTAAAGCTACCGACCGAAGTGTAATGCCCGCCCAAGATTGCCTCAAATGTTTTGCTCACCGACTCTCGAGGAAAGAGTGGCTGCGTTGCCAGCAGTTCCCAAAGCAAAATGCCCACAGAAAATACATCGGCTCGCAAATCGATTTCTCCATCTTTCAATTGTTCAGGAGCCAAATAAGCGATCTTGCCACGCAACTCTCCTTTGGGTGTCAAATTGTGCACAGACTTTTCAGTCGCCTTACTGATTCCAAAATCAAGAATCTTAATTTCTCCATCAAACGTGAAAAATATATTCGAGGGGCTTAAATCCCGATGAATGATTCCCAAACTCTTTCCGAACTTATCTCGCTTCGAGTGAGCATATTGGAGGCCCCTCAAGACACGCCTGATAACCTCAATGGCAACGACCACCGGCATAGTGCGTTTTTCATCGAAGAGTTTCGACAACAGAGCTCGAAGATCAACACCCTCTAAATACTCCAAAACGAGAACCAACTGATGCCCCACTCGATCAAAACCCTTCACGCGAACAATATTGGGATGATCAAGTGCAAAAGTGATTTCGGCCTCGCGCCGAAATAGTTCTCTAAACTGAGGATCATCCTGATACTCTTTCAAGATCTTCTTCAGGGCAAAAACCTGCCCTGAATCATCAACTGACTTGATGACTTCCCCCATCCCCCCAGCGGCAAGAGATTTCTCGAGTTGGAATTTCCCCAGCTTGCGATACTCCACAGATCTTTATTATACCACGACCCAGAGCTAAATTTTGTCCAACAACTAATTGAAATTATTATGTTTTTCGACGTTTTGATTTGCGTCGACGCTTGGCTTTTTCTTCTAGCCCACGAGTCGCATCAACACGAATGCTGTCTAGGTAGTCCACGATGCCGTCGTGAAGATTTTCACCACTCTCTAAGATCTCGTCGATGAGCAAAAGGGTGTCTCTATATTTACCAAGGGAAAGCAGAACGCCTGTCAATTCAACGCCAGCTCCAATATTCGATGGATCAAGCTTCCAAGCTTTGCGAAGAAGACGTCCGCCTTCAAACAGATTTCCAGTGAAAACATAAGTCCGACCCAGCTCTTCCAGATAGATTGAATTTTTCGGCTCAAGCTTCACAGCTTTTTCAAATTCTTCGATCGCACGACGCCAGTTTTCCTGGGTCTGATACACCATTCCCAATAAGTAGTAGTAGTGAGAAAAATCACTATCGAGTGAGATCGCTCGGTTCAAATAATCGACCGCTTTTGAGAAATCCTCGTTGAAAAGATAAATATCACCAAGATAAGCATAGCAATCGGCCTTCATAGCAGTTTCGAGAAATTTGCCGTGCTGCTTAATCAATCTCTCAAAATATTTGAGCGCTTTATCGAAATTTCCACGTTCGTAAAAACTCTCCGCTGCCTGAAAAAGCCAAGTATAATATCGACTGCGATCTACACGTTTCACGAAAGAAACTCCTCTTCTAAATATGCTGCCAGCTCACGAGGGCCTTCAACCTCTCGCTTGGCTTTTTCTTTAACATGTGGCCTCGCATGACCCATCACAATACTGAAAGAAGCATTGGCCAACATTTCCATATCATTCTCATCATCGCCTACTGTCACAACATGATCAATGCCCAGTTCTTTGACCACCCATTGAATTCCAAACCACTTTGAGACATGTTTTGGCAAGACTTCGAGCGCGGACCAGTCCGTGTATCCAATATTCTGCACGAGCAGGCAGCGCAGGTGATCAGGTAAAAGTGGCGTCAGGTAGTCTTGGAATTGCTTCAATTCTTCAAAATACCCGAGCGTCGCCAGCTCCAGCAATATCGGATGAGAATTCTCAAATATCGCCTCATGATGGGGAACCGCGAGATTGTATCCCTTCGAACGCTCTGCGACGCGTTGCAAAACTTCTGATTGGGACAACTCCGAATCCAAAAAGCAAAAATCAATACCCTTACTCAGCCCATCCATCACGAAGAGTCGCGGAATATTCTTAATCTCAAACTGATCAGAGACCAACAGCATGTCTTCACGCTTCATCGACACCAAATGAAATATTTTTCCATTCAGATCACAGACCAGAGAACCATTGTGCACCACAACAAATGGAAGCGGATCCAAAGTCTGCACATCAATCATTGCGCTTCGAAAACGGCGGCCGGTCGCTACGATAACGTTATACTTTTTAGAAAGTCGATTAACCGTATCAATCAGGTAATCAGGAATTCCCCGGTTTCCATTGGGAAGAGTGTGAACGAGCGTGCCATCGAGATCAAAAACGAATAATTTTTTCACCTATGACCACGGAGACTACACGGCTCTGCCCGTAACTGTAATAAATTTCTTCAAGAGATTCATGATCCCAGCATACAAGGTCCGCGCGATATCCTGGAATGAGCATGCCTCGATCCTTCAATCTCAGTGCCTTTGCCGAATTAATCGTTTGCATCATGAGCACTGTCTCTGGCTCAAGCCCGTAAAATGTACACGCAAAGGTTCCACAAAGAAGAAAGCTCGCACCAGGATTCGTGCCCGGATTAAAATCTGATCCAATCGCAACAGGCAATCCTGCTTCCAGCATTTTCTTGGCTGGAGCAAACTGCTTCGCCCCTAAGAAAAATGAAGTGCCGGGCAAAACGACAGGCACCACCTTTGCCTTTTTCAATTTTTGAATATCCGATGTATTAACGTGCATCAAATGATCCGCAGAAGCAGCCCCGACTTGGCAGGCCAGATCAACGCCCCCCGTGCGACCAAACTCATGTGCATGAACCTTAGGAATTAATCCTCTCTTTTTTCCAGCCTCCAAGACGGCTAATCCGTCCTGCTTAGAGAAATATCCCTTCTCGCAAAAGATATCCTGAAAACGCGCCAGCTGTGAAACTACGGGAAGAATCCGAGAAATTATATATCGACTATAATCACCAGCTGAAGCGAATTCTGGAGGAACCGAATGAGCTCCCATGAATGTCGCTTCAATCGAGATCGGGCTTTCATCTCTCAACCGATCGATGACTTTCAATATTTTCAATTCAGCATCGACGGTGAGCCCATATCCTGACTTCACTTCAAGCGTCGTTACACCGTGCCGTAAAAATATATCTAAACGTTTCTTCGCAAGTTCCAGAAGATCAAGTTCTGAATCCTGCCGTGTCTGACGAACAGTAGAAAGAATGCCACCCCCAGATCGACAGATTTCTTGATAAGACTCTCCGCGAATGCGCCGCGCCCATTCTGATGAACGATTTCCTGAAAATACGCTATGTGTGTGGCAATCGATGAAGCCCGGCGTGACAAGTTTTGCTCGCATTCCGCTTCTGGCCCTAAATTTTAGACGAGCTCTGCTGTCTTCAACGACCCGAAGAATACGGCCTTTGGACAAGGTCAATACCGCGTGTTTCAAACGACGGACCTTGCCGTTTGAAAGAGGCGTTACTATTTCGTCTGCTATAATATCGATCTGGCTAATTGTTCGAATCTCACTTCAAAAGCATGCCGAAAAGCTTTTTTCCCGAAAGGTCCACACGAGTAAACTCAATGCCATATCCAGGTTTAAACATTTTCGCTTCGACAGAGGTCTCACGAGTCATACGAGCCACACGACCCTCAGCGACGAAAATAGTTGGTGAAGCTACGAATTTGATACTCATCTGCACAGTCGTACCGACAGCCAGAGGCACCTGCTTTGGATTCGCCACGACAAAAATTCCACCAGTAGAAATATCCCTATTCTTGCATCCGTAAGTTTTGCCGTCGTGACTTTTCACCTTGATCAACGCATCAATCTTCCGTCGCTGATGCTTTCTCTTCCAAGGCCCAAGCGCCTGTCCAGAGTCAGTCATACTAACCTCCCACACACATTCATTCATTTTTAAAAATTCGAATTAAAACCCTAAAACGTCTCATCAATAACGACGTTGATAAACCGCTATCAAAGCAGTCGCACTGAGTCAATCCTTTGAAATTATAAGCAAGCGCTCATCAACATTGTCTTGACTAGTCATTTTCAATTCGATTTGAATCCGTTTTCAAAAATCTAGTGACGATTTTTTTCTTAGCCAAATATCAAGACAGAAAAATAAAATGATTGCTGCCAACACGATCCACGAAAAGAATTTATTCATTTCAATCCAAGATGAAATCTCTGCCGAGATCATCTGTCTGCCATTCGCCTTTTGATCGAAAATCTTCGACCGTTTATCGAATGAAAGAATTCTATGAGACGCACTCTCTGAAAGGTTACTTAATTTCGAAAAATCCGAGCTTAAATACTTCCACTCATCTTTCCATGGTTGTTCTCTTGTTTGAAAAATCTTACTCTTATTAGATTCAACAGCGACGATTTGAAATAGCCCTGCAAAAGGGACGATGAATTCCACCGCATCGCTTGCAGGATACTCCGCCATCCACGCCCGCGGCCCATAGATACTCTCAACTCGCCACGAGCTTTTCATTCCACCCTGCAATCGAACATGAACCTTCTTTCCAACGGCCCACTCATCGGACACAAACTGAGCTGGCTCCATTTCTGGATCAAAAGTCAGATACTGAAGTATACGACGTGCCAATTTTGAGAACACGGGGCCATCATCACTTGGATACATCTGAAGTTCCCATGTTTCATCAGAGTTCACTGTAACGACCCTTCCGCGTCCGGCATCTCGAATCGATAAAAATGGAATTTCAGAAACGAAGCGAAATAAATCAAGCCCGTCTGGATTAGAAAGAATCTTGTGCCTTGCCGTCCACTGCCTATTTTCGACAGCAGCTTCAAGCCCAACGGAAATCGGATGAGTCCTCACCGACTTTACTCGTTCTTGCCTCTCTTCGAACACACCCCCACTTGCCCCAAAGGAGAATGGGAATAAATTCTCAAGAGGAGATCCGTTATACTTATGAAATGACATATCTCCACCCACCATCAACAGGCCACCGCCATGCTCAACAAATCGAGCCAAATTTGATAGGTAGAAGGGCTGAAAATAAAGATTGAAGTCAAAATTTTGCAGAATCACGACGTCAAATTTTTCTAATTCCACAGAAAAAAGATCTTCATAAGGAAATGGAATCAAACTCAATTCGTAATCCTTTGCCTCCGGATTATCTTCTAAGGATCTCAAAATATAAAAGCTCACAAGATCAACATCTGGTTGGCGAGTCAAAAAAGCTCTCCAGTTCTTAAGATCCTGACTGGGGCGGCCGCAGATATGCAGCAACCTCATCTTGTCACGAACCGTTCGCACCTTGAACGGAAAGATATTGTTTAAAGAACTGAGTTCTCCCGTCAAAGGCTCCACCTTCAGTAGAAAAAAGTCTTCGCCCATCTTTTCAGGAAAATAGTTAAACTGAATCGCCGTCTTACCCTTCTGAAGCTTTACTTTCTGCTGCGAAAGTTTTTCTGTTCCCTTCCACAATGAGACGCTGACTGTCTCACCAGAAAATCCCTTTTCTCGAATGACGCCAGTGATTGTGAGACGATTTTTCAAAAATGCCGTCAACGACTGGGGAATTTCATCGACCCACAAATCTCGGTCTTTGTGATCGCCCAAATCAACGACAGACATTGATTCTTGAATATTGGGGAGGTCCGTCCAAATTCCATCACTCACCACGACTCTTTGACTCGATTGATTTCCTGCCACTGCCGCTTCAATCGCGGAGAATAAACTTTTGTAGCCTCCCCATTCTATTTCCGTCGTTTTTTTCAACGAGTCAGAAAATGAAAAAATCTGCAGAGGTACCTGACGTGAAGTGGCCCAATCTTTGACTTCTGACAAAAACTGATCGGCTCTCGTTCGGCGGGAATCAATCTGAGCCACAGAATCTGATCGATCGACGTAGATCTCTATCGGCTGAGCCTCGCTCCACTCGACAGACTTCAATAATACTAAATTGAGAACGACGAAACAAATCAACGTCAACCAGCACGCCCGTAACGCAAACGACCACGACCACTTGCGATGGAAGTAATATTCCGCATAAGTACCGATGACTCCTGCAAGCAAGACAAGCCAAGCCCATTGGTGCAAGATCTGAAATTCCATTATTTGACCCGCCTCTTCAAGATATGGGGCAGATGAATGGCATCGTCTTTGTAATCCAAGGTCACGGAGTACATCATCAGATTTAGAAAAAGGCGCTTAGCCAATGTTCGCTGGCTAATCCCGTAAGGCGTTACCGAAAACGCATAATCTCCATTCGCTGACCGAAGTAGAGCGCCCAACAAATCATTGAAAGAAAAGACAACTGCCCACCGTCTATCAAAACTGAGCCCTTCAAGATGAGGCGATGCCAGCTTGCGACCAGAAACTTCTGTCATCAGATAGAATGCTCTGAAGACGACATCTTCTTTTGAGATGGGAGACAAAACCCTGCCTGGAAAAATTTTTGAAAATTCTAGATTCACACTTTGATGAAACGTCGAATCAGAAGTTGCCATAGGATCGTCAAAAACAAAGAAGCCTCCTCGCTCCAAATATTCTCTGATCGATTCTCGTTCACTGTTTGAAAATGGACCCCAAGCACGAGTTGAACTAATTACAACAACAGCGTATTTCCACAGATCTGCCACATCAGCAGTTTTCGGCTTCGCAAATTCAAGGTTCGATAGATGTCCGAACTCCTGAATGGTTTGCTCAAGCGCCTTCAATCGATCTGGATCCATCCCCTTCATCACTCCCAATGCGATTGGACGAATCTCAGATTCTCCGGACGCTGCAAAACTGCCGGATGAAATAACCATCAAGCTCAATAAGATTGAAACAAATCGACGCATTCGAAATGTCCCATATAAACAAAATAAAAGCTCTAGAATGACTGAGATGACAAGCCCAACAAGAAACCATTCACGAATCGATATCCATTGTTCAGACAGATTCGGAAGCGACAGAGATTGTTTGTTCATGTGATAGAATTTTTCTGGAAACGAAACCGGCTGAACAATTCGAGAAGTGTGAGAACCCACATACACACCTGGCCAACGCATAGATTCAAGAACTTCCCGTGTGGGACGAGTGCCGCCCGGCATCAACCAAATGGGCTTCAAAGCCGCCTGATCTACTTCCGTCGATTTAAACATCAAAAATTGATCCAACTTTCGATATAGATAAGGAATGAAAGTCGCCTCAAGTGTGAGGTCCGTTGTAAGATCTTCTAAATCAAATGGCGAAATCCAGCGACCTTCTGCATCCGACATCAGAGATGGCGCTCCATCCTCGAAAGCCTCAAGACTTTGAATTCGCTCAATATCCAATAGCAGATATCTCTTAATGAGAATTCTTCCATCTTGCGTCTGAATATGAAAAGCCTTCTCGACATCTGTATTCTTTGACTGAGAGGTCCAAATTTTTTGATCACGAATACTAAACGGTCGCGAACTCTGCGGATCTAGAAAAATCCACACTTGCTTCAGTCGAGAAAAATTTTGTGGCGGATTTCCATAGACAATCACTGGTTCGGTGGGAGGCTCACCCCCTACTTGGCGAAGAACCGCCAGTTCAGGAAAGTTTTTCAGAGCCGAGTAAAGACTCAAAAACCCGGGGCTTTCCTTTTCTGCCCAAAGAGTCAAACGGTAGGTCTTCTGCTGTCTGATCCCAATGATTCTCTGCGAACTCCAGGGATCGTGAGATTCACCACCCTTCAACAACAGCCAAGAATTGCCAGAATTCGCAAGATCCAAAAACTGAGTCACTCGACCAAGCTTCTCTGCTTCCAAACCACGAATAAGTATCGCATCCAGCGTTTCTGGCTGCCGAAATTCAACACGAACTTTATCCTGGCTATAAACTTCGTGCGTTTCAATAGGCTGCGAGTGAGGAGTTTCAATCTCAAGCTGATCAACTGCCATTCCAGACTCGATCAATTTATTTTCATCCAAAGTATCTGGGAAGGGAGAAACAAATGTCGTAAATATTTTTCGATGGCCGAAAACCGATCCAATTTTTGAAAAACAATCCTGAAGACCAGCAGCTGTTGTAGGCGCATTTGCAAACGGAATTTCTTCAAACCTCAGATCGCTCACGAATTCTTCACTCTGACGAACAAGTCCGGACGAAGATCCATAAAATTGACAACGATCAGATGCAAAAAGAACAACACCTCGTGAGCCTTCAGGTAATTTCTTCAAATGGCCAATGAGCCGATCGTATCCTATCTTTGCAGAGAGCTCGCCGTTCTTTGAATTTGCCTGCATGGCTCGGCCCACATCAAGAATCAAAGCGAAACCGTTTTCAGTTTCCATATACTTGATTTCCTTGACTTGTGGATTGGCGAACACAAAAACGAGGCAGGCCAACAAGATCAGGCGGTTGAGCAACTTCAGCAGTTCAGAAATTCGCCATCGCCGAACATGACTTTGAAGCAGTTTGTTTAAAATAAAAAAAGCACCGAACGGTTTCGGCTGTCTCTGCCTTCGACTCCAAATGGCAAGCAATACCGGAACACCTAACGATACGATGCTCCATAAAAAAATATTGCTTAAAAAAATCACAATTCTTCAAAAACCTTTTCTAAACATTTTAGAATATTACCTTCGCGCGCTTCCACACTTATAAATGATTGATTTGATCTCACTAGCTGTCGAAGAGATTCTTGATGCGATCGCAAATATTTTTCGTAGGCATCTTTCACTCGACTAGGATCCAGAACAATCTTGGACGAAGACTCCATATCTTGAAACTCTGTTGCACCAACAAAAGGAAATGAGACTTCCTCGGGATCCAAAATTTGAATAAGTAAAACGCTTCGAAACTCACCCACCCAGACCTTGATTTGCGAGTGAAGAGAATCAAGCTCTTCAAAAAAATCTGATATTACGACAAGCCGCTGGTCCCGGCTACCAACAAGATTCTGCCCCAGCAAATTATTGCCGCCAAATTTCAGGTTAAAAATATCCCGAAAACTTTCAGCCAATGGTTTTGAACTATCGAACCCCACAATTTCCCATTGATCTCCTAATGTGTGCGAAACACAGACAATGGACGTCGCAAGAAATTTGGCAAATTTCTCTTTATCAGCAAAGGCCATCGACGCGCTCTGATCCAGAACAATCTTCCACGATGTCTTCTTCTGCTCCTGAAATCTCCTCACCAACAATTTATCGGAGGCAGCCCATCGTTTCCAATCAATCTGTCGAGCATCTTCTCCCTCGGAATAGGCGAGATGTTCGTGATACTCTTGCCCAGAACCCGCACGATGCGACTGATGGTGGCCTTCCAAAAACCGCGAGGCACTGAGGCGCACGCGACGAGCAAACTCCCGTAGCTCTGACTCTGGAAAAGTCTCGAACATCAAGCATTTCCAGACAGAATATCTCGAACAACTTGATCTGAACTTTTCTCTCTGAAATGGCGCAAAACAAGTCGATGTTTCAACACATACGGAGCGACAACATCAACGTCTTCCTCTCGGATCACAAAACGGCCGGCGAGCAAAGCTCGTGCCTTTGCGCCCAGAATGATTGCCTGAGAAGCTCTCGGTCCAGCACCGTATCGAATGATTTCTGCCAATTCTTTTGACATTGTTTCGCTTGGTCGAGTCTTTCGGACTAATCGTACCGCATACTGAACAACATGATCATCACTCGGAACCTTGAGCACAAACTGTTGAAACCGCAGAAGATCAACCGAATGCAAAATGGGGCTCCGGTTTACTGATTGCTGGGCAGTTGTTCGCTTCACAATTTCAAGTTCATCAGCTTCCGATGGATACCCCATTGGAATTGAGAACAAAAATCGATCTAATTGAGCCTCTGGAAGTGGATATGTACCTTCCGACTCAATCGGATTCTGAGTTGCAAAAACTGTAAACGGAGGCTGAAGCTCCATTGTTTTTCCGGCAAACGTCACTCGCTTTTCTTGCATGGCCTGAAGCAATGCAGACTGAGTTTTCGGAGGCGTCCGATTAATTTCGTCCGCAAGCAGCAATTGAGTAAAAAGCGGACCCTGTCGAAACTCAAAACTTCTCTTACCCGTATTTCGGTCTTCTTCAAGAATTTCAGATCCGATTAAATCACTGGGCATCATATCGGGCGTAAATTGAATCCTGTTGAACTTCAAACCCAAGAGTTCCGCCATGGTCGAAATGAGCAAAGTTTTCGCCAATCCCGGAACGCCAATGAAGAGGCCATGTCCTCGCGCCAAAAGAGTCCAAAACAAAACATCAATCACATCATCCATTCCAACGATCGTTTCATGCAACGACTGTCGAATTTCCCCAAAAGTCGAGATCAGTTTGTCTTGAGTTCTAAGATCGTTCGGTGAGTCACTCGCCATAGTTCATTTTTGCGTCTCAGGCGCTAAAAGGCTATAAGCAAAATTTGGATTTTTCGATTTTATTCTCTCAATTTCCTCGCCGAGCCCATCCAGAAAAGGGTTCACAAAAAAAGCGTGCATCAAACTCATCCAAATGCGGCCGGGCACCGAAGATTTCTGCTCCTGAAGTGCTAAAAGATACCACGCTGCAGCATCGTCAGGATAACTTTCAACGAGTTCACTTAGAATCGTTCGTGCTTTTTTTGATTCACCACTTTTTTCGTATGACAATGCCAGATGCCGACTCCAGCTTGGAGGACGAACAACAGTCTTCAAAAAGGCCTTCTCCATTTCTCGACTTGCCGGACGAAAGCGTCCCTGCTCAAAAAGCTTTTGGGATAATTCCGCAAAATTTCGAGACTCTCGATCAAGCTTCTGACCTTCTCTCTCGAAAGCATTTTCCGATGAAAAATCTCTCGCATAAAAATCTACCGCTTTTGAATTTGGAATCACAACCGAGCCCATGATCTCCGAGACGAATTTTTTCTCCAGTTGATCAAAGGAAGTATTCGTGCACTTTACGAGTCCTTTATCAATGCTCTGAAATGCTTTCGCATAGCGTATCAACTCAATCACTCCGCACTTCTTATCCAACCATTTCGAAAAAATAAGCGCTTGAATATAGGCAAGCTCAGCCTCCTCTGGATCCTTGCGATAGGGAAACGGCTCCTTGAGGGTCGATAGTGAAAGCAGCTTCTTTTTGGACTTCATTTTTTTAAATAATCCCCACTGTGCGGGTGATAAATCCGAATTCTTCTCGTACGGGTAGCCCTGATAAATTTGGGCGACTCCCTCATGCAACCATATTGGAATATGGTCGAATGTAATCTCTCGAATTAAGTAATGAGTGAACTCGTGAACCAGTGTTACGGCCCAGGGATATCCGCTTGAGAGAGTCCGTGGCGATAAGATCATGAGGCGCTGATCCAAAGTGAGAGCAATCGTACCCGTGGCTTTGAAGCGGGCCATGGGCAGCTCAGATACAGCAGAAAAAGATTTTAAATCAGGAAAAATTTCGACGGGCACTATTTTTGAATTTCCAGACTGAGATCCAAATAGCGGAAAGAGATCAGCGTATGCTTTCTCTAGGTGCTCGAGTGCAGCCGGGACAATCATTCCATCTCTCGGATCTATCCAAGAGACTTTGAAATGTTCAGAATTTTTAGAAAGAACCTTATCTCCAAAATACTGAGAAAAGCTTGCGAGTGGCTCTGCCTGAAGACCTGAACATAAAAATACCACAACAGCGATAGTCGTCTGAAAGATTCTTATCATCGAAAGATTTCCAATCATTTCATTCTACCGCTGAAGCAAGTCCTCAAAATATTTTTCATGACTTTTCTGAAATTGATCATCCACTTTCT
The DNA here is from genome assembly GCA_964626465.1 of uncultured Bacteriovoracaceae bacterium. Taxonomy (GTDB): domain Bacteria; phylum Bdellovibrionota; class UBA2394; order UBA2394; family UBA2394; genus CAZRCG01. The sequence goes on along the minus strand of CAZVFP010000003.1, from coordinate 28,120 downwards.
GCTGAAGGGAATCCATAATTTTTCTGAGCCGTTCTTTTTCAGCCTTGCCTTCTGTGACGATCGTCTCAATATGCTCATTCTTTTGTCCGCCAGAACTTCCGGCCGATTGAGCGACACCCTGCAACTGCTGTTGAATATTCTGCTGGTTCTGCTGACTCTTCTTCAGATGCTCCAGCACATCTGTTTGATGCCCAACAGAATCAAACCCACGCCGTTCGTGCAAAGACTTCTGAGATTCAACCATGCTCTCGGCTGCTTGTTCTTCAGACATCTTCGTTTCGTCAGAGCGCAAAAGCTCATTCCACTCACCGCCGCCAACCTGTCTGTCAAAGGCTTCTCGCGCTTTCTGAAAATGATCTGAAATTTCTTTCTGAACGCCAGCTTTTTCGTCAAAGGTTTTCTGGAGTTGCTCCACTTTTTTTGGATCTTCAGGCAACCACTTTTTCGAATTTTCTTCTTTCATTTTTTCGGCCTTATTTTTCAAGGCTTCAGTTTCGGCCAAGAGCTTTTCCTGTTTCTTGATTAAATCTTCCAACGCTTTTGTATATTTCTGAGAAGCTTGAATTGAACCGCGATCCACATTTTCTTTCCACTGATCCAACGATCGCTCCATTTCTTTCGTTAATATGCTCAATTGATTCAGCAGTGATTCGAGTTCTCGCATGGCGCCCTTCGAATCGCCTCCCGCGATCTGTTTCTTGATAGCTTCAATTCGATCTGCAAGAGATTCACTTTCCTGCAATTGAGCCTCTAGTGCATCACGGTTGAGCAATTCATCTTGAGGGCCCGCAGGAAGTTCTTTGATCTTGTTCTGCAGTTCTTGCAGTTTCTTCGTTAACTCACTGAAAGCTTTTTCGAGTTCGGGAGAACTAGCATCTAGCTTTCCGTTTTTTATCTGCTCCAACAAATGCGCAAGATCACCTTTTGCATCCGAAAGAGATTTTTGGGTGGCTTGAATGTCGCCAGTCTTTTCCTGAAACACCAAAGAAAGCCCGTATAAAATCTGACGCTCCGTCCGACGAATCAAGTCAGGAAGTCCCGACATGTCCGGCGAATATTGGAGCCATTTTTGAATGCGCGAGCTCAACGCCTTTAGCTCGCGCGCATAGGCTGCAATCATCGGAGCATCTCCATCAACTTCGTAAGAAATCGATAACAGTCTGCTTTCAAGTCCATCAACAACCTGATGTTTATCCTCTGAATCAATCAGATCACCGAGCACATGAACCCATTCGTCGATCAGGGCTCTTAACGAAAGAATACGTTTTTCCTTCATTGTCTCTTCATCAGCGTAAAGAAGAGTGAGTGGCGTTGAGTCTATTTGACTCTTCTGATCTCGCACTCGAAGAAACAACTGATGTTGGCCACCCTTCCAATTCGATAGAGGAATTTCAAAATCCTCTTTCCATGCATCGACCTGAATATCCTTGTGAAATAAAACTTCATCATTGGCCCTGTCCGGAGCTTCGCTATACCGATGCACAATTTCAACGGACTCCACGCGAATATCATCAGATGCAAGACCCCGAACTTTGAGAGCCGCCACATTCTGCAATTGAATGACAGCCCCGGAGGCAAACTCTCCCTTAATCTCGGCTAACAGAACGCCTCGAGGGATTTGATCGTCTTGCACTTGAATCGGAAAAAATGCAGAACGCTGAAACATATTTCCAAATGCGTATCGACCGTTCTGAGTCAGAGTCAGTTCACAAGTTTTTGTACACGGAATTGCCACTGAATCTCCGGAGACTGGAATAAAAAACAAATAATTCTGAATCACCTCAGAATCAGAAACAGAAAATCGAACGAATGATCCCTTAATTCCAGATAAGGCGCCACGCTCAGTCTTCCAAGCCGAACCAGGATAAGGCAGCTGAATTTCAAATTCTGTGGGCGTCCACGCTAAACCAGAATTAGGAATATGATGGCGAAAGGCCCTCGACGATTGCAACAGCAGCAAACTCAATACTAAGGCAGAAACCAACTTAATAAAAAATCGTCTATCCGGAAAAATAAATTTTGCCAACTGTCGCAGACGGCCTGCCCAATGACGTCGGTGATGTTCAATCAAAGATATGCCTGAAGAATCAGCGGAGCTTTCCTGCAAAAACCATCCCACAGAACGCAGCTCACCACGAGATTCCGAAGGGAAATTCTTTGTTTGGCGCTCAACAATACTCGCAACGAAATCGAGACGAGGACTCTGAGTAAATTTTCTCGCTCGAGTCACAAAATATTTCAGAAAGAGAACGACGCCCCCCATCAAGGAAACTCGCCAAAGATCTATAAAAATATTATGTTTAAAGACCGGTTCAAATGAACGAGACAGCAGAAAAAGTTCTGCCACAAGAAGCGAAAAAATCAGTAGATCGCAAAAAACTTCTAGCCAACGATAAGCCCAAAGAATTCTGCGCTGTCGCTCAAGATAAGACCGAATGGGATTCACGTCCTCCCATTATAGATGCGAAAAGACGCCCCGGCCATCGACAACCAATGGGCCGGGGTAAATCATTCTGGCGCGGTCGCCATTCGTATTTTTTGGAACCTATTCAGATGGCAAAGTACAGTCCGCACCCTCTTCACCGCCCCCTTCGCTCTCATTGCATGGAATTATGCCCCGATCTCCAGGAGCTGCCGTAATATAGACACCCATTAAGGTAACCAATGCGTAAATCAACTTCATAGAATCTCTCCTTAGCTTTATAACTAAAGCTTAACGCATTGCATCATAATGTAAATGACCCGCGTAACACTCTGAAATACCACAAGAATTTCAAATTATTTCCTGACACAAAAGTTACATGTCAGCCAGAAGAGGCCATCCAACGAGAAAAGGCAAAATCCTTGTCGAACTGAAGAGCTCTTTCAAAAGCATCCGCAGCTTCTTCCAATTTCCCTAAAGATCTATAAGAGACCCCCAAGTAATAAAGGGCTCTCCCATTATCGGGCTCCAACTTCACAGCCTGCTGCAATGCGACTAATGCGCCTTCTTTATTCTGCAGGCCGAGTTGAATCTCTCCCTCGAGCATCTTCATCACGCCATTCTCAGGTCTGAGCTGGGCTGCCTTTTGAATATCCTCCAAGGCTCGCGGCAAATCAGCCTTTCGCATGCGAATATATGCGCGATGCAGCAAAGCCTCGGCATGTTCTGGCGATTCGTTTATCAGCGAGGTAAGCGGATTTTCAGCCAATTCCCAGTTTTGCGTCTCGATATGAGACTGCGCTTCCACAAAATATTTACGATCTTTCCACCCCATTTCATCTACTGTAGCGGGATCTGAATTAAAATAGTATAGGGAAGATATGGCTTTACTGGACATTATTGAATACCCGCATCCAACGCTCAAGAAAGTGGCGAGAGAGGTTGATCCTTCTGAAATCAACGACAAGCTTCGAGCCTTTCTAGACGATATGATCGAAACTATGCTCGAAGCTCCCGGGGTTGGATTGGCCGCGCCGCAGGTCAATGTCTCGAAACGAATGATTGTGGTTGATGTCAGCAGCCGAAACGAATCGATCAAACCATTCGCACTGATTAACCCCTATATTTTAGAGCGCTCTGGAAAAACCACCTTTGATGAGGGCTGTCTGAGTCTGCCTGAATTTCACGAGACAATTGAACGATCAAAAAAAATCAAAGTGAGATTTCTCGATGCTTGGGGAAAAGAACAGATTATTGAAGACGATGATTTTCTAGCAATTGTCGTTCAGCACGAAATCGATCATCTCGACGGCATAGTCGCCGCAGATCGCGTGAGCCCCATGAAGCGGATGATGTATCTGAAGAAACTGAAGAAGCTCGAAAAAAAAGCAGTGAGCGGTTAGATCATTGAAAAAACCTTCGATCATTTTTATGGGTACTCCGGAATTCGCAGTTCCGTCACTGCAATCTCTGATTGATCAAGGCTTTGAGGTCAAACTGGTTGTGACACAACCAGACCGGCCGTCGGGTCGAGGGCAACATATTCAATCCCCACCCGTAAAGGAACTCGCGGAGAAAATTCAGATTCCAGTTTATCAGCCAGAGACGCTCAAAAAATCTGAAAACCAAAAGAGAATTCTCGAAACTGAAGCTGACTTTCTTGTCGTAGTCGCGTTCGGACAAATCTTACCAAAAATAATATTGGATCATCCAAAAATTGCCCCGCTCAATGTGCATGCATCTCTTCTGCCTGCCTATCGCGGCGCTGCCCCTATTCAACGCGCCGTACTTGAAGGAGAACAAAAAACTGGAATCACGGTGCAGTGGATGATTGAAGCGCTTGATCAGGGCGATATTCTCTACCAGATTCCATGTGCCATCTCTGAAACCGATACGTCAGAGGCCTTGCACGATCGCCTGAAAATCATCGGAGCTCAGGCTCTCTGCGAATGCCTACAGCTCTTTGAACGAAATAAGATTGTCCGACGATCTCAAGATTCACGAGTGGGATCTTACGCCCCCAAGCTTGTGAAATCGGAATCTCTCATTAAATTTAATGATAATGCCTTCACCGTCCATCGCACGATCATGGGGCTCAATCCATGGCCCGTTGCTCAGTGTAATCTGGCCGGCAAGGTGCTTCGCATTTTCGAAAGTCGATTTCTTCCACGGCATTCCGATGCAACACCCGGAACAATCATTGATACAACCGATGGCATGATTGTGGTGGCTTGTGTGCAGGGCTGTGTCGGCTTAACCGAAGTTCAGCTTGAAAACCGAAAACGTCTGAAAGCAGAAGAATTTCTGAGAGGCCATCCCATTCCAACAGGTCTCATACTAGGAGCAAGCGCATGACGAAGTGGGAACGAAAAACAATGGTCGCTCCGAGCATTTTGTCTGCAGATTTCGGAAATCTTGAAGCAGAGATTTCTCAGCTTGATCCAGAACTTGTCGATCTCATCCATGTGGACGTGATGGATGGGCAATTTGTTCCGAATATCACAATTGGTCCGGATGTCGTAAAAGCAGTAAAACGAATAACTTCTATTCCACTCGATGTTCATTTGATGATTATTAATCCAGATGCATTTATTCCTAAATTTGTCGAAGCAGGCGCAAAGATCGTCACGATTCATGCCGAAGCAACAAATCATCTGCATCGCTCTTTGCAACTCATCCGCCAGTGCGGCGCGCGAGCGGGCGTTTCTCTGAACCCCGCCACACCACTATCTGCTCTTGCGCATGTTCTTCCAGATCTTGATTTGATTCTTCTGATGACGGTGAACCCTGGCTTTGGTGGTCAGAAATTTATTCCTCAAATGATTTCTAAAATTAAAGACTGCAGAAAAATAGTTGGAGACGCCCCGATCGACATTGAAGTAGATGGCGGAATAAAACTCTCAAATATTGATGAAATATTTCTAGCGGGTGCGAATGTTTTTGTAAGTGGCAGCGGCATATTTGAAAAGCCGCCATACAACGATACCGTTCAGCAGATGAAAGAAAAACTTAAACGAGCCCACCTGAAAAGTGTTTAAGTTATTTCGGCCGTCGAGCCAAACCAATCACGCCGCTTCTCAGCACATCTGTCTCAAGGCCAGCATCCCTTAAATGCTCAAGTGCTCTGAAAGTCGAATTGGCGATTTGATTCAGAACTCCGTCTAGCCCCAGTTCCGTCACATAGGTTTTTGTTCCGTTTCGTGAATCAATTCCAGCTGACTTTCCTATCTGATCAGCTGACTTAGTCGCATCGAGATAATCATCCTGAGCCTGAAAAATCACTCCGACCTCTCGGGCAAATTCTTTCATGGCCAAAGCTCTCGGGCTTTGCGGTTCACCGAGCAAAATAAATGCAGGGTATACGCTTGCTTCAAAGGCCAAGCCCGTCTTCAAAAATGTAGCAGCCTTCAATTGATCGAAATTCCGAATTGGATGATTTCGATCAAGATCCAAAACCTGCCCCCATGTAAGCCCATTCATGCCGATCGCTTGAGATACATAATCGATCAGACGCAGAACTTTTCCGTCTGGATAATGCCCTCCGTATTCAGAACCTAAAGATGGAAGCTGCTGATAGCCATACGCAATGAGCGCAATGATCGCCAGCTGCGCGGTCGACTCAGAAAATTGCCTATGCAAAGCGAGCCGCCCTCGTCGAAGGTCAGCATTATCTTGCTGAGGCAAATCGTCGCAAACAATCGACGCCGCTTGAAAGCACTCCACGGCAACTGCCGCAGGCATCAAGTGATCTGCTGGAATCTGCAGCGCTTCTGCGACCGCAAACATCAACAAAGCGCGAGTTCGTTTTCCGCCTTCCAAAGCATAATTCATCGCCTTCACGAGTGTTTCGTGCGACGGGTCTTGATTCTGAGGGTGCACCTGAAGTCGATGGTTCAAGCCCTTCAAAACGCGGCCATTGAAGTCCACCAACGATTGCATATTCACGGTCAATTTTTCGAGATCCTGCCAGCACGCTGCGTCCAAGTGCGAGAAAAACTCGAAGCACAGGACGATACTCAGAATCATAGGCCTAAGACGAAAATAGTCCAAAAACACGGTGAGAGACCCTTATCACGGCCCCGGCAGGAGCTCAACAAGGCCACCCGTTAAAAGCACTCTCCCGCTGGTTCTCGAACCTGGGCGAGGATCCCCGTCGCAAAAGCCACCCAAGGACCGCACTTGAAACACCGCACTTGAAACAAGGAGCCGTTTCGCTTAGACACCTTATCCTAAATGTCCATTATTTCGCATATTCTCGTTGCCGCCGTTGGACTCTCGGGCTCCCCCTATGGCTCCTTCTATTGGCTTGACCAGCAGGCCACACCTTCACGATCCCTCAGAATCGGGCTCGGATATGGCCTGAACGTTTCTAACGATTACGTTGAAAACCACAGCATTCTGACATCTCTTGAGATATTCCCCTCTCGATATTGGAGCATAGGACTTCTTGGCCAGCTCGCCAGTGGTAACGCAAGTGCCAGCGGCAACGAGATCAAAAATCTTGAAACCGTCGATATTCAATCTCGTATTTATGGCCTGGATGGCGCAGTTTTCGCCACAACCGGCCTCGATTTACTACGCGGGGCTTGGAATTTTCTCGACCTCGGCGTTGTCAAATCCAGGCTCTCGTTAGTCGGCGGATACGGATGGATTCATCAGCAAGAGATCACCACAAAGGAGAATCAAAATGTTGCCTCATATTTTTGGAAAGCAGAATCGGCGTTTGGGCTTGGGGAACCCGTCGAAATTTATATCGCATTTCTTGGCCATCGCGCTGAGCGCTATCTATCTGCAGGGCTGCAGCTCTCGATCGGCGGAAGCAAAAATCAGCCACAGACAGCAAATTGAAAATTTGATGCAGAAGTCCTACGAAGCTCAAGACTGGGATCATTTTTTCGCACTCGCTCAAATCTATCGCACGAGATGGCCTGCGCACGAGAGAATGGGCGTCGAGCTGCTGGAAGGATTGGCCCTGCTCAAACACTGCCAATTCGATATCGTCCATGAGCTGATTCAGAATTGGAAACGCGAAAAACCTCGTTGGAAAAGCCAGATCGCGACAATTGAAGCCCTCGCGTATTCAAAAATCGACTATGATCTTTCAGCAAGTAAGACCGCTCAAAATTTTCTATGGGAATACTTCAACGGAAAATCAAAATGGAAATCAACTTCAGCCCCCAATCTGATTGAGGCAAATCCCCATTCACTGCGAGTCCAGGTACAAAACCGATGCTCTTCAACCACGCCTTAATACTTCTCACGATAGGGGCATCTCTTTCGCGCACTCCGCCGGTTGAAGATCCGGTTATTTTGCAATATCTCGCATCGGGAATTCAACTACTCCAATCCCACAATCCAGATCGTGCCTCATCACTGCTAGTGGAAGTGATTCGTCGTGCGAAAGATCTGGACACTAAAAAGCGAGCCGCAGAATTGCTTGCCACTCATCCTGAAGCTCCAGTCACCGATCAGATTGTCGCTTTAGAATTTTTGACGACAAGATATCCGAAAGATCAGGAATATCTGCAATGGCTTTATCAACTCGGCAGTGCCTACTTCGATCAAAATCAGTTCTCCAAATCGGCAGCAATCTTTCGCAAAATTTCTAACAACTCGCTGGCCGACTTAAAACTCGCGTTCTCGTTGTGGAACCTCAGAGAAAAGGCCCGATCCTGCGAACTTTTTGCGAAGATCTCGAAGACTGCAAGCCCAGAGATTCGCAGCGCACTCCACCAAGATCTCGCTCGAATTTGGGCAATCAGCAGCCCTTCTGAGCTCAAACTATTTACGAAATACTTTTCAGCAACCGACATGAGCTCGATTCTCCTGGCACAGGCGTCCACCCACTTACATCTCAAGTGGCTTCGATTTTTGACCTCGACACTGGGCATTCATAGCAGCGAAACCTTGCAATATCGTGATGCGCTTCTGTCCACGACAAAGGCTCCCTATCCCAATATTCAGCAGTCGTTGAAATCTTTGCGAGCGCTCATCAATTATTCCATTCCGTCAGAATTCTCAGATCTCTTTGTCGAGTCATTTTCAAAATGGAATACTGAACTTGAAAGAAGTGTTTCAGATTTTCAGAGTCTTCCCCGAGACGTTCAAACAACATTTGAGCCATTCTTTCGAGAGCTCATCTTTCAGGTTGTGGGCCAAATGATTTCCAAAATTAAAACTCTGTCGTATACTCAAAACCCTATGAAAAATCAGGACTTCAGACAGAAACAGCGAGAGATCATCCTGGCCTTGAAGAAAACATACTTATCGACTAAGAAAGCCCCGATATGATGCATTTAATGGCCAGTCTCATTTTTGTCAGCGCTCATGAACCTTCAGCGAAGACAGCTCCCATTCAAAAGCCTTCTATCGTAGAACTTGATGTCAAATCAGATCAGATAGAACTTCAGGCCGCCGCCACATCAATTATTGAAAGCCTTGAAGCAGAGATTCTTCGCATGAAAATCATTTCAAAACATGAAGGTTCAGACAGAACCGAATCTTTAAGCCAAACCCGACGACGCAACTGATTCTGCCGGTTTTTCGACCGAAGACTCACTCTCCAACAGTTCTTTAGATGCTGCGAAGATAGCTCCCGCATCAATTCCCGACTCGATTTGAAGTGCGACCTGCGTGTCTTGTTCATAAAAGCGATCGGGAATCGCCAAGCTTCGCACTTGCACCTGCGCCATTAAATTTTCTCTTTCCAAAAATTCTAAGACTGCAGATCCGAAACCCGTCATTCGCACATTCTCTTCGGACATCACCCATCGTGGGCAAAGCAAAGCAACTCTGCGAAGTAAATCAGCGTCCAACGGTTTTACAAATCTCGCATTCACGACGATTGCCGAAATATTTTCAGCCTTCAATCTCTCCGCTGCCTCAATTGCCCAGCGAACTGAACTACCGAATCCGATCAGGGCGATATCCACCTTCGCTTTACCGCTTTTAACGAGTCTCTCGATCCACTCAACCGGATAAGCACGCGGCTTTTCAGCCTGTTCCAAGGCCGGCGCGCCGCCCCAATACACGATTTCACCGCTGCCCCAACGGATATCCGGAATCTCTTCAATTTCCGAATAAGTCGCCACTCCGGTTCCACTTCCTCGTGGATAGCGGATAGCACTCGGCCCTTCGTGTTTATCCATAGCCTTCAGCAATTCCTGAAGTTCACGCTCATCACGTGGTGAACACAGGCTCATGTTCGGAATACCTCGCAAAAATCCGATATCATAATTTCCGTGGTGAGTGGCTCCATCGGCTCCCACGAAACCCGCGCGATCCAAACAGAATTTTACATTCAAATTCTGAATACAGATATCATGCAAAATTTGGTCATAAGCACGCTGCATGAAAGTCGAATAAATAGAGACATAGGGCTTCACGCCTTCGATAGCGAGGCCGCCAGCAAAAGTCACAGCATGCTGCTCGGCAATTCCAACATCATATAGCTGTTCAGGAAGTTCCTTCTGAAAAACAGAAAGCCCAGTTCCTGTTGGCATCGCGCCGGTGATTGCAACAACATTGCGATCTTTTTTCGCCATCTCCAGAAGAGTCTCGGCAAAGATTTTTGTAAAAGCTGGCGGAGTGCCAGGCTTTTCCTTTTGAAATTTGCCAGTTTCTCGATCGTAGGGCCCACATCCGTGAAAGGTCACCTTATCGGCAAGAGCTGGAGCATAACCGCGGCCTTTTTCAGTGATCGTGTGAATCAAGACTGGCTCATTCAATTTCTTCACATTCTCTAAAGTCTCCTCGAGAAGCGGAAGATCATGGCCATCAATTGGACCGATATAACGGAAACCAAACCCCTCAAAAATCACGGTTGGGATCACCAAATTTTTCACAGAATTTTTCACACGAGAAAGAACTTCAACAACTTCTTCACCAACCAACGGAATGCCCGCAATCACCGATTTGAGCTCGTCATGCATGCGATTCAAAAATGGCGATGTCATTTTGCGGCTAAGAAAAGCATTCACGGCTCCCACGTTGGGCGAGATACTCATTTCATTATCATTCAAAATGACAATGAGATTCTTCTTATACTCAACGGTTTGATGAAGCGCCTCATAGGCCATCCCGGCAGTCAATCCAGCGTCTCCGATGATCGCCACAACCTTATGCGGATCATTTCGCCGACGGTAGCCTTCCGCAATTCCAATGGCAGCAGACAATGCCGTACCCGCGTGACCAGCGCCAAAAATATCGTGCTCACTTTCTGTTCGACGACAGAATCCGGAAACCCCACCTTCTTGGCGCAAACCCTGAAATCGCTCAAAGCGTCCCGTTAACAATTTGTGAGGATAAGACTGGTGCCCAATATCCCAGACAATTTTGTCCTTGGGAGAATCAAAAACTCGATGCAATGCGATCGTCAACTCAACAACGCCCAGAGAGGGTCCAAGATGCCCACCATTTCGAGAACAAATCTCGATGAGATAATCACGATATTCGGCCGCCAATTTCGGCAATTCATCTGGAGACAGTTTTTTCAAATCGTCTGGCGATCCAATAGACGTGCTCAACGGATAGCGGCTCTGCAGTTCTTGTAATGATATTCTCTCAGCCATAAATCACTCCAGGTCTGGAAACTATGGGGATTTTAAACCTTACGATCAACAACAAATCGGGTTAATTCATCAAGATAATGAGAATTTACAAATGGAACCGATTGTAATTTCGAAAGCGCGGATTGAAGATAGCGATTCGCTTCGGCCTTGGCTCCATCCAGACCCAACAAATTCACGTAGGTTACTTTCGAATTTTTCTCATCACTCAGCACTGGTTTTCCAATCTCCACGCCACCGATGACATCCAAAACATCGTCCCGAATCTGAAAAGCAATGCCCATATCGAGCGCAAATTCTCTAAGCTTTTCAATAACTTGCGTCGACTGACCGGCCGCTTGAGCACCCATGACAACCGATGCCGCCAACAGCGCACCCGTCTTTTTGTTATGCAGCTTTGCCAAGTCCGAAAGCGTCGGAGAAGAAACAGGATCCATATCCCACTGCTGACCAAGCACCATCCCTGCAGCTCCCGAAGCGTCGGCCAGTTCTTTAATCCACTCAATCCTCGTTTCAGCGGTTGCATCACCAGATTTCGCCAGCACTTCAAATGCGGCAGACAAGAGCGCAGACCCGGCAAGCAATGCTGTCGCCTCACCATAGACTTTGTGATTTGTCGGCTTTCCTCGCCGCAGATCGTCGTTGTCCATACAAGGCAAATCATCATGAATCAGCGAATAGGTATGCACCATTTCTAAAGCCATCGCGGCAGGAAGCGCCAGTTCATATCGACCCGTAAAAGCCCTGCAGGTCTCTAAACAATAAATCGGGCGAATACGTTTTGAGGGCAGCAACAAACTATATCGAAGTGCTTCGATCACTCTTTCGTTAGAATTCTGAAACCATTCTCTCAGTGCAGAATCAACGACTAAGCGGCTCGAGATCAAAAATGCCTGAAATGCATCCGTACTCCGATTTTCAAACACTGAACCCAACGCAGATCGTTCCTGAACGATTCCTACAGAGCTCATGCATCTTCCTTTTCAAAGTCCACAGCTTCGAAATCATCGACAGATTCCGGATTGGGAACCTTCTTTACCAACAGCTCCACTTTTTTCTCGGCTTCTTTGAGTCGAGAATAGCAAATATCCGAGAGCTTCGTTCCCCATTCGAAAAGATCAATGGACTCCTCAAGCGAAAGCTCTGGTTCTTCCAATTTTCCTACGGTCTCTTCTAGCGACTTGAGCGCCGTCTCTAAATCGTCGGGTAACTCCTTGGTTTTTTTTGCCATATACTCCGGATTTCTAAGCCAAATCTGTGGCCGAGTCTAGATGGATATAGTAGTCAGGCCTCATGCATTCCGCCAAAATTTCAAAAATAATTGAAATTCTCAAGAAATCATATCCGGAGGCAGAATGCAGCCTCACGTTTCGAAATCCCTTCGAGCTCATGATTGCCACAATTCTATCCGCTCAGTGCACCGACGCGCGAGTGAACAAGGTCACTCCATCATTGTTTACTCAGTTCCCTGACGCTCAAGAAATGGCAAATGCATCTCAACAAGAAATTGAGGCAATCATTCAATCGACTGGCTTCTATCGCAACAAAGCAAAAAATATTCGTGAAGCCTGCAAAATACTGACGAAGGAATATGGTGGAAAAATTCCCGATACAATTGAAGCTTTGGTGAAACTGCCTGGAGTGGGCCGAAAAACTGCGAATGTGATTCTCGGAAATGCTTTTCACAAACCCGCCGGCGTAGTTGTAGATACACATGTTAAGCGCATCACGTTTCGACTCGGCCTCACTCATCAAAAGACTCCAGAAAAAGTCGAGCAGGACCTCAATCTCAAAATCCCCGAAAAATATTGGGTTCTTCTTCCTCATTGGTTAATCCATCACGGTCGCAAAATCTGTCTTGCAAGAAAGCCAAATTGCTCAGAATGCCCCTTGACCGGTCTTTGCAACAAAAACGGATTGATCGCATTGAAAGCTGGTCAAGAGGCAAGAAATCGTCCTAAAACCAGAGTGAGGAGTTCTGCATGAAAGTAACGCTCGCTGATTCTTTGGGAACCTGTTTTGGAGTTGATGACGCCATCGAAGAAGCGATGGATCCGAAATTTAAGGGCAATCTCACCATTATTGGACAGCTTGTGCACAATCCACAGACAGTGGATCGACTGCGAAATAATGGAGTCGAAATTGTCGACTCCATTGAAGCAGACATTAAAACGCCGAACGTGATGATCACGGCCCATGGCGCTGCGCAAAGCGTTCTCAATCGAGCGAAGGAACGCGATTTCACGGTCTATGATGCAACATGCCCGCTCGTCATGAAGGTTCACAAATCCGTCAGCCGACTTGTGGCCGATGGATATTTTCCGGTAGTCATCGGACAAGCCAGTCATGTTGAAGTGCGCGGCATCGTCACGGACTTGAAAGAATACGCTGTCATTGCGGATGAAAATGATTTTCAGAAAATTGCAGATAAAACAAAGATTGGCGTCGTGTCACAGACAACAAACCAGATCAAGACCGTTCTAGCCTTAGTCGAAAAATTAAAAGATTTGAAAAATCCTGATGGCACCCCTAAAGACGTGAAATTTGTTGATACCGTATGCAAACCAACGAAAGATCGCCAAATTGCTGTTGAGAAGCTCTCGAACGAAGTTGACATGATGATTGTGATTGGCGGCTACAACTCGAGCAATACGAAGAAATTGAAAAAGGTCTGTGACGACAAAGGTCTTCCTGCTCACCATATTGAGAATAGTTCCGAAGTTCGCCCCGAATGGTTTGAGGGCATCGAACATGTTGGCATCACTGCTGGAACGTCAACTCCGTCATATGTAATCGAAGACGTCTATCAGACCGTATTGAAGCTTGAACAAAGCCAAAAAAGCGCTGCGCTGTCGTCCTGAAGAAAATATTGAGAAAAGGATAATGGTGCCTCCGGCCCGCTGGCCATTGGCCAGCCTTCGGCTGGACGAACGGGCACGGCCCTTTCGAGCCCCAGGATTTTAAGTCCTGTGCAATGCGGGGCACCATTCAAGATGCGATTGGTTCTTCTACTGTGGCTGTTGTTGGTTACACGTTTGCAAGTTGCACATCAGGCTCTTTCCACATCAGTTACTAGACTTCACTTAGTAAAACTTTTCTGTCGGGGTCGACTAATTAAAAAGTTTTGAAAGCTTAAATTCGCTTTATTTCAGATAGCCTCAAAACAATTTCGGCTTGCTTCACTTGAGGCGTGGGCACCATCACACGCATCTTTATGATGGGTTTGAAGAAGAAAAACAAAGATCTGAAGTTTTGGCTTTGTATACAGTGAGGGATATTCTCACTCTTCAGCAATGCCGAAGCTGCGGCTGCATAGTGTCCATTATCAAGTTCAACGATAGTCGTGGTTTCACCAGAAACATGGGACCTAAAAGAGTATTCATTGCGTAAATCCAATATGGTCGCAGCAAGGGCAATCAATGCGTAATTCAGGGTGGTTAAAATAGTGGTGCGATTTCCAATGCCAATGGGCCAATGACTTGCTGCTAAATAGAGACAGAAACCGATAGTCGTAAGCACTACTAAATTTATGGCGTCTTTTGAATATTTGGCTGAATCCGCAATCTGATAATTTGATGGGAGCGCTCTTTGCCAGGCCTTTGGTGTAGAAAAAATGAGATAACCGAGAATCGACAAGGGGATCACACAAATTGAGGTCGCGATTGCACTCTCATTGCTTCCGATAAAATCCGGTGCAGGTATTCCAAAAAGTTTAGAAACCATTGGATATAACGTAACGACACTGAACGGAAGACTCCAAGCTTCTAAGCTCTGAGGAAGAATGAATGAAGGCGGTGCAATTTCCCTTTTTAAATTCTTATCTTCGATTTTGATGGACTCCCGCGATTTGAAGAAAAGCGCCCAGCAAAGGAAAGCCAAGATCATGACAAGAAAAAGAAGCCTTCCATTAATTGCATCGCTTGCAAACACATCGTATTGCTTTCTTAAATTCAAAAAACTAGGGGATTGTCTCCGACAAACATCGAAAGCCAAAAATAAAACAAGTCCGTTGCCAAAACCAAATCGAGTTATGGCTTGAGCGATGCCGTAGACTACAAATGCTGCAGCTGAAAAGGTCAGAATTAATGTGAACTTCTCAACCCCATTCATAGATGCGCCAGCTAACAGGTCTTCATTGTTACCGATCAACGCGATCAGTTGATACGAATAGAAAAGACAGAGGATAACTGCTAGTCCAAGCGAGAGTTTGTTGAGAGTGCGTCGTCCCTTGATCCCTCCTGTTCTCAGATGATTTAGTGGCGGGATAAGGGATGCGAGTTCGACCAAGAAAAATGCGGAAATAATGGGACTAAGACCAACGTGAAATATCCCAAATGAAATTCCAGTATCAGCGGCAAATGCGATCGGACTAGGGATAAAACTCATTGCGAAATAAATCCCGCAAAGAGCCATCGTAATTGCGATTCGTGAATTCATCCGACGGATTTATCTCTCTCTTTCAATAGACGTTTTGCTCTTACTGCTTCTTCTACTGGAACTCGAACTGAATAAACCGCCCGCGCCAGCTTCGGGAACACCCTCCTATAATAGCTTAAAGACTCATCGTTCCACATCTGGCTTTCCCCTGTTTTATTTTTTGGGGCGGCGTGGCATCGGAGTTGGGATTTTTACAGGAGCCGAAGGGCTCAAAAATTTTAACGCATTATGGTTCGAATAGTTTGACAATTGGTGCCTCCGGCCCGAATTGAACGGGCACGGCCCTTTCGAGCCCCAGGATTTTAAGTCCTGTGCGTCTACCAATTCCGCCACGGAGGCACATTATTCGAGAACTCTAAAATGACTTCAGCTCGTCTGTAAATTCATTAAATGATCGAATTCCAGAAGAAGCCTCATACATCTTTAGTAATGATAATTACTGTGGGTTAGACCAAGTCTGCGGCAGCGAGGCGATTTCAATAATATTCTCACCGAGCGTTCAATAATTCGAAAACAGCTTCGTCTAATTGTGAAAGAGTCAGCTCTTTTTTCTCGTACTCTGAATAAAGAGCTACCGCTTTATGAAGTTGACGAACATAGCCTTGAATAACCGTCCAATGAATAATAGATTTTCCAATATTAATCGGGGTACCCCTGCATATCATACCAAGCACAGACGGCACACCTTTCAGCTCACTCCACGTGGCTCTCAGATGCTGACCACTCCGCCGAAATTTCGCTTCTTCCTCACAAGAGTATGCAAGATCAGAACGATAGAAATACGACTGAAGTGTTTCTTCATTTTGCAATGCTGTCAGAAGCTTATCCAGAAGAATAAGAGCTCTTTCCTCCACGACAGCGCCAGATTTCTCTTTCTCAACAAGTTTTGAAAGATTGACGAATCCGTCTACGTCGAAGCGCTCTAACTTTTCATCGTCAGAAGATATTTTAAAATAGTTATCTGCCTTGAAAGAGTCCGGGTGGTCCGTTTGAAGTTTATAAAACCCATCATAAAATATTTTCAGGAGAACCGAAATTTCATGGGCACTGGGCGTCTTGCCAGTATAGGCCTGCATCTGACCGGTTAAGTTGGTTCGTAGTCGAATAAAATCTGGATAGCTCTCACCCGAAGCAGCATTGACAGAAGCGATTGAAGAACTAATAAAACCTACAACGATCAAAAACCGTATGAACATCATGGCTGAGGACTAGCAAGGGATAATTACTCGGTAAAGCTCAAACTACTCTATCCAAAAATTTATTTAACTCGGCGGATCACCGCTTCAGTCCAGATAATTTCGAAGCCCTGAGCTCCCGTGACTCTTTCTCTTGAAAAAACTATATCGACATTTGGAAGATGAGCTTTCAAAAAATCTTGCAAGCTTTTAGCCGTAAACTTCGTCCAAATTCTATTTCTTGAATGCGGGGAAGCATTTTCCGAAAAACTTTCGCCTTCGCCATGAAGAAAACTCATCAACATAACGCCACCGACATTAAGCGCTGCTACATGAGCCTCTAAAATTTGAGGCAAATCTTCAAGGTGCGCATGAAGAAGCGAAGACATCGCCCAGATCCCATCATAGCCCTGGCGATCGCTCGCGTGTTTTCTAAATTCTATAAACGAAGACTGCCAAGCTTTTCCACCGAGAGGCTCCATATTTTCTTTGGCCTTGGCGATCATCTGACCCGAAGCATCGTAAGCATCCACCTGAAATCCAGCTTTTAGAAACCGAACTTCATCTCGATTTGCAGGGCCACAGCCCGCGCTCAAGATTCGAACCGGCCGAGTCTTTGGATCGGGTAACAAGGCCAAAAATTCATTCTGAATACCTGTTAAATCGAGGGCTTTTGTTTTTCTATCGTATCGATCAACCGTCGCATCATAATAATTTCTCGTTTGCCCATCTTGATAGGTGTTTTGCTCGCGAGCTCGTAGCCAGGCAGCCTCGCGAACATTCTGAGGAGATCCGAGAAGATTTCGCATCGTCTGCCATTCAGCAATCGATAGTCGCACTTCGTCAATAGCTCGCCTTCCAAAGCTTCGATCTGCTTTATATCGCGTGATCAGCTGAAATGCTTCGCGAAGTGGAATCACGTCAAACAAATGATGGTCAAGCTTTGGATAAAGTTTCGGAAAAAATTTTTGAATCCATGCGACATCAAAAGATGGATTTGTTCCGGCAACTTTGATTCGTGGAATGCCACCCGACTTTGACCAATGATACGAATCCAAAAATGCCAAAAGATCGTGCTCAACTTCTGAAGTGCTTTTTCCACCTGAAACTTCGTTCAGCAGCCCATTTTCTGTGTGCATCTCTCTTGCAAAGTCTGAAATTCGCGCGAGATTTTCTGCGGGCTGATAAATGACTCTTGTCAACTCACCAATTGGTTCAAGATTTTCGTCAGTCACGATGACCGCGATTTCCAGCGGGAACGAATTCGCCGGATCAAGATCTGTCGTTTCAATGTTAATCCAAGCCATCCGGTTAAAATACGAAGTTGGCGTACGGACCAGCGGAAGATCAAACCTCAAAACATCAGCACAGGTTCTTTGCGGACTGCGACTTCCAAATACTGCCGGCGCGAGCAGACACAGAAAAAAAACTAAAGAAATCCCAATCCCACCTCTCCTCTTCACCTTGCTATCAGTCGCAAACTTAACGAGAGCAGTCAATCGCGGACTATGAACAGGTCCCCCCCCGGGACGAGTTGGATCGCTTCTAAGCTACAACTCGCTCAAAGAAGATCTTCAATCCGACGACAAGACCATCAAACGCTGGATAAGCATTTTAGAAGAAACCTATGTTGTCTTTAAAATTCTTCCATACTCCAAGAATGTAAAGAGAGATTAGTCACCGACCTCACCCAGACAAAATTTATTTTTTTAGATATTCTTCACTCCACCCTGCCTATTTAATTCGGGCTGGGGGCAAATCTCCCTGTCATTTCAAGCCCTTAGAATTTTATTGACCACCCGATACGGGCGCAAAGATCAAGCCGAGTGCGAACGGTGGAAAGCCTTGTTTTGACTAGTTTAAATCTAATGGATCTGTGCTAATGGTCAGCCCGCGAGAGCGACACGAAACAAAGCCAGAGCTTAAACTTGGGCCACAACCGAAGTACCTGAAGGAATTGATCAAATGAATAAAACCATTCTCCATTTGAAGATATCAAGATTGTTGATCACGATCACCGCGATCCTCATTCACCTCATCACTTTCAGTGTTCTTGAATTGACAGCAGCCTCCGACTGTAAAAGTCAAATCGCAGAACTCGTCATTGGACCTCAGGAGCTCAGAGAAGCCATCACCGCCGTCGAGGCATATAGCAGTGCAGGAATAAAAAACGATAGACGCGCGACTTGGGAAGATCCAGATGTTATCACCCAGCTCCGCGCTCAACGAGACGCCTTTCGCGAAAGAAACCGAGTTCTTGAAATGCGATGGCCGGGAACAGCTCGACTCGTTCGAACGCTCGATATCGGGGCGATGATTCAAGCGAATGTCCTGGTGATGGGTCCGTCATCGAGTGGAAAATCAACCGTTACAGGAAAGGTTTATGATCATTCTTTCGCTGACTCACACGGCAACACTCACCAAACTTTTGTCCGCGTTGACATGAATCCTTCTACTGGAGACTACCAATTATTCGGATATATGGGGCTCGACGACAGCCCTCGATTCACTGAAGCGATGCTTGCGCCAGTGATTTTGTTCGATGAGCTGGATAAAGCCGGACCCGGAGCATTTAGCAGCCTATTTTCTCTACTCGCCGAACGGCAGATTCCACTCGGCGGTCGATCGTATAAAGTTCCACTCGCTTCCGCAATCGCAACAGCGAATACACTGGCACCAGAGTTCATTGGAAAAATCATGACAGAGGCCGGACTCGCAACTGCAGCGGGTCTTGCCTTTCTCAATCGCTTCAATTTGCAAACCGTCACATGGGATTTTCCAGCTGACTTGGCGTCGCTGGTCGCCCGCCTCAGATTGTCGGGGGGTATTGAAACGAGTGCCCATTTAAACAATGGGAAGATACCGGCCGTAAACACCTTCTGGCTGGGAAATCTGATCTTTGGGAAAGATCGTAAGCCAGAAAATTTCTCGATAAAACCAACCAGTTCAGCGGTTAATACTTTGGCCGACTTTTTCATCAACTATCGACAGGCTCTGAATGGTGAAAAAGGGAAAATGGACCCAAACTCAAGTCTACCATTCGTTCCGCCATCTCTTGTGAACAATAAGACAGTATTCGATCTCGCATTTCCGGTGATTGCAGCAAGTCTATTTCTGGACTTGCTGTCATTAGACGAATCCAGTGTGCCCATAGAAGATCTGGCTAAATTCATGGGATCTCCCACAGGGATGCTCTACGAAGCTGATAGCCTTTACCGACTCTACCAACTCTTCACCACAACGACTCCAGGAACTGTCACGCCAACCGGAGATCACGGTATTATTTTCACTAATGTCTTTGACGGTCAGCTGGATCCAAACGCCAGCGACCCCACCTCGATCGGATTGCGACAAATTCAAATCATCCAGAGAACTTTCGCTACTATATTAAAAACTGAGATTGCGAAGTCAGCCGGGCAAGCCAGGCAAGTGGCTGACCAATCCGCCGTATTGCTGGACCTTTTGAAGAAACTTTTGGGGCAGACTCCCGCCACGGCAAATCCGACTCCCGAAGAAGTTGTTTTGGCAGCACAGCGGGCCGCTTCGTCAGCTCCTTAGAATGTGGACATGCACAAATGCACAGGTTTCTGACAAATCATTTTTGGCGATATCTATCCATCAAAAGCTGGATCTACATCGCCGTAGTATTTGTCGAGATCTCGTTTCAAACAGTTTCGGCCGACCGGTCGCCTGGCGATTGCGGAGTTAAAATCGCAAAAGTTGCGAATACTAAAGCCGGATTGCTCGAAAGAATTCAGACCTTGGAAGAGCAGCTCAGGATCAACGCCGGGCGCGACCCCTATTACTCTGCTGTCGATTTACAAAAAGTTGTGCAAACGGACGAAGAGCTTGACCGAGCATTTCCACTTCTCACAGTCGTTCGAACTGAATTTCGAATACGTAACGGAAATTTTTCTGAAGCGGATACCGAAAATATTCTGACTCAGGTTGAAGCGGCTGAGGGCAACCATCATGCTCGTGGTTTAACGTTGCTAGGCGATTTTAAAGCGTGGGCCAAAATCTACACGCTTCGATATTTGAAATATTCACTTTTAAGTGGCGCATCCGAACAGACCCCCAAGGAGCAGGCCATTGAGGAACCCAAGGTCGCCCCGGAGGATGAGCCGCCCATTGTTGGACGGGCCCCTCCTTTAGGCGATTCGTTTTCTATCGAAAATCATGACATTCAAAAACTTCTAGGAAAAGGTCAGCCATTCCTTGCGAGTTGGGTCAATCGACCAGGCATTCACTATTGGCGCGAGAGGATATACGGCGTCGTGAGCATTGACGAAGGCCCCCGTGCAATCGAGCTACCCCCGTCGAGGCGCCTCGAAGTGGGAGGTGCAAGACATGCCATTCAAATGCACTTCGATACATTTGGAGACACCGGTTGGCTCCCCCTGCAAGTGCCCGAGGGATTCATCCCAGAAACTTTCAAGAATGAAACCTCTGAACTCATCGTCAATACACTTGGCACTTATTATATTCGGTCGTCCCAGCGTATCGTGCAGATCCCACTCATTCCTGAATTGAATCTTAAGAGGCCCCTCAGCCAGCAAGAGCAGAGTTTCTATTTAACAGCTCCGCCGCCTGGAACTATTCAATGGCCACAGTGGCTCTCTGACGGAATTCAAGAAATTCAGAAGGCAAGAAAGCGCGGAGTTTTTTCAGGTGTCAATGAGGCCTATCGAATAGCTCTAACGCTGACAGAATTCATGAATCGAAACGACCTGTCTGGCACCCTTTACGCCATTGATCCGAAACGAGAAACTTGTCTTAAACTTTTAGCGTCAAAAAGATTTCAGTGCAATGCAAGCGCTGAAGCCGTAGCCCTCGTTCTGAGATCAGAGTTTCAGATCGCGGCTCGAGTTGTTGGGGGCTATCACTCAAATGCGCAGGGTCCTCAAATTGCGAGCTCTGGTCTCTATATGCCAGGAATTCCCCACGCATGGGTCGAGGTATTTGCACAGGTGAGCGCCGATGAATATGCCTGGCTTCCCGTGGATGGAACTCCCAAAAAACTCGAAAGAGATCTGGATATTCCGTCCAATACGCCAAACCCGTGGGACCGTGGTGGCGAAGGTTCTGCAGAAGACAAAACAAAAAGTAGCGGCACAGCCGAAAAATCTGAATTTTTAAGCCTCACTGAATTGATTGAACAACAGCATGGAAGGGATCGGTCGAAATTAGCGGAGATCCTGAAACGACTCAGCGAGAAGCAACACTCCAAAGTAGATGAAAAACAAGGGGCGCAGACTCCCGCCCCCGCTCATCCAGAAGCTGAATCCTCTGCCGAGACCTCCATGTTTAATGCAGAACTAGATCGAAAGCTTGCGGGTCATCGTTCCATCTGGGAGCCAGAAAAATCTGATAATCTCGCGACCAAGTTGATTTTTGGATCGGGCCTCAAATGGGCATTGGATCCAACACTTAAGTCGCGAACAAAGGCCAAGCGACTTACCGCCGTACTGAGAATTATTCAACTCACTGGAGGTATCAATATTCCTGAGCTCAAGGGCGCTGCATTTCCTTTAAAAGAACTGATCGAATTCTTTGACAACAATAACGCGACGATCTCTGAACAACTGAATCAGATGGCTTTGCACTATGACAAATTGTCGCCAAACAATTTTTACAAACAAGTTGAACATGTGGAGCGTGAAATTGCGGTCACAGTAAAATATTGTCCAGAAGAGAAAAACCGTATGCAGGAACCTCTTCAAAAACTCGCTCAACTTAAAAAAAGTTTTCTGACTCTGGCCCACGAAAAATCAAACTTGATCCTTGCCGCAACGGATTTGATGGACCATCTTCCTGGCAGATTCTCCAAGGCCATCCTACGTAGTCGATTTAAGATTGAAGAGGAATTGGGAAACAATGACCAAACCTATGCACTTGGAAAGGCTGTTCTTGATGGTCAACTAGCTGATTTTCGTTTAGCAAGCATGCTACGCACAGAATGGCTGGTTCTCCCAAGTGAAATCCCCGTGCAACGACTCGTGCGGACATCCCTTGAAACACCTCTTTTTCACCCAGGTCGTCAATCGAGAGTGACAGTGCAAAGAATCGATGAGTTACCGCGTGCTCGAAATCGAAACCCTGGATTGCCATGGCAAACGGCTTTTGTACGAGGGGATTTATACAGATTGACCCACACCACGCGTCGTCAAGTCTTTGGTGGAACACAAAAAGTTCAGCCAAAAAAGAAAGTAGTCATCATTTTTGATATCTCTGCTTCAATGAGCGGGGCTCGGGCTCAATTTCAAACTGAACTCATTCGTTCTTATGTTGATCGATGTTTATCGGAAGTTGATAAAGATAAAAATTTAGTGAACGAGGTTTGGCTCTTACCTTTTGGATCCAAACAACACGATTATATTAGAATTTCGACGGTCGACGAGGCTATGCAATTCATTGCATCCATGAGCGCGGTGACAAGAAATCAGAGCGAAGGAACCGAGGGAACTGAGGCGCTTGTCAAAGTTGCCTCAGATCTATTAACAGGTGACTCCGGCTTTGAGCGACTGACCGTTGCGATGCTCAGTGACGGTGGATTTGAGTTGGATGTTCCGACAGTTAAAGAAAAATTTCAGGCCGTGCAGAGTCTTGGAACCTCAGTGACCCTTGCATTCGGAGCCATCGGAGCAACCAATATGCACTTTATCGACTTGGTCGATAAACGACAGATCGGCACCGACAATACAGTTTACCAAGAATGGACAGACGATGACATTAAACAAGCGATAGCCGCGGCTTCTACACCAGATCCAGTGCTCGATTCTTTCTGGACAAATCAAAAATGGGCGACAGCTTATCCTGTGATAGCTCGAGACCTACAAAACGTTTCTATCTCTGGTCAACATTTGGCGCGTTCGGTGGCAGCGCAGGGAAGCGGTCTAAATGAACTCTCTCGATTTCGCATGATGGCAAAAGAGTTTGAAACTGGATTGGCTTCTACTACGGCGGCTCAAGAAGACTACTCACCATCGCTGTGGTCTATAAAAGTGCTTCGAGGATCCCTCAAGGAACTCTATAAGGTGTCTTCTCTGCAGGAGAGAGAACTGTTTATGAATATTCTGCTATCAACGCAAGCCTGGAAGGACGCGTGGCAAGAAGCTTCATCTAATCAAGGGTTAAGAAATTTGGCGTTCGCAGAGCTAAAACACATGCTGGACGAAATGAATGAATGACACAATGAGATCGAACTCTATTTCACAATCCACGGAGTCCACCGCACCATGACCTCCGCTCGGCTCTATTTCTTCGCTCTCGTCATCACGGCTGCCGCAATGAGCTCGCGGAATACCGCGGCACATGAAGGCTCGCCGTCATTTCCGCAACGTGACTCAGGCCCACCAACGGCATCAAGCCGCCCAAGCATTGTCTGCGCCCCAGCTTTACGATCGCTCGCTAACCAGCCGCAAATTCGAGCCGCACTGATTGATGGAATGGTTAAATTCTTCCGTGATTCTCAAATCGATTCCGATCGACTGCGAGAATTTCTTCGCGATCCTCTTGCTGCTCAAATCAATTGGAATTCCGGCGCTGATCTGAATTCACACGCTCAAGCTATCGCTCTCTTTCAAACTTTCGCCAGAAATCTTCCATCTGCTGAGCAATCACATTTCATCACTGAACTCACAGCTGCGCTGCAAGCGATTCTCGCAGAGCGAGAGACCTCTCAAACGATCGCCCGAGAATCGCTTGAACAAACAGCCGAAATCCCTCTCGTCAAAGTGTTTAATGCGGGATTGCCCATTAACTATGTCGCCTTTTCGCAAGATGGAAAACTAGTCGTCGCTGTTTCGGGGAGAGGCACGATCAGACTCTGGGATGCTCAAACAAACAAAGAACTTCGAACCTTCCAGGAAACAATGTCTGAAATCGTTTCAGTCGCCTTTTCTTCTAGTGGTGAACAGATCCTTACCGTCCATGGCAACGGCACGGCAAAACAGTGGTGCATCCATACTGGCCGGGCATTTCGCCCTGCCCGGGATGATTACAGACGATGGGCCAACGATGTTGCTTTTTCTCCCGATGGAAAATTGATCCTGACGGGTTCAAAGGAGTACACGGCCTCACTTTGGGAAGCTCAAACAGGCCTGGTATACAAAACTTTCCGTGGCCACTCCGGGCCGATCACGTCGGTCAAATTTTTTCCCGATGGCAGACATATTCTTACGCACTCAGAAGACCAGGGGGCAAAAGTCTGGGTTATTCAGACGGCCAAAGAGCGCCAATCATTCTGTTGGCCGATGAACAAGAACATCGTCATCGCCATTTCTCACAATAGCAGACAGGTTATAAAAGTCTCCCCCGGCAGTTCAACCGCTGAACTCTGGGGCATTCAGGAAGCTCAAAAACTTAAAACCTTCGAGGAACAAGGCCACATCAGAACCGTCGCTTTTTCTCCTGATGACACGATAGTCCTCACAGGCTCATTCGACGGAACTGCACGACTTTGGAATACCGAAACTGGTAGAGAACTACAGACATTTCGGGGACACAACAACTGCGTGGTAACCTCCGCATTTTCTCCCGATGGCAAATCCATCCTCACGGGCTCTCGTGATGGAACCGCGCGACTTTGGCCGCTCCCTCCCCAATTCTGGCCTTGCGCACAATCTACAAAGGCTGCTGCACCATGACCTCCGCTCGCTCATATTTCTTCGCTCTCGTCATCGCTGCCGCCATGGCCTCACGAAATATCGCAGCACACGAAGGCTCGCCGTCATTTCCGCAACGTGACTCAGGCCCACCAACGGCATCACTCCCATCGGCTCTCTGCGCTTCAACCTTAGACGCTCTCGGAACTCCGCATAAAATTCGAGCCGCACTGATTGAAGGAATGGTTAAACTTTTTCGTGATTCTCAAATCGATTCCGACCGATTGAGAGAATTTCTTCGCGATCCCCTTGCTGCTCAAATCAATTGGAATTCCGGCGCCGATCTGAATTCACACGCTCAAGCTATCACTCTCTTTCAAACTTTCGCCAGAGATCTTCAGCCTGCTGAACAATCACAGCTCATCATTGAACTCACGGCTGCGCTGCAAGCGATCCTCGCAGAGCGAGAGGCTTCTCGAATCATTGCTCGAGAATCGCTTGACCGAACGAAAGAGATTCCTCTCTTCATAGAGTTTGATACTGGATCTTCTATCAACTCCGTCGCCATTTCGCCTGATGGAAGGCATATTCTGACAGGTTCTTCCGATGGTATCGCAAGGCTCTGGGATATTGCGACAGCCAAAGAAATCCAGAGGTATCACGTTCGTTCTAGATTCGACTCATCAATCTCATCAGTGGCATTTTCTCCTAACGGCACTCAAATTGTGACAGGGTGTTGGGACATGACAGCACGGCTTTGGGATTCTCAAACTGGAAAACAACTTCAGAGATTCCAGGGCCACAATGAGTGGATTTCTGACGTCGCGTTTTCTCCCGATGGCAAATTCATCCTGACTAGCTCCTGGGATGAAACGGCGCGACTCTGGCATGTCGATAATGAAATAAAATGCAGGCGATTGAAGGGCCACCTTAATGCTGTCACATCTGTGGCCTTTTCTCCTGACGGGAACTATCTTCTCACAGGCTCTCTAGATTTTACCGCGCGGCTTTGGAATACGAATGGTCAAGAAATCAATCGCTTCAGCTCTCCAGGGGCCAGGGTTTCAGTCGTCGCATTTTCTCCCAACGGGAAATTCGTATTCACAGGCTTTGAGGAAGGGGATGGAATGATTTGGGATATAAGAACCAGCAAAGAAGTCTGTACGCTGAAAGGCCATAGTAAAGAGATCAACTCTGCCGCTTTCTCTCCAGATAGCAGATACATCATCACAAGCTCTGACGACCACACCGAGCGACTTTGGGATTCTAAAACGGGCGCAGAACTCTTGCAATTCGAAGAACACGCCAACGCCGTCAAATCCGTTGCTTTTTCTCCTGACGGCAGACATATTCTCACGGGGTCATGGGACGGAATCGCAAGGCTCTGGCCGCTCTCTCCCCAATTCTGGCCATCAAAATTGCCCCAGGTTCAGGCTCCGACTCCATCCGAGGAATTTTTAATGCACCCATCGTCTGACAATATGAGGATCTTGCTCACGTTACAAAAATGGATACGGAAAATCTTCGGACCATGACCTCCGCCCGCTCATATTTCTTCGCTCTCTTCATCACGGCTGCCGCCATGGCCGCTGGGAATATCGCCGCACACGAAGGCTCGCGCCTCGCTCCACCACATGATTCAGGCCCACCACCGGCCTCAGGCCCAAGCATTTTCTGCGCCCCAGCTTTACAAAGTCTCGGCGGGCAGAATGAAATTCGAGCCGCACTCATTGAGGGAATGGTTAAATTCTTCCGTGATTCTCAAATCGATTCCGATCGACTGCGAGAATTTCTTCGCGATCCTCTTGCTGCTCAAATCAATTGGAATTCCGGCGCTGATCTGAATTCACATGCTCAAGCCATCGCTCTCTTCCAAAAATTCGCCAGGGATCTTCCGCCTGCTGAGCAATCACAGCTCATCACTGACCTCACAGCTGCGCTGCAGACGATTCTCGCAGCGCGAGAGACTTCTCAAACGATCGCTCGGAAATTAATCGAACAGACTACAGAGATTCCAGACGTCAAAGTTTTTAACGCTGGATCCGAAATTACCTCCGTCGCCTTTTCTCCTGATGGAAAATACTTCGTCACAGGCTCGCATGACGGCAGCGCAACGTTGTGGAACAGCGGGACTGGCGAGAAAGTCAGAATATTTAAGTACTTTGACTCACCTGTCACGTCTGTCGTTTTTTCTTCTGACGCCAGCTCCATCTTCACCATCTCCGTCTTTGGCCCCATACTCTGGGATGCCGCAACTGGCAAACTACTCAATCGGCCGAATCTCTTTGAATATCTGACCAATTTCAGCTCCATTTCTCCTGATGCCAAGTTGATCCTGGCGGGCTTGAGAAATGGAAACGCAGTTCTCATAGAACTGGAAACGCGCAAAGAAGTCGGCAGGTTATTGAGCCACAGCGAGTCGATCTTGTCGGCTGCCTTTTCTCCCGATGGCAAACATATCCTTACTGGCTCTATCGACCGCACCGCCGTACTCTCGCGCATCGGAACGGGTCAAGAACTCCATAGGTTCATGGGCCATGCTGAGCGCGTCACATCTGTCGCGTTTTCTCCGGATGGCAACTACATCCTCACGGGCTCTTATGATAAGACTGCCAGACTCAGCAATTTCAAAAATTACACGAGCGGAGGGATATTTCGAAACCCCTACGGTTTGGTCACGTCCGTCGCCTTTTCTCCTAACGGGACGCTCATCCTCACAGGCGCACACGACAAAAAAGCGCGACTCTGGAGTATTGAAACCGGCGAAGCACTGAGGACGTTCCAGGGCCACAACGGATGGATAACATCCGTCGCTTTTTCTCCCAATGGCCAACACATCCTTACTGGCTCTGACGACAGAACCGCACGACTCTGGCCGCTCCCTCCCCAATTCTGGCCACGCCCACAATCCAC
>CAZVFP010000002.1:0-266354 GCA_964626465.1 uncultured Bacteriovoracaceae bacterium | reverse complement strand
TCCTCAAATCCGCTCGAAATGCTTTTAAATCCCGCTATTTAATGATTTCGCCCTGAAATGCGGTATTTTTTGGTTTGTAGGCCGATTTGACCTCGTGGAAATTTACACGATCATCCTTCCATTCCACCTTATGGGAAGCGTTGTCACGACAACACGCTCATCGAGGATAAAAAGGAATCGCGTGTGATCAAAAATAAAATAAAATTCAAACCAAGATGTATCCGATGAACGTCTAGTCTTATAGAGTTGGATTAATTGATTGATTGCACTTTCAATCTGTTGCCTTTCGTTTGCAAAGAAGAGTCCTGCCCCTTCTTTTGGAGGAGAGCCCTAAAACTGGTGGACGCTGTAGGGATCGAACCTACGACCCTCGCCTTGTAAGGGCGATGCTCTACCAGCTGAGCTAAGCGTCCCCGATAGATCCTTAAGACTAAAGCAGGACTTCATCCGTTGATCAATGCTGCTCATTGAAATTCTTTCGAAAAAGAGCCAGATTAGCCGGATGTCGATCGACGAAACCTTTCCGAAACGCTATGAGCCCAAAACAGTTGAAAGTAAATGGCAGGATAAATGGTATAAGGACGGCCATTACTCCTTCAGGCCGAACTCGCCCCATCCTGTATTCTCGATCGATACACCGCCGCCCACAATTTCGGGACGCCTCCATATTGGGCACGTCTTCAGCTATACACATACCGAAATCATTTCGAGATATCGTCGAATGCGTGGCTTTAACGTGTATTATCCATTTGGCTACGATGATAACGGGCTTCCGACCGAGCTTTTGACAGAGAAGGAGTCTGGCCTTCGAGCTCACCAAACAGATCGAAGAAAATTTCGAGAACTCTGTCTGGAAACCGGAAAAAAATATTCCGGGCTTTATAGCGGCCTCTGGAAAAAACTAGGATTTTCATGCGACTTTGAGTCGTCCTACTCAACGATCAGCTCTTCAAGTCAAAAAATTTCGCAATGGTCCTTCGTTGATCTTCATAAAAAGGGCTTTTTGGAACGTCGAAAAGAACCCGCTCTCTGGTGCACCAAATGCGTTACATCGTTTGCTCAAGCTGAAATTGAAGACCAACCACTCGCCGGCACCTATTATCACTTGCCGTTTTCTGTCGCCAATCAAGATCCGATCGTTATTGCAACGACCCGACCCGAACTGCTCGCCGCCTGTGTCGCGCTCTTTGTTCACCCGGAAGATGAGCGTTTCCAATCCTCGATTGGAAAAATGGCACGCGTTCCATTTTTTGATCATGAAGTAGCAATTTTGGCAGATGAAAAAGCAATGATGACCAAAGGAACCGGCGCGGTCATGTGTTGTACATTTGGAGACACCACAGATATTTTTTGGTGGAGAAAGCATAAGCTTCCCTTACGTGAAGCGATTACAAAAACCGGAAAAATGACTGCCCTCTGTGGTCCTCTTGAAAATCTGTCAATTGCAGAAGCAAAAAAGAAAATTGTTGAGATTCTTGCAGAAAAAAATCTCGTTCTCAAATCGGTTCCGATTTCTGCAGAAGAACGCGTCGTCAACACACATGAGCGCTGCGGAACACCTGTAGAATTTTTATTACAGCCTCAATGGTTTATCAAAGTTTGCGAACAGAAAGAAAATCTCTTGGCCCAAGGCAGAAAGATCAAATGGTTTCCAGAATTCATGCGACATCGCTTCGAAAATTGGGTCGAGAATCTTTCTTGGGACTGGGCAATTTCTCGCCAGAGAGCATTTGGAGTACCCATTCCAGCATGGTATTCAGCTGACGAAACTGAAGTTTATATTTCAGATCCGAAACATCTGCCCGTTGACCCGACCGAATGTCAGCCGCCTGCGGCTGGCAAGACAGGCGAGTGGATACCGGATCGCGATGTTCTTGACACGTGGGCGACAAGCTCGATCACGCCGCTTATCAACGCGAATTTTACTCTTGAGAACCAACGCCCTGCGGATTTTCTTCCGATGTCGATGAGACCGCAAGCGCACGACATCATTCGTACGTGGGCCTTTTATACAATTGCAAAATCCTATCTGCACTTTGGACATGTCCCATGGAAAGAGATCGTGATTAGTGGACACGTAAAAAAGCCGTCGGCACCTGCTGTTGATGGCCAGCAAATTGCAGGTCAAGAATTTGTGAAGAAAACAAAAATTTCGAAATCTAAAGATGGCGAAACCTACGCACCCGAGAAGATTTTGGAACGGCACTCAGCCGATGCTGTCAGGCTTTGGGCTGCTGGAGCATCTCTGGGCATCGATATTCTCTTCGATGAAAATGGGATGACAGAGGCAGCAAAGTTTCTCAATAAACTCTGGAACGCAAGTCGCTTTGCACTGCTACAACTGGAAGGATTCAGTCCATCGCCTCAAAACAAGACGGTTAATCAAGAAGATCATTGGATTCGTGGCAGCCTGAAACAGATCTGCCAGCACTATATTCGATCGATGGACGACTATGAATCTCATCTAGCCAAAGTTGAGCTGGATAAGTTTTTTTGGATTTCTCTCTGCGACAATTATATTGAATTTGTGAAATGTCGTTTGGCAGCCGCAAATGAAGAAGAAAAGTTAAGCTCCATGCAGACTATCTACGATGTGCTTCTCATCACTCTGAAGCTCTATGCTCCTTACGCGCCACATATCACAGAAGAAATTTATCAGATTTATTTTGCTCAATTTGAAAAAGCAGAGAGCATCCACGCATTGAGCACCGAAAATCCAAAATCAATGATCTCTGCAGAATCCGAAGCGCAGGGAGACTCCGAGTATCTAATCGCTGTGATTTCAGCGATTCGTCAGGGAAAATCGCAACGTCAAATCGGATTCAAAGTTCCAGCAAAATCGATCAATATTCAAAGCGATGAAAAGGGCGTAGTTGCTCTGAATAAGTTCTCACCTATTATTAAGAACTTTTGTTCAGCGGCCGAGATAACAATTTCAACTTCCGAAAATCTTTCAGAAGTTTGGCCAACTTCACGATCGGATACAAAATTGCAAATTGTTTACGAAGCAGGAGCCGTCGCCGCAACGAAAGGATAGTTGTTGAATTTAAGATCGCCACTCTTTACTGACCTTTACCAGCTGACGATGGCCAAAGCATACGTCGATGCAGGAATGGCAGAAAAGTCTGCGACTTTTGAATTTTTTTTCAGACGCTGTCCGTTTAATGGCGAATACGCTGTTCTCGCGGGACACGATCGCATTCGCGACGCGCTTGAAAATTTTAAGTTCACAGACGACGAAATTGACTATTTGCGGAAACTGCCCTTTTTCAGCCCTCATGATGATCCGACGGGCTATGACAATTTTTTTTCGATTCTTAAAAATTTATCTCTCAAGAATATTGAGATTCTTGCAATGCCTGAAGGTTCCCTTGTTTTCCCGCGCACACCCGTCTTGCAGGTGAGGGGACCCATCCTCGAGGCTCAACTTTTAGAGAGCATCATTTTGAATTCGCTTAACTTTGCAACTCTCATCGCCACAAATGCACGCCGCATTCGAATGGCTGCCAAAAACCGTAAACTCGTTGAGTTTGGCTTAAGACGAGCCCAAGGGCCCGACGGTGCTATGACGGCGACGCGATCGAGTTATTTGGGAGGCTTCGATGGAACATCAAATGTTCTTGCTGCGAAACAATGGAATATTCCACCTGTGGGAACCATTGCGCATTCATTCATCCAATCGTTTTTGAGTCCTTCCGATAAGGAGGAGAAATATTTTGGTCCGAATCGTGGTGAGCTCGCCGCGTTTATGGCTTATGCAAAATCATTTCCAAACAATTGCCTGCTGCTGATTGACACCTACGATACTCTCCATTCAGGACTGCCGAACGCGATCGAAACTTTTAGATTTTTGAAGAGCAGGGGGCATTCGCCATTGGGAGTTCGGATCGACTCGGGTGATTTGGTCTACTTATCAACAGAAGTGAAGAAATGCCTTGATGCCGCAGGTTTTCCAGATTGTGAAATCTACGCAACAAACGAACTCGACGAAGCCGTCATTGATAGCATCGAAGACCAGGATTCTGCCATCACCGGCTATGGAGTTGGAACAAGGCTCGTCACGGCCACCGCCGACCCCGCACTCGGCGGCGTCTATAAACTCGTCGAATTTGACGGGCATCCCCGGCTGAAAATTTCAGAACAAACTGAGAAAATTGTCATTCCGGGTGAAAAAAAATCCTATCGCTTCTTTGACCACAATGGAGAGATGATTCTAGATTACCTCACTCTCGCGTCAGAACCAGAACCCAAGCCGGGTGCCGAGTATCTTGGTTTACACCCCTTAGATCCCTACAAAAGACTGCTGGTTAAACCTCATCGCATTGAGAAATTGCTTCACGCTCTCTTCCAACAGGGCTCCTGGACCGATTCTCTGCCGGTCGACGAAATCCGTCGGTCAAGCCTCGAACAGATGCAATGGCTCAGGACGGATATCCAGCGACGAGCAAATCCCACACCCTACAAAGTCTCACTGAGCCCGGCCCTAAAAAAACTGACCGACGAACTCTATATCTCAGAGCGCCCAGATCGCAGCTTTCTCAGTGTTTTTTAGAACCGTTTTTCGCTAGATTTTCGATATGGAACCAGACCTCGCGCCATCGTCTACTTTTAGTTTTCCAAAAATGGAAGAGCAGATTCTTGCACAATGGGAGAAAAATAATACTTTTCACAAGTCTTTTGATCCAAGCAAACCGAAATATAGTTTCTACGATGGGCCACCTTTTGCGACTGGACTGCCACACTATGGGCATTTGCTCGCCAGCACATTGAAGGATATTGTCCCCCGATACTGGACAATGAAAGGTTTTGCGATTGAAAGGCGTTGGGGCTGGGACTGTCACGGACTTCCGATCGAACAAGAAATTGATAAGAAATTTCATTTTAAAAATACTGAAGAAATCGAGAAATTCGGAATCGCCAACTACAACAAGGAATGCCGCGAGATCGTGATGAGATTCGTGTCCGAGTGGCAAAAAGTCATCGGACGACTTGGACGATGGGCCGATTTCGAAAACGATTATAAGACGATGGATCTCAAATTCATGGAATCCGTCTGGTGGATATTTAACGAATTATGGAAAAAGGGATTAGTCTATCGCGGCTATAAGGTCATGCCGTTTTCAACAGCACTGGGAACTCCGCTTTCAAATTTTGAGGCTGGATCCAACTACCAAGATGTTCAAGATCCCGCTATTACGATTACATTTCCTTTGAAGGATGGCTCAAATCGACAGCTCCTCGCATGGACGACAACGCCTTGGACGCTGCCAAGCAATCTTGCACTCGCCGTGCACGCTGATATTGACTATGTCGAAGTCGAAACCAGTGAATCGAAAAAATATATTTTGGCCGAAGCGTTACTTGAGAAGACCTTTAAAAAAGATTCTGTCGTCATAAAAAAATCTTTTAAGGGGCAAGAGCTCGTTGGCCTAGAGTATGAACCGCTTTTTAAGTTTTACGCTGAACGAAAAAAGCCGACATTCACGGTGCTCACCAGCGAACATGTCACTGTCGATTCCGGAACAGGCATTGTTCATATGGCCCCTGCATTTGGAGAGGACGACTTCATCGCATGCGAGAAAAATAAGATTGAGCCAGTATGCCCAGTCGACTCGCATGGAAAATTTACTGCTCCTATCGATACCTACGTTGGTCTCTATGTTAAAGACGCTGATAAAAAAATTATTAGTGACCTCAAGCAGAATGGTCGCTTGTTCAAACAAGATACATTGCAACATGCTTACCCGTTTTGTCCGCGAACAGATACGCCACTGATCTATCGAATTGTCAGCTCCTGGTTCGTGAAGGTCGAGGCCATCAAGGATCGCCTCGTGGCCAACAACCTAAAACATACGCATTGGGTTCCCGAACATCTGCGCGAAGGTCGATTTGGAAAATGGCTGGAAGGCGCGCGAGATTGGGCCATTTCAAGAAATCGCTATTGGGGAAATCCTCTTCCTGTCTTTGAAAGTTTTGAAGACCCAGAAGATAAGCGCGACTACTTCTGCGTGGGAAGCGTCAAAGAACTTGAGGATTTCAGTCAGCGAAAATTTTCTGATGTCCACAGAGAGTTTCTGGACGACATTATCATTACAAAAAATGGAAAAAAATATCGCCGAGTGCCCGAGGTTTTGGACTGCTGGTTTGAGAGCGGCGCCATGCCTTACGCACAGCAACACTATCCATTCGAAAATAAGAAAAAATTTGAAGAAAGCTTTCCCGCTGAATTCATCGCCGAGGGACTCGATCAAACTCGTGGATGGTTCTACACCTTGTCTGTACTCGGCACTGTGCTCTTTGATAAACCGCCATTCAAAAATGTGATTGTGAATGGGCTCATTCTTGCAGAAGACGGCAAGAAAATGAGCAAACGGCTTAAGAATTATCCAGATCCCGCTCTGATCATGGATAGTCACGGCTCGGATGCGCTTAGACTCTACCTGATCGATTCACCCGTCATTCGTGGCGAGGAATTACGATTTTCTGAAAATGGAGTGAGAGAAATCGTCAGGCGCGTGCTTCTTAAATGGTGGAATGCCTATACTTTCTATCAGAGTTATGCCGATATCGATGGCTTTAAGCCAACAAATTTCGAGATGCCAGCTGCATCAGAAAATATTCTGGATCAATGGATTATTTCCAGGTTGCAGACGCTTTTGCAAAATATCGAAAAAGAAATGGCTCTGTATCATCTCTACAATGTCGTTCCTGAACTTTTGCAGTTCATCGAGGAGCTCACCAATACATATATTCGGTTGAATCGCAGTCGTTTTTGGGATGAAGGATTTACGAACGACAAAAAGTCTGCGTTCTCGACCCTTCACTATGTTCTATTCACCTTGAGCAAGGCAATGGCACCGTTCACACCATTTCTTGCTGATAAACTCTATTTGGATCTGACTCACGGTAAAAAGCATGAGTCTGTACATCTCGACACTTATCCTGTGGGCAACGCAAAACTTGTCCAAAAATCACTGGAGGATGGTGTAAAAAATTTGGAAGAGGTGATCGTTTTAAGCCGAAATCTCAGAGATCAAAAAAAGATCAAAGTGAAAGTGCCTCTGAAAGAACTAAAGATTGTCAACCGACGCCAGGAAACCCTCGACAACCTGCGCCCCCTCGAATCTTATCTAAAATCCGAATTGAATGTCCGAAAGATTACCTATCAAAACGATGAGCAGAATTTTGTTTCTCTCGAAGTTAAAGCAAACGGGGCAACACTCGGAAAAAAGGCAGGCCCCAAGATGGGCCTTCTTTCGAAGGCCATTTCCCAGTTGTCGTATGATGCCGTTCAAACGCTAGATGCAGGGAAGGCTCTGACCCTAGAAGGGTTTGAAATTACGTCTCAAGACGTACGGATCTATCGTCAAACCAATCCAAATCAATGGCCGACAGCAGCCTCGTCGACCATCATCGTCTCTCTCGATAACTCGATTTCTCGAGATCAAGAACTCGAAGGTCTCGCTCGAGAGGTTGTGAATCGAATTCAGAAATTGCGTAAGGACTCAAAACTCAATTTGGATGACCGCATCCACCTTGAAATTGCCACAAAGGGGCCAAACCAAGGTGACCTTGCAGAATCAATTCACTTGTTCTCGAGCTATATTCAGGATCAAACGCTTGCACTGTCGATCAAAACCGTTGGATTCGTCAGCAAGAAGCACGCGCAAGAGTTTGAAATTGAAGGGTCCCATATCAGTATCGGCCTCGATAAAGCCTAAGCAAAAAGGATGATCGTCTTGGTTGCCCCTCCGGCCACCCAAGACGATCGTTTTAAAAGGATTTAGATTCGAAAAAACGCTGTAATCCAGCGCCCTTAGATAAAAACAACTTAAAGTAGCCTAAGAAACTCGGTCAATAATTTAATTACAATATCATCATTTTTTATTGTTTTGATTATTTAATAATCATTTTTTCCTTCAAAAAATCAAATTTCCAGAATACAGCCTTGAATGAGATGAAAGCGTCAAAAAGCAGGTTGAAGACCTCAAAAATTAGGAAAACTCGAAAGACGTCCAGCTCAGACACCATTGAACGGCGAGCCATGGAATTTTTGCGCCAGAAAATGAAAGAAAAAAAGCTGAAACCTGCAGATATGGCGAAAGCTCTCACTCCCCCACTTTCAGAATCACAATTACGCCATCTTTTGAATGGAGGCAGCTCCATTACTCTGGATAGATTTTTTCAATTGGCGAAACTCGCCCAGATTGATCCATTTGAGATTCTTCACCATTCAAATCCAAATCCACAGTTTGAAATGCCGTTCTCAGTTGAACAGGAAAAATTTCTTGTACGCCACCCTTGGCACTTCAAGATCCTAAAAGCCCTTGGATTACAACGAACAGAGAAGGAATTGATCAAATTATTTCCAGAATGCTCGCATATTCCTGAGATCCTCTCCGATTTATTGCGCATGAAATTCATACTCAAACAAGATACAGGCGACGGGGCCTTCTTCCGAGTGAATGCCTCACCATTTCAGCTGACCTCGATCGATTTCGTTGATGGCTATCCAGAACTTCTTGTCGAAATTGTGAAAGAGATGCAACAAACGATCGCCATTTGTGAACGAGAACGACGAGATCTCATTAAGTTTATTCGATATATGTTCGTCGTAGATTATCTGACACCAGAGCAAATGATGTCATTAAGAGATCGGCTTCGAGCTGTTTATAATGAGTTCCGGGACGCTGTGGGTCGAAATCGAATGGATCCAAGCTACGGCACCGTCGCTAAAGATAATCTCGTGGGCTTTGTGACGATCGTTGCGCCACTTAATAGAACAACATTTTTACAGAAAAACTGGAATCCATGAGACTTCAAGCGACTCCATAGACATTTACCAGCATTTCTGATTTTTTAGGAAGACATATGGCCACCTCAGTTACAGAGTTAAGATCCAATCTAAAAGAAAATACGTTTTCGATTAAAGCGATTCTGTCGGAGCAATCCGATCGTTTCCAAAATCATTTGGATTTTATGAATCCACAACTTCCAAAAGTTCTCAAAACTTTGGGATTTGACAAACGATATGTTCGTGCCGAGGGGTCTTATCTCTGGGATCAAGACGGAAATCGATATCTAGACTTTCTGTCTGGCTACGGAGTTTTTAATCTCGGCCGGTATCATCCTGTCATCATGAAAACAATGCGCGATATGCTGGACGCGCAAGATGCCAATCTGGTGCAATTTGATTGCCCACACCTTCTTGGCGAGCTCGCGAAAGGATTGATTAAAAAAGTCCCGCATCTTGAGCGCGTCTATTTCACATGCGGAGGAGCTGAAACTGTCGAAGCCGCTATTAAATTTGCGCGAGCACACACGAAGAAATCGCGCATTTTATTTTTGGACCATGGTTTTCATGGCCTGACCACTGGCGCACTTTCAGTAAATGGCAATACTGAGTTTCGAGATGGATTTGGGGATCTACTACCGGGAACGAAGATCCCGCTCAACGATTTGGCCGCTCTCGAGAAGGAACTCAAGAAAAAAGATGTAGCGGCTTTTATTTTTGAGCCTGTGCAGGGCAAAGGAGTTTATATTCCTGAACCCGGATATCTCAAAAATGCGGAAGAGCTTTGCCACAAATATGGAGCTCTGACGATTGCAGATGAAATTCAGTCTGGAATGGGACGAACTGGAAAATTCTTAGCGTCCGAGCACGAGGGAATTAAACCAGATATGGTTTTGCTGTCGAAATCTTTGAGCGGCGGCATTGTGCCCGCGGGAGCTCTTCTTTCAACAACCGATATTTTCTTGAGCGTCTTTTCGCGAATGGACCGATGCGTTGTTCATTCGTCGTCATTTGGAAAAAATTCGTTCTCCGCAGCGATGGGACTCGCAACTTTATGGGTCATCGATAATGAGAATATCCTGAACAAGGCTCAAACTGTGGGGCAGAAGATTGTCGACGGATTGAATGCCATGAAACCTGATTTTGAGATGCTTGGGGATATTCGTTCGCGGGGCTGTATGATCGGCATCGAATTTCAAGCTCCAAAGTCGTTTCAGTTAAAGATGGGCTGGAGCCTGCTTCACTCGCTGAGCAAAGATTTATTTCCGCAGCTACTTGTGGTGCCACTGATGCGCGACCATAGAATTTTGACGCAAACCTCTGGCCATCACCAGGACATCGTGAAACTTCTGCCAGCTCTGACGACATCCGATGAAGATATTGAATACTTTCTGTCTGCATTCCGGAAAGTGCTGGAAAGCGCTCATCAATTCCCGGGAGGTATTTGGGACCTGGGCAAGTCACTTGCAAAAACGGCGATCAAAGATTCTCGAGCCAACTGATGGTCGCAAAGCCATCTGATGCAGTTCTAAATGGCTTGAAAGGCAAAGGCTTCCGTCTGACGAAGGTGCGATATGCCTTAGTCGATTTCATTCTGAATCAAAGTGGACATTGGACCATTCAAGAACTCACGGAGCGAGTGCAAAAAAAAATTCCGACCGTTGGTCAAGCCACCGTCTATCGTACTGTTGGTTTGCTGCACGCCCAAGGCGCCCTGACCGAGAGCCATTTTGGCGGAGGAATTGCGCATTACGAAGTTTCTCCTCAGGAACATCATGATCATTTGAAGTGCCTCGACTGTGGACATATCGTTGAATTTGAAAATGATCAGATCGAAAAACTACAGGAGAAAGTCGCAAAATCTCTCGGATTCAAACTAAAAGATCATCGGATGGAACTCTTCGGGGCTTGCCAAAGAGAATTCTGTAAAAACAAAAAGCTCTCTTAAAAAAGATTGTTGATTCAAGGCATCAAGTCTGAGTGAATATTGTCTATGAGAAAATCAATTCTTTACGGTTGCATTATCGGATTAGGGCTTGCTCTTTCTGCCTGTTCAAATTCAGAAATTAAATCGCTGCGTGACCAAGTCGACGCACAGGCAAAAACAATTGCTGATTTGGATCAGCGCTTAAAACAACAAGAAGAGTTTACAAATAAGGCCAAAGAAGTCCTTGCCGAACATCGCACGCATATTCAGGGGATTGAAGACATGATTGCGAAAAGCAAAGGAATCCGTCGACCCGCGAAACACTCAAAGAAACGCTAGAACCGGCACGCAGCCTTTTCCAGACGGCTACGGCGAATTGCTCGCATTTAGCTCACCAAGTGCCCCTGCCACCTCAGGATACTGGGCTAAATAAAGGTCAATGATGGGCTGCCTTGCAAGTGGCGAAAGCAAGTGAGCCAGCATCGGCTGAAGAGTATCCCATGCCTCACTACGAGGTGGATTTGTCGCTAGGTACGCACGCACAAAGGCCAGTCGTAAATAATGGCGGCCCAAGGCATTAGCGCCTGGAAGACGATCAACAGTCTGAGTCTCAAGAGCCAACTTAGTATAGGTCTGGAGACCGACCCGCAAAGTGCTGATTGCTGACAACGACCGGATGAGATCTGCGCGACCTTTTCCGATCACATCCTTGTTCATGGATGACATTAGTCCGGAAATTCGGGTCAACAAGGCTTGAGGATCCTCCAACTCAAGGGCCTGCTTAGAACTCTTCATCAAATTGTAGGCTCCGTCAGAAAGAGTGGCACGCTTCGACGCCCTGATATAATCCCAGGTATTTTTCCAAGTTGTACTGGATCCGATAATACCAGCCAAATAGCGTTCGCCGTCCCTCATCGCTAAACTGGGATAGATCGCGAGAAATTGCTCCGCGGTTTGAGAATTTGCGAGATCCACAACCTCTTTGTCCGCAGAACCTCCTGGCGGATACACAGGCACCAAGCCAAAAGGCATGCCGGGCTGACTGAATTGTTCAGTTCTCTCTATTGATTCACCCCACGACAGCCCACCAATGGGACCCTTCCATGTCTTGGCAACACCTCCCACCAAATAGACAATTGAAAGAAATCCAGAAACAGCCCCTATTGAACGAGAATCAACAGAGATTCTTAAGGGCAGCCATTCCCCGGGTTTCAAGATTCTCGAGGTACGCTTGGCCCAGGCAGACTGATTGACCAAAAATTTTCCCGATATTGAAATACTTGAAATCTCTATATTTGATGTACTCGGATTCTTCACGATGGCATCGACCCACCACGGGCCTCCATCTTGAGTGACAACACCAACATCAGCTTCCAGCACTCCCAATGGATCAAGCAGTTTGCCATCAACAAAAACCTGAGGCTCTGCAGCGACAGTCTGAGTCACCACGGGAACTGCAACATCGCTCACTTCAGCGCCCAACCAAAATGTATGCCCAGCATCCTGGCCATCATCTAATTTGAATGTAACAGATGAATAATAACTACCGGGCGCCCAGGGAGTGAACTTTATCAGAAAGACTGCCGACCCGAAGGGATCCATTTCGAAAGAACTGCTCTGAAAGAGTTGAAATGCAGCACCAGAAAATGACGGGGATTCGACAACACGCAATGTGGATGACAGGTTATTGCGAAGCGAAATAAATCGATACTTCGCTTTTGCAGTTGTTGTAGACCCAAAAGAAACCGATCCACCATCTGGCATGATCAACACTGGCTCATTGTATGCTTCGGTCAATCCGCTTGAAGCCCCCGCACTTAATGCCTGCGCCATCGCTTGATTGTCGACATCCATTCCACTATAAAATTGTGACTTCAAATTGGTCGTAATATCAGACTGACCTTGAAGCATAATTCTCCCATAAACAGACGGCAACGCAATCGCAGGCTGAGGTCCGCCCCCAGCTGGCTTCGCTCTGCTTCGCTGATTTAAATAAGCATGAAAGTCAATTTTCTTACCCGCACCACAAACAACAGGAACATATGGCGCTTCAGACTCAATCGCACGTCTGTAGGTTACAGTAGAGTCAGCGGGCTCAAGAGACTCAACATAAGCTGCTCGATCCGTATCAGATATCCCTTGTGCTTCCATTTTCTTCACACCTGAAGCCAGTCTATTGTCAAAATCGAATCGGAACACTTTAATGAATTTTTTTCGTGGATTCGTCAGCGTCTCAAAAACGATAATCACTTTTTGTTTATTTTGCTTTAAATAAGACACCATCAATCGACCATCTCTAACAACCCATGTGCGGGGCTCAAATCGAAGGTCAATAAATTTTGAGGAGCTTGGGTAAAAGGGAGCATCAATATTTGTATAAGACTGAATATCCATATTTGGAGCTTCTAATACGATGTCTTTTATAATAACGCCCTCAGGCACTGAATGGCTCAGTTGTAACCGATAGAGCCCTCCACCGAACCAACTTTGGAATTCTGGCACACCATTCATCGTACTCGTTAAATCGGTTCCTACTACCTTCACATCAAAGACATTGTTCACCTCTTTAACTGAGACAACTCCATAATTTGAAAAATTGAGCGTAGAATTCGAAGATATTGGAGTACCCCTACGAAGATTGTATACAATCGCATCCTCCGGAGAACCAGTATGGTAAACCACTGCAGACATAGCCGGAGCTGGATTAAACAAAGATGGGTCTGTCTCAATTGGATTCGATCCAAAATCCGTTTGCTTATACGGCTTCAATATTTGATCAGGCAAGTATTTTAAAAGATCAGAGCCATACTCCCCAAATAAATCTTTTTCCAACTGCATTTTCTTCATGACGACACAATTTATCTCTTGTGTGTAATTCGCCTGGGCAACACATTCATCGTTGTGACGTTTAAAAATAGTAGCATCAAAATATTGATGCGTTCTTGGAAATCGTCCAAGGAATGCTCCGAGGGAATACAACTCCTTGAATCGATTCGCTCCATACTGAGGATCTAAGTTACCAATCAAACTCTGAGCCGTTTGAATGAGAGAGAGATTTTTAGTTCTCACGAGGGGCGCAACCTCAGCAGATTTAAATTTCAAATAATCCATGTCCTGAAAAGCGAGACCACTCCGATTGGATGTCAAGTTCCAAAGATTAAACGACGATCCATCACTAAATGAAATTCGTTTTAATCCAACTTCCACCTTTTGAACTTTTCCAAGGTATACTTGCGACGCAAAAGACATCGCTGTTGAAAAAGATTCACCCGATTTAATTTCTGTTCCAACTTGCGGACAAGAAGCGGAACCTCCGCCTAAAACATTTGTGACACAATCAGTAACCTTAATGGGCGAGCTCGAAATATTCGTAAACTTGTATGAATGGGTACATGCAGAGTAAGCCCCACAAAGAGCCACAGCAAAGAGACTCCCATCATTAGATACGATTTTATCGACCAACGAAGTTTTCTGTCTCGAGCCCCCGCCCGGTATCTGGTAAACTTCTTCTACTGACGCCGACACGCTAAAGTTGCCACTATCCTTTGTTTCTACTTTACAAGCTGACTCTGCTAAAGTTCCTGGCATCGCCTTCCATGACCCGGCGGGTGAACCATCGCGTTCCCAATACGAACCATTTTTTCCAAGAGCTCGCAGAGTGAGCACATTATTTGCTCCGCGAAACATAATAGGATCCTTTGCAAAGGATCCGCCAAAATCTTGGCCCGAAAGTGTCTGAAGGTCCCACAAAACCGCCTGGCCATTTTTTCCTAGAGTCGCCACGTATCGGCCTTCAAAAATTGTGGGGACAAAAGGAGTAATCTCATCAAAACTTGGAGCTGGATCAAGAACCCAACCAGTAGTTAGGGTCCTCTTGTAAACTGTCGGTCGCCCTGCGCAATAAGCCTCCACGGCAATATCGGAAGCGAGGGGTTTCAGAAGTTTAATCTCCGCACAAGTTCCGCCCAGAAGAGTCCAAGGCACTCGCAAAGAAGAACGATACCACGTTTGATTTTGGAGAAGACCAAAGACATAAACATCACCATTGTATTCCAGGCCAACTGGATTGGAATCGATAACGCCCCCAAGGTCTTTAATTTTCAATGCTCCGAAATCCAGTACCAGAACCTGTTTGGCCAATCCTTTCATTATCTTATACATAGAAGAGTCAGGCACGACGGCCCTGTTCCAAACACCCGTCTGATCGGCGGTTCTTTCCCAATAAATATTGTCGACACCAAATCCGCGGATCATGAGAACGTTCGCATCGGATCGATATACGATGGGGTCAGCCGCAAAAGCTCCTCCAAGATTCAACGCTGTCTTGGTCAACAAGTCCCACAAAAATGCCTCATTACTAACGTTCCGAGTTACAACATATCGGCCCTCAAATATATTCGGAGAAAATGGCCGGATTTCCTGATTATCCGGCGAACTAATGAGGCCCCACGGCGCTGTCAACGTTCTGGAATAGACTGTGGGACGCGCACCACAATATCC
Source organism: uncultured Bacteriovoracaceae bacterium (assembly GCA_964626465.1). Lineage (GTDB taxonomy): Bacteria > Bdellovibrionota > UBA2394 > UBA2394 > UBA2394 > CAZRCG01. The sequence goes on along the minus strand of CAZVFP010000002.1, from coordinate 251,133 downwards.
CTCAATGGTTATGTCCGTCGCCGTCGCCTTTAAATTCTTGATTTCGGCACAAGTGCCTCCAAGATTTGTCCAGGTTGTCTTGAGGACAGAACGATACCACGTTTGATTTTGCAAAAGACCAAAGACGTGGATATCCCCCTGGAGTTCCACGCTTACGGGATCCGAATCAAGAGAGCCGCCAAGATCCTTAATAGACTTTGTCGCTGCATCAAGGATCAGAGCTTGACGATTTAGGCCTCGTATCACGCGGTAATTACTCTGGGCAAAAAGTATGGGACAACCCAACAAACAAACCACCGACAGCAGAGCCCATAGGCCTCTTATCATCACTCGAAATCGCATCGTTACTCCCCCCTTAAAAAATTATGGTCCGCACGGCGGAAACATACAGCCTGCATCCTGAGAAAAGAAATTGCCCGAATTCACCAATGTATCAAAATTCAAATAGCCAGAGTCTGGCGGAGTGTAAGACATTCCAAAATCTCCATAAGCACTAGGGATCTGAGGAGTCGACGCGCCCCAAAAAATGAAATCCCCAGTTCTGGTACTTGTATAATTCAGACCACCATATGTGAAAGGAAGAGCATATGGGTCAACACTCACATTCATTGAATTCCATAAATTTACGCTTCCAGGAGCAAAGAGAGGATCCTCACCAATCTTTTTCTCCCACGGAGCTCTATCAGCAGGAATTGTTGGCTTGTCGTACTGAACTCCCCACTCATATGGGTCGACCGCATTTCGAAGTACAGCAATAGTTCGATTGAGATCAGATGACATCCATAGAGTTTCAACCGAGTTGATCCGATATTCCACTCCTGGCACGGAGTTTAAGTACTGCAAGGCGCTCAGCATTGGATCATTCGGTTCAACCTTTAGAGCAGGAAAAGTAGGAGGTTTTGGTATGAAATCGGCTGGAGATGCTTCCATGACCATACCAAGATCATGACGTGCATGATTTGCTTCTCTAGACAACTCGACCAAACGGTCTCCCCTTACGGTATCTTTGTTCATCAAACTTTGCGTATATAAAAATGTTTGAAACGAATCATAACTTGCCTGGTCCTCCTCACGCATCATATTCAGGAGCGCCATATCTTCCTGACTCAATGGGCCCATCTGCTTCAACTTGAACTCAAGCCAAGTTCTTTCATTTGCGCCTTTCTTAGACATGACCTCCGCCTGAATCTCGCTAGTATACCAGGTCATAGCAAGCGCATCCGCAACCTGCGTGGGCGTTAGCCCGTCTTCGACGAAGCGCTGCCCAAATTGTTCTCCCCATGTAAGTTCGCTCTCAATGAAAGCCTTAACATACGGATCATCCAAACCCAATGGATCGTAACCAAAACGCATCACATTCTTCCGATAAGCACCATACCGTTTTGTATCGCCACTGATGAAAGCCATCTGAGCGGAACCCAATAAATTGTCGCGAGCAGCATCCGCGAGCATGGCATTTTTTTGATAAAGCGACCCAGCAAAATCTACGACTGCAATACCGCCTAGCACAACACCAAAAACTCCAGATGCGGCAGAACCGGCAGTATCGAGCGCAAACATGGTCCCCATACTAATATCATTGAGCGCACCGTTGATCGTCAGGGGATTGAGAGAGTTCAAGCCTTGGCGCACCCCAGCACCAGCGCCTTTTAAAGTAGCGGTTGTCAATTCGCCTCCCGATGGGTTGGTATACAAACTATCGAGGGCGGCATCATATGCACCTACTAGAGCAGGCACACCGAGTGTATTGATCGCAAATGAAGCCGTGGCTAATCCCGCCTTTGCGGTATTGATCGATAGGCCTTTATAACCTGAGTCATTTCCTTTGTATCCAAGCAAAAGAGTTGGCGTTCCGGTCGTACTCGAACCAGCGCCCGTGGGAGGAGTAATGTGAAGCCCAACAAAAGTCATTCCACCAACAGTCAGTTTTGCACCGAGCAAGGATTGTCCTAAATTTGTGAATCCCTCTCCCACGGAAAAAACATTTCCAATTTCGAGATTATAGAGCGCCGAAACAAAGCTTCGAGCAGCTTGCTGCCCCCCAGAGCCGAGAACCCTCGACGTCAACTCCGTCTTTCCTGCACCCAACAGTCCGGTGAGAGATGCAAAACCAACAACTTGCTGACCCACCGACGACGTCTCTGTTGGGACTCCCAGTATCGCGGTTGATCCTGCTGGCATCATCGCATCAACTGTCTCTGGCTTTTGGTAACCGAGGTGAAGTATTTCGGGCCCTGCAGCGGGAACACCCATGGTCTTTCCGTCACTCAATGCCAACACTGTTGATGGCACAGCATTAGGAGAATTTGAATAATTCGGAACCATCTTAAAGCCAGTTTGCTGCAAGCCGGGCAACAACTTGTCACGCGCCAACTTATCCGGAATGAGAAACTCTTTGGGGTTCGTTGGGTCAATACTCTTTAAACCATCCGTGAGAACATTTATTACGGCTGAACCTGGTTCTCCGGGTTTAGGGACAACGTTAAATCCTTGAGCCATTTCCAAGAGCGCCTGTGCTGCTGGTTGCGGATTGGAGGCAGAAGGATATAACGCCATTCGCGCCAATCCATTATTCATAGCGCCGTTCACTGCCGTCGCATTGACCCAAGTGAGTCCGTTTTTCGTGACTACATTTTCATCTGACACAGAAATGCGCAAGACGATTGGAGCAACGGGTGGCGGAGCGCCCACAGCCGGCGTCGCTAAAAACAAATGCCCTGCGCCAAGCACTCCCGCAGCCAATGCGACAGCCGTTCCACCTTTATCAATTCCGATATCCAAGATTTTCTTTCCTGGCTGTGCGGGAAGCGGGTTGTTTGTCACCGCTGACGTTGCTGCAGCTCCGCCACCTTGAACGATCGCCTTAACTTGCTGAGCAATCGATGTCGCCGACCCACTCTGAAGCCGAGCCAACTCCAGATCAACCGCTGGACCATTCGGCGGATTCAAGCTCGCAACAAAAGTGCGGAATCTGGGATCTCCCAACACCGCCTGCCGATTCACCGGATTCCATACTGGGCCCTTTGGCGAACTGCCCGGATAAGCGATGAGCTCCACGTTGCTAAATGTCCCATCTGGATTCCACGAAATATTGACATCAACCAATCCATTCTCCGCAGACAAAAACGGAATAGATTTTAGGTTTGGATTTACGGGATCAGCGGCAATCACGTCCAAGAATTCTCGCAAATTTGTTTCTTGCAAACTTCCCCCACGAATCGGAACTCCAGGATTTGCAGCTTTCACGGACTGTAAGAGAAATGAACCTGAACCGGGTTGTTTCTGGATTCCATAATACAAAAAGACATCGACCACCGGCTTCCCCGCACCCAGACCATCGGGCTTCACTGTAAACTGAATCGTCCCCTCACCCAGTGGTGCGCCGCGAAGTGACCAAGTCTGTTGAGCACTTCCCGCAATCGGAGGAGCCTTCTGAATATCTGCGGGAGTGTAGGCGCTCGCGCCGTTTGACGTACCAGCTGACAAAGCAGCGGCCGTATTTTTTTTTGCCAGTTCTGAAAATTGCTTTACCGGATCTCCGCCGGGTGCAGCAGCTGCTAATTCTGTAGGCAATGAAGAAAATAAACCAGATTGAGGTAGCTGCTTTCGAAGATCATTTTTTCGTCCCAATCGATCAAGTTCCTCTCGATTCAGTTCTGCTACCGCATCCGGGTCTCCGTCTCGAGCCTTCTGAATCAGAGCCCGCCGCTCAGAGGCAAAAGCGTCAAAAGACCCATCCGTTAACGCAATACCTTTCTTCTGCAAATACTCGGGGGAAGGCGCGGCGGCTGCTTGAAAAAACAACTGCCTCTCTATCCAAAGCTCAGCAACTCTTTGGGCCCCCTGTCCAGCCTTCACTTCTAAAAGGTTAAGGTTAATCACATCATTTCGAGTCCCATGATTCAAAAAATAATCTCGCGTTGGCTCATCAGTGATGACAATTCGAGTAATATCTCCGGACATTGAATTTCGCATCGCCAACATTTTCGTAACTCCGTCCGCTAGCGCTTGATAGTCGGACGGTTTCGCTAGATTTGGAGTTCTCATCTGAACTCTTACGTCAATCACATCTGATCCGAATGCCGTGTTTACATATTTTTTGCCCTCTGGGCTCACTACGGTTCCAGATTCAACTTTCCAACCAAGCGCAACCACCGGAGCCTTGAGCGCAGGGTTCACCTTTGGCGATCCCAAAATTCCATCGAATACGGGCCTTAAAACTCTGTCAGCGGAGTCCGCTGGAATCACTGTTTCCCCGTATGATGATGGAGGATTAAATGCTAAATTTGGGTCGAGCTGCAAACCACCCGGAATCCCCTTATACGGGCGACCATTTTGGTTCGTCCACTCCACAGGTTTAGTAGATGGTGAATCTTCTACTAATGCATTAACAAGAGCTTTCAAAGTCGGATCTGTTGGGGCCCCACCATCAGGGAGTCCCAGAGAACGCGAGGCTAAAGCAGAATTTTTTGCATGAGCTGGAATGACTGGACGAATTCCATTTCTTTGAAATTCTCTCATCAAAGCTAATCGCTCGGTGAGCATTTCTGAGTCACGAATTTCCATCGCTTCACTTTGCATTCCAACCAAAGTTCTCGCCTGATCACGCACCTGAGCAACAGCTTCATATTGGTCTCGAAAATATCGAACCAAGTTATTGAGGTTGAGAGGATCAGAGATCCCTTTCGAAACAAGAAGTGGAGCGCTGTATATTACCCCGCCTCCAACATTCAAAGATCCTCTCACAACACCATCCGTGACTGTAAATGTTGCTGTTCCTGTGATTATTCGATCAGTTGAAAAAGGAATCGTAATGATCCCTGGACCAATTTCGGCGGCTCGAGGATTTAGTGATTTACCAAGACTCGTGGAGAAGTTATCGAACAGTGCGACCACTTGCTCCACGGTGTCTAAGCGTTGTTTCATTCCTTCAAGTTGCGCGAAATTAGTTGAGCCAGCCATTCGAACAATCTCTTCATGAGTAGCTGGAACTTCACCAATTCCAATACCTTTTGGATAACCTGGAACAGCTAATTGGCCACCGGCCGGAAGGAAGTCCCCATAGAAAGGAGATGGGACTCGTTTCTGGAGATTTGCTTCCAAAAGACCGTGCAATATCTCATGAGCATTTTGGGGGCTCACAGGAAACGGAATAACAGATTTTGCCTGTGGATGGACGCCAGAAACCAGAGTCTCAGGCTGAAACACGTCGTCGAATCCTAGGTACAGAGTTGTTTTTTGCCCCGGGATCGGCAAGGCTTGCTTCTCTACATTTGCGAGAATCTTTGGATCGATAAGAACATCACCAAAATTTGCAAATCTCTGAGCCCGCGAAACAAACTGGTTCAAGTAATGCGAATTAGCATCACCAGCAGATATTTTAATATAAGGATACCCATCCGCACTCATCAACGAGGTGGCTGAAATCCCCTGGCCGTTATAGGCAGTCATCATTTCACCGACCACACGTTTATATATCGCGTCTGATACCGGATTTTTCGAACTGGCAAACACTTCAAGCGCATCTGCAACGCGAGTCAGCGGAGCCCAGGTATTGGGCCCAGCTGGCTTTCCGACCCATGCCTTTTCAACCACACTCCACTGCGCAAGGGCGATTGAAAGTTCTATGCTCGGGCTGGAGGGCTTCCAAGTACCGACTGCAGTTCGGATTTCCGCGTTCGGATCTGTAACGGCACAGAATATAGAACTTTCCAAAAACAGAACTGACAAAAGGACTGCAACACAACCAAAACAGCGTCCAATATAAGTCATGAAACCCCCCCGAAAAAGATATGCAAAAACAGAAGCCCTTCTAATAGTAAATCATCCGACGCTCTCTCAAAAGTCCGTCAAAAAATCGGCATCAACGAAAACCGTCACAAACTTAGACCTCCGTGCACGGACGGTGACACTTCGCCAAAGTTCCAACGGGCGGTCTGTGCATGACTTTGCACAAGCTGAATATTAAATACTAATAATTTCAATGACTTATGCGCTATCAAGACGCTGGCATGAAAAGTGAAATGATGATGGACTGAGGGAACGTAGAAAGCATATCCCTCAGAAAAGGGAAAACGTATGAGTACCACTAAGTCATCAAAACCGATACCAACTTTCGACCTACAAACACACCACGAAAAAGTCGAGGTGCCGAAAGAATTCGATCTGAGAGATCTGGCGAAGAAGTATTCTGTTTTTCCATTGAAGGTAATCCAAATGAATGGCCGACGACGCTTGCTGCTCGCAATGAGAAATCCCTACGACAACAATGCGATTCTTGACGTTGAGTTTCGTGCTGCAATGCCCGTGGTCTCTGTGCTTGCCAATGAAGGTGATATTCAGTGGTTAATCCATACGCATTATTACGGCCGCAAGATTGCCCCCACGCCGTCCATGTCAGATCCCACGATCGTCTTTCAAGATGTTTTTGAACAACTTGAAACATCGATCAAAGAAGCTAACGAATCCAAAACCGGCTTTAAACCCTTTGGCGATTCCAATTAATTTTACGTATCTCAACTAACCGATTATCCAAACTGCCCATTGATGTACCGCTGTGTCTCCAAGACATCGGGAGCATTGAAAATTCTCTCTGTCATTCCTGACTCAACAAGATGGCCACTCAAGAAAAAGGCGGTCTTATCTGAAACTCTCGCGGCCTGTTGCATATTGTGAGTCACAATGACGATCATATATTCCAATCGCAGACTCCGAATCAATTCTTCGATCTTGGCCGTCGCAATGGGATCAAGAGCCGAACACGGCTCATCCATCAAAAGCACGCTTGGATCCATTGCCACAGCTCTCGCAATACAAAGACGCTGTTGCTGCCCACCTGATAAACCAAGTGCAGAGGTTTGCAATCGATCTTTGACTTCATCCCACAAAGCCGCCTGCTTGAGAGATCTTTCAACGAGACTTGGAATCTCACGCTTGGGTACTCCTGCCATTCGAGGAGCCCACGCAATATTTTCAAAAATTGATTTCGGAAACGGATTGGCCTTCTGAAATACCATTCCTACTTTTCGCCTGACGAGCACCGGATCAATCTCCGGGCTATAGATATTCTCACCGTCCAAAATGACTTCGCCTTCAATACGAGCATCTTCGATAAAATCATTCATCCGGTTGAGACATCTCAAAAAAGAAGATTTCCCACAACCTGATGGGCCAATCAGCGCTGTCACTTCACCTGTCGAAAACGAAAGAGACACACTATCTACAGCTTTTTTTTCACCGTAAAATACCGAAAGTTTTCGCGTCTCGAGGATCATCTTTACTCCATTGAATCTAGTTCTTCATCAATCTCGCGCGTAGCCAAATCGCCACTCCGTTGAGAGTCAAAGTGACAGCCAACAATACAATAATTGCAGCTGCAGCGATATTCTGAAACTCAGGCTGCGGCCTTCCGGCCCAATTAAAAATCTGAATCGACAATACGGTGAAACTATCATGGATCGAACTCGGAACAAATGCCACGAATGATAAGGCACCGATCATAATGAGTGGCGCAGACTCACCAAGAGCCCTAGAAATTGCCAATAGAATTCCAGTCAAGATTCCCGGCAAAGCGGCAGGAAGTAAATGACTCCAAATCATTTGCAACTTTGTCGCCCCTAAACCATAGGCCGCCATCCTGAGAGAATCCGGCACGGCCTTCAGCGCCTCAACTGTCGAAAGCACAAGAATAGGAAGAATCAGCAAACTCATAGTCATCGCACCAGATAAAATACTTCGATCAAATCCAAAAAATCTGACAAAGACTGCCAATCCTAAAATGCCGAACACTACAGAAGGGACTCCCGACAAATTACGAATATTCATTTCAATCCAACGACGGCATCTAGATTCTCGAAGGTATTCCATCAAAAACATTCCAGTCCCCACTCCCAAAGGAATTGCTATGAGGGCAGTTAACAAAATAATCCACAAGCTACCCACAAGAGCAGAGAGAATCCCTGCACGAGACGGAATTCTAGACGGAAACTGCTGCAAGAATTCCCATGAAAGAGAACTCCATCCATCTCGAAAAACCACCGCCAATAATGTGATCAGCCCAGACAGCGCCAATGCTACGCAAACAAATCCAAATCCAGGTAAGATCATTGCTGTGAAAGAGTTCGAATTTGTCTTGCGCAATGTCATGAATATTTTTCCTGGAATCTTCTCACTATCCTTTGAGCAACGAGATTTGATATCAACGTCATCACGAACAGAACAAGCCCCACGGCAAAAATTGATTGATACTCAATGGATCCTGCAGGCGAATCCCCTAAACTGACTTGAACAATATAGGATGTCATTGTCTGAATGCTCTCAAGCGGATTGAGGGCCATGCGAGGCGTGGCTCCCGCCGCAAGAGCCACGGCCATTGTTTCTCCAATCGCTCGCGAAAATGCTAACAATACAGAGGCGACGATTCCCGAAAGTGCCGAAGGAAAAACGACTCTCAAAATAATTGAATATTTACGCGCACCCAATCCAAACGCGGCATCACGAAGCTCTCTGGGAACCATCCGTAATGCGTCCTGTGACAGCGACGCAATGGTCGGGATCACCATGATTCCAACAACGATGATGGCGCTTAAAGCATTGAATATCTCAATAGTTGGAAATATGGTTTTCAAATGTGGCGTGATGAATGAGACTGCGAAGTAACCATAAACAACCGTTGGAATTCCCGCTAAAATTTCAACTGTTGCTTTGAAAAATTCGCGCAACCGAAATGGAAGATATTCATTCAACAGAATCGCAATCCCCAATCCAAGCGGCACGGCAAACACCATGGCACCGACCCCGACCATCATTGTTCCAGAAATCAGCGGAAGAATCCCAAACTCTCTCGGCTCAATCAATGGGTTCCAATGATTTGATGTGAGAAATTCAAGCCACGAGATATTTGAAAAAAATTCAACCGATTCATAACCAAGAACAATGACAATTCCAATCGTCGTCAAAATAGAGATGGATGCAAAAAAGCCTAATACGTATTGAACAACAATCTCACTGGGCGAGATTCCCACTCTTCTCAGTGAACTATTTCTGACGAGCTGAGGGCGACTGCGAGTCGCTAGATGATTCGGAATTTGAATCTGTCTCGCCGCCGCTTGCATCAATTATTTCTTTGCCTTTGCGATTGAAAGAATATGGTGATCGAGATTTTCTTTTGCAGTCACAGAGAGCTTATTCGGAAGGGCAATATAACCCACTTCAGCCGCTAGATCTTTCGCATGGGTCATATAGAACTGCGCGAAGCTACTCACTTCTAATCGAGCCAATGCCTTGAGTGAAACATAGATATAGAGAGGTCTAGACAGTGGAATGTATTTGTCAGCCCTTATACTCTCAACCGAGGGGACCACAGGACCGTTACCTTCATCCACAGCCAACGCCTTTAAATTTTTTTTGTTTGATTCATAATATGCAAAGCCAAAATAACCCATAGCGCCGTCTTCTCCCTGGACGCCTTTGACCAACATATTGTCGTCTTCACTGGCAGTAAAATCTGAGCGAGAAACTTTTTCAACCCCATTGATTGCTTTAGTAAAGTAATCAAAGGTTCCGGAATCGTGACCTGGGCCAAACAACTTAATCGATCGGTCTGGAAATTCAGCGCGTATGTCTTTCCAATTTTTTATCTTACTTTCTGAATTCCAAATTTTCTTTAATTCCGCAGTAGTGATTGAATCGATCCACGTATTTTTCTTATTCACAACAATTGTGATTCCGTCATATGCGACAGGCAATTCGACGTAAGAAATATTCCCACTCTTGCAAAGATCAATTTCCTTCGCCTCAATCGCTCTCGATGCCCCAGTAATATCCACTTCGCCTTTGCAAAATTTCTTAAACCCGCCGCCTGTACCCGAAACGGCCACCGCCACCTTGACGTCTGCATTCGCCTTTTGAAATTCTTCGCCTACAGCTTCGGAAATTGGAAATACAGTACTAGATCCATCAACGACGACTTTTCCACTCAGCTTGAGATTTTTATCCTTGGAAAAAAGAATAGACGGTTGAATAACTAAACAGAGAATCGGCAAGTACTTAAATAGTTTAAAAATTGATTTCATCATCGATATGTCCCCCTGCCTGTAGGAATAACTCCGAATTGATTCTATCGATACGAAAGATTCACTGAATGACTGGTTAAGACTCGGTTAAGGAGAATTCCTCAATGATCTTGCGGGAACAGCAGTGAAAATCGGGAACCTTCGCCCAGCTTGCTTTCGGCACGGGCAGATCCATGATGCGACATCATGATATGTTTCACGATGGCCAGACCTAATCCAGTTCCCCCAAATAGGCGATTTCTTGATTTCTCCGCTCTATAGAACCTCTCAAATATTCGCGGTAGATCTTCTGCATTAATCCCGGGGCCATTATCCGCTACCGATATCATTGTATAAGGCTTGCCTGATTCTTGGACAGATTCGACAACCACAGAAATTTGAGCGCCATCCTGACAATAGCGGTGCGCATTCTCTATTAGATTGCTGAGAGCTTGCTCCAAGAGCCATCGATCCGCTCGGATGTTTGCAAGCTCAGCCGAGAAAGTCAAAATTTGCTGCCTCTGATTTAATCGAAATTGAAAACGATCTCGAATTTCGTTGAATAGATCCGCGAGTGAAAACTCCACTCTTTCCAAATAAACATTCGGCTGCTCGATTCTGGACAATTCGAGAATATCCGAGATCAAACGACTCAAGCGATCCGTATTTTCCTCTATTCTTGTGAGGAACTCTAGAGCTCGCGAAGGATCCCGTTCAATCGCCGTTTTCAATGTTTCTGTATATCCCTTGATCGATGTCAAAGGTGTTTTCAGTTCATGAGAAATATTCGCCACAAACTCGCTGCCGTGCCGTTTCCACGCAGAGATTTCATTCTCTCTCTCCAAGATTTGATTCTGTAGTTTTTTAATCTTACCGACAAAGACAAGCAAAACAACGACCAGTAAGACAACGCATGCGGGCAGTACTGAAAACAAAAGCGTCATGACTTAAGCCGGACGTGGCGAATCTCTAAATCGATAGCCGACTGCGCGAATACTTTCTACACATGCGCCATATGCGCCGATTTTCTTGCGCAAGTTTGTAATATGAACGTCGATTGTTCGATCGACGACAGAAATATCTCTGCCTAAGGCGAAGTCGATCAATTCATCTCGTGAAAACACATGCCCCTGCTTGCTCAACAGACACTGCAGTATTTTGAATTCGGTTGAAGTCAGCTTCACTTCCCGTCCGTCAATTTTCACCTCATGCCGTGAAAGATCCATCACAAGATCCGCAAATCTAAATTCGTTTGTCGATTCGGGTCGATTTCTTTCATCCACACGTCTAAAAATTGCTTTTACTCGAGCGACCAATTCCTTGGGTGAAAAAGGCTTCGTAATATAGTCATCAGCACCTAGCTCGAGACCCACAATGATATCTGTTTCGGAACTCTTGGCAGTAAGCATAATAATTGGAATCGATTCCATGCGTTGATCTCGCTTCAGCTGCTTACAGAGCTCTAAACCAGGCAAGCCGGGTAGCATGAGGTCTAACAAAATAAGATCAAATGCCTTTTGATGAAGGCATTGAAGCGCGGAATCTCCATCTCCCACTAATTCGACAGAAAAACCCTCTTGTTCAAGATTGTAGCGCAAAAGCTCACGAATATCGGCCTCATCGTCGACAACCAATATATTCTTTTTTATCTGTCTTGCGGGGACACTCATGGATGCTTTTACTATAAAAGGGCTCTAGCCACGCCTGCAACCAAATGCTAAGAAAGTTGGCAGTTGCTGAGCGCAATATCAAAATCGGGGCGTAGCTCAGCCTGGCTAGAGCGCTAGTTTTGGGAACTAGAAGTCGGAGGTTCAAATCCTCTCGCCCCGAGATTTTTTAGAGATTCAAAAAAAGAAAAAGGCCTCAAAATGAGGCCTTTTTCTGATTCAATTGATCAAAAATTGAAATCTTAAGAAAGATGTTTTGAAACAAGCTTGGTCATTTCAAACATCGATACGCGATTTTTTCCGCCAAACACTGCGCGAAGCTTGTCGTCCGCCAAAATATAACGCTTCTCAGCTTTATCTTGGAGCTGATTCTTTTTGATATAATTCCACAATTTTTTGGTCACTTCAGTTCGTGGAAGTGGATTTCCACCAACAACAGTGGCCAATACGGCTGAAGGTGTAAGCGGCTTCATGAAAGCTGCATTCGGCTTACGTGTCTTCATTGTACGTTTTGTTGTTGTCTTTTTTGCCTTAGTGGCTGTTTTTTTCTTAGCTGTCTTTTTTGTTTTTTTGGCTGCCATTTTTACTACCCCTTATAATTTCATCCATCGATTTGTCATTCTTAAATTTTCTAAGAACGATCAAACGCCGATGTTTACGAGTGTGCACGATTTCCCTCTCACTTCAAAGAAAATTTATTAGGAAGAAAGGCTCCAATTCATTCTCTGCCCACTCTCAGGGTGATCCAAGGCAAGGTATACGGATTTAAGTCTGATTTCGCCGCGCTCATCATCACTCGCACTACGGATTGAGCCATAGCGCAAATCACCCACAATAGGGTGGCCAATCTTGTGCAACTGCACCCGAATCTGATGAGACCTCCCGGTCTTAAGAATAATTTTCAAACGCGTAATGCCCTCCATTCGCTCAAGCACCTTATACTCCAGCTCGGCTACCTTTGCCCCTTCGGTCGGTCGAGGATAGACCGTTACGTGATTATTCTTTGAATTTTTTTTTAAGTAATGGACCAAATGATCTTCATCTTTCGAAACACGGCCCTTAACCGTTGCTTCATAGTGCTTTTCAATGGTTCGGTCCCGAAACTGATTGGACAATGCATCCGCTGACTCTGGAGTTTTGCCAAAAACCATGAGACCCAAGACTTCTCGATCCAATCGATGGACGGGATATACAGAGATTTTCTTTGTGCGTGCTATAAATTCAAAGAGGGCTTCCTGACTGCCTTCTTCTCCACGTTGCGACAAGAACGGCCTCAATTTCTCAATCACGAGAAGTTGATTGTCTTCAAAGACAACTCGATAAATTTGTGTTGTCATCATTATGTGATTCTCTCTCGGAAAATATTCCTTCTACTCAGCAGCTCTTTGCTATTGATAGAATTGTTTCCGAAAACTGTACAAGCCGAAAAGTCAGAAAAGTCAAAGATCAGTCTAGAACTTCAAATTCAGACACCCGTTGATGCCGCCCCGACACAAAAAGCCTATAAAGTTCAGATGGATCCCAAGGTCTGCGGCACGGATCGACAATCTCTGTCGATGGTCGTCAAAGACGGGGGATTCTTGAAAAACGTCGCTGTTTTCTTGGAACAACTATCAAACCAACCAGCAGAAAATGATTTTGAACCTGCCAATATCACAATAGAGAACTGCGAATTCAATCCCCGACTCATCATTGTTAAGCCGGGAACTCGAATCTCATTTCAAAGCAACGATCCTATTCTTTATCAAATTCGCTCTCAGAGTAAACTGAATGGCAGGAAGCAGGTCGCTTTGCCACCCAATCTTTTGCATTCCTTCATTCAGTACGATGAGCGCGAAATTGTCTCAATCGTGGATGATTTACACCCATGGATGCGAATGTACGCCGTTGTAGAGGATCGAAGCTTAGTGAGAATAACAGATGGCAACGGCAAAGCTGTTTTCAAGTCACTTCGGCCAGGCAAATATCGACTCTGGTTTTGGCACGAAACGCTGGGAATACACCACTGGGAATCCGAGATCGAAATATCGCGCAACACGGTCATCAAATTTAATTGGAAACCCAACTAAAGACTCTACGATTAACTTTGGTTGAATATTTCCACGAAGGATTAATTGAAACGAATAATTGTGGAAGAATCTTTTTTCTCTGTTAAATCATCCGAACGACCGTCTACCTCGAGAGAAACTTTTCCTGCACATCCTACTTTTCGACACTGAAAAATGAGCCCCTCAAGATCATCCTTTGTACTTCGAATGACATAAACTTCGCCACACTGGGGACAATGCCCTCGAAATGCAGGATCAACCATGCCGAATGAGGAATTGAGGTTCTTACTCATACCCTCACATTATAACTCAAAAAAGATTTCTCTTTCGCATTTCTGCCTAGCCCCTAAAATAAACAATTATGCCGTCATTTGTTCGCGTTAGATTAGAGCCATCCGGTAGAATTCTCGAGGTCCCTCGAAAATCGAATCTCTTGCGAATTCTTCAAGAAGCTCAAATCCCCGTAGGAAGTTCGTGTGGCGGCAAAGGCATATGCGCTAGCTGTAAAATTATTATCCTCAATGGGGCAGACAATTTGTCGACACCCAACGACATCGAATTGGATCTCAAGGAGCGAAACGGCCTGAGTGAACACGATCGAATCTCGTGCCAATCCCAAATCTATGGAGACATTACGATCACAACAAACTATTGGTGAGAAGACATGGCAATCAAACGAACACAAAGCCCGAATATTTCATTTGTCGAAACAAATCATATGGTTTTGCCCTCACATGCAAATGCTATCCAGAGCCTCTTTGGGGGCACTTTAGTCGGATGGATCGACATTGCAGCTGCAATTTCTGCACAGCGCTACAGCAACCGAATCTGCGTTACGGCAAGTATCGACACACTCGTCTTTTTGTCACCCATTCTCGTTGGAGAAACCGTGACAATCAAAGCGAAAGTCATTCATACAGGGACCACATCGATGATCATTGAAGTCGACGTGACAAGCAACAGTCCCTTCGAAAGAAAGAATCGGCACTGCGTTACGGCTTATCTTTCAATGGTGGCACTTGATGACAAGCGAAAACCCACTCCTGTTCCGCAATTGAAACTCCGCACCAAAGCAGAAAAAAAGGCATTCCATTTTGCGGCAGAGCGGCGAAAATTTCTACTTAATCAAATGAAGCGCTAAGCCGTGCTAAAATAGAGATATTTTATGCAGGTTCAGTGCCCTCAATGTTCAAGTCGATACAAACTGCCTGATGAAAAAATTCGTCCATCAGGAACGAAAGTACGCTGTCCCCGATGCCAGCACGCATTTTATGTTCATCCAAAACAGGACGCCGAATCCGCTCCTCAACCGTTTCGCCCTGAACCCCCTCCCGCGCCACCACCTCCTCCACCGCTGCCGCCGCCGGAGGCATTTTCTCGAAGACCGGCGCAACCCCCACCGACGAGGCCCATGCCGAATGCGCCTGCTAAAGTTTCTGAAGACAGGCCATTCGCAAAAAAATCGAGCACATCTGAAAAAGCCCAGGAATATTCTGTTGAGCCATCCATTCCAGACTTTGTCGAAAGCGCTCGAACAATGGTTTCTAGCGTCGGAGATTCTGTGCAGCCGGACGAGAAGCGAACAACTTCTCCATTTAAAGGACTGTCCAAAGCGAGCTTTTCAGTAGACCAACCCGATGATGTCGAAGATTTTTCGGAAGCTACGGGCGAGCTTGCTGACAAGCCGCGAACTGCACCAAGGGATTCAGCACCAACCGATCTGAAAGACGCTCCAGAAGTCACAGAAAATAGTCCATTTGGAAATGCAACTTTTGCAGAGATCCAAAATATTAAAGCTTCTAAGACTCGAAAGAAATTTCCGCTCGTCGTCGCAGCCGGAGTCGTTATGGTTGCTGGACTTGCTGCGTTGTTGATCTATTCACCAACACCTCACGTGACAGTCGTCCAGCAACCAAGTCCTGAAACTCCCCCTGACAACAAAGTTTCGAGACCCTCGCGCTGGTATGCAGATGAGCCTTCGATATTTCAGGATTTTCTTGGCCAAATGGCTGGCTTGCCAGCGACAGACCAAAGCCGACCAGAAAGACGAGGTTTGATTGCAGATGCTCTCGTTCTGAATGGCATACTCACAGGAACAAATGAACAAATTGTCTCTGGGTTAGGTTATGCGTCCTCTTTGATCGCTGCATATCCTCAGAATGCGTATGGATATTACGCGCTCAGTACCTTTGCGTTCTTTCAGGAAGATATCCAAACTCTTGAGGACTTGACGAAGCGCTGGCCGAACGAACTGAATCCCTCGGTAGAATTTCAAATTTCCAAAGCAATGGTTGATGCAAAGAAAGGCGATTACTCGTCGGCTTTAAAGAGCGCAAAGATCCTTCTCAATATATATCCCGACTCTCCGCGGATACAAATTACAGCGTTATACATCGGGCTCGAAAATCCACAGCAATCCGATGAAGTCTATGGCGAGCGTTCAATGTATTCGTTGGCCAAGAAATTCGACAAATACATTCAGGCGCTGAAGACACAAACTTCCACTCTTCCCGTCTTATATAAAACGATTGAGAAGAGGGTTCATAAGAAAAATATTCTGGCCGAACCAAGCACATCGAAGAACGAAAATTCTAAATCGGAAATCGCCAAGAAAAACGATGACCAACCAATGAATATATCCACCATCACGGAGCCAACACTCAATAAACCATCTGAGACTCCAGTGCCGACGACGATTCTGTCGCCCGGGTTAAGAGCCACACCAACACCGAAAATTCCCCCGAAGTCGAATAAATTGCCGAAGGCTGATCCTCAGTTGATTGCGCTGAACACAACTATTCAAAACGCACACCAGAAAGCCATGAAGTTTTTTAACCAGGGCAAAAACAAACTGGACTTGAATCGACAGGACGAAGCTATCGAGCTGTTTCAGAAGGCGCTACGAGAAGATCCAAATCTCGCAGAAGCTTACAAACAACTTGGCGTCATCTATATGGGCCGCCAGGTCAAAGACAAAGCCCTTCGACAGTTCAAACTCTATTTGCAACTAAAGCCCGATGGCGATGATAAACAGCTTGTTGAAAGCTGGATCACTTCAATGCAATAATTCACCATGCAATAGCTTCTGATTGTTTCCTCAGCCAATTTCATGTGAACGACAGCATTTTGAGACGCGATTTTTTGCCGAATCAAGGCTAGAATAGCAGAGAATGAAGCATTCAGAGATTGTCCCTAAATTTTTTGTCGTCGGAGTCAAAGATTTCATCGTCTCTCAGGATCTTCTGAGCTTTCTTCGACAGTTCAAAGTGAGTGGCCTTGCACTCTTCAACTCGCCGCACGACCATCCTCAAAATATCTGGGCCGATCCCGATGCTGCTGCCGAGGGAGTTTACGAATTCAGTCGTGTGATAAGCCCGATGGTACCATTTCTTTCCGTCGATCAAGAAGGGGGACGAGTCCGCCGGCTGCGAAAGCCCTTCGTGAATCTGCCGTCTGCAGGCCGAATCGGCATCGCTATCGAAAATGGAATGGAAAATGCTGTTGCCGAATTATATCGACTGTCAGCTCAGCAGATGGGGCTTGCTGATATTAGCGTCGTCTTCGCGCCTGTCTGCGACATCAGATACCCTGAAGGAAATGATGTGATCGGCGATCGCAGTTTTGGCGAAACAGCTGAGCTCGTACTCAAAGCTGTGAAATTCTTCTGTAATATTTTTGAACAAGAAGATCTGAGGACCATACTCAAACACTATCCCGGGCATGGTCCGACGCACTTTGACTCGCATGCTCAGATTGCGAGACTCTTTAAAACACAATCCGAAATGGCTGCTCTTGATTCTCGAATCTTTCTTGATAGCATTGACCACGCTTCCGGGGTAATGACGGCACATATCGCCTATAAAGATTTTCCAGAGAGGATATTTTCTCTCGATAAGGAATGGGTTCTTGAAACCAAAAATAAATTCGGGAGAGATAAAGTTCTTATTTCGGATGATTTGCTTTCGATGAAAGCGGTTTCCTCACTGCGCCCGTGGATTAAATGCTATGAGGCCGGATACGACTATATCTTAACATGTGGAACACTGGATGAAGCAGCCCGAGCCATCGAAGAAACCATCCGACATAGTGAACAACGTTCTATTCAATTCGAAGAAGAACTTACGATTGAACGACGGGCAGAGAAAAGCTGGACTAGATTTGCAAAACCGCACAAACGACTTTCCTTTGCAGAATGGAAATCAGAACTCCTGCGATTTGAAGATGAAGCCCAATATTATTTGGATCAAATCAAATGACACAGATCAAATCAACGCAGACAGGAGGGCCACGAATTAAGATTGCGGTTTCGATGGATTTTCTACCCGACCGTGGTTTTTTTTTGAAACCTGATCTCGTCGACCGTCTCTTGCTCCTAGGGTTTGAAATTGTACCGCTGGTTTATGATCTAAACCCGTTAGATAAGATCTTGTCATCGGTTTCAGGCGTTCTTCTCCCTGGAGGTTTGGGCGACGTTGATCCTGAACTATTTGGCCAAAAGAAGAAGTATGATTGCGTAAAGATTGTTCGAAATCGCTGTGATTTTGAATCAGCGTTGCTGGTGATGGCTCTCGAAAGAGATTTGCCGCTCTTTGGTATCTGTTGGGGTTTTCAGATGCTTAATGTCCATCTGGGCGGCACACTTATTCAAGATATCCGCAGAGATGCTCCACACTCACTTATTCACGAATCTTGCGAAACAGACCAGAATCCTCTGCACGGCGTAACTCTGACTGAAAAAGCGGCAACAATCGCTGGAGAAAAAGAAATCGTTGTCAATTCAACGCATCATCAGGGAATTGATAAAATTGCGCCGAATTTGGTTGTCGAAGGGCGATCCTCCGACGGACTCATCGAATGCATCTCATTGCCTAAACAAAAATTTACATGGGCCGTTCAGTGGCATCCCGAAAGACTTCCAAACGACAAATTCATCCCTGCTTTTCGAGAAGCCTGTCTGCGCTAATGTTGATCAGCTGAGCGCTCTGGCCTTCTAGTAATTTCACTCTCTCTTGAAGGTCGTGAACTTCTCTGAGCAATTCAGCCTTCTGTTTTCTGAGCATCACTACTGCACTCACTAAAAAATTTGATCCGCCCAGCGATTTCATTTCGTCTATGTCTAAATCAAATTGATTCATTTTGGTGCTCCTGCACCCTAGATCATGCAAGATCAAGACCGGATCATGATGCGACGCTCGCATCTGTTCGCGGCGCATTACAATTCGATATCGTCAAAAAACAGACAACTCTGTCAAAATTTACTGCTTTTCAAGTGCGGCATTGGCTGAAGAAGAGGCATTCAATAAATCCCTCTCGCTCAGCTGATCTTTAAGCAGAGTCTCCTCGGCAGGATAGTACTTCACGAACTGACGTATCAGAGACTGGCGGATGGCTGGATCTCGATGAAATGCCACACCCTCGACCGTAACAACAATCGCTTCAGAATAATCCATTGAGGTGCGGAGAAGGAGTTCGTGAGCAAGGACAGGCAGAAAATATGAAAAGCTCTGGAGGCCTGATGAATTCTCTTGATCGCCTCCAGGTGTGAAATCAAATAATTCCTGCAGAGCCATATCGTGGACTTGGTCCGCAATATCATCATCGTCAAGAGGAAGCGTGGAAGCCGCATTCAATAAAACCGTCCGAGCAGCTGCGTATTCAGCGCTGATAGGAAGAGCATCCAGTTCGGCCTGAATTTTATCTACGTTCTGCCGCTCTGACCGAAGGACTTCAACCCTGTCTGCCAAACGATTTTTTTTCTCCCGGGCTATAACTCTCTCGCCGGTCTGGGACTGCGACGATTGCGAATCAACCGATGATGCCTCGGCTTCAACCTCTGGACGTCGGTCCTTCGCACTCTGCGGTTCATCTGAAACTTTTTCTGCCGTCTCCGAGGATATCGCAGCTTTAGTTGCCGGCTTCCACAGAAAAAGAGATACAAGGGCAGCTCCAGCAACTAATAAAAAGACGGCAGCAAGTATTTTCACTTCTTCTATTGTATCACCGGAAGACTCCTTGATTAAACCACCCATCCACGCAAGCGGAGATGCCACTGCTCGTGGGTCGCCATCCCTAAACTATTGAAATCTCAAGAAATTGAAGCACAACAAAAACGCATTGAAATATCCTCGAGAGAAAATCCTAGGGCGACAGTGTCTGCCTAAAATGAAAACGAAAGCTTGCGGGTTCCACTGGCCCTGAAAAAATCCGCAAGACGCTTCTTGCGGGATTCTTCTGAATACTGAGCTTTCAGCAGTTGCCTACACAGACCGCGGGCAATCGAATGAGCTTCCTCATAGACCATCTTACCTTCAGCATCCACCCAGTGCCCGACCTTACATTCAGAAAAAATGGAATCAAAAAATTGATCGCTCAACTCTTGCTGATTTTTGAGCTCCAACCAATCAAGAACAATTGCAAATTTGTCTACTTCGGCCTGAACCTCTAATTCAAGAAGAGTTGAGGTGCCGTTTTGCGTCGCTTGCCAGACCAGAGAGTTAAAATGACTCAGTTCTTCAATTGCAACTGCGAGTGATCCAAAACGAGAGAGATCCAAATCCGCTGGCAGATCTAGATGATCTATTTCTGCTAATATTTTGCTATTCAACAAAACTGCAATTTCCATCGCATCATCAACTTCTCGAACTAAAACACGACTTTCTTCGTGAGATGGCCGAAGGTAGTCATTCAAATCAATATCAGGAAAAAAACCATGCGAATCTCGCACGGCCTTGTGAATGTGATCTAATGCAGATTTACGCATTATGAAATAGACGGATCTTTCTTGATGTCGAACGGGATAATTCCCTGCTTACGTAATTTTTCGAGAGCTCGCTCACTCGAACTATTGCGATAGATCTCTAGCAGTCGGTCAATCGAGTAAGTGCGGTCCTGTGTCGCCTCCGACATTTCATTGAGCACACCGCAAACTTTTGGAAACCTCTGACTGAGCTCGTCGTAGACGCTCATTCCTTCTGAAAGAGTCCCCAGTAACCCATACGCTGTTTCACCCATCCGATGGTAGTAACTGAGATTCATACAACGACGCTCCAATGCTTCAGGAAAATATCCAGACAGCATGAGAGACGTATCGCCCATCTGTTTGAGAATCATCACACGACGAGAATTATCCGCATCAATTGCTTCAGCCATCATTTCAGCAAGAACTGGAATGGCTGATTCCTGAAAGAAAAGTTTCTCTGAATCCTGGAATCCGACTAAAAGCTCCGTCACATAATCGATCAATCGAACTGAAAGTTCGACGCGATTCTTCTGCGCAGCAGCAACCAATCGATCGTTAAAAAAATCGCGCAAGCTGCTACAAATGAGTTCGGAATCTTTCTTCCCGATCTGGGAATCCACATAATCATTTTATCAAAAAACCCGTGTTTCCGGAAGGGTACCGGGGGAACTGACTTAGACGTCCTAAAACCGGCTTTCACGAAATGACCAGCCGCGATCCCTCAATTTTTTCTGCAATCTGGCATTATGCTCCGGTCCCTGCGTTTCTAAGATAATACGCGCCTGAACCTCTCGCAGTGAGGTCTGACCAAAGACCCGCTCATGCTTCACATGCACAACACTTGCTCTCTCTTCAGCGAAGACCCCGGTGAGCTGATGGAGAGTTCCTGGCATGTCTGGAATTGTAAATTCGAGATTAAGCAAGCGGCCAGCCTTCACGAGTCCACGTTCAATAATTCGCGCAAGAAGATTCACATCCAAATTTCCACCACTCAATAAAATGACGGTCTTTCCAGTGATGAGCTCCGGGTTCTGAAGAACGGCTGCAACCGACGCACCTCCACAACCTTCAACAAATAGTCGCTCATTCTCCAAAATCCAGAGCAATCCCTCTGCAATCTCCTCATCATCCACGACGGATGTTGAGTGCACCATCCCTTTACAAATCTCGAATGGAATATCGCCCATCCGCTTGACCGACATCCCTTCAGCAATCGTACTCGCCTGAGAAAGAGTCACCGGCGCTCCACTTTTTAACGAAGGAAGAAATGTAGAGCAACCAGACGCCTGCACACCAATAATTTTCACGCCGGGGACACGCTCAGACAAATAGGCTCCGCAACCAGCAATAACTCCGCCTCCACCAATCGGAGATACAAAAACCTCCACGTCAGGCAAATCCTCGAGAACTTCCTTTGCGATTGTGCCTTGTCCGCAAATGACATAGGGATCATCAAACGAGTGAACATATTCTCGTCCATCAATCTTCTGTAACTCAACAGCCTTCAGATAAGCCTCGTGGTAAGTTTCTCCAAATAAAATGATTTCCGCGCCCCATTGCTTTGTTGAGTTAAACTTCACCCACGGCGTGGCTACGGGCATCACAATCTTTGCGGATATTCCCAACCTCTGGGCGTGATAAGCAACACCCTGCGCATGATTCCCTGCGGAAGCAGTAATAATTCCCTGCTTACGAGAACTCTCTGAAAGAGAAAGAAGTTTGGACAATGCCCCTCGCGCCTTGAATGATCCGGTATATTGTAGATTTTCTGCCTTAAAATAAATCGGAAACTTTGACTTCAGACGACGCTCTAAAGCCTCCGACCTTATCAGCGGCGTTCGACGGCACGCATCTTTTATTTTTAGATGAATCTTATCGATTGCTTCTGCATTGACCTTCATCTGAAGAGACTTCCTGTAATCTAAGTACACATGGCCAAATATCTTGTGTGGCAGATCCAAAACGCACTGCCACATCATCCATCGTGAAATAACTTTCTTTTTCGCGTTCCTGAAGAACTAACCAAGCCAACGCCGCAGACCACGAGCTAGGCAAATGTCCAATCAAACTTCTTACCGGAATTTCTCTTAATGTCTCATTCCACAAGTTTTGAGCCTTCTTCAAATCATTCAAAGTAAATGGCCGCTCGTCACAAACCATCCCCTTGAGGAGCATTTGAAACACAGCACCTTCGTAGCTTAGTGCCAATCGACTTTTGCAAACCTCCAAAACCTTCTCCACCTGTCGGTGTCGGCTAAATGGCTTGAGGACTTCAATGGCCTTCAAATATTCATGATCTTCGATAAAGATTCGAGCGAGAAGCAAAGAATTTTCCCTTGAATGTGGCCTTAGCTTCACTGCTTTTCTTGCATAAATCTTGGCAGATTTTAAGCGTCCCATCATCATCAAAACCCAGGCATATCTGCGCAACAAGGCAGGATTTTTTGGGTCGAGTTCAAGTGCCCTATCAAACTGAGCTTGGGCGACCTTCCAGTGTCCCCCAGACAAAAACGCTCGTCCGAACGCATCATAATAACGCGGCTCGGACGAATTCAAACGCACGCTAAATTTTAAATGATAGATTGATTTCGCTTCATCGTTCAATGCGCGATGCGTCAAACCCAATCGGTAGTGAATTGCCGCCAACCGAGTCACACTCGCTGATCTCTGAGATCTCATACTGATCAAGCGATTCAAAAGTAAGTTCCAATACTGCGCAGCCTGCTCAAAATGCCGCAACTTCTCACTTTTCTTTGCACGCATCTCTATCCATCGATTA
Source organism: uncultured Bacteriovoracaceae bacterium (assembly GCA_964626465.1). Classification (GTDB taxonomy): domain Bacteria; phylum Bdellovibrionota; class UBA2394; order UBA2394; family UBA2394; genus CAZRCG01. Next base: position 227,848 of record CAZVFP010000002.1, on the reverse strand, counting down.
ATGGAAATAACTTTCATAAATATCCTCGCTCTTATTCTTGGCCTCGATTGCTGCTTTGGGTCAATCATTTGTATTGCTACACTAAAGTTAATGAACCATGTCGTTGGGATTGATCTCGGAACAAGTAATTCTTGTGTTGCGTCTCTTGTAGATGGCAAGCATCAGATTTTGTTGGATGAAAACGGAAACGGGCTCACACCTTCTGTTGTTTCATTTGGTAAAGATAAAAAATTTCTCGTGGGCAACGATGCGAAGGCTCAAGTTTTTTCAAACCCTAAGCGAACAATTTCTTCAATAAAAAGATTGATTGGACGTAAGTTTTTTTCACCGGAAGTAAAAAAAGCACAAGCTCTACTTCCCTACACGCTTATTGAAGGTCCAGATCAAAATGTCTGCGTTGAAATTGATCAAACTCTCTATAGTCCGCAAGAGATTTCAGGACTCATTTTAAAACATCTCCGCACAATGGCCTCCAGAGCACTTCACAGCGATGTCGAGCACGTTGTCGTCACAGTCCCTGCACATTTTAACGATAACCAACGACAAGCAACGAAAGACGCTTGTAAAATTGCAGGCTTAGAAGCGATGCGCATCATTAACGAACCGACAGCTGCCGCACTGGCGTATGGATTCGGAAAAGGATTGAAGGAAACTGTTGCCATATACGACCTTGGCGGTGGAACATTTGACATTTCAATTCTGAAATTGAGAGATCAGGTTTTCGAAGTTATCTCCACAGCTGGAGATACATTTCTTGGCGGCGACGATTTTGACGATCGAGTGATTGACTTATGCGCGGAAGATTTTTTAGCAAAAACAAAAATTGATCTTCGAAAAATATCTGGAGCTCTCCCACTGTTGAGAACAAATGCAGAACGCGCCAAGAGAAAATTGAGCTACGCTGAAAAAACAGATATTTATATTCCAGGAATTATTCACGAAAATGGTCAACCACTCGATCTGCAGCTCACACTGACTAGAGAGCAATTCTACAAAGCAACCGAACCCTTGATTCAACGAACCTTTACCGTCTGCGATGAAGCTCTTCGACTGGCATCCTTAAAGCTGTCTGACCTTGACGCTGTCATTTTGGTGGGTGGACCTACGAAGATGTCATTGGTTTTTGACGTCGTTGGTAGCTACTTCGGAAAAGCACCTCTTCGAGATCTTAACCCCGACGAAGTAGTCGCCATTGGGGCTTCAATTCAAGCGCACACGCTCGCGGGATCTCAAAAATCGGGCATCACGCCCGTCGCTGAGGCGCTTCTTCTGGACGTCACGCCACTGGATCTGGGACTCTCGACGGTCGGCGGATATGTCGAGACTCTGGTCGAAGCGAATACACCGATTCCCGCGCAGGCATCAAAAGTATTTACGACGACGGCTGACAACCAAGAGACAGTCCTGATCAAAATTTTCCAAGGGAAAAATCGCCGCGAAGAGGAGTCTCAGCTGCTCGGACATTTTGAGTTTTCTGGCTTCAAAAAAGCAAAGGCGGGGAGCATCGGCATCGAAGTGTTCTTTTCAATAAACACAGATGGTATCGTCGAAGTAACCGCAAAGGATCAAGAAACAGGCATTGAGCAAAAAGTGAGCGTCAAGCTTTCAGGAACCCTCAGCCAAGAAAGTCTCCAAAAAACAGCCGATAAATTCGAAGACCACAAACAAGTCAAAGTTAAAAACGAGTTACAGGGTGCGCTGAAGGTCGTTGTGTGCTCCCCCTCAAAAGGTGGGCCCATCTTTGACGAAGGATTTTCAAGAGATTTGGATCCATTAGCCCACACAATTGCACTCATTCCAGAGGATGGAAAAAACGTATTGAAAAAACATGAAAGAAAAAACTTGTGCTGGACGATGGTTCTAGAAGACTTCTCCAATACACCACGTTATTTGCAATATCTCTCTGAAATACCCACTTCCGACGTTTCACGCCCCGGGCTCACACTATACAAAATTAAATTCAAAGACGGTGGGATCATCTATGGAGAGTCAACCCTGCCTGACCTGAAGTCTGAGGGCTTCTGGATCCAGCCGCCTTCAGGTAAAGAGATCTTGAACGGAAAAATTTTCGTCTACACACAGTTCATTCAAGAAATGAGCCCCCATGCCTCTTCTTAAACCGACTGACTTCGAAATCCTCGAGAGAATCTTACCGACTCTTAATCACTATCAATTATTGAAAGTGACATCTGCCGCTACTTCAGAAGAGATCCAAGCCGCATTTCATCGAGAAGCTTTGATATTTCACCCAGATCGCTACCAGAAACTAAATGATCAAGACCTCTCTCGCCGGGCCAAAAATATCTATACAAAAATTGTTGAAGCCTATCGAACGCTCTCCAACCGTCAAAAGAGGTCGACCTACGATCAGTCTCTAAAAATCTCTTCCCAAGGCACTTCTGTTGATCAACAGGGCCAAGAAGATATCACTACTTTTCGGACGCGAAAAACGAACACAAGCTCGCCAGGATATAAATTTTTAAAACTGGCACAAGCTGCCCTTCAATCTGGAAATCTTCAATCCTCTAAGATGAATATTAATCTCGCGCTCAATATGGAGCCTGAAAATCAAGAATTTCTACAATTTTTCAAACGACTTGATGGGCACATAAAAAAAGGAAAGGGATAAATCGCCCTTCCTCGAAAAATATCAAGGCCTCAGATTTACCAATATCTATAAATTTACCAATATCTATGAAGACCGACTACGGTGCCCAAAATTCGGAATGAAGAGTCTTCAATTTTCCTAGGCTCGTATTTTGGGTTCTCGGGATAAAGCCAGATATCTCCGCGCTTTTTGACAAAGCGCTTAATAGTCACTTCGCCATCAACCATTGCGACTACAATTTCATCTGGCTGTGCCGTGGTGGCTTGGCGAACAATGACAAGATCATCGTTTTCGATTCCGGCATTAGTCATACTATCGCCTCGCACACGCACGGCAAAGATCGGACCTCTTAAAAATGTGGGGACCAAGATGTCCCCGTCGTGATTTTCAATCGCCTCTACGGGAGATCCCGCAGGAGCAGCGCCCAATATTGGAGCGGGCTGGAAATCAATTTCAGAAATCAATCTCAAACCACGCGCTTTCTGCGGATCTCTCTCAATATAGCCTTTTGTAATCAAGGCCTCGACGACCGTCTGAGCCGAACCCACGGCAGTCCATTTCATAGCACTGCAAATTTCACGTAACGTGGGCATCGACCCGGCTGCGAAAAACTGTTCTTTCATAAACTGAAAGACCTTGTACTGACTCTCCGTCAGTGTCGGTCGATTCACGAGCGCACGAGCTCGCCCAGAGAGCTTCTGCTTTGAATTGATTTTTTTATCAGCGCCTCCATCGACCATACATCTGAATGGTATCAATGCATCGCAAGTCAATCAAGCGTCTTTTGAAAAAATTATTTTTCACCTCTGACTATAAATTGATTTTCGGCGATCGATTTGCAACGCTGTAGCCGGAGAGAGAGAGGGGATATCATGGGGCGAAACTTCGTCGATCGTCTAACTGCCGTCGGCATTTTTTTTATTTTTCCTGTAATCATATTCGCAGATCTCAGCGAGACAGACCGAGCCAAAGAAGAAATCTCAAAGGCCTCACGGCTCTTTGATTCCGAAACTCAAAGCGATATTCAGATTGCCCTGAATCAATGGGATTTGCCGCAGATACGTGACATTGCTCTGACCTCGGCGATTGCCCGCAACGAGTTATTTGAACAGCATGAGGATTCGCAGGTTGATGGGATTCGCCTTGACCTATTAACAGAGCACGCCATCGAGACACAAATTCTAACGGCTCGCATGCTCTATGCAAATCTGGTTGGATCGCTGTCAAAAACATCCCAAGACATTAGCGCTCATCTAAAAACAGAAAAAAAAGATCTTCTCACTCTTGCAGATCAAAAAATCAGTTTTAGACTAAATCCACTCCTTGAACATGCCGACGCCTCAGTTCATCAATCTTTTGATAAACTAGAAAAATTTATTCGAAATAGTTCCGCCAAAGATCTCCTTCGGTTCAACACAAATCGATCGTCTCTGCTACTCGCCTACAATTATTTTCTTGAGGCAAAAACGTCGCGCCTTGAAACTGCAGCTCAATGGGCTCAAGAAATTGAATCGATCACCACCGAAATCGTGAACCAAGCTGGCTTGAGAACCGAAAACTCAAGATCGACCGCTCAGCGATGGGGAAAAATCTTAGAACATGAAACAGCGATTTCAGTCAGACGCGCCTGGGTCAATCGCGACACCATCACAGCCGTGGGTCTGGCCGCTCTCGCATCTGCCCAAACGATCTGCGTCCTTGTGACCGTGGGTATTTGCGCTGCGTCGCTGCCTGCAACTGCCGAGTGGTATATCGTAGGCGGAAGAATCGCAATGTCAGCGGCTCGAACCGGAGTTGCAGCGAGCAGTTTGATCAATATCATCGACAGATACCGTTTCAATGGCGCTTCGGGTCTTGCCACCGTGGCAACCGCTATGGACACTCTGATCATCATCACAGCTCTTCCAAAAGCAAGCATTGCAGCTCTTGAGTCGACTAAAACATTTACGCTACTCGGCCGTTCGATCAAAGCATCAGACCTTGCACTTAACTGGAATACCACCCAGATCACTGCCGCGAAATCAACTTTCGCGATTGGAGTATCATACGGAACTTGGCAAATAGCAAAAGCAGAATCTATTGCTGAGACATTGAGCAAAGAATCTAGTGCTGAAGTAACAGCCACGGAAGTCCGTCGCCAAGGAGCGATCTATATCATGATGGGAATTCTGGGCGGACTTGAAGCCTATCGCAGTGCAAGATTTCAGATGGAAAATTCGTCCACGTACAGAAATTACGTTGCGAACAAACCCTCCATGCTAGAGTCACAATTGAGTGGATTTAAGAGCTACTCACCTTTTCAAGCGATCGGAAAAATAATCAACGGAGTCAAACAGGTTCCAGAAAATTTTTGGTTAGGCACAAAAACAACCGCGCTGGGACTCGGTCAACTCACCTATCAAGTGATCTCGGCTGGAGCCCTCGCACTGATGAGCTATACCTATCCAGATTTTTTAATGCGCCGAAAAAATAAACCCCTGCCAGATCTTCGTGAAGGAGAAAGCGCATTACTTCTGAATGGATTTGCATCAAACGACATGCTCTATTACGCATTTGCATCAGAATATGCGAATCGATACGAAATTGATAAATATAGTGGACCCGAGAAAAACCAATTGGGTGGCGAGTTTTTTGAATCGCCCGAAGCATTTTTCAAAAAAATAGAAAAATTTGCTAAAACCCATGGGCGCATTCGCTATCTCAAAATAATGGCTCACGGGGTTCCGGGTCGAATAGTGCCAGTCGCTACGCAAGATGTTATGGACGGAAGCTCGAGAGAACTCCTGGATGCGGAATATATTCGAGCGCATCGAGAAGAGATCAAGAAAATAGCAAATGAATCCATGGCTCCTGACGCTCAAATCGTGATCATTTCGTGTTTAGTTGGAGGCAATCTGTCACGCGAGACTTCGTATCGTGGAATAACTTTCGAAGAGAAATCTGGAGATCATTTTATTCAAGCTCTCGGCGATGCCCTTCTGCCTCAGGGTGGATCAATTGATTCCTCCCGCCGAATCATCATGGGCCTTGACGGGACTATTTCTCCAACCTTTAGACACCTCATTTATGCAGGAATTAACACGCCTCAAAATCGATATGAATTTGAAAACCAAGTTTCTGAATTAATAAAAAAAGAAAAAGAATTTCAGAAACAAATGATCTTCGATGACCGCGAGGCAGTGAGTTACGACGCAATTGCAATGGGTTTAGGAAAACGAATGGTAGCCATGTACAGTCAGATCTGGGCCCTCGCCTACAAATTTGGCTTTAATGGAGATGGAGGATTTTTCAACGAAAGGCATCGGCATGATGATTTTCCGTCACAAAAAACCGCATTGGCAAAAGCTCCTGGGTTCTAAGCGCTGAGAGTTGTCATCTCCACAGATAACTCTCTTGAGATTTCATTGAGCATGTTTTCTGTTAGCTCTACGTCATCCAGAGATTTTTCAATCGTTTCAAAGCGCTCGATGATTTTTGGAATATGTCGCTCCCAAGCTTCAAAATATTGAGCATGTTTTAAGAGAAAATCTCGCTTCAGCAGATAATCGTCTTTGTAATCGGCTCGCATCTGATTGAGGAGCCGTTCAAATGTTGCGTGAAAGGGCATGAGAATCGTGATCGCAACCATATAAAATATTCGGTCCTCATTTACAGCCTCTGTTTTCAGACTCAAAATCTCATCCAGTGCAGAATTTAGAAAATCAAATCCCACGTACTTGCCGACCAATTCTTTGTCTTTGATCTTCGTTTCCCATTTTTTCAGTTTTTTTGAAATTTCCTGCGCTTCACTCAGTCGTTTTTTTAGCGCCTTGAGAGATCTCTGAAAACCCATCTTGGCTCCGGCCTTTCGTTTCGTAACCTCATTTTCAGTGAGCGGTTTAAGCAGTTCTCGTTTGACAGGATAAAGATCGAAATCTTCAGTGCGATATTTTTCAAGCGCTTCCGCGACGGTCATTAACTCTGCGCCCTTAATATAAGCGCCTTTCGGTGCGGTATTGATCCATTTTCGATCAGAGTGAGTGACGAATAGCTGCTCCATCTGTTTGCGAAAATAATTCCACTCAATTCGAGTCGGCACGGAATCCTTTTCATCCTGAGTCATCACTCTTAGGCCCTTGGACTCTTGCGCCAGCTCGTCTGCGCTGCGCGAACGCTCTCGATCAGGATCGATCGTTCCAGCCACATGAGTTTCGTGAGAATCAAATCCATAGGCCAGATTGTGCCCGATCATGATCGTTGTCGAAAATCCCATATACGCCGCAAGCGCTACATTTAAATTTCCGGCCGATGATCCAGGATGAAATCGCCCACAAAACTGCAAATTGAGTGCTTCGGTATAAAGTGGTGACGGCGTATATAAAAGAATCTCTCCCTGGCAACAATCAAACGACTCTTTCATCAAAAGCATGGGAGCGACTAACGTTGTTCTCTCGTTAACATAAATATTACGAAACAAGCGCGGGACATAATCATCACGCTCGAGAGCCGTGATGAAATCTGGGTATATGCCGCGATCCGACATTGGCTTAAGAACAGTATCGCAGGCAATAATCGGGATTTTTCCCTGAATCGCTTTCAATGTTTCCCAGTGTTCATTCACAGATGGCCCTGCTGCAACAGAGACACAAAGTTTTCCTTTAAACTGATTTTCAAGCCGAGCGAGGCCAGGATTTTTGAAGATCATCTCCATATTGTCCATGATATTATTGAACCCCAAGAACTGATCATTGACTGAGTTGCCCACCAACAACACGCTGTGATCGCGCGCATCCATCAGCGCTTTACCCACCTGTGTATAGAAGTCCCCCTCAGTCTCCAATGCCTGGGGAGTTCCAATGATTTTCAAATGACGATCGACAGTGGTATTGCCAATAAAAAAATCAATCAGTCGATTGGAAACAACGCCCAAATCGCTGGTGACAATCCACTCCATCGACTCGTCTTCAAGCTCTACGGTCCAATTTTGAATCGCGAGGGCACGCAGAAAAATCTGAGGATTTTTTTCAACGACCAAAATAGAAAAATTAGTATGGGGCCTATTACTCAAGAACTCTTTGAGCCAATAACCAAGACCAAGCCCAAATACGACCAGCAATGACGGATGCTCCAACTTATATGCCTCAATCCCCGCCTTCGCCTCAGCCATCGGGTCCAGTCCGTGATACAAAACACGACAGCCTGGATTCAACCGGCTATAGATGAGGTTTGTTTGTCCTGAAGTGGCGACCAGTTCAAACGACTCGTTCTGAGTTCCGTTTGGTTGGTCTTTAAATATCTGAATCTCAGGCTCTAGGCATTCATACAAACTTGGTCGATGTTCCTGTAGCCACTTGATATTTTTTTCAAAAATTTCATTCATCTCTATCCAACAGTCTATCAGATTGGTTTTTCTTTTTTTATAGACGCGGCGCCTTTGACGCGATTATTCCTGCGTCATTCCAAACAAATTCTTCATCAGGTGTAATATTGATGAATTTCTGAATGTATACCCGGGCATTTTAAGAGTCTTAGTGCCCGCCGTCTCAAGATAGCTGTTCTGCAAATATCGATGTGAAATTTTTGATTTGCTCTTACTAAAGTATCGATGTGTCGACGCTGGATCAATGAGTTCTGAATCAGAACCAAAAGTTGTTCGATAGAAAATAATCGCTGCAGGCTCTTCGCCCTCATACGAACTGGCCAAATATCTTGGAAGATCTTTTTCGACGTACTGAGTTCCAGAGATTCTTTGACCCTTTTCGACCTCCGAAAATAAATCAAAAATTGATTCGGACGATTCGTCATTGAGTGTCATTCTTGCGAGAGTTTTCGTGGTCCACAAGTCCCAGTCGACTAAAGAATATTTTTGCGTTGCTCCTCGCAACTGAGTTGAGCAGCGATCACAACCTTCCGGATAATAAACAAGCCCAGGATCTCGTGACATCTGCCAGATCCCTTCGTTCAGTTTATAAATCGCATGAGTCCTGGCCGCGACAAAAATTTTAAGAGATTGAGAAGATCCCCTATCGAAATATTCGGGCCGGCCAATTTCGTTGTGCTCGGCCGAAAAGCGATCCACCAAGGGCGTGAGTTTTCGACGAAAATCTTGAGGCAATCGAGCGCGCCAAGCAAGTTCCTCAGATAGATTCGGCAGATAGATCATCGCTAAACCATGGGCATTTGCCAAATTTGCAACCAATCGACCATACGGCAGATCAGAAACCTTCTCCACAATGACCCAGAGATTCTCTGTATCATGGATATGAGCCGAACCGCCCTTATCAACCGCATGGTAGAGAATATAATTGATATAGTAATGACTCTCTGTTTCGATCACCGAAAAATAAACAGGGACATGGCTCATGATTTCAATTTCACGCGACGGCGCGAGAGAAAAAATGGTTTCGCCATTATCACGCAGATTCTCATTTCCATCGAACTGCAAGCCAACAAGATGGTCTACGGGATTGAAGCCAGTGAGGGCGTGGGTAAACTCCAAATCTAGTTCCTGATAAATAATTGGCGCCCATGCCTTCGCCAACTCTAGTCGCTGCCGCTCATCTGAGTGGAGAAAGCTTGGAAACCCGCATAAAATCAGGGCCAGAACAATGTCTCTCACACTGCCATTATCTCATGAAAACCAAAGTTTAAGAAAAATCGACCAAGATAGGTCTAGAATGCGGTTTTAACGATTCACAGTCAGCAAAATGAATCACTCATTTCGGTAGAGGATCAAACCATGAGAAAGGTCGTAGGGAGATAATCCCAAGGTGACTCGATCACCCGGCAATACTTTAATACTAAATCTTCGCATTTTTCCGCAAAGCTTCGCATTCAGCTCTTGGCTATTCATATCCAGTTTGACTCGATAGAGTCCACCGGCAGCGATATCTGTTACGGTTCCCTCGACTTTTACTAAATCATCTCTTGCCATACTTGCTTCCCTTGAATGTTTATAGGCCTAAGGCCCCACCCTCAAGCGAATTCTATCGCTTAATGCAAAGGAGACAAGAGAAGTGACTATCTCGAACGCTCTCACGTCATAGAAATGGCAATTTTAGAGAAAAAACGACTTAAATTTGAAAAATCGACCTTCTCTTCACTGCCATTTTGAAAGTCTTTGACCGTGGCGACCGCGGAACTAAACTCATTCTCTCCAAGAATCAAAACCCAACGATAGCCACTTTCTGATGCAAACTTTAACTGATTCTTGAATTTAGCCTCAGCCGGATAAACTGAAACCACATATCCATTTTTTCTTAGTTCCTGAGCCATCCCCAAGACCCGTGAACGCAAATTCTCATCCAATACTGGAATAAAAATATCGCGACGGCCGATAAGCTCACTCTCTTCTCGCTGAGCCATGAGGAGCAACAATCGCTCAAAGCCAATGCTGAAACCAACAGCAGGCACCGATCGTTTTAAAAAGCGACCTATCAACTGATCGTAACGACCACCACCGCCGAGAGAATAACCAGCGGAGTGATGGCGCAGCTCAAACACCGGCCCCGTATAATAGCCAAGCCCTCGTGCCAGAGATGGATCAAAGCTAATGCTCTTCACAGGCAATTTCAGCGACTGGAGCATCTGAATGATTCTTGTAAGCGTATCAACAGCCTCGAGATGAATATGTTTGAAAGCATCTAAGCTCTGCGCATTCGACTGAAGCTGATTCACTTCACTGGATACCTGAGAACCCAAGAGCTCGCTCCATTCTTTCTTGAGCTCTTCAAAATCAACTTTATCCTTCTTGTCGAGAATAATGGCAAAAGCATCGGCCTTGCTCCCCAAAAATCCGTAAGATTCAGCCATTGCCCTGATCAGACGCCGATCGTTAATCCGCAATTCAAAATCTGGGCCCGCCAATTTGCTTGCTGCAGCGACCACCGCTTCAATCACTTCAACTTCTGCAGCAATACTAGCGGAGCCAATAATATCAACGTCACACTGATAGAACTCGCGAAAACGTCCTTTTTGCGCTCGCTCCGCTCGCCATACCGGAGCAATATGAAAAACCTTCCATGGAAGTTTAATTTGCGATTGATACTCAGCAACGACACGCGCCAGCGGAACAGTGAGATCGAAACGCAATCCCAGATCACTTAAAGCATTCTCTGACAATTCACCATTGAAAGCATCTTTCAGCTTATCGCCGCGTTTCAGGATCTTAAAAATAAGTTTTTCATTTTCTCCACCACCACTACCAATCAACGTTTGAATATTCTCAACAGCTGATGTTTCAAGTGGATCAAATCCAAACGATCCATAAATTTGCGAAATCTGATGCACTAAAGATGCGCGTCTTCGCGCGTCGGCACCAAAAAAGTCTCTGAATCCAGATGGTGGTTTTGTAGAAATAGGCTCGCCCGTCACCAGGCGAGCCTATCAAAAAGATTAAAAGATTTCAGTTTTATTTCAAAAAGAGCAGTTCACGATACTTCGGCAAAGGCCAAAGGTCGTCGGCAACCAGCCCTTCTGCTTCGTCCGACAGTTCTCGAACTCGAAGCATGGCAGGTAAAACATGGCTACTTAAGCGGTCGGCCCTCTGATTTTCATCGGTTAACCCATGAACCTCGGTGCATTCCACTTCAAGCGTCGCCACTGCTTTCAGCATGTTTTCGTAGATCGCTTTGATGTCTTCCAATCGATTGAGGGAAACCATTTTTCCCGCATTCTTCACATTAGAAACCATTTCAGCCACCCGAGATATTTGCATTTCAATCGCCGGAAATACATTCGTTCGAATGATTTCAGCAAGAGTAGCGGACTCCATCTCGATCTGCTTTACGTAACGCTCAACCATAATATTGTGACGCGACTTAATTTCTTCAGCGCTCAAAACTTTCTCTCTTACAAGAAAATCCGTCGCTTTCTTATCATCCAAGACACGTAATGCCATTGGAGTCGTCGTCAAATTTGGCAAACCACGTTTTTCAGCTTCAGCTTTCCATTCTGCTGAATAGTTATTTCCCTCGAATCGAATGGCCTTCGTTTCTTTGATCACTTCACGAATCAAAGCCAAAACCGCTTCGTCTCGTGATTTCACTTCGGTCAACTTTTTCTCGAGGCGTCCAGCAAGTTGCGCAAACGCATCTGCCACCGCCGTATTCAAAAACGAGATCGGCACCGCACAATTCGCCGTCGCACCAACCGCCCGAAATTCAAATTTGTTTCCGGTAAATGCAAAAGGAGAAGTTCGATTACGATCGGTATTATCTCGCGCGACCACAGGCAGTTTAGAAACTCCCAGACTTAAGATGGATTCCCCAGAACTTGGATCGATAGAAGCTCCTGTCTCAATCTTATCGAGAATCTGAGAAAGAGACTCGCCAAGAAATACGCTAATAATCGCTGGAGGCGCTTCATTCGCTCCTAAACGATGATCATTTCCTGCGGATGCAATTCCAGCTCTTAAAATTCTGGAATGCTCATAGACAGCCTTCATGACTGTGACAAGAACAGCCAGAAATCTCAAATTCTGGTGTGGAGTCTTTCCGGGCTCCAATAAATTTTCACCTCGTTGAGTTGAGAGCGACCAGTTGTTGTGCTTGCCACTTCCATTGACTCCCGCAAATGGCTTTTCGTGCAATAAACAAACCAGATCATGACGGAGTGCAACACGGCAGAATACATCCATCAGAAGTGCATTGTGATCACAGCTCAAATTGGAGTCTTCGAAAATGGGAGCCACTTCATATTGAGCAGGGGCTACTTCATTGTGTCTGGTCTTTACTGGAACCCCAAGCTTATATAGCTCTTGTTCCACTTCTTGCATAAATGCCAAGACACGCGAAGGAATCGATCCGAAATAATGATCTTCAAATTGTTGCCCACGAGTTGGAGATCGACCGAGCAATGTTCGTCCGGTCATCAGCAGGTCAGGACGCAAAGAAGCGAGAGCTCGATCAATTAAAAAATATTCTTGTTCTGCGCCAAGAGTTGAAGAGACAGAAGTAATATCGACATCCCCGAGAAGTTTTAAAAATCGAGTTGCCTGACGAGAAAGTGCTTCTGTGGATCGAATCAGTGGAGTCTTCGTATCCAGCGCATGACCGTGGTATCCCAAGAAAGCAGAAGGAATGCATAGCGTTTTTCCGTTCGTACTCTCAATAATGAACAATGGGCTTGTAGGATCCCATGCTGTATAACCCCGGGCCTCAAATGTTGTTCTCATTCCACCACTTGGAAATGAACTGGCATCGGGCTCCGACTGAATCAAAGCTGAACCAGTAAATCGTTCAAGTGCCAGTGTTTGACCCGTCTCGGATGTTCGAGTCTGTATGAAGGCATCATGTTTTTCTGCAGTCAGTCCGGTCATCGGCTGGAACCAATGGCAGAAATGTGTGGCACCCTGAGAAAGCCCCCATTCCTTGATGACATTGGCGATTTCGTCCGAGGCATCCTTCGTAAGATGAGTGCCTTTGACAACTAGAGCTTGCAATGCTTGATAGGCATCCTTAGAAAGTCGGCCTTTCATTTGGTCAAGGCCGAAGGTCGCAGATCCAAAATATTGACTAACGATCAGTGGTTTTCCATCAGCATCAGCTGGTCGAGCGACCTTGCGAGGCTGACGATTGATTGAGGCTAATACAGCCTCTCGTCGAGATGACATAATATTTTTCCTTTCCATCTTCAAAAAATAGCTCTTTTGAAAACGTAATTGTTATAACTCTCAGGAAACCCTTCAACCGAACATGGACCTCCGAGAATCATTGATATCTTTTTACCATTATAGCTAAAAATCAACTAAAACTGTCAAATTACTAACCCCTCCCCGTATGCCGACATCACACTTATAGCCCCGGCGTGGTATCATCAAACCAAGGCCTATGCTTGCAGATAATCAAGATGATCGGGGTTCCAGAGGGGCGGAGGAGCTCTTTAAGGGGTTCTACCCCATCCCTCTTCATGCTTACTCCCCTGCCCAGGTGATTGAGCAGCCTCTTTACTTTCGATACGACGGCCAGATGCTCGTCTTTCAACAGTCCGGGCAAGTCTGGACTCCGGAAGATCAAAAGCGACTGACAGACTTTGGAGTCAACGAGCTCTACATTAAATTTGACGACGAAATTCAATGGCAAACCTGGATGTCAGAGAGGATGAATCAGTTCCTCACCGACCCAAGATTTTCTGAAGATCAAAAGGCTTCGATTATCTATCAGACTTCCGTTTCTGCTATTGAGACATTCTTTGAAGATCCCACATCTATCGATGCTGCAGCAAAATCAGTGCTATTCGTAAGACACTGCGTGGATTATCTCGCGTCAAATAAAAAGGCCTTCCATTCGCTCTTCAACTCGTCCTCACAATCGCTTTTAGAAAAAGCTCATGGCATTCATTGTGCCGCTTATGCAGTGACGCTGGCCAAACACCTCGGATATGAGGATGAAAAGGAATTATTTTCTCTAGGCCTAGGGGCAGTTCTGCACGATATCGGAAAAACAAGAATCAAGAAATCAATCCTCGAAAAGGAGGGCCCTCTTGATGAATCAGAATGGATAGAAATCAGAAAACATCCACGCTACGGCTATCAGATGACAGAAAAATTCAAGGACATTCCAGATCTTGCTCGTCTCATCATCCTCCAACATCACGAACGCACCGATGGCAGCGGATATCCGGAACATCTTACGAAGACCATCCACCCATTCTCAAGTATTGTGGCCATTGCAGATGTCTTCGACTCAATGACTTCCCACCGACCATATAAGGCTCAAAGCCCATCATTCAAAACAATGCTCGAACTCTTATCAACTCAGTCTGGTCGGCTGAACCAAAAAATGCTCATCGCATTTATCGAAATGATGAAAAAATAACTCGGTTATGCGCTGCGGCTAACAGCCTCGGAAGTCCGCACAAATTCCACATCTGGAAAACGCTCTTGGGCTTTCGACAAGGCATATTCCGATGAAACCAAAATCGCCCATCGCTCCTCGGCATCCTTCGAAAGATTGACGTCATAGCTCTTTGCCAACTGATCCAACGCGCTCTCATATTTCGATGCCAGGCCAGCCTTTGGAACGATCCATCGAGCAATTCGATAGGCACATGTTTCAAAAATCACATCCGCGCCATATTCCGCCTGAAGTCGAAATTGGATCACTTCAAACTGAAGTGCACCAACGACTCCTACTACAATATCATTTGTACTCTGTGGGAAAAAAACTTGAGAAGCTCCCTCTTCACAGAGCTGCTGCAAACCTTTACGAAGTTGTTTCGATTTAAGTGGGCTTTTGAGAATAACTTTCTTAAACATTTCTGGCGCAAAGTGCGGAATCCCCAAAAAAGATAGAGGCTCCTTTTCAGTCAGGCTGTCTCCTATTTTAAAGTCTGCATTGTCATAGAGTCCGACGATATCACCAGCCTCGGCTTCATCAACGTGAGTTCTCTGACTGGCCAAAAATTGAAATGTCGCACCAGCTTTAAATTTCTTCTTCTGGCGTACATGATAAAGTTCCATTCCCTTTCTAAATGAGCCCGAACAAACACGCAAAAATGCAATTCGATCGCGATGCCGCTCATCCATATTCGCCTGGATCTTAAAAATAAATCCTGAAAATGTTTTTTCATCTGGTTCAACGATTCTCTCTAACGCAATTCTAGGCTGTGGCGCTGGTGCTGCCTCACAAAACTTGCGCAGAAGCATTTCAATTCCAAAATTATTGACTGCACTTCCAAAGAATACCGGGGTCATCTGTCCTGACAAAAATTGATGCTGATCGAAGCGATCAAAAACTGCGGAAGCAAGCTCGACCTGTTCAGCCAGTTCCGCTTCCAAATCTTCTTCGATCCAATTTTTCCACTGAGGATCACTCAAGCCCGAAACACGAAATTCTTGCGGCCGCTCTACGCCAATTTCGAACGGCGAAAAGATTTGTTCCTCGAGATGATAAATACCACGAAAGCTTTTTCCACTTCGCAGGGGCCACGTGACCGGTACGGGTTTAATCTTCAGAGTCTTTTCGATCTCCTCCAACAAATCCAAGGGAGATCGGCACTCACGGTCTAATTTATTGATGAACGTGATCACCGGAATTTTTCTCTGGCTACAAATCTCCATGAGTTTCAAAGTCTGCGCTTCAATCCCCTTTGCACCATCAATGACCATCAATGCTGAATCCACCGCCGTGATGACCCGATAGGTGTCTTCACTGAAATCACGGTGACCAGGAGTGTCCAAAAGATTTAATCGCTTGCCCGAAAAATCAAACTGCAAAACAGAAGACGTTACAGAAATCCCCCTCTGCTTTTCGATTTCCATCCAATCACTCGTCGCATAGCGCGCCGCTTTTCTCGCCTTAACAGTACCAGCAATCTGGATCGCGCCGCCAAACAGTAAAAGCTTTTCGGTTAAAGTCGTTTTCCCAGCATCTGGGTGAGAGACAATACAAAATGTGATCCGATTATTCATAGAGCGATTCTATCCCCTCATATATAGAGGGATAGCGGAGAGTGACATTAAGGGTTTTGAGTGTCCAGCTCGAGTCGACGATTTTTGAATCTTCCTTTTTCAGATCGCGATTAAATTCAGCCTTGAGGGGGATATCAATCCATCGATCTGATAGCTCGTACCAGCGTTTCGGATGTCCATCGGCTGCAAGAAAATGAGAGCCCGCATCCGCACCAGCAGCTTTCTCCAAAATCTGTATCAAATCATCCACGTGAATCAAATTAAGATAACTCGAACCAGCGACGATCATTCCCCTTCTCAGCCATGCACGTGGATTTCGAGAAGGCCCATAAATTCCGGCCGCTCGTACAACGGTGCCGCCGAGATCTCGAATCACTTCTTCACCACGCACCCGCTCAATTTCTGAGTTTAATGGTGAACTCTCGCTGACAATACTATCTGGCCTCTGCACTAGAAACCCCGATGTCGAACCAACAACGATCACTCTGCCTAATTGGCCTGCCCTCTCAGATAAAAATTCTTTCACGAGATTTACTGGCTCGGATGGAAACAACCAATATGTGACGTCCGTAGACTCAAGATTTTTCCAACTCATCGGATCGGCGAGAACAAATCGCTTCACCCCAGGCCCAGTTTCAGTTCGCGTCTTTGTGACTTTATCTACACCGCAAGAATCGACCATGTATTTACCAAGTCGATCACCGCAATAACCTGCACCCAGAATTTGAATTTTGCCATTCTTCAATGTCATGACACTTCTGATTCGTAACTACAATCCGACAAGAAATCACTCAACAAATCAAAGCTGGTGCAGAGGATATCGAGCCTGTAAATTTGAGCTGATGACTTACAGAACCCGCAGCCTAATAATCTTGGCATCCCTTTTATTGGCATCAATACAAAATATCTATGCGCTCCAGACTCCGTGGGAAGTCGCTCCTGGAAGCAAGACAATGTCACGAGTTGTGACGAGCGTTGACTCCTTAGGAATCAGTGACACCGAGTTAATTCTGGGCTTTGAGTTTAAAATTCCAGAGGGTTGGCATCTGTACTGGAAAAATGCGAGAGAGGTTGGGCTTCCTCCAAAGCTCAACTGGATACTTCCTGAAGTCTGGAAAACCGATGGCTTAGTGTTTCCCAATCCGATGAAGATCGGCAATCAAAGCGAAAACACCTTTTCATACGGCTATGAGGACCACGTCCTTTTCCCAGTCGTTTTGACAACAAAATCAAGTCAAAAAAATGACCTCATTCTTGAAGGGGCCATTGATTATCTCATTTGCAATCTGCAATGCATTCCTGAATCCAAAAGCTTCAAAATAACGATCCCGGCAACCCATCAAGCGCGGGGCAAAATCTCTTCGAGCAACCAGGCTCTCGATGAGGTGATCAACTCACTTCCCGTTCAAAGTGAGATCAACGCAGGAAAGTGGATCAACGCCAACGAGCTCGAGATTTATTTGCCAGAATCATTTGGAAAAATTGCAGACATTTTTATTGCGCGATCAGACTGGAGAACCAATCGAAGGCCTCTAAAAGTTCTGACTCAGAACCTCGGCGAAGGACGCTGGAAAATCTCTGGCTTTGATGAAAAACGACTTGATGAGAAACAATCAGTCGAATGGACTGCCATCTCAAGCGATCAAAAATTATCTTGGACGGGAGTCATTGACAGTCACCTTGCTGAGAAAGCTGTCCCAGGCTCTGGGAATCAATCAACGGCTTTTTGGGTTGCTCTGCTTTTTGCTTTTCTGGGTGGCTTGATTTTAAATCTCATGCCCTGCGTACTTCCCGTCGTGATACTTAAAACAACATCTGTTCTGAAATTGGCAGAGACCCCTGTCTCTCTTAAGTCTTCCCTCTTTCTGACCATTCTTGGAATTCTTTCGAGCTTCATGATTTTAGCGACCGTCACCCTGACTCTCAAAATATTGGGACATTCCGTTGGATGGGGATTTCAATTTCAAAACCCTCAGTTTTTAGGATTCTTGATTCTTGTCATATTCATATTTGCATTAAATCTTTTTGATTTATTCAATATTGAACTAGGAACTTCGACATCCACAAAACTGGCGTCAACCGAAGGTGCGTTCGCCGAAGGTATGCTGGCGACGCTTCTTGCTACTCCTTGTTCAGCGCCTTTTTTAGGAACAGCACTGACCTATGCCCTCACTGAATCTGGAATTACTCTTCTATTTTTGTTCTTTGTCATGGGATTGGGGCTCTCGACACCCTATGCAATACTTTTATTTTTTCCTCAAACGCTCCGGTTTCTTCCAAAACCTGGCGCATGGATGATGACCTTAAAACGATTTCTTGCCTATTCACTCTTAGTCTCAGGCATCTGGATTTTCTCAATTTTCCAACAGGTTGCATCTGCCTCGATTTGCATTTTATTACTCGGCCTGATGGTCGCGACATTTATATTCTTTCGAGAGTTTCGATTGAGATGGGCCGTCGTACTAACCGTTCTTCTTTTTTCTAGTACCGCCCTGAGTCTCTCTTGGAGAAAGAGTGATACACAGGTACTCAACCATTTCTCAGACATTCGAACGATCTCTCAGAGAATAGAACAAGGCGAGAGGCTCTTCGTTGTCGTCACAGCCGATTGGTGCCTCACATGTAAATTTAATGAACAAACGGTCATCGATACTGAGTGGTTCAAAAAACTACTGGAAGAAAGGAATATGCAGCTTGTAATGATCGATTGGACAAAACAAGACTCAGATATCGCCAATTTTTTAAAGCAACACGAAAGAGTCGGAATTCCTTTTTCCGCTACGACAGAAACGGGACATGTTCATGTTTTACCAGAACTACTCACTCGCTCGATCGTTGAAGAGGCTCTATCGAAGTTTTGAAATGATCGCCGTCGTGAACTCGTCTGTGGTCGCGGTACCGCCAAGGTCTTTGGTCAGCGCCCGGCCTTCAGTCAAAACCCCGATCATTGCAGAATGAATCCTTTCCTTTTCAGATTTGAGCCCCAAGTGCTCGAGCATCATCAATCCAGAAAGTAAGAGCGCAGTTGGATTAGCTAGATTTTTGCCGACAATATCCGGAGCTGAACCATGAACAGCTTCAAAAACTGCATATTCTCTGCCGATATTTGCACCGCCAACGACGCCCAGGCCCCCAACGAGTCCCGCGCACAGGTCCGACAAAATATCTCCATAGAGATTCTCAGTCACAAGCACATCAAATGACTCCGGCCGCTTGATCAACTGCATGCAACAATTGTCGACTAAAATTTCCTCAGCGATAATGCCAGGAAATTGCTTAGCAACAGAATAGAAAACTTCCAAAAATAGTCCGTCGGTCAATTTCATGATATTGGCTTTTTGAACGCAGCTCACTTTTTTTCGGCCCAGTTTCTTCGCTAGTTCAAATGCATATCGAGCAATTCGCTCGCTCCCCTGGCGTGTGATCGTCTTTATACATTGGGCAATATCAGCCGAAATTTTATGCTCGACACCCATGTACACATCTTCCGTATTCTCTCTCACAATGATGAGATCAATTCCAGAGAAGGGCGATTTTACACCGGGCAGATTGACGACCGGTCGAACATTAGAAAATAGATCGAGCTCCTTCCGCAAAGTCACGTTCGCCGAACGATGTCCTTTTCCAATTGGTGTTGCAGTCGGACCTTTCAGTGCAACGCCAAGTTCTCTGATTTGATCGACAGATGATTTTGGAAGCACTTCTCCGCACGAACGCAGAGATTCCTCTCCGCAGGGAATATTCACCCACTCTATCGGCACTTTCGCCGCGCTGAAAATCGCTACGACAGATTTTGAAATCTCTGGGCCAATTCCATCGCCCGACAATAATCCGATTCTTCTGTTTTCTGGCATTCTAACGACTCCACACTCTTTTAAATAAAATTGTAGACAGCAAAAACGATGAAAAAAATGTCTGAACTGAGAGAATCAATAGTGTTGTGCCTCGAATGAGATTTGCTAAATCTATCTGCTGCAAAAAAATAACTCCCGCTAAGCACAAAAGCAGAGAAGCAAGCAGCCCATACTCAAGCTGAAAGTTTTCAATTCCTCGACCAAAACGCTGGTCAACGATAAATGAATCCATCACCCAGAGAAAAGCCTTCGCCAAAATACCGAAAATTAAAATCTCGAAGCTCAGCATCAAAAAGACAGATCCCAAAACCTGAAATCCAAATCGTGGAATGGAATACAGAAAAATGCTCACACCAATACCAGCAAAAGATGGGATTAAAAACAGAGCGAAAGGGGCGCAGAGTAAAATAAATCTCAAATGGCGCCATCCATCTCGAAAAGTTCTGAGCTTAGCCTGCCCATGATGTCGCTTGTAGTAACGAATAGGCACTTCAGCAAAACGTAATCCTGCCTTCTGCGCGTGAATCACCATTTCGCTCGCAAATTCCATTCCAGGCGATCTTAATTTTAAACGATCAACGCAATCTTTGCGAATTGCGCGAAGCCCGCAATTAATATCATGAACTCGAGAACCAAAAAAACAGTTGAGCACCCAAGTCAAAACGGGCGTTCCGAAATGCTGATGAAGCCAGGGCATCGCTCCTTCGTCGATCTGCCCATGAATACGATCACCGATAGCGAACTCGGCACCATTTTTCAGTTGTTCAACAAGCTTCGAACCATCCTCAAAATCATAGGTATTGTCGGCATCCCCGACGACAATATAATCGCCATTGGCTTCACTCAGGCCCTTTAGAATCGCCGAACCATATCCCCGCCTCTTTTCTTGAATCACTCGAGCGCCTGCCTGTTCCGCCAATTGGGGCGATCCGTCAGACGATCCGTTGTCCACAACGAGAACCTCAAGTTTCAGCTCACCGCGAAAAGCTTCACGAACCTTGCTGACGCACTCTTGAATCGACCCTGCCTCGTTAAGGCACGGGATGACAACGGATACCGACATAACTCATCATGATTGATAAGGGCCATTGACTCAATTTCGATTTCGACGCCTGGCTACAAATGGTGACAAATTTTGTCGAAGATGACGCAACTCGTCACGGAGTGACAAATTTTGTCGTCAGATTATGTTGTGGTGAAAATTGCTTGTCGATAAAATGCTAGAAGTTAGGGGCGTTTAATGGTTTTGAAGGGCCATTGATATTCCTGGCACAGTCTGTGCTTTAGTTGCAGGCGGATGGACAAGCTGTGATGGCCCCATCTCAAAGAAAAACTTTCAGGAGGGATTAATATGAGATTAAAAACAAAAGGCTTCACACTCATTGAATTAATGATTGTTGTAGCGATCTTGGGGATTCTGGCTGCGGTTGCGATTCCCGCTTTCGTTAACTACATCAACCGATCTAAAACATCTGAAATCTCGACGATGTTTAAGAGCATGGTTGAAGGCGAAGTGGGATATGTTCAAAGACCACGTATTTCAGCTGCAGGTGCTGAGCTCGAACGATGCTGGGCTGCTGTTGATACAACCGCAAAACAATTTCCCGCTGGAGCTCCTGGTTCTGCGAAAGCGGCTTGGGGCGTAAACCAACCTTGGGCTTTCAATGCTATCGGATTCAGCGCTGCTTCACCAGTTCTCTATCGATACAGCCTTGAAACAGCTGCCCTTGCTGCAGCCTTCGCAGGAAATGCTTTAGCGACAGGAATTTGCCAGGCTGAAACTGATGCCCCCGCCGCTGCTATGACTAACCAAACCATCAACGTTCGAGCTCAAGGCGATGTCGATGGCGATGCCACTATTTCATACTTCTTGCGAGGTCTCAGTATGACAGGTGGAGTTCCATCAGCTGGTGCATTACAAACTCAGTCTGAACTTGAATAATTTATTCAGATTTTAGTTTTTATAAAAGAGGCCGGCACATTCCGGCCTCTTTATCTTTAGGTTCCAGAAAACTTCAACAAACAATAACAGGGGGAAATTCGATATGACAAAAAAATTAAAAGGCTTCACACTCATTGAGTTAATGATTGTTGTAGCAATCTTGGGGATTCTGGCTGCAGTTGCGATTCCCGCTTTCGTTAACTATATCAACCGCTCAAAAACATCTGAAATCTCAACTATGTTTAAAACAATGGTTCAGGGCGAAGTAGGATATGTTCAAAGACCACGCGTTTCAGCTGCAGGTGCTGAACTCGAACGATGCTGGGCTGCTGTTGATACAACCGCAAAACAATTTCCGGCGGGAGCTCCTGGATCTGCGAAAGCAGCTTGGGGCGTAAACCAACCTTGGGCCTTCAATGCTATTGGATTCAGCGCTGCTTCACCAGTTCTCTATCGATACAGCCTTGAAACAGCTGCCCTTGCTGCAGCCTTCGCAGGAAATGCTTTAGCGACAGGAATTTGCCAGGCTGAAACCGATGCTCCAGCAGCTGCAATGACCAACCAAACCATCAACGTCCGAGCTCAAGGCGATGTCGATGGCGATGCCACGATTTCATACTTCTTACGGGCCCTCAGCATGACAAGCGGCATCCCATCAGCTGGTGCATTGCAAACTCAGTCTGAACTTGAATAATTCATTAGGATTTTGCTTTAGAATTTAGAGGTCGGAATAGCCGGCCTCTTTTTTTAGCTATTTTCACTCGCAGGATTTCAAATGGAGCATAAATTTCAAAGCCATAGTGCGGCCAAAAAAATAAACTCAGAGAAGGGCTTCACCCTGATTGAGTTGATGATTGTCGTCGCAATCTTGGGAATTCTTGCCTCTGTTGCGATTCCCGCTTTCGTTAACTATATCAACCGCTCAAAAACATCTGAGATATCGACTATGTTTAAGAGCATGGTGGAGGGAGAAATCAGTTATGTTCAACGCCCTCGCATATCGGCCGCGGGCGTTGAACTTGAACGATGCTGGGCTGCGGTGGACACAACGGCAAAACAATTTCCTGCGGGAGCTCCTGGCTCTACCAAAGCCGCTTGGGGTATCAACCAACCATGGGCTTTCAATGCCATCGGATTCAGCGCCGCCTCATCGGTTTTGTACAGATACAGCCTCGAAACGGCACCACTTGCCGCAGCATTTTCTGGCAACACGTTGGCTGCAGGAATCTGCCAAGCAGAAGGAGATGCTCCGCCAGCGCCGATGGCGGCTCAGAACATCAATGTTCGAGCTCAAGGCGACGTCGACAATGATGCAACACTTTCCTATTTCATTAGAATACTCAGCGTATCTGGTGGGATCCCGTCTGCGACCGCACTTCTGACGCAATCAGAACTTGAATGAGTGTGCCAGATTATCGCGGCGCTCGTCCGTAATCATCCGAATAACGAGAAATATCATCTTCCCCAAAATATTCTCCGGTTTGAACTTCGACAAATCGAAGTATCCCGGTTGCTGAATTGGCGATGCGATGTTTGGCGCCTATTGGAATATCAATATGGTCGCCAACGACCAGTCGATGTTCATGACCGTCTAACGTGACTCGTGCTTCTCCAGAAACGACAGTCCAGGATTCTCGCCGCTTCGTATGAGATTGATAACTCAATCGCATTCCAGGATCGACTTCAATGATTTTTACTTTCGTGTCATGAGCGTCCAATAGATTTTTGAATCGACCCCACGGACGAGTTTCAGTCCACTCCATTTATTTCAACCCTTTCTCATCTATCTTCTCGAGAAATAACTTCATGTCCTTTGTTTTCGAAAGAGGCATCACAACAATTTTTTTATTACATTGAACTACCGCAATATCTTCCAACCCAAAAATCGAGACCTCATATCCATCTTCGACCCAAGTAAAATATTTCTTCGAAGAAACGATCTTCTGAGTCCCACCTATCGCAGAGCCAACATGCTTTGCCCAATCTGTCCAAGTTCCCAGATCTTCCCATCTCACGCTGAGCGGGACAACTCGAACATTTTTTGCCTTTTCTACGATTGCACGATCGATAGGCAGCCTTTCAAGATTCGAGAATTTGAATTTTGGATTGAGAACATTTGGATAATAATTTTGATAGGCCTTGAAAAAAACCTCATAGGTTCCAAAGAACATTCCGGCGTTAATCAGACCACCCGCTGCAATGAGCTCAGCAATCTTATCAGACGAAGGCTTTTCAACAAATCGAGAGACAGAATAACTCTCACCATCTTTGAAGCGCTCTGGAACGATCCAACCAAACTGCGAGAATGCTTCTGGATCTTTCGTCGAAGTTTCGGAGCCTGCCACAAAAAGACTGTCTGGCTTGCACTCGATTTCACGCGCAACAGTATCGAGAAAATCCTGATAACCAAGTTCTGGAAACCAATGATCGGCACTCACCACAGCTAACCAAAGTGGTGGCTTCTTCGCAAACTGCCGAATGGCAAAGCCCACGGCCGCTGCAGTATCACGCCCCTCAGGTTCAATGATAAACTGCGGGACCTTCCTTTTCTTCTTTTTGAAATAAACTTTAATTTCCGCCGCTATTTTTTTATTACAAACAACAAAACAATCAAAGCCAGACAAGCGCGTAAGTGCCTGTTCTAACAAGGATTTTTTCGATACCTCGAGCAACGGTTTCGCAACAGAAAATGGAAATAATCTTTTGCTCTGACCTCCTGCCAGAATCAACCCGACCGGCCTCTGTTTCTTCATGCTTCATAAAAGCCGCACTCAAGCTGTTTGGTCAAGAAAGCACCACTTGACTTATACATGAAGAGCCCGCAGAAAGCTTTGTCATGCGATTCTGGCTTTCAGTCCTAGCATTTCTAAAAATTTTTTGTTTAGCGAGCTGTTTTGATTTATTTGCGGCCAGTGACTATCAGCTGAATCCATTTCAAATGCCTCTCACTGGAAGTAATTCCCTGTTGAAAAAGGCAGACCACGATCAATGGATTCACCATATTTACTCACAAATTTCTCTCCGATCGATTGTCGACAGAAAATCAGTGCGTGATGATCAGGATATCAACATTGGCGACAAGTTAAGATCGGCGGCCGACGAATATCTTCAGCTGCAGCCCCAAAGAACCATCGAATCTGCGCAAGAAGCGATCGAAATCATCTCCAATGCAAATCCTTATTCGGAAATAACACAGGATCTAGCCGAATCGCTTTCGCTGCTTTGGCTTTCAGGATCCACGGATATCCCCTTGATGTCTGGATTTTGCAACAAAGACGAGTTTCTTAACCGCCTGCCGGTAAAGCTAAAAACTCAGGCCGTCGAGAAATGCGCACAAGTTCCGCAAGTGGCTTTCAACCCGAGACCTGGATATTTCAAGATTGAAATCGTCGGTATTGAGAAGATTCCCGCTAAGTTAAGAACAGGTCGATATTTGCTGCATGAGTTACGCGACGGATATTTGACGGGATATTGGTTGGATGTGAGTGAAAAAGAGATCGCTTGGACTCAAATCTGGAAACGAAATATTTGGACCGCGATTTCATTGGAAAAACTACGCTCCTATATTTCTACTGCGAAGCCAAAGCAGCTGCCCAATCGAGAGGTCTCTCTTATTACACCAGATCAACCAGCTCCAATTTTGATTTTGAGCCAGACTCGACCGATCACGAAAACGCCGTTTTCAGCCTTTGATACTCCGTTTGAGCCAGAAGTTTCGGATCAAATTCAAACCGAGTTACCAATTTTTAAAAATCCCTGGTTTTGGATTGTATCAGCGTCGCTTGCCGGACTGGCAGGCTATACAATCTACGAATCAACACATACCCGAGAAGTGAAGACTCCGTAGGCTGGGTCTGACAGAAGCTCACCAATCCGTAGGTTTGTAATCTTTTAAGAACTTGCCCCACACATGGTCTCCAGTATTGAAGCCATGAATGATCGGATCAACGATGCGCGCAGCCCCATCAACAATATCAAGCGGAGGATGAAACCGATGCTCAGCGATTTTTTTCTCTGCAAGCATAGCGGGATCCTCATCAGTCACCCATCCAGTATCAACCGCATTCATATGAATTCCGTCGTTGTAATAATCTGTGGCAGACGTACGGGTCATCATATTGAGGGCCGCTTTCGCCATATTGGTATGAGGATGACGAGTCGTCTTAAATCGGCGATAAAACTGACCCTCCATCGCCGAAACATTAACAATATGTTTATCACGCTCAGGTGTTTTTAACATGAGTGGCTTGAGACGAGCGTTCAGAACAAACGGCGCAATTGCATTAATCAAGTGCACCTCCAAAAGCTCGACGGTTGGAACATCTGCTAACAGAAGTCGCCATGAATTATTTTCACGAAGATCGATCTGCTGAAGGTCCTGGTCGAGTTGCCCCGTGGGAAAGAGAGCGTGGCCATGCGAGAAGTCTCCCTTTACCATCGCAATCTGCGAAAGACTTGCAGCCTGATTAATTCCGATTGTCGGATCTTTTTGATCCAGAAGATATTTTGAAGCTTTCAATCCTTCATACTGCTCTAATAAACCCCGCACATGCCGAGGAAGATCGCCTAACGCAGAGGTCTCGGTCTCGATCATATGCCGATAAAATTCGGGCGGACGCCTCACCGTTTGACACGCGTTGTTGATAATGAAATCAAGTCGAGAATAGTTCTCTCTGATGAATGCACAAAACGATTCGACACTCGGTGTATGTCTGAGATCGAGACCAAAAATTTGGAGTCGATCAGCCCAATCCAGGTAGTCAGGTTCTTGAGCATATCGACTAGCAGAATCTCGCGGAAATCTCGTCGTTACAATCAGAGTTGCCCCCGATCTCAGCAATTTTATTCCAGCCTGATAACCAATTTTTACTCGCCCCCCGGTGAGCACGGCAACGCGACCTTTGAAATCGGCCAACTCAGTTCTCTTTTTAAAATTAAATTCCGCACATTCCTGGCAGAGCTGATCATAAAAATGGTGAATATCGACATAGTCTTTTTTACAAATATAACAATTCTGAGCTGTGTCGACTCGCAAAGAACTCTCAAGCAAGTCACTCTCGATCTTCGGAGGATTAAGAGCGGGAGTGGTATAGACAGGCTTAGTCCTTAAGTTGCGAATTCCAGTCGATGAAAGTTGATTCTGATCGACTCGAATTTTCTCCGCTCGCCGCTGCCGCTTGCGATCTCGCAATTGACGCCGTCGTTCGTGTATATCTGGGCTATAAAGATCACCCGCCGCCTTCAATAAACGAGTTCTTTCTTCAAGTGGCAGCAGGCTTAAAATTTCCCTATTTTTGGAAACCTTTTCCAGAAGCTGTGTAGCATCGAGCAATGCCTGAACTTGAAGATCCTGGTCCACATTCGGGAATCTGCCACCATTCAGGGCGATTATTCCAGCTGGAATTCGCTCATTTGGCGAGAGCCCAAAAAAATATGGAAGAGACCGCTTGCACTCTGGTCAACCTGAGTTAATTTGGTCTATCGTCATTCTCTGATCGGGGCGTAGCTCAGCCTGGCTAGAGCGCTACGTTCGGGACGTAGAAGTCGTAGGTTCAAATCCTATCGCCCCGAAAACTAATTCACACGAAAGCCACGGGCAAAATTGTAAAAATGATTTTCCTTAGTCCGACGAGAAAACAACGACTCAAGATCAGGGTTCACGATATTCGTCAGAATCAGCCTCGCCCAAGCGAATCTCATGAAATAGGGAGTATTCCATGCTCGCTGTGGCTCTCCGTTGATATTTGCCGTGACATAAAAGTGGCTATTCGGCTCACCATGCAGCTGATAAAGCAGCTCAAACATATTCCAGTCATCCACCGGAATTATATAACCAAGCTTGTTTTTCTTGAGCTCTGCTGTGAACTCCTTGTCTGATTCTATTTTTCTCAACTTAAAATCTAAATCAAATCCTTTCGGGTGATAAAAGCTGTTCGAGACAACTCCTAATCCTGAATAATAAAGCAACATATGGCCCAAATTTGTATTTGCCCAAACTCCTTCGGCTGTCACGGCTTTGCCAGCGAGGCGATTCCAGCCCTCTCGCTGATCTACATGAATTGATTCCAAAAACTGGCGCGATATTCCAAGATCGACAATGTCTCGAGGTGATTGGCGCGGAGCCAACCCACCATCGAGAATCGGAAGAATCTGCGCTCCCATAAACAACGCAATCAGGGGCAACTGAAAACGAATCGAACGACTTTCAAACAAATTCAAAATTCTGCCCAAGACCCACACCACAAACAGAATGAATAATCCAACCATCAGATGTGCAAAACGCTTTTGATACACAGCTGGAATCGCCTCAACTGAAAGCATAAAAACCAATAATCGCTCAGCCATAGAAAGTTTGTTTTTGAAAAAAATCATCCCCCAAACAAGCGGCAGTAAATAGATCAGGTAACCGAAATTAACATGCATATATCCTAATTCGACGCCACTAAATCCCAGAAATAGCGGCCTCGCCTCGAAGACATTGCCCAATATCCCCGTATGACCAAACACATAATCTAAAGAGCCCTTCAGTAAAATGATGAAGTACTCCATCGAACTTAAGGCAATCAATCCAACCACGAAACAGACGATCACGCCGACGGCGATTTTTTTGTGCGAACGCCAGTGACCGATGAGCCAAGCCACAGTAGCCATCACCATAAGGAGCAAACACTGAAAAAAGGACGGATAGTTTGTCGCAAAAAAATCTCCGCGTCTCAATCCACTCCAAATCGCATACGGCACGAGTGTGACGAAAATGCCGAGCAGAAAAACGAAATAGATTCTCTGAGATTTCGCTGAGGCGAGCGCAAAACCATACCCCACGAAAAGAGCAAGAATGCTAAAGAGACTTGAAGATGAAATCGAAAGAGAAAAAGTAACAAGACATCCAAGAAGAAAAGCGCGTCGCCAAGAATTATTTTCGACGGCTGAAAGAGCCCCCAGAAAAAAAAGCCCAGGAAACATCGCTTCCAAAATATGATGGTCCACCTGTCCCAAGCATGAGAATCGAATTAACAAAAAGTTGATGCTCGCAAAAACACACGCCAGCGTTCTGAGATCCAATCGATTGAGCACAGCCTGAGCCGCTTTGAAAATGACGAGGCAATTGAAAAGGCCAAGTAAAATAACAATAGAGCAAGCTCCGATTTCGAGAGATCTGAACGATTCAACGCCCAAAATCTTTAGAGGAACTCCGACAATGAGCAAAAATCCTTCAGGCCAATCCACTGCTCCGCCAGCGGGCCAATCCATCAACGGATCAAAGACCATAATATGCGGAAAATTTGCAATGAAATGCAAAATCCGCCGCAGATAATAGTAACAATCTGTATCAATGAAATTAAGATGCCCGGTGACATCGGCAAAAACAAAAGAGTAATTAGACACTCTCAAAAATGCGGCCAGCAAGAGACATGTTCCAATAACAACAATGTCGACCACTCGAGACCGAGCCATTTATCACACTTTCGCAAAAGATCGATACGTCTCGCCCAAGGCTTCGCCTAAATCCACCTGCGGACGCCATCCCCATTCTCTCTGAATTTGTGCAAATGACAAGCTCGAGCGAAGTTGCTCTCCGGCCTTCGCATCCTCCAGACGAGGTTGACGCGAATACTGGGCATGAATAGACAACATTTTATGAAGATCAAGAATGGATGTCTCGACAGCCGTTCCGACATTCCAGGCTGAAAAATTCTTTAGCCCATTTTTTGAAAGAGCCTCTGACATGGTCAGATTTGCCGAAACAACATCCGAGACATAAACGAAATCCCGAGTTTGACGCCCCGTTCCATAGATCACGGTATCCTGATTCTTCATCATGCGACTGCAAAAAATCGCGATGACCCCCGCTTCTCCGAAGGGATCCTGTCGAGGTCCAAAAATATTCGCATACCTAAGTGCAACAGCGCTAAAGCCCCACTGAATTGCGTAGTAATCTAAGTAAAGTTCTGACGCTAATTTAGCAACTCCGTAGGGAGAACACGGTCGCTTCGAATGATTCTCCGAAGCAGGAAACTCTTCTTGCTCGCCATACACAACGCCACCTGAGCTTGCGAACAAGACCTTTGTACAACTCGTTTTCTTTGCAGCTTCCAAAATGCTGAGAAACCCGAGAAGATTCGTATTCGCATCCTTTATCGGGTGATCAACAGAGTCACGAACACTCTTTTGTGCCGCGTGGTGATTAACGATATCTGGCTTTTCTTTTTCAAAAATTTTCAGAATCTCAGATTCCGACTGAACTTGTGCTTTATAGAAAGTGGCTCCCTTGCTGAGAGCTGAAGAGATATTTTTTTCAGATCCAGAACTTAGATCATCAATAATAACGACGTCGTATCCAGCCGAGATATAGGCATCGGCCAAATGAGATCCAATGAAACCAGCACCACCGGTAATAATCACTTTCATGTCGAGAAGTTAACCGAAGCCTCTATTCATGAAAATATCTTTAGCAACATTAAATCACGACCGAGCAAACCCGAAAAAAACTGAGGCGAGGTCAATCGAGATCATTACATGTAATGATATTCGTATCGTCAATGGCAGAAACCATCGTATGAAAGGTTCCATCCCCATCAAAATCGGCAAGGGCTGTGACAATATACCAATTTGTAGGGAATATCGCCGCAGGGATCAAATTCGTATCCACACTCGTTGCACACGCAGCACCCGCAGGTGGAATCTGTGTGGGTCGACCATTTGCAGCTCCGCACCCTGCTGCTGCATATTGATTTGACGAATAAACTTGGTAACTAAAACGAACCTGTCGGTCAGGCCGCACGTCCATCGGGGCCTTGCTCCACGCTGTTCCAGCCGGCGCAGGATCCCAATTTATTTTCTTGCCGGACGCTGCCGTTATCGATGCAGTAGCAGGCCAAGCCGACGCATCCACATAACATGAATTCGCCTGAAGATAGGCTTCTTCCGCAGATTTGATGGCTGAAATAGCGGCCGTCGCTTCACTGAGGTAAGATCGTCTGACGTAAGACATATATTGTGGAATCGCCACCGCTGCGAGAACCGCCACAACCGCTACAGACAGCATTAACTCAATGAGTGTGAAACCATTCGAACTTTTAACAAAAATACGCATACCCTATTAGAACAAGGATATGCATAAGTATCAAGAACCCTCAGGAATACCCTGATTTCCGCCCCTTGGGAGCACTTTACGCTGGCCGGTCATTTCACTGGGATCATCCAAACCGATCAATGTATCGTCATCATCCCATCCGCCAATGTCGTGTTTCTTCAGTCGATATCGCATCGAGCGTGAAGAAATCCCAAGAAGTTTTGCCGCTCTCGATCGAGATCCATGCGAACGGTCAAGAGCCTTCAACAACCATTCTTTCTCGAATGCATCGACGAGTTCATCCAGCGCGAGCACACCTTGTTGAAGCTGTTGATCTGCCACTTTAAGATCCAGATTCTCTTTGACGCCCTGAAAGTTAACGACATTGCCAGGAAGTGAATCACACTGAATGGCTTGGCCCGCTTCAAGAGCGACACTTCTTTCAATGATATTCTCAAGCTCTCGAACATTTCCTGGGTAGTTGTATTCAACAAGTTGCTTCATTGCTTCGGGACTAATTTTTCGAATATCTTTTGCAGTCTCTTTCACATACTTCCGCAAAAAGTGCTCTGCAAGCAAAGGGATATCCGACTTACGTTCTCGCAAAGGAGGAATAGCAAGCTGAATCACGTTCAACCGATAAAATAAATCTTCTCGAAAATTTCCCTTCTTCACTTCTTCTTCAAGATTTCTGTTTGTTGCGGCAATCAAGCGAACATCTACATCTATGTTGTCGGTACCGCCGACACGATTGAAACTTCGTTCTTGAATGACTCTGAGCAGCTTGACCTGCATCGCCAAAGGAAGTTCACCGATCTCATCTAAGAAAATGCTGCCTCGATTGGCCGCCTCAAAGAGCCCTTGCTTTGCGGAGGTCGCCCCCGTGAAGGCACCTTTTTCATGACCAAACAATTCGCTTTCGATCAAGGTTTCAGGGATGGCGCCGCAATTCACCGTGATGATGGGGCCATCCTTTCGCTGTGAGTTAAAATGAATCGCTCGAGCAACTAATTCTTTACCCGTTCCAGATTCCCCTGAGATCAAAACATTTGTTCGCGTCGGCGCAGATTTACGAATGAGCTGAATCACATTCTTCATCGGCTCACTCTCACCAAGCAAATTTGTGAAGTCGTATTTCTCACGCAGCTCCGATTTAAGTGCCATATTTTCTGCGACTAGATCTCTTGTCTGCAATGCCTTACGAATCACAATTTTGATTTCATCGATCTTAAAAGGTTTACTCAAATAATCAAAGGCTCCTGCTTTCATCGCCTCGACTGCTGAGTCCGTCGTCGCATAGGCGGTAATCATAATGACAGGAACATCACCTTGAAACTTCTTAGCTTCGCGAAGCAGCAACATGCCATCGCCATTTTTCATTTGCAGATCAGTGATGATGAGGTCGAAAGACTGATCTTTCATCAACTGAAGTGCTTGAATACCATCAAGCGCCGTCACGACATCATAATCTTCTTTCGCCAGCAGAATTTCAAAGAATTCCCTCACACTCAATTCATCATCAACGACTAGTATTCGTGCTCTCATCACATCCCCCCATCACGCAGCTGAAACCGATTCCGAACGAATTTTTCCACCCAAAGACGATGCGTCCTGCAAAATTTCAAACCAGATCGTCGTTCCCAGTTTGCTTTTGCTCCGCACTCCCATTCTTCCACCATGAGCTTTCACAATTTGGTACACCAACGGAAGCCCCAAACCACTGCCTCCAGATTTCGTTGTAAAAAATGGATCAAAGACTCGCTCGATCAGATGTTCATCAATACCTTCTCCATTATCTTCAACCTCAACCGAAATCATCTGCCCCAAGTCTGTTGCCTTTTGCTCGGCTTTCACCTTGATCGATCCGTTTAGTCGCGAAGCCTGAACAGAATTTTTCAATAAATTCCAAAGAATTTGCTTCAATTGATTTGCATCGCAAATACACCATAAGTCCTTGGATATCTGATTTTCCAATCGAATGAGACGCTCTCTAAACTCAGGGAGGTTTTCGACAAGAACAACAACGTCATTAAAAACATCCAACAACTGAATGCGACTCAAATTCAAAACTGATGGTCGAGCATAATTTAAAAAACTTTGAAGCAATGCATCAAGCCGATCGGTTTCTCTTAAGACAATCGACATCAATTTTTCGGATGATTCCGTGAGTGAATTTTCACTCTTCAACAATTGTATTGATCCACTTAAACTCGCCAAGGGATTTCGAATTTCATGAGCGATGCCTGCCGCAAGTTGTCCCACTGAGGCGAGCTTGTCCTTCAAAATAACTTTTTTCTCGAGATCTCGAATTCCTGTGACATCCTGAAATACAATGATCTTGCCTCCTTCCGGAAGTATCTTTGCATGATGTCCTAAAACTTTATCAGCCGCACTTAAAGTAATTACCGATTCAAGACGTGCATCCTCTCGAAGCAAAACTGACAATTCTGAACCGTCTAACTTCTGTCCCATCCAGTTGTTTCCGAGAATCGTCACAGCAGCCGGATTCATCAGCACAATCTTCGAATTCTTATCAACATAAAGAATTCCGGACGGAATATAATCAACAATCGCCTGATAGAGCTTTTCCAAATTTTTTAGTGATTCTATCAACTCATCTTTGCTTCGAAAAAGCATCGCCGTGCTTCCACCCACTAAAAGAACCGTCGAGCAAACCAACACAATGCGAACAATATGACTACTTGTGAGGACGGATGGCTCAAACACTGAGAATCCTAAAAAAGAGATAATTCCAACACTCGTTGCGAACAGGGCTCCTTGAACTGACAGTACCAATGCCGCCACAATCACTTGAAGCGCATAGAGAATCGAGAATGCAGATAATACACCCCCAGTCATCGCCACCAAAAGTGTGGTCAACGCGAGGTCAGATGTGATCTGAACCCATGCCATGACAATGAGATTTTTTTCTTTAACGACCGGAAACAAAAACCAGGAGATCGACGAAAAAATGAGTCCGCCAACTAAAATCGCGGCCAACGATTTTGAAAAAGGATCGCCATAAAAGAAACTCAAAACAGCAGCGGACACTCCCATCGCCAAAAGAAAAGCGCTTCTAAACATCACCTGCCATCGCAGGCGATTCATGAGCTCAATTTGTGCATCTATCTTTGTTGTCATGTCTTTAACCAGACTTAATATTTCCTGCCAATTCGAAGATTGGAAGATACATTGAGACAACCATTCCCCCGATGATGCCCCCCAAAATGACCATCATCGCGGGCTCCATCAAACTTGTAAGACCTTTTACAGCTGCATCAACTTCTTCATCATAAAAATCGGCAATTTTTCCAAGCATGGCATCAAGAGCTCCTGTCTGTTCACCAACGTTGATCATTTGGCAAACCATCGACGGGAAAACTTTGCTGGCTGCGAGCGGATCCGCCACTGTTTTTCCTTCTGAGATACTCGCCCGAGCTCTATAGATCGCTTTTTCAACGGTCTTGTTTCCGGCGGCTCGAGCCGTGATATCAAGGGCCTCGAGAATCGGTACGCCAGATTGAAGCATCGTACCCATTGTTCGTGTGAATCGAGCGACCGCAACCTTTTGAATCAACGGACCAAATATCGGAAGCTTTAAGAAAATATCGTCTGAGATCTCAAGCGTTCTGGGATTTTTTCTAATCCATTTCCACAAAGCAACGAGCCCGCCAATTCCGATTAAGACGAATGGAAAATTATGCTGTGCCCATTTACTGACCGATATGACGAATTGAGTGGGCGCCGGAAGTGCAGCGTTTCCAAATTCCTTAAACATTTTTTCAAAAATCGGAATGACCCATACCAACAAAATCCCGATGACGATAAATGCAACAATCATAATGGAGATTGGATAAACCATGGCAGACTTCACCTGACCGCGCAGTTTCATGGCTTTTTCGAGATAAACCGCCAGTCTCTGCAATATGACATCCAAAATACCCCCGACCTCACCAGCAGCCACTAAGTTCACGTAGAGGCTATCGAATACGGTTGGATGCTTCCTCAATGCTTCGGCAAATGTACTTCCAGATTCGACGTCGTTCTGTACGGTTTTCACGATTTTTCTAAATGTTGGATTTTCAGATTGGTTTCCGAGAATCTCAAGGCACTGAACTAATGGAAGGCCTGCATCAATCATCGTTGCAAATTGTCTCGAAAATACGACGACTTCCTTAAGATCAACGCCATTGAAAAATGAAATTCCTTCTCCGAATCCTGACTTCGCTGACTTGATCCGCTTCGGCCGAATTTGTTGACTTCTAAGATATTGCAAAACGGCGGCTTCGTTTGGCGCATCTTTGGTGCCGGTCTTCACTTGACCGTTTCTCGCTATACCTTCCCATTTATAGACAGCCATAAAACCTCCAACTAGTCAGACTTTGACGCTCTCATCGCAGGGGGAACAGCGCCCCCCGTCTGAATAATATGTTTCAATTCTTCGGAATCATTTGTCGCGCCCATCGCATCATCGAGCGTAATAATTCTTCGTAAATAAAGGGATGCCAATGACTGGTTCAGCGTCAGCATTCCATGTTTTCCCTGACCAATCTGCATTTGAGAATAAATCTGATGTAGCTTGTCTTCTCGAATCAGATTTCTTACAGCGACGTTCGGAATCAAAACCTCACAGGCCATCACACGGCCCACACCAGAGGCCTTCGGAAGCAGAGTCTGCGAAATCACGCCCTCTAATGTGAAAGAGATCTGCGCTCTGATTTGTGGCTGCTGATGGGTTGGAAAAACGTCGATCAATCTGTTTATGGTTTGAACTGCACTGCTGGTATGCAATGTTGCAAAGCAAAGATGCCCTGTCTCAGCAATTGTTAAAGCAGCCTCAATTGATTCCAAATCTCGAAGTTCACCAATGACAACAACATCTGGATCTTGTCTCAAGACATATTTGAGCGCCTTTGAATAACTGTCGGTATCTGTGAAAACTTCTCTCTGATTTACAATGCAATTTTTATGTGGATGCAGAAACTCCACAGGATCCTCAATCGTCAGTATATGCTGATGCGTTTCTCTGTTGATCTTGTCAATGATTGAAGCAAGTGTTGTCGATTTTCCAGATCCAGTGGGCCCAGTGACCAAAACTAGCCCCCGTGGCCTAGCAGCAATCTCAGCAACCACATTCGGCAGCCCCAATTCAGAAAATCCGGAAATGCGAAATGGAATTTGCCGAAATGCGCCAGAGATCACTCCGCGCTGCACGAATATATTTGCTCGAAAGCGAGCGAGCCCTTTAACACCAAAAGATAAATCGAGTTCATTCTCTTCTTCAAACCTCGATTTTTGCTGATCGGTGAGAATGCCATAACATAGTTTTTTACAGTCGCTTGGAGACAGCGGCGGCATCTTCAAAGGAACGACAGCCCCATCCACTCGAATGACAGGAGCCGTACCAGCCGTTATGTGCAAATCGCTCGCTCCCTTTTCAAGCATTACTTTCAACAACTGATGTAGACTGAGCCCGTTGGGATCGACCGATTTCTGATCGTCACTCTTTCGCATTTCATCATTCATGAATCACCACTTTCTAATTGGTATCACTTGCAGTTACACGGACCGCTTCTTCAACTGTCGTCACGCCTTCTTTAATTTTATTGATTGCACTCATCCGCAAGGTTTGCATGCCGAGTCGTATCGCTTCTCGCTTAAGCTCCGCCGTGCTGGCTCCATTCAAAACAAACTCTTTTAGTTCATCCTTCATGACCATCACTTCGTAGAGCGCCACTCGACCTTTGTATCCAGTATTGGAACAATTTGAGCATCCTTTGCCATGTTTAGGCTTGATCGTTGGGGCTAGATCTGGATTCACACCAATATCGAGAAGAGTTTGAATGGGCACCTTGAGATCTTCCTTACACTCATTGCAAATTCTTCTGGCCAATCTCTGAGCAACAATTGAGTTGAGCGCCGATGCCACCAAAAATGGTTCGATCCCCATATTGAGCAAACGACTCACTGTGCTCGGTGCATCGTTTGTATGCAAAGTAGACAATACCAAGTGACCTGTAAGCGCAGCTTTAATCGCGATTTCAGCAGTTTCAAAGTCTCGAATTTCCCCGACCATGATGATATCTGGATCTTGCCGCAAGAAAGATCTCAATGCGGCGGCAAAATTCAATCCTATCGACTCATGCATTTGCACCTGATTGATCCCCATCAAGTTAAATTCCACAGGATCCTCAGCGGTCGAGATATTCTCTGTAATCTGATTCAATTCTGACAGAGCAGAGTAAAGGGTCGTTGTTTTGCCTGAACCGGTCGGTCCAGTCACAAGAACCATACCGAATGGTTGATGGATTGATTTCTGAAAATCAGCAAGTGCGGCTTCCTCAAATCCGAGCTTTCTCATGTCGAGCTGCAAGTTTCCTTTATCCAAAAGACGAAGCACTGTCTTTTCACCAAATAGCGTTGGGCAAACAGAAACTCGAAAATCCATTTCCTTTCCCTTCGCATACTTCAACTTGATACGTCCGTCTTGAGGCAATCGACGTTCAGCAATATCGAGCGACGACATGATCTTCAATCTCGACGAAATGGCATTCTTCAACTTCACTGGTGGTTTCATCTGCTCTTGGAGCACACCATCCACGCGATATCGAACTCGCAGAGATTTTTCGTACGGCTCGACATGAATATCTGATGCCCCCTTGCGGATCGCTTCCATCAGTATGAGATTCACAAGTTTAACAACTGGAGCATCTTCGGATGCCTTCGCCAAATCGGCAACGTCAATCGAGCCATCGGTGGCAACGACTTCGAGATCTTCATCTTCGAAGTCCGCCATGACATCCTGAAATTTCATGGCGTCGCTCTCGTAATATT
Source organism: uncultured Bacteriovoracaceae bacterium (assembly GCA_964626465.1). Taxonomy (GTDB): domain Bacteria; phylum Bdellovibrionota; class UBA2394; order UBA2394; family UBA2394; genus CAZRCG01. The sequence continues at coordinate 190,147 of CAZVFP010000002.1, read as the reverse complement.
TCTCAATTGATTCTTTGATCGCCTGATCGGACGCAACGACGACTTCGATATTGTATCCTGTTAAAAATTTCAGATCATCGATCGCAAAGATATTACTCGGATCGCTCATTGCAACAATCAAGTTGCTTCCCACTTTGTTGACCGGAATACACAAATGTTTTTCTGCAACATCTCGAGGAACGAGCGCAATAATATCCGCATCGACTTCAAAAGTTGAAAGATCAATAGAGGGCACACCAAACTGCTTGCTCAAAAATTGAGTAAGATCATTTTCCTTGATGAAACCAAGTTTTGTGAGATTAAAACTTAATCGACCGCCGTTTGACCGAGAGGCTTCTTGCGCCTTCATCAGCTGAGAAGCAGATATCAAGTTCTCACGAACTAAAAGTTCCCCCAAACGATTGCCAGGAGCTCGATTGCCCATGACCTCCACCCCCTTAAGCGAAATTGCCCAGGTTTCATTTTATAACAGTTCTGACAAAATGTGACGGCTTGCGCCAAAAAATGTAATTAGCTTGCCGCGGGGCTTCTATTCTCGACCGCAAGCGGCTGAAACCACTGCAGATCTGGATCTGGATGTTCTAGGCTCCGCACTGAATCACCTGTTGATCTATGAAATAAATTGCGTGCGGCGAGGACCTCATGAACTTTTTTCACATCGAAAGTGATCTGGCTCTTCAATTGATCCAGGCTCTCAAATTTTTTTTCTGGCCTTACCCGATACAAAAAAAACAATCTCACATCTCGCCCATACAGATCGCCACTGAAATCAAACAAGAATGCCTCTAGCTGAGAACCATTTTTTGAAAATGTTGGACGAGCTCCCCAATTGCAGATCCCAGAAAAAACATTCTGAGATTTCTGATCAACAAGGACACATGCATAGACTCCAAAAGGCAAAATCAGTTCTTTAGTCGGTTCAATATTTGCAGTTGGAAACCCGATCAAACGCCCACGGCGATCGCCTACGATCACGGTGCCACTGACAAAATAAGGATATCCGAGGGCCTCTTCCGCCCAAGAAAGATTTGCTGACTCAAGCGACTTTCGAATTGAAGAGCTACTCACTGTCATTCCATTGGATTGAAAATCTGGGCATTCAACAACATCAAACCGGCCATCCAACCTCAAGCTTGAAATATTGCCCAACGCTTTATGTCCGAAATGAAATTTTCTACCGACAACAACTGTTCGAGCTCGAAGTTGCTTCACCAAAATTTCATCCAGAAAATATTCTGCGCTCAAATGAGAAAAATCTAAGTCGAATTTCTGCATTAAAATATAATCAAACCCGTACCTAGAAAGCAACTCGACTCTCTCTTCATAAGAAGAGATGAGCGGTCTCGAATGGCCACTCAGAACAATCGCAGGATGCGGCTGAAACGAAAAAACGATCGACTTCAAGCGCTGGCGCTTCGCTTCAGAAATACAGGTTGCAATGACTTGGCGGTGTCCCAGATGAATTCCATCGAAATTTCCCAAGCAAACGACCGTCGAATCATCCGCCAATATGTTTTTGTACGAATCGAATAAAGAAGTTTTAACAATGCAAGGATGATGCGCCACAGCTTATGCTATCCTTATAGATAAAGAGGGCTATGAACTTCAACCGCCAACCTTAGAAATCATGGAAAAGACCCCTACATTTCAAATCCAATCATTTGGCCCCTACTACCTCCTAGAACGCATTGCCGTTGGAGGAATGGCTGAAATATTTAAGGCCAAGCACGAAGGGGTCCGAGGATTTGAGAAAATCGTCGTCATTAAGAAGATACTACACCACTTAAGTGAAGATCCTGAATTCGTTGAAATGTTCGAAGATGAAGCTCGAATCGCCGCTCAACTGACTCAAGCCAATATCGTACAAATCTTTGAACTCGGTGAAATTGAACAGACGCTCTATATCACGATGGAGTATGTCGACGGAAAGAATCTCCGAGATATCACAAGGGGCGTTTCACTTAAGCATCTGCACCTTGGCCTAGATCAGTGCGTCTTCATTATTGCCGAAGTACTGAAGGGCCTCGACTATGCCCACCGAAAAACAAATTCCCATGGTGTTCCGCTGGAGATTGTCCATCGAGATATGAGCCCGCAAAACATCATCGTCTCCTATGAAGGTGAAGTTAAAATTTTAGATTTCGGAATAGCCAAAGCTGCATCCAAACTTTCTCGCACAGAGGCTGGCGTTCTTAAGGGAAAATTCAGCTATATGTCTCCCGAGCAAGCCTCTGGAAAAATATTAGATCAACGAAGTGATATCTATGCATGCGGCGTCATTGCACACGAATTACTCACCTCTGACCGTTTGTTTCGAGCCAAAACAGATATGGAAACTTTGGAACGAGTGAAAGAAGGTTATGTTGAACCACCTTCGCTAAAAAATTCCCAAGTTCCGAGAGCTCTGGATGAGATCATACTCAAAGCTCTCGCCAAGGATCCAAAAGATCGATTCCAGACAGCTGGCGAATTTCTCAACGAAATTTCAAAATTCGCTAACAACACTGGATACACGTATAGTTCCCAAGATCTTGGAGCATTCATGAAAACGCTATTCTCGGCCAATATCGCCGATGAAGCTCAGCGACTGAATGCTGCCCTCGCTCGAGTCCCCAAGAATGCCACAGAACAGATTCTAAACGCCAAAACACGTGTCGCGTTTAAACAAAAAGCCCCCATTGCCGCCGAGAACAACAAAATAGATACCCCTGAAAGCAGAGATGCAACTTTCACAGTGAGCAAAAAAGTCGTGAGCCCATACCGACGGATCTTGGGCCAAAAGGCGTTATGGATTTTTCTCATTATTGCCGGAGCGTCCACTCTCTTTTTGAAACCAAAAAAGCCACATCCAGATTTTATTGAACCAATCATCTCGGAATCGCCCTCAAAGCCACCAACGGAATCACCGACGGCTCAAACAAACGCTGTCACTTTTCCGGAGCCAAGAATAGTCGATACACCAGGCACTCATCCTCAGGAATTGGTTACAGAATCCAAACCGACAGCACAGACTTCTCGAACAACTGCAAAAGTTGATAGGATATTTAAACCCCTCGAACCAAATCCCTCACCGGTCGTGACAGCGTCGCCCGCGCCCCCGCCAAAACCCTCTCCAAGTAGTTCTCCAGCTCCTCGAAAATTGCCTCCCCCAAAACTGGGCCAAGGAAAGATTCATGTGCTTCCTCCCCCAGATGGTTTTGCCGAACTCTTCATTGACGGAAAATCATTTGGCACAGTGCCCGGACCGAAAGCGCGAGGAATTCTTCTGATGGAGGGTTCTCATAAGATAATCTGCCAGACAAAGGCCCATAAATACGAAGGCGAAATTACGATCGAGGCTGACAGCGAGCAAACCATTTCGTGCGGGGACCTGGAAGAATAAAAAAACCGCAGCGATCGAACAGATCCTTCACGGAATACGAAATTCGACTTTTGCGGTATTGGGTGGCTGATTCACAACTAAGAAATAATACGAAAGGCCAGAGGCTGCCACAAGTCCACCACCGATTAAAGTCCAAAACCACCAGGTTTCCCAATAGGGCCGCTTATCACCGCCAATATTTACTTCACCAGCCAACAATCCGCCCGACAAACTAGTCGGATTAATTGAATAATCGTCACTCTGACTTCCATTTGATATTTTTTGAGACGAAGAAACTGCTCCCACTGGAGCTAGCAAAATATCTTGCGACGTCTGATGAACAAATCCATCTCTGTCCATATAGTTCATGAGCTTATAGACCAACTGATCTAGTTCCTTCTGCTCCTCGGTAACAAGAAGACTCCCCTTTTCAATTCCGGAAAAGGTATCAATTCTTGCATCATAAAGTTGCAGTTCAGCATCCACTTTGAGGCCTTGCTGACTCAACGATCCCAACACGATGATATCAATAGAATTATCTTTTGACGCCTTCACTAGAAATTTGCGCTGATCTTCCGACAAAGTCCCCGCAACGGGAGCAAAGTATTTGCCCTTAGATGAGTCTGGAAGAGTGAAACCAGAAATTGAAGACGTCCCATAAGATTTCGAATATCGATTGATCGCTTTCCGAAACTCTTCAATATATTTTTTTTCAATCTCAGCTTCGACTGTTTCAGTTTTAACCCCCAGCAAAGCGAGTTTCTGATCCGTAGCCCGAAAGTCCTTTAAACGTTCCACACCCTCAAGATGCGGCCCCAACAGACAGGAAATAACTAAAACTCTGGAAATAAATTTCATCATTGAGCTGCCCTTACTTGAAATTTTAATGAATCTGACGAATTAAGTAAAAAGTAGGTTCCAACGCCCGCACCACTTACTCCAATACCCGCCAATGTCCAAAACCACCAAGTCTTATAGAACGGCGTCGAATCTCCCGAAATGCGAGATGGCTCTGAACCTGAAAAACCACGAGGATCAACAATTCTTCCATCCGGTGCAATATCATTCAGCATACCTTCCATTAAAATGTCAGCGCCAAGAACAAGATCTGTCGCCTTCACTTCACGGACTTCCGAACCTCGATTTGTTCCCGCTTCAAACCATTGCCCCTCAATCTTCCATTGATTTCCTTTTTTTTCTGCCGACGACAAGAACAGAACAGAAGCCCGCAGTTGAGATAAAACCACCTGCAGCTCAGAGTTTGGAGTCAACGAACCAAGCGGGCCAAACAATCCCTTCGTTGATTTTTTATTCTCAGCCATACTTTCCCAATGAATTTTTTCAGGCAATGCATCTAGGAAAAATACCTGAGGAATATATCCTGCCTTGGAAACGACCACTGGTGATTTTTTTAAATATGAGTTGTGAAGCGGCACGTTCACAAGATATCCAGCGACGCCTTTTAAATTTGTACCGCTTGCGCGAAGATTAAATCCCCAAAATTTAAGTTCAAAATCCTTCTGATCCGACTCAAATTTCCAAGTCTCAGTCTCGATATCATTCCGGGCATCTCCCTCCAAAGTCTTCACCAAATCTGGCGGAAATCGATCTGGGCTCAATCGAAAGCTGGGATCTAGCCAACGCAGAGCTTGCATCAAATTCTTTGCGTCTTCCATCCGACTCTCAAAATAGCAAGCCGCACTATAAATCTGAAATAAGTCTCTGGCGAACTGGGGAGCTAAATGAAATGGACACTCTTTGACTAAATCGATGAGGTTCTCAAACGCCTCCAGCGACTCTAAGAATTGCGATTGCTGATATAACGAAATCGCCGACTGAAGATCTGAACTCAATTGAGAAAACCTCGCCGAGCTATTTTCGTTCAACGCTGAATATGCAACCTTTCTAGGATTCGGCTGACTCAGAGTTGCATCAATTTCTTCTTTTGATAGAACCGTCCAAACTTTCCACTGATTCACTTTAGATCTGACTGTTCTCAAGAAATTTTCTTTTTCACTGAGAGTCATATCATTCGATTCAATATCAACAGCAGCAAAGCGTTTCACCGCCGCCGTCAAATCGCATGAAAAAAGAATACACAGAGATAAAAAAGCTCGACGCACTTCACCATTGTCGACGTTTTAAGATGTTTTTTCTAGTTGATTTCGGATGACTTCAAAAACTGAGTTCGTCAGGTCAGAACGACCCTCAAGAGTTAGATCTTGCGTCAAAATAGGCTTTCCGAAATGCAAATGAATTGTCCCACGCTTCACAACAAACGAATGAGGCGCCAAGCACTGACTTGAACCCGTAATTGTGATGGGTATCACAGGAGCTCCGTTTTTGATCGCCAAGACAAAGGCCCCTCGTTTGAACGGCAATAAGTTTCCATCGCGGGACCGGGTGCCTTCCGGAAAAACAACGACCGAGAGCCCTAATCGCAGAAGCAAGTCAAGCCGTCGTAAGGTCGAACTTCGTGCACCAGCGCGACGATCTATGAACTCTGTGCCAGCGATCCAAGCGGCCCAGCCGAAAATTGGAATCCACTTTAATTCGTCTTTTGCTAAAAAGACGGAATGCGGGCTGATCGTGGAAAAAATGGCCGGAATGTCTAAAAGACTTTGATGATTCGCGGCAAATACTATTCCCCTCATTTTTTGCAGTTCGTGGCTCGTTAAGCCCGACTTCGTGATTTTAATTCCGTGACACTTCAGAATCCAACTCATCCAAATTTTCTTGATCAAAATCCCAACTGGGCCCAGTCTTGAGCCCTGATAAATAATAGATCGAAAGAAAAGATCAACCGGACTCAAAACAACCAATAGAAGCCCGAGAACAACAGTTGGCGGGATGACAAGAATCAATGTTTTTAGGACAGTCCACCTAGTAAGAAACATGGGACATTAAAAAACGGTTTACATTGCTTTGACAAGATGACAAGCAAGGGGAGCTAAAAGGAGACATAAACAATGGCAGGAGTAAATAAAGTTATTCTAGTAGGACGCTTAGGAACAGATCCAGAGATCCGATACACACAACAGGGATCCGCTGTGGCAAATTTTAATATTGCGACCTCCGAGGCTTGGACAGACAAATCAGGAGAAAAACAAGAAAAGACTGAATGGCACCGAATCGTCGTATGGGGCAAAACAGCTGAACTCTGCTCACAATATTTAGCAAAAGGCCGTCAAATTTTCGTAGAAGGCCGATTGCAAACACGGCAATGGGAAGACAAAGACGGCGGAAAACGCTATACCACTGAAATCGTGGCCAATACCGTTCAATTTCTGGATCGAGGCCAAGATAAAACTGGAGGAGCTCAACCTTCTCAAGATTTTAGCGCCCCAGAGTTGGCTGCACCATCTGTCAGTGCAGACGAAGATATTCCATTCTAAGTTCACTCATTTGAGCGCTGTCGAAAAAAACGTCCAATAGATGTTGGCGACAGCGCCTTAATGACTTCACGGCAATCGTCTCCAACTGGGGGCGAAGGCCACGAAGTGACTCTTACAAACCAGCCCAAGCAAATAATTCTATCGTGTTGTCCCAATCGGGCCGCGAGTCATGGCCCACCAGGTTTTCAAATTCGAGTCATATGACCAAGAAATTTTTCGATGCAAGGTTTTTACTTCCGACTCATCCGCAGAAAACAATTCCACCAGAAATGATATTTCCGCCTGATTTTCACTTGGAGTATCCATCTTTTCTAATTGAACATGCGAAATAGTATACGAGCTTAAAAGCTCGCTGTTCTTAAGAAACTCCTGCCGATCTTTAGCCTGAATCCATTGCGACGCCACTTCAAAGTTACCCCGGCGAATGGCCAACAAATACTTATCAATCGAAAAATTCAACGCTTCTTGGCGGCGCGCACTACACCCGATGAAAGCAAATACGCTCAGAATAAAAATAAGAACACGGAAACTCCTGGCATCGTTCATCCTCTGCATTATACAATCGAGACGGAAGTGAGGAGAAGCGATATGATTTCGTTTCAGTTAAGTACCGAACAAAAAGCTCTGCAGGACCTGGTTCATGATTTTTCAAAGAATGTGATCAGACCTCAAGCTAAAGAACTCGATGAAACCGGCAATTATCCACACGACATCGCCAAGCAAGCCTTTGAAGCGGGAATTCTTAACGGACATGTTCCACAGACTTTCGGTGGGCCGGGGCTTTCCGTCATGGAGTCTGCCATTATTTCCGAGGAGTTCGGCTGGGGATGCACGGGCGTTACTACAGCACTTGAGGGTAATAATTTAGCCGCTGCTCCGCTAATCGTTGGAGCATCAGAAGATGTTAAGAAAAAATTTCTTGGAGAACTCACGTCTGAATGTTGTTTCGCCGCTTACTGCGTGACAGAACCCTCTGCGGGTAGCGATGTCGCTGGAATAAAGACGCAGGCTGTAAAGAAGGGCGATGACTATGTCCTTAACGGCTCCAAAATGTGGATTACCAATGCCTCAGTCGCACGCTGGTATTTCGTGTTGGCAGTGACAGATCCTAAAGCAAAACACAAAGGGTTAACTGGCTTTGCCGTGCCGGCCAATACACCAGGAATTAAGGTAGGAAAAAAAGAAAAGAATCTGGGCCAACACTGCAGTGATACACGAGGCATTACATTTGAAGATGTCGTTGTGCCTTCCAAATATCGAGTTGGAAATGACGGCGATGGATTCAAAATCGCCATGGGAGCCTTTGACCATACTCGACCCCTTGTTGCCGCTGGTGCAGTGGGACTATCGCGTGCCGCTATGGAATATTCCATCGAATATTCTCTTCAGCGCCAAACATTTGGAGTTCCTATCGCCAACCATCAAGCTATTTCGTTTATGATTGCAGAGATGGCGCGCGATATTGAAGCAGCCCGCTTGCTCGTCTGGAAAGCCGCGTGGACGATTGATCAAGGCACGAGAAATACTCTGGAAGCCTCCATAGCAAAAGCGTTCGCTGCAGATTCAGCCATGAGAATCGCGACGGATGCTGTGCAGATATTCGGCGGCTATGGGTACTCCACAGAATACCCCGTCGAGAAGCTGTTTCGAGATGCGAAAATTTTTCAGATCTATGAAGGAACTTCGCAGATTCAGAGACTTATCATCGGTCGGGAAATCATCAAACCTGCTTAAAAGCCAGGCTGACGGGCCCACCCTCAACAGATCTAAGGTTCCCTGTTAAGATATAAACAGGGAGTTTCTATCATTTGATTTCAATTTTTCCGCTCATTTTTTTTGCGACAATTGCGGTCAAGAATACATCTTCCGCCGAAGGACTCGTTCGCCTTGGAAACGAAGCGGCCACTCATTTTAATGCCGAAAAAGCGTTGTCTCTATATGAAAAAGCCGCTGCTCTCGATCCATCCTATTATGAAGGCGCTCTCAACTATCTGAGAACTCGAAACTCCATTGGCCAACAGCTACTCTATGGGGACAGAAAAGCCACAGAGGCGCGTGAGATCTTCTTAGATAACTACGAACGAGCAAAAAAACTATACGAAAAATTTCCTCTAAAAACAGAAAGTCCGTTTGCAATTGCCGTTACCGCCGGAAATCTGGCACTTCTGAGCACTCCTCGAGAGAAAGTGTTTTTAGCCCTTAACGTTGAAAAAAATCTGAAGGAATCTTTGCGGATTAACCCTAAATTCGCCTATGGATTTCTCGGACTTGGAATCTTTTATAAGGAAATCTCGAGAATTACATTCATTGAACGATTCTTCGCGGAACTCTTCTTTGGCAAGGTCCCTCACGCCACATTGGAAGACGCAGAGACCAACTTACGAAAAGCACTAGAACTTGATCCATCTTTTATTTTTACTCGATTTCATCTGGCTGACTGTCTTTATAAAATGGATCGAGAAGACGACGCTGTTCAGATTTACAAAGAACTACTCACAATGCGCAGCATCGATCTGAATGATGATCTCTGGAAGACCCTGAGTACTGAGTTTCTTAAAGACCATGGCATCTCAACGACGCAATAGCACTTCACCTACGCAACAGACTTGATAAACTATAAACGTGAGAAAAAAATTCATTCTTTTCGCTGGATTTCTCGTTGCTCTAATTGGCTACTGCACTTCGAAAGTTGCGGTAGATAATCGCCTCAAATCCCATCGACAATACGATATCCGCCGCCTTCCCTCCCCAGACACTGCAGCTGTCTTGTCGGTGGGTTTCAAAAGCGCGATGGCTGATGTATTTTGGATCGAAGCACTCAACTACTTTGGCTGGCAACTAACATACAAGCAGAGAACCTATGAGCATCTCGATAAATATCTTCGGTTAATTTTCAGACTGGATCCTCTCTTCCCTGTATTTTATGACTGGGCTGCCACGGCCTTTATTTACAATGCCCTCCCCATCACCCGAGCGGGCATTGTTGAATCTACGAGATATGTGAACGAGGGAATTCAAAGATTTCATGACGTTTATAGATACGACTTGAATACACTCGCCAAAGGAGCCTTCAACTATGCCATCGAAACCAACGTGAGAAAGCATTCCATTCCCTACTTTGAGATGGCGGCAAGAACGTCCAATCAAAAGCGAGATTATCTGCTTGTCGCGTCGAGCTATGCAACAACAAACGGCGACTCTCAATTAGCGTACCAACTCAAAAAAGAATATTTAGGCTTCATGGCTTTTGAGGCTGCAAAGCCACAACTGCTCTATGCACTGCAAGTTCTGTCGTCTTCCAAGTTCAATAGCGAAGCCGCGAATTTTACTCGAGCTCTGCGCATCAGGATGGAAAAAGATGAAGACATTCGAAAACTCGTCGAGCAAAGGTTGCAGAAGAATCCATTTTCTGAAAACTCGATTGTCGAAGCAGAGGCTCTCGATCTCGATCAAAAAATCGACAATGTTCTCGCCATTGATTTCACCAAAAATTGGCTTCCGCCGGATCTTCATGCTTTGACAGCACTTCGCTATCAATAAATGCGACGGTGAACGACCTCATTGCAACTTTTGAGCTGACCATTCATGAACAGCGTCTACAAAAACTTTCACCGAATCTTCTGGAATGGAGGGAACTATCCCATGCCCCAAGTTCACAATATGTCCGGGTGATGTTCCGTAGCTTTCGCAAAGATCGAAGACTTTTTGTCGGATAGCAGCCTTCGGTAAATGTAAATCATATGGATCCAGATTTCCCTGAATTGCCATCACATGCGACACCTGTGCTCTCACGTCCTTCAGGCGAACTCTCCAATCAACACTAAGGCACTGTGCGCCCACTCCCGATAGCTGATCCAGCAATCCTGACACCCCATTCACATAATAAATACTTGGGACTGTCACAGCACTCAGAACCTTTCTGGCATATGGAAGCGCAAACTCTTCATATGCTTCTGGACCCAATACAGATGCCCATGTGTCGAACAGTTGAACCGCGTCAGCACCAGCTTGCGCCTGAGCCTCTAAATAGGCCGCCAGGCTAGCTGATAACTTATCCAACACTTGATGAATCAGTTTTGGTTGTTCTGCCATCCATCGTTTTATTACTCCAAGATCTTTCGAAATTTTACCCTCGAGCAAATAGGCCAGCATGGTCCAGGGTGCGCCGGCAAATCCAAGCACCGCCTTTTCTTTTGGAATTTCTCTACGCAGATTTTGAATTGTTTCCAATATCACCGGAGTTTCTGAATGTGGATCAAAGGATAATCGAATCTTTGAAAGTTCATCCACTGACCTTGGCGATCCCAGCGCGGGCCCATCTTCACCAAATTTCAGATCGACTCCAACAGCTTGCCAAGGAATTAAAATATCTGAAAACACAATCGAAGCATCGAACGAATACTGTTTCATGGGAAGCAAACTTACCTGCGTTGATAGATCTGCATTACGGCAAATATCCAAAAAACTATGTTTCTGCCTCAAGGCTCGAAAACTGGCCATATATCGTCCCGCCTGTCGCATCACCCAAACCGGCCGCCTGGTCGTTACATTGAGATTCAGCGCATCAAGTATCAACATTTTTTTCTCCACCATTTTTCTCAGAGTGGATCCAACAGCCAACCCACTCACCTTTCGTCGATCCTAATTTCTTCATGACTTCTTCCGGCGATCCAGAAAAAAATTTCTCAGAAATCTTTGATAACTCTTTTCCTAAATGTAATCGCCAACCAGGTCTCTGAGCGACAAGTAATTCCAGAGTTGAGCTAATTCTGTGCGGCGACTCAAAAAAAATCACAGGATAGTCCCAATCTTTCTGTATCAGCTCCTGACGATCTTTCAAACGCGGCGGCAAAAACCCATAAAAAATAAAATGAGAGAGCTCTTCACCGATTCCCGCTAAAAAATGCGATAACGCACTCACGCCACCAATGATCTCAACCGTGAATCCAGCCTTTCGAATGTCGCCAACCAACAAAGCACCTGGATCGCTCAAAGCTGGCATCCCTGCATCTGAAATATACGCCACAGATTTTCCGTCGGACAAAGCGCGAATAATTTCGACGGCACCAGCTCTCTCCTTAAAATAGGGGCAACTCTTCAGCGTTTTCTTAATCTCAAAATGGTTTAGAAGCTTGATACTTCGCCGTGTATCCTCACAAAAAATAATATCAACAGACCTCAATACCTCGAGAGCCCTCAAAGTAATATCCTGAAGATTTCCAATGGGCGTACCGACAACAAAAAAATGGGAAGGTTGAATTGACATCTTAAAATTTAAAAACATCCCAATAGGGTTCGATCTTCTGCGGCGTCACAAAAATCAGATCCGCATGTAACGAGTCATATTTTTTTTCCTCAATTCTCGAAACGTAATAGGAAATCGTCTTCTTAACCTGTTCTTGTTTAGCCAGAGGAAAAGCAAAGTCAAAATCGGCCGCCGATTTTCGATAACGCACCTCAAAAAAATGAAGCTCATTTTTCTTAGAAGCAATGATATCAATTTCTCCCCAACGACTCCGCCAATTGCATTCAACAATTGAATACTGCAATCCAGTTAGGAATTCTCGCGCCCGCACTTCTGCAAGCTTGCCCATCTGCAGATTCTCAATCTTCTTCAAAAAAGAAAGCCGATGAAGGCGCGTAGGGCCCCATTTCTCTAAGGCAGCCAAATGCTGGGACGTCCCATAGCCCTTATTTTTCTCGAAACCATATTCTGGAAACTGCGCGGCCTGCTCTTCCATCCAATGATCTCTTGTCACCTTAGCGAGAATAGACGCGGCGGCGATTGATTTTGAGATTTGGTCGCCGGAAATCACAGGTCTCTGTTTAAGAGAAATGCCTGGAATCGGATATGGCCCATCCATGAGCACATACTCCAGCTTCCCACCCAGCTGGGCGTTCAGTTCGACCACGCAACGCTCAGCACCCAAAAGGGATGCCCTCAAAATATTCAATTCATCCACAATCTGAGCATCGAGACTCTGAAGCGAAAATGAAGCGGCCTCACCTGTAATAATCTTGAAGAGCTCTTCTCTTTTTTTTTCACTTAATTTTTTAGAATCGGTTACGCCAACCAAGAACGATTCGGTCGTATTCCAGCGATCGAAATCGAAGGATACACTCGCAACAACGACAGGGCCGGCCAAACAACCACGGCCAACCTCATCAACACCAGCTATGAATTTGAAACCACTTTCGCGTTCTAAACGAAAAGAACAAGGAACTCGACTAACCCTGAACGGCCTGGGCAGTGATGGTGGGTTCAGCATTAGAATCCCCTTCCGCTGAAGCTTCTGCGCCAAAGACCAAATCAGATTTGATTCTAGCCGATCGTCCGCTGAGCTCTCTCAAATAGTAGAGTTTTGCCCGTCGAACTTCTCCACGAGAAACAACTGTAAGTTTTTCAATCACTGGAGAAATGGTTGGGAAAATTCTCTCAACGCCAACACCATAAGAAATTTTTCTAACTACAAACCGGCCGCCCAATTCGCCACGGCTCTTAGAAATCACAAGGCCTTCAAAAATTTGAACTCTTGTCTTATCACCTTCTGTGACACGAACATGAACTCGAACGGTATCACCCACTCGAAAATCAGGAGTCTTCTTAGCAGCAGGCTGAACTTTAGCAGCCGCCTTCTTCATTAGTTGCGTGGGGTCGTATTTCTTCTTCATCCATCGGATATCAACCAATGATGGTTTTTTTGTCAACGAAGCGCAGGTCTAAGTTTTAAGCCCGTTGATCCGATCCAGATAAATAGCCACCGCCGAGCGAACCGAAAGGTGGTTATAGTCACCTGGACCCTTCAATGGCCCTAGAAACCCATCGATTTCCCCATCCCAATCAGGTGCAAGGCCGTAGCCCGTGCCAAATACCAGTAAAACCGGAGAATTAGCCGCCTGGACTCGTACGTCAGCCTCCTTCAGGCTCTTAGCACCTCTATCCTTGGCGCTTGTACCAACCACTTGCGGCTTCTTGCCCTCGAGATTTTCAATAAAACCAAGAACTTCCTGAAAATCACTGACGAGCTGAATGAGCTGAACAGCATCGGTTCGCGTCGGATGAGTATCCTTGCCATATTCGGTCTTCCAATGATTCACGATTCTGCGATTAAGCGCATGCTCATCCGGGGAGGGATGCACTACGAAATAGTTCTTCACCCCATAGGTTCTACAGCTTCTGGCGATATCATGGAGGTCCAGGTTGGTGACTGAAGAAGTGATTCGATCGCCATTTCGATCGACCACCGGATGATGAATGAGGCTGAGATAGAGGGCCATAAATTAATCCTTCAGGTGACTCCGTCGCCACTTACGAATGGCTGAGTGATCCCCTTTAAGTAATACATCCGGCACGCTGTAGCCCTCGAATTTCTGGGGCCGCGTATACTGCATATATTCTTTTGGAAAATCTGTCGAAAACGTCTCACTCACCAGAGATTCCGGGTTTCCGACGATTCCGGGCAATAAACGAGCGATGGCCTCGACCATATACGCGCAGGCCATTTCACCACCCATAATCACAGCATCGCCAACTCTCACTTCTTCGTCCGAAAAATATTGAATCACGCGCTCATCAATCCCTTCATATCGACCACAAATAAAGACCAAATGAGATTTCTTAGACATTCTCTTTGCTGTCGATTGAGTAAATCGTCGCCCCTTGGCAGATGAAACAACAACATGGGCTTCGGGATGATCAGTTTTGATTTTTCGAATAGCCCTTACGATAGGTTCGCATTTCATCACCATTCCAGCGCCACCACCATAAGGCTTATCGTCGACCCGAAAATGGGGGGGATCCGCAAAATCGCGAGGATTCAGAGCCTCAACTGACAACAAATTCTTTGAAACTGCCTTCTGAAGGAGCCCTTCACTAAAGACTGAAAGAGCCAACTGCGGGTGAATAGATATAAACGAAAATTTCACCTTTGCGCGTATCTGATCAGAAGATTATTCAACGATCTTCAGCTCTGAACCAACATTGTACTTTCGAGAAGCTGCGCTCAGAATTGTTCGCATAGCAGATGCTGTACGGCCTTTTCTGCCAATGACCTTACCGAGATCAGATTTTGCAACTTTCAATTCGAAGGCCACTAAATCATCTGCTCCATCCACACGGTTCAGCTCTATCTTAGCTGGTTCATCAACAAGTGAAGTAATCATGGTTTCAAGCAAGCTACTCAGGTCCTTCGCTGCATCTCCGGACACAGCAGTTGCAGAACTAGATGACGACGACGAAAATAAATTCTTAAACATATTCAATCACGCTGCCTTGGAAAGTTTGAGCCGCTCAAAAAGGGATTTGATCGTTGGAGTCAATACAGCACCAACACTCAACCAATAGAGAATTCGATCGGTCTTCACATTCACCAGACCTTTGGCCTGTGTTTGAGATGAACCCTTGGGAATTGATAAATTTTTCGGATCATAAGTACCGAGGATTTCCAACATCTTACCATCACGCGGACTTCGAGAATTAGTCGCTATAATCCGATAAAAAGGTCTTTTTGTGGTTCCAGCTCGAGTTAAACGAATTTTTACTGCCATGGTGATGTATTAGAGCAATTTGGACGAAAAAGTCCCGAAAAAAATATAAAAATCAACAGGCCAGTCGGCCAAGGACCAATATCGAGACCAGCCAGGGTTCTCTATCGCCCCATCATCCGAGCCAGGCCCTTCATTCCCTTGCCTGAGAGCTGCTTCATCATTTTTTGCATCTCTGTGAATTCCCGCAAAAATTGATTAATTTCTTCGACCTTAGTGCCACTGCCAAGGGCTATACGACGCTTACGATCCCCGTTTAGAAGATCTGGGTCCAAACGCTCTTTTTTGGTCATTGAGTCAATCATGGCGTTGATTCGCTTCAATTTCTTGTCGACATCTTGCTGATTGATCTTAGAAGCCATGGCGCCCATTCCAGGGATCATCCCCATCAAACCCCCTAGCGATCCGAGCTTCGACACCATTTTCATCTGTTCCTGGAAGTCGAGGAAAGTGAAATTCCCCTTCGCCAGGCGCTTCATTTGATCCTCTTTCGGCGCTTGTCCCTCAAACGCGTCCTGAGCCTTCTCAACAAAGCTCTCGAGATCTCCCAGATCCAAAATTCTCGATACCCACCGCTTTGGATGAAAAACATCCAAGCCTTCCAGCTTTTCACCCGTACCAACAAACTGCAACGGCACGCCGAGAGCCTCTCGCAACGAGAACGCCACCCCCCCTCGCGTATCCCCATCGGTCTTGGTCAAAATAGCCCCCGTCACTTTCACTCGATCGCAAAAGCCGCGAGCCACTTTCAGCCCCTGCTGTCCACTCATGGCGTCGGCGACGTAGAAAGTATGTTTCGGATGAAGTGCCTGTTCGAGCGACACGAGCTCTTCCATCAGCGGTTCTGAAATCGACAAACGACCAGCGGTATCGACAATGACAATATCAAGACCATAGGTCGCCGCGTACTTTAACGCACCATCAGCGCGCTCGAGTGGATTTGTGGATGACGATTTAAAAAAATCAATATTTGCATCCTGAGCAAGACGTTCAAGTTGTTCAATCGCTGCCGGACGCGTTGTATCGACACTCACTAAGAGAGGTTTTCGTTTCAATTTCTTTCTGCAATAGACTGCCAGCTTGGCACTTGTGGTCGTTTTTCCAGCACCTTGAAGACCAGCCATTAAAACTACGTGCGGAGGTTTACCTTGAAAATCAAAAGATCGCTCGTCTCCAAAGAGAGCGACCATCTCCAAATACAAGATTTTGATGAACGCTTGATACGGCGTGAGGCTTTCAGAAATTTTCTGACCGAGTGCCTTCGTTTTTAGATTCTCAAGAAATCTCAATGTGACGTCATAATCAACGTCGGCTTCTAAAAAGCTTTCCTTTAACGTGACTAGAGCCTGATCTATATCCGACTGCTTTAGACGAGCAGATCCCTTTAGAAATTGAAGCGTCCGACCGACTTTACTCTGAAAATTCTCAAACACAGTCGGACGCTAAGAAAACTTGGACTGCGACTCAAGTCCTAAATACTCCAATCGTCAAGCAATCCCGCTGTCTCGGACTGCAATAGAACCTCCACGGCCTTCGGCATCTGAACACGTCCAGCACCAAAAGAATAATCTTGGCCGGGACTTCCCAGATCCAAGGAGGTCTTCATCAGAAGATCGCGAATCTCAGTTACTTTTGCATTTGGGCGCAATTGAAGGATCAACGCGATCGCCCCCGAGATATGCGGAGTCGCCATTGATGTTCCACTCATCTTGGCGTAACCCCCACCTGGTGCGGCAGATATAACATCATGTCCCGGCGCCGAGATGTCGGGCTTCGAGAAAACTTCTGGCTTTCCATCTACCGTCATTTTGGTAGGCCCTCGCGATGAAAAGGATGCAATTTGGTCCGCTTCATCTGTTGCGCCTACGGCGAAAGCTATGGGCAAACAGCCTGGGCTTCCAACACTCGATGCGCGAGGACCAGAGTTACCCGCTGCAAAAGATGGAAAAATTTCAAGCTGAAGCCAAGTTTGAACGGCTTGAAAGAATGGATCCGTTTTGAGATCGCGACTTGGACCACCACCCCAGGAATTGCTCACCACTCTCGGACGATCTGGCGTGCCTGGATTACCATCTGGATCTGAAATCCATTCCATCGCTCGAAGAATACCACTCAAACTTCCTCGTCCATTTCCATCCAGTATTTTTCCGATAGTAAAATTGACTTGAGGAGCGACTCCAATTTGCGTACCGCCCGCACCAGAACCCCCAATGGTTCCTGCAACATGTGTTCCGTGCCCATCATCATCATAGGCTTCGGTTTTGCCTCCCACGAAATCTCTGAAAACGATTTGTCTTCCCTTGAATTCAGGATGGCTGGCATCGAGTCCTGTATCCAAAATGCCTACATTGACCCCAGCACCAGTCAGGCCAGGATATTTCGATCTCAATTCAGGAATACCCATCCGCTCGAGTCCGTATGTAAACTCTCCTGAAGATTCTTCAACGACTGCTCTTGGTTCGTGCGACAAATGAATCACGCGATCCAACATCACATACTCCACATCTTCGCGATCAGCCAACTCCGAGACGAGTTCAGGTCTCACGGTCGCCATCAATGCGTTCACATTCCAAAAGAATTTATAACGCGACAGAGGAGCCTCGCCCTGTAGCATGGGTGTCTGCACCATACGATTGACCCACTCACGAAGATCCATTTGAGATTGCACAGTGGCAGACTTGATCACTCGCTCCAGATCTCCGTACTCTAACTCGCCCATTAAAGTCGCAGGCACCAATGGAATAGGTTTCAACATCACGACGATTTTGATTGGCTCACTGGACGCTTCAAGCGCCTGAAGCAAATCGTTTGAAATTTTTCCCTCTAACGGAATCTCCTCCGTCGACTCGCTGCCTTCGCTCTGCCAGCTATCTCCTGCCGGCGAATCATCTGCGATAATCCCCCTCGCAAAGAAAGTAATCATTGCTCCCAGCAACCAAACAGGTCGCAGAGATAAAAATAATTTCCGCCACAAATTCTTTGTACTTCCAGTCATCGAATTTTCTCCCCTGCTTAAGTTTCTCTAAAAACAGAGAAAAACTTAAGCAAAAGCTAATGACTGAAAAAAATAGTTGTGACGGAAACTGTTAACACAATGTCCTAATTTGAAAAAAATTCAGAATTTTTTCAAGATGGTGCAACGCCTGCTACCGCCGTATGCGCCGCTGTTGCCAACGCCAAAACTTCTTTTGCGATAGCACTTTCGATCTGCGGATTATCTTTCAGAAACTCAATGACATTCTCGCGGCCCTGTCCAATTTTCTGACCCTTGTATGAGTACCAAGCTCCGCTCTTTTCAATGATTTCTTTCTCAGATGCTAAATCCACAATCTCTCCACGTTTCGAGATTCCTTTTCCGAAGAGAATATCGAACTCTGCTTTTCTGAAAGGTGCTGCGACTTTATTCTTCACAACCTTCACTGAAGTTCGACTGCCGACAACATCTTCCCCAGATTTAATCGCCGTCATTCTACGGATATCCAAACGCACGGAACAATAGAATTTAAGCGCGTTTCCGCCCGTTGTGGTTTCTGGATTTCCAAACATCACTCCAATTTTCATTCGGATCTGATTGATGAAAATTAAAATAGTTTTTGATTTAGAAATCGTGCCCGTTAATTTTCTAAGTGCTTGGCTCATCAGACGAGCTTGAAGGCCCATATGACTATCACCCATATTTCCTTCAATTTCTGCTTTTGGAGTGAGCGCTGCAACTGAATCAACGACGATCATATCCACAACATTTGAGCGAATAAGAGCATCTACGATTTCAAGAGCCTCTTCTCCGGTATCGGGCTGAGAAATAAGTAAATCATCAACATTTACACCAAGCTGACGCGCGTAATTCACATCAATTGCATGCTCTGCATCAACGAATGCGCAAACGCCTCCCTTTTTCTGACATTCCGCAATTGCATGAAGTGTCAAAGTCGTCTTGCCTGAAGACTCTGGTCCAAAAATTTCAACAATACGTCCACGCGGCAAACCACCAATACCCAGAGCGACATCGAGACTTAAAGATCCCGTAGGAATAACATCCGTCGATGGAATAAGCGCCTTATTTTCGCCAAGCCTCATAATAGAGCCTTTGCCGAATTGCTTTTCTATCGATGCAATCGCCGTCTCGAGCGTTTTTAGTTTCTCTGCGCTAAGCGGCGGCGCCTTCGGAGCCGTTGGTTTCTTCGTCTCTGCTGATCCTTTTTCTGATATTGGTTTATCGGTTAATTTGGCTGTTGTAGCAGCCGATGTTGTTTGAGCCATTTTGATTCCTCCTAAGTAACCGATGATCTTGCCACCTGCAGGAAAACAACTGCTCATCCGAAAGTAAAGACAAATGATCTAAATGATCAAAGAGCCTTTAAAGCCGCTCTACTTCTCGATTTCCTCTTCTTGAAATCCATCGCCGAATTCGTCGCCGTCTTCATCTTCGTCGTCATCGCCGCCCAAATCGAGATCGTCGTCCTCATCAATCATTCGATCATCACGGTAATCATCTTCATCAAGATCGTCTGTCGCTTCGACTTCGAACGGGCCAAGTTCGTCTTCCATATCGGAACGTTCTTCAAACCACACCTTCTGAATAGATTCAATTACTCCATCGCTCGGCTTGCCAGCAGCACCCTTCAAATCAGGAAGGGCTGAGGCGCGACGTTTAATTTCTTCAAGACTCAGCTTCGTCGGATCAACGGATGGATAACGATCAATCAACAAAAATGCGATATCCTCTGAATCCGACCATTTTAATTTCTGCTTTCCCATATACTTTCAGTCTCCTCACCTATTCCGGAAATCTAACAACGATTTCTCCGCATTCAACCCTACATTGGCATCCGAGTCTTGCGCCTACCTCCAGCTTATCATTAGCTTCCAACAGGCCTCGCTCATCCTCAGACATCCGAGAAGTGTTTTCAGCACCCTTCTCAACCCAAATTTGACAGGTCGTGCAAGCACAATTTCCGCCACAATCGTGGTCCAAGGGGATTTGCTGGTCAACGGCACACTCAAGAACCGATGCCCCTTCAGGAACTTCAAAGGTCTTTCCCGTATTTTGAAAGGTGATTTTTGGCATAGATAATAAAATAGGCTCAGATACGAATCGTTTCAACCGGCTTCGAGCTCAAAATCGATCTGACGTTTTGGTCCATGATATGCTTTGCCAAATTCTGGGTCATTGAATCAAGCTCTTGCATTCTTGCAGAGATGACATCTACTGAAGCAAATTCAATATCTTTCTTGAGAGCGGCGATCACTGGACCCAACTTGCCCTTTTCCGTTTCACGAAACTGATCGTCAATCAGAGGATTGGCAAAAGATCTATCGATGGCCAAAAGCAGTGACTTCGCCTGATTTTTCACCTCAATTTCGCGACGGCTTTGAAAGTCACTTTCAGCATGAGTCCAAGCGTCCTGCAAAATTTTTTCAACTTCAGCATCATTCAATCCAAAAGTCGGTCGTACATCAAACGAAGTCTTTTCAAGGGTTCTCGTATCAACAGCCTCAACCTTCAAAATTCCATTCGCATCCAATTGAAATTTCACCGCTATCTTGGGATATCCTGCGGGTGCCGGGGGAATTTTAACCTTAAAACGCCCCAAACTTCGACAATCGCGAGAGAGCTCTCTCTCTCCTTGCAACACATGGATATCGACCCCGGTTTGATTATCCACAGAAGTCGTAAACATTTCCTCAAACGCGATCGGGACTGTTGAGTTCCTGTGTATAATCTTCGATACAATTCCTCCCATTGTCTCAATGCCCAATGACAATGGCACAACATCCAAAAGCAAGGTATCCGTCGTTTGCCCTGCAAGAATAGATGCTTGAATGGCAGCTCCTTTGGCCACAACCTCCTCGGGATCCACAGATGAATTCGGAGTTCTGCCAAAATATTTTTTCACAAGTTGCCGGACCAGCAATCCCCTAGTGCTTCCGCCAACCAGAAGAACATCATCAAGCTCTTCTTTGCGCAATCCGCTCGCCTTCAAAGCTCGATCAAAATAAATTAAAGTCTTCTCAATCACTGGTCTCATGACTTCAAAAATTTCGGCCTGAGAAATTTCACCTGACCACTGCACTGTTCCATCCCATTGCAGCCTGAAGTTCACCTTTTCATTTTCTGAAAGAATAATCTTCACTCGTTCAGCCTGCGACATCAGCATAACCCAATCACTGGCTGACTGCGGCTCACGATTTGTTTTAGAAATCAAAAAAGTCGCGATGGCTTTATCAAGATCATCGCCACCTAACTGAGTATCTCCATCGGTTGCGAGAACTTCAAACATTCCGTCGGAAATCTTGAGCACCGAAATATCAAAAGTACCGCCGCCAAAATCATAGACTGCAATCTTCCGACTCGCTGATTTATCTCCATATCCAAAAGCGAGTGCCGCCGCCGTAGGCTCGTTCAGAATTCGAAGAACGTCGAGCCCAGCCAATTTTCCGGCCAATGTCGTCGCAGATCTTTCTGCATCGTCGAAATATGCCGGTACAGTAATCACGGCCTTCTTCACCGGCATCCCCAACGAATTTTCTGCAACAAATCTGCATTTCTTCAAGATCTCTGCACTCAATTCAATAGGAGTATAATTTTTTTCGCCAATTTTCAGGCGGATCATCTCAGCCGTTGAGGGAGAGAAATCAAATGAGAAATTGTTTTTTAATTGTCCGATATCCGCAGCCCCTTTTCCGAGAAAGCGCTTCACCGAATAGACAACCCGCGAAGGCTCGAGGGATTTGAGAGTCTTCGCCCGATGGCCTACAGACTGGATCGAACCTCGCGCGTCAAAATGAATGACAGAAGGAATGAGTGGCGAATCTCCATCCTTCAAAATTTCTACCGATCCTTCTCGGCAATAGGCCACAAGAGAATTCGTCGTTCCAAGATCGATTCCAATAATAGGGGCAGTCGACACGTTCTTATCCTATCGCGCTATTCAACTTCACAGACGGCTGTCTAAAGTATCGAGCATCGAACTAATATATTTATTTTCAACAACCAAATCTCTTAACACTTCGAGATGTCCTGAGTCTTGGTCAATCCTCTTGAAAAGATCAAGAAGACTCCTATCGAGTTCGTTTTTTCGCTCTTCCAATTGATTTTTCAATGCAATGACAGCGTCGGAACTTTCAGCGTCCTGCACCTGAAAAAAAAGATTCGCCAATGCATTAGGAAGTCCGGCGCCAGAGACCCCGACTCCATTCAATTGAAGATAATAAAGCCCACGCCGCCAGGGATTTTTGAGAGAATTGTAAGCTTGATTGAGCACTGCCGCTTCGGCCGTGGATTGAACAGACCCATTGTTATGATCCGGATGCCGTTTCATCGACAACGCATAATATGTTTTTTCAAGCTCTTCTGACGAAAGAGTCAACCGGATGGGTTCAATACCTAGCGCTTCAAAAAAATTCATAGCATTACGCTCAACCGATCCGACACATGATCAGAAATCAACTCTAAGCAGAAAAAGAAGTTCCACAACCACAAGACCTCTTCGCATTTGGATTCTGATAAACAAATCCAGATCCGTTAAGATCATCGACGTAGTCAATGGTGAGCCCCTTAAGAAATAATGCTGAGCGAGGATCAATCATGACAAAAACTCCGTGCTGCTCGAACACCGCATCCTTCTCGCCAGGCTTTTCTTCAAAAGACATTTTATAAGACATTCCAGAACAGCCGCCACCAACCACAGAGACTCTCAACATGGTTCCCGTCTTCTGTTGTTTCTCCATCAAACGCCTGACATGCTGGCTCGCGCTCTCTGTGAGTTCACATACCGCAGGGCCCATAAATCAACCCTCACTTCCTGTCGCCTGTGTCGAAGTCAGATTTTTTTTCTTATAATCATCGATCGCTGCTTTAATGGCATCTTCTGCCAAAACTGAGCAGTGAATTTTTACAGGCGGCAAGCTCAGCTCTTCGACGATTTGAGTATTTTTAATTTCAACCGCTTCATCCAAAGATTTTCCACGCAACCATTCAGTCGCCAGTGACGACGAAGCTATCGCCGAACCGCAGCCAAAAGTTTTGAATTTCGCATCTTCAATAATATTGGTTTCAGGATTTACACGAATCTGCAATTTCATCACATCCCCACATTCAGGTGCGCCAACCATGCCCGTTCCAACCGACGGACTTTTAGCATCCAGTGAGCCCACATTTCGGGGTCTTTCAAAGTGATCTATAACTTTTGTTCCATATGCCATAAATGCTCCTTAATGGGCCGTCCATTTTACAGATTTCAAATCCATTCCCGCCTTGAACATTTCATAAAGCGGAGACATCTCTCTCAACCGATTGACTGCCTCAACAGTTTTTTCGATCGTATAATCAATTTCTTCTTCTGTCGTAAATCGACCCAAACCAAATCGAAGACTCGAATGAGCCAAATCTTCACCAACGCCTATCGCCTTCAAAACATAGGATGGCTCTAAACTCGCGCTAGTACATGCAGACCCAGACGATACGGCAATGTCTTTGATCGCCATCATCAGGGCTTCGCCTTCAGCGAAAGCAAAGCTAATATTCAAATTGTTGGGCAATCTCTTCTCTGGATGCCCATTCAGTTTTGTTTCATCCAACTGACTGCGCAAACCATCATGGAGTCTATCGCGGAGTTTTCGTACCCGAGCCGACTCGAGTTCTAAGTTCTGAATAATCAACTCGGCAGCTTTTCCAAATCCTACGATCCCGGGCACATTCAAAGTTCCACTGCGCATCCCACGCTCGTGTCCTCCGCCATAAATAATCGGACTCAATCTCACGCGAGGATTCTTTCGCCTCACATAAAGAGCCCCAATGCCCTTTGGCCCGTAAATCTTATGCGCAGTCAACGACAATAAATCTACTTTCATCGCTTCGACATCAACGGGGATCCTTCCAACCGCTTGCACGGCATCCGTATGAAAAATAATTCCTCGCTCTTTTGCTATCTCGCCAATTTCTGAAATCGGATGAATTGTTCCAATCTCGTTATTCGCAGCCATCACAGAGATTAAAATTGTGCGATTTGTGATGGCATTTTTTAAATCTTCTATACGCACGAGCCCAAATTCATCGACCGGAAGAAATGTTACTTCAAAGCCCTGGGTCTCTAAAAATTTTGCAGTATCAATAACAGCCTTGTGCTCAGTTTTCACAGTGATGATGTGATTGCCTTTTGCGCGGTACATCTCAGCAACTCCGCGAAGAGCAAGATTATTCGACTCCGTAGCTCCAGAGGTGAAAATAATTTCTTTTGGTGAGGCTCCAATCATTTCGGCAATTTTTTTTCGTGCCGCCTCAACCGCGTCTTCTGCAGACCAGCCATAGGTATGGTTTCGACTAGCTGCGTTACCGTAAACAGAGCTGAAATACGGAATCATCGCCTCCACAACCTTCGGGTCCACGGGAGTCGTTGCATGATTGTCGAGATAGATGGGCGTTTTCATTGATTTCCTACTCTCTCAGCTCAAAATCTCCCTTGCTAACGTTAACGTCAAGTTCAAGATAACATTTTATTGAGAGTCTCTCAACGAATCTAAACTATTGAATTAATTGGACTATTTCAGTCTAGCAAGGTCTGTCTGGCAACTTCCAATGATTTCTGGGTGAAAATGCCTGCGAACTGACTCTCTAAAAAACCTGATATATCGATCTAGGTTCTCAGAAGCGGTTGTTTTCGTCTGTCCCTGCCGGTATTTTCGCGCGTTGCGAACAGAGGCTGGCGGAGCCTTGATCGTGGAACCAAATACCCCCGGTAGTTTAGAAATATCTCCGATCGGGAAGGCATTTTCCCCTGGAAACGGATACTTGATCAGCTGATAGAACTCGTTTTCCGTCAAGTGACCCTTTTTGGCGGCCTGGCGGACTTTGGAAATAAACCAAGCTTGATTGTGCGCATTCAGGAAATCACGAACCATAAAATCTTCTAATTCTCTTAATACAAGCCCCGCTTTTTGCAGTCTCTCGTCGGGCAGGGTTTGGAAATAATCCCGCTCTGAATCTCGAGCAATGCTACCGGCATCCAGATCCGCGCCAAATGACAAAAGAAAATTGAGATGTTTCGTCGCCATTTGAAGATCCCCACTCGAACCCGTTGTGATATCCAAACGAGACTCAGCTTCCAATGGATTTCCAGATTGGAAGATTCTCTCCATGGCTCTCGATCCGATATCCGCAAATAGATCGGCAATGATCGTTCTCAGTGTGCTCACTGGTCCGTCTTTGGCGTGATCTTCCCGAAAGCTAACGAACCCCCCCACAGAGTCTGAAATGGAGGCGTACCATCGTATAACTATGTCCCAACTCATGGACTGTTGTCTGAACACGGTCTTCGGTCATCTGGCCTTCAATCATGAGCGATGGAAAGTTCAAGCTAACAACTTCACGATGCACTTCTTTTTTTTCTGAGCGCGGCTTATTCGGACGCGCGTATGCAACAAACTCTCGTTTCGCGAGATCGAAATCTAAAGTTAACGTGATGGCCTCAGATTGAAATTGGGGTGTTTTTGGCAAATGCCCGATAGCAGCTTCCAACTGCCGGCGAACCCATCGACGCGCTGTCAGAACAGCCCCACCTGGGCCCTGCGACGGAATCACCGACTCCGACATCAAAAATTTTCGATAGCTAGGCGTGAAAACAACGGTCACGCCGCTGATATTCTTTCCCTCAAAATCGCCCTCGGCTGGGGTCAATCTCTCCTCAGTCGTCCCAACCAACTCACGAGCGATGATTTCACGATATTCTGGAAGTGTGGGCGAGTCTACGATATGCAACAATGGAAAAAGTCGCCGGGTGGTTTCATCCCCAAATATCTCCTTCAAAAGTTCTTCTCTATCTGCCGGCGTGTTTTTCAGCTGTCCGACCAATCGCCGAATATCCTCGACGCTCGTCATTCTTGCATCGGCTGAAAAGCCTAGGTTTCGATTTCCAAAATTGAGAGTCAGTGCCACAAAGGCGGGTCTCAAATTAAGTTTCGAAGTTTCCAGATTCGGCCGTCCCGATCTATCACCGTCGGCTGATTCGCTCAGCTCACTTCGCCCCACAGTGCTTATCCCATGATTCAAGAGATCGTTGATAATACCCATGACAGGCCTGTCAATCGGCCCACCGTCTGGGTCCTTCTCGGCTAATTTATCCATCTCATCGAGTAACAATAAAAATTTTCCATCCGGGCGCTTTGTGCGAACAGATGCAATTTCTGACTTCAGTTTGCTGGCAAAACGCTCTGCAGTCTCCGAACCCTCATCTCGAAAATTCTTCAAATTAATTTGAATCAACGGCAAACCAAGATATTCAGCGCACAGCATGAAAATGGTACTCTTGCCAGTGCCTGTCAGCCCCTGCAATGCAAGACCAGAAGGATCAGACTTCGCAGGACCAGGCCGTCCGAGATAGATAAGAAATTCATCTTCGATAATATTCGCTAAATCACCTATCCCACGAATTTTCTGCCTTAAAAATTTTGCAAGCCCCCGAACTTGATTGGCAGCTCCAGAAGTTCGAACCGCCCGGATATCTCTTTTCAAAACCCTGGCAGGCTTAAGTCCTAATGCGGAAATCTCTGGAACTGAGCCTTCGTCTGCTGGAGCCAGCTTAAACAAACCCGATATCGCATCGAACCCGATCTCGACTTTGAAGGGTTTCTGAAACTTCAATTCCCCTCCATGTCTGACAGCAACGTTCACCTCACACTGAATGCCCTGAGATTTCCCGTCCCAAAAAAATCTTATGGTTCTTGGGCGCAAAAGCGAAAGTTTTTGCTGCTTCGGCGTTGCCGATTGATCAACGGCAAGCGCCCCCAGTCGGGCCCATGTCGTGGCCCAGTTATCCAAGGTCGCCATCAATTGTCCAATACCGAAGCCTGGACTCGAAATCTGTCTTAATACAAAATTCACCAACGATTTATCAAACCGGATCTCTTCAACTGAGGAGCCCTTGCCATTTCGAGAACGCAAAAATCTTTCAAACTCTCTCTGGATGACAGCTCGATATTCTTCTTCCGACAGCGGCTTCATCAGAAGGACGTCTGACAGAAAAAACTTTAGTACATCACGAGGCAGACTATATTCAAGAATCTTCAGTTTCCAATTCGGCAATTGAGTAAGCCACTGATCAAATCGAGCCATATCGTCGAAACTGAAATGAAAAATACCCTCAGGTGATTGGATCACTCCACCTGCACTCTGACCGCGAAAGTCAGCCACTATTTTGGGATCCAACTTTACTGTCGTCAAAACGAAAAGATTTGAAGCCTTGCCAAGAGTCGCGCCACCTTCGTCGATCAAGCTGCCGTCGTTCAGCAATGCCGTGAGTTGTCCTAGAATATCTGAGCTGTGTTGAGGCTGTCCTCCATTCCCACGCAAATGAGACTGATCGATGCCATCAACAAAGAGAATGGTGGGCTTAGAATCGTCTTCTTCCAATACCTCAACAGGAATACTCATTGCCACAGTCGCATCGCATCGAAGCACGCGAAAGCCAGCGCCTTCAAGTAACTCTGCCACCGTCGTCTTTCCGACTCCATCCACTCCAACAAGATGCGCTGCAAATGGCCGGCCACTTCGATTTCCATAAGTCGCAATATAATTTTCAAGACGATCGACAAGCGGGCCAAGCATTCGCTCTTGTCCAACCAAGCGCTCAGTCGCAACACGCTTAAATTCGGCGACCATGGCTCTGTACTTCATGATCTCCGCATCACCAAACCTGCGCTCCAAAACATCTCGATGAGAATAGTCGGCCATGAGCGGACTGCTCTTCTTTTGCGCCGGCTTTCCCGTTTTTGTTTCCGCTTCTTTATCCCCCGCGTATGAAGCTGACGCAAAGGCGCAAAAAAGCACATGAAATATAAATGCCGATAGAACCCAATTTTTCAATGTCATGAAAACCCTTTAGGAGATCAGAGATATCAAATTCAAAAGATCCGTCAATTAAATCAGATCTACCGC
Organism: uncultured Bacteriovoracaceae bacterium; assembly: GCA_964626465.1. GTDB lineage: Bacteria > Bdellovibrionota > UBA2394 > UBA2394 > UBA2394 > CAZRCG01. The sequence continues at coordinate 161,916 of CAZVFP010000002.1, read as the reverse complement.
CTAAAAAAATAATGATTCACTACAGGAATTCTCCGACCAACTCCAAACGCCTTCGAAGACACTTTCAGCCCAAGCGGCATTTGATACCGCTTATATTCATTTCTACCAACCCAATCAAAAATCTGTTGTACTTCTTCAAGCTGAAATCCATGTTTAGATATCTCAATATCAGATCTGCCTTCTTCCAAAATCATTTTCAGAATCTGATCCAAGCGAACATAAGGGGGAAGAGTGTCTTGGTCTGTTTGATTCGGTCGCAGCTCAGCAGTCGGCGCCTTTGTAAAAACCGCCTCTGGAATTTGATGGCCACGACGATTTGCTTCTCGTGCCAATTCAAAAACCTGAGTCTTATAGACGTCCGCTAGTGGCGCGAGTGCTCCGCACATATCGCCGTAGAGTGTGCAGTAGCCAACCGCGAGCTCGCTTTTATTTCCGGTAGTCAAAACCAAGGTATTAAACTTGTTTGCAATGGCCATCAACAGAAGGCCCCGTATGCGTGCCTGAAGATTTTCCTCAGTCACATCAGGCTCCAACCCTTCGAAAGTTTTTTCAAGTGTGTGAAGACTCGCCTTAAATAATTCTTCGATTGCCAGAATGTGGATAGGATTCTGCAAAGATTTCGCTAATAGAATCGCATCGCGATTACTTTCCACTGACGTAAAGCGAGATGGCATGAGAACGCCCATTACATTTTCGGTTCCGAGAGCATCGCATGCTAGACAAGCAACCACAGACGAATCAATGCCACCACTCAAACCCAAAACGACGTTCTTAAAATTCTGCTTGCGACAATAATCCTGAATTCCAAGCACCAACGCGTCGTATATCAAACGAATTTCGTCCAGGCTTCCAGATTCAACCGCAGAAGAATCCTGAATATCGACCTCGACCAAATCTTCCCCGAAAGATTTTCCTTCTTTCAAAAGAGTCCCCGTTTTCGAAAACGCATAACTACGGCCATCAAAAATTAGACTGTCATTCGCACCAACCGAATTTACATAGATGAAAGGCTTTCCATAGCGCTCAGCAATGCTCTTTAGCATTTTCTGTTTAGCAGCGACCTTGGCGGATTCAAACGGGGATGCAGACAGATTGATCAAGATGTCTACATCTTGCATCTCTTTCAACGGATACTCTTGATACCGTCTATGTAAAACTGTTCCAGAATTATCGCTCCAGACATCTTCGCAAATGGTGACGCCGAGTTTAATTCCATTAAACTCAAATATCCCCGGTTCACGTCCCGGTTCAAAAAAACGATCTTCATCAAACACATCATATGTCGGAAGAAGGCGCTTGAAATATCGGCCTAGAATTTTTCCATGGCTCACAAAAATGGCCGCATTCCGAAGCGGCTTTCCTCCAGATGTATTTTTCTCGATCGTTCCAAGAATAAAATTCCGATCAGGATTTTCTTTAATTACCTGGGACACGGCAGATTCACTGCGTTCAACGAATCCCGGAATATCAAGCAAGTCCTGCGCCGGATATCCGCAAATACAACACTCCGGAAAAACCACCAAATCACTGGCTGATACCTTCCGCAAATACTGATGCATCTTAACCAGATTTCCAGAAAAATCCCCTATCGTGGAGTTCATCTGCGCCATAAAGATTTTCATGACCCAGCACCTCCAACTCGATTAAGAAATTCCATCACGATAGACGTACAGGCGATCACAGCTCCTGATGGTTGTCAAACGATGAGCGATTATAAAGCTTGTGATTCCAATAACTCATCTCACAATCATCAAACCATCAATGAAATCGCAGAATAAAGAACCGCCCAAAGGATGAATCCGCAAGAAATCACTCCCTTAACGGTCGTTAACGGGCCGGTTTTTCCCTTCAATGCATTAAATTCTAAAGCAACAAGAATCACTGCTACACTTCCAGCTATCAAACGCAGGTCTGTTTGTTCCGTCATCGCGAGAGGCAAATGGCTTGCTGATCCCATGAAAAACAGCATTGGAACTGAGAACATCACGTTCGTCCTCGACGCGACAAGCGCTCTGCTGCCCGCAGCCGCTGCCCGGGGATCGGCTGTTCCGCCAGTCGCCACGGCATTCGCGGACGCGATCACAATTTTTTGATTCGGCCAAATAACGAACCAAACATTATAAGCCATCAACGTCGCAAGCGAAGCTCCAGTCAAAATCCATACACCCCACGATGTCATATATATGAAATGACCTGCCATATGTCCCCGCTGCCACAGCATCAAAATGCCGCTCAGAAACGTATATGCAGCTCCCCAACGGAACCACCACAGAGCCCTCGGAACCAGCTGCCGAATTGCCGTCTGTTTCGTCTGTCCATCTGTTTCTGCGAAAAAACCACCCTGAACAAAATTAAAATAATAGAGAAGACCGATCCAAGTGATCCCCGCCATAAAGTGGATCCAACGAAATACGTGGTAAAGACCTTCAGATGTAAAAAGCGGATTATTCACGAGCCAAACTCCTTCAATCTATGTATTTAAGACGCAACTCCCGAACTTAGTTTAAGCCTCAGAAATTGCCAACCACAAATTGGCGCTAAAATAGGTCCTAACGCTCTGATTTCACTGGGATTACGGATTTCACGTCTTAAAAAATTTCATCGTTTTTTTTGGCTCATTTTTCTCTGACCTGTGCTAGTTAAGCCGGCAGGTGAGAACACTAAAGCGGGTTGTGCTTCGATACCTTCCGATCTTTTTCATTTTACTAACTATCTTGGTTGGCAGGCCTTCTGCGCTCTGGGCTAAACAAGATGAACTCGCCGTTGATACAAAACCCTATCCAGCTGAGAAAACCTACAACGACTTACCTTCAGCCCTTCACGATCTCGAGGCCGTATCCGTCGCTGACGCCAAAACATTTGCGGAAGACATTTTTGCTTTAGTACGCGGATTAATGAAACTTGCAGAAGAGAAATCGGCCAAGCTTGCGCCTGAAGTCTTTAACCAGCTGACCATTGAAGGCAAGATCGTCTACAAAGACCAAAACGGCCGAGCCGAACTGAATATGGTAGATGGTGAGCTATTCTATCGTGTTGTAATGGCCACTGAATCTAACCTTTCTTTCCCATTTCATTGGGCCGAAAACATTCATCCCGAATCTCTTCACAACCATCGATATCGAGCCAGCCAGCATCTTGCGGCGGGCAAGAGTCGAAAAGATGGCAAAGCTGGGCGAAACGTATTAGAGCTTTGGATTGATAGACATCCCAGTGAAGCCGGGGAATTTACAGTGAGGGCTGTTAAATTTTTTCCGTGTTACAACAGCGAAACAGCTGAATGGTTTCGAGATCAAAAGTTAGTTACGCTCTATTGGCCGACAGTCAGTAATGTCATACTTTCGGGCTTTCTTTGGGGTGGCATTCAGTATCATTGGGTCAATATCCTCACATCCATCAACCATCACGCTTTCAATGCCCATCCGCCCACCGATGCACAGGCCCTCTTCACTTTTTTCTTTGGCGCCCTTTGCGGAAGTTTTTCCACCTTTTTGAGAAAATTTAATCAGATCGGCACAGGTCGAGAAATGATCATAAGAAATATCATTTCCACTGGCCTCCCATTCTACCTCATCTTTACCGCGCTTGATCCTGAAAAAGGCCCTCAATATTTTCTGCTTTGGACAACTTATGTATGGATGCCGCTGTTCTTCATCATGAATAATTTAACGAAAATAGAAATTCAAAAGCTCATTCGTCACTGGACTGACGATCAGCGAGTCTTTGCTCGAGCAGATTCTGGCTCTTCTGATCAACGCAAGTTTTTCGAAGTTTTTCCGCTTCCAGACAAAGTCCTTGGCGTTAAAACCCAAGACTGGGTCTATCAAGGATTCATGAATTTTCTGCAGATGCCACTTCGATTGGGCGACCTCATTGATTTGCTCAGAGTGCGCATCGACATGCTTAACGCCGTTATCCCTGGTGGAAAAATCTTATTCCTTTCGGCTTATGTTCCAATGATCTTTTCAAATGTTGCAGTTCGTGAACACAACCATTCGGAAGATGCGATCAAATTTCGAGAAGAGTGGGAACGAAGCATTTTCGGGCTGACTGCTGGATTACCTGTTGGAACGGTGGTCGATTCTGCGCGGTGGATCTTCGACCAATGGCTTTCACAAGATCTTGAAGGTTACTACAAAGCTCCTGATCGAATGAGGAATCGTTGGGAGCTACAAAAGCACGCTCCGGCTTACCACGCCGGCCGGCTCTTAGAGAGCATTGCGAACACGATCTCTACCGAGCCCGAAGCGCCACCGCCCCCTCCCGCATATAAGTTTGCCAGGATAGGGCCGACGTGGGACGAAAGAAATCCGCGAAAACCTGGGACGATTGGCAAAACATTTGCCGCTACTGCGAAAGTTGTTGGTTGGGCCGCCCGAGGCGGAAAAAATTATATCGACAATCTCACTCTCGGCGGACTAACAGCCTGCTCAAAAGGCCTCGCGACACTGGCTCAAAACATGAAACAACCATTTGAAAATGGAATCCGGCAACTGGTCGACCGAAAAAAAGCTGAAGCGGCGGCGGCTCGCGCTAGGAAAGAATCTCAATAGCCGCTTACTTTATCGCTTCTCGATAGGCACAAACTTGCAGTTCACTTCGCCGTTATAAATCTGTCGTGGCCGCCCAATCTTCATAGTTGGATCTTCGATAAGCTCTTTCCACTGAGCAATCCAACCTGGAAGGCGCCCGATTGCGAACATCACGGTAAACATATTCGTCGGAATTCCAAGTGCTCTGAAAATGATTCCAGAATAGAAATCGACATTCGGATAAAGCTTTCGCTCGATGAAGTATGGATCACTCAATGCTGCTTCTTCCATCTTCTTCGCAATCTCCAAAATCGGATCGTGAATTCCAAGGCGATTCAATACATCATCGCATGCTTTTTTGATAATCTTCGCTCTCGGATCAAAATTTTTGTAAACGCGATGGCCAAATCCCATCAATCTGAATGTGCTATTTTTATCCTTAGCTTGGTCGATGAACTTTTTGTGTCCTCCACCATCTTCATGAATCGCCTCGAGCATCTGTAGCACTTCTTGATTGGCTCCACCATGCAAGGGCCCCCACAACGCGCAAATTCCCGCAGAAATCGATGCAAACAAATTCGCCTTCGCCGATCCGACTAGTCTTACCGTCGATGTTGAGCAGTTCTGTTCGTGATCTGCGTGTAGAATTAAAAGCAAATTCAGCGCATTCACAGCAACCGGATCGACCATATAAGGCTCTGCAGGAACGGCAAACATCATGCTCAAAAAATTAGAAACATAATCGAGATCATTTCGCGGATAAACGAACGGCTGCCCTATCGATCGTTTGTACGCAAAAGCAGCCAGCACCCGAACCTTCGAAATCAATCGAGTAATCGTCGCATCTCGATCTTCCGCCGTTTGATCTGGTCGCAACAGCTCAGGATAATACGCCGACAGAGAACAAACCATCGACGACAAGATCGCCATTGGATGGGCGGAACTTGGGTAGGAATTGAAGAAGTTTTTCATATCTTCGTGAATCAACGAATGATATTTGATGGCCGTTCTGAACTTATGCAACTCTTCGGTCTTCGGCAGCGCACCATAGATCAGCAAGTAGGCTACTTCCAAAAAGGTCGTACGCTCGCAAAGGTCCTGAATCGGAATTCCCCGATATTTCAAAATACCTTGCTCGCCGTCCAAGAACGTAATCTTCGAAGTGCATGCACCTGTATTCATATAGCTCGGATCAAGAGTGATATAGCCACTGGCCGCGCGAAGCTTGCTTATATCAAGAGCCTTCTCGCCCTCGGTTCCTTCAATGATCGGCAATTCAATAATTTTACCATCAACTTCAAGTTTCGCTGTTTTTGCCATATCCACTTACCTCCTCAAAAAAGATCCACTCCCATTATGAGCGCAATCCCTAAAAAAATCTTCCCTTTTTGGCGAAGAACTCGTGGTAGGGATCAGCGTATACGAGTTTCAATCCAAACTCGGACGGAAAAAAATCACGGGATGACACACAAAGTATCAATACACTTCTCTCGTCCATACACTCGACAACCGATGTCAGCAGATTGCGACAATAATCTTTTCCCTCCGACGAATCAAAATCGACGAGCTCTATGCCGCTCAGTAAGAAGCAAAATCCGCGCTTCAATATTTTTACTTTTGCTTTGAGGAGGGCCAAGAAATCTAGATGATCCGCTCGGACAAAGACTGAGGGAAATGCCTGGGCCCACTTGAACTCTTCACGACGAATTTCATTCGATGCATGGCATAAATCAACGCCGATATACCCCTCAGCACCGACGACTTCCGCCAAAATTCTTGGAGAGACCGAACGTGATGGAATCCCCGATCCAAGATCGACAAGAATATTTGCATTGAGATATTTCTTAAAAAATTTATAGAACTTAGTATTTTTTTTCTCTGCACGATTCAATACAGACTCTAGGTCAAAACGAATAATGCTCGACAGATCTGGCAACCCACCTAGATGGAACTCTTCGGGATCCCCCAGCCCCTCTCCGAGTGCGAAGGCAAACATCCAATCGGAAAGCGGATAATCCTCAGCGCGGTCATAAAAGTGCGATGAGCTCGAAACAGGAAGACGATTCGCCTCGATGAGAAACTCATCAAATGCAAAGGGCTGTCGTCGTTGTGCTTTTTTTGGGATCATAGAAAAAACTGCCTTTGGCCAGCTTTCAAACGATGCCCAGTCTGCTGCCGATAGACAAGATGCAATATTCAACGACGATCGCTGGAAATATTTGCACAAACCAGATAGATACTGAGAGATGTTTTTTAAGATGCGGGATTGGCGGAATTGGCAGACGCACCAGGCTTAGAACCTGGCGGGGTAACCCGTGGGGGTTCAAGTCCCTCATCCCGCATGATTTCGAACATGTGGTCCCTCATAAGAACAAGGAAATGTAGAGGAAGTCGCTCATTGATGATCCCTCCCGAATGGTCTCAGCATTCCGCTTGCTGGCTGGCGTGGCCCGCTGACTCAAGCCTATGGCAAGAAAATCTTGTGCCAGCTCAGAATGAATTTGTTGCCCTCGTCAATGAAATTGCGAAATCAGAGAACGCGCAGATTCTTTGTCCAAAGCCGCGATTAGCCGAAGCTCGCTCGCGCCTTCGCGGAGAAAAAGTGAACTTCATCGAAGCAACCTATGGAGACATCTGGCTTCGCGACACGGCACCTATTTTCGGGTTCGGCAAAAACAACCAGCTGACGGCGCTTCGCTTTAAGTTCAACGGATGGGGCGAAAAATATTTATTTCCTGATGATCGAGTTCTGTCGGAGAAAATTATTTCAGCAAAAAATCTTAATTCTACACAGACTCTTGTATCCTCCCTTGTGACAGAAGGGGGCGCCCTTGAATTTGATGAATTTGGAACGCTTCTGACAACAGAAGCTTGCCTTATCGACGACAAAAGAAATCCCGGAATTTCAAAATTGGATCTTGAGCGCGAATTAATTCGTGTTCTCAATGTAAAAAAAGTTCTTTGGATTCGTGGAACCCTCATCAACGATCATACAGACGGACATATCGACACTCTTGCTCGCTTTTTGCCCGGCGGAAGAGTGCTTTGCATGAAAGCGACAGATCGAAGGGACCCAAATTATGAAGGGCTGCAAGAAATTTCGCGGCAGCTCAGAGAGCTTCGAAATGCTGCAGGGAACCTTCTTGATATTATTGAAATTCCGTCTCCCGGTCTGATTGAGGACGAGGATGGAAAACCAATGCCGGCGAGCTATATGAATTACTATATTTCAAACAAATCGGTAATCGTCCCCACCTACGGATCATCACAAGACAGCGCCGCTGTCGAACTCATTGCAAAAAATTTTCCAGATCGACTAACTGTGGGACTCTCGGCGCGCGCGATCCTGACGGGCGGCGGAGCCTTTCATTGCATCACACAGCAAGAACCTGCTACACAGAATTCATGAGCATGAGAACGACATTTGCTGCGCTTCAAACAAGCCTCGGCGGATCCCGAGAAGAAAATATTCGGGCCGTTATCGATTTGATTCGTGAAGCTCATTCAAAAAAGGCTCAGGTCATCCTGCCGTCAGAATTATTTGAAGGCCCCTATTTTCCGAGAGAAGAAAAAGATGAATTTTTCAGTTGGGCACGAAGTGCTTCAAACAATGAGACGATCATCCGTTTTCAGGAACTTGCAAAGAATTTGGGAGTGGTTATTCCAGTTTCATTTTTTGAAGTAGACGGCCCACATTTTTACAACAGCGTCGCAGTGATTGATGCAGACGGAAAGAATCTTGGAATCTACCGAAAGAGCCATATTCCGGATGGGCCTGGATATGAAGAGAAATTTTATTTTAAGCCGGGCAATACAGGCTTCAAAGTTTGGAATACTCGTTTCGGAAATCTTGGAATTGGAATCTGCTGGGATCAGTGGTTTCCCGAATGCGCTCGTGCCATGGTCTTGCAAGGCGCCGATATCCTCATGTATCCCACAGCGATCGGCTCGGAGCCAGAAGCTCCTGAATTAAATACGAAAGACTTATGGCAACGCGCGATGATTGGGCATGCGGTGTCCAATGTCATTCCGGTTGTGGCCGCAAATCGAATAGGAAAAGAAGGTCCGCAATCGTTTTATGGTCACTCATTTATTTGCGATCACCGTGGAAATATTCTTCATGAACTTAAAGAATCAACATCGGGCATCATCACTTCGACATTTGATTTCGAAGAAATTAAAAAAAATCGCGCCTCGTTTGGATTCTTTCGAGATCGCCGCCCCGAACTCTATGAAATTTTGAGTCGCTGAGTATTTTCCGAACATTCCACTTTGATCTGCCGTTCAATTAGGCATTGAGAACTCGCTCTATATCGTTTTAACTGACGCTACATGACAAAGAACGATTCGGCCAAAGTGGAAAGCTCACTTCAAGAACATACACTCCAAAGAGAAGAGATCCATTCCACATGGCTTGAATCATATCGAACGACTGCAAACGAAGTGTTCTATGATGAAGCTTTCGATTTTGTTGCGTCTCAACTTCCGCAATCACAGAATATTAAAATCTTAGATGCGGGTTGTGGTAGTGGACACCATACAGTGCGTATTGCCGCCCGCGGATTTAATGTACATGCCATTGATTTCTCGCCACATGTGCTTGAAATTGCCCAAGCGACTATCCATGCGCACGGGCTTAGCGGCCGAGTTAACCTTGAAAGGCAAACGCTCAATCAGTTGCAAATTCCGAGTGATTCTGTTGACGCCATTATCGTTTGGGGTGTCCTCATGCATATTCCCGATATCAAATCGGCAATCTCCGAAATTGCTCGAGTTCTGAAACCTGGCGGAAAAATATTTGTCAGCGAAATAAATGAAAAAGCTCCAGAAGCAATTTTCCTGCGCTGGCTGATGAATGCCGTTGCAAGAAAACGGTGGTGCTTCCTAAAAAAATCAGAGGGAATCGAATGCTGGACTCAGACGAGCGATGGCCCCGTCATGACCCGGCACGCAAATATTTCGTGGCTTATCAACGAATTTCAGCAGCAAAGAATTAAACTTCTCGAGCGAAGAGCTGGCCAGTTTAGTGAGCTGTATACTCATCCAATTTTCAAACAGTTTCTCGCATGGCTGGTACATATCGTTAACAGAGTGTGGTTCAAATTCATCCGATGGCCACACCCTGCTCTTGGTAATATTTTAGTTTTCGAGAAGAATCCCTCCGCTCAGAAATTCACCGACTGAGTACTGAATTTTATTTAAACACATCATTGGGTAAAGAAATGAACTCCAAGCCAAGTGCCTCCCAGGGAGCAAGAAAAGCTCCATCGGTTGGTTTCGAAACCACGATGACTCGCTTCACTGCAGCAGATTGAAACGGGCTCTTCTTCATGAATCCCAAATGTCGCCTAAACTGCCTCTCAATTTTACGCCCAGGATTAAGCCGATCTTTGACTTCAACTATAGCAAGACGATCGCTGGAATCCTTAACGATCAAATCAAACTCCGCGACGTTACAACCGGTGCCCCCATCTGGTCGCACCAACGCCATATTTCTCGCTAAAATGGAAAAACCTCGAGTCTCCAGCTCCGCGGCTACTGCGTTCACAACTCGTCTTTCAACACAATTGGATTGCCTCGCTGGAAGCAACGCAAGACCTTCCAAAGCTTCCAGGCAAAATACAAAAGTCCACAGGATTCCAAAATTCACCGAAACACATAATCACAGCCTCTATTGATTGAATAGAAATACCCCGGTAAAATTTCATTATATTTATGCCATTACGCCGAATTACCGATCGGCAGGAACTAACTTGATTTCAAGGATCCCATTGGGAACGCCGCGCGACCGAGCAGCACGTTCTATTTCTATTCGCTGCCGAATCGAGCGAGCTAGCTCCTATTGCTGCAAAAATTTCGTCTTGGAGAAGTGAAGGTCGGGATGTTGTGAAGCCCGTGATTAAAAGGGCCCGGATCGAAACTTCGTTGCTGTTATCTTCACTGACCACTCGCTACTTGGCTGAGTGACTTTTAACTGATGCCGAGTGCCACTGTAGGTCCGTGTTCCTTCGAAATGCCTGCCCGTCGTCTCCACCGAAATCTTGTGAGCCAGCTCTGGAGCCGCCTCTATGAGAACACCCTCTAGTGCGTCACCAATGACTGCCGCGCCTCTGATCGAATTTTCCTTCAGCTGTAGTTGACCTTTTCTAGTGAGAATGATTTGAACTTCTTTGCCAGAAATAAAATCATTCCAATTGCCGCTGCTGAAAACCCCCTCTTCTTGACTGTCATAGTGAACAGGCACGACGCCACCAGAAATATTGACTGAAACTTTAAGTCGCTTCACAAGCAGAACTTTTGATCCATCATTTGGGTCTCGAGAAACTAAGTAAGAACTCTCGTCTCCTGCAAAACCTACAAGATCATCGGCTCGCCTGGTTTCAACAGTGCCTCCCAAATAGGTTGTGACTAAACTATCGTTTGAAATTTCTTTGTAGATGACGCTTTCTGGATTTGGATTTTCGCTTGAGGCCTGAGTTTCTTCGTAAACAGCAATTCCGCCTTTAACGACCGTCCGGCTTGACGAGCCACAGGCTGAGAATGCAACAGTGCAAACTACCAAATAAAAAAAACATAGATCTTCCCCATATAAGTTTGATTAGTGAGACTTATAATTTTGGGCAATCACTTAATCGCCCCGGCTCCATTTTGTTAAAAAAGCGAATTTCATTCGCTCATCCATGACGCACGTTTCCTTCCAAGGCATATCTTCTCCCCCTTCTTTTGGAGGAGAGCCTTCTGAATTCGATATGCTTTAAAGTGTAAACGATGTGCCCGGGCAGTACCCGAACCTTAAACCTAGGCCGTGAGGGAGTCGAACCCCCGACAAAGAGATTAAGAATCTCCTGCTCTACCAGCTGAGCTAACGACCCATGAGGACCTCGAAAGGCTCTATGTGAGGTCAATAAACCGATCCTTTGGCTCTTTGGCAAGCCGTTACATGAATAATTGCCAAAGTGTCTTGTCTGAATCCGTCTTTTGAGGTCAAAGATTCTCATGGAAGTGACCATCGAAAAAATCAATTCAACACAAGCTAAACTCAAAGTTCAAGTACCTGCAGAGATCGTAAGTCAGCGAATCGACGGCTATTACGCAAATCTTGCGAAACGAGCAAAAATTCCTGGCTTTAGACCAGGAAAGGCCCCAAAAGTCGTCGTCAAACAGCACTATGGCAAAGACTCTGCCTCGGATTTAATTGAACGATTAATCTCTGAATTCACTCTCAAAGTAGTGGAAGAACGCAGCCTAGAATTACTCTATCCCCCCAAATTAATCGCCACCGACATGCCAGAAGAAACGAAGGCCTTTAATTTTGAAGTCGAGATCGACCTACGCCCAGAAGTTCCTGAAGTGAACTGGGGCGACATTCAAATTGAGTCGGTCGAGGAGAAGGCTGTCACTGAAGCAGATATTGACGAACAAGTGAATATCCTGCTCGATACTGAAGCTGTCTTTGAGGATGTCAAGACCGAGCGACCAGCTCAAGATAACGATCATGTGACCATCAAATTCGTCGGAAGCGTCGACGGAAAGACTGCCCCTGAACTTCAATCTGAAAGTCAGGCTTTTGTCCTTGGAAAGAAATATTTTCTGCCAGAATTTGAAGATGCCGTTCGAGGTTTAAAGGCAGGAGAAAAAAAGACATTTGACCTAAACTTTCCAGCAGATTACCACGCTGAAGAATATAAAGGGAAAGTCGCCCAGTTCGAGGTTGAGCTCCTTCAGCTGAAAGAAAAAATACTGCCTAGTCTAACAGACGAACTTGCAAAAACACTCAATCCGAATGCATCTACCATCTCAGAGTTAAGGGAAATCATTAAGAATGATCTTCAAGAACAACGAGCTCGTATACGCACGAATACTCTGCGCGAAAGAGTGGGCGATGCTCTGGCTGAAAAGTACACGTTTGACGTGAATCAACGACAGGTAGAGACACTTGCTGAACGACTTGCTCACGAAGCTCACCACATGATGCACCAGATGAATATCAAGCATGAAGAGACCGAGGAACATCTTCACGCGCTGCAAGAATCGAGCAAGAAAAAGGCACTTCGAGATGTTCGTGTATCTTATCTGCTCCAAAAAATCGCCAAAGAACAAAAGATAGAGGTTAAAGCGGCAGATTTCGAAAAGCGTTTTGAGGAAACCTCAAAGAAAACTGGATATAGTGTAGCACAAATTAAGAGCTACTATGCAGGAGAAGATAAAGATTCTACGTTATCCCGGATGGATCGTCTGCGTATTGATATCCTAGATGAGAAATCGCTTGATTATGCTCTCTCAAAGGCTACGATAAAAAATAAGGGGTAATCCTTATTTTATGAAAACACAGAATATGCTTGTGCCGATTGTCGTTGAGCAAACTGCTCGCGGCGAACGATCGTATGATATCTATTCGAGACTTCTTCGAGATCGAATAGTTATCTTGGGAACTGCAATTGACGACCAAGTTGCGAATCTCATTGTTTCTCAACTTCTGTTTCTGGAATCAGAAGATCCAGATCAAGACATTTTCCTTTACATCAATAGCCCGGGTGGATCCGTAAGCGCTGGCCTCGCGATTTACGATACGATGCAGTATATTCGGCCCTCGGTAAACACGATATGTATGGGTATGGCCGCCTCAATGGGAGCTGTACTTCTCGCCGCCGGCTCGAAAGGCAAGCGCTTTGCGTTGCCGAATGCGCGAATTATGATTCACCAGCCACTTGGAGGAGCCCAGGGCCAAGCATCAGATATCGAAATCGTGGCACGAGAAATTCTTCGCTTAAAGGAAATTTTGAGCAAAATTCTTTCTCATCACACCGGCCAGAGATTTGACGATATAATGAAAGACACTGACCGTGATCGCTATATGAGCGCTGAAGATGCAGTGAACTATGGCCTCGTGGATAAAGTTGTCGAGAAGAATATTGTTACCACCAGCAAAAAAGATAAAGACAAGTAAGATAGTCAAAGGAGGCTCCCTATGAGTCGTAAAGAAGATGATCGATCAGTTGATCTCTGCTGTTCATTTTGCGGAAAGCATCAAAGTGAAGTGAAGAAGCTCATTGCTGGTCCAAGCGTTTATATCTGCGACGAATGTATTGAGCTGTGCAATGACATCATTGCTGAAGAATATGACAGCGCAGATATTCCAGGCGAGTCCACCAAAGTTCCCAAGCCTTCTGACATCAAGAAAGTCTTGGATGACTATGTCATTGGGCAAGAACGAGCAAAGCGAGTTCTTTCAGTCGCTGTGCATAATCACTATAAGCGAATCAATTCCAAGGCTCACCCAAAGGATGAGGTTGAGTTGCAAAAGAGTAATATTTTGCTCATTGGACCAACAGGCTCTGGAAAGACCCTGCTCGCCCAGTCATTGGCACGATTGCTGAAAGTGCCATTTACCATGGTCGACGCCACGACACTTACAGAAGCTGGTTATGTTGGAGAAGACGTCGAGAATATTATTCTGAATTTGCTCCAAAACGCCGACTACGACATCGAAAAGACTCAAAAGGGAATCGTCTACGTCGATGAAATCGACAAGATTTCTCGAAAGGGTGAAAATCCATCCATTACTCGCGACGTCAGTGGAGAAGGTGTTCAACAAGCGCTTTTGAAGATCATTGAAGGAACAATGGCAAATGTGCCTCCAAAAGGTGGCCGAAAACATCCACAGCAAGAGTTTCTTAAAGTGGACACAACCAATATTCTCTTTATCTGCGGTGGCGCTTTTGTTGGATTAGAAGACATCATCGTACGTCGAATCGGCAAGAGCAGCATGGGGTTTGGCGCGAAGATCGAATCAAAGAAAATCAAGAAGGTTGGCGAGTTACTAGAAAAGCTCGAGCCAACAGACTTATTGCGCTTCGGACTCATCCCGGAGTTTGTCGGACGTCTACCAGTTGTGGCCACTCTGCACGAACTGGATGAAGAAGCCTTGGTCGATATCCTTCGCAAGCCAAAGAATGCGATTGTACGCCAATATCAAAAGCTGTTCTCGATGGAAAACGTGAAACTCAAGTTTACGGAAGACGCTTTGCGAGCGGTTGCAAGACAAGCCTTAGAGCGTAAGAGTGGAGCACGGGGCTTGAGAGCGATTCTTGAAGAATCGATGATGGACATTATGTTTGAAGTTCCCTCTCGGACGGACGTCAAAGAGGTCATCATTAATGAAGACGTTATTCTCAAGAAAGAAAAGCCCATCATGCTTTTCGAGAAGTCTGCAGAAACCGCTTAGTTTATTTAGACTCTGAGATTCAATAAGAGACCTAGCGTTTGGCCATAGTGGTCGGCTAGGTCTTCTTGCTTTCTCCGCAGATTATTGAGCAGCGGGCTAGATTTTGTTGTAACAAGAGAGTCACGTTTTGCCTCGGCTTCCTTCGCCTGGAGCTTTTTTGCAATTTCATTCATCGCTTGATCAACCTGGGTCTTTGTTGAAGCAACGACGGATTTTGCCGCGGCCAATTCCTCTATCGTCTTCGTTGATATTGCAACCGTATCCACGCGAGATTTCGATATGCCTAGGCCCTTGCCGTCAAACGCTCTGATTTTGAATTCTACTTCCTTTGTCTCCTCAAGTTTAACCTGCTTGCCCTTCATCTCGAACTTGCCAGAAAACAAGAGATCGCCCTTGATGGATTTTGTTGCCGCGAATTGGTCGAGCAAAACTCTCTTCTGAGCAAATTCCTTCACATACTCCTTACGTTCATCGTCATTGGTGGAAGCTTTTGAGCAGCGATCGGCAACAACAAATAAGTCCCCAAGTTTTGAGATAAATTGGTCTAATGCGTCCGACATTTCCGTCAGATATGCCATTGCCGCGTTCATCATTTGATCTTCGGCAGAGACAACCGCGACCGGAGCCTCCCCCGGCGCATCTGCAACAGTCGATTTTTTTGCAGACTCCAACTCGGCCAGCTTCTTAGCGCGCTTTTGCTTAAGAATGTCAGCGGGATGATAGTTTTTAAGCCTCGCAAGGCTCCGCAAACCCATAGCCATATTATACAGCTTTATGACGCACCGCAGCATAGTGTCTAAAATCGAATAGATTCAATCACTTATTCAGGGAAGAAAGGGATTCCTCACTAAGCCGCACGAAATCACGAATTTCAAGGCCTCTTCGCTCGAGAGGGCCAAAGAGACCACTTCAGCCTCCGGCACAAAAAGCAAGTAGCCTGAAGTTGGATTCGGGGTGGTTGGAACAAAAACTGAGACCCAAGATTCGCCCTGTTTTGAGCCCGGCAAGGTACCATTTTGAAATTCCTGGGTCACAAAACCCATGGTCATAGAACTCTGATGAGGAAAACGAATGAGCACGGCTCTATTAAATTTCTTCATTCCCGTCTGCGAGAAAGAATCGAAAATCTGCTTTGTGCCCGAATAAATTAATTTTGCCAGTGGCAAACGATCTACGATTTTTTCAGCCGCCGCAAAAACTTGTTTACCAATCAAACTAGGGGCTATGAGCCCAATGAGCAAAATAAACAAAACGCCCAACACTATCCCAAGGCCAGGAACGGGATGGCCTAGGTTGAAGATAACGAAACGTTGAACGATGGGCTGAAAAAGAGAATCAAACCAACGTGCCAATTCTACGATCAAATAAAGCGTCAGCGCCATTGGAGCTGCAGCAAAGATTCCGACAATGAATAAACGTCTCAATTCTTTCAACACAGATAAGAGTGAAACAGAATTTAGTTTAAAGTGAAATAAAAAGCTGAAGACGGGATTCGAACCCGTGACCTACTATCTGAAGTCTATGCTTGCAAACCAATTTGCAAGCATAGACAAAAATACAATTTCCCTCTACACAGTTTCTCGGAATGAATTGGTCGAAAAAGATCTTGAACTCAAATGTCCTTCGCGCATTTTGCGCGCCTCTATATATCTTCATGAGCTCGACCGTTTCTGGTGGAGTCTTCCAACATCTTGTTGTGCCGAGCAGTCATGCGTGCGGTAGCTACCTTCTCTCACTGGCCCAACACAAATATTCGGACGAGAAAAGGGCTGAAGCTTTACGCGAGTTGGCTCACCTGCGAAAAGAACTCGCTCCTTGGAATCATGAAAGTCCGTCCCTTAAGAGAACCATTGCGTTCGGTAAACAAAACGTTCTGCAAAAGAAACGAGAAATCGTGGCGAGAATTTTGGGAATTGAGAATTTTTCTGACGCGATTCCAAAAGGCTCAGAGAAACATTATCAATCTTATGGAATTGTATTAGATACGGAGCAAGAAATTTTAGAGTTCGGAAGAGATTTAAAAGTTAGTGCCGAAAAGATCGACGAGAAGCTCTACGGAGGTCTTAAATATTTTCACCCGTCGCTTTGGCTAGAATTTGTAAAAATGATCCCCTTAGCTGCAGTGGCATCGAAAGTTTCCGAATCTTCGGAATTCGGGGTCAGACAATTAGCAGCTCTCGTGGTCATAAGCGGAATTTTTGGAAATTTTGAGCAACTGATTTCTATTACAAAGACACAGGATAGAACCTTTGGAATAATTTCGAAAATTTTGAGTGATCCAGATCGCATCAAGGCTTCAAGCTTTTATATGGGAAAAAAGTTTTCCTTCAGAAATAACCCCTCTTCCAGCCCGTCTTTAGAAAATATTTTAACGTCAGCTGTGAAAACCTTCGGCCGTGACGCGTTTGGAAGATTTTCTCTCTTTGGCTTGGCCGAATATCGCGATCAAAAGCTCGACGAGATTCCGGATCCTAAAGATATATTCATCGATATTGTCTTATGGCACGAAGAGGAAAATACGAAGCTTGTCATTTTTGTTAGAGAATGCGATCAAACTCCCAAGTTCCAAAGCTCCCGGCAGAGACCCAGTGAATTATCACCGTTCATGGTGTTTAATACTTCGAATTGAGGATCATCTCGGTTGGTGAAGAGGCTCATCTCAGATGATGGTGGGTCGGTAAGAAAACAAAGCTGAAGACGGGATTCGAACCCGTGACCTACGCATTACGAATGCGTTGCTCTACCAGCTGAGCTACTTCAGCATCATGTTCATCTCGGCAATATAGACGCGTTTTAAACGATCTGACAATTTGAGATGTCTTCGGTTTATAGGTTTATTTTCTTCCGAAAAGGCCAACACCAGTTTCATATAGCCGTAGTGTGTGCGACCAGGGACTATTCAATTTGGGACACATTTTTCGTGTGTCCCAAACTAAGATGTCAAAGCTCGACCGAGTAAATCGTAATCCCCAACAATTTTATTAATCTCGGCCTTCAGAACTTGACCCACAGGAATCTTCCGGTCAGAGAAAACATATGTCAGCCCATCCACCTCGGGCGCTTGACCTCGATGTCTGCCTCGATAGACGAATCCATCCTTGGCAGCCTCTGAAAGTGCATCAATGCGAACATCCAAAATCTGCCCCAGAAATCCCTTCAGCTTTTCTTTGCTCAACTTCTGCTGACTCTTCATGAGCAAAGAATAGCGCTTCTTCTTTATCTCATCTTCCACCTGGTCAGGCAGATCATATGAGGGGGTACCTTCTTCGCGCCAATAGGTAAAAGCACCGAGATGATCGAATGATGATTCTCGCACAAAGTTCAAAAGGTCATTGAAATTCTCATCTGTCTCACCTGGAAAACCAACCATCACGGTGGTCCTCAGAAAAATACCGGGTATTCTTGATCGCAGTTTGTGAACGAGTGATTTGATTTCTGCACCAGATTCCGGTCGATTCATCAGTTTCAAAACAGGATCGCTTATATGTTGAAATGGAATATCCAAATAACCCGAGAACTTTCTCGATGAAGCCAACAAATCAATCAGCTCATCGGTAAAAAATCGAGGATAATTATACATCAGCCGGTACCATTCTAAACCATCAACATCTTCAATTTCCGCTAGCAGCGACAACAAGCTCGCTCCATCGCCTCGATCCCGCCCGTAACTCGTCAAGTCCTGCGCAATGAATACAATTTCCTTCGTACCATGGCTCACCAGCTGACGAACTTCGTCAACGACTCCAGCAATACTTCGAGAATGGTGCTTGCCTCTCAATTTCGGAATAATACAAAAACTGCATGTGCGATTACAACCTTCTGAAATTTTCACATACGCGAAAGACCGCAAACCTTCAGATCGCATCGAGTAATCCGGCAACTCGCTGTTTCCCCGAAGGTTCGGCAGTTCTCCCACAAGGCGCTGGCGCTCACGAAGTTTCTCGCCTTCGCCGTTCATAATTTCGTCGACGACATGACTTATTTCAGAAAATGATTTTGTCGGAAGAAAAGCATCGACTGCCGGATAAGAAGTTTTCATTTCTCCCAGATATCGTTCCGTCATACAGCCAGTAACAACAACACCTTTAATTTTTTTCGCCTTCTTCAGATCAATGAACTCTTTGATCGTCGACATGGATTCAAGTTTTGCTGGCTCCAAAAATCCACAGGTATTGATCACGACTATATCGGCACTGGAATGATTGCCCGTCAATATTGCATCGCTATCTCGCGATACAATGTCCATCATGCGCTCGGTATCTACCAAATTCTTTGGACATCCGAGACTTATAAATCCAACTGTCGGCCTCATAGCTGCGGATCTCCTAAGACACGCCTACGAACAGCCTCTAACTGCTTCTGCTTATACTCTTTATGATTGGCCTGGCCGTAACGGCTTTGCAGATATGAATCCTCATCGAGAATTTGAATTTCCATCGGAAAGAAAAAAGAAATTTCGCCCTTCAAACCGCCTTTTCGAACAACGGGAATCCGTATCAATGGCCGAGAAGTGAGCTGAATCGCATGATAATCCATTGATGAGAAACGATTATTTTCAACCCCTACTGTCGGATAAGAAAGACGGCGATCCATCGCCAAATGTTGTTCATCCGTCCAGACTGTGCCCTCAGAAAATCCCAGTTCTGTCACGACTTGGCGGTAATCTTCGAGAGAGGCCAAAGTGTTTCGGCAGCGCGCTCCAAGCAAGTTCGCCGCTGAAATCAGATGATGGTTAAGTAAGTAATTTACTATCCACACGGCCTCAGATCGAGTCTTCGACACGAAGCGCACACCCAAGTAATCGTAAATCTCCTGCGCGACATTTTCAGCTTTAAGAAGAAGCTTGAGGATGACGCTGCTTTCAACTTTCCGATCTTTCTTTTCAAACTTCATCAGCCGTACTTTATCTGTTTCAAATCCAAGAAAGGTGTCGTCGCCATTGATCTGAATATGGCTTTCAATTCTACCGATCGTTTGCTTGCGAATTTTTGATAAATATTTCAGCCGCAAGTCACTGCGCAAGTGAATCAAAACATGCACGACTCGCAGTATGGCTCGAATTTCTCTTCTGTATTGGGACTTGAGAGAATCTTTGTTAGTAAGAAGCTGCAGAAAGGGAACTGCATTATCGAAACACAATGCTACGGGAGTTTGGATTTGAAGCGTGTCATTCAAAAATCGAATTGCGTCGTGATATATCTCGGACAATTTCTGAACATGCGCAGGATCGTACCAATCAAACCCGTAGGTTAACAGAAATTGATACGCCTCTGATTCTGTTTCAATACCTAGACTGCCCGCGTCGACAATCGAGCGGCCTTGCAAGGCAAGCCCCATTGTATTCCATGCAAATTTCATAGTTCCTTTGAATGCAATGCTTCCAGCTTCTGAAGATCACGAGATGAAAGTCGCCGAAAACCTCCGCGCGGAATTCCCTTAATAGAGATTGGGCCCATGGCAATTCTTTTCAATCTAATGACTCGACACCTCAGCGCTTCAAACATGCGCCGTACGTGGTGATTTTTTCCTTCAAATACTTTGATCTGAACAATGTATTTTTTTACACCCTCTTTTGTTGCTTCTCGGACAGACAAAACCTCAGCGCCCTTCCATTTGGAATCATCCACTTTAACGCCGATCTTCAAAAACTTCAGTTTCTTCTCATCAAGAACGCCGCGAATCTTTACCTCGTAGACCTTCTCAACTTCATATCTTGGATGCGTCAGTCTAAGTGCCAAGTCCCCATCATTGGTTAACAAAATGAGCCCCTCGGACATAATATCTAATCGTCCGACTGGAAAAACTCGCTCTTCTTTTGGGACAAGGTCTAATACTGTCTTGCGTCCTTCAGGATCCTTTGCGGTTGAGACAATGCCGCGTGGTTTATGGACCGCATAGACAACGGTATTCTGAGGCACGCGCGCATTAACCGTGCGGCCTTTGACTTTAATCACGTCTTTATTCGGATCCACTTTCTGACCCAAACGCGCCGGCTTTCCATTGACCTGGACATAGCCACGCTTAATCCAAAGCTCTAGCTCCCGGCGAGATCCATATCCCAATGACGCTAGCAAAACATGAATACGGCTGACTGAGGCTGCTTCCACGCAACCTCATTAGCAGAGAAATCGATAAACAGCTCGATTAAAAAGGGATTTAGTAATCCTCAACCTTCAGGCCCTGGATAATATGGTCCATGTCCTCGTCGTCCTCCATTTGATCGAACAACGCGGCTCTATCTCCTGAATCTTCAGAATCACTCAATTCCTCCCGTTCTGACATCTCTTCGACATCATTACGAATTTTTTGGAGAAACTCCTCTGGGAACTTGCGAGCCATCTCTTCAAGATACTGCTGCAGTTCCTGCCCCTTCTTCTTAGCCTCTTTGGTTTTTAGCTTTTTCCAACTGGCCAAGTAGTGAAACCGGCACAGGTCCTTTGTCGTCGCGATATCGTGACAACCGGCATTCTTACAAATGATAATCTGATTCGGACTGCGCTGAGCAGCCTGGACATCACTATTCAATTTATCCCCTCCATCGTTGGGTATTTGCTTTCTTTTCTTCGCTTTACCCATAACAAGCTAAGGCCCCCCAAGGCCCGCAAATCACACCGATGTGTATCACGCCACCATGAAAATGACGAGTGAAATCATTGATATTCCTCAGTTTTTCGAAATCATTTCATCGATTTCCCGCCAAATTTTCGCATCCGACCAATCGACTGTGCCTATCCATTTTCGAAGTACCTTTCCAGATTTACTCAACAAGTAAGTCTCCGGAAATTTATGAGTTCCAAAACTCTCAGCCCAAACTTTGTCTTTGTCTAACAATACCATAAAACTAGGGGTGAGTTTTATCTCTAAAAAAAATCGGTCGATTGTTTTCCAATCATCGTCCACAGAAACCGCCAAAATCTGTACCGGCTTTGTCTTCAGTCGTTGGCTAAGAAATTCCACGTAGGGAAGTTCCTTTACGCAAGGAAGACACCAGGTCGCCCAAAAATGAACCAGGGTATAGGTGTTTTTAAAAGATGCAAGGGTAACAGTCGCCTGTTGGCGGGACCGGATCGGTTGATCCAGCTTGGGATCCGAAAGAACCCCAAGCCAAAGCAAAACTGTATAGCCGAATAACACTATGTCTTAGGAAGCGGCTTTCACGTCCGTTGAAGTGGTGTCGGAAACTGTCCTTTTCTTTGGTTTCTTCGCCTCATCAGAAAGCTTCACTAACTCCAACAAAACCATTTGAGCTGCATCACCTGGGCGAGGGTGCAATCGAGTAATTCGAGTATATCCACCCTTATGAGCCGCAAGTCGCGGAGCGAGCTCCTTAAAGAGCTTCCCAATAATATCTACTTTTTCACCGCCAGCCGTGTGAGCAACCTTGTTTCCAATCAAGGCAAGCGCTCTTCTTCGGTCATGTAAGGTCCCAGACTTTCCCAATGTCACGAGCTTATCTACAAAACGACGAACTTCTTTCGCCTTAGATTCTGTAGTTCGAATTTTTTCGTGTTCAAAAAGAGAAAATGCCAAGTTACGCAACAAGGCGCGATAATGACTTCGCTGACGGCTCAATTTTCTATATGGAATTGCGTGTCGCATGATTCACTCCTGATTATACTTCGCCGGAATCGTCATCATCCGTTCCAGTTTCAAAGTCACTAGCGGAAGCTCCAAATTCTTCTGTTTCATCTTCTTCTTTTGGCTGAGCCATTGCAGCGATCTGGTCAGGGTGTACCCATCCCTCAAGCTTCATGCCCAACGAAAGTCCCATTTCTGCCAAAATTTCTTTAATCTCGTTTAGGGATTTTCTACCAAAATTCTTAGTTCTGAGAATTTCAGCTTCAGTCTTTTGAACCAATTCACCAATGTAGCGAATATTTGCATTAGCGAGACAGTTAGCACTACGTACGCTCAATTCCAATTCATCCACTCGACGATTCAAGTTTTCATTGAATCGAGGCGATATATCAGATCGTTCTGCTACGGCTTCTGGTTCTTCAGCTTCATTAAAATTAATGAATATCGAAATTTGATCTTTCAAGATCTTAGCTGCATACGCGAGCGCATCTTGTGGCCGAACACTTCCATCCGTCACAATTTCCATCGTCAATCGGTCATAATCTGTTCTCTGACCAACCCGGGCATTCGTTACGAAGTAAGTGACTCTCTTGATAGGAGAAAAGAAAGCATCGACCGGGATAAATCCAACATCACCTGTCTCTGGTTGATTCTCAGCAGACAAATAACCTCGACTCATTCTCACTTGCAGCTCCATCGAAAAATCAGCCCGCTCACCCAATGTGCAAATTTTATGATCTGGATTCAAAATTTCACCAACACCGCCGGTGTCAATTTGTGATGCCAAAACAGGACCAGGGCCCGTTGCCTTCAATCTAAAAATCTTGGTTTCAGGCGTATCAAGTCTGAATCGCAACCCTTTCAAATTTAAAACAATATCACCCACATCTTCAATAGCTCCACGGACAGGAGAAAATTCATGGAGAATTCCATCAATTTTGATGCCGGTGACAGCTGCTCCCTGAATTGACGAAAGCAAAATACGTCGAAGCGCATTTCCAAGCGTAATTCCAAAACCTCGTTCGAGCGGCTTCGCCACGAATTTGCCATATGTGTCCGCCAATGTCGTTGGATCAATATCCACACGTCGCGGTTTAATAAGATCTCGCCAATTTCTATAAACTACCTCAGCCAGTGCCATAACTGATTCTCTCCTAAATTTTTTACTATCGCCGGTTAAACTCTTCGCTTCTTGGTAGGTCTGCAACCGTTATGAGGAACTGGTGTTATGTCCTCAATACTCGTTACTCGAATGCCTGCTTGCGCTATTGCCCGCACCGCCGATTCTCGCCCAGTGCCAGGCCCTCTTACCAAAATATTTGCAGAACGCAGTCCATGCTCCATCGCCTTCTTAGCGGCATTCTCGGCCGCAACTTGAGCTGCAAATGGAGTGCTCTTTCTGGATCCCTTAAAGCCTGAAGCACCAGCAGAGCCCCAAGCTATTGTCGCACCAGATGGATCTGTGAAAGTAATGATTGTGTTGTTAAAGCTTGCTTCCACATGAACAACGCCCACTGGAACGTTTTTCTTATCCTTGCGCTTTCTAGCTTTCGCTACAACTGGTTTCGCTTCTTCTGGAGTTTGATTCTCTGCCATATTAAATCCTTAAAAATTAAACAACTTTCTTAACCATCGCCACTGCTGCACGACGAGGACCTTTACGCGTCCGGGCGTTCGTGTGTGTACGTTGACCTCGAACTGGAAGACCACGACGGTGCCTTAAGCCTCGATAAGTTCCAAGATCCATTAATCGCTTGATGTTCAAACTGACCTGCCGACGCAGATCGCCTTCAACTCGAAGTTCTTTTTCTATGTACTCCCGAATCCGGTTTACATCTGCATCAAGAAGATCTTTCGCTTTAAGCGCCTTATCAATCGAGAGCTCATCCAAAATTTTTACACTCGTTCGCCGCCCAACTCCATAAATGTAAGTGAGCGCAATTTCGATTCGTTTATTTCCGGGAAGATCAATACCTGCAATACGTGCCATGATTTTACTAAACCTTAGTTATTTCTGTCTTTGTTTATGACGTTTGGTAACACAAATCACTCTGAGAACCCCATGTCTTTTTACAATTTTACATTTTTCACAACGTTTTTTTACGGAACACAAAACCTTCATAAAACTTCTCCAAATCCAGGGAACACACTTTTACCTTGACAAGAAATAGGGGTCCCTGGGCCTTCTTGTCAAACGCCTAATATGAAAACCTTCGTTACCCTGTTAAAACTTCTCCACCATCATTTGTCACTAGTAACGTATGCTCAAAATGCGCCGACCATTGACCATCTTCCGTAACCACTGTCCATCCATCTGGTAGCACGCGCACATCGGGACTGCCCATGTTGATCATTGGCTCAATACAAATCACCATTCCCTCACGAAGTCGAGGACCCTTATCACGAGTTATATAATGAGGAATCGGAGGATCCTCATGAGGGCTAGTACCAATTCCATGCCCGACATAGTCTTCCACGATTCCAAATTTCTTAGGTCTTACCACACCCTCAATTGCCCGTCCGATATCCTGGACATAGGCGCCTGCCCGTGCAGCAGCGATTCCTGCGACCAATGCCTGTTTGGTTACCAAAAGAAGGTCCGCCAATCGCCCCTCAGGTTTAAAACCGACGGCAACCGTTCTAGCGCTGTCTCCGTAGTATCCATCCCAAGATGCCCCATAATCGATGCCAATTACGTCGCCTTCCTTAAGCACGCGATCCTTCCGGGGAATGCCATGGACAACTTCATTATTGACTGACGTACAGAGGCATGCGGGAAACCCCTTGTAGCCCTTAAAAGCAGGCTTAGCACCCAACTCAAGAGTTGTTTGCTCAGCAATCTGGTTCAGCTCCCATGTCGTTACGCCTGGTCGAACTGCCAACTCAACCTTATCCAAACTTGCCTTTACCACCTGACAAGCTTTCTTTATCTTCGT
This sequence comes from uncultured Bacteriovoracaceae bacterium, assembly GCA_964626465.1. GTDB lineage: Bacteria > Bdellovibrionota > UBA2394 > UBA2394 > UBA2394 > CAZRCG01. The sequence continues at coordinate 136,648 of CAZVFP010000002.1, read as the reverse complement.
GATCTCATCACTATTTCGGATAAAAATCATTGTTACCGCTCAAACCTTAGAGCGGTCTCGATATTCCGCGTAATCTCTGAAATTGCTTGCAAACCGTTAACCGTAATCAGGCGACCCGATTGCTTGTAAAACGAAAGAAGAGGAGCTGTCTCCTGACGATACACTGACAGCCGGGTCTTAACAGTTTGCTCGGTGTCGTCCTTACGCTGCATAAGAGCAGTCCCACAATTATCGCAGATCATTGAAGTCTTGGGTGCATTGAAAACCTGATGAAAAATGGATCCGCATTTTGAACAGGACAATCTGCCTAAAATTCGTCTCAGAAGTTCATTCTCAGGTAGTTCAATATAAACAGCCGCTGGCACAGGGTAGTTTAGCGACGACAAAATTCGACCCAACTCATTCGCCTGCGCAATATTTCGAGGATAACCATCAAGGATATAGCCAGAAGCTGCATCGGATTGAGCAAGCCGGCTAGCAACAATTGCATCCACCAACTCATCACTGACTAGTTCACCGGCAGCCAAAACCTTAGACACCTTTAAACCTAGCTGCGATTTTTTTGCTATCTCCGATCTCAATGCGTCGCCGGTCGATACATGTGGGATCCTGAAAAGGTTCGAAATGATTTTAGCTTGAGTTCCCTTTCCACTTCCAGGAGCGCCCAATAAAATACATCCGATCGGCTGCACAATCTTTTTCACCCTTGTCGCGCTTTGAAACGCTTGTTCTTTAGTGATCCCCCTAAAAAGCCCTCATACTGCTGCGCCATCAGATAAGACTGAATTTGTTCGATGAAGTTTAATGCTACCCCAACAACGATCATCAACGAAGTGCCGCCAAGAAAAATATTGTAGCCTCGCAAAAACAGATAGGGAGCCACACAAACAACAGATATGTAAAAACACCCCGCTACCGTCAATCGGATCAGCACCCGATCAATGTATTCAGATGTATTCTTACCTGGACGAATCCCGGGGACGAACCCTCCCGATTTCTTCACGTTGTCGGCCACATCGTCCGGATTGAATTGAATTGCTGTGTAAAAAAACGAAAAGAATACTATTCCGATCACAAACAAAACTTCATACGGCCATGTCCCAGGGGTTAGCCACTGGAAAAAACTTGAAAGCTCAGGAAATCGAGTTTTTGTGAACTGAGCAATCTGTGCAGGAAATAGCAAAATTGAGGAAGCAAATATGGGAGGGATAACCCCTGCCATATTGATTTTCATAGGAAGAAACTGCATCGACGCACCGAAAATCTTCCTCCCCACAACTCGTTTCGCATGGTGAATCGGGATTCTTCTCTGTGCTCGTTCAAAAAAGATAACAAAAGCAATCGCCAACAGAGCTAAAACGAAAAGATTGAATGCAGACCCACCGGTCATTTCGCCTGATTGCAACTTATCCCAGGTATTGGCAACAAAGCCTGGAAATCCAGAAACAATGCTTGCGAAAATGATCAGAGAACTTCCATTACCGATACCTCTTTGAGAAATTTGTTCCCCAAGCCACATGATAAAACAAGTTCCTGCGGTCAGGGTAATAATCGCCAGAAAAATAAAAGCAAAACCGGGGTTCTCTACAATTCTCATACCCCCAGGCTCACTCTGAAGCCATGCTGCCATTCCATAACCTTGAACAATCGCCAGCACTATCGTTCCGTATCGGGTGTATTGGTTGATCTTCTTTCTACCGAGCTCACCCTCTTTTTGTAGCGCCGCCAATCGCTCGCTCACCACACCCAACAGACTGAAAATAATCGAACTGCTAATGTAAGGCATGATTCCAAGAGCGAAAACGGAAAAATTTGCCAACGCACCGCCGGAAAAAGTGTTGAAGAGCCCAAAAAAATTCGCACTTCCAAGAAGGAACTCCGATAATTTTTTTGCATTTACACCGGGAGTCGGAACGAAAACACCCATCCGGTAAACAGCTATTAACCCAAATGTTACCCAGAGTTTCTTGATTAACTCTGGAGCCCTTGCAGCAGAAACAACTTGATTATTCAAATTCCCCCCAGGAAATTTATGCGTTCATTTTAGAGAGCGACAAGACTGCCTTTAGCGGCCTCAACAGCTTTTTGAGCCGACTCCGACAATTTATTAACTTTGAAAGTCAATCTCTTACTCAACTTTCCCCGACCCAATACCTTGACAGGTAAATCTCTGCCACGAATTAAGCCTTTTTCCCAACATGTCTCGTAACTCACAGTTTCCCCATCTGCGAAAGACTTCTCAATTTGATCGAGGTTAACCGTGTTAAAAAACTGCTTCGAGACGTTCGTAAAACCCCACTTCGGCGATCTGCGATGCAGCGGCATTTGCCCACCTTCAAAGCCCTTGGTGATGTGGGGTGAACTTCTTGCGAGTTGGCCCTTGTGACCTTTTGTTGATGTACCACCGTGCCCCGAAGCATTTCCACGCCCAAGGCGCTTCATACTCTTCTTAGATCCAGGTGCCGGCTTCAATTGCGATAAAAGAGACATTTTTAAAGATCCTTTCAAATCACCCAAGCTTAAAACCGCTCTTCTTAAGCGCTTTCTTAGGTCGACTATAGCTTGTTCGATCGATTTGCTGTGCTTCAATCAAACTTTGAACTTTGTTAAGCATCCCCCGAATCGCTCGGGTATCAGACCGAACAATTTCAGAATTAATTCCCCGAAGCCCCAACGCCTTCAATGTTCGGCGTTGCCGATCAGGAAGTTGTCCCGTCCCCTTTGCCTGTTTTATTAGTAATGCCTTTGCCACGATATTTTTCTCCGTTTAACTTCCACTAAGCGCCAGTCGTCGAAGCTCAGAACTCTTCAGCTGACTAAGTGCATCCAACGTAGCCCTCGATAAATTATGAGGATTATTTGTTCCCAAACTTTTTGCTAAAACATCTCGAACTCCGGCCAATTCCAATAGAACTCGCGTCGCGCCTCCAGCAATAACACCAGTTCCTTCACTTGCTGGCTTCAGCAACAAACGAGCGGCACCAAAACGCCCCACGACATCGTGAGGAATACTGCTTCCAGCCAATGGCACGCGAATCAGATTTTTCTTGGCTTGCTCGGTCGCTTTTTGAATCGCTTCTGGGACTTCGTTTGCCTTACCTAGCCCAATACCAACAAACCCTTTTTCGTCACCAACTGCCACAAGAGCGCTAAAACTAAAACGCCGTCCTCCTCGAACAACTTTGGCGACCCGTGCTACGTTGACGATTCGCTCTTTCAAATCCAGGCTTGCGACTATATCTCTTGAAACACCCATGATTATTCCTAACGTTAAATTAAAAGTTCAAACCAGCTTCACGCGCACTATCAGCAAGCGCCTTAATACGACCGTGGTAGATAAATCCATTTCGGTCAAAAACCACTGAAGAAACCTTCTTAGCAAGAGCTCTGCTTGCCAGCTCCTTGCCCACGGCTTTTGACGCTTCAATATCTCGAGTGCTCTTTAGCCCCTTCTTTAGATCCTTCTCAGAAGAAGAACACGCGACCAATGTTTTTTGGGAGGCATCATCTACAATCTGAGCATAGATATATTTCGAAGATCTAAATACAGAAAGTCTCGGCCGAGTCGTCGTGCCGAACACATTCTTTCTAATCCTAATCTTTCTTTTAATACGCGCATCATCTTTTACTTTTAAACTCATAAATTATACCTGCCTTACGCCCCTTTACCACCAGCGCCGGACTTACCTTCTTTTAATTGAATTTCTTCGCCTTCGTAACGAATTCCTTTACCCTTGTAAGGTTCTGGGGGGCGAATCATTCGGATTTTATCCGCAATCATGCCAACCAATTCTCTATCCACTCCAGAAAGAGTCAGCTTGGTCTGATCATCGACCTTGCCTGCCACACCAGTCGGCAACGTGAAATTTACAGGATGAGAAAACCCAGCACTGACAGTGAGTTTAGAACCAGAGATCGCCATTCTATAACCAACTCCCACCGCCACCAATGTCTTCGAATATCCCTCCGATGCGCCCTTTACAGCCGCGGACAAGAGTGATCGAGTGAGGCCGTGATACGCTCGGGTTTGACGATCATCGGAAGAGCGTTTCACTACCAGCCTACCATCCTCGGTTTCAATCTTGATTCCTTCAGGAATCTTCCGTGAAATCTTACCCTTCGGACCTTCAACCAAAAAGCTGCCTTCATTTACAACGAACTTCACGTTCTTCGGCAATTGGACGGGAATTTTACCTAACTTTGACATAAATCACTCTCCAAGAAACTACCAAACCTGGGCAAGAACCTCGCCACCAACATTCTTTTCTTTTGCCTGCAAATCAGAAAGAACACCCAACGGAGTAGACAGAATTGTCACGCCCAAACCCGCACGGACACTCTTTCCTTCTGGCCTACGAGAATAAATTCGATGGCCTGGCTTACTTACTCGGCCGATGAAATCTATTATCGGCGCACCCACTTCATCGTATCGAAGCTTAACACTCAAATCTCGCTTACCTTTACCAATATCAAGCACACTAACATCACCAACAAAACCTTCTGCTTTAAGCAACAGTGCCACTTGTTCGATTAGTTTCGAAAAAGGTGCGCTCACAGACGCACGTTTTGCTTTCGATCCGTTCCTAATTCTAGTCAAAAAATCACTTAATGAATCTGTATTCATAGATTTACCAACTTGCCTTTGCAACACCAGGGAGCATCCCTCTATGGGCATACTCTCTAAATTTATGTCTCGTTAATTTAAATTTCCTGTAGACGGCCCTAGCTCTACCCGTCACTTGGCATCTCGATCTCAGCCTAACCGGCAAAGCTGTCCTAGGCAGCTCCCACAATTTTCTTTGTGCTTCTTGCTTTTCTTCGTCCGTGGACTTGGCACTCTTGATCGTTTCCTTTAATTTTTTGTAACGATCTTTGTACTGTTCAACAGCTTTAAGATTTCTTTTGTATTTTTCAACTGAACTTTTTTTTGCCATAAAATCTCGCTTATTGCTAGGCTGCTTTTTGCTGCTGCCGCTTTCTAAATGGAAATCCAAAATGCACTAACAGCGCTCTACCTTCGTCATCAGTTTCTGCAGTAGTTACAAAAGAAATATTCATACCAAATGTAGCATCTGCTGTATCAAACAGAACTTCAGGAAATACAAGGTGCTCCTTAAGACCCAATGTATAATTGCCACGTCCGTCGAACCCTCGATCTGAGATGCCTCTGAAATCCTTGATTCGAGGCAGAGCGAGGCTCAATAAACGATCCAAAAATTCGTACATTCTTCGACCACGCAAAGTTACCGTCACACCAATCGGCAAACCTGCTCTCAACTTAAAGTTGGAAATCGCCTTTTTTGATTTCGTGGAAACAGGCTTTTGACCCGCAATCGCAGCAATGTCTTTCATTGCCTGATCTATAATCTTGATATTCTGAGTCGCTCGCCCCAATCCGCAATTAATGACGATTTTCTCTAATCTTGGAACCCGCATAGGACTCTTGTACTTAAACTCACCAACCAACTTCGGCACGATTGCGTTCCTATAGATTTCCCACTGACGAGGTTGCACTGCATCTACCGGCTCCGAGCTCTCTGGCTTCGCAGCCTTCGCTTTTGGAGCCTTTGTCGCTGGACTCTTTTTCTTTTTCTCTTCCGTTGTCATATCCTTATCCTAAATTCCCTAATGATCACGCTGTACCAACAGCTTGCCCACTCTTTACGAACACTCGTTGTTTCTTCCCACCGACTACCGAGAAGCGCACTCGAGACGTTTTCTCTGATTTTGAATCTAACAGAGCCAATTTAGACCAATTGATTTTCTGATTCTTCTCAATAATTCCCGAAGGTCCGCCACCTGGCTTGGCCTTTTGATGGCGCTTCGTCAGGCCTACTCGCTCCACAATACAAGCCGACTCCGCAGGGAAAACTCGAAGTACTTTTCCGGTCTTCCCTTTATCTTTACCAGACAAAACCTGCACTACATCGTCTTTACGAATTCTTCGCATATTATAAAACCTCTGGAGCTAGCGACAAAATTTTCATGAATTTTTTTGCTCGCAGCTCTCTTGCCACTGGTCCAAAAATACGAGTTCCAATGGGTTCCTGGTCATTCCCAATCAGAACTGCAGCATTGTCATCAAAACGAATATAAGTGCCGTCTTGTCGGCCGTATTCCTTCACCACTCTCACAACAACCGCCTTTTTGACCTCACCCTTTTTCACCTTACCAAAGGGAATTGCATCCTTAACCGCAACCACAATCACATCTCCAATAGCTGCCCGTCTTCTCTTGCTACCGCCAATTATTCGGATACATTCAACCTCTTTAGCTCCGGTATTATCGGCCACCGTAAGTCGCGTTTGTTCTCGAATCATATACTAGCTCCCGCTTCTGCCAAAGCAACATCACCGCCCCGAGCCTTCTCCACTACACGAACCAGTCTAAATCTCTTCTGGGCCGAGATCGGTTTAGATTCGACCACTTCAACTCGGTCCCCAACTCCACTTTGTTCAGCTTCGTCGTGCGCCTTAAATCTCTTGTATTTCTTGTAATATTTTCCGTATTTCGGATGCTTTACCAACGATGAAACCTCGACAACAATGGTTTTCTGCATCTTGTCAGAGATGACAATACCTTCGATTTTTCGCCGTCTTGATTTTTCAACTGTTTCCACCATAAACACCTTTTTAAACTTTCAATTCCTTTTGCCGAACATGTGTCTTAATCCGCGCAATCTCTTTTCTCAATCTCAAAAATTCAGACGTTTTCTTAAACCGTCCCAACTTATGTTCCCGACGGGCTGTTGCAAGCTCTGCGGTCACATCATGCAACCGGTTGGCCAAATCATCTATTGTCAATTCACTATGTTTCAATTTTTCTGCCATAACAAAACCTCCGCTAGGCCGCACTTCTCGCCACAAACTTACACTTAATTGGAAGCTTTGAAGCCGCTAGTCTCAAGGCATCCCGAGCCAACTTCTCATCGATCCCTTCAATCTCATAAAGAATTCTCCCTGGCTTGATAATCGCTACCCAAAGCTCAGGCGATCCCTTTCCTTTACCCATCCGGACTTCCAACGGCTTTTTCGAAACGGGCTTGTCTGGAAAAACACGAATCCACAATTTACCACCACGCTTCACATGCCGACTGATAGTGATCCGTCCAGCCTCAATCTGTCTGGATGTTAATCGACCCCGATCTACTGCCTGAAGACCGAAATCTCCAAGCGAAAGAAACTGGCCGCGTGTCGCCATTCCTCGGTTACGACCCTTTGACTGTTTTCTCCACTTCTGTCTCGCTGGCTGCATCATAATAAAATCACCTCAAAATTTAGGAAGCAATCGCAGCTGGTTCTTCTGTCAGTTGCGTCTTCTCTAAAACTTCACCTTTAAAAATCCAAACTTTAACGCCAATCGCACCATATGTCGTAAATGCTGTTGCAACACCATAGTCGATATCAGCCCGCAGAGTGTGCAGGGGTACTCGTCCCTCTCTGTACTTCTCTGTTCTGGCCATTTCTGCACCAGCCAGACGCCCTCCTAGCTGCACTTTCACACCTTCTGCACCAAATTTAATGACAGATTGAATTGCCTTTTTCATTGCTCGTCTAAAAGCCACACGTCTCTCAAGCTGAGTCGCAATATTTTCTGCTACAAGCTTGGCATCCACCTCAGCTTTACGAACTTCTTTGATATTCAAAAGGAGCTCGGAAGAGGCTAGCTTCTGCAATTGGGCCTTTAAAATATCGATTCCAGCACCTTTTTTACCAATGATCACACCGGGCCTCGATGTATGTATTGTAACTCGAACTTTGGTTGACGATCTCTCGATCACAACTCTGGAAACGCCCGCGTGCGAGACCTTCTGATCTACAAATTTTCTAATAGCTAAATCTTCCTTCAGAAGAGTCCCGTATGCCTTCTCTGAAAACCAGATTGAATCCCAACCTTTAATAACTTTCAGCCGTAAACCACCTGGATGTATTTTCTGTCCCATTTTTTAAGCCTCATCCGTTAAAGAAACTGATATATGAACCGATCTCCGTCGCATTCGATGCGCCATACCCCGCTGCCGAGTCATCACACGATACATCATTGGGCCGCGATCAACCTGCACAGATTTTATTCTCAAAGTGTCCACATCCATTTGCTTCTCGTGAGCGTTGCTGCGAGCAGATTCAATAACCTTTCTCAATAGCAAGGCCCCCTTTTTTGGAGTGTATTGAAGGGCTGCGATCGCATATTCTACCTGTTTTCCACGAATCATCTTCGCCACTGGCTGCAATTTCTTCGAAGATACCCGTGCAAATTTTAAAGTCGCACTAGCTTCCATAATTAACCAACCGCTTTCTGTGCTTTTCTATCACCCGAATGCATTTTAAAGGTTCGAGTAGGAGCGAATTCGCCCAATTTGTGCCCAACCATATTCTCGGTCACGAAAACAGGTATAAACGCCTTGCCGTTATGTACAGCGAAAGTAAACCCCACCATTTCTGGAATCACGGTAGAACGCCGTGACCAGGTCTTAATCATTTTCTTACTGGTGACATCCTTTTGAGCCATCACCTTATCGAGGAGATGATAGTCAATAAAAGGTCCCTTCTTTAAAGATCGAGCCATAATTATGAAGCTCCCAATTTAGCGTTACGTCTTTGTACTCGACTTGAATCTGTTCTCTTATTGTTTCGAGTTCTAAAACCTTTTGTTGGACGTCCCCAAGGCGTAACTGGATGACGACCACCTTTTGTCTTACCTTGGCCACCACCATGCGGATGGTCCACTGGATTCATTGATGTCCCTCGATTATGGGGCATTCGACCCATCCAACGAATGCGCCCAGCCTTACCCCAACTGATATTCATATGGTCGGAGTTGCCAATTTGCCCAATCGTTGCATAATTCTCAGAAAAAACTTTTCGAATTTCCCCAGAAGGCAATCGAAGAGTCACGTGATCGCCTTCTTTTGCCAACAGCTGCGCATAAGACCCAGCCGAACGCACCAACGCCCCGCCCTTCCCTCGCTTCAATTCGATATTATGTACGAAGGTACCAACAGGTATTGATTTGAGTGGTAATGCGCATCCGACAATTATATCCGCTTCAGGTCCAGAGCTAATCCAAGATCCAACTGTCAGCGCCTCTGGCGCAATAATATAGCGCTTCTCACCATCCAAATAATTCAGTAGAGCAATATTCGCCGATCGGTTTGGATCGTATTCTATGCTTGCAACCCTTGCCTTAACTCCAACCTTATCACGCTTGAAGTCAATAATTCTCAAAAGTCGCTTGTGACCACCACCTCGAAATCTAGACGTAATGTGCCCGTGGTTATTTCTGCCACCGGTCTTAGTTTTTGGTTCGAGTAATTTCTTACAGGGCTCGGACGTAGTAATAACAGAAAAATCTCTCTTACTGTAATAACGCCGCGATGGTGTAATTGGCTTGTAGAATCCCATGATCTATCCTTCGTTATACCGATTCAAAAAGCTCGATAGTCTGCCCGGCCTTCAAGCGCACTATCGCTTTTTTTCGATTTGATCTCTTTCCAACAGAGCGGCCAAGTCTCTTTACTTTGCCACGCTGAATCAGAGTTTTCACACTTACTACTTCTATGCCTGCCTTTAGAGCTTCAACAGCTGTAGCAATCTCCACTTTGTTTACATCCAAGTCAGTAAAAAAAACATACTGATTCTTCTCGCCCTGCAATGCGGCACCTTTTTCCGTAACTACCGGTGTCAATGCGATATTTTTCATTTCTCCCGCACCTTCTTAAGTCTCTCAACGGTCTTGGCCAACCCCAACTTTGTCAAAATAACTTGTTCATGCTTCAACAAATCAAAAACATTAAGTCCTGAGGGAGATAATGTTTTACAAGTCTTCACATTTCGAACGCTTCTCGTGGTCTGAGCATCAAAGTCTCCGACAATTACGTAAGATCTTGCCTTAAATGCAGAAAGCAATTTGACTGCATCCTTTGTCTTTCCACTCGGGACTTCAAATTTATCTACAACAAGAATTTTTCCGTCGCGCCGACGTTGAGTCAACGCTCCCCTGATGGCCTCTGATCTAGCCTTGGCATTCATCTCGCTTTTATAAACGCGAGGCTTTGGCCCAAAAGCAATACCCCCACCCGGCTGATGAGGACCGATCAAGGTCCCCTGTCGAGCACTTCCCGTTCCCTTTTGCTTGAAAGGCTTCTTGCCTGTCCCACTCACTTCTGCTCGTGTCTTCGTAGAATGGGTACCTTGTCGCAAGGCTCGTCTTTGCATCACAACGAAATCATTCAACAAAGACGGCTTATATTTCGCCATAAAAACTGAAGGATCTGCAGATTCCTTGCCAACCACTTCATTCTTAAAATTTCTAATTTCTAATTCCGACATATTTCTCTCTCAACTGTTAGGCGGCTTTTTGTGTTGCAGCCTGCAGCGTTTCAATCTTAATCAAACCACCCTTGCCACCAGGCAACGGGCCCTTCAATAAAAGCAATCCTTCCTCTGGGACCAGCCCAACGACTTCCACTGAACGCAAAGTGATATTCTCACTACCCCACCGTCCCGACATTTTCTTCCCCTTGATCACGTGAGCGGGCCAAGTATGCATACCGGACGATCCCATTTTTCGCTGACAATTGCCGCCATGTGACTCTCTTCCAGTAGCAAAATTCCATTTCTTAATTACACTTGTCCAACCGTGTCCCTTGGAGACACCTTCAACTTTTACAATGTCACCAATATTAAAGGACTGCACATTGGTCTCTGAGCCTACAGTTGCTTCAGTACTCCGAAACTCACGAACAACTCGATAGCAAGATGCACCAAGTTTCTTGAACAATCCAAGCAATGCCTTGCTCTTGATTTTAGATCCCTCGACTTCCTCAAAACCTAGAACGATTGCATCGTATCCATGTTTTTCCTTTGTCTTACACTCTAAAACCTTACACGGCCCAGCCTTGACCACAGAAACAGGAAAGCTATTCCCATCTGTACCAATCGCTGTTGTGATTCCAATTTTTCTACCCAAAATAGCTGACATCGCTAACTCCAAACATCACTCAATTTCGACATGAACTCCGGCTGACAGATCCAACTTCATCAACGCATCGATCGTCTGCTGAGTTGGACTTACTATATCGAGAAGTCTTTTATGCGTTCGAATCTCAAAATGCTCCCGCGACTTCTTGTCAGTATGCGGGGACCGAAGAACGCAAAAGCGAGCTCTCTTGGTTGGCAGCGGAATTGGGCCAGCTATGCCCGCTCCAGTCCGTCTTGCCGTCGCTACGATTTCTTGAATCGCCGAATCTAAAAGACTCGACTCATACGCCTTCAGTTTAATTCTGATTTTCTCACCCTGCACAAAAGACTTCCTCTCAGATCTATTCCATCACTTCTGTTACTACGCCGGCGCCAACAGTTCGTCCGCCTTCACGAATAGCGAATCGCAGCTGCTTTTCCATCGCAATCGGAGTGATCAATTCAACTTCGATTGAAATATTATCACCAGGCATCACCATTTCCACATTTGGAGGCAAAGTGCAAACGCCCGTTACATCTGTTGTTCTAAAATAGAACTGCGGTCTGTAACCTTTGAAAAATGGAGTATGCCGCCCACCTTCTTCTTTTGTCAAAACGTAAACTTCAGCTTTGAACTTTGTGTGTGGCTTAATACTTCCCTTGGCGCAAATCACCTGCCCGCGCTCAACCTCTTCTCTCTTTGTTCCTCGAAGAAGAAGTCCAACGTTGTCTCCTGCGCGACCTTCGTCAAGAAGCTTACGGAACATTTCAACCCCGGTAATAACCGTGGTCTGTACGGGTTTAATTCCGACAATTTCAACTTCATCACCGACCCTAACGATGCCTCTTTCAATCCGGCCGGTTACTACTGTGCCACGACCAGAGATTGAAAAAACGTCTTCAACTGGCATCAGCACGGGGCGGTCGATATCACGAACTGGATCTGGGATGTATTTATCAAGAGTTTCCAAAAGCTTCAAAATAGCCGGCTCTCCATAGTCTCCCTTATCACCTTCAAGCGCTTTCAACGCTGAACCACGAACAATCGGGGTTTCATCGCCGGGGAATTTATAGAGCTTCAAAAGATCACGCAATTCAACTTCAACTAATTCCAAAAGCTCAGGATCGTCCACCATGTCGCACTTATTCAAAAATACAACGATGTAAGGAACACCTACTTGACGAGCCAAAAGGATATGTTCGCGCGTCTGTGGCATGGGGCCATCTGCAGCTGAACAAACTAGGATAGCTCCATCCATTTGCGCCGCACCTGTGATCATATTTTTTACATAATCGGCGTGCCCGGGACAATCGACGTGAGCATAATGACGTTTATCAGTCTCATACTCTACGTGCGAAGTGGAAATTGTAATCCCACGAGCCTTTTCTTCTGGTGTTTTATCAATCTGGTCATAGGCTCTAAATTCACCCATTCCCTTTGATGCAGCCACCTTTGTGATTGCAGCAGTCAACGTGGTCTTTCCATGGTCGACATGACCGATAGTTCCTACGTTCACATGCGTTTTTTTTCGTTCAAACTTTGCTTTTGCCATAGTGCCTCCTGAAACCAGTTAAATTACGATAAATTGGTTCTTCCTACAATTCCTTCTGCCACGTTTGTTGGAACCACTTCATAACGAAGGGGCTCCAATGAATAGGATGCTCGTCCTTGGGTAACCGATCTCAAGTCTGTGGAATACCCAAAAACTTCTGATAACGGAACCTCTCCTTTGATAACCTTATTTCCCCCTATGTCGTCAATCCCAAGAATGCGGCCTCTTCGTCCATTCAAGTCTCCTATCACTGGACTGAGGTATTCTTCAGGTACTGTGACCTCGACGGACATAATTGGCTCCATCAAAAGAGGTGCTGCTTTCTTGAGGGCATCCTTCACCCCAAGGCTTCCAGCCACCTTAAAAGCCAATTCTGTCGACGATTCAGGATCAATAGTGACCTTGGTTATCGTAGCCTTCAAATCTGTTACTGGATTTCCAACTAAAAGTCCCGACTGAAGAGCGTCTTTTATTCCACTTCTCGCGGCAGCGACAAAATCCTCGTTTACGCCTGCGCCAAGCTCGCTCGTATCGACACTTACTCCAGAGCCTCTGTTGGCGGGCTCGATCCGCAAAGCGATCTGGGCGAATTGATTTTTCCCGGCTATGACTCGCTGATACACAGACTCAGCTTCAGCGACCTTCCCAATCGTCTCTCGGAAGGATACCTGTTGCTTGCCGATATTCGCATTGACCTTAAATTCTCTCATCAAACGCTCAACAATGATTTCCAGATGAAGCTCTCCCATGCCAGAAATAAGAGTTTGGCCAGTTTCTTCATTCACATGAACCTTAAAACTTGGATCTTCTAGAGAAAGTTTGCGAAGTGACTCAGACAGTTTTTCCTCATCCGACTTTGTTTTGGGTTCGATGGCGATTGATATCACGGGCTCTGGAAAACTAATTGATTCAAGGGCAATCGGGGTCGCAAAATCGCAGAGGGTATCCCCGGTAGTAGTAAATTTGAAACCAACCGCAGCGCAAATATCGCCCGCAGCGATTTCATCAATCTCTTCCGTTTGATTGGCGTGTACTCGTAGTAATTTCAGTAATTTTTCCTTCTTAGATTTTGCTGAATTGAAAACCTGATCGCCCCTCTTCAGTCGCCCAGAATAGATTCGAATATATGTCAGAGGACCAGCAAAAGAATCTGACGCAATTTTGAAAGCTAAAGCGGCAAGCGGGCCATCGGGATCAGTGCGACGGATAGTGGTCTGAGAATGACTTCTCGGATCAAACGCCGCGACCGATTGAATATCCATAGGTGACGGTAGATATCTCACGACGCCATCCAAAAGCGGCTGAACACCTCTATTCTTAAACGATGCGCCTATAAAGACTGGAACTCCGGTAAGGTTCAATGTGACTCTACGAAGAGCAGAAATAATATCATCCCTATTCACCGGTGCTCCCCTCAAATAGAGGTCCGCAATCTTTTCGTCTAAATCTGCAATTTTTTCGACCAAAGTTTCTCTGGCTGCATCCGCTTTCTGTCTCAACTCAGCCGCAATTTCCTGCCGAACAAATTTCGCGCCTGTCTGATCGCTCTCCCAAACAAGTGCCTGCATGTCTATTAAGTCAACCACTCCCGTGAACGAATCCTCTGCACCAATTGGAATCTGTACCGGAATTGGATTAGCCTTCAAGCGGCTCCGAATCATTCCGACAACTCGGTCGAAATTCGCTCCGACACGATCCATCTTATTAACAAATGCTATCCGAGGAACTCTATGCCGATCTGCCTGTCGCCAGACTGTCTCTGACTGAGGCTCGACACCCGCCACTCCACAAAATACTCCAATCGCACCATCTAAGACGCGCAGGCTTCGCTCAACCTCGATCGTAAAATCAACGTGGCCAGGAGTATCGATGATGTTCATTTGGAAACCATCCCAAGAGCAAGTCGTCGCCGCAGATGTTATGGTGATTCCTCGCTCTTGTTCCTGAACCATCCAATCCATCTGGGTATTACCCTCGTCTACATCGCCAATACGGTGTGTCACGCCGGTATAATACAAAATACGCTCAGTTGTCGTCGTTTTACCCGCGTCTATATGGGCTATGATCCCAAAGTTTCGCAATCTTTCGAGATCAACAGCCATACGGATACTTTCTGGAAATGACACAAAATCAGCTCGTGCTGATTACCATCTGAAATGCGCAAAAGCTCGATTGGCTTCTGCCATCTTGTGAACATCTTCTCGCTTTTTTATAGATCCACCACGCCCCTGAGAAGCTTCATAGAGCTCGGCTGATAGCTTCTCTGCCATCGATCGCCCTGCACGCGCTCTGGTACTCTCGATGATCCAACGACAGCTAAGAGTTAAACGTCTCTCTGGCCTCACTTCCATTGGAACCTGGTAATTCGCTCCACCTACTCGGCGAGATCTAACTTCGATCTCTGGCTTCACATTATCAACGGCCTTCTTAAAAACCTTAAGTCCATTCTCACCTTTTGACTTAAGATCCTCAAGCGCCTCATATACTATCGCTGTTGCCTTTGTTTTTTTACCACTCCACATCAACATGTTGATGAATTTTGAAAGGACAACATCCCCATATTTGTGGTCAGGGAAAATTGGCGCGCGATTAAGAACTCGTTTACGACGGGGCATATATACTCCTCAAAATTTCTAAGCTTTTGGCCTCTTGGCTCCATATTTGGAACGGCTCTGTTTTCGATTTGCCACACCAGAGGAATCCAATGCTCCTCGGACAATATGATACCGAACTCCAGGCAAATCCTTGACTCTACCGCCGCGGACGAGAACGACACTGTGTTCTTGAAGATTGTGCCCAACTCCTCCGATATACGCCGTAACTTCTTCCTTGTTCGTCAACCGCACCCGAGCAATCTTTCGAAGCGCTGAGTTTGGTTTCTTCGGGGTCATTGTCTTTACAGAGACGCATACACCGCGCTTCTGTGGAGCACCCTTCAAGGCGGGAGACTTAGACTTATATGTGTTTTTTTGTCTTCCCTTTCGGATTAACTGATTAATTGTAGGCATTCAAATTTCTCTCCGTTCTATTTCTATCCATCTCATAGGGCCCCTCGCCATCTTCTGTCAATGTCGGGAACCCACTCGTTAACTTCCTGTCGCCATTGACGAAGGAGTCGATCTATCAGGCGCACGCGTCGTATCCACGTCCACGTCCTTCAAAAACTCATCATCACCGCCCTCAACCACGATTTCCAGGTCTTCATAACTGGCCAAACCAGTTCCTGCTGGCAACAACCGCCCCATGATAATGTTTTCTTTCAAGCCATAGAGTTGGTCTACCCTGCTGGCAATTGCCGCCTCGGTAAAGACCTTGGTTGTTTCCTGGAAGCTAGCAGCTGACAAAATGCTGTCCGTATTCAAAGCCGCCTTTGTGATTCCCAAAAGCATTGGCTCCGCCGTTGCAGGCTTCTTGCCCTCAGCAATAAGACCATCGTTTACTTGGTCAAATACCCATCGACTCACAGGCTCACCTTCCAAGAACATGGAATCATTTGCCTTCAGAATTCGTACCTTTCGAAGCATCTGTCGAACAATACATTCCATATGCTTTTCATTGATCTTCACACCCTGCAATCGATAGACCTCTTGAATTTCATCGACCAAATACTTGGCCAAAGCCTTTACTCCCAGTACGCGGAGAATATCGTGCGGATTAATCGCTCCATCCACAAGGGCTTCGCCAGCACGAATGAAGTCTCCTTCACGAACAATAATATGCCGTGATTTCGGTATTAAATACTCAACGGCGCTTCCTTTTTCAGGAGCTACAATAACTTTACGTTTACCCTTGGTATCTTTTCCAAACGAGACGAAACCATCGATATCAGAAATAATCGCTACATGTTCTCTCGGAATTCTCGCTTCAAAGAGCTCCGCAACTCGAGGAAGACCTCCGGTAATATCGCGAGACTTCGTTGTCTCCTTTGCAATTTTTGCGATCACATCTCCCGGATTAACCTCTTGTCCATTCGTCGCACTAATTGTTGCATTCAATGGCAACCAGTAGCGTACTTCCGTTCCAGTTTTTGGATTAATCAACGCCGCACCTGTCGCTGTATCAACGATAATCAAGCGTGGCCGAAGATCTCCACTTCCACGATTTTCGATCACAACCTTTCTAGAAAGGCCCGTCGCAGCATCCCGCTGTTCTTTAAATGTCACACCTTCAGAGAGGTCCTCATATTTTACACGTCCCTTGAACTCAGTCATGATTGGAATAGTGTAAGGATCCCAGTCGGCAATCGTCTGACCAACTTTCAGTTTTGAATCGTCGCTTGCCTTCATCCGAGCTCCGGCAACTAGTCTGTGCCGCTCAAGTTCTCGACCTTCAGCATCCACCACGATTACTTCAGCATTGCGGTTCATAACGATCGTTTCGCCGTTTTTATTTGTAATAACATGTGCATTCAACAACTTCAATTTACCGTCATTGCGAGCCTCAACGGTACTTTGCTCAGCCATCGCACTCGCGGTTCCTCCAATGTGGAAGGTACGCATCGTCAGCTGGGTTCCAGGTTCCCCGATGGACTGTGCTGCAACAATTCCCACAGCTTCACCAGTACTGACCAAGGAACCTCGAGCTAGATCACGTCCATAACAAAGAGTGCAAAGACCGCGCTGACTCTTACAAGTCAGCGGGCTTCTGACCGCCACACGAGTAATCTGAAGTGCTTCTAGTTGTTGAACCACCTCTTCCGTAATCTCTTCATTGAATTTAACAATTGTCTTTTTGGACACGGGATCCTTCACATCGTGAAGAGCCATACGTCCCAAAATACGCTCACTCAAAGGTTCAATTATTTCACCACCTTCAACAAGTGATTCCATTTCTATCCCTTCAAGCGTGCCGCAATCGAACTCACGTATAACGCTGTCCTGCGAAACGTCCACTAAACGTCGGGTAAGGTATCCCGCATTGGCAGTCTTAAGTGCGGTATCCGCAAGACCTTTTCGAGCCCCGTGGGTCGAAATGAAGTATTCCAAAACTGTAAGACCTTCTCTAAAATTCGAGATAATTGGGGTTTCGATAATTTCACCAGAGGGCTTAGCCATTAACCCTCGCATACCGGCAAGTTGTCGAATTTGCTGGTTGCTACCTCTGGCTCCTGAATCCGCCATCATAAAAATTGTGTTAAACGACTTCGATTTGACGACATCGCCTTTGCGATCTGGGAAGCGATCTAACCGAGTTTCCGGCTTCGGATGGAACTCCTGAACGCCCAAGTTGGACATCATGTCCTTTGCGATTCGATCAGAGAGATGGGTCCAAATGTCGATCACTTTATTATAGCGCTCGCCATCGGTAATAATCCCTTCCGCATACTGAGATTCGATTTCCTTAATTTCCTTCTTCGCCTCAGACAAAAGTTTAACTTTTGTCTCCGGAATCGCCATATCTTTCATCGCAATGGACATTCCGAAGCGCGTCGAAAACTCATATCCAAGATTCTTGAGACGATCCGACATGAGGACTGTCTTTTTTTGGCCAGCCTTCTTGAAACAAATCTCGACCAAAGTAGCGAGGGATTTCTTATCAAGCTCTTTGTTCACATAACTAAACGGAACTTCTTCTGGGACAACTGATCTTACAATCACGCGACCAGCCGTTGTTACTTCCCGCTTGCCATCTATCCTACAATACACGCGTGCATTTAAGCCCACAGCACCATGTTCGTAAGCAACTCTCACTTCATCCGCATTTAGAAAAATTTTGCCTTCGCCTTTGGCGTACGGCTCCTCGCGAGTCATAGTATAAAGTCCAAGGACGATATCCTGAGTTGGGGAAATAATCGGTCGCCCGTTCGCCGGTGACAACAAGTTGTTAGTCGACATCATCAAAACGCGAGCCTCAACTTGCGCTTCAATTGAAAGCGGCACATGCACCGCCATTTGATCGCCGTCGAAATCAGCATTGAAAGCAGTACAAACCAAAGGATGCAACTGAATTGCCTTTCCTTCGATAAGAACTGGCTCAAATGCCTGAATCCCAAGACGGTGTAATGTAGGAGCTCGATTCAAAAGAATCGGATGTTCCTTAATCACTTCTTCTAGAACGTCGTATACTTCAGGCTGCTCAAGTTCCACCATTCTCTTCGCAGCTTTGATCGTGCTGACGAAACCACGCTCTTCCAATTTGTTAAAAATAAACGGCTTGAATAGTTCAAGGGCCATCTTCTTTGGAAGCCCACACTGATGCAATCGAAGATTCGGACCAACAACGATAACCGACCGGCCAGAATAATCGACTCGCTTACCCAACAAATTTTGTCTAAATCGACCCTGTTTACCCTTAATCATATCGGACAAGGATTTAAGTGGCCGTTTATTGGTTCCAGTAACAACTTTTCCTCGACGCCCGTTGTCAAACAGCGAGTCGACGGCTTCCTGAAGCATGCGCTTTTCATTTCGCAAAATGATTTCAGGTGCATCCAGTTCTTGGAGGCGCTTTAAACGATTATTTCGATTAATAACTCGTCGATAGAGATCGTTCAGATCACTAGTTGCAAAACGGCCACCATCCAGTGGAACGAGTGGGCGTAGATCTGGAGGCAAAACCGGCAAGACGTCCATGATCATCCAATCTGGCTTGTTCACAGACTGACAAAAAGCTTCAATAACACGTAGGCGCTTAATCAGTTTCTTACGTTTCGCTTCGGAAGCCACTTCAGCAAGCTGATCTCTCAGCTCTTTCCGCAGAACTTCCAAATCTGTCTTCTGCAGCAATTCCTTGATCGATTCCGCGCCGATCCCCGCGTTGAACTCAGCTCCAAATTGGTCCTGTGCTCGTCTGAATTCGATCTCGCTCAGAATTTGTCCTACCTTGAATGGCGTATCCCCCGCGTCGAGCACGATATATGATTCATAATAAAGAACCCGCTCTAATTCCCGCAGAGTGAGGTCCAGAATCGCGCCAATCCGTGAAGGCAAACTTTTCAAAAACCAAATGTGAGCCACTGGTGTGGCGAGCTTAATATGTCCCATTCTCTCACGGCGAACCTTGCTTTCTATCACCTCAGTACCGCACTTTTCACAAACCACTCCACGGTGCTTCATTCGCTTGTACTTACCGCAGATACATTCATAATCTTTAATGGGACCGAATATCGCTCCACAAAAAAGACCGCCACGTTCGGGTTTGAAAGTTCGGTAGTTAATGGTCTCTGGCTTCTTTACTTCCCCATAAGACCATTCAAGGATTTGTTCGGGCGAGGCTATACTCACCTTGAACGCTTCAATTGAACTAGGATTCTTTGGCTTTTGAAACAGATTGAAAAAATTTTCCACTTTTTGCCTCCACCAATCTTATGCTGATTGGCCTTCAGTTACGCCTTCTTGAACGAGTTGAACATTCAGACCCAGAGCTCTGAGCTCCTTCGTCAAAACATTAAACGACTCTGGCAATCCAGGCTCCAAATTATACTCGCCCTTGACGATGCTTTCGTACATCCGAGTTCGACCAATGATATCGTCTGATTTCACAGTCAAAAACTCTTGCAACGAATAAGCGGCTCCGTAGGCCTCCATAGCCCAGACTTCCATCTCTCCGAGCCTTTGACCTCCGAATTGCGCCTTACCACCCAACGGCTGTTGCGTAACGATGGAGTACGGCCCAATGCTTCGAGCATGGATCTTGTCTTCAGCTATATGATGAAGTTTGAGCATATAAATCGTTCCAACGGTGACTCGGCGCTCAAATGGCTCACCAGTGCGTCCGTCGAACAAATATACCTGCCCGTCGACCGGTCGATCGGCCAACTCAAACATTTTACTGATCTCAGTTTCATCAATTCCGTCGAAAACAGGAACCCCAACCGTCACTCCCGATCGAATCTTTCTGGCAAACTCAAGCAAGTCATCTCGATCAGCCGCCTTCAAAAATTTTTGAACGGATTCGGTTGAGTAAACTTTAAGCAGATAGGCTCGCAGTTTTTCAACCTCAACACTCCTATCGAGCATCTCATTGACGACACGACCAATCCCCGCAGCCGCCCCACCCAGGTGAGTTTCCAGCAGCTGTCCAACGTTCATCCGTGATGGAACGCCAAGCGGATTAAGGACGATATCAACCGGAGTTCCATCAGCCAAATATGGCAAATCTTCCTCAGGCAATACACGAGACACAACCCCTTTATTTCCATGACGGCCAGCCATCTTATCGCCCACCTCAAGCTTGCGCTTGATCGCAACATAGACCTTTACCATCTTGATCACGCCGGGAGGTAATTCATCTCCTCGATTCAGTCGGTCAATCTTGTTTTGTGCCACCAACTTAATTGCTTCGATTTGATTACTCATCGCCTCGAGAGTCGCTCTAAGCTCATTTTCCTTTTGTTCATTAGACAAAGGAATTCGAATCCAATCCGAATCCGAAAGCTGTGCCAAAACCTCAGTCGTGACCTTTTCACCCTTCTTCAAAAGTGAGTCACCATTTTTTCCTGACACTGGGCCGTTCACAACCTGACCAACCAAGATCTTCTCGATCGTCTTCAGGCTGGTTTCCCGAATAATTCGGATCTCATCCTCTTGATCTTGCAGGATTCGCTTTGCTTCAAAATCCTGAATAAACTTTGCACGTGAATCCTTTTCAACACCCTCTCTTTGGAAAACCCGAGTATTGATCACTGTGCCGACCACACCTGGAGGTACCCGCAAGGAAGTATCTTTTACATCACTTGCTTTCTCACCGAAAATAGCACGCAAAAGTTTTTCTTCGGGAGACAGTTGGGTTTCGCCCTTTGGCGTCACCTTACCAACAAGAATAGCCTGTGGCTTCACCTTTGCTCCGATGCGAACAATTCCTGAATCATCCAAATCCATCAAAGCTTCTTCGCCTGCGTTTGGAATATCTCGAGTAATTTCTTCCATTCCAAGTTTCGTATCACGCGCGAGACACTCAAACTCCTCGATGTGAATGCTCGTGAATACGTCATCCGAAACCATTTGCTCAGATATCAAAATAGAGTCTTCAAAATTATAACCACCCCAAGGCATGAACGCGACTGTTACGTTTTGTCCCAAAGCCAACTCCCCGAGTTCCGTTGAAGGACCATCGGCTAGGATCTCGCCTTTTTTGATGTATTGCCCCTTTTGAACAATCGGTTTTTGATTGATACATGTATTCTGATTCGATCTCATGTATTTCAAAAGGCTATAAATTTCCACACCGGAACTGCCATCTACTTTGACATACTCTGGAGATTGGGAATCAACACGAACCACGATTCTTGCTGAATCGACGCTCTCAACCCATCCAGGATTGCGCGCGGAGACTGCTACACCAGAATCCCGGGCAACGACTCGCTCCATTCCTGTTCCGACCAGTGGAGCTCGACTTCGAACAAGTGGCACAGCCTGACGTTGCATATTACTACCCATCAAGGCTCGGTTAGCATCATCGTGTTCCAAGAAAGGAACGAGAGACGCGGCAACCGACACAATCTGACTTGGCGAAACATCTATCAAATTGACTTCTGCAGGCGGCGTGAGAACAAACTCACCTGACTTCCGAGCTGAGACCAGCTCTTCTGTCATTCGACCCTTTTCATCCGTCTTACAGTTTGCCTGCGCAATCACACGGTCTTGTTCCTCAAGGGCAGAACAATAAACAACCTCGTCGGTCACTCGACCCTCAGAAACCTTCCTGTATGGAGTTTCTAGAAATCCGAATTCGTTTATTCTGGCATAGGTTGAAAGAGATGCGATCAACCCGATATTCGGTCCTTCCGGCGTCTCAATCGGACAAATTCTACCGTAATGCGTCGGATGAACATCTCTTACCTCAAATCCGGCACGGTCTCGTGTAAGACCACCTGGCCCAAGCGCAGACAAACGACGCTTGTGCGTAATCTCCGCCAATGGATTGGTCTGATCCATAAACTGAGACAGTTGCGAGCTTCCAAAAAATTCCTTCACCACTGCCGAGACCGGTTTTGCATTAATTAGTTCGTGTGGCATAAGAGTCTCAAGTTCTTGCAAACTTAGTCGTTCTCTAATTGCCCGCTCCATTCGAACCAAACCAACTCGATATTGGTTCTCAAGTAACTCACTTACGCTACGAACACGACGGTTACCCAAATGATCAATATCATCCACTTCGCCCCGTCCAACCTTCAAGTCGAGCAGGTATTTCATTGTGGCTAAAATATCATCCTTTGTCAGAATTCTCTCATCGAGCGGCGTATTTAATTTGAATTTGTGATTCATCTTCAAACGGCCAACTTGAGCAAGATCATATTTCTCCGGATCAAAAAATAATCCTTTGAAGAAATATCGCGCAGATTCGATCGTGGGAGGATCTCCAGGTCGCAATCTCTTATAGATCTCCATCATGGCTTCTTCAGGGCTCTGAATCTTATCGCCCAAAAGGGTATCACGAAGTGAGGATGCGACAGTCTGGTTATTAATAAAGATTAACTTGAGCGTATCAATTCCACACTCAAAAATTCGTTTCAGAGACGCATCGGTTATCTCCTGGTTGACCTCAAGTAAAATCTCTCCTGTTGAAGGATCAACAATATTGGCAGCGGCAATTCGTCCAATCAACTCTTCCTCATTTACATGAATTGAGTGAATCCCACTCCGTTCTAAATTCTTCAATACGAATTTAGTGAAGCGACGTTCAGCTTTAATAATGACCGCACCAGATTTATCCTTAATATCAAAACTACTAATCTGGCCCAAGAGCACATTGGCGACTACATTCTTCGTGATCTTCTTTCCTGCTATGGAATAGGTCTCATGATCATAGAAGAAATTAATAATCTGCTCTTCCGACATTCCAAGAGCTCTCAGAACAACTGTAGCAGGGAACTTTCTTCGTCTATCAATTCGAACGTAAAGAATATCTTTGCTATCAAATTCAAAATCTAACCATGATCCTCTGTAAGGAATCACCCGTGCATTAAATGTCGCTCTACTTCCAGTAGTCGTCTTCGCCTGATCTCGATCAAAAAACACGCCCGGCGATCTATGGAGCTGGCTCACCACAACACGCTCAGTGCCATTGATCACGAAGGTACCGTTGGCTGTCATCAGAGGGATTTCACCAAAGTAAACTTCTTGTTCCTTTACATCGCGAATATTTTGCGGCTTGCCTTCTTCATCAAGCTCCCAAAGAACGAGTCTTACCGTCACTTTCAGGGGGGCTGCAAAAGTCATCCCCCGTGCGCGACACTCGTTCACATCGTACTTAGGCTCCTCTAATGCATACTGAACAAATTCAAGAGACGCTGTTTCATTGAAATCCTTAATCGGGAAAACGCTCTTAAAAACGCCCTGAAGTCCGACTTCCTGTCGCTTGTCGGGAGAGACATCTGTCTGCAAAAATCGCGAATAGCTTGCTTTCTGCATCTCGATCAAATTCGGGATATCAATAATCCTCGGGATTCGACCATAAGTTTTACGATGTCGATAATTTGATGCCGCAAATTCTGCTATCTCAGAATCACGATTTTCTTTTTTGCCCATAGGGACTCCCTCATCTCAAATCTGCCACAATTATTAGTGCAGAGAAAAACCTGAGCCGTACAACGACTCAGGTCAAAATATCCAGTGACGACGGGCACCCTGGCAATGAAGAGCAGATCACAGATAGCCAGAGGCGACCAAAAACTAGAAATTAGCTAACTTTAACCTTAGCTCCAACCGCTTCAAGTTCCTTCTTGAACTTCTCAACGTCTTCTTTGCTCAGGCCATCTTTAACAGTCTTAGGCGCACCCTCGACTAGATCCTTAGCTTCCTTCAAACCGAGACCAGTGATCACACGTACGACTTTAATTACGTCGATTTTCTTGTCTCCAGCAGCTTCTAAGCTGAGAGTGAATGAGGTCTTTTCTTCTACAGCAGCAGCAGCTCCTGCTGGAGCAGCCCCTGCAACTGCCACAGGCGCTGCAGCCGACACTCCGAACTTCGTCTCAAACTCTTTTACGAGTTCAGACAACTCAAGAACACTCATGTTCGAGATAAAATTTACAACTTCTTCTTTAGTAATTGCCATGGCTACTTTCTCCAATCATCAATAAAACAATTCGTTTATACCTATTTCGACTACCCACGAATTTAGTCAAATCCTTTTTTTATTTTGCAAAAGTCTATCCCTGTTCTTTCTTCTTTCGAAGCGCTTCAAGCAAATAGACCCACTTTGAAGGCACACCATTCAAGACTCGCACGAATCCTGTAGGCACAGCCACAAAGGTTCCAAGAAGCTTAGCCAGAAGCTCTGGTTTCGAGGGTAAAGTTGCAAGAGCCTTGATTCCATCAAGAGAGATCTCTTTTCCTTCAACCCAAGCCAAGCGGAGCTTGATCTTGTCGTTTTCCTTTGCAAACTTTGTCATCGCTTTTGCAGCTGCAGACACATCCCCATAGGACAAGCCAACGGCCGTCATATGATCAAACTGGGACTTAAATTTGTCCGTATACTGAGGAGCATCCAAAGCCCTCAAGGCGATTCGGTTTTTTACGACCTTTAAATCTGTTTTCGTCTTTTTTAATTCAAAGCGGAAAGCTGTAATATCAGCCACAGGAATGCCGCGAAAATCCGCGACGAAAATACCTGAGGCCTTACTAAAGGACTCTCGCAATTCTTTTGCTGACTCAATTTTTTCGGCTCTATTCACAACTCAATCCTTCATTAGTTTATTTATCTAAGAATTCTACGTGCTCGACTTTTACGCTTGGTCCCATCGAACTAGAAACATACAAAGACAAAATATAAGCACCCTTCGCACCAGATGGCTTCGCCCTCAACAGAGCCTCCATCAAGGTTTGAAAATTTTCCCTCAGCTTCTCAGCTCCAAAGCTAACTTTGCCGATCGGACTCTGAACAATACCAGCCTTCTCGACTCGAAATTCAGCACGCCCTTTTTTGAGCTCAGTAATGGTCTTCGCTACATCAAATGTAACTGTTCCAACTTTAGGATTCGGCATCAACCCTCTAGGTCCCAACACCCGGCCAAGTTTGCTAACCACACCCATCATGTCCGGAGTTGCCACAACCGCAGTGAAATCCTGAAACCCACCAAGAATTTTCTCGACCAAATCGTCTGCGCCAACGAAATCAGCTCCAGCTTTCTGAGCTTCAGCCGCTTTCTCCCCTTTAGCAAACACAACTACGATTGCCTTCTTGCCAAGACCGTGGGGCAGAGTTGTTGCTCCTCTGACCATTTGATCGGCTTGCTTGGGATCAACGCCTAGGCGAACAGAGACATTGACTGTCTCATCAAATTTCGTTTTCGAAGCAGAAACTACTGTTTCAATAGCCTTCGCATAAGGAACGCTTACCTCTCTACGGGCCACTACTTTTCTAACTTCCGAAAGAGCATTCGCATATCTCTTTCCTCGTCGTAACTTCACATCTTCAATTTTTACAGCCGCTTGCATAAAATTCCCTTCAATTATCCAACAACCTCAACACCCATACTTCGGGCTGTTCCCCGTACGATCGATTCAGCAGTCTCTACATCGTAGCAATTGAGATCAGGCAACTTGATCTTTGCTATATCGGTCACCTGAGCCTTTGTCACCTTTCCAACTTTTAATCGGTTTGGAGTTGGAGACCCTGAATCAATTTTGGCAGCCTGACGTAGAAGCACCGATGCAGGCGCGCTTTTCATGATGAACGTAAAGGTTCGATCGTTAAAAATCGATATAATGACCGGCACAATAGTGTCGCCAAGTTTCTGAGTCCTTGCATTAAACTGCTTGCAGAACTCCATGATATTTACACCATGCTGACCAAGTGCCGGCCCAACGGGTGGCGCAGGATTTGCCTTGCCAGCTGGTATCTGCAATTTCACCTTTGCTGTAATTTCTTTTGCCATAAAATCTACCTTTCCAGTCCTGAACTCAGCTCTAAGCTAACTTTAAACTTTTTCAACCTGACCAAACTCCAGATCAATGGGAGTCGATCGTCCAAAAATACTGACCAATACCTTGAGTCGTCCCTTTTCAGAATTCACTTCATCCACAACGCCATTAAAGTTAGCGAAAGGACCTTCTTTGACTCTCACACTTTCACCCTTGTCGAACTCAATCATCAACTTAGGCTTCAGCTTACCCTCTTTGATCTGTTGGGTAATACGCATCACCTCATCTTCGGACACCGTAGGAGGCTCTGTTGCGCTGCCAACAAATCCCGTGATTCGAGGGGTATTTTTAACAAGCTGCCAAGTTTCGTTATCAAGCTCCATTTTTACGAAAATATAACCTGGGAAAAACTTCTTCGCTCGTGACTTCTTTTCTCCCTTTTTCATTTCCACGACAGTTTCTGTGGGAATCAAAACATCTTCAAACTTCTCAGAAAGCTTGTGTTGTTTGACTCGATCAAGGAGAGCTTCTCGAGCCTTCGCTTCAAATCCAGAATAAACATGAATAATATACCAATTCTTTGCCATGGCTCTCACAATAAGGTCTTGAAGAACAATCCCCAGACCGTATCCATAAAAAATAAAATCAACGCCGCAACGCCAATCATAATTGAAACGACTGCAGTTGAAATTCCTGTCTCCTGAAGTTTTGGCCAAGTCGTCTTCTTTAATTCCGAGAAAACTTCGTCGATAAACCCAGTGGCCTTAGCACTCAGAGCAAGGACGAAAAATATTGTTAGCCCGCCGAGTACGCTCAACGCCAAACTAGTTTGGCGCGCCGACAAACCGAACAGAACATTCTGCCCGCCCCACTTGAAGGCGAACATGATCTGTCCAATCAATAGATCTAAAACCAAACCGACGATGCTTGAAAAGGCAAAGAACGATACGATCGTAAATTTTCTATTTTCGTTTTCCAAAGACTACCTCTTTAATGTTTTCGGCGTTAATAGCCTTTTAGACTCAAATATCCAGAACAGATCAATAAGAAAACAGCACAAATTGGCAGGCCAGGAGGGACTCGAACCCACGACCCTCGGTTTTGGAGACCGATGCTCTACCAACTGAGCTACTGACCTAAAATTTATGTCTTGGTCTCTTTGTGGTCCACATGCTTTCGGCAAGACCTACAATATTTCTTCAAATGGATCTTTTCAGTGACCGTTTTTCGATTTTTTGTCGTTGTGTAGTTCTTTCGCTTACACTCCGTACATTCCATAGCGATTATGTCTCTCATGACGTGCCTTTCTTAATAATTAAACAGCCCATGACCGGGATTGAACCGGTGACCTCTTCCTTACCAAGGAAGTGCTCTACCAACTGAGCTACATGGGCATCAAGCCTCACATAACAAAATCTGGAGAGGGGTGGATTTGAACCACCGAAGGCTTGCGCCAACAGATTTACAGTCTGCCCCGTTTGACCGCTTCGGTACCTCTCCATTTCGGTTCAATGCTCCAAAAAAATGTGGGATAGGGGACTTTTGCCCGACCGCAGAACAGATTTTCGTCTGAAAGCGGCAAGGGATCCCCGAAGATCACTCTCGAAACAGAACCCACACACTGTCAAAAAACAAAGCGGGAAACGGGATTTGAACCCGCGACCCCCTGCTTGGAAGGCAGGTGCTCTACCGCTGAGCTATTCCCGCAACTCATACACACGCTCAAACAACCTGGAGCTGGCGATGGGATTCGAACCCGCGACCTACTGATTACAAATCAGTTGCTCTACCAGCTGAGCTACGCCAGCCTATCTATTGGCTCGACACATCCGTAATAAAAGCACGGTACCAAAATATATAAAACGAAATGTTGGAGATTTATCGGATAAAATCAAGAGCAAAGGTCTCTTAATTCACATTGCGCTGAAAAACCCAACTCATCGCCACCGTTCCAGCCTGCACAACGTTGAGAGATTCAACCTTTGGAAGGATGGGAATGAAGAAAAAGCCATCTAGCTGGGCCCTTAGGGTCCGGGTCAAACCGTCAGACTCGGATCCAACCGCCAAAACCAGGGGGGCTTGCGACTCCCACTTATATAAAGAGGTTGCCTCTTCACTCTTTTCAAGACCAAAGAGCCAGTAACCTTCCTTTCGAAAGTCTGCAGCTGCATTAACGAGATTAGATACTTCGATAAAAGACATCCCAAACGCATTACCTGCAGAAGCTTTCATTACAGTCGCATTGAGCTGAGCGCTGCGCCGATTTTCGTGGACAAGAAGTGTAAAACCAAAAGCCCTGGCGGCTCGGATAAGGCCCCCAAAATTCTGCGGATCCTCCACATGATTAGTAAAAAGGACACAAGGATGCTCTTTAAAGACAGCCTTTGAAAGATCTCGATAGAAAGAGTGATTACAGCGAAACGCAATTCCTTGATGATTCGCACTCTTAACCTCGGTCGGCAGAGATGATCGAAGAGGAATTCGGCGCCCTAAACGAGACACCACTGAATCCGCCCACTTTCGAGCAGAATCGTTCGCTACAAAAATTTCATGAACAACCGCCTGAGACTCTAGCGCCTCAAGCAGGATATTCCGTCCAAAGAAGATATAATCTTGTCCCATGTTGTCTCCCAATCGGCAGCTTCGGTGAGTGCACGGCCCAAGACCGCATAGTCCGCCCCGGCCTCAAAAACGTCGCGCGCCGACGCTATTCGTTTTTGGTCGCTCGTTGAGGATTCAAATCGTATGCCAGGAGTGAGAATGATGAGATCCTTGTGTTTCTTTCTCATCGCGGCGACTTCAAGTGAGGAACAAACAATTCCACGAACTCCCGCGCCAACCGATAGATCAGTGTAAAGTTCAACCCGTCGATCAAGATCGCCAGCCATTTCCATTGAAATCAGGTCGGCCTGATTGAGACTCGTAAGAACGGTGACCGAAAGCACCGCAGCATCCGCAGTTTGCTCCTCTGCAGCAGCGCGCAGCATTTGAACCCCACCCGAAGCATGGATCGTCAACAACCGAACACCCAGCTCAAAGCTCCGACGAACAGAAAATTTTACAGTGTTTGGAATGTCGTGGAACTTAAGATCTAAAAAAACCTCTGCTCCAGAATCCCGAATTGTTTCAATAACTTTTGGTCCCATTTCAGTGAAAAGAATCGAGCCCACCTTGAAGCCCCAAACCTCGCCAGACATTCGTGAAATCCATTTTTTTGACTCCTCCCACGGACGATCTAACGCAACAATAAAAGGGAGCTTTTTTCGCGAACCGCCTAACTGCGCCATGAGGGTGAAGTGTTACAATAATCGGGTGGGGCTGTCTGTAGAAAAATTTTCGGATTTCCTTGTCGAAAATTCCAATGAAACTCATCACTCCATTAATCTCAGAACAGAAATTGTAAAGACTTCAAATCAACCCACACGGCAGCTGCCCATCGATGAATGGCCTATCCTTCTGTTTCTGCGTGGGTTGGGTTGCGATATCGTTCATTTCAAAAACTGCTCGAAAGCTAGCTTAGAGACCTGGTCTACAAGAATGAGTCTCTACGAAAATACCTACTTACAAGATCCAGAAAGTTTGAATATCACTGAGTGTCAGTGGAACGAATTCAATGACTCCCACGACAGAATCATCGAATGTGTCTGGCACGCTAGAAAACTAACACTCCACGAAGTTTCGGGCCAATCAGTCATTCCGCCAATGGAAGCACCTCTGGGAATATCGGAGGAATCACGAGCCGCCTTCATCGCCGAAGTCGAGAATGAGCAGCCACGCGATACTCTGAAAAGATTCTTGGCTGTTATTCGCGAGTTTGAATCGTCGGCGAAGACCGAAGTTTCCGATCTCGTACAAAGACTTGTTCGACATTTTGGAGAGCTCTCTCTTCGATACCATGCTCTCGACCTTGTTGTGGAATTAGCCGCGATCTACCCGACATTCTGGAATTCACTCATGGTCGACGATACGGCAGCGCAAAAGCTTATTGCCTCGTTTGATCCTCGACCACAAGAGTTCGTCGAGTGGACAAAATTATTTTACAAAGTTCCCAATCAAAATTTGCTGTCGTTTCTCGAAACAGCTGAATCTGATCAGGAAGAGAATAAAATTACAAAGCTAATTCAATTCAGAAGCCTTCAAGATCCCGAGTCTTTTGTAAATTTGCTCTGGTCCTCCTCGCCAAAGATTCAGCGAACGCTCTTGCGTATTTTGTCGACGTACTGGACTGCTCCTCAGTCAGACGCCCTCTATGCTCGGTTCCGCGATTCGCTCGCAGATCCAATCATGGCGAAGGCCTGGTTTGTCGCCGCAATGAAAGCGGGTCACGATAAAGTCTTTCTTAATTTAGAGACCGATTTTCTAAAACGAAAACTGTTTCGAAAAACGGAAAACGGAGAGACTGCCCTTTCAATTGTGTTAGATGCCTTCGCTGAAAACATGAATCGCAACATTTTTGATTTTCTGAAGAGTCACCTTCAGCAGCTCAAGAGCTCCAACAAGAAAAAAGCCGAACAACTCGTCAAAACATTTCAGCGGAAAAATTCTTCATGAAGGCAAAGATCACCAGAGAGAGCCAAGCTATTTTTGAATATCCAGTAATGGATTTTCAATCTGAGATTGACGCGCTCCAGCGGATTCGAGATCACGACGAATATACCTATCTGCATTCTCTCAATGTTGCCCGACTTTCTGTCAATCTTGCTCATCGACTTGCCATTGCAGGCAAACACCTTATCCAACTGGGCTGGGCGGCACTCTTACATGACGTAGGAAAAATTCAAGTTCCGATTGAAATATTGAATAAACCAAAACAGTTTAGTAAGGATGAGTTGAAACTCATGCAATCTCATCCCTGGGCAGCTTTAATTGAATCAAAGGATCTCCCACTTCAGGAAATCGACTCGATCTCTCGACTGATGGCGGCGTTTGAACATCATCAGCGATATGATCTGCAAGGCTATCCCGCAGTACGAGGCAAACTTCGCCTTCACCCATTCAGTCGGATTGTAGCAATTGCCGATACTTTCGACGCCATGACGAGTGACAGAATCTACCACCGTAGGCTGCTACCGGATATTGCTCTGAAGGTGATGGCGCAAGGATTTGGAACCATTTTCGACCCGCTCATTTTGCAGGCATTCATCACATGCATGGGGGCATACCCAGTCGGCAGCCTCGTTCGACTTTCTGACAATAGCATTGGCGTGGTCTATGAATACGAACAGGGATCTCAAATGGATCGCCCGAAAGTATGGATTCTCGATCCAAAACCAGAAGGATCCAAAAACTTGGTGAAAGAAGAGTTGAAAGATCTTAAAATTATTAGATCGGAGTTTCCAGAAGATCATGGAATTTCAATTCCTAAAGTTCTGCGAGAAATCGAAATTCGTACGGGAGCGTTCCAAGAATGAGAGTTCAGTGTAACCAATGCGGAAGGATGTTTGAGGTTCCGCAATCGCAGGCTAATCGTGCTCTTAAGTGCGTGTGCAAAAACATTTTCATTGCTACTCCGCTGCTTGAAGAAGTGAAAGGACCAGCGGAGGCCAAAGTTCCTACATCACCTAACAGTGTCCCGCTAACGCACACGCAGACGAACACGCCCGATCAGCCTGAGGATCATCTTTCAGAACCAACTGTTACTTCACGAGCTGCTTCGGAAGAGGAGTTGGACGACTATATAAAATTCTTAAAGGGAACCAAAGCACCAGCCGAATCAGTAAACACTTCAGCTCCAGATCTAACACCGACTGCGCCTGCCCCCAAAACGGAGATCGGACCAGTCGATTCAAATTGGGCCAGAAGCTCGTCGCTATTCGACTCTTTACCTCAAGAAATGTCAGCCGAAGAAAAAAATCCTGAGAAGTTGCCCATGCATCAAGAGCGCCCTTTGCCCTTGCAGGGTAGAATTACAAATCCTGAGCGAAAGAATCTGACCCGACCTAAGTTTGAGGTGCAAAAACCGAGACACAGATCATCGGCAATCTATATCTCTTGCGGTGCAACAGCGATTGGAGCAGTGGTCGCCGCTATATTCTGGCTTTCTGCTCCAAAGAAAGTCGCAGAAGAAACTGTAGACCCATATCTTTCGCGATTGTTGGAATCAAAAACCGAACGCAAGGCACCTGAGCCGCAACCGCAACCACAGCCTTCTGCCGTTGCCACACAATCGATGCCGCCACCAACTTCACCTTCTCTCTCTCCAGCTACAAATCAACGAGACGAACCCTCAAATTTAGTTTTGAAGACAGAACTAGAAGATTCAGACCTTTACCCAAAATTTATTTTGGGAGAATTCGAGAATATCGTTCGTGTCGCAAATAAAAGAAATGCGATGAGCGTAATTGATAGAGCATTGCTTCTCGAAGCCTTAGCTCAGCGTGCAGGCAGCGACAGAACTAGGCTTTTCAAGCTATTGGATGATACCAAGTCGTACAAAGAAGTCTCTGGAAGCTCTCCCCATCTCATTCGCACTGAATCAGCAGTCCGTATTTTTCTTGCCAATAATGAAACAGATCTCAATAAGCCAATTGAATATCTAAAAAGTCTCACAAGAACACAGCCCCACGACCCACTGGTCTATGCGTATTTGGGACTGGCGCTCCATCGATTAAATAGACAAGAACTCGCAGAGCAAGCATGGAATCAAGCTCTCGCCATCGAACCGGGCTTTTTTTGGTTGCTGCAGATTCGAAAGGATCTCGCCATTAAAGAAAAAAATTGGCGATTGGCGGACAATCTTGCACGACAGGTCATAAAAATTGAAGGTTACGAAGCATACGGCTACCGAGAAATCTCACGCATCTTTGCGCTTCAAAAGAAAACCGAAGAGGCTATCGACGCGCTTAAGAAGGCGGCTCAGATTTATCCAACAAGCTCCACATTCATTGCTCTCGGAAAACTTCAAGCAGATCGAAACGTCTCTGCCGCCGCACAAAACTTTGAAAAAGCATTGAAGCAAAAGCCAACAAAAAATGAGATTGAAGAAGCCTCTCTGGGTCTTGCAAGATTACTCTGTGAGAACGAGAAAGGTGAACAGGCTTCTGCCTATTACAGAATGTATCTCAATGAAAATATGTCGAAGTCCGTTATCATTGAAAAAGCCGAATGCGAGATCCAGAGTGGTTTTGCAAAGAGAGCGATTGAAACCTACGAATCCGCGCTCAAGCTAGACCCGAGAGATCCCCAAATGTGGCTGAGATATGCGAATGTTCTTTATCGTACAGATAAATTTCGGGCTGCACTTGAAGCAGCTCAAACTTCGTTACGGTGGAAAGAGTCAGAAGGCGCACACATTTTAGCGGCAAGAACATTGTCCAAATTACGAAATGCGAAGGAAGCACACAAGCACTTGCAAAAAGTCCTGCACGCTAACCCACAGAACCGCGAGGCCTCTGCCCTCATGAAATCACTGAATTGACCAAGCCAATCGCAAGATCCACGAAGACAGAATTCTGAATCCAGTTGAACCGAGCTCTCCCTTAAAATCCCGAGCTGCATAGCGAATAGCCTGAAAAATTTGCGAGGCTACAAACCCGAGCCAATAAAAACTAAACAATTCCAATATGATCCAGTGGATTAGGTTTGGCACCATGTTTGCAATAACGATAGCCAACTTCAGAGAATATCTGGAGTTATACCCCTAACTCTTATTACTCCCTAGGTGCCGTTGTGAGTTTCTCCCTTAGCTCACAACGGCTCTTTTATTTGGATCACTTAAAAGTCGCTTAAACCGCGTCAAACCTAGCCCAATTGTGGGTTTGCGGTTTCCGCCTTACAATAAGAATGAGAGCTTAAGCTCAGGGGTTTGGGAGGCTCATTGTCAGTTATAAAGCAAATGCTAGCCGTCATCATTACGCCGGCCGTCGTCGCAGGAATCTGCCTTCCTCTCTGCCCGTTAAGTCTTGGAGATTCCGACAGAGATATTTCACCACAATCGCAAAGCTACTACTTTTTTATGAAGGGAACATTGGCAGCTCTTGATGGAGACTCTGAAGAAGCTCTTCGCCAGTTTGATCAGGCTGCCATGCTGGATAGAAACTCGACCTACGTCAAACTGAAACAGGCGGAAGAACTATTAAATCTGAATCGAACTGAAGATGCGCAACGAATTTTGAAAGCGATAGAAGCGTCCGAGAACCGAAATCCAGAATTTTATGTTCTGAGTGCACGACTGAGCAGCCAATTAGGAAATATTCTAAAAAGCTTGAAAGATCTCGATTTCGCGGTGAATTCGTATCTCGAACAAGATAACAATCTGAAAGCTCGCGAAATCGCTCTGACAAAAGTAGCTCTTCAGGCTGATAACCGGGATTATTCTGGCGCCACTCAAACTCTTGAAAAGTTTCTGAAGAAAAACCCAGATGATGAAATCGCTTTTTATTTCTTGGGAAAAATTCACTCAATATTCCAAAATAAGGCGGCCGCGAAAGTCGCCTACCAAAAAGCGATCGAGTTACGACCCGGATTTCCAGCAGCCTCGAAAGCGCTCGGCTTAGAGCTCGAACTTGAAGGCAAATTGGATGCTGCATTCAAAGTTTACCAAGCAGCGAACCAATCAAATGCTGGCGATGAAGAGTTAATACAGAAGCTGATAAACCTTTCCCTCATTCGAGACGATTACAAAAGTGCGCTCGACTATATTCATCAGTATCTTGAAATGAAACCGGACGACTTACAGAACCTCATGAGGGCTGGACTTATTCATTACAAATTAAAGGAATTCGATCTTGCCGAGGAAAATCTGCGACAGGCCGCCACCAAGGATGCAGCCCCTATGGATCGCATTTCATTCTATATTGGATCGATCGCATTTGAGAAACACAAATTCGAGGAAGCGGCGTCGACTTTGTCAAAGATTCCTGACGATTCAGATTATTTCGTCGAAGCGCAACTCCAGGCATCTACAGTACTCGCATCACACTTAAACAGAAGCAGCGAAGCCTTGAATCTTTTGGACCGAGCGCTCGGCGCCAGAAAAGACAATCCAGATCTGATTCTCGCAAAAGCTGCAATTCTCGATCAAGACAAACAGATTGAGAAAGCGATTTCGACCTTAGATAACGCACGCCAGACGCAATCACAGAATGAAAAAATACTTTTTATGCTCGGCAGCCTTCAAGACCGCGCTGGGCACTTTGAAGACTCAGTGAAAACCATGAAGTCAATATTGGAATTCAACAAAGATAATCCACACGCCCTGAATCATATCGGATATGGATATGCCGACAGGGGAATACATCTCGATGCTGCCGAATCAATGCTCAAACGCGCTATCCAACTCGCGCCTCAGAACGGATTTATATTGGATTCTCTTGGGTGGACATATCATAAGATGAACAAATTTAAGAAGGCCGCCGAAATTTTTGACCGGGCCAACAAACTCTCTCCCAATCAGCCAATAATTATGGAGCATATGGCGGATAATTTTTACAAAATGGGCGAAAAAAAACTAGCCCTCGACCTGTACCAGAAGATTATGCGATTTTCGTTGGAACCAAATGATGAAACAGAAAACAATCCAACCGAAACATCGACTGTCAAAGAACGCGTCCGAGAGAAACTTGCCCTTATTGCTGATAGTTCTGTTCGTTAGCTTTATCGGCTGCTCAACCCATCAAAAATTGAAACCCTGGGATCCAGGATTATCGAAAATCAACGCACAAAATTGTCAGGCAAAATTCTCGGGTCAATTTCCAGATGCATCAGAGGTCGTGCGCATCCGAGGAACGATCGACGCTACTTTCTCTGGAAAAAAATCATCAGCATCGATCGTTATCTTTGATTTCTTCAAAAATCCCCTGATTCATATCACAGCAGTTGGAAAAAAAATTTCATACATGCCAAAACAACATGATAGTGAATACTTTCTCAGATTGTTTTCAAGAACCTGGTGGGAGCCTCTGAGCTTTATGCTGGGAGCCTCAGAACCTCAAAGCACTGCATCAGTTTTGGCGGATTCTGAGAATATACCGATCAAGTTTATAAACTCTGAGATGGAAATTTCCTGCACTCGAGATCTAAACGCAAAGGAAGCCAAATGCGCGTGGATTTCTCAAAAGTTTAACGCAAAACTCGATTTCTCTTTAATCACGTGCCGATCGTAATTATGATTTCAGTATATGATCAAACAGCGCCTTGGCGAACTTTTGGTACAACAAGGCCTTATAAACGACGACCAACTCAGAGCTGGCCTAGCACATCAGAAACAGTGGTCAAAAAAACTTGGCGAATCACTGATAGACCTAGGGTATATCTCGGAGTCTGCGCTATGCGAAAGGCTTGCAAAGGCGCTCCGACTACCAACGATTGACCTGACACGAATAGAAGCATCGACAATTACTCGACAACTTCTGAGCCTCATCCCACTTTCTATTGCTCGCGAGCATCATATCGTTCCAATCGCATCTCGAGAACTTCGCGGCCATAAACGTTTGATTGCAGCCACGACGGACCCTACAAATTATAAAATATTTGAAGACCTCCAATTCAAATCAGGATTACCACTTCTCATTTTTCTTGCGCCTGCATCTGACATTGAATGGTTCATCCGAAGATATTATCTCGGCGAAGAGTATGCCTTGTCGCAGAACTACATCAGCACGATCTCCAGAAATCAGATTAGCAGCCCACTCCACAAAACACCCATTGACCCAATTTCTGCGATCTTCGAAGACAGTGAATTTACGAACGTGACAAAGCAGTATCGTGGAAAAGATCCAAAAAAATGAGTCTTCTGTCGGTCGAAAATCTTACGCTTCAGTTCAAAACATCGCGGGGAGTTCTGCACGCAATAGACGATATTTCCTTTGAATTGGAGGCGGGAGAAACCCTCGGAATAGTCGGCGAAAGTGGCTGTGGGAAAACGGCGACAGCACTTTCAATTATGCGACTGATCCCTTCGCCTCCGGCAAATTACACACGTGGCAAGATTTTATTCGAAAACAGAAATTTGTTAAGTCTTCAAAATCGAGAAATGCGTGCTGTACGTGGCTCGGATATTTCCATGATTTTTCAAGAACCGATGACATCGCTCAATCCCGTTTTCACTGTTGGAGAACAAATACTTGAAACAATTTGTTTGCATCAGAAGGTGTCTCGAAAAGTTGCAAAAACAAGAGCTATCGAAATTATGCAGCGCGTCAGCATTCCTGACGCAGAAGAGCGATTTGATTATTACCCTTATCAAATGTCTGGCGGGCTAAGACAAAGAATTATGATCGCCATGGCGTTGTCATGCAGGCCAAAATTACTGATCGCCGACGAACCCACGACCGCGCTGGATGTGACCATTCAGGCGCAGATCCTTCACCTTATCAAAGAGTTACAGCGCGAGTTCCAAATGGCGATGATTATTATCACCCATGATTTTGGGGTGATTGCTGAAACCGCTGATCGGGTTCATGTCATGTATGCTGGAAAGATCGCCGAAAAATCTGGAATCATCGATATTTTTGACGCGCCGCAACATCCCTATACTGTCGGACTTCAGAAATCCATTCCCTCGTTTGCAACACACGAAGCTCGTTTATATTCGATTCCCGGAATTGTTCCAAATCTGACCAGCCCCCCCAAAGGATGCCGATTCTACGACAGATGCGAATTCAGGCAGGCCATTTGCAGTGAAGCCAACCCAGAGTTGAAAGCAACATTGAACCCCACTCATACGGTAGCTTGTTATTTTCCGCAGGCAAAACAATGAAAGACTTTATCAAAATCAAAAATCTAAGCGTTGAGTTTCCAATTCTTTCCGGGCCCATTGGTAAAAAGAAAAGAACCCTTCGCGCAGTTCAAGATGTCACCATAGATATTTTCAAAGGTGAAACACTGGGGCTCGTAGGTGAAAGTGGTTGCGGAAAAAGTACTCTTGGAAAAGCTCTACTGCGATTAGTTGAATCTTCATTTGGATCAGTTCACTACGAAGGTACAGAAATTCTTCGCGTGCCTCAGTCGTCTTTTCGCGCCTTTCGACGAAAAATTCAGATTATTTTCCAAGATCCATTCTCGTCACTAAACCCAAGAATGACCATAGGCGAAACGCTCAAAGAGCCGCTCATTGTTCATCAGCTTGAAAAACCAGCAGACCAAAAATCAAAAGCAATCGAAGCTCTCCAGACCGTTGGGCTCACCCCAGACGCGTACGATCGATACCCTCACGAATTCTCTGGGGGGCAACGCCAACGAATTGGCATCGCACGAGCACTGATGGTGAAGCCTGATTTCATAGTTGCCGATGAGCCCGTATCAGCATTGGATGTATCGATACAAGCCCAAGTACTAAACCTGCTGCGGGACCTCAGGGACAATTTTCAATTAACCTATCTTTTTATTTCGCATGACTTGAATGTAGTTCGGTATTTTTGCGACAGAGTCGTCGTGATGTACCTTGGACGAATCATGGAAATTATCCCGAGAGATAAACTTATTGAACCGAAATTTAATATTCATCCTTATACCAGAGCTCTTATTGAGTCCGTTCCAAAAAAACATCCCTCGCTCAAAGCCACACGACCGCCACTGCTCGGAGATATCCCCTCGCCCGTGAATCCTCCGACAGGATGCGTTTTCCATACTCGGTGCCCAGAGGCAAAACCCGAATGCGCACAGATTGCTCCCCAACTTAGACAGGTGTCTGGAAGACTTGTTGCATGCCATCTACGATAAATGATTAGGTATTCCCCATGACCCAGACCAAACCATTGCCAATTCTATTGACCGGCATCCGCGTGAGCGGCGAAATCCACCTTGGCAACTATCTCGGGGCAATGAAGCCAGCCATCGATCGTCAGAACGACTTCAGATCGTTCTTCTTCGTCGCTGACCTTCACGGCCTCACCACATCTCCAGCCGCTAATGAATTGCGTGAGAATGCGCGACGCATTGCGGCTGCGTGGCTCGCATGCGGATTGGACCCCAAGCAGGCCACTCTATGGAAACAAAGCGATGTAAGAGAACATTTGGAACTGAGTTATATACTGGCATGCGTCACAAATATGGGACTTCTTGAACGAGCCCATACCTATAAGGACGCCCTGGCCAAGGGTAAACTTATTAAGTTTGGACTCTTCTATTATCCGGTTCTTATGGCTGCTGATATTTTGCTTTACGGCGCAGATTTCGTACCGGTCGGTAAAGATCAGGCACAACATCTTGAGATGGCTCGAGACATGGCAACATTCTTTAATGAAACCTATGGAAATATTTTAAAAGCCCCTCAAGCCATCATCCATGAAAATTCTGCGTCAGTGCCGGGAACGGACGGAAGAAAAATGTCCAAAAGCTATGACAATGGAATCGATCTCTTTGCTGAAGAAAAAATATTAAAAAAGCAAATAATGTCCATTCAGACTGATTCCAAGAGCCTAGACGAACCGAAGGTCGCTGACGAATGCTTGGTCTATCAGATCTACAAACTGGTTGCGCCAGCGGACGCCTGCTCAGAAATGAAATCGAAACTGGAGGCTGGAGGCTATGGTTATGGTGACGCAAAAAAGCTTCTTCTCGCCAGAATCTTAGAAGACTATGGCGTGATGCGTAAAAACTTCACCCACTGGATGAGTGACCGCGCAGAACTGGATAAGATCCTCAAAGATGGTGCCGAACGCGCTCGGGATCAAGCATCTAAAATAATGTGTCAGATAAGAAACATGATCGGTCTATAATGGGAACATGACCCAATCGATCCGATTTTTGTTTGTTTTTAATTTTATCATTACACTTTTTATTTTAAGTTGCGCCACAAAAGAGCAACCACGAGTCGTGAGCCTTTCTGCAAATCGAAGAATGGCCGTCAGTGTAAAAATAATCAGCGCCTCTTCACAATCGAACGAAGAGCTTAAATCATATTTCTCTAAAATTTCCCAGACGGCGATAGAAAAGGCTTACGGATCGAAAGTTAAAGTCTTACCTTTGCAATTCACTTCACCACTGGAAACTCCAGAAAATCTCTATGAAATTGGTCGCTCGGAATCAGATGATATCTTTCTGGTCGAGGCCAAGGTTCCATTTGGTTTTCAAATTCCACAGAATGAATCAAGCTCGTACTCCCAGAGCTCAGTCACACTCAATAACTCT
Source organism: uncultured Bacteriovoracaceae bacterium (assembly GCA_964626465.1). Classification (GTDB taxonomy): domain Bacteria; phylum Bdellovibrionota; class UBA2394; order UBA2394; family UBA2394; genus CAZRCG01. Next base: position 96,262 of record CAZVFP010000002.1, on the reverse strand, counting down.
GATTCGGTGACCATCTCCACGACGATTCTCAACGGCGCGAATCTCAGAACCGTCACAGTCTTCAACTTTTCGACCCCCGCTCAACCAAATCATGGGTTTCAAACTCTCTTCGAGGGCGCATTTGCTAAATCTGCGTTGGCATCATTTCCAAACCCCAATATCTATCCAAAATCCGCAGCAAAACATTATGCCGACTTACTGTATGTCTTTAGCGAAGATCATGAGAAAAATTTTCAAGAACCTCTCACCTGTGAAAATGCTTCTCAGCGCTATATGTATTACAAATGGGCAAAAGAATTATATGAGCTTGCAGCAACGAAAGGCTTGTCCAACGTGATAGGACAGCAATCGGAAGCGCATCTGATGACGACTCGAATGGATGAATCATCACAAAAAGTTAAAATTTTAGATGACTGCACTGCCGATGCTGAAAAAAGTTTTGCCATAAATATCGATTATGGATCAATTACTTCGGAGAATCAGACCTACCTTCAACAGGCATTTGAGGCCACCAACTTTGCGACTACCTTGAAGCAATATACTGACAAGCCGGTCAATTTTCGATTTCAAATCGAGCCCACCGGCCTGCTGAGCTTATTTTTGACACTTCGATTTGATCAAAAACGATTTCAGGCCTGGACCGTCAATCGAATCCCTCAAAAAATGAGAAATTTTCAGATTCTCTCACTAGATCCATATTATGCCTTAATGCAAAAAATGGTGATTTTCAGATCGTCGCTTCCAGACTCTGCACCATACGGGCTCAAGTCGGCACTCAGCACAATGAAAATGATGCTGGAACTAAAAACCCTACTCAACGGTTCTGCATCGTTTCCGGTTGACGGAAAGTATCTCGCCGCCAACAAAACCGTCAGAATGGCGTATCCATCCAAAATATTTTTCTCTCAACCAGGGTCTGAATCAAAAGTAATTTCTAATCGTGATGAAATTATTTTTCAAGAGAGAGGCTGGATAGCTCTCGGCAATTGCAAAACGCTAGATGGAACCCGAACGGAAGATGGATTGCTCTACGAATTTTTTGGATTTCCCTGCAGATAAGATAAAAAATTAACTACCGCGTCAAGAGATTGGCAATGATAGAATGAATCTGGCATGGATTCGGCGGTAGCAAAAGCTCGTTTCAATCTGACAATTCATTCCTTTCCCGCCGACCCTATCGTGCCGGAAGTATGCCAACTCATATATGGCATCAAAGACAAGAACCTGATTGCGACATTGGTTTCGGTTCCGTATCACGTGGGCCGAACATTTTCGTGGGAAGAAAGTTCATTTTTTCACGAGCAACTCAAAACGTTGGGCGTCGGTCATTCTCTTGTATCGAATGATCCCTCGGTTCAATCAATGAGCTATAGCCCACACCACGCACCATCGAAAATCGACAGCGGCGACGGAGACAAACCCAGAAACAAACAATTTCCAAATAGCCTTCCGCTAACAGAAGCAAAAAAGTGGGCTCGATTCGCGATCTTCGCTGCGGCATGTCTTGCGGCATATGGAGTCCTCCATCTCTCGACTCGCTTCGGGAAAAAAGAACAGACGGGTCTCAAGACCGCAAGTCAACATGAGACAACTATCGAGAAGCTTATCGATCGCGTCGAGTATCGACTCAGCCAAGATCTCACCTGGAGTGAAGCAAAAGTTAATGTTGGCCTCGATTCTGGCGACGCGATTCGAACTTTTGATGAGTCAACAGCCCATCTTCGATATCAAGAAGGCTCTCTCGTAATCGTGAGACCAAAAACTCTTATGGTTATTGGAAAGCCCGAGCCATCACGGCAAACCATCTCCCTCGAAGACGGGCAGGTTCAGGCTCGACTGCGTTCTTCAGAAAACTCTCAAACCTTGAGAATAAAGACTCCGGTGGGAACGCTCGACATGAAAAGCCCGAAAAAAGGCGAAACAGCCGAAGCACGAGTTGACACTTCAGTAAGCAAGGGCCGAATTGAAGTTGCAGTGACCTCTGGAAAAGTGAGTCTGACTCCGGCCACTGGAGATCAAAAGTCTATCGTATTGACGAGCAATCAAAAAATCGTGGGAGAAATCAATTCGCTGTCGCCAATCGTGGAGTTCCATCCGACAGTCGCGCTCTTTCAACCCAAAAACGATGAAACACTCACGATTAATCCTCAAGAGAATGAGTCTCTTCTATTTGAATGGGAAAATATTTCAGATGATGCACAGTATATTTTTGAAATTCTTCCTGAATCTACCTCTAAAGAACCGCTACTCACGCGGGAAACCAGAGAACCCAAATTAATTCTAACTTACCTTGATCTTGGCAATCTCTATTGGAGAGTCACAGCAAAAACAAGTTCGGCTGTATTCATCAGCGAAACCAGGCCTCTTCATGTTAAAAAGCGTAACAACTAAAATATTTGCAGTGTTTGCTGTTCTTGTTGTTCTCGAAGGCCTGACCCTGTCGATCGTCCTCGGCAGGCTCATGATTCGAGAAACAGAAACCTATGTACTTGATAGCTTATCGCTGCGATCGCAAGTTAAGGCTGAAGAAATCCAAAAAAAATTATCTGTAGATAAATCGAATATTTCGGCAGTCATCGCCAAAGATCCTGCCATCTTTTTATTGTCGCAGGATGGGAGCAGTATCGAATCCAAAATTCCAAAAAACTTTGATCTCAAGGTTCTTCGCAGTCTAGCTCCCCGAACCGGATCATCTGTCACAGAATGCGCTGACCTAACTGGTGAAAACTACTTCTGCTCGTTCTCATCCATCCCTCAATCCTCCGTCTGGATCTTTGAGAGTCTTCCACAGGGATCAATTTTTCAAATCTTTGAAAAACTAAAATTTCAAATTGCCGGCTTTCTGATGATCTGGCTTTCACTTTCGATCGCATTGACTTACCTGTCTTCTCGCCTTCTTTTACGACCACTTCAGCAATTCATACAGGTCTCAGAACGAGTCGCGACGGGAAATTTTCAAAATGCTGAACTGCCCACAGATCGGCTTGATGAAATCGGAGACTTGGCACGATCGCTTTTCAAGATGACCAATCAACTAAAACAGCGAGAATTTTATTTGAGCCAATCGGCCCAACAACTGGTTCATTCCGCACGGCTGGCGTCGGTAGGACAAATGGGTGCAAGCATTGCACACGAAGTAAAAAATCCCCTCATGGCTATGATTGGTTACGCCAAGATACTGTTGAACAAATCCAACGACCAAGACATCAAAGAGGCAGCTGAAATTATCTACAAAGAAAGCGAACGTTGCAGCCAGATCTTGAGCCAAATGTTGAAGTTTTCAAGGAATGAATCCGCCGAAAGTCGCCCATTCAAACTGCAGGAAGTAATTGATTCCACGTTACTCCTTTTACGGGCGGATGCTAAAAGTCGAGGAGTTACAATTAGTTACGCTGGCAAGACCGATGCCGTCCTTGTAGGAAAAGGGGAACAGATCCAGCAAGTATTGCTAAACCTACTCATAAACGCCGTTCAGGCTTCGCCAGCAGATTCATCGGTTGAACTCAAGTGCACAGACCAAACTGACAGCGTCAAAATTCAAGTTTCAGATCACGGAGCCGGGATTCCACTAGAAATTCAGAACAATATTTTTGACCCCTTCTTCACAACAAAAAATAAGCGAGATGGAACAGGTCTCGGACTATCGGTTGCTCAAGATATTGTCCGACAACACGGCGGAGAAATCGCATTTGAATCAAAGCCTGGCACTGGAACAATTTTCAGCTTTTCGTTGCCACAGGGCTAACCCACACCATTTTGCTGCGTATCTTGACCGCGTGACTCTGGCTTGAGACGATAGCCGAGTGAAGATTCTCATTATTGACGATGAAACGAGCTTACTCCGACTTCTGAAGATCAGCTTAAGCGAACATCACCACGACATCACCACAACTGAGACGGCCGCGAGCGGTCTTAATGTCTTTAAGTCTGACATTTTTGATGCTGTTCTTTGCGATATCGGTTTGCCCGACCGCGATGGGCTCGATGTCCTGAGCGATATTCGCGCAATCAATGACCAAGTGCCTGTGATTATAATAACAGCACATGGCAGTATTCACTCAGCGCTCTCTGCTATGAAACGCGGAGCTTATGACTATATTCAAAAACCGTTTGAAGTGGAGGAGATCCAAATCATTCTCGATCGATGCCAGCGAGAAAAAAAGCTCGAGACAGATTATTCCCGACTGAAACAGGTAATTAAATCGGAATATGATTTCTCAAATATTATTGGAAACTCGACTGCCATTCGTGCTGTTTTCGACAAAATCAGGCGAGCTGCCGATACGAAGAGCACGATTCTGATCACTGGAGAAAGTGGTACAGGTAAAGAATTGATAGCCAAGGCTGTTCATTTTAATAGCCCCAGAAAAAATGCTCCATTCGTGGTTGTGGACTGCGGCGCCATGCCAGCGAATCTTCTGGAAAGCGAACTGTTCGGGCATATCAAGGGTGCCTTTACGGGCGCAGATCGTACGAAGAAAGGGTTATGCGAGGAAGCTCATGGCGGAACAATTTTCTTAGATGAAATTGGAGAAATGCCATTAGAGCTCCAAAGCAAGCTTCTGCGACTTTTGCAGGAGTCTACGATTCGTCGAGTAGGAGAAACGAAACCCATCAGTGTGGACATTCGAGTCATTGCAGCAACCAATCGAGTTCTGGAAGACGAAATCAAAGCAGGCCGCTTTAGAGAAGACCTGTACTACCGACTGAATGTTGTCCCAGTGCGTTCGCCTTCACTTAAAGAGCGTAAAGATGATATCGCCATGCTCTCACATCATTTTTTGAAAAAATTTGCACGGGATTATCAGAGAAACGCAAAGACGATCGACGCTCGAGTCATGGAAAAGCTTCTCTCCTACGACTGGCCAGGCAATGTACGACAACTTCAAAATCTCATCGAACAGATGGTCGTCATGAGTACAGACGAAAAACTCAGCTTGGCTCTGCTGCCTCCTCCATTTCAAAATCTGGACGCCAGTATTCCGCCTACGATCGAGGACAATGAATGGGACTTAAAAAAGGCAACGGAGCGAGTCCAAAGTTATACGGAAGAGTGCTTAATTCGAAAAGCGCTTGCTCACACAAAAAACAATAAGACAAAGGCCGCGGAGCTGCTTGGCATCAGCCGCCGAGCGTTGATCTATAAAGCGCAGGAATACAAAATTTCGGAAGCTACGAATGATCCGAGGGACGCACACGAAAATTTAGAGGAAACAGAATGATTTTGATCGATGGCAAACTATGCTCAAAGAAACGGCTAACGGACGTAAAAGCAAAAATTGAACATCAGTTTAGCAAAACAAATCTCCGCCCAGGCTTAGCAGTCATTCGAGTGGGAGAAGATCCAGCGTCAAAGATTTATGTCACAAAGAAAGTGCAAACCTGTCGGGAAATTGGAATTCAATCTTTTGAGTTCCTGCTTCCTGAACAAACCGATCAGCTATCTCTTGAAAAACTGATCTCCCAGCTCAATCAACGACAAGACATTCATGGAATTCTTGTGCAACTGCCTCTTCCGAAACATATTTCAGAAAAATCAATTCTTGAGAAAATATCTCCTTCAAAAGATGTGGATGGTTTTCATCCTCTCAATCGTGGAAAACTCATTTCTCAAGAGGCGACTTTCGTGCCCTGCACGCCCCAGGGAATTATGTCGCTGCTCACAGATTACGCGATTTCTCTCGAGGGAAAATATGCGGTAGTCATTGGTCGATCCGCGATCGTAGGTCGACCGATAAGCCTTCTGCTCGATCATGCTGGTGCCACAGTCACCGTCGCTCATTCAAAAACAAAAAACCTCGAAATATTGCTGTCACAGGCAGATATTATCGTGGCAGCGATTGGTAAACCTCATTTTCTATCGACTCAGAAGCTGAAACCAGGCGTCGTCCTCATTGATGTCGGCATAAACAGGCTTTCAGATGGTTCAATTGTCGGAGATATTGATCTAAAAAATTATTCAGAAATTGCTTCAGCGGCTACGCCTGTTCCTGGAGGCGTTGGACCCATGACGATCTGCTCTCTTCTCGAAAACACCTGGCAAAGTTTTGAGAATTTTACGATCGATAGCAGGAAGTAAAAGCTCTGCCACTTTTTCTCGCTCGATCCAAGAGACCCTTGCGGCCATCGTTCCTGTTAACTTTTCGCGTTTCCAAACGTAAAAATCACGAGTTGTTACCGAGTATCTAAATTCAGGAGGGCCCTCCCGTGGCTTCTTTAACTGACAAAACGGTAGTCTAGAAAAATCCTGATACTTCGAATCAGTTCCGGTTTTAAAGAAAGCGATCTTACCCTGTCTCTCGACGAGAAAAACTTCTTCATAATGTTTTCGTCTTACTTTCTTCGACAATTTTTTTGGCAAAATAGATACTAAGCCATGCTTATAAGATAAACATTTTTTATTTAATGGGCATTCGATACATTTTGTATTTCTTGGCGTACAAATAGTCGCGCCTAGCTCCATCATCCCTTCTGCAAATTCACGGGAATCGTCGGAGCCCTGAGGCGCAATTTTTTCAGCAACTTTCCATAGTTTCTTCAAAGTGTCCGGTTGTCCGACGTCATCTTCAATGGCAAAGAATCGAGAATAAACGCGTATTAGGTTTCCATCGAGAGCTGCCGTACTTTTCCGAAAGGCAATCGACAGAATCGCTCCAGACGAATAGGGCCCGATGCCCGGAATTTCGAGCAGAGCGTCTCGAGTCTCTGGAATAACGCCACCATATTTTTCAACAATGAACTGTGCCCCTTTCAGAAGATTCTTGGCTCTTTGGTAATAACCCAAACCCTCCCAGGCCCTGAGCACATCATCTTCGCGCGCTCGAGCTAAATCATGAACACTCGGAAACTTTTGCAAAAAATTATTGTAATAGGGAATCACCGTTGAAACTGTCGTTTGCTGGAGCATCATTTCTGATATCCAAATTTTGTAAGGATCCGACGTTTTACGCCACGGCAAATCACGCGCGTTTTTTTTAAACCATGGGACAATCGAGTTCTGGAATCGAACGATGTCTTGAGCTACGAAATGATCGACGAAATCAGAACGCATTGAGCCCAGTAATTTTCTCGCCAATGATTAATTTATGAATATCGTAAGTTCCCTCGTAGGTATTCACACTCTCAAGATTACACATATGCCGCATACACTGATATTCGTCGCTCACTCCATTCGCGCCCAGAATATCACGCGCAACACGAGCGGCATTCAAAGCAATAGCAACATTGTTCATCTTGCCCATTGAAATCTGATGGGGCTTAATCTTTCCAGCAGATTTCAGCTGCCCCAAACGATATGCCAGCAACTGCCCCTTGGTGATTTCAGTCAACATATCGACCAGCTTTACCTGAACAATCTGCTTTCCAGCGATAGGTCGATCGAACATCACGCGTTCTTTCGCATAATGCAAAGCCTCATGATAACAGGCCATCGCAGCACCAAGCGCGCCCCAAGCGATTCCATAGCGCGCAGAACTCAAACACATCAAGGCCGCTTTCAAGCCCTTAGCTCCCGGCAAAATAAAATCTTCAGGGATCTCGCAGTTATCGAGAATGAACTCCCCTGTAATTGAGCAACGAAGCGATAATTTGCCGTGAATTTCTCGCGCATGATATCCCTTTGTATTCTTGGGAATGAGAAAACCGCGGATATCTCCGTCATATTTTGCCCAAACAATGGAAAGATCCGCAACACTGGCATTCGTGATCCATCTTTTTGTTCCGTTGAGCACGAAATTTTTGCCTTTTCTTACGGCAGTGGTGAGCATGCCAGAAGGATTGCTTCCAAAATCTGGCTCTGTCAGTCCGAAACATCCAATAAGTTCGCCTTTTGCCATTTTTGGCAAATAAGTTTCTTTTTGTTTTTCAGATCCAAAACTGTGAATGGGATACATGCATAACGATGTTTGAACTGATGCCAGCGATCGCAACCCACTATCGCCACGCTCAAGCTCCATCATGATCAATCCATACTCAATGTCGCTCATGCCTGCGCAGCCATAACCTTTGAGATTACATCCCAGCAAACCCATTTCCCCCATTTCAGACACAAGATCGAAAGGAAAAGTGCCCGCCTGATAATGCTTCGCCACAACAGGCATAAATTTCTGGCTCACAAAACTACGAACGCTCTCTCGAACTTGTTTCTCTTGATCGGAAAGCAACTCATCTAAACCTAGAAAATCAACTCCATCGTATGCCTGCATTAATCTCTCTCCTCCGGAATTTCAGTAATTCTCACCCGTTCAACTTCACCATCTTTTACGGATAAAATTGTGAACACATAATTATTCCATATAATCACTGTCTTGTTCGAAAGTTGTTGGTGACCTGCATAATGCATCAGAAATCCATTAATCGTCGCATAGGACTCCGCAGGTTCCATCTCGATTCCATAATTTGTTTTAAGATCAACAAGCAACTCTGACCCTTCAACTTCGATTCCAGATGAGTAGAGATCCACAACAGGTTTTGAGCTCTGGTCATCATGCTCGTCGTTGATTTCACCAAATACTTCCTCAAGGATATCTTCCAATGTGACCAGGCCGACAACATTGCCCCATTCATCTTTCACAATCGCCAAATGAATGCGGTTCGATTTCATCTCACTTAAAACGCGCGAAATCATGGCCTGCTCAGATACAAAGAAAGCTCTACGAAGGCAGGTCCGAAGAGAAAAAGAATCGACGACTGAAAAGCCTTCTGCCTTCACCGCATACGACTTCAAAATGCCAAAGAGATCACGCGCATGAAAAAATCCGACAATACGATCGAGATTGGCATTATAGACCGGATATCGAGAATGATTCTCTTGCCGCACAAAATCCAAAACTTCTACCAATCCAGCATTAATCGATAGAGCTGAAATTTTGTCGCGAGGAATCATGATATCTTTCACTCGCCTCTTTGAAAATTCGAAAACCGATGACAAAATTTGTGTCTTATCGTGCTCCATCGTCCCCTGGCGTTCAGCCACGGAAACTAAATACTCAATATCTGAGTGCGTCACTAAACGTTGATCATTTATTCGAATACCTAACATTTTCAAAAGACCGGCGACAGTAGATGTTAACATGACAGTCAACGGATACAGAACAAAGTCAAAGCCCAACAAAAGTCGGCAAACATAGGGAGCGCTTTTTTCTGCATGAGCTCGAGCCACAACCTTCGGACCGATTTCACCAAAAATGAGCAGCAAAATTGTGACAAATACCCCAAAGAATGCATCGGCCACTCGGTGTTCGGGATAAATCTCTCGCATCAAATTCGTGGAAAGAATAGCGATCTGCGTATTGAGAAAGGTATTACAAACAAGAATGGTTGCCAGCAATCGGTCTGGCTTATCGAGCCAACGTCGAAGTGAATCATTAAACCAACCACCACGATTCATGATTCGTTCTGTTTGAATACCAGGCAAAGCTGTAAGTGCTGTCTCTGTGAATGAAAAAAAGCAGGAACCCACGAAAGAAATCGCTATACCGGCGAGGTACGCGTTAGTTGAATCCATATGATGTCTTTTCTCTCCTCAGCATCTTTCTCAATCAAAGAAAACTCTATACAAGAACATGTGATCGGGTCAAACATGCCCTGAGAATGCAGATTTTAAGCCTGAGAGAACTCAAGTACGCGGTATTCGATTTAGAAACGACCGGTTTTTATCCCGAAAAAGGGGATGAGATCATCGAAATCGGAGGCGTTCTCGTCGAAGGAATGGAAATTACGAAGACATTTCAAAGTTTAATCAACCCTCGCCGCTCTATTCCCCTGGCATCGACTCAAGTTCACGGAATTAAGGATGAAGATGTTGCTGATGCACCAACGATTGTTGAAGTTCTGCCTGATTTTTTGCAATTTGTGAGTGGCCGCATACTCGTTGCCCAGAATGCCAAATTCGATATGAGTTTTATGGTGCACAAATTCAAACAGCTGCAGATCCCTATGCGCCAAACCGTGGTGATTGATACGATCGGGCTATCAAAGATGATCTTTCAATATGAAACATCTCACAGTCTCGACAAAATCATGGCGAGGCTTGGAATTCCAAAATCTGGAGACCGCCACCGATCTTTGGACGATAGCCGTTATACGGCGCAGGCACTCATTGAGTTGATCAAACTTCTTGAACAGCAACAGATCAAAACATTGCCTGAAGTTGAAAGCGCCTTTGTTAAACCCGAAACCCTCTTTCGCCAAGAAAAAGCGAAAAGCCGCAGCCTTTTCTGAGGTTCAAGTTTACTAACTCAAACTCTTATCCCATAGGATATCTGGTCGACCCGACCGCTTATTGGCAACTCGAGATACAACAAAAAGAAAATCCGAAAGTCGATTCAAGTATTTCAAGGCCTCAAGGTTATAAGCCGTTGATTCTCCGAGCTTAACGACTGCCCGTTCAGCACGGCGACAAACCGTACGGGCGAGATGCAGAAACGCCGCCGCTGAACTCCCACCGGGCAAAATGAATTGCGTGAGTGGAGAAAGCTCAGATTCATAAGCGTCAATTTTTTGTTCCAAAAAAGACACGCGATCCGGAGTCATTCGATCAATATTTTTCGGCGCATTAATGGGCGTTGCCAGATCTGAGCAAAGGCGATGCAGGTCATGCTGAATGCGAATTAAATCTGAGTTAAGCGCAGCGTCTCCGCAATGAGCGATGACCACACCAAGACAGCTGTTTAGCTCATCAACTTCGCCATAAGCCGTAACATGAAGAGAACTCTTCGAGACTCTCAGGCCACTGAACAAGCCGGTCTCACCCGCATCACCCGTTTTTGTGTAGATCTTCACAAGAGCATTTAACCCAAACTCACTGAGATGCGCACGAAGAAAAAGGCAATCGAAACAAAACTTTCCACGCCGCCTTTGCAGCAAGCCGCCGCACATCTGCTCTCGAAATTTTAATACGCGCTTCCTCCAAAGACCTCAGCTTCAATCTCTGGAGCGTTGATAGACCAATTGCGCAGGGAATAAAGCTGGCCCATCTCAGTCGCCTCTCAGCTAAGGAAAGCTGATTTCCAAATGAAATTCCTTCTCTCAAGTATTTCTCCGTTTGATCCAAATACAGAGCCGAAAATTGGCTCCATTTTTTGCTCTTCCAGAGCAAATCACCTTCGACCCCTGCGGCGCTTAACAATTCGCGTGAAAAATAAATACGTCCACGCGCCAGATCCTCTGGAGCATCTCGATAAATATTTATTCTCTGAAGACCCTTACCGTAAGCCACGGCAAGTTCCGTGAGTTCTACTGGCAAATCGAAAATCTTAACCCAAAACTCTCCCACACATCCGGCAATATGATAGCAATACCAATCGAATTCTTGATCGTCTTCTACTCCTAAGACAGGCGTGTTTTGAGACGAAACCGAGAATTTTCTGAGATCCCATTTCATTCCAAGAAATAGTTTCTTAATCACATCTTTGATCAAAATTTTTTGTTTAGTCGGAAGCTGGCAAAATTCTTTCAAGATATCGTCGGATAAACGGAGTAACTCTGTCTCAACGGATGATAATCCAGTGGGATTCTCACGTTTTTCAAAATGCGTCTTTTCACTCATAATAGCGTTTTCGAAAGACTCCAAATCAGCTAATCGTGTTGCAGAATCACATGAGCCAGAGTCGACAAGAGTATCCCCGTAGCGTGCAAGCAAGTAAGCCAAAGTCACCGCCTCTCGCTGATTCTTTGGCAGAAAAAAAAGACTCAGCGAAAACGAGCGAGACACTTTTTGAATTATCTGCTTTGAAACCATCTGATATCTTTCATCCTTCGTTTCGTCCCGATCTTCGGGCTCTACAAAAAAGCCATTTTCAAATCACCTTCTGGTTTGTCGCATCTTCGCAGAGAAGACAAGCAATGCATGATCTCTATACATACTGCCGGCTGATTGACGATATCACTGACGAAGATGGGCTGACATTGGAAGCTCGCCGCGATCTGCTTCAGGAAATTCGGCGATGGCTAAACGAGAAAAAACTCGTGGGACATCCATTTTGGGACCGTTTTCAACAAGAAATCAACAGCCTCGGCATTTCTTGGAATGCGCTTCATGGAATTTTGGACGGTGTCTCCATGGATCTGGATCCAGCATTTAAAAGAATGCAAACTTGGAAAGACCTTGATCAATACATTTATGGGGTCGCCTCCTGCGTCGGAGAGGCTGTGCTTGAGATTCTTGGAGTCGGTGGAGCCCGCGGAAAAACCTATGCACAGCATATGGGACGAGCCTTACAGCTTTGGAATATTCTGCGAGACCTCGAGGCAGACCAAAAATTGGGGCGAATTTATATTCCCTCTGAATTTTTAGGTACCCACAGTCTAGAAACTCAACTTCCTCGAGTTCGCGCTGAAATTTACCGGATGGCTTTAAACGAATGGACGCTGGCAATCCCTTATTCTTGGAAATGCTTACCCGCAGAAATGATGGGCGCCATTTATAAAGAAGGCGCGACGGTCTATTGGAAAAATGGATCAGAAAAAAGATTGTCGCGTTTTGAGAAGCTCATCTGCATCCTCAAATGCCTGATAAAATTTCCGTCGTCTTTTTCAAAAAAATAATTTTAGAAAACAAATCTGCTGTCAGGCATCCGCAATTTTTTGAATCCTCGTTCGCAGGCTCTCAGCATCGAATCCATAATGCTTATAGATCTCGTCCGGCTCACCAGATTCTCCAAATGTATCAACTCCAATTCTATGCAACTTTGCTGATGTCGCAGTCTCAGCCAAAATTTCTGCCACCGCAGAGCCTAATCCGCCAACAGTGTAATGATCCTCAGCGGTGATGATCCAAGCATGAGTTTCAGTAAGTCGACGAATACAGTCCTTATCAATCGGATTCAAACTTGATGCGTTGACCACCGTCCATTCTTTGCCTTCCGCTGCTTTCAACGCATTGCCAGTGAGCCCTCCGCTACCAATGACGGCCACATTTTTGCCCGATTTCAGTGTCGTCCATTTTCCAGGCTGGAACTCAAATTCCTGAGAATAAAGATTCGGCACCTTCTGTCGAGTCAAACGGATATAGCAAGCGCCCTCATTTTTCACGACATATCGGATGATGGCTTTTGTCTCAAAATCATCCGCTGGTTGGTAAATCGAAAACTCCGGCAATGATCTCAATAATGCAACGTCATCAAGACCCATTTGAGAATGCCCATCTTCACCGATCGCTACTCCAGAGTGCGTGCCGATCAACTTCACATTTGCGCGGTTATAGGCCACAGACATTCGAATCTGATCGTATCGACCGGTCAAAAAGCATCCAAAGCTGCAAGCGAAAGCAATTTTTCCAGATAGCGCTAGGCCTGCAGCAGTTCCAATCATATTTGCTTCTGCAATCCCCATTTCGAAAAATCGATTTGGAAATTTTTTTGCAAAGGCATTCGACTTTGTTGATTTACTAAGATCAGCATCCAAAACTACGATTTGAGAATTTTCCGCTCCAAGCCGTGCTAATTCTTCGCCGAAACTATCCCGTGTGGCTCTCATGATTCCAACTCCTTTAATGCACGCTGCAATTCATCATCTGTAGGGGCAACGCCATGCCAGTCTATGACTTTCTCCATGAAACTTACACCTTTGCCCTTCACTGTATGAGCGATCACCATGGTGGGCTTTCCTGGTACCGTCTTCGTCAAAACATTCTTTAAAGCCACACGATCATGCCCATCCACTTCCAAGACATTCCAATTAAACGCTCGCCATTTATCGAGCAGCGGATTGATATTCATCACTTCGTCAGATGTTCCATCAATCTGCCCGCGGTTAAAATCCGTGATTGCGATGAGATTATCCAATTGAAATTTTGCGGCACTCATCGCCGTTTCCCAAATTTGTCCTTCTTGAGTTTCACCATCCCCAATCAACGAGAAAACTTTATAGTCTTTATTGTCGAGTTTCCCCGCGAGAGCCATACCTTGAGCAATTGAAAGCCCTTGGCCAAGTGATCCGGTCGCAGCTTCTGACGCAAAAAGACGAACTCGATCTGGATGTCCTTGCAGCGGAGAACCCAATTTTCTGAGCGTCATCAACCAATCACTCGGAAAATATCCCGCTTCCGAGAGCACAGCATACAACGCCGGAACTGCATGGCCTTTCGACAGCACGAAACGATCACGATCCTCCCAATCTGGCTGATTCGGATTAAACCGCATGATGTCTGCAAACAAAGTGAGGATGATATCAATTGCGGAAAGACTTCCGCCGGGGTGACCGCTCTTTGCAGCGTGAATCATTTTTAAAATCACCGCTCGCAAACGGCGGGCCGTCGCCTCGTCACTCCTCACGTTTTTTGTCAACGAATTAGCGGTTACATCATTTTTTGTAATCTTTTGAACTTCGACCATCATCTATGATATTTAAGTGTTATGGGTCAGATTTACAATCTCTTCTCGCACGCCGAACCACCGCCATCAACGCATACGCTATCGTCGGCAAATGCTCTGCTTCCCATCATTTCAAAGATTACTGAGGAAACGATCAAAAAAACGGAAAAGCTCGCCATTCGCATTCAACGGCATCCAAAAGGTTCTGGCCCTTTTGAGACACTCGTAAAGGAGTATGACCTCACCATTCACCAGTGGTCAGAAAAAATTCATCGCCTTGGAGCGGTTGCCAAGGGACTTTGGCTTGTCGACTTTGATACCGGCAAGGGCTATTTATGCTGGTCTTACCCAGAGAAAAAAATCGAGTACTTCCACACTTACGACACCGGCTTCAAACAACGAGTCAAATATAAGCCGACGACAAGCCAAGGCGGCGATGCGACCGGCACATCACTCCTGGACGTGGGAACCACTCAGGACACCTAAATTAGGCCCGCAACCGATTGATTCATGAGCCAGGGATCTGCTGAAATTATGCAGGTAGTAGTTATAGCCCACTGGATGGTGATTATCCCAATAGCGAGTTGCCTGGTTTCCATCAGCGATCTCAATAAAGGGCTTCATCCAAATCGCACTGCCGAGAGTTGCCGACAAATAAACCGAGACAACAGTAGTATTGCGGCCGCCCACAGGATCTGAGCTCTGTAAGAAAAATTGGGGATAATGAAATAAAGTTACGGACTGATTACGATAAATTCCAAGCGAAACATGCCGACCCCTTGCCGCCTCCCGAAGAGCATCAAAATCAACGAGCAAGTCGACTCTCACATACCTCATGGCCCCGCTGGATCCATTAATCTCGATCTTAAGCGGGCTTTTCGACCCTACAAAGACAGGTCGGTCAATCTCTTTAACTCGAGCAACAGTAACAAAAGCCCCCTGGGTATCAACAGTTCCAGGGAAGACCTCCGTCGAAGAAAATAGCGAAAAAACAAAAACCAATGAACAAAGATATCTTGTAAGCATAGGGAGCCTGCTTAGCCGAGGGTTTTCACGCCGTCAAAGGGGTTAACCAACCAAAGTGCTGACATCCTCAGTGCAGAGCCTAATTCAGTAAAATCTGAGTCTGCGGAAATTCGGACTCAGATCTTCTATTTCTCTTGAACTTGGATAAACGTCTGCTATCCACTCGGAAATCAATGCCAGAATCAACGCCATATAAGGAAGCTGACGAGCCCTGAATAAACTCGGAGAGGGAGGGATTTGAACCCTCGATACCGTTGCCGGTATACTAGTTTTCGAGACTAGCGGTTTCAGCCACTCACCCACCTCTCCATCTGAATTTAAAGCAATTTATAACTCAGTTTGTAATTTTTTCCTCCTTAATTTTTGCCTCTGAGACTACCAGCATCCGGGCTAAGTCACACAATGTTGAGGCTACAAATTCAAAGCCATCGGCTCAGCCAAGGGGGATTCACACCCGGATGTTGATTTCATTCTTTATTCTTTCATGAAGTCCTTATTCACTTCAGAATCAGTCGGGGGTGGAATACCTGCCTTCTCGAAACAGGTCCCAATGATGTCACATGCGGTGGTGCGATCTATGCCGTAATTTCCAAATTCTCGCCCGATGCTATTCACAAGCCGAAACTCGTTTGTCCTCGTCTGAGAAATACCCACATCCATAAGCAGCTGTTTCATATCAATTTCTTGACCCAAAATTTGACTTGCCCGTTTTAAATCATTCAGTCTGTCACCCCATCCAAAAGGAATCCCTAATGCCAACCGTTCACGAACAGCCTCATGAAAAGTCTTCTGAAGGTCCGAGTTCTTCAGAAACAATGCAAATGGAGAGCTCTCTAAAGCAAAAACCAATTGACCGAGCATCCGAACGTACTTGATGATCTGCTCGGGAGATCCTGATTTGACCATTTCCCACCTCTTCAACGCTGCCTCCAAAGTTCGCGTAGGTAAATTGCCTAGCTTGTCAACATGTTGGGCAGGAACCCAATGCACAAGTGTCTCGAAGACAGCTTCCGCCGATAAACCCCCGACACTCTCGTCAATAAGGCTTCTCTTCCGGATCTCAGAGCCATCATACGCCCAAGAGGCCACGTTAAAATCGGTGGATTTGCAGGCTTGCATTTGGCGAACTGCATAAAAAACCCTAAAAGGAATATTTGGATTCTCTGCCAGTGTTTTGCAGAAGTCTCCAATATCTTCTCCTCTGGCGTGGCTAATGAAAATACTATTAAGCCCTGAGCGCAGCGCTTCCCACGATTCCGTGCGTACTGCCCAATCCAAAAAGGCCCTCGGAAAAATGGGCGCAAAGAAAAAATAGTCGTGTTCCAACGCGAGGCCCTCAAGCTTTCCATCGTTCAAGGCAGTCTGATAAATACGAGGCAATTCGTCGACCGAGATTCCGGAGTCCTCAGGACGATTTTTGATTCGTTGAATTTCTTGAATTCTCACAGCGGGATCAGAGATTCGAAGAGAGCTAAATAATTTTTCCGCTACTCGTTTCATTTGATCGGGATTCAGCTTTTTTGCAATAGAGTCAGATCCCCCACTGACCCTCAGAGACTCCATCACGGCATCATTCAATCGCTTAAAATCTGAAAACGAAACAGATGTTTCGTCAACCGCCAACTCCCGCAAGCGAACCAATGTTGATAAGTTGATTTTCTCGGAGTTCAATACCTCACGCAAAACATTCCAACCTTGAGTTGCCCAAATAGTCTTAAAAAAAGAGTCGGGCTCCGTCTGCGCATAGGCCCCCAAAGATTGCGTAACGATTTTTGGAAGCCGATCGACACGACTCCAAAAGCCTTTTTTCAACAACTCCTTCACCAGCTGAGGAATATCGTTGGCGCTCAAGTAATAATCTTGGGGTCTCTCAAGAACTCTTTCTATGTCAGCACTCAAGGTCTGATTGGAAGTTGAAGCCAAATTGATTGCAACAACATCAATGCGAGCTTGCAACCGATCTGCCGCAAGAAGACCCACCTCAGGAAAAGACGCAGCCCCTTTTTGTGCAAGAATCCCTGCTCCGCCCTGCTGAACAACGAGTTCTAAGAATTCATTCCAACGCAAACCCAAAGCCGTAACGTGACGATTCATAAAATCATAGTTTTTATCGAAATAGTTTCTCCATACAGCATAGGCATCAATCCCAAAACTTACCTGCTGCGTCGCGCTCTCTCGATCGGTCCTGGCATAGAGTGGCTTGTAAGACGTCATGGCTTCGAACAAGGCCACATGAAATTTAGGATTGTTAAACAGAGAATTGCGAATCACATGCATCTCGGCATCTGAAATCAGAAGACTATCCTGTGTTTGAGCATTTAAAGTGTCCGCCAAGATTTTAGCCATATAGAATGACGGCTTCCCATCGGCATTATTGAAAATCGTTTCTGCCGGACGGACTGTCAAAAAAGTTTTCAGAGCCTGCTGTCGCCAATCCCTATCGAAGGTAGGGTCTTTTGTAATGAGATAAATGGCTTCGTCACTCGGAATTCGAGGGTCTTTAAAGACGGTGTTCCAAAACGCAAGATCCTTTCGAGTGCCCCTCGCTTTATCCAGCTCGATCCAAGCTCGATTGGAGACAACCACGTCGACAAACCGGCTATCACAACATTTAGCAAGAGATTGATAGTCAAACGTATCTGCATACGATGACTTGAATCCACAAAAGGACAATACCAAAATGGAAAAGAATACAGGTTGAAGGGTAAAAAATGCTTTCATAACACATCTCCTCTGTCGACAGCCCATGATTTGCAAGACTCATACCAACATCTCGATATCGCAGATTTCAATCACGAACGACGAGGGAAGGCAAGTCTGCTCGGCAACCAGTCCGTAGGCCGACCTAAAATCGTATCCCTGAGCAACATTTCATTAAATAAACAATGTCTTCTCAGCCCCTTCCAGAGATATTCTCTAGTATCACCATGTGGGAAGGCCTTGCACAATTCATGTTTGGATGGATCGTCGTGGCCCTGATTCAAGCAGCGGCTTGGATTCACCAAGAGAAAAGTAAAAATGCGACGATCGTGGATATTGTTTGGGTCGTGTCTATTATGATTCTCGCCATCATCTTTTCGTTTCAAGCGATCTTCGCCGCGCCGACTCAGCGAGTTCTGGTCATCGTACTGCCCCTCGTATGGGGCTTTAGACTTGCCGCACACCTCTACGTAAACCGCGTTCACGGTCATAAACCTGAGGACTCTCGCTATGCAGAGTTGCGACAGAAGTGGGGCCCCGATGCTTCATTTAACTTTTTCATCTTTTATCAAGCCCAGGCGCTCATAAGTGCCATGATGGCGACACCTTTTATTGCAATGCTTTCAAAGGAATCTGCCCACAGCGCAATGCTCATCGCAGGCATCCTAATATGGGCAACCGGGATCGTCGGCGAAACTCTCGCAGACCATCAACTCCAAAAATTCAAACAGACTTCTTCGGACAAGCTGAAGACTTGTCGCACGGGACTTTGGAAATATTCGCGACATCCAAATTATTTTTTTGAATGGATCACGTGGTGCTCATATGTGCTGATGGCTGCATCGTTGCAGCGATCGCTTGCTGCTCTGATTGCTCCAATGTTTTTACTTCTACTGATTTATAAAGTAACGGGCATCCCTCCGAGTGAGGCTGCGAGTTTAAAAAAACACGGCGAGGATTACCGTGACTACCAAAAAAATACGCCGGCTTTCTTTCCGAAAATTTTTAGCCGAACGAAGACAAAAAATTAAGCAGCTCTCTTCGCCGTTAATACATCAACTGCACTTGGTTTCTTGAGCGAGTGCACGAATCCCACCCACGATAAAATTTTCAAGATTCCATGTGAAATATCATATTCCCACCATTTCAAGCCCTGTCGTGCGGAATTCGGAAACCGGTGATGATTATTGTGCCATCCCTCTCCCATCGTAATGAGCGCCAATACTGGATTGTTACGGCTTTCATCCGAAACATCAAAGCGCTTCCATCCCCAAACATGAGAGAGAGAATTGATCGTGAAGGTTCCATGATAGACAAAAACCGTGCTGAAAAAATATCCCCAAACCAAAAATTGCAATCCAGAGATTCCCGCCTCCGGAAAAAGTCTTCCAGCGACAGCGCCAACAGCAAAACAAAAAGTCGCATAAGAAATAGACACAACTAAATGATATTTATTTAGCCACATGATTTCTGGATAGATCGTGAAATCTTTGATCATTGAATACTCTGTCTTTTCGTAACGCTTACAAATAATCCAACCCATATGCGACCACCAAAATCCGCGCAGCACCGGCGAGTGAATGTCTTTTGGCTTATCGGAATACAAATGATGGTGTCGATGATGCGCAGCCCACCACAGAGGCCCCATCTGGCTCGCACAGGTGCCAATAAGACCGAGGACGAATTGAAACCAACGAGGGGCAGAATATGATCGATGAGCAAAATACCTATGGAATCCCGCGGTAATGCCGAACATGCGAAGGCCATAGGAAAACACTGCAAAGGCAACTGCCCACCACGAAAACGCCACGAAAAATACTGCAAAAGCTGCTAAATGAACGGCAAAAAATCCGGTGCTTCCAACCCAATCGACCTTTTCGTCCTGTCGTCTTGCTTGTCCCTTTAAGAGATGAGTATTTCTAGTATTTATCATAAAAATACCATGCTCCTCTTTCGAAAAAACTGCAAAGGCATATAGCCAGAATTGCCTTTACAACTACCCCATCTATGTTAACGAGACATCAGCTTAGTCTCATGAAACAGCGGCATTTGATATTCAGGCGATTTTTGACTCGTTTTAGTTTTACGGCGATCAGTTTCTGGATCATTCTCATATCATTATCTGAAGCTTCGTACGCCGAGGAATTTTTCTTTGGTAGTCGAGGCAATCGATTTCAAATTTATATCAACACCGAACCGCTGATCGTTAAAATTATCAGCGTTGGAAGCAACCGAAAGGTCGTAGACATCACCCCCAGGGACAAGGGATCTGTCTCGAGCACGCTTTACGAAACAGCCATTATCTTAGACTCAAACGGTCGGATTAGTTTCCAACATCGCCCAGGAGGACTGGGCACCTTCAAACTCGCCTTTGATGATTATCCGATCGACATCATCGATGAACGAGGTCGACTAAAACGAATCGCACAAGATACATTGAGGACCACCGATTATCCTTCGCTTGATGTTCTCAGAACCTGGATTGTACCTCGTACGATGAAAGAATTCTTGAGAGATGAAGCGGCAGAGATAGAAGGCATCTACGCTGTTCCGCCCTGGAATCTCATGTCAAACATCGCCGTGATCCATCTGAAACACGCATCGGCTCTGCCACCGAATCCGCTTTTGATACACAATGGCGTCGTTTCTGTTCTTCCACTTTTCATGGTGACTTTCGATACCTCTCTGGAAAGAGCACAGGTACAGTTTGAGACTCGATTTGACGAATCAGATCCCATTGGAAGGTTAACGTTTGACGGTTTAGAAAAAATCGAAGTAACGAAATTTCGAAAAATACATCGTTTGCCATTTAGTGGAAAACTATTGGACAATCTTGCGGTCTCCAACCTCTTCCCTCGCCTGAAAGCCCTCTTGAACCGCTGCAGAAATTTTCATAGGCAGTGACAGAAAGTCTGAGATTTAGCTAGAATTCCGCAATGGTGAAAGTGACCGGAGTTTACACAGGACAGAAGCATTGTGAACTCGTCCATGGGCCGTCGCGTGCAAAGATTGAGACTGATGCTCCCATCGATAATAATGGAAAGGGTGAGCTGTTTTCTCCCACAGATCTCGTGGGTGCAGCGCTCGGAAGTTGCGTGCTTACAGTGATGGCCATAGTCGCTGAACGGGATGGAGTCTCCATCACGGGAGCGGAAATAAGCGTAGAGAAAGAAATGATCACGAGTCCAATTCGCCGGATTGGTTCACTGCGAGTCGTAGTCAAAATGCCGTTAGGTATTCCCATTGAGGCTCGCAAAAAAATCGAGGCGGCCGCACATCGATGTCCTGTGCATCAAAGCCTACATCCGGACATTTCTGCCCCCATCGATTTTATTTACCCGGATTAAAAAAATCTTGTTCTCTATATTTCAGAGCAATATGCGGTTTAAAATCTTGACCGTTTCGGTGAGAGGAAGCCCAACGATATTAGTCATAGATCCCTGAATGGTCTCAACAAACAGACACGCTTCACCTTGTATCGCGTAGCCTCCGGCTTTATCGCGCCAATCACCAGAAGAGATATATTTTTTTATCTCAGCATCACAGAGCTGGCGAAATTTAACCGATGATTTCGCGATGAATTCGATGGGGCGACTTCGAGAAAATCCAATAACCACTGCGGTAATCACCTCATGTTTCTGGCCAGATAAGACCCGCAGCGTTTTGATGGCGTCCGATTTGTTTCGAGGCTTTCCATAGATTTTTCCATCCTTCACCACGATTGTGTCTGCCGCGATAATAGGCACTTTCAACGCGTCGGAGATTGAGGAGGCGACATTAAACCATTTTTGTTTAGCGACTCTCCGGACATACCACAAGGCCGCTTCACCGACCAATGGCTTTTCATCAACGTTCGGAGTTCGAAGGCTGAGATTGAAATGAGGGCTCAGAAGCTGGCGCCGCCGAGGAGATCCAGAGGCCAGGATGATTCTATTTTTCTTTTTGCTTTTCGATTCGCGGGCCAAAGATCGCCTCCCCTAATCTGACACACGTTGCGCCCTCTTCAATCGCCTCTTCAAAATCTCGACTCATCCCCATGCTGAGCACCTGAAAGACCTCTGGATTGGGGTGTCTCTGAATCAATTTATCAAAAAGCTGTTTCATCGTTTTAAAATGAACACGCGCGAGCTTTGGACTTCGTGAAAACGGTGGCAATGTCATCAATCCAGAAACCGTGATGCCTGAAATTCCAGTGAACTGGCTAAAAATTTGCTCGATCACTTCGGGCTGAAGCCCCGCACGATGCCCATCTTGCCCCAGATTAACCTGCAACAACACGGGAATTGGAGGCCGCTCCACTGTTAGTTGGTCTCGAATCCGCGAAATGCGATCTGCATGTTCTAGCGAATCAAGAGAATGAATAGAAGATATCTGAGGCAGCAGGTATTTAATCTTATTAGATTGAAGTTTACCAATGAAATGCCAGCGTATCCCCAAATCTTGACAGAAGGGCGCTTTGCCAAGCAATTCTTGTGCATAGTTCTCACCAATATCCACTAAACCGAGTTCGGCCGCAGATCTCACGATGGTCAGAGGATGCCCCTTTGAAACACCCATGATCATCACGGGTTTCTGGCCATAAATACAACGCTTACTGGCCTCTTTCACTCGGCTGCGTATTGATTCTAATACTTGGTAGAGGCTCATGCTTTTCAATTCTTTCTATTTCAAGCAGCATCTTTTTATGGCTGCTTACAAGGTTGGTTTCATTTTAAAGCCCGATCAATTAAAAATCCATCATCAAGAATCATTTCGTGTTCTTGTTCAACTGATGCAGGCCATCGGCAAAATTGATTCTAAGGTAAAATTTTTTCTTGAAAAATCCGCTCCACGAGTTCCAGACATAAAGAACGTCACTGTTGTCGACTTTGAAAGTGACCTGGAGCGAGTGAGGCCCAACCTTCTCATCACGATTGGAGGTGACGGCACCTTGTTGCGTGGCGCGAGGCTGTTGCTCTCTGGAAATGGATGGAAATACTGCAGACTGGCGGGGGTCAATCGAGGCAGAACCGGTTTTCTCGCACTTCTTGATTCGCGAGTGGCCCCAGCCGATGTGAAACGACTGCTGAGTACAAAGGGCAAACTCCATTTTGGCTCGCGCACGTGCCTCGAAGTCTCGATTATTGGGAACAGCAAAGACAAGACCGTCTTTCATGTTTTGAATGACGCTGTCCTTACAAAAGGCAGTATGTCGAGGCTCTTTGAATTTCGAGTTGATCTCAATGAGCATCTCCTGTCTTCCTATCGAGCCGACGGCTTGATCGTATCAACACCGACTGGCTCGACTGCTTACAATCTTGCGGCGGGTGGGGCGACAATTGAACCCGGAATTCCTGCGTTTCAGCTGACCCCGATCTGCCCTCAGTCGTTCTCTAATAAACCAATCGTCGTTTCGGATAAAAATGAGATCCGACTTCAATTGGTTAAACCCTCGATCGACGTATTCCTGACTCTCGATGGACACACCGCGCATAAAATTTCGCCTAAAAATCACGTTGTGATCCGAAAATCTGCAAAGACATTGCAACTATTTTCTTCAAATGACCCATCGCGCTCAGATTATTTTCAATCTTTGCGTCAAAAACTGAAGTGGGGTTTGGTACCATCGACCGCAACGTGCTAAAATTTTTGGAGCAGGGATAAGCAATGAAGATTCGATCTTGTGCGATTTCGGACGTTGGACGGAAACGCCAAAAAAATGAAGACTCTTACCTACTGAACGATGAGCTCAATGTTTATATCGTGGCCGACGGCATGGGAGGTCATGCGGGCGGTGAATATGCGAGCCGAATTGCAATTACGACAATTGAAGAAAAGTTTCGCGACGATCAATCCAAAAATCTTTCTGCAGAAGAGCGGGTGAATTTAGCCATTCGCGAAGCAAGCTCTCGTATCATTCAAAAAGCCGAAGAAGATCGGGCGCTCAAAGGAATGGGAACCACTGTGATCTGCCTGTCACTGGACGGAAAAAAAGCGATATTTGGCCACGTCGGAGATTCGCGCGCGTATCTTTTTCGAGAACAATCGCTTGAGCAAATCACTGAAGACCACAGTCTGGTGAACGAGCAAGTGAAGAATGGGCTTATCACCGCGGAAGAAGCAAAAACTCACCAGTTCAAGAATATTATTACTCGCTCTGTGGGCGTCTCGACAGAAGTAGAACCTGACGTTTTTACGAAGAAGGTTAAAGCTGGCGACGTCTTTCTGATGTGCTCGGATGGATTGAGTAACCTCGTTGAAATACGAGAGATGGAAAAAGAATTGAAAGAAAGAGAAGCCGTTCTCGCAGCAAAAAATATGGTCGACCTAGCCAATAAGCGTGGTGGCGACGACAATATCACCCTCGTCGTGGTGCAAGTTCTTGAGACGTAATTAGTATATGCTTTCAAAACTTCTGATCATTTCAGGACTATCAGGATCCGGAAAATCTGTTGCACTCAACGCCCTGGAGGACCTCGATTATTATGCGATCGACAATCTTCCTATCAAACTGTTCGAGAACTTCGTGGATCTTTTTCTTTCATCGTCGGCGGATCTACAAAAAATTGCCATTGTCATGGACCTTCGCGATAGCGCGTTTGTGGCAAACTATCCGATTGTTTTTCGCAAAGCTCTGAAGGTTCTGCCCAATTCTGAAATTTTATTTCTCGAAGCCTCCGATGAAGTATTGATTCGTCGTTTCTCGGAAACGCGAAGAAAACATCCATTGAGTCCTCAAAATATTTCCGAAGGCATCCATAAAGAGCGCCAACTTCTTAGCGAGCTCAAGGATCTGGCCACCACGCTGATCGACACATCAGATATGGATGTCCACACTCTAAAACGCCGAATGATCGAACAATACGCCGCTCCTGGAACAAATAAATTACAAATTCGAATTGTCTCTTTTGGATTTAAATACGGTCCTCCGAAAAACTGTGACCTGCTTTTTGACGTCAGATTTCTAAACAATCCTCATTTTGAACCATTGCTTCGACAACACACCGGCCTTGACGCAGAAGTAGGAACATTCCTCAGAACGGATCCTCGGACAGAAGAGTTCATCAGCCGAACATCAGATTATTTGGAGTTTCTGATCCCCCACTATGCTTCTGAAGGCAAAACCTATCTCTCAATCGGCGTTGGCTGCACAGGGGGCAAACATCGATCCGTATTTATTGCTGAAAATTTGGGGAAACGCCTCTCAAAACTCAGTTCTCAGGCCTATACGCTGACAGTTGAGCATCAACATCTTTCTCAAAATTTATAGCGCGATGATGATTCGTTCTCGCAAGCACCCCCCGAAAAGAAAAACTAAAATAATTGGTCTAGACGCTACCTTGCCTCTCGTCTTATTGTCCGAGACATATGACACTAGATGCAACAAACAGCAAAAGATCTTTTTTATTCACCTCTGAATCGGTAACTGAAGGCCACCCAGATAAGATTGCCGACCAAATTTCTGACAGCGTATTGGATTCAATTCTATCTCAAGATCCGAAGGCCCGCGTCGCTTGCGAAACTTTGGTGACAACCGGACTTGCTCTCATCGCTGGAGAAATTACAACAAGCTGTTATGTTCATTTTCCAGAAATTGTACGAAATACGATCAAGAAAATTGGATACGACGATTCCAAAATGGGATTCGATTACAATACCTGTTCCGTTGTGTCTTCGATCGACAAGCAGTCTCCGGATATCGCGATGGGAGTGAGTGAGGGTGAAGGACTATTCAAGGAGCAAGGTGCCGGGGATCAAGGTTTGATGTTTGGGTTTGCATGTGACGAAACAGCAGAGCTAATGCCCGCTCCCATTCAGTATGCTCATCAATTGACTCGCCGCCTTTCTCAAGTGCGAAAGAGCAAAGAACTCGACTTTATTCTTCCGGATGGAAAATCCCAGGTCACGCTTCAGTATGAAAACGGTCGCCCGACGAAGATCACCACTGTTGTGATTTCGACGCAACACAAAGACGGGGTATCTCACGCAACCCTGAGTGATGCTGTCATTCAGTCGGTCGTAAAAAAAGCATTGCCGGCTGATCTTCTTACAAAAGATACGAAGTACTTAATAAATCCTACTGGTCGATTTGTGATTGGAGGCCCGCAAGGTGATTGCGGACTTACTGGCCGAAAGATCATCGTGGATACATACGGTGGCGCAGCGCCCCACGGTGGCGGAGCTTTCTCTGGCAAAGACCCTTCGAAAGTAGATCGCTCTGCGGCTTATATGGCGCGCTATATCGCAAAAAATATTGTAGCCTCTGGTGCGGCATCACGATGCCTTGTGCAATTGGCCTATGCGATTGGTGTAGCTGAGCCGGTCTCCGTGCTCGTCAGTTGCAGTGGAACTGCCAAAGTTGAAGAGGCGAAAATCGAGAATGCCGTGCGCGAAATTTTTCAGTTGAAGCCCGCACAAATTATTAAGACTCTCGACTTACTTCGTCCGATATACTCGGAAACCGCGTCATATGGCCATTTCGGCAATTCAAGTTTCCCTTGGGAAAGACTTGATCGAAAAGATGAACTTAAGAGACTATTAAACGTCTGAAATTATGTAATTTTAGAATCGAGAGTTTCGTCATTCGGAGGCAGTAGAGGCATTATGAAAGCAAATAAATCGGAACGAGTGAATACCAAAATGCGTGAGCTACCAAAATTGGATGCATACGCCGCAGACTATCGCGTGTGCAGAGAAGCGATGGAAAATCCAAAACGTTTCGAGGAACTCGCTCGCTGGGGACGAATGGAGATCGAAATTGCTGAAACAGAAATGCCTGGATTGATGGCGCTGCGAAAAGAATTTGGTGCGAAGAAGCCGCTGAAGGGCGCACGCATCGCTGGCTGTCTTCACATGACGATTCAGACCGCCGTTCTGATTGAGACGCTTGTTCATCTTGGAGCAAAAATTCGTTGGTCGTCTTGCAATATCTTTTCAACCCAAGATCAAGCAGCCTGCGCGATTGCTGCTGCCGGCATTCCTGTATTTGCCTGGAAGGGAGAGACCGAGCAAGAAGCCATCTGGTGCATCGAACAGACGATTACCGGCTGGGGTAAGGAAGGCTTCAATCTGATTCTTGACGATGGTGGAGATCTCACCAACATGATGCATGAAGATCGATTTGCGGATCAGATGAAGAAAATTATTGGACTGTCTGAAGAAACAACGACGGGCGTCCATAATCTTCAAACTTTGTTGTCGAAGGGCAAACTTAAAGTACCCGCCATCAACGTAAACGATTCTGTAACGAAATCAAAATTCGACAACCTCTATGGATGTCGAGAATCTCTGGCTGATGGAATTAAGCGCGCTACCGGAGTGATGCTGGCAGGAAAAGTCGTGGTCGTCGCTGGATATGGTGATGTTGGCAAAGGCTGCGCTCACTCAATGAGATCCTATGGATCCAGGGTTCTCATCACGGAGATCGATCCAATTTGTGCTCTTCAGGCTTCAATGGAAGGATTTGAAGTTGTGACGATGGAAGAGGCCGCTTCTCAAGGCGATATTTTCGTCACTGCGACGGGCTGCTGCGATATCATTACGGATAAGCATTTTTCAAAGATGAAGGATGGCGCTATTGTCTGCAATATTGGCCACTTTGATATCGAGATAGACATGGCTTGGCTCAACAAAAATTCAACACAAGAAGAAGTGAAGCCTCAAGTCGATATTCACACGCTAAAAGATGGGCGAAAGGTGATCGTCCTCGCTAAAGGTCGACTCGTGAATCTGGGTTGCGCTGCCGGACATCCATCTTTTGTGATGAGCTCGTCGTTTACAAATCAGGTCTTGGCTCAGATTGAGCTTTACACAAATTCATCAACTTACAAAAAAATTGATGTTTATCGTTTGCCAAAACATCTCGACGAGAAGGTTGCTGCACTTCACCTCGACAAACTCGGCGTGCATTTAACAAAATTGACCGCTAAGCAATCGAAGTATCTGAGCGTTAACACGGATGGCCCATTTAAGCCCGATCATTACCGCTATTGAGAATAGTTTATGCTTGCTACAATTTTGGTTCTCCAACTGATAGCAAATATTGACTGTTCTTTTCGCGGGGGCTTTGAAAAAGGTCTGAAAGACTTTGAGTCTGGCACCTACGGCGCTGATCCAGATCGATTCTGCTACGGAGATCTCGAAAATAAGCGAGAGTCTTTTTTAGAGGCCTATGAACTTGGCCGCGACAATTCATATCTGTTTTCAAAAGTCGGAATGACAACAGTTCCGAAGGATCGTTCTGAATTTCAGGAGCTTCTCAAAGAAGTCCGATCGCTCAAAATTCAGCTGGATGCTACAGCAAACAAGACTTCTCCTAAAGCTTCTCCATCTGTCACGCCCGAGCCATTACCCACCGCACCATAATCGCCCTCCGTAAAATCTGGTACCAGGTACTCCCGGTACTAAATTACGGTACCAGGAGTACCTGGTACCTTCGGAATACCGGAAGGAACCTGATTAGGCGGGGCGCTTGGTTGGGGAGGCGATATCGACGGGCTTTGATGTCCCACTCAGTCATCATGGCGCGAGAAAATACAATGAATTCAAAAGGTTACTGAACCAAGACATGGCACGGTAATTGCTCTTAACCAGCCATATGAAGGGATTCCTCACAAGCTGGCCTTTGTTGCTGGGCTTTTGCCTGTTGATCAGCTGTGGAAAGGAAAACACCCTGAACGTTAATGAGCAATGGTCAATCTCTCCGCCACTTGGTCAGATTCAAAATTCTGCGATTCAGATCGCGCTCCGTCGTGACTTTACAAAAAACGTGGTCGGCGATTCCATGCTTGTGATCTCGGCACAGAACAACTCGTCTGGTGAGCTTGCTGATCTGAGCTTTAAAATCGGAGGCTCGAACTACGGCATTGGAATCTCTAACGTAATCTTTTCAGACATGGACGGAAAAGAGATTCTCATCACTTCCAAAAATCACCCCATCACTTTATCGAAACCTCTTTCAATTCCTCACGGATTTTTTTCATCAACACCGCCAAGCGCAAATAACATAATTTGTATTAAATCACCCGTTTCTTCGACATCCATAAACTGGAATATTTCGGATAGACGCAGCATCGCTCTCACAATGACTTCTGGAGCGCAATCCTACTCGAATGACATGATTGACTATGGATTTTGGATTCCCGGCTTCGATGCACTCCAAAGCCTGCTTCCCGATCTCAAACCAAGCGATGACACAAAGAATTTTCCGACTAAGCCCATTGATCTCGCGTTGTCTCGATCATCCACAAGCGACATGACTTCAAACACCGGAATCGTCGGCGAAAAAAAACTCACTATTCAAGTGACCACTACAGAATCATTCTCCTCTTCCCTGAACTTCAGTTGCGCAGATTAAATTCTTAGACCCAACCCAACTTTTTGCTGACATCATTTTTCGAATCGTGGAGCTTAGTCTCAAGAGGGGTTCAAATGATTTTACGCAAATTCATTTCCATTGTTGCTCTGCTGACCACAAGCTTGTCCACGTACGCTGCTGACGACTGCGCCAAGAGACTTACGATAGCGAGCTGGAATTTAGAAAATGCGTTTGATACCGTGCGAGACAGAGGAAAAAACGACACTGAATTCCTCCCGAATGAATTTCGAGACCAACCTCCGGCGACACTCATGACGGCAGAGTTATTTCGAAAACAAGTCGATTGGACGCATGAAGGCTTTGCATTAAAAATGGATCAGATCGCCAAGGTCGTTCTGCCTGGATCTGATGTCTCTTTACCCCAAAAGCCGAGCATTTTAGGAGTTGTCGAACTGGAAAATGCGAACGTTGCCCATCGTGTCGGAATGCGTCTTCAGTACGATGGGATCGATCTGACCAACAGCCCAGATGCCCGAGGCATTGATGTTGGAGTTCTGTATCAAGATATTCCAGGGCTACAACTCATTCAACGAGAAGAGCATGTGCTAAGTGGCCCGGAGTTTAAAGGGCATCCGACACGAAATATTCTCGAACTTGTTTTTCGCGTGAATAAAAAATATGACCTGCATGTATTTGTAAACCACTGGCCATCTCAACTTGCTCCGACCTCCGCACCCCGCGTCGCAGCCGCGAAGGCGCTGAAAGCCCTCATGTTGTCACGAGAAGAGAAAAATCCTGAGGCAAGAGTCATCTCCATGGGAGATTTCAATACTATTGATGCCGACAGCCCCAATCCATTTACAGATGAACTTCTGAGTCCAGTACAAGGCACTCAAAGAATCTTCGACGTCGAGCAAGTTTATAGAAACCGAGAGCGTGGCACCATTACGATTCCAAACGGAACATACAACTACAAGGGAACATGGAATTCTCTCGATCGATTTTTCGTGAATGAAAAATTACTGGGCAACGTTGGGCTTGTACTCGATGTTCTATCGTTTCGTATTCATGCACCCAGGGGATTGTCAGTGCAGGCAAATGGAACACTTGTCCCACATCGTTACAACCACGCAGAGAGAAACCCAGATCGCGTGGGCTTCAGTGATCATTATGCAATTTACGTAGATTTAGAGGTCAAAGACTGAAGCCAGTATTAGCAACTAATCTGCTCGAAAGAGGACTTGAACCTCCACGGGATTACTCCCACAGGCTTCTGAGACCTGCGCGTCTGCCAGTTCCGCCATCCGAGCATCAAGCAGAATGCGACATTAAAATGTTACAAAACCGCTAAAACGAAGCCCTACGTAAAGAAAAACAAGTGCTCCAATTAAAAACAAACCATCCGATACCAATTCAACAATCAAAGGTTTCACTCGCTGAGCGATATATGAAACCAGAGCTGATGCAGAAAAAGCTGCAACTGCATAACCTAATCGAAGGGACAAAACAGGATCTGCCACACGATCGAGAACAAACAGCGCAATCAATGCCAAGCCGGCTCCGTTTATACTGCTGGTTAGCAAGGGTCGCTGGGGTCGTCGTCCAGAATGGTTGCTGCCGCCGCCTTCTCTGTGATGACGAAAACGAGGATTTCGATCTCGATTATCCCTATTATGCGGTCGGTATTGACGGTTCTCATTACGTTCATTTCTGTTATCTTCCATAGAATCCTCTTTCCTTACGGCTTTGCATTTAGCAACAGCTTTTAGCGACTAAAATAGTAAATTTGTTTCGGCTTTGAAAGGTAAAGCTTTGCTTTCAATGGCCTTTCTACTTTTTCCTCAACCCACGCGGCAATCTTCAACAGTTTTTCTAGCGAAACCCCGGTCTTTAAGCCAAGGCCATCAAAGAGCCATATCAACTCCTCGGTTGCGACGTTTCCGCTTGCGCCTTTAGCATAGGGGCAGCCCCCCAATCCGCCTATCGACGAATCAAAGATTCGAATCCCAAAATCCAAGGCGGTCTTGATATTTACCAGAGCCATTCCTCGGGTATCGTGAAAATGTAAGGCTAAACGAGAACCATATGAGCCATTGCGACTGAGAATTTTCAAAAGTTCGCTGACCTGATGGGGGTGAGCCACGCCAATTGTGTCACCCACCGACACCTCATCACAGCCTAGATCAAAAAGTTGACGTACCAACGAATCGACTACCTGAACGTTCTGAACTCCTTCGTAAGGACAGCCAAATGCGGTTGAAAGATACCCTCGAACTCGCATTTTTAATTTTTGAGCCGCCGGAACAACGTCACCGAGTATCTTGAAAGATTCATCGACATTCATTCCAATATTTTTTTGGTTAAACGCATCACTCGTCGCTGTGAAGACCGCAATTGATTTAACTCCCGCCGCCAGTGCCCGCTCCAGACCCTTCATATTCGGAACGAGAAAACTGAGATCTGCTTTCAACAATCGAGTTTTATCTACAACCTCTTCCGAAGAAACCATCTGAGGAATTGCCTTTGGCGACACAAAGCTTCCAGCCTCCAGAAAACAGAGCCCCGCTTCCACGAGTTGTTCTATAAGTTGCACGCGATCAGCCACTACGAGAGTTTTGGCTTCATTCTGAAGGCCATCTCGCGGACCAACTTCTACAATTTTTATTTGATTATCGCTCACTTGGTTTGCTCCTCCATCCAAGTCATCAAAAGGGCATCGACAGGAATTCGATCACCTTCCACCACGAGAATTTCTTTTACTCGGCCAGCACGCGGTGATTTAATTTTTATTTCCATCTTCATAGCTTCAACGATCATCACCAGATCACCCTTGTTCAAATGCATACCATTTGTCGCAAGAATCTTGATCGCTCGAGCGGGCAATGGACTTCTGAGCTCTGACTGATCGCTCGACCCAACGTCACTCATCTTCGCGTTGTTTCTGACTCGCTTGGAAGACCAATCAAAAAATCTCGAATGAAAAAATCTCTTATCCCCAAAATCGAAAACCTCAAGATATGCGTTTTGTTCATCATCGCTACCCATTTCACCCCAGGGTGAAAAAAGATCTCGATCGTCATCGAAATTTTGTTCGAGAGCCGCAGGCGCAACAAGATCTCTTAACAGTCGAAACCCTTCAGGCGCACAAAATGCAGGAGGAATTTCTTCAAGCATTCTCGTCCACAAGTTTCCAGATCTAATCTGAGGATCGTTAAGCAACTGAAGAATATACGCTCTATTAGTGTTCGGGCCGACGATCAAAAGATTCTGAATCGATAAACTTAACTTATTTAGTGCATCATCCCGATTTTCACCATGACAGATCACCTTGCCCATCATCGAATCAAACTGGCTTGGAACAGAATTTTTCTCCATATAGCCGAAGTCGCAACGAGCTTCAGGCGGAAGACTCAGCTTGTAAACTGGCCCACCACTCGGCATAAATCCCTCTGCAGGATTCTCTGCGCAGATTCGTGCCTCAATCGCATGCCCTCGCGGCCCACTCAAATTCCATTCGATCTTCTCACCCAGCGCCACTTTAAGTTGCGCTTCCACCAGATCGACCCCCCACACTTCTTCAGTCACGGGATGTTCCACCTGCAACCTTGCATTTACCTCCAAAAAATATATCCCGCTTTTTCCGTCCCAAATCCATTCAACGGTGCCCGCGGAAATATATCCCGACGCATCCGCCATATTCCTGGAACTATCAAAAATAATTTCTCGAACAGAGTCTGGAAGATAAGCGCAAGGAGCTTCTTCGATCACCTTCTGATGCGCCCTTTGAACACTGCATTCTCTTTCTCCGACTATAAATGTTTGCCCATGGTGATCCCGCAGAATTTGTACCTCGATATGCCGACCCTTCTCGATGAATCTCTCCAAAAAGACTCGGTCATCAGAAAAAGCGGACTGAGCGACTCGTTTTGAAGATCGCAAGGCCTCAAGAAATTCTTGCGGCTCGGACACCTTGACCATGCCCTTTCCACCACCACCCGCAGACGGCTTAATAAGAATTGGGAAGCCCAACAACTCGGCTTCATTTTGAAGGCGAGCCTCAGTCTGATCGTCACCATCATAGTAGGGAAGAAGCGGAACACCGAGTCCCTGCAAAAATCGTCTCGAACCGATCTTATCCCCCAATAATCGCATCGCACTTGAGGGAGGTCCGACAAAAATAATTTTCTCATTTGCGACATGATCAACAAAGGCCGAATTCTCAGATAAAAATCCGTAACCCGGATGTAAGTGACTGGCTCTCATTTTCTTTGCCGCAGCAATGACTTTTGGAATATTCAGGTATGTGTCCTTAGACTCTTCGCCTCCCAGAGCAACGGCATCGTCCGCTTCTTGCACAAATGGCAATTCTCGATCTTGGTCCGAATACCCGACGACGGTCTTAAACCCGAGTCGTCGCGCCGATTTAATAATGCGACGTGCGATTTCACCTCGATTTGCTATGTACAGGATCAAATCAGATTTTGCTTCCATAACGGCGATCGTTTTTCAAAAAAAGCTGCCATTCCTTCTTGCGCCTCAGATCCTACCCGAATTTCAGAAAGAATCTTGGATGTGGATTCACTGATATCAACCGACCAAAGTGAGCTGCCTTGAATATCGCGGATGAGTTTTTTGCCAACACGCACAGCTTCAGGTCCAGCCGAACTCAGCTCCGTCAAATAGTGATTTGTTACAGACAGAAAAGTTGAAGCTGGAACGACTTCATGAACCAAGTGGATATTTTTAGCGATAGCAGCAGAAAACCTCATCCCCGTGAGATAAAAGCGACGTGCCTCACTGACTCCAATCTTTCTTAAGACAACTGGTCCTATGGTCGCCGGGATCAAGCCCAATTTCACTTCAGACAACGAAAACAGCGCATGCTCATCCGCAATGACGATATCACTCGCCGCCACCAAACCTACGCCTCCTCCAAAAGCTCCTCCTCGGACTTGGGTGATGAGTGGCACTGGACATTCGTCAACAGCTCGAATCATCTTCGCAAGGTTCAAAGCATCCTTTTCATTTTCCGTTGGCGTTTTTTTTACAGCACTCTTCATCCACTGAAGATCCCCGCCAGCGCAGAAGAACTCGCCACTGCCTCGCAAAACAACAGCTCGCACTTCGTCAGGAATTTTACGAAAGATTTCCGTCAAAGACGCTATGACATCTTCATTCATAGCGTTTTTGACTTCTGGACGATTAATCGTCACATAAAGTACACAATTTTTTGATTCTGATATAACGACAGCCATAGATCACATCCTAAACACACCAAATTTAGTTTCTTCAATCGGCGCGTTCAAAGTTGCTGACAACGCTAAAGACAAAACGCGTCGAGTATCTGCGGGGTCAATGATTCCATCATCCCATAATCTGGCTGATGAAAAATATGCCGAACCTTCTGTATTATATTTCTCAAGAATTTCGGACTTAAATGCTGCTTCTGTGAAGCCATCATTCTTATTTTTGACTGTCCACAAAACGGATGCGGCCTGCTCCCCACCCATCACAGAAATTTTTGCATTCGGCCACATAAACAAAAAACGCGGCTGAAACGCACGGCCACACATGCCGTAATTTCCAGCTCCAAACGAACCACCAATGATTGTTGTGATTTTTGGAACACACGCCGCCGAGACAGCAGAGACGAGTTTAGCCCCATCCTTGGCTATGCCCCCACTCTCATATTTCGAGCCCACCATGAACCCCGTGATATTTTGAAAAAAGAGAAGTGGAATCTTTCGCTGACAACAAAGTTCAACAAAATGAGTGCCTTTCAAAGCACTTTCAGAAAACAAAATCCCGTTGTTTGCGATGATTCCAACAGGGTAGCCGTGCAATCGACCGAATCCACAAACAAGCGTCGAACCATACAACGGCTTGAACTCATCAAGCTCAGAGCCGTCCAAGATTCTCGCCAAAATTTCTCTCACATCAAATGGAGTTCGAAGATCCTGAGGAAGAATTCCATAAATTTCAGATGCATCAAACTCAGGGTCGCGAGGTTTTTCAATAGCCAATGAAATTTTTTTCCGCCGATTGAGATGTCGGATTTCACGCCGCGCCAACTGCAGCGCATGCTCATCGTTGTCTGCCATCAAATCCGAAACCCCACTCTTCCGATTGTGAACTTCAGCACCACCCAACGTTTCAGCATCAACCTCCTCGCCAGTCGCAGCCTTCACCAACGGAGGGCCTCCCAAAAAAATCGTCGCCTGATTTTTGACCATGATCACGATATCACTCATGGCTGGCACGTATGCACCGCCCGCTGTGCAACTCCCCATCACAACAGAAATTTGCGGAATGCCTTCCGCAGACATTAAAGCCTGATTGTAAAAAATACGTCCGAAATGCTCTCGATCTGGAAATACTTCTGCCTGTAACGCAAGAAATGCTCCTCCAGAATCCACAAGATATACACAGGGCAGCTGATTTTCACGGGCGATTTCCTGCGCGCGCAGATGCTTTTTCACTGTCAGAGGAAAATAGGTGCCTCCCTTGACGGTGGCATCATTCGCAATAATCATCACTTCGAGGCCCGATACTCGCCCAATTCCCGCAACAATCCCCGCTGCTGGGGCCTGATTATCGTAGACATCACAAGCCGCAAGCGGCGCGATTTCCAAAAATGGGGAGTCAGGATCAAGAAGCCGTTTAACGCGGCTTCTCACGAACAGCTTGCCCCGAGACTCATGCTTTCGTCGAAGACCCTCTCCCCCGCCCTCGGCAACCTTGGATGAGCGGTCCTTCCATTGCGAAAGCAAATCCAGATGAAATTTTTGATTCGTCTTATACTCTTCAGACGTCACATCAATTTGAGACTGCCACTGTGACATTTCTAGAGACTATGTGAATTTG
Organism: uncultured Bacteriovoracaceae bacterium; assembly: GCA_964626465.1. Classification (GTDB taxonomy): domain Bacteria; phylum Bdellovibrionota; class UBA2394; order UBA2394; family UBA2394; genus CAZRCG01. Next base: position 60,064 of record CAZVFP010000002.1, on the reverse strand, counting down.
CTTAAGCTATCCAGCGAGACTTAGGCCGCTAAGTCTTAACACTCTTTAACTTGACGAATACAATTTTTGACCGCTAAGAAGTATTTCTCCCTCCTGAGTACTGTTTGCTAACCCGTTGATTTATTTATGTTTTCTATACGAAGGAATTGTTCGATAAAGCCCCTTCGCGTCAGGCCTAGCCACCGTCTGATAGTCCTTTTCCTATTCCTCATTTCTCAAACGTCTTTGCTGGCGGACGAGAATGACTTGGCCACTTCCCACGAAGGTCTAGAGACAAGCCACGAAATCGATTTTCAGCATCCGTGGGAAGCGTATTCCGCTCCGTTTGAAACACGACTTTCCGAGCAGCGTTTACGGCTTCCAAGCGTTGAGCGAATCATGGAGATGGAGGAGGCTTTTACTCGAATTCTGAATCGAGAGCTGCAGGAGTTTTACAGTGGCGATCGCGGCCTTTTTTTAGCAGATATTCGACGCGGCCTTGTCGGAATATTTAGAGATGATGATGGCACCATCAAATCGTATCGCTCGCTCTATGATGAAAAACTATATAGTAGCTATAATCCGGAGGCTGCTGTTGCCGCCAATGAAATCAAAGACAATCCTTCAGTAAGAATTCATGAAAGAATCACTGCGAGACTACTTGCGTCCGATAGCCCTCCTAAAGAGCGACTTGTCTTTGGAAAATATTCGAGCGGGGTTCAAAGAAAAACAAAAAAAGCGAAAGATCTCGAATGCCCGGTGATTTTTTTAAATGCTCCTCTCAACGTAAATCGTGGATTAGATCTGAGTCGCTTCGAAGCCTCTCTGGCGCGATATATTGCCACAATTCAAATCAACGACGGCCAAAGAGCTTTGGCACTCACTCTTGATGAACAACACCAGGTCACTTCTGGCAGCTACGCGCCGCAGATAAAATTCTTTAAGAATTTTATGCCAAATCCAGATTATTTGAAGACCTGGGGGCGAGCTAAATATGTTGTCGCGGACTCTGCTCATTGGAAGCTGGCTGCCAATAGTTCGACTCTGCAGTTTTTAATGGGCGTCCTCCTCACAGGAATCTTTTTGCCAGACAAATTTCATTTGGTGCCAGCGATTGCCAACGGATTGTTTGCGCTGATCATCTGCAGCCATTCAAAGACCTACGAAAACGTTGTAAAATCCAAGGTCTTCGCTTGGGAATCTCTAAAGCGACTCGCCATTGCCCTTCCCATGGGTTTCGTCGTTGCTGGAATTAATCACTCACCCAACCATTTGGAAGTCTTAACGACTGCTTACGTCTGGTATCAACTCACTGTTCTGAATTATGGCGATAGAGTTCTATCCACTGTGATGGGACGGATTCCCCGATTACGAGATTCCGTCGGCATGAATGCCGGAACATTTAAAGTCACAATTGGAGATCGGGTCATTGACACTGGATTACCAGGAGATAGCACAGAAAGAGAAATCCCCGCTATCATCAGAAATATTCCAAAGTTTATAGGCATGCTTCTCGTGTCGCAGGCTTCCGTCATTCCCTCCGGCAGTTTTGTTATGCTCGCACTTATTCCCCCCTCTCTTTTAGTAAACTATCTCTGGTTGAAAAAAAATCAGGATGAACATCCTCGACTAAAAGCAGAGTATCAAAAACAATCGGCCATGCTCGACATAGGAGCAAAAGTCAAAAGAACATCTGCCGAGCTTCTCGAGTCTGCGAACAAAGCGGTTGTTGCTGCAACGGTCGCTACTGCAAGTCCAGTTCAATATTCTAAGAGTATCTTTCGAGATATAAAGAGGCGCTGCCAAGTTTTGCTGGCAGCGCTGAGATGAAATTTAATTACTTATTTTGAAGACAACTTCACAACATCAAGATTCGAATCTTTGATAATTTTTCGAACCAAGTCGTAGTGAGAATCATTCACAGGAAATATTCCAGTGCCCATAGCGAGCGCCTTAATTGTCGCCAAGCCTTCGGTCGTCTTCGCATATTCAATCAATGCATCGCTAATCCATGTTTTCAGCTGAGAATTCTGTGCCTCATCTTTCAGCAGATGTGATCGCAAAACCCATGGCTCTGTCGGGACGTCTTGAGTAAAACCAATAATTTTTACCTTGTCTTCAACATCCGGAAACTGTGCTTTGACTCTCGCTCTCGCATCATTAATTTCGGTCACTGTTTTACCATTAACCTCGCTCACCTTTGGCGACTGATAAAACGTTGCGCCTGCATCAACCTGCTTATTATAAACCATCGTCACTACGTTATCGTGCTTCTGAGCAAAGATCGTTTCGCCAAGCTTAATGTTTTTGTCCTTGAACATCTGCGCCGGGAGGATGAATCCAGACGTAGAAGCAGGATCAACATACGCAAATTTCTTACCCGACAAATCTTCAAGAGATTTGATTCCACTGTCCTTATGCGTGATGATTTGTCCTTTGTAGGTTCTCTCATTTCCATAACGTTCAATTGAGAGAATCGCCTCGACATCGTATTTTTTGAAATCCTTAGCAAGGATATAAGCGAAGGTCGTCAACGCCGCAAAGTCAGCCTTGTTTGTTCCGAAGGCCTCTACAACGGCCACGTAGCTTGTTGGCACAGCTGCCTTCACATAGAATCCAGTATCCTTCTGATACAACTTTTGAGAGATCGCTTTCGAGACATAATTTGCGATCTGCGTTCCGCTCGCCAGAATACCTTGGGCATCACTGGAAGGCACAAAGTACATCGTAAACGGACGCTGTTTGGAACCGACTGGAGCTTGAGTGCAACCAATCGAAATAAGGGTCAGCATGATTAAAAAACAATTTCGCATAGATAAAACTCCTTCTTGAATGTTGGCCATTCATAGGAGCGATAAGCTCTAAATTCAAGTTCTAAATCAACGATTAACAGGAAGGTCAACCGTCCGATTTTCCACTGGAATCGACCAGAAATCGGCCTCCCAAAAAGGTTCGTCCGAGTAGCAATGGAAACCTCATGCTTTTTCGATTCGTCACACTTAAAACAATTGGGCATTGAATGCCGGCGACCTCGATTGTCGTCTCAATAAATGGGCGCTCTTCGATCTTGCCGCCGGAGTTTTTAACATTGCGATATTCAAGAATCGGGGCCGTAACTGTGACGATTTTTGAACCCAATCGAATTTCCATTTCAATTTCTTCATTGATAATTCGAGTCGCAGAAGACTGGAGCCTCTTGATCTCATATTTCTCTGCATGAATAGCTGATGAACGCGCGCCTGTATCAAGCTTTGCGCGCATCCGCATATTATTCCAATCTGGAAATCGAACGAGCTCGCGCCACTTCGCAACTATTAGATGATCAATCCGAACTTTCATCCCCATGAACTACCCTCGAAGAACGAAATAAAATCCTGTCGCAAACAGAATACTGGCTATAGCCAAATAGATCGAGGGCTTTTTCTTTGTGACAATTGATTCAAAAATAGCTGCAAAAACGGGCGCTGTACCGACGATTGCAGACACAGTTGCGAGATGCCCTTTGCTGATGGCCGTCAAATACATCCACAACGACACAAATGTTCCGATGAGCCCGCCCGCTGCTACGAGAATACGAGCACGAGTACTCAACCTAAAAAATTTTCTTGAAAGATCGATTCGATAAAACTGGCTGATCACAACAAACCCAAAACAAGAGCCAACGCAGCGATAAAAATTTGCCTCCAAAACCGTTACCGATGCATCAAGCTGAAAAGCTTCGCGAGTTAAGAGGATTCCGCACCCATCCAAGATAAGGGCGACAAACGCAAGCACTGGACCTTCGAACTGCCACTTTCTATCGACTCGAAATCTTTCATACCCTATGCACAACACACAGCTGATCATGAAGAAAATTCCAAAAAGTTTATGCACTGGAACCTCTTGCCCAAAAAGAAAAAAGGCAAATAGGCCCAGAAACAAAGGCTGAAAACTGAAAATCATCAAAGCTCGCGCAGGCCCCATCACGCGATATGCCCTGACCATAAAAAAATCCGCCGCATTAAGGCCTAGAAATCCACTCAAGAAGAAACACATCACGCTGATTCCCCGGGGAACAACTGAAAAATCTTTTGTTACGAGAAAAGCGATAAAAAACGCAATCAATGCCGCCACACTCTTGAACGCATTGATCCACATGACCGAAAGTTTACGAGCAAAAAGCGTAAAAACAATACTCGCTGAGGAAAAGGCAAGCGCTGACGTCAACGCCAAAAAGTTATAGATATTCACAACCCCATCCAGTCACGAAGTCGGCTTTCAATTTCTGGAATTTCTTCATTCATCTTGAAAGAATGAGGCTTGTCATAGACCTTCAATTCAAAAGGAATACTCGCTGACTCCAATGGCTCAAATGTTTTCTGCGCATACTCTAAAGAGATGATCTCGTCACGCGTACCATGTGTGATCAAAATTCTCTGTTTCTTCGCAACAGCAGAAAGAGCTGCTGGATAAGTATCTGCCTGAACGCAAAGCCCCGAAACACAAATGAATCCCCCAAAAACTTGCGGTGATCGCAAGGCGATATCCAGGCTCATGGCAGCTCCCTGAGAGAATCCAAGAAAGTAAATATCCCTCGGTGAATATCCCGCAGCCTCAAGCTCTGCGATGACCCCGAGTAGTTTTTCCCGACCCTGGTCAATTCCCTCCCGGCTCTGCAAATACCATGAATATCCAAGATCTTTTTGATCCGGACGCTGATCAACATACGGAGCCTGAACAATCAAATATGATAATTTTGGAACCGTAGCCCTTTTTGCAAACCACTCAAGCGACCGCAAATTACCGGTTCTGCCGTGAACCAGCACCAGCACTGCGTTGCCGTCGGCAGAGTCTGAAGGTATGAATTTATTGGTAAGGCTTTGAAATTTCATCGAAAACGCTTTCTCACAGATCAATTAAAAACCTTTGTCTGGTATACTCAATATAGCGCAGAATGAAAGTCGAGAAGGAGGGGAAAATCGTGCAACAAAAAAAGCCCGCCCCACGGACCATGAAAGCGGTGACCGATCAGTATCGCGACGCCGATGTGATAATCTCTTCGGGACATCAACCTCACCTCGAACTAGTGCCCGTTCCTCACTATACTGACGAAGAACATGAAACCTGGGCGATCATGTTCAAACGCCAAATGGAAGCGCTGCCTTCACGCGCAACTGAAGAGTTTCTGGACGCGCTAGAAGTATTGAAACTTCCGGCTGATCGTATCCCTCGACTGAAGGACGTCAGTAAAGCACTTGAAAAATCGACCGGCTGGAAGATCACTCGAGTAGAAGGCTTGGTTCCCGAGAAAGAGTTTTTTGAATGCCTTTCGCAGAAATTATTTCCCTGCACGGATTTCATTCGTGAGCGAAAAGAGCTCGAATACACACCATCGCCCGATATGTTTCATGATATTTTCGGGCACTTGCCGCTCATTACAAATTCGACTTTTGCAGAATTCTATGAATTTTTTGGAAAAACTGCACTAAAAGCGAGAGCTGAACAAATTACCCAATTGCAGCGAATTTATTGGTTTAGTGTAGAATTTGGATTAATCCAAAAACCGTCAGGCCTGAGGATTTATGGTTCGGGAATTCTCTCATCACCAGAGGAAGTCCTGTACTCAGTGAGCGGAAAGCCAAATCTTTTGCCTTGGGATTTTGAGGCTGTCGCGAATAAGTATTTTGAAATCCACCATTTACAAGAAGACCTCTACGTTATTGATTCTTTCAAGTCACTGCTGTCTGGATTCAAAGCCTACGCAAAACGACATCAGCTTGCCTAGGCTGGGTCGGCTCTTCGCATGGCAACCATAATGAAATAACCACTTCATTTTTCATTGGTATGTCCTGGTCAATTTGTCTATGACTTGAGGTTCGACCTAGGAATTAAAGTCATGAAGAACAATGATTGGACCACATATTCAGATGAGGAATTGCTCGATCTGCGCATCAAGGACCTTGGCCTGGATCTGCAGACATCGCCTCTTCATGGCATCGTCCAAAATGTTTTGAATGAGCTCATCAACCGAAACCTTCACTTTTCGCCGCGCATATATCTGGGCGACGAATGGTTTTCACCCAGCAATATTTGCGCTGTGGCCATTCCATTTTTTCTCGCTCACCCAAGATTAAGGACGCTAGAAAAAAGAATCATGCTCGAATGTGAAGGCGAAGAAACTGAAGACTTCGAGCGATTGTTGCGCCACGAACTTGGTCATGCATTCGACCACGCATTTAACGTCTCGAAGCGCAAATCCTGGCAGAAAGTTTTTGGTTCTCCCCAAGAAGAGTACAAACCGGAATCATATCGCCCTCAGCCATACAGTCGAAATTTTGTTCAAAATATTCCTCAGTGGTACGCTCAATCCCATCCTGATGAAGACTTCGCAGAGACTTTCGCGGTTTGGCTCAACCCAAAATCAAATTGGAAAGATACTTATAAAGATTGGGGCGCACTTAAGAAACTTTACTATGTTGAAACACTGTGCACGGAGTTCCGAGAAAAATCCGTAACCGCCCCTAAAGGACGAATGATATCGGATGCAAGATATTTGCAATCTACTCTGCGCCACTACTACGAGCAGAAGAAAAAGGTATATGCGGAAAATTATCCAGATTTTTACGACAGCGATTTGCTCACGATTTTCGATCACGCAAATCCAAATGATTCCAGAATGTCAGCGCACGCATTTATGAGATTCAATCGTCGAGAAATAATTCAAACGATATCGAAATGGACTGGCGAAAAGAAAGTGACTGTCGCAGGCCTCGTGAGTCGGCTCACTCACCGATGTCGTGAGCTCAAAATTGTTCTGGCGACTGACGAAAAGAGAACATTAATTTTGTTGTCCTCGTTCCTCACGACACTGGTTTCTCATTATCTTTTCACAGGACATTTTCGGAGAAAGGTTTAATGCCTCCTCTGGCGGAACTACTACGACCAACGCGTTTAGAAGAAGTTGTGGGCCACGCGAATGTGCTCAGCGAGGGCAAACCACTTTACGATGCCATAAAGAATGATCGTCTATTTTCTTTTTTGCTGTATGCACCGCCAGGAGTTGGAAAAACGACCATCGCTCGGTTGATTCGACACTATACCAAAGCACGCTGCGTCTCATTGAGTGCGGTCACTTCGGGCATCAAAGAAGTGAAGGCCTGCATCGAGGAAGCGAGATTCTGGAAACAAAAGGACGATCGCGACACAGTGGTTTTTATTGATGAGCTGCATCGCTTCAACAAATCACAGCAGGATGCTCTGTTACCAAGCGTCGAAAGTGGAGACATCATCTTAATTGGGGCAACGACAGAACATCCATCGTATGAGATTAACGCCGCATTATTGTCACGGATGCGTGTTATCCAATTGGAAAAACTTCAAAACGAAGACATCATAAAGATTCTTCATCGCGCTTCCGAAATCCTGAAATTGCCTACGATCCCGACAGAAGCGATTGGTTTAATCGCTGAACAGATTCAAGGCGACGCTCGTGCAGCGATTCAGATATTCGAACTGTCCGCTCCAGATTTCTCGATCGGGAAAATTAAAGCATTCTTAGCCGGCCGATTATTGTTTTACGATAAGGCTGGTGATCAGCACTACCAGGTTATTTCTGCGTTCATTAAAAGCATGAGATCCGGTCAGACTGAAGACGCTCTCTATTACTTGGCGCGCATGTGGGAAGGTGGTGAAGATCCGTTATTCATTGCACGTCGCATGGTTATTTTCGCATCTGAAGACATTGGAAATGCAGACCTTCGCGCGATCGCGCTTGCAAACGCTGTAAAAAATGCCGTTGAATTTGTGGGGCGCCCGGAATGCTTCTATGCACTTTCTCAAGGCGTTCTTTATTTGTCGAAAGCATCAAAATCAAGGGATGCTGGAGACGCCTTCCAACGCGCTCTCCATCGCGTAAAAAAAGAAGGCGCAGCTCAAGTTCCACCACATTTGACAAACAATCCCGCGCGATTCTAAAGCAATCGTCATCCGATGTTTTTTGGATCTTCCGCCAAGCTCTTGACTCCGCTTGAACCGATCGAAACTAATGACGGAGCTCGAACAGGAGACTTCGTACCAACCACCGTTGAGACAGTTGAAGCCACATGCTCGTTCGTGACGACAATGCCACTGGCAAAATCTGTTCTCACAGGCGCAGATTTTCCATAAGTGCCCGTATATCCAGCGCCTCGACCATCGACAGTAATATTCCCAATGAAGACAGGCTTCTTAATCGCTCCAGACATGATCGTCATCGTATTGGCTTCAGGCGCGTGATCACTGCCTAAGCCATTGTCCAGAGGAGCTCTATCGAATTCTGCACTGACTTCGACGACGGTCTGTTCCCAGAGTTGAGGCCCAAGGGCTCTCTTCAATTCCGCAATCATTGTTGTCAAAGCACGAAACTGATGGGTGTGACAAATTAAACTGCCCTGACGGTTAAGCGCTGTGCTCGAATGCTCGTCATTATAGCTCATCAAACCAGCGACTCGAGCGTCATCACCTCCGATGGTGATCGTGGAACTCAAACCATTGGTAAGAAGAAACTCCGCGACTGCAAACTGCCCAGGCAACAGAGTGCTAAAACCAGTGCTAGCAATATTGTAAGGGGCTATCCCTGTCGCCGGAAGAATATTTGGAACTGTAAGCTGCGCCACTCTTCTTTCCAGATCCGCATATTTCGCGACCAAGCCGTTGTATACTGCAGTAAGATTTCCAAATGATCTCTTAAACAAGGCTTCGGCATTGTCTCTTGTTTTGAAAAGAACATCGGCACCAGGCTTCGAACTTTTCGCGTAAACCGCGAGGTCATCCAAGGCAGCTTTAATCAGAGGGCTCAAATTATTCATTTTAGATAAATTTGCCAGGACCTGACTGTCGGTATTCTGGAAGGAACTCATTACTTTTCCAATTGCATCAGACATTCCATTAATTAGCGTGACACCTGTCCCTTTTTCAGAGGAATAGGCCCTGCCGTTAACAGGATCACAGTGATTAAATCCATAGTATGCTGTACCAACAGCCTGAATGGGGGCTGACGATGCGTCCGCCACCATTCCTGAAATGCTCGGTCCTGATAATATTGGTCTTGGAACACGTGCTGGACCGACTCGATGACCAATATCCACCTGCATATTGACGCCACGAATGATCATAGTGTTGTCCAAAAGATCTTTCATCTTCATGGTCCCGCCACCAAAGACAGGAATATCAGCATTCCAAACAGGAGGAAGATAAATCACACGACCATCGGAAAGATCGATTCTGTCGGCCTTGTATGTCGCCTTTGTGCTGTCCGCAGAGTAGTAATCCTCAGTCAGCCAGTTATTCACTGACTTATTCTTGATGAAACCATCAGCTGGGCCATTCGGAGTTAAAAAATTATCGAAAACCCAACGTGTTGGAGCGCCTCCATAGAGCACACAAACATAGTTCCTCGCCTGCATCGCCGTCTGGGCCTGCGCAGAGGCAATCAGGCCATCCGCAATTCCATTAAAGAAAGTCTTCAATGGATTGTGAACGGTATAGAAAGCACTCGCAACACCAAGATAAGAAAGAAACTGACGTCTTGAGTATCCCTCTCTTGGCTTCTTTTTTGAATGACACTTTTTCATAACTCTCTCTCCAAATGCGTTTTACTAAACTAGGGCATTTGCCAGTCCGGCGCATAGCAAAGCGCCAAGATCACATATCTCCAAGGATCTAGAGTCTTCGCATCTTGGGCTGTTTGCGCTAAAGTTTTCAACTTCGACAACGTCGAAGACGCAATTGTTCCACGCCCCGGATAAAACATCTCATAAGCAAGTTGTATGTCAGAATCTGATGGCAGCGGAGTTGTTGTGAGATAGGCTAAATCTGTCTTACCGGTAATCGTCCGAATAGCGTACTGCAATGCGGTATCATTAAACGATAAAACATTACACGCCTTCATCCGCTGCCCTTCCCGCGGTGTAGATGTTCCCGGAAGAACCGGAGCAGACTGATCAGCCGAATCAAGGCCAGTACAAGTGAGCCCAGATTCACTCGCCAAATCACAAGGCCCTCCAAATTTGGTCAGTGCATTCAAGATAAGACTTTTCGTTGTTGCGGTGCCGGCAGGCCCGTAGATCGCATCCAGAAACGATTTGACATAGAATCGATCACCAAGTCGCACACTTTCCTGCGAAGACTCAAGTAGGTTTCCTGAAAGAGCTTTAACTGAAAAATTGACGATTGCCGCATCGGCAGAATTGTAATTGCCAACCAAGTCAATGCAACGGACATAGAAACTGTAGGTTGATCCGGCTGTCAATCCAGAGACCAAAGCTGAATGTGTCAGACCTCCGTTCGTCGCTGTCAGGCTATCTGACATCAATGCATAAATCACTCCAGCGTTTGAGGAATAACGGCATGAAGCGGGTTCGCTCGTTGTGACATTGATTGTCGTTTGACTCGCATCCGCAGCCAAAACTCCAGAAGGCTGAGGATTCGTCACCGCGGGCGCAGTCTTATCGACCGAGGAAGCAACCGAAAATGCAATGGTATAATCACTTGAATTAGTATTTCCGGCAGAGTCCTGACAACGAACGTGAAAGAAATAATTCATTCCATTCTGCAGATTCGAGGCCACAACTGAGTGAAATTTCTTAGCTGTATCCGCGGTCATCGCGGTCGTCATCGACGCATAAGACACTCCCGAGACATTCGAGTAACGGCAAGTGGCCGCTTCATTTGTCACTACGGAAACGGTCGTTTGAGTTGTATTTTCTGGCAGAGCTCCAGCTGGAATGGGCACGGAAAGGACAGGCGCAGTGACATCTGTGGGAGTCGTTGACATGTTTGTTACCCAACTTGACAAAGAGTTATAGTCCGCCATGGTGAAGGCTGTAAACATTGTGCCACCTACAGGCGCTGGCATATTCTGTACCGATGTTCCATATTTTACCCGACGAATGATCAACGAATTCGTCAGATCCTTCGGCACCACAAGACCAAATTTTTGATAATCTGCATCGGTATAATTCGTCCAACTTGAATGGCAACCAAAGCAGTATGTTTGCAAGGTCTGCTTGGCCGTTACGGTTCCAGAAACTGTGAACGAAATAACCGTATCAGTTGTATTGGCGTTATTACTCGAATCCAAACATCGAACATAATAAGAATACGACGACCCATCGGTAAGACCCGTAACACTGGCGGTATGTACATTTGCTGAAGCCGTCAGATTTGCAGTCATTGCGGAATACGCCACTCCGGCCGATGTTGAGTATCGACAAGTCGCTGACTCATTAGTTGTCACAGAAAGTTGAGCACTGCGAGTTCCCTGCGCAAGCGCACCTTGAGGCAAGAGACTTGATAAGCTCGGCGCCGTTGTATCTCCCAAAACTGAAAAGCTAATCGTTCCTTCAGAAGACACATTGGAAGAAGTGTCTTGGCAACGCACGTAATAAATATAGGACCTCCCATTTGCAAGACCCGTCACTGTCGCGGAATGGGATAGTCCGCTCGTCGCAGCAGTGAAGTTTGAAGTCATTGAACTAAAGGAAGCGCCAGACGTTGTTGAGTAACGGCAAGTCGAAGCTTCATTTGTGGATAGAGAAAGAGTTGCCTGCGTCGTTCCCATTGAAAGATTTCCAGACGGCGAAAAGGCCGACAGCTGCGGGGCAACGGTATCCCCCGAGATCGCAAATGAAATCGTTGTATCCGAGGACGTCGTATTTCCAGAACCGTCCTGACACTTCACATAATAGGCATATGATCGACTATTTGCTAGACCAGTCACAGTTGCTGAATGACTCAAGCCATTTCCGGCTGCTGTAAAATTGGAAGTCATCGACGAGAATGCGGTCCCGGAAGTCGTCGAATACCGACATGTCGCCGCTTTGTTCGTAGTTACGGTCAGATTCGCCTGTGTTGTGCCAATTGCAAGCGTTCCACTCGGTAGTGGATTTGAAACAATGGGAGCCATCGCATCGCCAGCAATTGAAAACCGGATGGTTCCTTCCAACGAAGAATTTCCAGAGCCATCCTGGCACCTCACATAATATGCATACGATCCCCCATTCACAAGACCACTGACATTCGCTGAATGACTCAAGCCATTTCCGGCTGCCGTAAAATTGGAAGTCATCGATGAAAATGCGGTCCCGGAAGTCGTCGAATAACGACAGGTCGCCGCTTCATTCGATGCCACAGATAAAGCAGTCTGAGTTGTACCAAATGCAAGTATCCCACCCGGCGATAACGAGGAGAGAACCGGAGCCGTCGTATCGCTTAATATCGAAAAGGACACAAGCGCTGGAGACGAAAGATTCCCGAGCCCATCCTGGCAACGGACATAGTATCCATATGACTGACCATTTAAGAGGCCGCTCAGAATTCCTGAATGTGTCAAACCACCGCCAGATGCATTCAGTGCGGTCATACTTGAGAAAGCGGTTCCAGATGAATTCGAGTATTTGCAAACCGCTGACTCATTCGTTGCGACAGAAAGTGTGGCCTGTGTTGTTCCGATCGGAAGAAGTCCAGCAGGCTGAAGGCTAGAAAGAACAGGCGCGACGGTATCACTGCCAACCGAAAACGAAAGCAAGGTATCGCTCAAATTACTATTTCCGACCGTATCGCGGCATCGAATATAAAAACTATACGACTGACCGCCCGACAAACCAGAAAATGCGGCTTGATGAGTTTTGCCATCTCCAGACGCAGTAAACTCCAGTGTCATAGAATCAAATGGCGTATTTTGCGTGCGAGAATATCGACAGGAAGCACTCTCATCCGTCGTCAGCGCCAGTGTAGCAGTTGATGCCCCGTAACTTACTATGCCAGACGGCGATTTCGTGAGAATCTGCGGCGCCGCCAGATCTAATGGAGTCATCTGTTTAACCCACTTGTATATGATATCGTACTCGGCCTTAGAAAATTGTTTGAATAGTGTCGGATCCACCGGCATATTTGCCGCAGTTCCGGCGGAATATTTTACACGAGCCAATAGCGGAGAATGATCTGGGTCTCCGGGAACAACACGGCCCGATTTAATCCAATCAGCATCTGTGAATGTCTTCCAAGCTGAATGCTGTCCAGTATGACAGTCAACACAGTATCGCTCAAGAACGAGTGACGCTGACGAAGTCAGAGAACTATTCTGCCCCGTATTCACATTCAATGTAGCGTCGTTAACGGTAAACGGTAAGTCCTGCACATTACTACATGCACTGGTCCCTACGAAAAGAACGCTCAAACATATTTTGAAGTTCAAGTTAAACCGCATGTTAGATCCCTCATCTCACTACGTTCAAAGACAGGACATCAACGTCTTCGCCATTTTATGATAGCACTTTTCTAAGGTTCCAGATCCCTCATCCCGGATTTTTGATAAATGTCTGAACTTAGAATATCCCCCACCAGAGTGGATAAACTTTGATGAGATTTCAATCGCAGTCCAAGATCAATTACTTTATCGCGGTAGTACTGATCTGCGGGGGACATTGGAGGATTTCGCGGATCACCTTCATCATAAAGAAGCGTCTTAATTCCAGTGAAATATTGAAAATAACGCGACGCAGCGCAAACATAGATATCATTTTTGCTCGCGATAGCCCTGCCAAGATTCTGCAGAGCGTCGGTAGCTCGACTTCCAGAAATTTTATCCTGAATTAAAGTCCCGTCGTAACTTCTATATCGAAGATAGCCACTTGGTGGACGTCTGAAAAAAGCAGAATCTCTGTGCAATAAATGATACTCCTTGGTCTCGGCAGGCTGGTCCGGAATGATCATCGTCACCCAGGCCGTTCTGTCTTTCGTAACATTCCCAGTGGTTTCAACGACACCATTTCCATTCCAGTCATATCCTTTATCCTGAACAAATATGAAATTACGGATCACTGCGGCCATTGGATCGACCGTCGCATGGCAAGACATACAGGCCGTGTTTTCTCGAAAAGGCAAATGTGTCGCAGGATCTGGAAATGCAGTCGTATATTCTTCGACCATTGTATTCACGTCAGCTGTTCTTAAAGTGGGAAGGTCTCGGCACATCAAATCTGACATGACATTTCTGGACCATCGGCGATGCATTCTGATCGATGCGTTTGACACGGTTGATTTCGATTCGTCAGCGTTATCCCCCTGACCAGCAGCGGGAAAGCCTGAGTTTGCGTGCACGTAAGAAATGAAGCCCATGACCCCACCTCCAAAAGCACGCAATGAATTCGTCGGCCTTGTTCCATTGAATAAAATATTTGAAATGGCGGTTCCCGTATCTGTCAGCCAAGTTCCGTTCATCGACGGGGCATACCCCATGATTCCAGTTAATGTTCCCCGATCGAGACCAGTCTGCGGGACACTAAGTCCAATTTCTCCCCGATAGCCGGTATCCAAAATTGTCACCCACGGACCAAGAGAACGAATTCCTCTCACTGGCTGAGTTGTCGTCACAACCTCATCGTAATGATGCCCTGGCTCAAACAAAAGACGAGTCAACTCAAGGGCCCCCTCTGACACATCAAGGTGACGAAGCTCCCCTGAAGAATACGAGATTGGCTTACTAGCCAAATCTTTCACCGAAAACCATGAGTAATGAAAATCAAAGAAATTCTGAAGAACAGCCTGAGCTTCGGTATCCGACGGCGATGCAATTTGACCATTCGCTGTGAGAGTGGCCTTCGCAAGCAATTCCATGCAAGCACCGACAGCTGTCTTCTGACCCGCCTTCACGGCCGCAAGAAGTGCGTTATTGGGTAATGCACGTGATCTCGTTAGATGAGCGTAACAACGGTGGAACAGCGCCTCTTGCGAAAGTTTCTGCTGGCTCAAGCTCACGTCCGCCCACAGCGTCTGGCCTGTAAGGAAGAGCCCTGCAAATATTGAGCTTACCTGCACCATCTTTCTGAATTTCGCTGAATAACGCATCTCGTCTCCCCACTTTCGAATTGAACCCACACAAAGTGATGAGGCTCATGATTGCAAACAACGTGCCTCACGATTCCTGAGAAAAATCTGCTTTAGTTCTGAGAGCTTAGTTAAATGACCGAAAGGATGTCGGGCTTTTCTGGGATAGATTCGACATTTTTGGGCTCGCAACGGACAAATAATGTCTTCATGAACTATCTTGCTGATTTTACTATGCCTTTCCTTCAAGAACATGATTGAATTCCTAGTGGAATCATGTTGAAGGCTTTTCGTTTCTTATCTGCTGCGATTGTTTTTGGAATCGTCGTGTACGAAAGCGTAGACGCCTACCCAAGCTTCATCGGTTTTGGATATAGCGAATGCTCAACCTGCCACTATAACCCTCTCGGAAACGGACCACTGACAGACTACGGGCGAGCCTTGAGTGCAAATACGATTTCTGCTCGCCCTCTCTTCACAAAACTTTCTGACGAAGAGCTGGCCGATAAGTCTGGATTTTTAGGATCCCCCGAAACGCTCCCAGATTGGGTAAGGGTTCAGCTCGATTATCGTGGGATGTATTTTACGAGAGATCTCGTTGGCTCACGACAAAGTCGATATATCCATATGAAAGGGGATGCTTCTCTCATCCTCAAAACACCAAAAGAAGATTGGATCGCAGTTGGCAATATTGGATATGCGCCAAGACCGGCAACAGCTTCGCCCACAAAAGATATTTCTGAGCTGATCTCGAGAGAACATTATATTGGATATCGCCCAAACAAACATTGGGGACTCTATGCCGGATTCATGGACGTTGCATACGGCATTCGAATCCCTGACCATACTGCTTATAGTCGATCTAAAACATTAATCGCACAAAACGACCAAACGCACGGATTGCTTCTTCATACCGATCAAGATTTCGGCTCCGGATCACTTCATGCATTTATAGGAAATCTTCAACAAGACTCTAACGAACGACAAATGGGTGCGAGCACTCAGTGGAATTTCAATATTAATCAATACGCACAAGCGGGCCTCTCAGGATTAGTGAGCTTCGGAGAATATCGAAAACGCCAAGTGGGTGGAGCACAATTGCGCTGGGGGATCGAAGGTGGTCACGCCATTCTGATTGATGCAGGTGTGATCAATGAAATGCCAGCGAACTCTGCCGGCATGCTCGGATTTTATTCAATGGCACAAACGCATACCCGTTTGTTTCGGGGGCTTCATTTTTTGGTTACCAGTGAATTCTATTCATCTGATCTTTTTAATCAGGCCTCACGACTATTTAGGATTTCTCCGGGATTACAATATTTTCCGATGCAACGCTTAGAATTTCGCATCGACTTTCAAGCGGCGAGATCGACGAACTCGAATCCCGTCACTCAAGATGTCTATTCACTCTTAGCGCAGGTGAATATATGGTTATGATTCTACGAGCGGTGAAGACTGGCTTTTTGTGTGCGGCATTTCTAAACGCTGCTCATCTTCTGGCCGATAATTTCTATCTCGCAGATCAACAATGTAAAGTTCTCGAAAAAATGCCTGAGGGATGGACAGAAACCTCCGCTCCCGAAATTTCTGGAACAGAAATATTATCTGGAACACCCTCCACGAAAAAACCTGACCTCATCATGATTCAGCGTGGAGATCGAGTTTTCGCATTTCCAAAAAGTTGTTTATCCACTGAGCCAGTCGCCCACGCTGCGCCAGAAAGCGCCCCGACCCAAGACATGCCGGCCCTTCCAGCAGCGCCCGTTCCCAGCGAACCAATAGATCCGGCTATTCCAAATGAACCAGCGGATCCTTCGGTTGTTGACACACCCGCTCCAGAAGCGACGCCTCCGTTGCCCATCGAGCCATCACTCATTCAACCAGAATCAAAGCCCTCTATTATTGAGAATACACCTCTGCCCTCCTATCTGCCCGCACCTCCTGCGCTTGAAAAAAATCAAGACGCAGAATCAGAAAATTCTTTTTCGAAAAGCTTCCAGAATTTTGGATTCAAGGGAATTTCTTATGGAGCTCAGCTATCGTTTCTCAGCTGGCAAGAAACCCCCCAATTGAAAAACGGCTCCACAACCTATGAACTGCGATCATCAATCATTGTTTTTGGTCTTGGTGGTCGCATTCACTACGATTTCAATTCAATTTTGAGTCTCGATTCAGATGCAAATATTTTGCTCGGTACGCGAGAAGTTTCAAGCACGACGACAGCCATCACCTACTATCTTGCCAGTGGAAATCTTTATGGCGCTTCGATTGCTCCTCGAATTCGACTTCAACTTCCAGATCAACCGGCCGTCACTTTGGCCGTGAGCTCGCCTGTGATCTGGCGTAAATTGGATATCACTCAACCATCAGCGGCCTATACTGTTGATTCAGGAACACCTTTTTTCGTAGGATTTCTTTTCGAACCACGATTTCAAATACATAAATTTGAGTTGGCTGCACAAGTCGGAGTCTTCCGAGAACTCACAAGCCTTGCTGCCGGCCTCGAGTTGGCTTATCGCTTCTGATTTCGAAAACTAAACATCAGTTTAATTTTTCTTTTGTTCAATATGCTCGTTAATTTTGATGAGACTTGGATCTCGATCAAATATCTTTAAAACATCCTGCATTCTGAACCGAGGAACAGACTTGAGTTCTATCGCCAGCTTCTCGATCAACAAAAAATCTTCTGCTGTATCTACCGTCCAGCGATGAAATGAATAATCTCTATTATTCATCAAGTTTTTGTGTGTGAAGCCGTTCTTCGCATCACGAATAAACGGAGTCACATGCTCGCGGTCTGACAACTTAGTCGCACTCCGATGAGCCTTCTCCAGAGCTGAAAATGAAAAAATCTCTATATCGAGGCCGCGTGGAAAACTTCTGACGATTGTATTGGATACATAATCAACTTGAGAATCCAAAAAAAAATCATACAAGTTATCGGCAACTTCAGGGTCAATCAGGGGGCAATCAGACGTCACTCTCCCAACAGGATCCGCATGATAGCTATTCGCCGCTTCGAAATATCTCGATAGAACGTCGTCTTCGCTTCCACGAAAACAGGCCAGCCCACATTTCTTTGAAATTTCTTCTGTCCGATCATCGGACGAACTCTTCGTGGTCGCAACGATAAGTCGAGGTTGAGATTTCATTTGTTTTAACCGGTTGATCTGAAATTCCAGAATACTCGTGCCACAAATCTCTTTAAAAATCTTTCCTGGCAAGCGAGTGGATCCAGCGCGAGCCTGAATGATGATCGTCCAGCTCACGAAGCTCCTTGAATTTGGGCATGCATCATTTTTAGTGCTGCCATATCGGTAGCTCCAGATCCTGGCCACGGAAAATCCGCCATCGACCGTGAAGGAATGAGATGAATATGTGCGTGGGGCACTTCGAACCCAACAACAGCCATGCAAACACGCTGGCATTCGATTCTCGATTTCAAAATTCCGGCGACAGTCTTCGCCGCCGAAAAAAGAGCCATATAAGCGGTATCATTCATACTGAAGACCGGATCTACCGGGCGCTTCGGAATCACTAAAGTATGCCCCGGCGCAACAGGGCGGATGTCCAAAAAAGCCAAATGGTCAACGTCCTCCCAAACCTTGAAGCACGGAATTTCACCTTTCACGATTTTCTCAAATATGGTCATGTCTAAGATTATGCACTACAACCCAGCAAGCATCGAAGCGAAATGGCAAAAATATTGGGACCAAAACAAATCCTTTAAAACAGATTTCGATTCGACTTCTGCTAAAAAGCCAAAGTTCTACGTACTCGATATGTTTCCTTATCCCTCTGGCGCTGGCTTACATGTGGGGCATCCAGAGGGTTATACAGCCACCGATATTATCGCCCGTTACAAAGCGATGTGCGGATTCAACGTCTTACATCCTATGGGTTTTGACGCCTTTGGGTTGCCGGCCGAAAATTATGCTCTTAAAACTGGAACTCATCCTAGAATTACTACCGAAAAAAATATTCAGAACTTCCGCCGCCAGCTGAAGCGCCTGGGCTTTGCCTATGATTGGGACCGCGAAGTCGACACCACGGATCCAAATTATTACCGATGGACTCAATGGATCTTTGTGCAGCTCTATAAGAAGGGTTTAGCCTATGAAGCCATGACGCCTGTAAACTGGTGCCCAGAATTAAAGGCGGTTCTCGCAAACGAAGAGGTCGTGGATGGAAAGTCTGAGATCGGTGGTCATCCGGTAGTTCGAAAAGAAATGCGACAGTGGATGCTGAAAATCACTGCATATGCAGATCGACTATTGGAGGATCTTGACGAACTCGACTGGCCGGAAAATATTAAAGAAATGCAACGTCATTGGATTGGAAAATCCGAAGGCGCTGAGATTGATTTTGAGATTCGCGGACGATCCGAAAAGATTCGAGTCTTTACCACCAGACCTGATACAATTTTTGGAGCTACATTTGTTGTGCTCGCGCCGGAGCATCCGTTAGTGGATACTCTCTGCACTGAGGCTCAAAGAACGACTATAGAATCATACAAAAAGGCTTCCGCCTCAAAATCGGATCTTGATAGAACAGAACTTGCCAAAGAAAAGACCGGCGCCTTCACGGGTGCATATGCGATTCATCCGTTCACCAAGAAAGAAATTCCTATCTGGATTGCGGATTTTGTCCTGGGCCATTATGGCACGGGTGCGTTGATGGCGGTTCCAGCGCACGACGAAAGAGACTTTGAATTTGCGAAAAAATTCGAACTTCCGATTGTGAAGGTATTAGAATGCGAAGAGCTCCCCTTCACCGGAAATGCAAAGCACATAGCGTCTCAGTTTATCGATGGACTCGAAAACGACGCAGCGAAACGAAAAGTATGTGACGAACTAAAGAAACAGAACAAAGGCCAGGCGACAATCACCTATCGGCTGCGCGATTGGGTCTTTAGTCGTCAACGTTACTGGGGAGAACCATTCCCCATTCTTCATTTTGAAGATGGAACATCTCGAGTTCTTGATGAAGATGAACTGCCAGTACTGCTTCCAGATGTAGAAAAATATGAACCCAGCGGCACGGGAGAAAGCCCTCTCGCAACAATTGATCAATGGGTTAATATCATAGATCCAAAGACAAAAAAGAAAGCTCGTCGCGAGACAAATACAATGCCTCAATGGGCTGGCTCATGTTGGTACTATCTCAGATATTTGGATCCAAAAAATTCAAAAGATGCGTGGGGCAAGGATGTTGAAAAATATTTTATGCCGGTAGACCTCTATGTTGGCGGAGTAGAACACGCCGTTCTTCACCTGCTCTATTCTCGATTTTGGCATAAAGTGCTCTATGACTTAGGGTACGTCACCACGAAAGAACCATTCAAAAGATTGGTTAATCCAGGTTTAATTCTTGGCGAAGACGGCGAAAAGATGAGCAAATCTCGCGGCAATGTCGTCAATCCAGATGATATTGTCGACAACTATGGCGCCGATGCCTTCCGGATGTACGAAATGTTTCTTGGCCCTCTTGAGAAAGTCAAACCGTGGTCAACATCGAATATTGATGGAGTCTTTCGATTTTTAAATCGTATATGGAGAAGCTTCGTCCACGAATCAAAAGTTGTTGATCGTGCAATGACTGAAGAAGAGCTTCGCGTGATCCATCCAACCATTCAGAAGGTTTCAGATGATATCGAGGTTCTGCATATGAATACCGCGATCTCTCAACTCATGATTTGCCACAACTTCATGACAGATCAAAAAGACATTCCGCGTGAAATGGCACAGATCTTCACCATTTTATTGTCTCCATTTGCTCCCCATATTTCGGAAGAGCTTTGGGAATTACTGGGCAAGAAGGGCTCTATCAGCAACCACGCATGGCCAAAATCCGATCCGCAATATCTGATTAAAGACAAGGTCGCGTTTGCTATTCAAGTGAATGGAAAATTAAGAGGCACGGTGGAGGCATCTCCAAACGCTGTGGTCTCTGACATTAAAAAGCTGGCGATCGAAAATGAAAAAATTAAGCAGTATTTACAAGGCACGATCGTCAAAGAGATCTTCGTTCCAAAAAAACTGCTGAATTTCGTCGTTAAGGCCTAGGGTAATTCCTGAATTTTTTTAAAGACTTCGTCTCGAAACTCTTTCCAGACCGACTGAAGATGATCGGCCTCGCATTGCAGCTGTTTCAGCATTAAAAATCTGAAGAACGCCGGAGTCGCCTGCACGGTTGCTTCTGCCAGCTTCGCATCAATTTCGAACAGATGTTTCAGCGAATCATCGAGAGATTTTCTTGTTCGAAAAGTTTTAAAACCAAGGTCCGCTGGAGTTTCGCAGATCTCGACTAAACTCAACCACTTCTGAAAGAAAAGAACCCTGCGTCTTAACCACTCAACCCGCCAAAGCAGCAGATCTTCTGACAGATAAACTCTTCCGCCTTTTTCGCCGTAGACAAATTGAAAATGTTCTTGGATTTTCAGTGCAGATTTTTCAAGCTGCCGAGTGAGTTCAGCAGTATCAATGAGCTTAAGAAGGCCAACCTCGGCCAAATCCAGAGCTTCAACTTCGGCTCGCATATGCAAATCTACTAAAAGAGCCGGATCAATATTATTTGAAAGAAATTTAGATAGAACCTCATCACGCGCCATTCTTTTAAATTTGTCTGCAACGAGACTCTTTAAAAGATGAGCGACAATTTTATAATGAATTTTGATATGGTTGGGCTGCGACGCAACAAGGCTCATTAAGATTTTTTTCCAACTAAAACCTGAGCGGGGCGAATGAGGTTTTCTTTGAATCTATAGCCCGACTTCAATTCATCTACAATTTTACCATCCGCATCATCAGACTCTACCGGAAGCATAGAAATCGCTTCGTGAATCGCTGGGTCAAAAAATTGGCCCTTTGTCTCAATTCTCTCGACCCCTGATCGTTTCAGCAAATCATGAAACTGTTGATGAATCATTCGAACACCCTCGACGAAGGGTCCCGATTCTTTTGAGGCACTTTTTATGCTCAAGTCCAAATTATCGAGCACCTCTAGAAAACTCTGATAGAAGTGGCCCAATTTTTGATCGACGATTCTTTGTTGATCTCTTTGAAGTCGACTACGCGTTTCTTGGGTTTCGACTTCCATCTTTTTCACGAATTCACGAATATCTCCAATTTTGCTCTCGTAGTCGGCGACTTTTTTTTCCAGGTCTTTAATTTTCAGTCGATTCAAAAAATCTTCAGCACTCACCGGGTGTTCTGATCGCCCTGCGTCAGATGCAGAATCAGGGGCCGCATCGCCGGCCTCAGTCGTTTCGGAGCTTGTCTCGCCCTGTTGATTTGCCTGATCCAATTCGCCGTCGATGTCCTTATCTTCTGCTCGATTCATACCAGGAAAACTAAGCCTTGAACCACGAAAGTCAATCATTTCGATCTGGTTTGATAGACAAAACTCAAATTGGTTTTGTCCCAGACAGCTCAAAGATGCTAAGTTTTAGAGCTTGGAATCATTAAACCAGCTACAGAGACAAGCCGTCACATTCCAAGGAAGAAGCCTTCTCGTACTTGCTGGGCCAGGAACAGGAAAAACAAGAGTCATTATCGGACGGATTTTGTTCGAAACACACGAACGAGGAGTCTCTCCAGAACGAATTTTAGCGGTCACTTTTTCTCGAAAAGCGACTCAAGAAATGGAAGATCGACTCGCCGAGGCCTCAGTTTCACTGGCAGAGAAAGTTCAGATCAAAACTCTTCACTCACTTGGACTTGAAATTGTAGAAAAGCACGGTTTTCGCTTGGGGCTTGGAAAAAGGCCTCAGTTAATCAGCGAAACACAAGCTCAATTATTTTTGAGAAAACTGACCGATAGTTTACCGCTGCTTCCTCTTCTCAAAACATCTTCTATTGATCCGATTCTAGATGATCTTCTCGATTTTTTTTCGCAATGCAAAGATGCTGGCCTCTGGCCTGAAGACGTCATGCGATATGCGCTCGCCCTTCCTGATGACACGCCAGATTTAGCCCAGATAAAAAGCGAATGGTCGGCTCTTGGAGACATTTACAACGCGTTTCAGTCAAGATGTTTTGAAGAAGGTTTTTTGGATTTCGGAGATTGTCTCCTGCTCGCGAGACGAATTTTGGAGGAATTTGCGATCGTCAGGAATGAAATGCAAGAGGCCTATAGCAGCATACTCGTGGATGAATTTCAGGACACGAACTGGGCGCAAATTCAATTTCTTAAGCTGCTTACTAATGACACGACAAGAATTACGGCCGTTGGTGATGATGATCAGTCAATCTATCGATTTCGAGGAGCCTCGTATTCTGCGTTTTCGTTTTTCATAGAAGCATTTCCAGGAACCGAGGTCATTGAATTGACCGAAACCTATCGACTTCCAGCTACCATTGCTGAGGCTGCGACTTGTCTTATTCAGGGAAACGGTGCCCGCAGATTTCGTCCAAACAAAGCGATTGTCTCTAAATCAATAGAAGCTGGAAAAGTCTCATGGCTTCGTACCACTTCCGAGGGACACGAAGCCCAAGTGATCGCACGTGCAATTCAAGAGAAGCTTAAGTCCGGAAGTCAGCCCGAAGAAATCGCGGTGCTCGTTCGGTCACATTCTCATGCTTCACTCATTCGCGAAGAACTGAAACAACTCAATATATCGTTTTCTGAAAATTCTAGGCGAGATCTTCTTGAAGACACTCACGTTCGAGACTGTATGGCGCTGCTTCAAGTGCTCGCAGATCCAAACAATTCTCTGAGCTTTTACAGACTGCTTGACTCATTTTTTCTTGAGATTCCTGCTCATGAAATCTATGTTTTTTGTCAAAAGGCTGACCAAAAAAAAGATCTTATGTCTGCACTGCGTGAATCTGGCGGCAAGCTCGCGGAATGGGCACAGCTTCTTGAAGAACTCACCAAACAATCTTTATCGACTCGACCTTCTGAATTATTACTGAGTGCCTTTGAAAAAACTAGTGTGCTAAAGAGACTCGCAGCTCAAAACCCTGCGCAACTTAGAAATATTGGGCTCTTCTTTTCTGAGCTTTCACTTTGGGAAGAAATTCAACCGCAAAGAGAATTACGTGCGATCATGCCGATGCTTTCCGCAGTCACTGATCTATCATCTCAAATACAAAGCACAGAAGAGACGAACGCCGCCGATCGCATTTCAATACTCACGACTCACGCCAGTAAAGGACTTGAATTTAACCACGTTTTTATTCCATCACTTGTCTCGCGAAGATTTCCGAGCCTTTTGAAAAAGCCCGTTTGGACTTTGCCAGCAGAATTGAATCGAGAGTCGGCGTTTAATTTAGAGCTTCACCAGGATGAGGAACGGCGATTGTTTTATGTCGGAATGACACGTGCAAAGAAAACTTTGACACTGAGTTCATTTGAAAAAAAGGGAACTCGTCCAAGTATTTTTATCACTCAGGATCTGAAGGATCTGATCGAATCTCACAAGATAGTGACAAATTCATTTCTCGATGAAAAATTTTTGGAAAAGCCATTGGTCGAACGAATACCATTTTCACGGGCCACTCAGAAAACACAGCCCCCGGCCAAATCAATATCGACTAAGCCTCTTTCGCTTTCTTATACACAGCTCGAAAAATATGAAACCTGCCCGCTCTCTTATCAATTCAAATACGACTTTCGAATACCGGTGAGGGTTCCAGTACAAATGAGTGTAGGCTCCGCAATCCATAAGGCGCTTGAGTTATTTTTTGGACGCGTGCAGCAAGATGAATCTCCGACAAAAGAAGATCTGCTGCTGTATTTTGAGAAAGCGTTCGACGAAGAGAAATCCAAGACCCCCGCACTGAACGAGACTCACCGCCGCCTGGGACTTGAAAAATTATCTCATTACTTTGACCACCATCGTGGGCAATTTCCAAAACCATTCGCGATCGAACAAGACTTCATACTTCCCATCGGCCAACACAAAATTCGTGGCAAAATTGATCGCGTCGACAAAAACAAAGATGGCTACAGAATTATTGATTATAAAACGGGTCGATCTAGATCAAACGACAAAACGGAAGATCAGAAATTTGCGAAAGAATCTCTGCAATTTTCTATTTATGCGCTCGCGGCGAAAGAAGTCTTCAATTGGCCTCTTCAGGAGCTCATTTTTGACTATGTCTATGACTGCAAAACTCTTTCAACAACGAGAAGTGTTGATAACCTGTCGACTGTTAAAGATAAAATCCAGGAAATTGCCACACAT
The DNA here is from genome assembly GCA_964626465.1 of uncultured Bacteriovoracaceae bacterium. GTDB lineage: Bacteria > Bdellovibrionota > UBA2394 > UBA2394 > UBA2394 > CAZRCG01. The sequence goes on along the minus strand of CAZVFP010000002.1, from coordinate 35,052 downwards.
ATTCAACAACGCGACTTTCAGGCAACTCCCGGATTTCACTGTCAGTGGTGCGAATATCGAGAAATTTGCCCGAGCGGAGTTTGAGATCTAAAGAAAGCTACTCCGATTTTTCGAGTCCCATTGTTATTTTCTGTGCTAACCATTTTCCGGGCTCAATGCTGAACCACGCGGCCATAAGCTCACCTCCTGAAACTTGCAGTATCTGCGCCTTTCGAAGTGCGCCAGCAGCAAAATCAAAAAATTCCTTGTTAGGTAAAATTATAACCCCCTGATCCCAGAATCCACCTCCGTTACTGAACCAAGCCTCATATGGGTATGTCACTGTTTTTTCACCCTGAGTCCTATACTTTCGCAACCCGACGATATTTCCAGAAAAATAAAATCGAGATAGATAGCGACGGCCTTGATCTGACTGAATTTCAATGAATTTAGGAGTCTCTTCGACCGAAGAAGTCACGGCAGATTCAGCGCCTGATTCATTTGCCGGTTGGATTCGATCGATAATTCCACTCGTATATTTAGAAAGATCCGAATCATCACTGATATGATGGAGCAAAACAAGGTCTCCTGATTTCAAGCATGCGATAGCGGCTTGTTTTATTTCGTCTCCAGGTAAAGCCAAAGTAAGAAATGTGCGACCCGAATTTCCCACCTGTATGTCTATCAAATCTCTTACGGGCATTTTAGATTTAGAGCCCCTGGGTTTATCGGCGTATAAACTAACGATGCGCCCAATCGTCGTCTGCTCAAAGGCGTAGGTCTCTCGGTTGAAACTCAAATCCGTCATCGCTGCACCAGTCTCCGAATGTTTTGCATCGACACGCCCCCAAGATGTCAGCGCCGCCGCCCGACTGAAACCCACCGGCATGTACTCAACCCAAATTCGCTTGCCCACGTACCGAATAATTTCCAACCTTTCAGCTGTCCTATTCGCAGCTTCAATCTCAAATGCAAATCCAACAACTCGACCGTTCTTATCCGTCTCATTCCCTCGATTGCCGGTCAGCCCCCAACAGGTCATCGACTTTTTTGGGTCCTGGGGAATTGTGCACCTCACGAGCACGCCCATCCAATACATCCTCTGGCTAGACTTCGGATCGTTGCCTGATTCCGCGGCTTTCAGGTGAGTCGTCAGTGTCAACAAGAGACAGATAGACAAATACAATAATCGGAACTTCATGCAGCGCTTCGTACGATAGAAAATTGGGGAAGTAAAGAGGGCAGCACATAATGAACTTGCTCCTGTCTAATCTGGCGGCAATCTCTGTCTGTGTGCCCTTCGCATCGAGATTCACCACCCAGAATTTCAAAATAAAATCGTCCCGAATCTGAACATTCTCGAAAAGTACTCATTTAAACTAATTTACAAGCCGATTTAGATGCGACAGCCCTGTGGGCCATGGCCTAAGCCTTTGAATTGGCATGGATTATGCCTTCTAGTATGGTGGATAATGAGGAGGTTATCATTTTAGGTATTTGCAAGAAATTTTTTTTCCTCATTTTTGCAGTTCTATCTATGGATCTGACTGTTGACGGCCGTGATCATGAAGGCTCTTTGGCTGGCGCTGAAACGATTTTTAATTCAGAAAGCACAGGATTAAACTACATCGAGGACTGGAAAGCCCTAGGGCCATTTTTATCTGCCCCCCAGGAAGGTGCCATTGATCATCTTTATTTTTTTGGAGGTCAGGAGAAGGCAAAAGCTGACAAACGCGATTATCCTTCAATTCTTGCGAAGGCCGGAAAAATTCGTTGGTTCGACGTGCCCGCAAAAAGCGCTCAGGTGAAATGGAGTTATCCGAATCTTAAGTGGGACTTTCTCAAAAAAATAGGCGGCGCACCTCTCACTTTAAACCAATGCTACCTTTACGCTGAAGTTGAGAATGGTCGTGATGAGGTTCTTCTTGTCGATACTAAAACTGTTGGAGAGTTTTTTGTTAATGGAAAGAGATTTTTCGGGGAGCCTTACAAATTTGGATTTAACCAAGTGGCCGTCCCATTTCAAAAAGGCAAGAATCAGGTTTTACTTAAAGTATCTTCGTATGAAGATCCGGAATTTGAATTTTCCCTAGTGAGGCCCTCGGGTCCGATTCAGATTCTTGATGATGTTACCAGGCCAGATCTCATTGAAACTCAGCTCGCCTCCGGCTGGCTTGGCGTTCCAATGGTAAACACAACTGAGGGTTGGCTACAAGACCTTCGTGTTAAAGTGATCAAAGACGAAATATTTGATGGCATCGAAGATAAGATTTCTTTTCCATTGGCACCTTTAAGCACCCTTAAAATTCCAGTTCGTTTAAAGCAGCGAGCTCCTGCACATGGGAATCATTCAGTTTCAATTGAAATTTATTCAGGACGAAAGAAGATATCCGAGAAGAAAATTAATCTTCGATTCCGAGATCGCACTCACGATGAGGGCGTCATGGAAACTTTTGTCTCCAAACTCGATGGCTCGGTTCAATATTACTCGCTTTTGTATCCAAAGAAATTTGATCCTCAGAAATATTACGATGCCATCGTTGCACTTCACGGGGCGAATGTAGAGGCTTCACTCCTAACGGATAATTTTGCCCCAAAGGATTGGGCCTTCGTTGTAGCTCCAACTAACAGGCGTCCCCATGGCTTTGCGTATCAGGATCTCGGACGCCTTGATGCACTTGAAGTTCTGGATCAGGTTCAGAAAAAACATCATATCAACGCTCAAGGTCTTTACTTAGTCGGCCATTCAATGGGGGGAGAAGGAACCTGGCACATCGGACTTCATCACCCATCGAAATTTCAAGGCCTGGCTCCAACGGCTGGATGGAGTAGCTTTCAGCTCTATACTCCTTTTCTTTATCAAGAGGCTGAACTAAGAACCCCGCCTCAGATTCGTGCCTTTCGAGATCGAGTCATCATGGATTCCAACAACCCTTATTTTGTGGAGAATGCCAAACAGCTTCCGGTTTATATATCGAATGCAGAGAGAGATGATGATGTTCCGGCCTTTCACTCGCGCCTAATGAATCGACTCGCATTGAATGCAGGAGCAAAGACTGAGTATCGAGAAGTAAACACAGACGTACACTGGTTTATAGAGCCTCTCAATGAAGGCCGTGGCTACGATTCGATGGACCATCCGGAAGGTTACGAATTTCTCAAAGCCCATCCACCGGATTTATACCCGAAGCAAATTAGCTTTAAACTTTTTGATTTAGGAATTGAAAAAGATTTCTATTGGACGCGTGTCGAAGAGCAACACGAAGTTTTTACGGAGACGAAGGTACATGCTATGATCACCGATGCTGAGATTAAGCTCAGAACTTCAAATGTGAAAACCATTACTCTCAATCTTGCAAAACAACTGGTTCCGAATATTCTCGCTCAGATTCAATGGAACAATAAAAAAATAAATACAAAAATTCCATCTTCTCGGCGAATCACACTCGAACTTGGTCCTTCCGGAATCAAACGGACCACGGCAAATCCCTCAAAAAAACTGGAACGGCATTCCCTAAAAACCGCTTTCTTTTCTCCGTATCTTATTGTCTACGGCACAAACGGTTCGCCTGACGAAACGGAGGTTCTCCTACATAATGCCCGACTTCTGGCTGACAAGGCTTGGAGAACGGCGAATAGCTTGGCCCCCATTACGCGAGATATCGATGTTACTCCGGAGATGATTAAAAAATATAATTTAATTCTTTTCGGCTCGCCCGAGCGAAATTCGTTGGCTAAAAAATGGGCCCCCAAAGTCCCGCTTAAAATCGAAAAGGGGGGAATCCAATTCGGAAAAGAAAAGATGGGTACAGATGAAGGCGGGCTTGCGTACACCTTTATCTTTCCTAATCCAGATGAACGAGAGCGTTATATAGTCAATTGTGGTGGAACAAGTATAGAAGCAGAAAAATTTGCTAATTATTTTCAACCATTCTATGAGCGCCTTGGCTATGGCGTTCCGGATTTTCTTATTTTTTCCAAGGAAGTTCAACGCTCTGGATGGGGTGGAGTTAAAGCTGCTGGATTTTTCTCAAAGAAGTGGGACTTATCGAATCAAGACTATGTAAGGAAATGACTTATGATGAATTCTGTGTTGCAAATTGCGGCTGGTACAATAATTTTCGCAACGCCAGATTGTCCGACACCCCAAGGAACTACAATCCAGCCGATTATTACAAAAGCAACCTTACAAAATCAGTCTCCCGAATTGAAATCTAAGGCTGAAAAGGTTGTTCTTCGAGAAGAGGTATTGGACCTGAAAGGCGCACCGAAAAAGTATCAAAAACTCATCTTAGAAAATTCTAAAATTAAGATATCTGTGTTGCCAGAGCTTGGCGGCAAAGTTTATGAATTCGTATCGAAGCAATCCGGGAACAATCAGTTTTATAATAATTCGATCTGGAAGAGAGTAAAAGACTGGGGAGTAAATTCCGCTCGCTCTGACGGAAACTGGCTTCCGATAGGCGGCATCGAGTATTCATTTCCGACAGAAGAGCACGGTAGCGTTTACGATCATCCGGTAACTCCAAAAATTGTCGATAATTCTGATGGTGGCAAAAGTGTAGAATTTAATTTTCCGCCATCCAAGGATACCAAGGGTCTAAGTTTGACAGTGCGTCTGACGATGAATCCAGGCCAAGATTATTTTGAAATTCATTCTCTGATTGAGAACCCGAAAGGAAATAAATCTCAAAAATATCAGTATTGGATTAATGCTATGTTGAATCCAGGAGGGGTAGATCCAAGAGAGGCTGATTTGAAACTTATTTTTCCAGAATCAATGACAAGAGTTGCAACTCATTGGCCGAATAAGCTTGGACCAGATGCTAGAACTGAATATGAATGGCCGAAACAGTTTGAGAATTTCGACTCTTGGAAAGACGGCGTTGTTGGATTTTTCACTGTGGCACCTATGCCTTATGTCGCAATTGTAAGCGCGAAGAATCATGAGGGAGTCATTCGGATTAACAAAGCGCCATCTTACGAAAAAATTTGGAATTTCGGGCCGCCTCTCGATTACTCAATGTTCTCTGATACCAATCGCGTGTACGTTGAAAATTGGAGTGGAATATCAAACAATTTTTGGACAGATTCAGAAATTCGTGAAGGCGAAAAAGTTGAAGCGACTGAATATTGGATGCCCGCAATTATTTCTGGAACTGATTCTGCAGCAATCCGAAAGCAGATACAAGCGCAAATCCAGAAGAGCTTTCCGGCGATTTTGAAGCACGCTATAAAGGTCCGACCGGGGCCTCCCACCTGAATGTCTATGAAATCTATCGTCTTGCTTCTATCGATGGATATCTTAACGATACCCCGATCGTCGTCTGTTCATATTGATAGGTCTCTCGGTTAAAGCTCACATCCATCATCGATGAGCCAGTTCCCAAATGTTTTACATCGACACCTCCCCAGGATGTCAGCAGGGCCGACCGGCTGAAACCCAGCGGCAAGAACTGCTTGCCCACGTGCTGAATAGTTTCCAACATTTCAGCTGTCCTATTGGCAGCTTCAATCTTAAATGCAAATCCAACACCAAGCTCAAACTAATCATAAGTAAAACCTAATTTGAAAGTCCCCAGCGAAGCAGTCACTGGTTTCGCAATATGCGGATGAGTCGCTCTCAGTTGAATATCAAAAGGAAAAACATAATGATCGTAGAGGGGCGGATTTCCAAGATAATTATTTTTTGCAAAAAACCAGTCTTCGGCTCCACATCCCGGGGCTCCACCAACAGTTCCCGCAAATCGAAATGTCACGATGCCAGTGTTGACATCAATCGGATCGAACTCAAGAGGGCAACCAATGAAATATTGGATCCCCTTGTACGCAGGTGTCGAACAAGTTCCAACGACCTTAAGTCCGGATTCATTATTCAGATCTGCAATTGCGCCTGGCGGAAGTTGAACTTGAAAACTACGAACGCTGTTTGGGGCGTTGTAAAAATAGGGATGCCCAGCACAATTTCGAATTCTAGAGTTATTATAGAGAAGCATCAAATCGAGGTTTGAATAATACCAAGACTGAGCAGTCGATTGACTGATGCTGCTTGGGACATTCTTCCACCAAGCATTTGTGGGCACGACAGGCGATACAAAGTGAAAAAAGTTTGCGTTTTTAAGTGCGAGTGTCGCCGTGTATCGAACGAGCCCAGGATCCGAAAGACCTAGATCGGCCACTATCTGCCCTCCTCCATCAAATTTATCTGATGTCGTTAAAGTCGGTTTGCATTTATCAGTGTCAGTAAGTGTCACTTCACTCGAATCGCCAATCAGTTTCCACGAGATCGGCGTCAAGCCATCAACACACTGGGTATCATAGGGGTTTGCAAATTCAATTTGAAACGAAACGGAGTTGCCAGCATAGATCGTTCCGGATTTTGAATCTATGGGAGTCGCAGAAGATCCGCGACTGGTACCCGTCCCAGTCAGACTAGGCCCTGGCACAAGCCTGGTGACAGGCTTATCTTCTGGACCACAGCTGGCAAAAAAAGTGGAGGACAAAATAAATATCAAAAAAATTCGTCGTAATCGCATAACCCGACTATTTGCAAATTGTATACCTCTGAACGGTCACGCTATAGTCCATTTAATGGCGTTTATAGACAAAATTTGTCGGACCTATGCAATTCACATCATAGTGCGAGCCAGGAGCTCAGCAGTTCCTGCAGTCTTCGGGGTTCAACTGGTTCCAACGAGGGAGCGCTCGCCGTATCTATCTATTGAACAATACTCTTCATTTCCACATCTATTGCTGGTTTCCGGAAAGAAGGGTACTAAAAGGCACTGTTTGTGCCGTGTTTTCGATCAATCTGTTATGTCGTTTTCCTCCAGTTTTGTGGAACCCAAATTTTTGCGGCCAACGTTTCGAAGTGCGCTACTTTTCTTAAGGCGGCCGTTCGAGAACACGATCCCCATCGACCGTGGGTAGCTGTCTTTGATCCTGCGTCGTCAGGTCGCCTGTTAGTTCCAGAATTGAGAAAACGAAATCTTAATATTCTGCAAATCGTTACGAATCCATTTCCGAATGTTCTAATCCCAACCCTGTCAGACGATTTCGATGCTCGGATACTTTATAATGGCGATATCGATGAAACGGCCACAGCTGTTCTACCCTACAAACCTATAGTCATATTTGTTGGCACCGAGACAGCCGCAGTTCCAAGAGATCAACTCGGTCAACAATTAAATTCACTCGGGCTCTCCCTAGAAGTAAATGAAGTTGAATTTGGCCTCACAGACAAACATCGAATGAATCAAGTGCTCGCGAATAGTGACTTGCCGCATATCGAAGAGAAGCTTGCACGCTCTGCAGCTTCGGCTCTCAGATGGATTAAAAGGAATCATTTATTTCCAGGAGCTGTCGTATTTAAACCAAGTGCGTCGGCCGCAACCGACGGCTTCGAGATCGCTAGAAATCCCGATGAAGTTTTGCACGCTTTCAATGCGATCAATGGGAAAACAAATATCTTAAATCGTCGAAACAAAGGTGTTTTGGTGCAACCGCACCTCAGTCCACCAGAAATTGTGCCAAACCTTGTCATCAGAGATTTTAACGCGATTCTAACAGACGCCTGGGAATACGAAAAACGTGAGCTAGTCGTAAATGGAAAGACAGTTGTTCTCTATAAAGTGGACTGGCTTTTGGACCCAGAAGACCCCCGAGTAATAGAAGCTTACAATTATGTTGTAGCCGCCAGCCGAGCATTAAAAAATAGGTATGGATTTGCACACCCAGAAATCATGCAGAAGAGACTAGTCGATTATGGAGCGAGAATCATGGGAGGGCAACCACGGGTCACCTTGGCTGCAACTGACCACAGCCAGGTTGATATTGGAGTTGAAGCAGCTCTCGATCCAGCAGCGTTTGCACGACGTTTTGAAAGACAACGATTTTATGCGAGGAAACGACATGCTGCTGTCTACAGCGTTATGACTACGGCAATGCTCGCAGCTCGCATCGTCTTGATAAGAAAATTCGAGATCTTCCAAGCTACTCTCATCACGACTTTGAATACGAAAGAGGCGCTATGATGAAGCCAACAGACAAACTGACACAGATTGTCGCTCAAATCGAACTTGTTCACCGGAATCGTGGTGTAATTGAGAAAGACCTCGAACAAATCGAAGAGTGGGAATCAAAAAAAATGTTTGAAATGCCGCGATAAGAATTTCTTGTGGGCGAAGCTGAATGGACTTGGGTTTCACGAAATTGCCTTCTAGTACTGAGCGTCGAAACGGAGTGCAGACTTATGGTGAATAAAGTTTTGTTTTTGATCCTACTTAGTTTTTGTTCCGAAAGCACCATGGGCCGTTCATTTTCGGAACTTGTCTCGAGAACAGCGATTCCGACAGGCACTCGTAAATATCTCGATTGATACCGTGGCCAACGGTGGGATGAATGGGCTTAGGATACTCGATTCCCACTATGCTCGGTTGCAAAGCGCTTATCGGTTGAAGCGATCAAACAGGATATACGCGATCTTGATTTGTTTTCAAAATTGACGACGGTTAACACATCGAAGGGTCGCCTCAGACGAAAGGCTGAAGCAAAAGCTATTGCGTTGATGCGGATTTTTTCTCAAAAGATTGATGTTCTTATTCCCCACATGGTTTCGACTCACGGTGCAGAAATTTCAGCATGGCGAAGCAATAAACCGATCAATACTGCAGCCGTGATGATGACATAGATCTTTTGAAAAAATTTCCGAAAGCTAATTTTTACTTTAACGGTGGAGATCCAATTAAAGCTGAAGAAGTGGCGGAGAGAGAGAGATTCGAACTCTCGTAGGAGTTTCCCCCTAACACGCTTTCCAGGCGTGCGCCTTCAGCCACTCGGCCATCTCTCCAGATCATGCAGATTAAAATTTTCAAAAAGCCAATCGCTAATGATTAGCACAACCTGAATTATGCAGTCCAATAACTTAACGCTTTAACGCTCAACCTCAAGCTTTGCCTGATTCCAAGCTGTCATTCCGCCAGTCATATTAAAAACTTTCTGAAATCCCTTTACTATCGCCTGTTCAGCTGCAGCCCGACTCCGCCCCCCACTCTTGCAAACAAAAACATAGGGCTGATCCTTCGGAAGACTCGCCAAATACGCCGCAAGGTCTGTCTCAAGTGTCGCAAGCGTTGCGCCCTTGATGTGGCCCAATTCTCCTCGAAACTCGTCAGGCCTTCGCACATCTATCACTCGAAATTCATTCAGTTTCTTGTTCACATCTGCTGCGGAAATATCTGCAATTCCCATATATTCTCCTAAAACCTTTGATTTTTTTCCTCGATTCTTTTTCTTCTCACAAAAATTGCCGTACGAAGAAAAATTTAAATTTAAAAAAATCCTATTCGATCCACGATTAACTGTCAGCTCGTGAATTCACTTGCCAAAGCGCTCAGGATTTTAGCATGCTGAAATCCTAGTCTGGCTTAGGGGTGATTGAAAAATTCGGAGGGGGTATTAGGTGGGATTATGGCGTCGTGTCTCGTCGTGTTTTCTTATCAACGGATTTTTAAGTTTTATTCTACTGTTTCAGCTTCTCGCTCCGTGTGCGCATGCTGGTGATGACGCCTCAAACGTCTATACAGTTCGAGATCGCGATACTCCCGCTGGTCTCTACGAAAGTAGTTATTCAGACGCCTCCCATGGCAAGCGAGTAGCGGATCTTACTCCAGAAGCGATCCAAGAATATTTCCGACAAGAATCGCCCGAAAGTTTTGAGCAATCTGCGTTCGATTTGGATGATGGCAGTGAGATCTCGACAACGGATCCGGCACTCGCTCAAGAGACCGACAGGCGTATTCTCTATGTCGTCGGAGTTCCGCTCTTTGGAAAGGAACGCCAAGAAACACTCGACCTCGTAAAAAGTCTTTCTGGCCAAAAGAAAATGAAATTCTCTGAATGGTTGAAGGATCTTTTCTTTCTCAATCGCAAGAAAACAGAAACACATATTCGACCCATTGGCCGGCCTGCCGGAAAATGGAAATTACTCCAGCAACTCGCCTATCCAATGATCTGGCCCATGGACATGATGCCGATTGATCAAGAGGTGATGAAGGAAGGAATGCAATCGGTTGTGATCAGCGCCGCTATCGGACTGACGATTCAACTGATGGTCCAACTGGGAGAACAAGGCAACATCAGCAAGGCCCTTGCAATCGTCGTTCCCACTGCGGTGCTGAATTTTCTGCAAAGCGCATGGACATCTCTGCCTCGAAATTGGTGGCAGAATTATTTCAAACGTGCCGGAGCAATTGCAGCACCCGTTGTTGAATCTGTTGTCGAAAGAACTAAGGAATCTGATCGCGCTGCACGAATTTTTGGCTCAATCGCTCAACAACTTTGGATGACTTTTCTGTTTACGTTTAACGTTTATCTTGTGAGTCGAGGAAACCTTAGCACGTCTTTGGCTCTATTTAGCGCAGCGGGATTGAGCGAAATCGTCCAAAAGAAATGGCCCTCGATGTTCATGAATGTTTTCTGGCGAACTCCGGTAGAAAATGCCTTTGCGGACTATGTTCAGATTGAGGGAGACAAAGGCCGCACGGGGATCGCCGATCTTGAAGCAGCACGCATTCGAAAATTTGTGACAATACTGGCGACGAATCTTTGGGTTTATTCCACTCTGACGGTGATGAATCTCGACTTCATGGGAGCAAAATGGAATCTGGGTCATGCAGGCCTAGCACTCATGGGATTGGCTGGAATTCTAGCGTGGATAAAGCCCGAAATGATGAGAAAGCTCACAAAAAGCGGTCGCTGCGCAGAAAATCTGGAGAAGACCGTTGGCCTTCCGTAATATCTGGGCTCACTCGCTGCCCAGAAAAAAGGCCTCCGCTTACACGAAGGCCTCCCTTATAATTCGCGGCCTGAGCGATTCGAACGCCCGACCCTCTGGTTCGAAGCCAGATGCTCTATCCAGCTGAGCTAAGGCCGCATTAATAAATTTTCAAATCACTCGAAAATCAACCGCCCGAACATAGCTCCAGAATGACTTCAGGACAATGTTCCATGCGCAATATTCTCACGCAAACAGTTCGAGCTAATCTCCACAAAATTTGCAGCTTCATCAAGTTCTAAAAGCTTTCTTGCGTTCAGATAACTCATGCCGCTTCGAATTCCTCCAGCAAATTCATGGATTACATCCCTTGCGGAGCCCTTGCAATTGACCGAATGGCTCTCACCTTCCGGAGCCATACCTTCAGGCAACTGACCGCCTCTCCACGAGGTTTGAGCCGCTCTCGAGGCCATTCCACGGTAAATCTTCTTTCCATTCACGAGTTCACCAGGCGTTTCTAAGGTTCCAGCCAACGCAAACCCCATCATGACCGACGACGCCCCCGCCGCCAGCGCCTTCATCGCGTCGCCACTTAATCTAATTCCCCCATCGGCGATGACTGGAACTCCCTCTTTTCGGGCAACACTCACCACGAGCGATATTGCCGTGAGCTGAGGCATTCCAACCCCCGTGATCATCCGCGTTGTACACATACTACCCGGCCCAATGCCAACCTTCACCGCGTCGGCGCCCGCCGCAATCAAATCTCTTGCGGCCTCTGGAGTCGCGATATTCCCCGCGATCACATCGACCTGAGGAAACGATTTCTTCAAAAACTGAATCATTTCGACCATGGCCTCACTATGACCATGCGCAATATCAACAGTGAGCACCTGAGCTCCCGCATCCACCAAGGCCTTTGCGCGCTCTTTAGAATCTTGATTGACGCCCACCGATGCAGCAATCGCTCCAAAATCAGTTTTCCAGTCAGCTTTCATCGCTGTCACTTGCGCAACCTGCTCATCAATCGTCATAAATCGATGCAAAATCGCCACTGCGCCGATTCCATTCATTGCCGAGCACATCTCTTTTTCTGAGATTGTATCCATGTTCGCCGCCACAAATGGCAGCTTCAAACGAACGCGTTTGGTAAACTGAGTGTCCAGCGAAACATCGAAACGACTCTGCACACCTGAACGTCTTGGAACCAACAATACATCATCAAAAGTGAAAGTTCTGCTCTGTTTCCAAACGTCCAATGACTTAAAAATATATGACATAATATCCTCAAAAAAGTTGCGTCTTTTGCGCCACCAGCTTTACCCGACCTGCTTGAGATTTCAAATCTCCATCTAACTCAGAATAGTAAAGCAACCTAAAGCTCGCTCCCGTTCCCATCAACAATTTCAACAATTCATTCGGCTGAAAGCACTCAAATGCCTCAGCTCTACCTTCCCTTGCCGAAGCCATCAGATAGGTATCGATAAACACGTATCCGTTTTGCTTGAGGCCCCTCGAGAGATTGCTCAACAATGTTTTCGGCAGTTTGTAATTCACACAGACTATTGCATCAAAAGCCATCAGTTCCGGAAGATATAAATCGAGATCCGTAGTCTTCCACTCGATGCTGACGTGAGACTCATTTGCCAAACATTGCGCTCGCTCTAAAGCCACTTCAGCAAAATCTAATGCTCGCACTTTGAATTTTTTCGCGGCCAACGCAACAGCGTTTCGACCTTCACCACATCCGATATCTAAAACCAGTGACGACGCAGGCAGCAAATCAGACTGCTGAATCAGCCATTCTGACGGCTCTTTACCATACAGAAATTGATCACCAGATTTTTGGTAAAGCTCATTCCACCAAGCTTTCGAGTTCTCTTTGTGTGCCGACTTAACCTGCATATCGCTTACTCCAGAACATTCGAAACCTAGCCCAGAGGCTGGGCTTCTGCAATGACCGGCTAAGAACATAAGACATCAGCAAAAAATTAATGCGTTCAATCTCACGTTGATCCTCAGAAGAAATTCCATGCTGTTTATAAAGCTCGTAAAGTCGCTTGCCAATAATTGTATAGACGGATGCGTTGATTATTGGAACAGAATGCGACTTCAACTCATAGTGATGGGGCTGCAAATCCGACTTAGCAATCAACTCGTCAAATGTCATATGGCAAGCGCTTCAAGTCGATCAAAAGCCACGATGCTGCGATGCCCATCTTCCCACGCTATTTGCAAGGCATAATTTCCTACCGCAGAAATATCCACTGGCCGTATCGCGCGCTGATAATAAGACTGCCCTTCGGCAAGAGCGACCTTCATTTCAAGACAAACAGCACAACTACAATTTTTTCTGATCGTTGCAAAAGGAACCTGGATACTTGATTCATCACTCCAGCGAAGATTCAAGTTACCATCTAATTTCTTCACCTCGACAGGCCTCTTCAGCGCTACGTTTTTTACAGTCGCCATTGGGCAAACCTTTCTAAGTTCTCAGACTCAATGTTCAATAACGAATAGTTTAAACTCCGAAGCACCACGCCGTTTCTCTTCGTCTAAGCGAATTTGATCTTCAGGAACGCCCTTACCCACCATGTAGGCTTTTATGGATTCAAAACGCGCATCAATTAAACTGCGAGGCTCATCTCCGCTGTGAGTTCCCTGCAGCACTAACGAGGTGCTCGGATTCTCCAACAGGAATTTGCAGTTTTGATTGAGGCTGGTCATTGTCTCCTGCAAAAGCGACGTATCGTTTGCAATGAACGATAATACTCCAGGAACTCGTCTGCGTTTTTCTTCACTACCTTCTTTTTGTGTCGCACTTGCGGCTCCGTGCTCGGCCGCTAGATCACCCGATCCCTCGGTTTTTTCCAACTCTTTGCTCGGACTCTGCTTCAACGAAGGTTTCGCCGGGGCTATCACAAGACCACCTTTGGCATCGACTGCCTTCGCCTCCCCACTTCTCTCTACTGATTTTCGCTGCAGAGATTTCTGGGCCTTTGGTTTTGTTTTTGGCTCAGTCACGCTTTGTGCTTTCGCCGTTTCGGCGGTCGCTTGCGCCTTCGGCATATCGTCAGCCAAACTTAATGGCGCAGCTTCGCCCTCGGCGAGGCTATCAGTCGAAGCTGAAGCCTGAGCAGGTACTTCTGCCGGGACCAACACTTCAGCCTCAGCGCGGGGTGTATCGTGGTTTGCCGTTTCTGCGCTCTGATGGTCAACGGCTGCAGTTTCCGCCGGCTGACTCGATAAGGGCTCTGCCAATTCCTTTGGATCCGCGACTGCGGGGCTCATAGGCAGTGGTGGGGGCAACTTGGCCGCTTCGGCTGCAGCCTCCGCTTCAGCGATAGCCTGATCGCTCAGCTTGATCGACTGGTTGAAATTCCTCAACGCATGGTCATAACGAGCATCAAGCATCTGGGCTCGTCCTGCCGTCAAAGCATCGTAAGCCTTAGTCAAAGTTTCATTACGAGGATCCATCTTTTCACTCGCCTGACGAATTTTCTCCTGCGCGCGAAAGTAGGCTTTATGCGCGTCTTGAGTAGCGCACCCAGTAACCAAAAGTGCTATAAAAGCTATCGATTTTCTCATCAACTAGGATATAACCATTCGATTAAAAAGGATGCAAGACATGGACTCGAAAGACCGAGATTACATGATCACCGCTGGGGAGCTCTCGTCGATTTTGGCACACGAGATCAAAAACCCGATGAACTCGATTATTATCAATATCGAGGTTCTCAGAAATACAATTATTGAACTCACCAAGGATCAAGAATCCTCTACCAGCCAAAAAGCCAGAAAGTATTTGGACACTATTGAAGGTGAAATTCGACGGCTAGATCGTGTGATCAAGGGATTTTTGGACTTTGCGACGCCGCCGCAGCAAATGAGCGTGAAATTCAAGGTCAACCCGATTATTCAGACCATCGCCGAATTCATTCATCTAGAACTTGAAAAAAATAATGTGCAATTGGTCTTGGAGCTCGCAACTGATATTCCTCAGATCGTGGGCAGCCCAGATTATCTGAAGCAAGCCCTGATGAATCTTCTACTCAACTCCATGCATGCCCTGCCGTCAGGGGGCCAAATAAGAATTAGCTCTGGAGTTGCAGGCGACAAAGTTTTTATTAAGATCCAAGATAACGGAACAGGGATTCCCAAGGAAATTCAGGAAAAAATATTTCTGCCTTATTTCACAACAAAGGCTAAGGGTAGTGGATTGGGTCTCACAATTGTTAGAAGAATCATTAATGAACATCGGGGAGAAATGATTCTTGAAAGTGACCCTGGAAAAGGTACTCTATTTACGCTGCGCTTTAATCCAGTAGGCAGCTCCTCAGGAGAAAATAAATGATCGAGTCCAAAATCAGAATTCTCCTTGTCGATGACGAATCTGCTGCACGTGATGGATTGAAAGACTTACTTGAAAACTGGGGCTTTGAAGTTTCAACTGCAGAAAATGGACGAGTCGCCTTTGACATCGTGAAAAAATTTCAGCCCGCTGTGATTTTGTCTGACCTTGTGATGCCAGATATGGATGGCTTAAGTTTATTAAAGGCACTTCATGACGAAGGACTTTTGAACGAGATCACGTTTATCATTCTTTCAGCACACGGCAATATTAATACAGCTGTCGAAGCCGTCAAACTTGGGGCTTATGATTTTTTGACGAAGCCCCTCGACCTTGTGCGGCTTAAAATCATTCTTGAGAAGGTAGAAAAGCGCGCATCTGTTGAGCGGGAGATGCATTTTCTTCGCGACAAAGTGAGAAAGCTCGGCACATTTGGAAAGCTGAACGGATCGACCGCCAAAATGAAATCGACATTCAAGCAAATCCAAGTCATTGCGCCTACGTCAGCCTCCGTTCTTATTCTTGGGGAAAGTGGCACCGGGAAAGAACTGGTTGCAAAGGCGGTTCATCAAAATTCCAAACGCAAGGACAAGCCTTATATCGCGATTAACTGCGCGGCCATTCCGGCGAGCCTCCTCGAAAATGAATTGTTCGGCCACGAGAAAGGGGCCTTTACAGGCGCGTCTTCGCAAGAGGCCGGATGTTTCGAACTGGCAGACGGCGGAACGATTTTTATGGATGAGCTCGGAGAGATGTCTCTCGATATGCAAAGCAAACTGCTTCGCGTTCTAGAAAATGGGACATTCCGCCGAGTGGGTGGAAAGAAAGAGCTGCAAGTCGATGTGCGTGTGATTGCAGCAACAAATAAAAATTTGGAAGAAGCTGTTGAAGACGGAAGCTTTCGCGAAGATCTGTTCTACCGCCTAAATGTGTTCACGATTAAACTCCCCGCACTTCGTGAGCGCGCGGAGGATATTCCTCTACTCGCTCAGACATTTGTCGAGGAATTTAATTTGAAGAACGATAGGGCTGTGAAGGGAATCACGCGTGAGGCGATGAGTTTACTGAAAAAATACTCCTGGTCCGGAAACGTCCGCGAATTGAAAAACGTGATCGAACGCGCAGTTATTGTTTGCAAGAATGATCTTTTGGATGTGATTGATTTGCCCGAATCCATGACGTCGAAGGCGCATAAGGCGCCTACCGTCGAATTTCGACTGGGGCAAACGATGGATGCTGTCGAGAAGGACTTTCTCTTCCATACGTTGAGCTACGTGGATGGAAACAAGACAAAGGCGGCAAAGTTATTGGATATCAGTCTGAAAACCCTCCACAACAAATTAGCAAAATATAAATCCAGCATCTAACCCCCCTGTTCCGTGTGATCCCGATCGGGCCCAGGTCGGTACCAGGTACCCCTGGTACCGAAGCGAATCTGGGGTGGTGGAATTTTCAACGCCCAAAAATGAAAAAGCCCTTGTGCTAGACAAGGGCTCTTCAATTATTCTGAGCGGCATTTGGGAGGGGATAAAGGGTTTTAAGGGTTCGCCGCTCAAAAACTTAAATCTGATATAGGACATATGCAAAGACCGTGCCAAGTCTAAAATATTGATTTTAAGTGGTCCATTCGCCTTTTTGCCTTAACTGACGCAGTGTATCATGTAATTTCTACCATGCCCTTTCGAGTAATTTTTACACTACATCAATTCAGCCCCCGAATCGGTACCAGGTACCCCTGGTACCGCCCCCTTACAGAGGCGCTCTAGGGAAACAGGAAATCCAAGTGATCGGACCACCGTGTGACGAGTGCCCATCTCGTTTGCCGATAGGCCGAACGATCCGCCGAATACGGCGAAGACCATCCATTGTAACCATACTCGTTATACGGAAGATAGACCGCCAAACCCGCGGCGCGTTCATATCGAAACCCCGTCATCCCAGACGCGACGACAACTCTTCCGATCGAATCGATCACATCTAGCGAACTTGCCACAAACTCATCCGACGCTCGGTCTGCTCTCGGATTTTTTGCCTGATAGTAATCCAGAACTCGCCGCACATAATCTCCAAGATCCCTATTTCGAATATCCGCAAAGGTCAGGGTCTCTCCGATCTGCTCGAGAATTTCATCGCGTGTTAATCCAGATTTTGTCTCAAGCTTTCTTGTCCAAATGTCGACCGCATCTCCAATCGAATAAATGCGACTCGTTCGAACGGCTGAAATCGTTACGGGATAGTTCCCCTGAGACCCATATGAATAACTCTTCGTAAATATTTCTACGGCGGCCTTCGCCAAAGCCAAGCTATCAATCTCGACCATCTCATTCAAACCTTTCAACAAATCATCGTAGGGAAATCCATCCTCAGGAACGACCTCTTCAGAGCTAATCAAATAACTCGTTAAATCCCAGAGCGCACGCGACGTTTCGATCATTCCCATTAAGCAAGAATCAAATATAATATCGTCAGCATAAAATCCGTCGTGATGCTTAAGATCACGAAGCGCACTACTCAAGCTCTCCGTCGACATATAAGAGCCAGAACTATCGTCGAAAGCTACGCCTCGTTGAAGGTTCGACTCCTCTTTATTCCACCCCGACCCATGCCCCCAGAAAATCAAGACATAATGATCCGAGGGATATCTCGACATTCCAAAGCGAATAAATTTTTTAAACGACTCCAAATCTGATGAGTCTTCCTCCGGCAAAGTTTCAATCACGGGAGACTCGAAACTCAGAACGTTCGAAGCAACAGCCCCGACTGCCTTTTCAATTCTAAATCTCTGAATTCCGCTCGTCGTTGCCGCATCCAATTGAACAACTACCTGAACTTTCTCTGTTGAACCAATCTTCTCCATTTCATGTATGTCTTTGTATGCCGCTGATTCCAGATCATTGTCAGCCGGCATATAGACGAGAACAGTCCACGGCCTGTCTGCCGCCTGTAGAGAGAAATAAAACATAGGGTAAAGAAAAAATGAGACGCCGAAAGATAGAGGCCGAGCCATACCCTTATTATTGCGAGATTGGCAAGAACCGTCTTGAGGGGGCTGCGTTGTATAAATGCGTTAGCTTTCACTGCGTCGCAAAAATTTTCTGTATTCGTTTTAAATAACTTAAGCTATGTCATTGGGTTATGCGGGGCTGTAGCTCAGTTGGGAGAGCGCGTCGTTCGCAATGACGAGGTCGCCGGTTCGATCCCGGCTAGCTCCATAAAATCATCTAATATTTGTATGACTCGCTTAATGAATACCAACCACGAAGAAAATAAGTCGCCTCGATTTCCAAATAACCTTCCACCCATTTGGCGAGAGAAGCTAAGAAGCGAATGCGAAAAGCCATACTTTAAAAAGTTAACGAGCTTTGTCTCAGCAGAATTCTCATCAAAGCAAACTATATACCCTGAAAGAGATAAAATTCTCCGGGCACTTCAGCTTCTGGACCTTCCTCAAGTCAAAGTCGTCATCCTTGGACAGGACCCCTACCACGGAAAAAATCAAGCCACCGGATTATGCTTTGCTGTACCCAATGACTTAAAAATAAAACCACCAAGTCTTGTAAATATTTTCAAAGAAATCTCAGAAAATTTTTCAACATCGGTCAACAGGCATCAGTCTGAGCTTTTATCTTGGGTGAAACAGGGCGTTCTCCTACTGAACACCGTTCTCACAGTCCGCGCAGGGCTGCCACTTTCTCATCGACAAAAAGGTTGGGAGATATTTACCGACGAAGTAATCAAAATTCTCAATGAGCGAACAGAACCCATCATCTTTCTTCTTTGGGGATCGTCTGCCCAACAAAAAGCGACGATGATTAATACCCAAAGACATTTTGTACTCAAAGCTCCCCATCCGTCTCCGCTTTCTGCGCACCGGGGTTTCTTGGGCTGCGGACACTTCAAAAGTGCAAATGATATTCTGACAAATCGTCTAGGTAAAAAGCCAATAGAATGGACCAAGACCGAGTGAAAAAATCTTTTTATATTCAAAAAACCCTTCAGCTCGCTTCCCAAGCGATGTCCCATTCCGAAGTGCCCATCGGTGCACTTATCGTCAAAGATGGAAAAATTATAGCGAAAGCATTTAACTCCACTGAACGCAGAATGAATTTCACAGCTCACGCTGAAATGATTGCCATTGAGAAGGCTTGCCGAAAGCTCAAGACAAAATATCTGACGGGCTGCGATTTGTTCGTATCTCTTGAACCCTGTTCTATGTGCAGAACTGCGGCGCGGCTCTCCAGAATGCGCGCAGTATACTACTTGATGAAATCTCCGAAATTTGGGGCACGAGGCAAAGCTCTCTTCAAAACCAAATTCATCAAACAGAAACGTAGCACTCAAAACAGTCATCAACTGGAAACGGCTGAAAATCTTATGCGTGATTTTTTTCAAAAAAAACGTAGCTCAATGAAGAAACCAGAAGCCTTACCAAGGTAAACAATTGTAGCCTATGCCGATGAGCCGAGTAACCATGCGGACATGCATGCTTCTTTTATGGGGATCGATTCTTTCTGGCTGTGGTGGCAATACGCTGCACCTAGCAGAAAAAGTAAAATACAGACTTTTTTTTGGCGAAGAATCTGCGCAAATATCTTTTGTACTCAGCGACCCATTTCAAATTAAAACAGTTTCAGAGTTTCCTTTTGATCAAATTGGAAAAGTGTTTACAAGGTGGGATCAAAGCTCGCTCACATCTGAGATCGGTTGCCTTCTCCGGACATCGCCTGAAATCGTGGCATCTCATTACAGTCGCACAGCAATCAGCAAACTCCCCGGCAACAAAAAATTTCCAACTCCCGTAAAGCAAAATATTCTTTACCAAATTTTTTGGAAGACCAACGATCCGTCAGTATCACTCTTTTACAATGATACGCCGCAACTCGTTATTGGTTGTAGCATGCAGCTCAACGTGATTCGAAGCCTTCCTAAAAACTTTATGGCGACGCAAAAGTTTTACTCATCAAACGGAGATGTCAGCGCAACAATTTCTGTATTGGGACCCACGACTGGCTTCGAGGGTGGAGTATTCTTGTTCGGCAATTTTGGAGTTAACCCATTTAAAAATTCAAAACAAACGCAGACCGAAATGAATCATCGCACAGAATGGGATCTTATTGCTACAGGACCTGTGCGCGTTTTCGGAGGGGCCCCGAATAGCGAACTGGAACTCCGCGCTCTGCTAGATACGCCTTTGCCTCTAGCGGGGTTTGCTCCGTAAAATGAAATATTGCAGCAGCCGCAACGGCGGTAGCTCGGCCCTCGTGAAGCGCCTGATACATGTGTTCGTAGTTACCGGCGCCTCCAGAAGCAATTACTGGAATCGAAACTGAATCGCTCACTCGCCTCAATATTTCTAAGTCATATCCAAGCATCGACCCATCTCGTTCAATTGAAGTGAGTAGAATTTCTCCAGCACCCGCATCCGCCATTTTTTTTGCCCATACCACAGGATCCTTTCCTGTCGGCTTTTTCCCACTGTGTGAATAGCACTGCAGACTTCCATCCGGCTCATGTTTGAAATCAATGCTTGCGACAATACATTGTGAACCAAATAAATCCGCACCCTCACTGACTATTGCTGCATTTTCATAGGCCGCTGAATTGATCGCCACTTTATCTGCACCCGCCTTTAAAACATTTCGAATGATACCCACGCTTCTGATTCCACCTCCAAAGGTGAGGGGGACAAAGCACTCAGCCGCAAGTGTCTCTATCGCTTCGTAATCAGGCTCTCGACGCGAATCAGTTGCCGTAATATCAAGCAAAATCAACTCATCAACTTCTCTTGTATTATAGACCTTGATCGATGGAAGCACTGTGCCCACTCGTCGCCAGCTATCGAATCCCACGCCTTTGACGAGTCCTACATCTTTCCAGAGAAGCGTCGGTATGATTCTAACCTTGAGCATGATTCACAGTTCCTAAATCGCTAAAAAATTTTTGATCAATCTAAATCCTGGCTTTGAACTTTTTTCCGGATGAAACTGAACGCCAACAATGTTGTCTTTTGCAATAATCGAAGAAAATTTTCCACAATATGGAGTTTCAGCCAAACTCACCGAAGAATCGGAACAAACAAAATGAAAGCTATGAACAAAATAGAAATCGTCACCAAAATCGATATCATTGAGGATGGGATGTGAACCCCCAAAATGAATTTCATTCCAGCCTACATGCGGAATTCTGGTCTCACCTGAAGTCGGGCTCAGCTTCTGAACTCCGCCAGAAATGAGACCTAATCCCTTTGTATGTCCACCCTCCACACCAAAATCAGAAAGCAAATGCATACCTAAACATATTCCCAGCACCGGAACTTTTTCTTTCATGGCCTTCTGATCGATAGCCTCTAGCCATTGACCATCAGAAAGATTTTTCATTCCTTTGGCGTAAGCACCAACTCCTGGAAGCACAATGCGATCAGCCATCATAATCTGATCCGGATGGCTTGCCATCACGACATCCGCGCCACATTCTTCAAAAGCTCGCCTCACCGAGCCCAAATTGCACATGCCATAATCGATAATGGCCACACTCAAGAAGGACGCCTTTCAGAATCAAGCGGATATACTTCTCGAGGAACAGAAGAGAAAAAATCTGCCTGACGCCCATCGGCTGTCATCTGACGAGCAAAATCAAGCCTAAAGAGATTGCCTTTGGGATCTCGCACCAGATTGCCTTTGGGATCTGTCAAAAAAATCTTTTTATTCGTGAATCGATCGCAAATTTTCTGGAAGTCCTCTACTCGCATGTCGATACGACCCAAGATTTTCTCCAGCGGAATATCGAGATAAGTCCCTGGAAATTTTCCGTCTCGAACTCGCACAATTTCGAGAGCGTCCTCTCGTGACAAACGACCTCGTCTGATTTGCATGCAAACGTGATCAGTGGCACGTCCAAATCCAAATTTCAGAAATTTGAAGTAGTCATGAATTCCATGATAGAGGTTGTCCAGATTTTCGTAATCGAGCGCAGCGCCCTCAACAATTTTTGGCCACGCCTCCCACCCGTGATTTTGGGCGACCACTGCATTAGTAAATCCATCCCAGGGAATATAATGTCCAAGAAAAAGTCCCGTAACTCCAACGGAATGAACTTCATCATCAGATGGGTATGTATAAGGAATCAGATCTTTTTTCTCTAACCCCTCTAGACCCATCAAGTCTGAAACACGCAATCCAAGCAATCCACCGAACTCCTCGAGCCAACGTCTATCCAGATATGGGCGATCTGCAGCCGCCGCTGGGCCACCATATTCGTTCTGTGAATTTTCACCCCAGATGATTAGAGGCACCTTGTATCGAACAGCCACCTGAACAGGAATCGTAAAAATCGTCACATGTTCTGGCCATGAGATATCACCGACCTGCTGCAATGCAATTCGATTCATCTTGGCTCGAACATGAACATTTGGCCTCACCTCGATCAGATCCACCCCGAGATTTCGAATATTATCCAAATTTCTGCGACCCACATCCGACATGGCACAGGTCGCCGCAGTTACGGCAAGTGGATTCAATCCCATCTGCAAGATTTTTATTACTTGATAGGTGCTATCTTTCCCTCCACTCACAGGAACGATGCAGTCATAGTTTGTACGATCCTTCGATCGATAGCGCGAAAGAATATTCTCCAATTCACTTCGCCTCGCAGCCCAATCGACGACCTTGCGATTCTCATAAGCACGACATGCGCTGCAAACTCCTTCAGCATCGAAGTACAGATCTGGTTTCGTATCTGGCATCACACATCGACTGCATAGTTTGAACATTTTATTTTTTCCTCCAGCTGATTTTTCCAAATCCTAATTCGAAAACTCAATATGTCCCCAACTCAATGGAGTGCCCATGGGCAAGTCTTGCGTCACACGCTTGCCAACGACTTCCTCGAAAAACTTTGGTGACAAACCAAATCCTGGGCGAATCGCTCGCACGTTCTCTCGAGTGATCAATTGACCAGCCTTAACGTCGGCCACTACATAAAGAGATCTCCTAAACTGCAATGACGATTTCTCTTTGTCGGTTGGCCCGTATCTCACTTCGCCCAACGCAAGCCATGCCCGTTCCGATTCAAGCACTAAAGACTTCATTTCGTCCGGTTCCAACGAAAACGCAGAGTCTACACCACCATCACTTCTCAAATTTGTGAAATGCTTCTCGATCAGAACAGCGCCAAGCGCAACCGATGCCACTGCAGCGCCAATTCCCATAGTGTGATCCGACAATCCCACATGACACTGAAAGAGTTGCATCATATGTGGAATCGTCTGAATATTCGTCGATTCCGGCGATGCAGGATATGTGCTGGTACATTTAAGAAGTATTAAATCCTTACAACCAGCGCTGCGTGCGGCTTTCACAGCATCATCAATCTCCGATACATTTGCCATTCCTGTCGACATGATCATGGGCTTGCCGGTCGAAGCGACTTTCTTGATCAGCGGCAGATCCGTCAACTCGAATGAAGCAATTTTGTAGAATGGAGCATTCAAACTTTCCAAAAAATCGACAGCGGTTTCATCGAACGGTGTGCTGAACGCGATGACTCCATGTTTCTTACAACGATCGAAAATCGGTTTATGCCATTCCCAAGGAGTGTGGGCTTCTTCATAGAGTTTATAGAGTGACTTTCCGTTCCAAAGGCTTTTTTCATCACGGATTGAAAACTCTCCCTTTGTAAGGTTGAGAGTCATCGTATCCGGAGTATACGTTTGAATCTTTATTGCATGAACTCCCGTTTCAGCAGCCAAATCGACTAGCCGAAGAGCTCGCTCGAGCGATTGATTATGATTGCCAGATAATTCGGCGACGATAAATGGAGCCTCCCCTGCACCAACAGGTCTTTCGCCTAATTTAATGGTAGAAAGCCTGAGAGTCATGCGATCAGTCTCCTCGTATCTTGCCATTCATTTTTTTCAATTTGATAAATTTTGAAACCGGCATCTGAACTCTGTAATTTAAATCCCAATTTTTCATGATATTTCGCAGATCGTGGATTGTCAGAAAGAACCTCTGCTTTTACTCGATCCATCTTAAGCTCCGAAAACACCAGATCCAAAGCCGCAGATCCCATAACCGATCCGGTTCCCTTTGGTAGATCGTCGCGCCCGAGATAGAAACCCCACGAACATGTTCGGTCCAATGAATTGATTTCAAAAAAATGAATGAATCCTGCGGGTTCGCCTCGGAATTCAAAAATATACGCTCGTCGAGAATCATCTTTCGTCGTCCGAGTGAACCATTCTCGATGTTCTTCAGGCGAAATAATATTTTTCTTATGGGACGCCAAACGAATTCGATCGGAATTACGCCATTTGAGGATCATGTCGAGATCGATCTCTCGCATTGGACGCAACCGAGCATCATGAAAATCCCTCTTCATCACACTCAATTATGACTCAAAACAGAACATGATACATTGTGCCAATCGTATTAATTTTTCTGACGCATCAAGACGATCTCGTCACCAGCACAACTTAAAGAAAAGTTGGATCGGTGCTTCGCTGCATTAAAATGTCGGCTCTGTTGGAAGCGTGAAACCCGCTTGATAGTTTGTCAAACTCTCCAAGTCAAAATAGGTTCCACTCGAACCACCTGTATAGTCATTCGTATAACTTAGATACAAAGGAGTTCCCGAGTTGTTTGACGTCGCTCGATAAGTCCAACCAGTATCCAGAGTCTGGCAATCATTTCGTGGAATATACTTAATTTTCTCAGATGCCACCTTCCAAAGACCAGAAGACTTTGTCAAAGTCTGCATCTGAACATAGGGACTGGTTGATAGGCTGTTATGATTATTGCTCGGACCTGCCCAGTTACAGATCATTCCCTTGATCTTGCCAATATCAGTATTTCGCGCCGTGCATGACGTTGTCGAATCCGCAACATCTGTTCCGAATCCAAAATATCCGACTCCAGTATCATCAGAATTCAACTTCGCATTGAACACTCGAGTATTTCCATCTAGTCGGCCAGCTTGCCATGCATAAGCGTATGTGCCCACATACGTGGATGGATCAAAATCAAAATTTAAATAATTCCAATTTGATTCCCATCCGTTGTCCGCGTCGGTTGCATCAGAAATTGTGCTACCAGTAAATTCATCACACACATCAATTTCGTCATCACCATCGAACATACTATAACTTACGCCACAGAAAACTGAGTGGTTGAGAGTCAGCTTCACGTTGCTTGAAGCATCAGCACGCGAGAAGATCATGTGCCCGGCGGCACTCGATCCTGTTGCTCCCGCTCCGCTGCAAGCAGAAGATGTCTCGGACGAATTTCGAACTGCATAGCTCGCTCGCCCCGAAAACCCTCCGTCGGTTTCATCTCGATAAGAAAGCCTAATTTCAAAATTTCTTGCAACACTGCTCTGAGTAGCAGTGCCCTGAATCGTCACCTTGATTCCACCAGTGATCGATTCAATTGTTGCAAGACTCGGTGTGAAAATGGATCCCGACGAATCGGTGAAGCCATATTCCGCCAATTGAGCTGTATCGAGAGTAATCGTCGAAGAAACAGTTCTGGGCACACTTGATGTCATCAACGATTTAGACTGAGCATAACAAATGAGAGAGGCTCCAGCGACTTGTGCAAAATAGGCGCTCTTTAACTGAGAATCCACGAGCGCGGTGACTTCAGCGGATGCACAAGCTTCAGAATTCGTGCCATTCGTTGAATTATAGAATCCAACATCTCCTGTTGGAAGGGGGTTTGGCGAACCTCCGCTGGTTCCAAAAGCTGAAACCGCCGCTGCGCTATCCGGATGCGTCCCTGAGAGAGCTACATTTGGACCATAGCAATCAGCTCTGGTGGAACCAGGAGCAAGGTCAATGGTAAACTTGCATTGCGCATGATCTTTCTCTTCGGCCAACAGTGTTGAGATTTGATCCTGTCGATCTGCTGCCGTGACGGGAAAAGACCTTGAGCCCTTCAGAATTGCAGACAATCCGCTAGATGCAGCAAATGGTGAGACAACAGCCGCTGATCCCAAGTCACTCGAACTGACTTGATCATCACTACAGCTCATCGCAATCACCATCACAACGACGCCAAATAGAGATAGAAATATTTTTGTTCTCAAATTCATACAGAATCCCTCACTACTGCAAATTCTCTCTCGGATGAAAATACTTGTGAATATTTTTTTAAAAAATGGTTTGCGCGCTGCATCATGCTCTGACGATATCAAACGCGAATGAAATTCTAGTTTCATCGGTTTCGAGAGGAACTGTGCGATGCCAATAATATGATGGAAACAAAATCATTTTGCCGAGCTCTGGTTGAAGCATCCGCGACTCCAAGTGAGGCGATGGACCATAATGTTCAGGCGGAGGCATCCCAAATTCAATCCAACCATGTGGATTCGACAAATCCTTTCCGATCGTTTTCGGAACTTTTGCATAATACACTCCACTCAACCATCCACTTGGATGAGTATGCGAGAGCTGATGCCCTTGTCGCCTCATAATCACAGCCCAAAAGAATGAGGTTCGCCTCCGCGAAGGACGATTCAACAGCAATGGATGCTGGGGAATAAACACGTCAGCCAAATATGAAGTGAGATTCTTCTCTATCATCTGAAGCATTCTTCCATACTCTGGGCCATCATTTTGACTAAGCCCCCCAGAATGCCATCCATTCCTTGTTGAATGATGAAAGACATCTTGGCGCAATGAGGGATGCTTCGCGACTGACTCAGACAATCCTCTATTAAAATCTTCGCGATCGCTCTCGGCATCGAAGCAATCAAACTTTTTTACAAGCCTATCGAAATCTTGATAGTAGTTCGCCTCAGCACGAAAATTTAATTTTCCAAGCGCCACTATTCTTAGTCCCAAAAAGCCGGTATGGTCGGGATGCATCGCCATATGACGATCGCACTGCTCAAGCGCTTCGGCCGGCATCTCAGCTCTCAAGTATGCAGTCGCAAGACAAATAGACGCCATCCTATTTTTGGCATCCATTTCTAAGGCTCGCTTTGCCGCAGCGATCGACTCATGAAATTTCCCTAGATGTCGTGTGACAATCGATAGGTTGGTAAATGCCGTAATATTTTCGGGCTGCTTGGCGATTATCTTTCGAAAACATTGCTCCGCCTCTGATTCAAGATTAGCTTGATGACAACAAACTCCGATACGCATCAATTGTGCCAATGTCTCGATAGGCGAACTCAATAATATTTTAACTATCGGAATCGCATCCTCAATTTTCGATTCGCTCAACAACGCTTCAGCCTTTCTTAATCCATCTTCCATGTTGAACGGAGTCACAGCGGGTGGCGGCGCTGAACGATGATTTAAATTCGTTTGTTTTACATTCGGCCGATGGTCCACAATAATTTCATGTTCGGGCATTCGTCCGTTTGCCGCGCCTCTGAAATTCCATTTTTCATGCAAAATTTTGAGTCGCAAATCGAAAACATTCACCTCAGGGCTCAAAAGCTGCACAAAACTCAGCTGGTCCATAAACAAAAGATTTCGGCGCATCTGAGGATCTTGAATATGTTCTAAATAAGAAAGAGGCGTCATCGGATCGGTGCTCGCAATCTCAAAATGCCGCTTTGTCAATTCAGCCCAAGCCTCAAACAACTTCTTCGTCTTTTCATTTTTTCTATAAAGAATGAATCCCACGTTAAACATCGGTCTGCCGTAGTGAGCACGAGAAATGCTATTGTCGACCGCACACTCGATCATGGCGATATCATGATCAACCAAGGGATCAAAGACTCTCTTGAACTCTGGGCTCTTTATTTTTGTATCCGTATCTAAATGAAGAGTTTCTTCGTACGGAGAATCATTGAGACATTGAATTCTATCGAGCTGCCCCTGAGCCCATTCCGACGTATATTTCATTGTCGTAGAGATCGGAACCACTGAATCAAAGCTAGGGCTTTTTGCATAATTTGAATCAACAAGATTCGTAAATAACGTCGACTCAAACTCACTTGCATACTGCTTTGCACTTGTCGCAGAAACGCAGGCCTCCGCAATATAAGATTCCTTCTTTGTCGCAACGTATACTATGCCACGGGTTCGACTCATGCATTCAACTCCCAATGAGGTCGGACATCCATCAAATCCATAGCCAGCACTTTTTCAAATCGATCTGCGCAAGCCTCCCAACTGAATTCCCTAAACGCACGCTCCCGGGCCCGCTCAGAATAAGCCCGCCAGAGCTCCTCGTTACTCAACAGCTTATCCACAGCTTCAATGAAAGAGTTTCCATATTCGACGGTTCCGGGCGTACCCGAAATCAAAAGCCCACCGTCTCGAACAGTTTCTGGCAGTGCTCCAGCCGCCGTCGTCACAACAGGGCAACCCGCCGCCATCGCTTCCATCGCCGTGATACAACTCGTCTCCAAATATGAATTTGGATAAAATAACAGCCCCGATTTCATAAACTCACGGGCAAGTTGATGTTGCAAAATATTTCCGTGAATATAAGTGTCTGGAATTGATCGCAGCATCTCTGCCATTTTTTCGGATGGAACAGCGTCCGGACCATTCGCAGGCTTGCGCGAATCATAAGCGTTAATTGCGGAGAATATATGCAGCTCTAGCTGAGGATGTTTTTTCTTTAAGGCTGCAAAGAGCTCTGGAACATACCGAAGACCTCGTCTCGGATTGGACGAATATATGACTCGCATTCTGTTCCTCGTCTCAGTTCCAGAAAAGTCAGACAAGTTCACGCCGTTTCTGATGACGAATGATTTGTGAAATGGAAATCCAGATTCGTCGCATAAGCTCTGCGCGTGCCAGTCGCTCACTGCCAAAAATCGATCAATCTGCGGATGAACTCTTTTTTCACCAAGCCCCCAATTTGCAAATTGATCGAAAGAATCTCCCGTCCAAAAATATTTCTTTTTCGCGCCGATATCTAACATCAAGGGTCGCCAATCTTGAACTGAGATAAACGCGTCGCAACTACGAATTTCATAAATATGTGCAGCAGGTAAATACATGGGCGTTGAGGGCGGGGGTGACGGATGAGATGTCAGCACAGTCACATCGTACCCACGCCGTGATAAAATCTCGGTGAGTCGAATCAACGCTGTTTCCGTCCCTCCAAGTGGCCGCTCCTCTAGAGTTCGCGCGTGCGTTGGCAGACTTCGTCCTGCAAAAAAGACAAGCTTCATCACATTCCATACTAACTCAGTTGATCGCTAAACTCCTGCCGCACCGCGTGGCAAAGGACGACTGAAAATATGGATAGTTGCTGCGCCAAGAAAATGTATTTCGGCACTTCAGTTGCTGCGCCGCACACCTCAATTTTTTGTCAAAGTCCCACTTCGTCCAGTATTCTATTGATAATGTCTCAGAAAGCCGTCGTTCTTTTCGACCTCTCAACCACACCTCCCGAAAATCATGATTACTCAGATTTACTCGATGACTCAGCGTGGGAATCAGAGAGAGCTGTCGCGAAAGCCCTAGAAACTCTTGGCTATGAGCCCGTCATGATGGGAATTTTTGATGATATTTATAAACTTGTTCTCGATCTAAAGGCGCTTCAGCCGGCTGTCGTTTTCAATATGGCAGAGGCATTTAATAAAAAACGGCATCTTGAGCCTCAGATTGCTGCGGTACTTGAATTGCTCAGCATCCCCTATACTGGAAACGATTCGCTCGCACTGAGTCTTTGCCAAGATAAAAACCTCTGCAAGAAAATACTCGCTCACCATCGCATTCGCGTTCCGAAATGGCTGGTGTCGCCTGCAAAACGACCTCTCAAAAAAATATCTCGTTTTAGATTTCCTGCTTTTGTAAAACCAGCATCCGAAGAAGGCTCTGAGGGCATCTCGCTTCATTCGCTCGTCTCAAACGAAACAGATTGCCTCAGTCGAATTGCCTATCTGCACGAGAAATATAATTGTGACGTGATCATTGAAGAATTTATTTCTGGTCGCGAATTCTATGTTGGAGTTCTCGGGCTAAAACGACCCGAAATACTTCCTGTGCGCGAACTTTGCTTTAATGAATTTCCTGACGATGCGCCAAAGTTTGCAACTTTCAAGGCCAAATGGGATGACGACTACAGAAAAAAATGGGGGATCAGAAACGAGTTCGCTCGCCACCTCTCCGAAAGTCAAATGAACTCCATTCACGACATCTGCAAACGAGCTTTCGACATTTTACAACTTTCGGGATTCGCTCGCTTTGACTTTCGCGTTGCTGAAACCGGTGAAATTGTTCTTTTAGAGGTGAACCCAAATCCCTCCCTTGGGCCAGACGACGACTTTGCTCTGGCTGCGGAAAAAGCTGACTACAAATACCCTGAACTCGTGCAGAAAATCGTCGAACTCTCTATCAGCAGACGTCGATACTCATAGACTGCTGTAACCTTGGTCGATTTCAAGGCTCTTTCGTGGACCAAAGCATAGGTTCCATGCCAAATTATGCCTCGATGGAACAGTTCAGATCAAAGCAGGACAAAGACTATCTTCATGCACTACGACATTCTGGAGCCCACTTAATGGCTCAGGCCGTTTCTCGCATATTTCCAAATGTGAAGCTCACCGTTGGGCCAGTCATTGACGACGGTTTTTTCTACGACATGGACCTCGGCGGCAAAACATTGACTCCAGATGATCTACCGAAAATTGAAGATGAGATGAAAAAAATTGTGAAAGAGAATTTCAAACTCATCTATTCTGAAAAAAACCGATCGGATGCGAAATCATTTTTGAAATCTCAAAATCAAGATTACAAAATTGAACTCGTCGATTCATTTCCTGAGAACGAGGCGATCTCATTTTATCAGCAAGGCGATTTTATTGATCTGTGTGAAGGCCCACATATTCGCTTCACGGGGGAACTCAAACATTTTAAATTGTTGAAAATTTCAGGAGCATACTGGAAGGGTGACGAGAATGGCCCCATGCTTCAACGAGTTTACGGCACGGTGTTTCCGACGAAAGACGAACTCGATGGCTACTTGAAAATGCTTGAGGAAGCAAAAAAGCGAGATCACCGAGAGCTCGGCCAGAAACTTGATCTTTTTTCATTTCATGAATGGGCGCCTGGAGTTCCTTTTTTTCACCCCAAGGGAACAACTGTATTCAACTTAATGATCGATTATATTCGAGAGCTCTATAAAGAGTTCGATTACCAAGAAGTACTGACGCCACTGATCTTTGATTCAAAGCTATATGAGACCAGTGGGCATCTTGAAAGCTTTGCTGAGAATATGTTTCAAATGCCCGACGGTGATGGACACACCACCTGCCTTAAGCCGATGAACTGCCCGGGACACTGCCTCTACTACAAAGGACAACTCTTTAGTTATCGAGATCTTCCGCTTCGCATTGCAGAGTTTAGCAGACTTCACCGGAATGAAAAAAGTGGAGCACTTCATGGCATCACTCGTGTTCGTGCCATGTCACAGGATGATGCTCATATTTTCTGTTCAGATGCGCAAATCGAAAGCGAGACAGAAAAATTTTTCGAATTCACAGACAAGGTATACAAAACTTTTGGATTCGAAAAATATGAAGTGCGCCTGGCCCTGCGGCCAGAAAAGAGAATTGGAAATGAGCAACTCTGGGATCGAGCGGAATCGACAATGGAAAGTCTTCTGAAGAAGAGAAATGTTTCCTATACACTCGCACCGGGTGAGGGAGCTTTTTATGGACCAAAATATGAGTTTCATATCAAAGATGCCATCGGTCGCTCATGGCAACTTGCAACTCTTCAGCTGGATTTCGCTCTGCCTGAAAGATTCCACCTCGAATTCGTGGGTGAAGACGGACATCGGCATCGACCCGTCATGCTTCATCGAGCAATCCTAGGTTCTCTCGAGAGATTTTTTGGAGTCTATCTCGAAAATTGTGAGGGATACTTCCCCCTTTGGATTGCTCCGGTGCAAGTCTACCTTGTTCCCGTGAGAGAAAATCATATTGCTTACGCTCGAGAAATTGAGAAGCGACTGCTGAAAGAAAATATCCGAGTTGTTTGCGATATCAGCGACGGAAATATGGGCGGCAAGGTAAGAAAAGCGACCGTCGCTCGGGTGCCATATATTGCGGTTCTGGGAGACAAAGAAGCGTCAACTCAAAGCTTGGCCATCAAATCGCCAAAGTATGGCGACTTTGGAACTCTGAGAGTCGATGAATTTGTGGCCGGCCTCGTGGAAGAGCAAAAGACAAGGGCTGCTAAACCGATCTGGAATAGATAAAATTAGGTGCTTCGCAGCAACCCCCGGATTTGATGTAAAATCATCTGATGAGGGGAATTCAAAAACTTTTATCAACAGTCCTAATAGTATTTGCGTTTATCGAATTCAACGACTGCTTTGCTGATGCGCCTAAACCGCAGGTGGAACTCTTCGTAGAATTGAATCCCGTTGGCTCTTTTGTGGCAAAATCCGATGCGGTCACATCAAAGGGCGAAACTCGCGACAAGGCGGGAGTGATCCGAGCTGAGCGAGTGGAATTGAAATTGGATACATTGAAGACAGGCATTGCGCTACGCGATGAACATATGATCAAAAAATATTTTGAAGCTGAAAAATATCCATCCGCGGTATTAACAAACCTCGTTGCCGAAAATGGAAAATTTAAAGCGAACTTAAATATCCGCAACAAAGACAAGGCGATCGAAGGCACATACACACTTGATGGGGCGTCTGGAACTGCAGAGTTTTCTGTTGCGCTCAGTGACTTTAATATTCCCGCTGCCAAATATATGGGAGTTGGAGTCGAAGATACTGTGAAAGTAAAAGTGAAAGGGCCTGTTCCTCCAATAACAGAAGCCCCAAAATCAAGCGTTGCTGAACAACCAGCCGCTTCAACTCCGGAAAAAAACTAATCGTGAATAAAATAATTTTAAAAAACAAAAGTCTAGTTCTCGTCGGCTTCTTTATGGCGTGCATCGTTACGTCAGGATGTCAGGATCAAAACTCATTCACGGGTGATGCCGACAGATATGCTCCGCTGTCTTCTTCTGGAGATCTCACGACTTGTGCCGGCAGACTATCTGCAGCGCGAGCGATTTTTCAATCAAACTGTGCGAGCTGTCATCCCTCTTTCGTTAGCTATAGCTATCGTGAATGGGTTGACGTTAACTATTTAGAAACAGGCGATGCAGAAGCATCGACGGTTTTTTATCGCCTCAGAGGTTCTGGCGTTGGTAACAATCAAAATATGCCACCCTCTGGACAACTCGAGGCAACACAGGTCGAAGTGATCCGCCAGTGGATCAATGAATCTGCTTCCTGCTTGTAAAAATGGGCATAGTTTAAGTGATTTAGCGAAGCTGCCTCGGCGATTAGAAAGATTGGTTGGCCAGTCAAGCTCGATCGAGTAGAACGGACCATGAAGAAGGGGGCGTCACGGTTTCGACGGATGGATGGCGTCTTATTCTGCATGTCGAGGCGTCAGTGGACTCGTAAAACTATTGGCAAACTATAAACGACGAATCATTCGCGTTAGCAGCCTAAGCGCTGCTCGTCGATCAGGTCAGACTCCTGCTAAGGTTTGACGGCGTAAAAAAAGCAGGGATTCGCGCCTACAGTGTCTCAGTGTAAGCTGCGTCTTAATATCTGCGACTCGGATGAGAATTATCCCGCTCTTCGGAGCTTTCTTATCTTAAATTAAATGAAGAGCTACACATGTAGATGGGTAAGGCAAAACCTTTCGGACAGGGGTTCGACTCCCCTCGCCTCCAAATAAAAAAAGTTGAGCCGCTAGGTTCAGCTTTTTTTATTTGAAAGCGAAGCGAAGGAGTCGAACCAAGAGGAGGCCGGCATGCAGTGCATGCTGAGCGAGCGGGGAGCGAGCGAAAGGCCGACGAATGGGTAAGCGGAGTGCGAGCTGCGCGAGCACGAGCGCTTACCTTCGACTCCCCTCGCCTCCATTTCTTGCTTCGCCTTTTTCGCCGCAGCTTCGTTCTCCTAGTCTCGCCTTCAGTCGAGTAGCATCTAACTACACTCCTTCGGCTCGTCTTCGTCGGGTCTCGCTGTGACAAAAAATTCTCGCAATAAACTTTTCGGATACGCGAGTCGAACCCTGAAAGGTGAGAGGAGCTTCGCCTCCATTTTGCGGCAGTGGTCCGATTTCGATGAGGTCATCGAAGTAAATTCGGCAGTGATTTCAGTGAGTTCAAGTGCTTCAATTCGAGTTCGATCATGCAAATACGTCGCCAGAATAGAAATTCTACCGGCTCGGGAGGCAATTCGTTTAGCTAGACTTGGCTTAAAAATTGCGCCAAATTTCAACATGGCTATCGCCGCTCTCAAACGCTTAACAAAGCTATTATTAGCCGTTCTGCTTTTCAGCAAAATCATCATCCATCAAGATGTGCGAGCACAAGGCCTTGAAAGCTCCAGCTTCACACCCGGGGAATGGACATATGCCGTCGGTTCTGGACCTCTCAATTTATTGGCTCGCTTTAACCTTGATTCAAGCCATTCCGCGCAATTATTTGATTTCCGTTTGGACTACCGACCAGCATTGATCGGCATTGGCGGATTAAGGATTGCGTTAGGCAGAAGATCACTTTCACTTAGAACAGCCGATGTCGAAGCCCATCCAGTTAATTTTCGTCCTACAATCTTGATGATGCCTAGGCTTTCCGGAACACGATTTTTAGAAATACATCCGAGGAATAAAAAGACTTTCGACACGCTCTATATTCCACTCGATCCAAAGTTTCCGCTCTATTTCAATCCTACGATTCCACCTAGCGCTATTAAAAATTTTTGTTTCGGAACCTTATCAGGACTCAGCTTGGCGATTGACCCGCGCTTGAATATTCGCGGTCGCTGGATGAACCAGGCTCGATAATAAATCTTTTAAAATTGCTGTAGTTTGGAGAACATTGTTCTCCACCAAAAATCCTCAGAACTATTATTCTCCACATTTATTGCGCTGAATCCGTTCAATCACCGCAACTTGAATTGTCCTGTCCGGGCTCGATCGACCTGGTTTGAGGTATGAAATAAGTTAGGTTTTT
>CAZVFP010000001.1:219974-390012 GCA_964626465.1 uncultured Bacteriovoracaceae bacterium | reverse complement strand
GAGTGGCCAAGATCACGTGAATCCCTGTCGCCCTCGCAAGTTTCGTAAGGCGATCCGTTGCTTCACGGGCCTTCTCGACGATTTTTTGTTCCTTTTTATGACTGCTTTTTCCGTAAAGCTCCGACGCCTCATCAACACCAATGACGATCATATCGAGATGATCCCGCTCGAAATCGACTTTTGAATGGCCGTTTTGAGCAAGATACTTGAGACGTCGATCCATTTCTTTATTGAGTGCTTCGAGAGCTGTTAATGCGTCGAGTTCATTTTTACACACTCGCACATTCGGAAGGCCGGAGAAGATATTCATCTCCACGCCACCCTTCAGATCAAAGAGATACATCTGAATGCGAGGCGATGTAAGTAAGAGCGATAAATTGACCTGTTTGAAATATACCGATTTCCCGCCTCCAGTCGTACCCGCAATGATAAGATGCGGAAGTTGGGCAAGTGGGTAGGTCAGAGTTTCTCGTGCGCTCATTCCGACAAGAAAGCTGTATGGAATCGTCAGCGCCCCACTTAGTTTCTCAAAATTGCAAATTCGAGGCAGCACGGAACCACAAAGTGAGATTCGAACAATACTCGGATTTGGCCCGAGCTCAATCCCGTCAATGGCTAGTCCAAGAGCCGATTCAAGATCTCGAGCCCTGTCCTTAAACCGATCAATTCCAATACCATTTGATGAAACGGTAAACGACTTCGACTTATCTTTCTTTTCCTGAACATCTAATGGAACTGGAAATTGTCCGACTGAATTTTTGAGGCCAATCGTTTCGAAAGCCTTTTCTATTCTTGAAAGACTAAAAAATTTTCGAAGTCCCAAAATGGCAGCCCAGGGCAAAATTGTCAGCATGCTAGAAATAAGTCCCAATCCCATCGGAAATAGCCAACCTTGAGTCCGGCAAAGGAATAAGAGTGGCCCTGAAATGTCTGACGTGCATGAAAGCCATCTGACTTTCATGCCCAGATGTTGAAGAGTTACGACTCCTCCAATCAAAAGGCCGGCGGCTAATAAAAACTGTCGGTATCCACTGCCATGTCTCATCATTCCGAGCGAAATACTTTTAGAAAGTTTTGAGACGACCACACCAAAATTTTTATAACTCATTATTTCATTTGAAACTCCGATTCTGATTTAAAAGCCTCAGTTAAACTCACAATGAGTTCAGCTCCGGCTTCAACGATTACGTACTCATCCATATTTTCCGACTGCCCGATTCTTCTTTCTCCCTCAACCTGAGCTCCTCGAGAAAGCCCCGCCATGGCGGCGTTCTTTAAAGAAGATTTGGGCGTCGCTTGAAAGCTATGTCCAAGCGATTCCTTCTCAACAAGAACATCTGCTCCTGCTGCAAGCATACTAAGTCCCATGGTGGCCATCATTCGAGCGTCGGTATTTGTATAAACTTCTCCAGAAAGTCCTGGTGAGAAGTCCTTACTGTTTAAGGCTTGTCCTTGTATGGGATTTTCAGAGCCATCAGAATTTACAAGGCGATTAAATTGCAAGAAGACTCGATCGCCGTTTCCTCCATAATGAGCCGCACCAAACAGAGTCGAGCCATTTTCAATCACCTTATTTCTTTGATAGGTAGCTCCATAAGGGAGAACCACTTTCACCATCTGGCCCTTGTCTCGGGTGTCGATGCCGGTAACTAATTTTCCAACGAAGTTAGTTCCTGCTGGCATTCCTCCATTACGGTCGATGACTTGTTTTGCGGAGTATTTTATTTTCGATGCTCGAAAAGTTCCGCTCGATTGAGCGAGAGCTTCTCCGATAACCGCATGGTGGGGTTTATTCCTATTTATGCTCTTTTCGTCTGTTTTTTGCTCCTGTGAATTCAGACGCTCAGAACTTTGGTTCAAATAACTTGAGTCCTTGTTTTCCCAAAAAGTTCCTATCAAAGCGCCCCCTATGATCAAAGGTGCGGCGACAAGCCCAATCAATTTCAAGTTGAGCTTTTTCTTTTCGCCATCTTGAATAAAAAGGGAGCCCTTAAGTTGACTGGGAATATTTTTCAGAGTGGCCAAACCATTTCTCCAGTCCCATGAAATAAACTTCATAAGATTCAGAGATTCGATTGAATCGTTTTTCCTCTAAATTTCAATTTGAGAGTAACCGCTTTTCCTTGGCTCTCGGGAAATATAATCCGGCATCCATTTTCTTTAAATGGATCTATAATATCAGCCAGACACACAAATCTAGATTTCATTTCTCTTCCAATTGAATCAAGAATTCGCACGTCGACTTCTTTCGAACGAAGACGTGGTTTCATTTTTTCGTTTAGTAGCAGCTGAACTTCATACCAAATTATTTTTTGAGATTTTAAATGTACCCACTTCCCAACTCGAAATTGAAAATGGGAGCCGAGAGGCACTAGCTTTGATATTTCTTTTACCTCGACGCCTTGACTAGATCGGAGTGCTTCAATTCGAGGCTCGCGCCAAGTAACATGAACGAGATCGTCCGCTGATCCAGTTCCTGAAACGTGAAGACTAAAGCCATATGTGTGAGACTCTCCGTAAACAAACAGATTTGTATTCACAACTCCTGTCGGCTGAATGGCGAGATCGCTTTCTATGAACTCAATGTTAAAATAATTTTGATTTCCAAGAACGACTTTTTTTGGCCGCTCTCTAAATCTAAGAATAGTAGATCGCCCGAGGCCTAAATAAATAGGCGTGATCCCGCGCTCATTGGCCTCGACAGTTCGCACAGACGCATGCGCCTGAAAGCCAAAAAGAAACGCGAAGATATTTCCTGCCAGAAAAATATATTTCATTCGTTTGATTTATGTTCTGTAACTCCATTTACATAAATTCCATGAGGATTAAGTCTTGTTTTTGTTCCTTGTACGAGCGATAGGCGAAGTTCTGCTGGATCGATAAGCGGAATTCCGTTCACTCGTAAAATTCGGTCAAAGCTTGCAACGACTTTATTTTGTGCAAGATCAACTCGAATGTTCTTTGAAACATACTGAGCGACCGACTTATCTTTAAATTCCTTTTCAGCTCCGCTTTTGAATTGCTCTCTGACCTTTGAAAGGAGGCCTTCAGTCGTGGTGGCAGATAGATTTCGAACGAGTGCGTCTTCGCTTAGTCTTTCCCATTCAAAACGATTTACGATCCATTGCCTCACAAATTCGACGACATCATCGTCAGTAACTTCGATACTGCTACGTTTTGCCTCGACAAAACAGTTTGTCGCTTTGTCTTTCAAAACAACTATGGGACTTGAAAATGAACTTGCCATCGTGATGATCAGCGAAATTGCGACAGAGACCGCAGCTAATAATGCGAGAAGTTTATAGAATTGTAACGAACGATTAATTTCTTTCCATTGGTTTTCAGTCCGAAGTGGATTTTGAATAGGTGTTCTCCTTTATTTAATTTATTTTCCCTTTGACTGAGTGGTCCTACCGCCCACTTTTGACGTCATCATTTTAAACGGCGCTTGAATTCCCTTTTTTCCCATCTCCATTACTTTTCCATAGGTGAGCTTCCCGATGAGTCCTGCAGAAAATCCTGCGGCCATATTCGCCACGCCAGTCATTCCATCTCCAATCAATGATTTTGTGGCAAAAGGAACGAAGAGCATGCTGATTCCAACGCAGAGATTTACGATCGCTGAGGTGAGAAAGTTTTCCGCACCACCCACTTGAGGCGTTGTCATCAGTTTTAAAAGCAGGACGGCGAGAATTGACCAGAGCACTTTCCATGTCGCTACATTAATGAGCCCCTTAAATAAATTTGCCGTAACGAATGCGGTCTTTTCCGAGACGAACATCAAGATCATCAATGGAGATGCGATATAAAGGATCGCCCAAACAAAGTGAATGACTGCCTCAGCTATAAAAAATCCGAGGTAAGCCACGCAGTAAGCGAAAAAGTTGATCAAAAATATGACCCACTGGCGAAATTCCAGCCAGCCGGCTTCTTGAGCTTGTATTACTTTTCCGGTCTGTTCCAGAACGGCCTTCAGTTGAGCAAGTCCATTAATTTTCTCAGCTATTCCATCGGCGACGAGTGCAATCACATTCATGCAGTCTTCAAAGAGCAAAAGAATGATGATCGAAAGCATCGTTCTTTTCAAAAGTTTAGCACCCGCGCCGGACTCTTCTCCACCCTTTGCTAAAATGATAAGCGCGCAAACGATCATCAGAGGAATTATCAAGATCCAATACATTTGAACCATCTCAGCCCGAATTTCTCGGCACACCTGGGGTAACCAGTCGTACATGGCTAAAATTTCGGAAATCCCATATTGGCTTGGTAAGTTTTGCTGGAATGATTCACATCCGCTCGTACGCGTTGAAAGTGCCTAACCGAGTCCTTCGATTCCTTATTTTTTTGAGCAAGTCCTTCACTTTGAAGTTTAAGCATCTGTCCGTTTATTTTCAGAAGCTGATTTAACGTGTGAAGAATTTCAGCGCTTGTTTGAGCGTTCATTCGGGCCGCTCCCTTGGGGCTGGCCCTTTGGCTTTCAGAAATGATTCTCACGGCATTCACTTCCTGTTGTTCGGCGTAATTTTTCGAATCATTCGTAAGCTTAATACTTTCAGCCACAGTCTGATCGTGAAGCGTTTGGATAGCGAATTCAGCACTCATGGGAACGGGACCATAGAGCGATTGAATCTTCTTGGTTGCCTCCTGAAACGTTCTAAGATCTTCTAGAATTTTTTGATCCCTGATTGGAAAAACCGCCATTAGACCACTTAAGTTATCAATTCCGGAATTGAGTAACCTTAAAAAATCCTTCTGCTCCCTGGCCTGAGAAATTATCGTTTGAAGTTGATAGTATCGCCGAATATTCTCAGCCAAGATTTGTGTCAAAACGGCCACATCTCCACCGAATAAATCGGCTCGAACAGGTTTAGCCGTTTCGCTGAGGATTAAGGTAAGAGTAGCGACCAACCATGCAATTTTCTTAATAAGATTTTTCCTTTCGGTTTTCTGCAAGTGATTTGAGGACTTCAAGCTTCGACTTTCCGGGAGTCTTCTTTTCTTCCTCTTCAATAATCGATTTGTCAGCAGGGTCGCTTGTGCAAATATAATAACTGAGAGGATCTGGAATAATTCTCAAAATAGATCGTCCGGAATCTTGCATAAAAAAGAGTTCGGAGTATTCACCCTTTTTGACCTCGAGACTCTTGATCGCATCTACCTCTACTTCGTTTAGCTGAAGTGTTTCTGCGAAATCCTTCCAGTCGATGGCTCTTTGTTTCAGAACAAAAACACTCGTTGTGTTTGGAAAGATCGCATTTCGAATCTCCTGATTGAATAAATAGTCCTTGTAATTTTGGCTAATACACCAGATGCCCCCGAAGAATTTTCTAAACGTTCGATAAGCTTCAATGGCAAATTGAAGCCCACTTGGGGTTTGGAATAGTTTCCATGCTTCATCCAGAATCAAAAGATATGGGCGACTTTTATCCCGCGAAGCTTCGGATTTGATAAAATCGGTAAACAAAAGTAAAAAGACATTTTGAAGATCTGGATAATCATCGAGTCCTTTCGTTTCAACCGTGATCAGATCTTTGGCTAGTGAAATATTTGTTTTGCCATCGAGCATCCGACCGTAAGCAGTTTCTCCTGTCCAGGAAAAGAGGGTGTCGGCATAGGATTTCATTTCTGGATTTGTATGCGCTGCCAAAAATTCTTTTAAATCAGAAAGCGTAGGTACATTTCCCTTTTTCATTTCATAAATTCGAAAGATTGCCTCTTCCAAAAGCGCCTTATTTCTTTTAGGTAGCCCTGCATTAGTGTTCTCTTTCAAGATACTTTCGAGAACGGCGAGAATAAGTTTAATCTTGGAGGGTGTAGGCTTTTCAGTTCCAGGCTCCAGGTCAAACGGATTAATTCTAATAGATGATTTGATATTCAGATCGACAAACTCTCCATCTAAAACTTCAAGAAGTCTTTGCGATGAGGCGCCGTTATCAATCCAGACAATTTTGGGTCGCGGTTTTTGTCCGTAGAACATGAGCATCAGGTGAAGAATCGTAAAACTCTTACCAGCGCCACTTCCTCCGAAAATGAGGCCATTCCAATTCGGAAGATTCGCTGCAAATGGATCTAGACTCACGAGCTCTCCGTCACGATTGGGAAGAAGGCAAATGGGTCTCGAATTCCCGCTCCATGAGCGGTAAAGCGGCATTAGATGTGTGGCATTACTCGATTTCATTTTTTTGGATCTAAAATTCATGCACATCCCCGGAAGTGAGGCCAGAAATCCGTCCATACTTCCGAGAGTCTCAAGAATTCCTTCGCTTTGATTCACGGAACGAAAGGCCTTGAGGACCTCGTCAGCGCGCTCTTGGAGCCGGCTTGGGTCTTTTGCGCGCACTATAACCGTAAAACTCGAAGAAACGATTTTTTCGGAGCCTTCTAAAAGCTCTCGAATAAGTTCTTCAATATGGCCAAGTTTGGATTCAGATTCTAAATCACTCATCTTTCCCGAGCCGCTTGCGAATGAATGGGTGATCCGCCGTTGAACATGAAGCCGATCAACCTCTTTTTTCTGCTCACAGATTTTTATGGTTTGAGAGATTTCATATGCAAATGGAAGTTCAAGCAATGGTTTTACCATCCCGATAAGCGATTGAGCTTCCGGAAGAGTTTTGAGTGTGAGGCATTTCAAATAATCTTCGTTGATTTGAAGACCATCGGATTTAAGAATCACGTCCGAGAGGACGAGTTGCTCTGCGAGTGGTTGATAAAAAGGAGTTTCTGACTCAAGATCAAATTTCGGATAACCAACTTTGTCAGCACGACCAAAATTAAGGGAATCAAATAAAAGTTTAAGCCATTTTCTCGCGGTCACCGAGGTCGGCTCTACTCCAGATTGTGCTAACGAAGATTCTATTTGCTTGAGATCTCGATCGAAGGTTTCTTTTTGTTCCTGAAATTCTTTTTGATTGAGAGCAACGAATTTTTTCTCAGACTCCCAAAAACGCTTCTTCTGATATTGCTTGGGTTCAGATCTTATAAAAACATAGATGTCGGCAAGAAAGAATTTCCCATGCTTCGCGCGATCTTTGAGATAATTAAATCTTTCGTTAGCGACTTCTCGATATGGCCCAGCTTCCGCGCTTGTAAGTTCTTCGTGAGTGTTCAGAATTGGGGACACGTCATGACCGACCTTATAATATAACTGGAGCACAAGCCCTTCGCGGGCGGTATTGATCAAATTTTCCAGAGCTAAAGCAAATTGATTAAAGCTTTCGACTCCTGAAATATTGGAATCAAAGCCTTTCAATTTAAAGCCTGCACCAAGAGAGCCATCTGAAAAAACGAGATGATCTCCTTCAAAATGCCAAATCGGAATTCGATCGGCGAGGACGTTGGGAATTAAATTCATGAAATACCTCTAAGTTATTTGATAAACCTTATTGAACACGGATATTCAAACTCTTGGCCGTGATACGCGTTGTACGCCTTGATCCCTGCAAGTATCATTGGGATCCACGATACCAGTCCAAAACCAATAAAGGTAAAAACCATCATTGGCAGAAGAATACAGAGCCCTGAGAGTAATCCGCCGCCTACTAACAAAATGATGCTCGCAGTAATTTGGAAATTTAATGCGAGTTTTCCTTCTAGCATTACTTCTCGATAGCGATCTTTGTTCATCAGCCAGACTACAAGGGGGCCTAAAATATTTCCGAACGGAAGCGCCAGACCTAGAAGAGCGCTCGCATGGCAAGCCGCGATCCAATTTCGCTTCAACTCTTCATTTTGTTTTTCTGTTTGAGCTTC
This sequence comes from uncultured Bacteriovoracaceae bacterium, assembly GCA_964626465.1. GTDB lineage: Bacteria > Bdellovibrionota > UBA2394 > UBA2394 > UBA2394 > CAZRCG01. The sequence continues at coordinate 382,260 of CAZVFP010000001.1, read as the reverse complement.
GATCATTGGCCCACTCCTCCCAGTTTTGAGACTTCGAAAAGAAAAGCTATAAAAAGTGAAAGCCATCCGGCAAAGCAGATGACGATTGGCAGTGTCGAAAGTATTTTTTTCATATAGGTGTTTCCGTTATTTGATTTATTTTTGGCACAACGTATTTTTAAAACTAAGCTCATGAATAAATTTTCCTTGGTCTTGATTCTAAGTTTTTGATTTCACCTCCGGCAGCGTACCAACCCGGTGAAAGGTGGTAGCGAAAATAATCCACCAAGAATCCATCCGGCTTATTTCGTTTTACAAAATAAAGTGTCAGGCCAAGAAGACCCGGAAGAACGATCACAAAAATAAAAGCAAAGCTTGTTCTCCCGAAGAGCAGATTCATGGTCGCAGCCAAGATAAGGACCAAAATCAGATCGTGGACTTCCATGCCCACGATCTTGATTTTGGAGTCGAGGTTACGATGAATGGTTGAGGATCGAAGTTCCATTCATCAACCTCCGGCAGCTCTTTGAAGCCATTGAATGATGGCTGGCGCCAAGAATCCAATGAGTGATACCGAGATCACGGTGATGATTCTCGATTTTGCTGCCCCATCTCCCGAGAGCGCCAGGATTGCGGCATAGACAAGTCCTAGAATTGAAAGCAGCGGCAAAACGGTATTGATGAGTTGCCCCGTCAGATTCTGCATTTTGCTTTCAAAGCCAAATGCCATCGCGGGTTCGGTTATTAGGACCAGACCCAAGATTCCAATAAATGGAATTAGATACAAATAAGCGGGCTGAATTTTCTTTATCATTTTATGCGCACTCCTTTTTCTTTGATTGCGGATTAAAGCTAAGAACCAAGACCTTCATGCTGGATCCAAAGTCGATATGGACCTCGTCTCCTGTAACATCGCTGCTATATCCATCACCCTTTTCTTGGCGGTGATGAAACTTGCCAGCCTTCTTGATAACTTGTTCGAGTCGATATTTGAGTTCGTTGTTGATGAGGCCAACGGGCTTTAAATAATATTGTTTTTCTTCTGATGCTTCATCGACCTTGAGACGATATTCGCCGAACTGTTCATCGTAGAAAGCTTTGCCGGCGTGAAGCCGCTTTCCCGTCACCGGATTCATCCAAAAGAGATCATGCCCTCGGTCAGTTCTATATTCTGTCTGTTCCATAGATCCTCCATTTTCATAATGATTCATAGCGTGAGCCCACTTTCTTGAAGTCGATTTGATAATTGCGGTGTCGTATACAACGCTTTCAACTTTTTTATCGACGCAGATAAGATCTGGAGAACGGCATCTTCCGAAAGCCCGATTAAATTGGCGATTTGGTATGCCATGAGATTTTCCCAATAGCGCAAATAGACAATGACTTGCTCGAAATCGGAAAGCTTTTGAATCAATTTTCGTACCTTTCTTTTTTCGACCGATGAAAAATGATCGCGAGACTCGTTTTTTTGGTCGATGCGATTCACTCCAGACTGACTTGCATACCAGTCACAGACTGCTCGCTGTTCCATGAGGTGTCGAATTTCCTTCGGATTTGCCACTTGAATAGGCGTATTGGCTTGCTGATTCATCCTAGAGGCCTCTCGGAAAATTATTTGTTTTGTAAATGAGGTCGAAATGCTTTTCTCGAATTTCCTTCAGTCGAGCTTCATCAATGCTGGGCTCCATCAGATACGTACAAAACTTCTTTGTCGTCTGGAATCCTCTAACAACAACCCACTTCAGCATTCCCAATATTTTTCTAATCATAAAATCTCCATTTTTGTTTTTCAAAATGTTTATCCCTCTACTAAGTAGGGAAAAAGTCAGACGAGTCAGACAACTCAGATGTCTAAGCCATTGGATTTCCTGATTTCGCCTTTGAAAAAGTCAGACAGCCGCTCGTGAGACGGGCGGCGTCCAAGTGTGTTTGATTTTCGGTGAGTTCATTGAGAATTGTGGATCTAATTTTTGGTATGGCACGACCTAAATGAACAAAAACTGACTGCTTGGAGATGCCCAGCTCGACAGCGACTTCTTGGATGTTCAGTCCTTCCCAAAATATAAGAACAATTATTTTGTGTTGCCGTTTCGAAAGTGTCGACATCGCCTTTCTAAGGGCTGTCCCAAACTTTGGAAAAGATTCGACCTTAAGCTCGGCGATGAAATTTTTGAGATAGTTCTCGGTAGAGAAAATGTCTTCCTGGCTTGGGTGGCCAAAAAGAGTTTCGTCGTCTGGACTGCTTTCGACGTTTTGTCCCATCTCGACGTCAGTCAGATAGGCTTCCCAGGTGGAAGCAGTCCATTCAGTTGCCATAGCTCTAAGCTCGAAATCCTCTTTGATTTCACCATTTACATTTCGCCAGGGCTTGTCTGACTTTTTTAAGCTTGGATTTTCAGAGTTGGCATTATTTTCCATGGCTTACGACTCTCCCTGCTTCGAAATTTGTCTTACCTGTCTGACTTTTTCCGCTCTTTATGAGGGATGCATGCGTAAGGCTCGGTCCCGCATCGAGCCGGGTGGACCAACCTCTCGAAAGTTCTCCTGTGATTTCGGCACTATTCCAATCGCAGTAGAAGCAGATGGCTTCGCCTTCAAATTTTATTAAGTTTGGACTCTTGCAGCATGGGCAATTCTGGAAAACCTTAGCGGCTTGCTTGACTAGGGAATGGGTTTTTACTTGTTCCTGTTTCATCTCATGACTCCGTTTTGTTAAATTTGATTTTCAAATCCGGAGCCTCTATGGCAATTTCTGTGCCATAGACGAATGTTAAAACTTCCTCCTGTAAGTTTCTCCAAAATGTAAAAGAGTATTGATGACTTATCGCTCTTCGTCGTCGATGACGTAACTTTAAGTGCGAAGAAAAAACGTATCGATTTTCGATACACCTAGCGATACAGCTCTTGCGGCAGTCGTAATTATTTTCAGTACTCTTTACAGATACAAATTTTGTGCTATAAGCCCACGAATCTCGAAACTGCAGGAGAATTATTTGGAATCATCAATGCTCAAAATCTTGGTCGTGGAAGATGATAAACTTCAACGAATCAATCTTCAGAAGGTGCTTACAAAGCTAGGCCATGAAGTGCATTTGGCTGAATCGAAATCGGAAGCCTTAGAGAAAATATCTCAGCATCCATTTGATATTTCTTTCGTCGATCTGGATCTTGAAGAAAGACGCGCGGGCTTCAATCTTGTTCCAGCGCTTAAAGGGCGAGGAGCTTATACGATTATTCTCTCTGCCCATCGCGAAGAAGACTATGTCGAGGAGGGCTATAACCACAGGTGCGATGACTATCTTGTAAAACCATTTAGCCCAACGGCCATTGAAGAGGCTCTTTCAAAATATGGGGGCTCCGATCAAAAAACGAGACTTCGAAAAATCATCTCAGAAAAATTTCTGACTCAAGATAAAGATCACCTCAAACAATACGAAATTCTTATCGAAAATTTAAACGTGAAAGTACCGATTCACATTTCTGGCCCTTCCGGTGTTGGAAAAAGTGAGCTGGCAAAGGCCCTGCATGAGGGTTGGTACGGAAACTTTGATTCCTACGTAGAATTTAGTCCTGATGGAATTCAAGACAGCCTTCTTCCGTCTGAATTATTCGGCCATGCCGATGGTTCTTTTACAGGTGTAAAAGGTCGACGCACTGGAAAAATGGGGAAGGCGCACGGAGGGACTCTCTTCATTGATGAAATTGGAACGATCGGTCTCAGAATGCAACAGGCTCTTCTTGGCCCACTCTCTGCTGGAAATTATTCTCCTGTGGGGTCAGATGATATTCTACATTCAGACTTTAAACTCATTACAGCGACATGCGAAGATTTATACCAAAAGATCGCTGACAAAAGTTTTAGAGAAGATTTTTATAATCGCGTCGCCGGATTGAAGATTCAGTTCAAGCGACTTAAGGATCGTCCGAAAGACATCGAACTTCTTTTGGACCACGTTCAGCGTAATTTTGGTGATGGGCGTGGAATGGCAATACGTGCGGATGCGAGAAAAGCCCTGATTGCCTATGATTGGCCGGGTAATGAACGCGAATTTTTCCATTTTTGGAGCGGCCAGAAAAATACTAAGAGGCCTATTTTTGCCGCCGAGGATCTCCCGGTTCATATCCTAACAAATGATTATCCTGGAAAGTTCTCACTTAAAATTGCAACTGCTGATCAAATCAAATACGTCGAAGAAGTTGGCCTAAATAGATTTGTTAGTGATCTGGAAAAGGAAATCGTAAAACATTTTGTTAGGAAATCTGGAAAAGAGCGACCTGTCCGATCTCTGATGAGACATTTGAATATTTCTCAAACAAAAGTTGAGAGTTTGCTCTCGGAACTTGGAGCGTTCAAATGAGTCTCGAAAAACAATTAAAGAGTGATTTGCTTCACGATTTTCAATCCGAGTTTCACGCGATTTTAAATGCTGTCGAGTTGGTGAATGAAAATCTTCATTCTGATCCCGAGTATGTGGAAGCAGCGATGGAGGCCGCAGGTCCAAAAGTTGAAATTTTGCGAGAAAAGTGGAAGCAAGTTCGAATTACTTTGATTGATAAGAAGGACGGATCATGAATCGACTTTTTGGCTTTCTAGTCTTCAGCCTTTTGCTTGCGAATTGTTCACGGCCAGTCAGATCTTCGGGTGATATTTTTCGTGTTCCAATTAGCGCGATCCCTGACCTGGAACTTAAATATGGCGATGACATCAATGGAAATAAGATTGTGGCCAACGTCTTTGAACGGCTGGTGAGTTTGGATGAAAGTCTTGCACCTGTGCCAGATCTTGCAGCTTCGTGGAAAATTACAGCCGATAAAAATGAAATTGAATTTCAAATCAAATCAACGAAAAGATTTCATGATGGATCTACTGTGACTTCGACCGATGTTCTCAATTCGTTCATTAGAAGTGCCAAGAATACGAGCAAATTTACGTCCCAATTTCAATCGTTTGAAGACTGTGTTCAAGGAGCGCCGTGTGTGAGCTTCAAAATTTTAAGTCCAACTCGTTTCATTCTTCGACTCAATGGACGGAATTTTGAGCTTCTTATGAAAAACCTTGCCAGTGCCGAAGCGAGCATAATGAAAAAAGTGGGCGACAGATATTACGGGACAGGCCCTTATAAGATCACTCAGATTGATGTTGAGCAGATAGTTGCTGAGAAATTTGATGATCGTGCGCAGTTTAAGAAAATAATTTTTAGAAAGACTACGCCAGATGGCGCGATAAAGATGTTTCTTGCTGGAGAAGTCGATACGATTAGCGATCTCGAGTCACCCATCTCGAAGACTTTGGTGACAAATAACCCTTACATTCGAAAAATCGGCGGAACTTACGCCCTTGTTTTTCAATGTGATCGAGGGATTTTTAGAAAAAAAGAAAATCGTCTTGCAGTGGCCAGCGCAATCAATATTGACGAACTTCAAAGGATATCTGAAAGAGATAGCATTCCAGCGGGAGGGATGATTCCCCGCGGGTATGTCGGATATACAGAAAAAAGACACCCATTGAATGTCGAAATGGCGCAGAAACTAATTTCCAGGAATACGAATCTGACCGAACGGAAGGTAACCCTTGGAGTACGTGAAACTCTGACGGGATCGAAGGCATTTAAGCAATATTTGGTCTCTGTGTTCAAAAACATAGGTCTTGAGCTTGAAATCAGATCCATGTCCTTCGATGCGATGCTTAGAGATATCCGACTTCGAAAAATTGATATGATTTTAAAGGGAGAAGCCCCTGTCAATTTTGATCCTTCAACTTCTTTCATCGGCTACGCAAATGGATTGAGTCAGCGGCTGCAGGGATATACGAGCAAAGAGCTCGCGTCGTTATTTTCAGAATATCAGAGCAAAACTACAAAGCCTGAACAGATTGAAACTTTAAAAAAAATGGAAGCTGCATTCTTTGACGACGTTCCAGCAATCCCGCTCTTCTATCCAATTTTTACAACCTGGTATCGCCCAGGTCTTCATATAAAAAATGAGGGAAGTTTAACCGTTAAGTTTTGGGATTTTTCGTATCAGGACATTCAAGGAACTGCCGTGGTGCGAAATTAAAAACGAAAGGAAACAACACATGAAAACAAATAAAAAACTGGGCATCAAAAGACGTTCTTTCAATCTAGCCCTTCTTAAGAACAAACTTATCGGCGAAGTTCGCGCGAGCTACCCATAAGTGCTGTATGTTTGACTTGGGAATGATTGAATCCTACGTCTTAAATCTCAGAGAAGAGGGAGGAAAATGCCTCCGCTCTTCTCTGCCTGATTTTTCGAGAATAGATTTGAAAAAAATCAGCCTTCCTTTTCTTTCTTGGTGCTACTTTTCAGCGGACGATGCGGGGGAGAAAAAACGTTGGAGCACTCTCGCAAGATTGGATTCTCGTCGAAGCAACCTCGTTACAGGAAATGACATTTTTAGATCAAAAAAATGTGAACTCTATCCTGAAAAAGAGGTTATATACCAAAAATCACTTCAACTGATCCGGTCAGTATGGCCTGAATATTTTGAAGTTATAAAAATTATCAAGCCTCGGTTGTCGATGACGATGGCGAACGACCCTTTTGAATCCGCTTCGGACCCAAGAATTTTTGGACATATCCTTTATCGGATGAACAGTGAGTGTCCCGTTAAATGGGCCGAGATCATCGTGCACGAACTCGGGCATCATTATCTCAATATGGTTGTTACGACCCATGATGATCACGATGTTCTCAATCAACCATGGGACGAAGCAAAGTATTCTGCAATTCGAAATTCGGATCGTCCGTTAATTGGCATTTATCATGGAACTTTTGCAGAAGCCTGTATGCTCGAACTCGCTCTTCGAATTTGTTCAAAAAGAGAGATCGATCCTAACTATCGCAATGCCGCTTTCAAAATGATCGAAAAATTCGCACCCTTGTTTGAACAAGATTATAAGACATCCAGAGATTATCAATGTCTCGAATTCGATGAGCACATTACGGAAATTATTGAATCAATCCGCCTCAATTTCGAAAGCTTCGAATTCAAAGCAATGTCGAGGGTAGGATGACAACACAAAATCTTTCATGCCATGACGTTATTGTTCGACTAGGAGTCTTCAGGGCTCTCTATGCGAGCGCTGTTTTTTTTAATTCGGTATTATTTCGGCTCATTGTGGGAGTGCTCGCGATCTCTTCAGGGGTGCCGGTGGACACTGTTGCCCTTGTAACGTTGATCGAGTTTTCATTGAACGGAATCCTCGAAGTGCCGTTTGGAATTCTGTCCGATCGCATAGGACGGGTTCCTTCGATTGCACTATGTTTAGGAATGATTATGGCCGGTCTGATTTGCGTCTATATCGCACTTCTGATTCACAATGATTTTTCAAGAATTCTATTTATTATCCACGGGGTCCTGATCGGCTTTGCGAAACCTTTTAGCTCAGGATCCATCGAGGCTTTCTATCAAGACGCGCTTCATCGTCGCTGTCAAACCGGAGATGAACAAAAGCTCTTACTGACGAGCCTCACAACTAGCCAGAATCATGGAAAATACTATACGACCGCTGCTGTCATGGGCGCGTTTGTTCTGGCAGCGATATTTAATAAACTTCAGATGCTTCCTCAGACGTTTCTCTTTGGAATCGCACTCTATGCTGCTTGCTTTGTAACTCTTTTACGTGACTATCGACAAATTGGTGATATCGAGAAGACGCTTCACCCATCTTCGCCTCTGGAAATCATAAAGGCTATGATGACCAATCGCACTTCCGTTATTTCCTCAATTTACAATCTCTCGTATTGGATGATCTCGGTTGTCATTGCTGGCTATTTAATTATTTCGCTCGGTCGGGAATATGAGGGAACCAATTTACTTCGATGGGCTTTCATGGTTTCGTTCATGCTGGGCTCCGCTTTTGGGGGAGCGGTGAAGGGACATGTTCTTCCACTTTTGATTCATAAGCTGAGTCGAGGACAATATCTGTTCACATTTTATGCCCTTACGCTTGTAAGTAGCCTTGCATTTTTGCTGCTTTATCAACACTCAAGCGCGGCGGTTCAACTGATTTATATTTTCTTTTATGGGACGATTTTTAATACAGCAACGTCCGCTGTACAAAATTTTTCGATGAATCAACTCATGTCGCTAGTAAAAAAACAAGATTATGCGGCGGCACTTAGTTTTCAAAACATTCCAGGGTATCTTTGGGTCGGAGGCTATAGTGCATATTTGACTGTTTTTAGAAACGGGACTCCTTCTGTCCGCGAGGCTTTTGTTACTGTCTCCATGTTTTCAATAATTTGCTTAATTATCGTTCTTATAGTCGAGCGTGGCTCCTTTAGGAGTGGGATCAAATGAAGCAAGAAATTACGCTGAAAGTTCTCTTTAAAAGAGTTGCCGTAAAAATTATTTTGAATTCTGTTTTGCTTTCTGTCGTGGGGATTGTGCCGATCCTGACAATTGCTTTTTTAAGCGTTGAGAGAAGTAAACTCGAACTTCTTACTCAGGAGCTTGCAGCCGTCATTAAACCAAAAATTCAAATTGGGGATGAAATTACAATACAAGGCGATTTATCGAAGTCATTGGAAACCACAAACGCAGTCTGGATTTCGGTTTCAGCTGAGCAGTTTAGACCGCTTGTGGCTTCTAGACTTCCTTCTAGCTTAGTAGAGCCAAATAAAACTGGATTTTTGGATGTGTTTTTTTCTTCTTATATTAGCCAAGCGTCGTCATTTAAAATTTATTCCACAGGTCCCGAGCAGTTTTCGATCAAAGTTGTTTTTCCGAACACGATTCGTTTGAGAATTCTCGGATATACAATGCTGACGGCCCTGGCCATTGCGCTTGCCCTTCTGACAGCTCTCTTTCTTCGACTAGACGTCCTTCTCGCGGGAATAACTTCTCCTTTGGAAAATCTAAAGGATTATATCGACACCTTTGATAAACGCGACACCGATGGCGAGCTGAGCGACAGTGTGAGCGCCCTTGTCGAAACCAAAATGGTTAAAGAGAAATTTGATTCACTCCAAAGTCGACTTGAAGAGCAGCGATTAAGCCTTTTAAAGAAATCCGTTGAAGAGGAACGAGGCCGAATGGCCTCTCAGCTCGGACATGATTTGAAATCATACACGAGCATCTTATTGAATATGGTCGATACCCTTCGCTCAAAGGTTGGAGAAGAAGATTTATTGATTCTTCAGAAATCAGCCAGTGATATTTCGATCAAAATGCAGCAGCTTGAGCGGGCTGGCTCCAAAAGTTTTGATGAGGCAGAAAAAAGATTTATTCTTCAATTGGCTCCTTGTGTCGCTCAAATGGCGGAGATGAAGGCGATAGAGTTTCTTCACGATAGTCGCTTGAAAGTTCGATTCGATTTTGGTGCAAGTGTCCTCGATATTTTTTCGAGAATAGACCCGGTTGAATTTAGAACGGTCATTTCGAATTTAATTAATAACTCAGTCGAGGCCATTGTCGGAAATGGTGAAGTCGTCCTTTCCGTTTATCGAGAGGGAGAACGTGCAGTGGTGGAAATTCGCGATACTGGACGAGGAATTCCGAGAGAACAGCTCGCTCGAATAGGCCAATATGGCTTCTCCACAAAAGAAGGAAGCGATCGGGGAAAAGGTTTGGCTAAAGCGATTGAAATCATAAAGAGAGATGGCGGAGATGTATCCATTGAATCGACCGAAGGAGTTGGGACCTCAATCAAACTTCGTTTTTTAGCTGAGTGGGCGCGCGATTCTTTTGTGGAGCACGTCGATCTTGTGCACTGCGATCGAGTGATCATTGTAGACAATGACGACGACTTTGTTGGCCGACTCAAAAAACTGATTACTCTAAGAAATCCACGAACACAGATTGTTGCGTATTATAATTTTACATCCTTTAACTCTTGGGCGGAGTCGAATGGCCTTTTATCTTCGGATCTGGTGTTTATGGATTATGATTTGCAAGAGCCAGGGGCCAACAGAACTGGAGTTGACCTCATTGAAAAATTTCATATTCAAAGTCGGTCGTTACTTCTCACATACAATGATAGCGACTCACGATTGCTCGACGAATGTGACCAAAAGAATATTAAACTACTTCCAAAGATTCTTGTCGAAAAAACTATTCTCCTAGCTGCACCGGCCGGCAAAGAAGCGATTGAGAGATATGATGGCAGCGTGATTGACGATAACCTTGTTAACATCATTAATCTCAGGAAGGTCGCAAAATCTAAAGGACTTTCGCTTCGGTTTTATAAAGGCGCCGCCGAATTTCTTAAAGACGCTCAGAAACTGGATCCTGCAAAGACAGTTTTGATCGACTCTCGCTTGGAAAACGGTGAGCGTGGCGAAATTCATGCCAAGACTTTTTACGACGAGCTAGGTTTTCATGAGATCGTGCTTAACACTGCTTCAGCTTCCCAGGAATTTCGCGAGCAATACCCGGAAGGAATGTACTGGATAAAAGATATCATCTCGAGAGAGACGAAGGTGGAGAAGATTGTTGAGTGCTTTGTATAGAGTAATGTTTGGAACTCTTAATCTCACTTTGAGTCAAAATATCTAAATATTCTAAAGCTCAAATCCATTTTCCTGCCATCGTGGGCCGAACAAAGGCATTGGTTTGCTTGCTCCAAGCTCGTCCATAAATCGTGTCGCCATTGTTTCCGCATAAGATCCACGACGATTAAATTTAGCACCTATTGAGTGGGCTGTTTTGATGGAAACCTGATTGAAAGACGACAATATTAATAATTCTTTTGCGCGAGTAATTGCGACGTAAAATAATCTGCGTTGTTCCATTAATGAATTTTTTTGATCGTTTGCGCTAAGAGTTTCATCAATGTTTGGAATGAGACCTTCGATGCAACTTGTAATGATCGTAACTCGGCTCGTTAGCCCTTTCGATTTATGAAGGCTCATGATTCTTACAAAATCGCCTTCCTCTGGCATTTCTGGTTGAGTAAGCATGGTTTCGATATGGTCCCACAATGCTGCGGCATCCGCATCCGGATGGCCTTTAAAAAAAATTAATGACGCTTCTCTTAAAACTTTCGTCTCTTCCTTTCCTTCAGGAAATAGTTGATCAATAAGTTGATCGATTGGTAAATCTGCCAAGCTCTTAAGAGAATTCAAAAGGCTCGAATACATTTTTTTTAAAGTTGTTATTCCTTTGATCTCATTTTTTCCCTCTGTGCAATTATCAAGGATTTGTCGCACACTCAAACCCTCTTTTTTCGCGAGATCCAAAACTGTCTTATATTGTTTTGATCGGCAATTATTAACTCCAAGGCCCAGCCAGAACCTTAACGAAATTCCATCATTGGGATTTACCAATAGATTCAAAAGCGTCACAGCTTTTTGAGCGGCAGGATCTTCAACGGCCTCTTCGTGAAAAAAACTATGGACCGATATGCCATTAGATTGAATTAAATCTCGAAGTTTATAACCAAGAAGGCGTCGCGGAGATAAAATAAGAATGTCATTGGGCTTAAATTGGGAGCTCTCGATCATTTTTTTTATGAGTTGAGCAATTCCCGTGGCTTCGTCATCGGCGGACGTCCATTGAGTTATTTTTACAACTCCCTCAACACCGCTTTCTAAGGCTTTCAATCTAACAGGCACAGATGACGGATGATTATGTTTAATTAATGAGTCCGCTATTGCAACGATACTTTTCGCGCACCGTCTACATTCATCGAGGGTCTGATCATCAACGTCGCTATGACGTGCTGAAAAGTCCGCTATGCCTTCAGGGTGAGCGCACCTAAAACTATAAATTGACTGATCAATGTCACCTACAACGCTAATTCCGCCGTTGCTTCCTATTAGGTCGAGCAGGATCTGCTCGGCCTTGTTTAAATCTTGGTATTCATCAACTACGACATGTGTAAATTTTTTAAGAATATCGCTTGAAGGATTATTTTGAACATAACTCAACGCAAGAGGAATGAGTTCGCCAATCAAAATCGAATCATGATCCTTTAACCAACATTGTATCGAATCGCGAAATGCGCGATCATCTTCAGTTGTCAGCCAGAGTTTTTCTTCTTGAGTCCTAGCCCAAGCTGCTTCAAATGCCTTTATTTTTTTAAATTTATCTCGCTTACCCCCAAAGTCCTGGATCAAATCTAAATCTGCCAATAGCGGATTTAATTCAAACTGAGGAGAGCCTTTTTTGTTAAAACTTTTTAGTGGCCGCGGCTTTCGTTGTAGTTTTTCAAACACTTCTTTTTGATTAAGAAGGCCAAAGCAGAATGAATGAAGTGTCATTGCATGAATTTTCTCTGCTTTAGGAATGCCAAGATCTTTTAGCTCTTTTCTCAGGTCATTGGCTGATGTGCGCGTGAAAGTAACTGCCAAAATTTTGCTAGGATCAGCATTCTCTTGCTCAATCAAGCGGATTATCCGTCGCTTCATCGCAAAAGTTTTTCCAGTGCCAGGTCCAGCCATAACTCTCAGCCGTTTAGCCATGGAAGCGGCAATCGCGAGAGCATTTCCTTTTAATCCATCATCCCATTGCATGCAGGTAATCTACCATATGGATGGCGAAATTACCTTTTCATCTAATTAAATCTAAAAATTCTGTCCCATCGCTAATTCGCATGACGACCGCGAAAACTGGAAAATTTTCGCTCTTGTTCCCACTCTTTAGCGGCCCGTTGTTCATCAACGGTTATTTCTCGGCAGAGCTTGATGACTTTAGGCTCATTTTTAGAGGCGTCCGTTAGTTGGTAGTTTTTGCATTCTCCGTAAACGCTTTGTACTTGAGTATCTTCCGCAAAGACATTCACGGATATCAGTGAAATTCCCAATAAGACGGTAGTAAGAGGTGCTTTCATGTAAATTTTTCTCCTAACATTTCACAGGTTAAAGTTTGACCCTTCATAAGATCACTACGATTGAGATCGAGTATCGTCACAGGTGTTTCGAAATCTGGTCTTAAAACTGAAAATAAAGAGTTTTTAAGGAAAATTATGAATCTTTTGTGACGCCTAGAGGCATCGTCCGTATAAGATCAAGGATGCCCATGGTGGAGACGTCCGACGAGGAACTTATGAAAGCATATGCTGTAGGAAACAAAGAAGCATTTTCAGTGCTTTATGATCGCTTTGAAGGTCGTATCTTTCAATTTTTGAAGAATCGTCTTCCGAGTAAGCATCGAACTATTCTGCCGGATCTGTTTCAACTGACATGGTATAAAGTTCATAAATCGAGAGCGTCTTTTGATGCTAATCAAAAGTTCTCCACTTGGCTTTTTTCGATCGCGATCAACACTTTGAGGGATTATATCGGCGAGGCCCGCCATAAAAAAGAGCTTGAACTAGAGTCGGCAAGCTCCTCTGAGATGGGATCGGTCCATATCGAAGATGAATTGATTGCCCGTCTAGATCGTAACAGCATTCAGCTTTTACTTAATCGACTTCCTATCCGTCTTAAAGAAGTATTACTTTTGGCAGACGGAGAAGGCTTTGAACCCAAGGAAATTGGAGAAATTTTGGGCCTATCAATGGGCGCGACGAGACAGCTTCTTTATCGCGCGAGAAAAGAAATTCAGGCCGTTTTCAAGGAAGGAAGCTGGAAGAGATGAAAACAGAAGAAAATTCTTCCAAGTTCGTTCGTGATTGTATTTTAGAATCTTTAGACGCCGAAAAAAAACCGAAGTGGCAATGGCTGGCCATATCAATACTCTCCGCTCTTTTTATATTTGGACTCTGGTGGCTTGCGTCTCAATTTTTAGGGGCCCATTTACAAGGAGAAGTTGTTTGCCTTCATCTTTCACTTGGGGCGCTTTTTATTGTCGGGTTTCTTCTGTTTCGTTATCCAGAACCAAAGTTTTCCGTCAGGGGATATCTAGGACGTAAAGCTTTTGGAAAACTTTTAATCGTTTCATCAGTTTTGGGAGCTCTTGAGTTTTTATTCTGTCCCCACCTTGTTTTTACACATCAGAATTTTGGAGGATTCTTTTCCTTTATGAATATCTTTGTTGATTATTCTGAAGCAAAATTAGGGCCTGATTTCTGTTCATTTATTTGCGGATTTATTTTTTCGACACTTGTATCGCTTGTGTCCTTTCTTTTTGTGTTTAAAAATTTATCGTTTTTTAAGCTCCGTCCTTTTTTGCTTTCACTCGGGGGATGCTCGATTGCTTTTCTTCCCATTTTTTTGATTCATGCTTTGGATGATCATCTGCGATCACAACTTCTTTGGTGGGGTTCTGGCGTTCTTTTCGGAATTACTCTTGTTGGCTTAATTTTTAGTGCTGCAGGGTGGCTTTGGTTAACAATGGTGAAAACAAGGGTAACCCATGCAAATTAAAGAAGAAATGCTTCAAGGCCCTTCGAATTTTGTGTATCGTTTTGATGTGCAGAAGAGCGGGGCCATTTTCATTATCACATTGATCCTTCTTAGCCTTTGGAGTGGAAGTCAGCGTTGTGATGCATCCGTTATAGGACTTAAAGATTCTCAGGCAATTCAAAACTCTGAATCTGTCGCCACTCCTCAGAATCTCTCCTTCTTGTCGCTGCAGTTCGATCATCATCTTGACGACCATAATTTTAGTGACGTTCATTCTTGTAGCTTTGGATGTCCTTTTCCTGAGGCGACCAAATTCGACATTTCTTTCGCGTGGGTGGGCGTACCTATTATTGTAATTTCTGAACCCACTCTTTATTTTGAAAGTCTTGAGCCACCCTCTCGACCTCCACTCGTTTAAAACTCAATCAATTTAAGCTATTTTCCTCGATCATTTTTTGGAGTGTTCAATGGGTAATTTTGCTCGAAAAATTAAAATATTTACGTTGATAGGTATATGCCTAACGACGATCTCTTTAGCTGAAACTAGCGAGACGATATCCTGTGGCCCCTTCAAATCAACGCAAAGCGTTATGGATTGTGCTTTAAAAAAACATCCCCGAATCCGTATCGCAGAGATTCATGCCTCGAAGGGTTCAGCATTAAAAAAAATAGCGGGCCAAATACCCAACCCAGAAGTGAGTTCAAAGGCGACTTATGGAAAAAATCTGGGAGATACGATCATTAATATGGAAGCCTCTCTGGAGCAAAAAATTGAACTCGGTGGAAAAAGAGGCGCTCGTAAAGAGGTTGCAGAAGCTGAAACAGAGAGCCTAGAAGCTGGCTTACTCCAAACACGGGAAGAAGTTTTCTTAAATACTCTTCACCATCTTTATAAACTTAGGCAGTTGAAGACTGAGATTTCGATTGTTGAAGAAGCTCTCACAACCTTTAGCAGAATTCTTAAACTTTATCGTAGCCGGCCCAAACTTTCTGCCGAGCAAGAAGTTTCGCTCAGTATTTTTGAACTCGCTGCAGGTGAGCATCAAATGCGAAGGTCAGGCCTCCAATCAGAATTTGAAGTTTCGAAGCGAGAAATTGAACTTTCGATTGTAGAAAGTTTTGAACCGACGGCTGAAAATTTACCTGTTTTTAAGACTGAGTGGCCGCAGATTTCGGAAACGCAAACCGAGGCTCCCAAGTCAGCAAGTTTTAAACTGGCCGATGCGGAATTAAAACGAGCTTATGGTTTGAGATCTCAGGCGAAAGCAGATACTTGGCCTGATCTCACTCTCGGTCCCATTGTTGAACGACAAAAAGAAGGCGGTAACGATGCTTTTTATTCTTATGGCGGCCAAATCTCTCTCCCCCTTCCACTATTTAACTGGAATGGCGGGGCTCGAAATTTTGCAGAGCGAGAAGAGTATGCTGCGAAAGAAAGTTTACAGCTTAAAAAACAAGAACTTCAAAATGAAAGATCCATTCTTGTTCGGCGTTATATAAATGCCACTTCAGCGCTTAAGGAAGCTCCTGATGTTTTATCTCTTCAGCAGAAACACAAACGAGTGGAAAAACTTTTTGATCAAGGGGTTATTTCGACTTCTCTTTTGATCGAAGCTCATCGTCAGATTCAGGATTTTGCTCAAGCGCAAAACGAGCAAGAGCATGAAGCCGCCGACGCGCTTTGGAAAATCTACGCGCTTGATGGCCGGTTATTCGAGGAGAAACTATGATGCGGCATCTCGGCATTTTAAATTCAATTTTCGCTTATATAATGTTCACGACTGCGATTTTGGCAAAAGAGCACGTTGAGGCAGGCAAAGATAGAGAACATAACGAGTCCAAGTCGCCTAAGAAATCAAAAGTGCATCAAGAAAAAGAGGAGCACGATCATGGTCACGAAGAGCCAGATCATAAAGAGAAAGATGATCATAACGAAGATTCCGAGCATGGCCATGAAGGAAAAGATGATCATGGCAAAGGTGAGCATCATGACGATCATGAAGAAAAGTCTGCGAAGTTCGGTCCTGGCAAGGCAGTTTTGGCGGTTCGCGATGAGGGAAAAAGTTTCAAACTGAGTGATGAGTCTACTCAATTTCTGGAGTTGAAGTTTTCCTCACCGAAAGCGGCCTCCCTTACGGGAGCTGAAAAAAATTCTGTGGCATTTGAGGTGCCTTTTTCTTCACTTGTTTTTTTCCAAACTGAAAAAGGAATTTATATTCGTGAGGACGGTTGGATCGAGCTCATCCACGTTAAAATTATAAAAAGAAACCGAGACATTGCGATCGTGCAATCGAAAGGTCTTTCATTAAATAGCGAGATTGCGATTCATGGAGTCGCCCTTCTTCGCGCCGCTGAACTTGAAGCTTCTGGTCAAGGCGGAGAAGGCCACGCTCACTAAAGGAGTTACCTATGATTGATCGACTGATTCAAGCCTCCATTCGAAATAAAGGATTTGCTTTTTTTCTTTCAGGGATTCTGATGATTGCAGGGCTCTACGCTTTTCAACTTCTTCCGATCGATGCCGTTCCGGATATTACGAATGTACAGGTAACTGTTAACTCGCAGGTTGAGGGGCTCGTCCCGGAAGAGATTGAAAAGTTTGTCACGTTTCCGATCGAAAGTGAAATGGGAGGAATTCCAGGAGTTTTGGAAGTGAGATCCATTTCACGCTTTGGACTATCCCAGGTCACGCTCGTATTTGAAGAAGGTTACGATATTTATCGAGCGCGGCAACTGGTGAGTGAGCGCCTTCAAACTGTTCGAGAGGAACTTCCTGCTGGAGTTAAACCAGGCCTTGGACCGATTACCACGGGGCTCGGTGAGATTTACTTCTATGCACTCGAGGCCAAGGAGCCCGCGAAAGATCCGAAAGAAAGATTGAAGCAGTTAATGGAACTACGAGCTATTAACGAATATACGCTCACACCCCGACTTCTAATGGTGAAAGGTGTCTCGGAAGTAAATGCGATCGGTGGATACGAGAAACAATTCCACGTTAACCCGAGGCTCGATGAAATGTCGGAGTCACGAGTCGACCTCGATGATTTAGTTAAGGCCATCGAAGATAATAATCGTTCAACGGGTGGTGGATATGTGCAACAGACGGCAGAGCAACTTCTCATTCAGGCGCCGGGGTTGTTAACGAGTATCGACCAAATCAAATCCATCGTCGTAAAAACGCTTCCAAGTCTTCGCGTTATTCAGCTTGGCGATGTGGCAGACGTTTCTCTTGGAAGAGAACTTCGTACGGGCGCCGCTCTTGTAAATGGTGAAGAAAGTATTATAGGAACGGTGCTCATGCTTCTTGGAGAAAATTCAAGAAATGTTTCTATTTTAGTAGACGATAAAATCAATGAGATTAAAAAAACACTTCCGGAATGGGTTAATTTAAAAACGATTTATAATCGATCCGAGCTTGTCAATTCGACCCTCGGAACCGTTCAGCATAATCTTCTCTTCGGAGCTTTTTTGGTCGTTCTTATTTTGCTTTTGCTCATTGGCAATTTAAGAGTCGCCTTGATCACAGCCGTAACCATTCCTCTTTCTTTACTCGCTACATTCATTGGCATGAAATTATTTAAAGTTTCAGGAAATTTGATGAGTCTCGGTGCTCTTGATTTCGGAATTATTATTGATGGAGCGGTCATCGTTATGGATAACGCTGTGAGACATGTCTCTCAGCGCTCCAAAGATGCGGGACGAGCTTTGACTCGATCAGAAATATCGACTGCGGTTGAAAAAGCGACAATCGAGATACGGTCGGCGGCAGGTTTTGGTCAGCTGATTATTGTGATCGTATTCCTTCCTCTTTTTGGTCTGACGGGTGTTGAAGGAAAAATGTTTGTACCGATGGCTGCGACGTTTTGTTTTGCCTTGCTGGCTGCGTTCGTACTTTCGTTTTCTGTTGTGCCCGCTTTTGCCGCAGCCTTTTTGCCCGGCAAGATTTCTCTCGAAGAAACACGAGTCATGAGATTTCTAAAGCGAATGTATGCTCCAATCCTCGCGGCTGGGTTAAGATCGCAGAAAAAAGTTGTTGTGGGAGGCTTTCTTGCGATCGCTCTTGGAGTGGGGACTTTTCTTTTACTAGGCGCGAATTTTTTACCGCAACTCGATGAAGGGTCCATTGCCATTCAGTTTGTGCGCCCTACAAACATAAGCTTGGATCAATCGATTGAAATGCAAAAATATTCCGAAAGGGCTATTTTGCAATTTCCTGAGGCAAGTCTTGTGCTGTCCCGAATCGGTACGGCAGAAGTGGCTACCGATCCGATGGGGCCTAACGTATCCGATACATACATCATGTTAAAATCTCGAGACGAATGGCCCAAGGTAAATGGCGGAAAAAGAAATAAAGCCGAACTTATTGAGGCGCTCAAAGAAAGATTGGAGGCGCTTATTCCAGGGCAGTCTCTTATTTTTTCACAACCTATTCAGCTTCGATTTAATGAACTACTTGAAGGAGTTCGTTCCGATGTAGGACTTAAAATTTTTGGAGAAGATATAGAAGTTCTTTCTAAGGCCGCTTCGGAGGCCGCAGAGATTCTTAAAAGTATACCGGGTGCTGGAGATGCCGAAGAAGAGACGAAAGGCAAATCTCCTGTCATGCGGATTATGCCGAAAACGGCTGAACTACAAAAAATGGGTACGCAGAAAGAAGCCGTGCTATCAACTGTTGAGACGGCACTCGGCGGAAAAGAAGCTGGTAGCCTTTATGAAGGAGTTCAGAAATTTCCCATCATTGTGCGTCTGAATGAAAGTGATCGCGCGGATATTGAGGCTATCGAAAAAATTCCTGTGGGGGTTGTAGAAGACTTTACATTGCCGCTGAAGGATATGGCCGACCTTCGTTTTGATGAAACATTTTCTGATATAAGACGGGAAAATGCGAAAAAGCGGGCCGCTGTTTTAGTCAATGTGCGTGGACGAGACATTGCGGGATTTATTGAAGAAGCGAAGGCCAAAGTTGAAGCGAGTGTGAAACTGCCTCCGGGCTACTATATGGAATGGGGAGGAAGTTTTAAAAACCTAGAGCAAGCGAAAGAACGTCTTAATATATTGGTGCCGGTAGCTCTCGGTCTGGTTTTGTTGATGATTTATCTCGCATTTGGAAGCATCCTTCAAACCGCCATGATCGCCGTCTGCATTCCGATGGCCCTTGTCGGAGGTGTTTTAGGACTCATGTTAAATGGTCTGGATTTCAGTATCTCTGCGGCCGTTGGATTTATCGCGCTGTCTGGGATCGCTGTTTTAAATGGGGTCGTATTAGTGAGCTATTTTAATAAGCTGAAACTAGACGGACTTTCTGGGGACGAACTCATTCGTGAAGGAACTTCTATGCGATTAAGACCGGTGCTTATGACAGCCGCCGGAGCTGCATTCGGATTTTTACCCATGATGATGTCGACAGGAATGGGAGCTGAGGTTCAGAGGCCACTTGCCGCTGTTGTGGTCGGAGGTATCATTTCATCCACTATTCTGACCCTTCTTGTAGTTCCCATTGCCTATAGAATTTTAGAAAACCGAATGAAATTCAAAGTAGGAAGTATGGGTCATTAGATATGATTGCTTTTTTAAAAACGAAGTGTTTGGTAGAAACAAACATCTTAGGGGGTACAATATGAAAAAAATAGGAATGGTTCTAGGTGCGGGTCTTATGGCTTTAAGTTTTTTTGCTTGCGGTCAAGATAACAGCCGACTGCAGGAAAAAGCTGCGATTGAAGGGGCAGCTGCGGCCAAGGAACAGGTAGCAGTCGAAAATTCAGCTCGTGAAGAGCGAATAAAGAAATTAGAGAATCAACTTATAAATCAGCGCCGATTTATTGAGGCTGTTACTGGAGACTTTACTTCACAATTTTCTACGTCGGATGGCGATGCTTATACGATTAAACTTTCAGTCATGCCGAGTTATTCTCTTTTCATTCCACCGGAAGGGTTTCGAACCGAGGGACAAGTGGAGAGAGAGATTGAAAGGACCTTGATTGATGTTACGTCTAATATCGAAGTGAGTGGTCTTGGCAGTATTAATATCTGTGACTACCTAAATGTTACTCCAGATCTTCAAGGGGGATTCCTACAACTGAAGGCTCCATCCTGTGCAAAATTATCCTTAGCGGTGAATACCGGACCGAATGACAGTGAATCTTCAGGCAAATTAAAAGCTGCAAAACTTGCAGGAGATATTTTGAACGGAACGGTCGCTAAAATCGATCTTCTTGAAGGAACGATTCGACTGCCCCGCTTCTCCGAGCAAATTTCTCTAACTCTAACACGGGCAAAGTGAGGATGATCATGTCATATAGATTTGTAAGTTTTCTCACTGCTCTTTCTGCGGTGGTTTTTCTGTCTGGATGCAACGATCTTTTTAAAAAAGTTTCTGGAGTTTATCCGGGAGTTGCGTCGATCGAAACTTCAGGTACTACGACTTCACAAAAAGTCATCGCAAGTGTCAGTCGAACCTCAAAGGAAATTACTATTTCTGTCGCGAGTGAATCCGATACTCCACTTTTTCGTTTCTCTTTGCGTCGAAAGGGGGACGAGCTTTATATTTCATCCTCGGATTGGATTTCTTCAGAAAATGTGTCCTTAAAAATTCGAGGCCAATGTGCAAATTCTGAAACCAAGTCTAAGATAGAGCTGAATGCGTGTTTATCGGAAACGAGTTTGAGTCTTTCGCTTTCAAATCCGAGCGAAAAGAAATCTTTAGCTCTCTATGTCTCAAAAATTCCTCAACCGCTTCAAAATCAAAGGGGATTAGAAACGGGCACTCTTGATGAACTTATTGATCGAGTAAAGAATTTCACTTTCGATACCGAAGTGAAAGCAGAACAGCTTTTGCAGGCAAGACAACATATCAGGATGGCTCGGGCCGCTCTTCGACCGAGGTTGAGCATTGAGCCTGTACTGAAGATCGTAGAAATGGATTTTAATTTGTCGGATGTTCTTGAGTATGTTGTCCCATTTATACTCCCGGGACGTTGGTTCGAGCTTGATCGACAGAAACTTCTCTATGAAGCGGAGCGCCTGTCTGACGCAACCGTTCTAGCCGACCAAATTTTATTAGCAGAAGAACTTTATTTCAATATCGTTCGAGATCAATTTTACGAGGAAGAACTAAAGAAATCATTGGACGAGCTGGAGCCTCTTTACGAAAAAACCAAACATCAAGCCAAGCTTGGGTTTATCGATCTTTCAATAGAACTCGATCTCAGAGGTAAAGTTTCCGCTTTCAAACAGGATCTCGTTGAGATCAAAACATCCT
Source organism: uncultured Bacteriovoracaceae bacterium (assembly GCA_964626465.1). Classification (GTDB taxonomy): domain Bacteria; phylum Bdellovibrionota; class UBA2394; order UBA2394; family UBA2394; genus CAZRCG01. Next base: position 360,773 of record CAZVFP010000001.1, on the reverse strand, counting down.
TAAGGCAGCAGTATATTACTTTATATTATTTTCTGGGACTTCCTTCGAACGGCGAGTCTGTGAAATTAAAAGCCCCGACTGATTTGGATTTGCCCATGCAAAATTATGTTGAGGGTGATTACAAAGCAAAAGTTTTAGCAGCTTCATTAGAACTTCAACAATATCCACATTTAGAAAGAGCCGCCGAAAAATCTTCTTCAGCGATAAATGCTCGTTTTTGGGATCCGTCTATTGATCCTAAGCAGGCACTTACCTTTGGAGCTTCTGCACCATTTAAGATTGAGAAATCAAGTCTCAATATACTTATTCTCAAGCAGCGACAGACGGAGCTTCGGCTGATGGCGGATCTATCTGGGGTTATCATAAAATTGGCTAGCGTGAAGTCAAAAAGCACTTTTGCTGAAGAGGAACTCTTAGCAGCAGAAGAGCTGTTGCAACGTGAACTTCTCAATGTGAAGTTAGGAAAAGAAAAAAATATCTTCCCGCTCTCGATGAGGTTTGACCAGGTCTTATCGAAAAAATTGAGCGTTCTTAATGTAAAGGTAGCCCATCTCTTTGCGAAGGAACGTCTCAATCGACTGACTTTGGAAGGTCGGTTTGAAAATATTCTAGAAAGTATTCCGAATTAAAATGAAATTATGAAGTCTTGCTGCGACGAAGAAGAAATTGATTTTCAAAAACTAGAGAAGTCTCAAGCTCGTGTATTGATCATCGTTTTGATTATCAATGCGGTTATGTTTTTCGTTGAATTTAGTGCTGGCTTGCAAGCTCACTCAACCTCTCTCATGGCCGATTCTCTCGATATGTTTGGTGACGCTCTTGTATATGGCTTAAGCTTATATGTCCTTCGCCGAGGCAACATTTGGAAAGCCCGCATTTCTATCGTTAAAGGTAGTATTATGTTGCTACTCGGAGTCACTGTTCTCATCGAAGTTATTGTGAAATTAATCTCTCATGTGGTGCCGACGGCAGAAGTTATTGGTGTGATGGGCCTGGCTGTTTTTTCAGCGAACTTCGTCTGTCTTCTCCTGCTCACTCCGCATCGTCGAGCTGATATCAATATGCAATCTGCGTGGCTTTGTTCCCGAAATGATATTCTTTCAAATATCGGAGTTCTTATTGCCGGGGGATTTGTTTACCTAATGAATTCAGCCTGGCCAGATATTGTTGTCGGTGTTTTAATTTCCTTTCTAGTACTTCGCTCTTCGTGGGGCGTTTTGAGGGATGGTTTAGCGAAGCTTCGAACTACTATAGAACACTGAATGCAGCGCGCTGCCGCACCGACTAATTTATTTTTGTAAACCTATTAACTCTTCCAAACGTATACTCGTTTGGGGAGAGGTTGCATGCGGGTAAAGCCAATTACGGAGAATTGCCGAAAGAATTACAACAGTCGCAGTCATATTTGTTTTGGAATTAGCCCGTTCAATAGTTATTTTTCAGAAGCTCGTATTCAATCTCTCTGTGAGTGGGGACTTAAGAATTTTGCTTCCATGCATCTTTTTGTGCCTGATGTTCCATCAGCTTACACAATGGAAGCTCTTGGCTATTCTTCAGAAAAATCTGCGTGGAAAGCAAGACGCCAATCAAACTACCTTCACAATAAGATTTTTCGTGTTCTCAAAGGCTTAGGTGTGACTGGCGACGCGGCCTTTCAAATGGTTTTAGATTGGGAAAAATTATCGGCTAATCCCCAGTATCAATATCACTTAAACGAAGTTCATGAACTCTTTGAAATCGATGCTGACTTTAAAAGTATTTGTTTAGAAGCTTCAAGGTGGGTGATGGAGAGAAAGATTGAAAATATAGATCTTCTTAGCGAGCAGGCACTCGCCCTTGCTGTGAAATATTTCCTTACGGAAATTCCGCTCTTTGCGAACACGCCAGACATATTGGGAATAGAATCCTCCGTTTTCTGCTATCACCAGGTGATTCCATTTTTGGAAAATTTATATCAAGGAAAGATGGCAAAGAAAGTATCGCCGGCCCAAGGCTATGTTCAACTTGAACCCTCGAATTTGAGCGTATTTCCTGTCATCGATCAGGCAAAGGTCTTGGACCCGAAAAACGACGTTTTCGGCCTGTAAAATTCGGTAAAAATCCCTTTAAAATCTGGGAAATACTCCAATTTTAATAATAGTTGTCACAAAATCGTTACACGGATCGTATATAGGGTATGAGTCGCTTTTCTTTACTGATCTTGGGGTTCTTGGTGGCTAGTCCACTCGTTCTGGCAGAAGGCCAAATGACCATTGAGGATTTCTTATCGGAGGTGAAAGAGCGAAATTTAGATTTAAAGATAGAGCGCTCTTTACTTGAGAAAGCTCGCGCCAATGCTATCGGAATTAATTTGGCTCCTCCTATGGCAGGATTTTCTCACTTATGGCCGAAGAGCGGTGGTGGGGTCCATGGGTTTGAAATCTCTCAGTCGATTCCGTTTCCAACAAAGATCATTGCTGATAAAAAAATCCGAAATCGAGAAGTCGACTCTTTTCGGGAGCTGGCCCTCGCAAATAAAATAGGCATTCTGACCAGCGCGAAACTTGCCTACATTTCGTACTGGGTAGCTGTTCAAAAGATCGACGTATTAAGTTCAAGAAAGAACAATCTTTTAGATCATTTGAAACTAGCAAGGGCGGGCGCTCGATCCGATAGTTCCATGAAAATTCATTTGCTGCGAGCCGAGTCTGATATTGATCTTTTAGAAAATGAAATGGAAGAAGCTAAACAAAATTTAATAGAGCAGAAAAACGAACTCGCTCTCTATTTGGGAAAAGTGGATGCCAGCGAAATCGAGGCTCCGGCGGAGCCAAGACTTTCTGAAATGAAAACTCTTTCAAAAGAAAGTTATCAACTTAAGGCGGCAAAAGCACAATTTCATGTCTTCGAAACAAAAGCTTTTGAGGCTAAGCAAACATGGCTTCCCGACTTTTTAGTTCGTTATAAGCAAATGACGGCTACGCCTACGATGGAGGGATATCGGGAAATTATGGTCGGCGTGACTCTGCCGTTTCTTTTTCCTTGGGCACCCTATCGCGAATCAAGAAAAGCGTCCGAAGATCACATGCAATTCGAGTATCGCTATCAAAAGGCAAAGATTGAGTTTGAGGCCGCTAAAATGAATCTTTCAAATCGCGCGCGTTCTTACAGAACTCAACTTGAAAATCTTATTAATAAGACATTGCCGCGCGCTGAGAAGCGAATGACCCTTGTTCATGCCATTGCGCCTAGAGATATGGAATCTCTTCAAGATCATCGCGAGACTCTCGAAGCTTTTACAGATTTGAGATTAAAGATTTTGAATCTTCGCTTTGCCTATGAAAAAACGATTGCTGAACTTGAGAAAGTCGACGGAGGCATCGATGAAATTGATAGATGAGGAGACTCGATGACGAGGCGAATTTTTTTTCTACTTCTTGTGGGATTCAGTTTCACGAAATTATCGCCACTCGAGGCGGAATCTCATACCCAAAAAGAAGGCGCTGCCTATTACACCTGCCCTATGCATCCTCAAATCCATCAAGATGGACCGGGAAAATGCCCCATCTGTCATATGGACCTAGTCAAGGTTGAGCCGGTTGAACCAGGTGTAGAGGCGGAGCCATCCCAAGAAAATTTGGACGATCGTACTTCTCTACAATTAAACGATCGAAAAATTGAATCGGCTGGAACTCAGAAAGTGAAAGTTGAGCGCGGGACTTTGACACTTGAAATCCCCTTTTCTGGAAGGTTTATATCTTCGAGTGCGATTGCGTTTCAAGCCTATGAAAACGATTTACCCTATTTGAGGTCGGGAATTCCATTTTCTGGAAGATCTGCCATTCTCGAAGATGGAGAGCTTAATGGCATCATTTCGAGCGTCGATTCCATTGTAGATCCCACAAGTCGTACGGTTCGAGTTGTGGGCCAGATTAAAAATAGTTCAAAGAGAGTTCTCAGTGAGTCGAGTTTTTCTGGGAAGTTGAAGATTGAGCTTAAGAATCGTATCGTTATTCCGGAAAATTCTGTTATCCACGCAGGTAGTGGAGATCTTGTTTATACCGTAACCAATGGGCGGATCACCGCAAAGTCTGTCACGCTTGGCCCGAAAGCCTCTGGCAGATATGAAGTTCTCTCGGGCGTTACAGAAAAGGACATCATTCTTAGCGGACCTAACTTTCTAATCGATTCCGAAGCAAAAATCAGAGGAGCCAATGATTAAAGGCATCATTGAGTTTTCGGCCCGAAATCGGTTTCTCGTTCTCTCGGTAACATTGGTTTTAATATTGTTAGGCGTTTATTCACTCAGGCATATCCCGCTAGATGCTATTCCGGATTTATCGGATACCCAGGTTATTATTTATTCCAAGTGGGATCGCTCCCCTGATGTCATCGAGAATCAAGTCACTTATCCTATTGTTTCATCCCTTCTTGGGGCACCAAAAATTAAAGCCGTGAGAGGCTTCTCGGATTACGGATATTCTTATGTTTACGTCATCTTTGAAGATGGAACGGATCTCTATTGGGCACGAAGTCGCGTGCTTGAGAGTATCAATCGAATCTCGGCCCAACTTCCTGAAGGCGTGAAAACAGAAATTGGACCCGATGCCACGAGCGTTGGATGGGTCTATCAATATGTTCTTCGCGACGAGAGCGAAAAATTAAATTCCGCAGATTTGAGATCTCTTCAAGATTGGACTTTAAGATTTCAACTTCAATCTGTTCCTGGCGTTTCTGAAGTCGCCGCTGTGGGTGGGTTTGTGAAGCAGTATCAAGTAAAGGTTGATCCTACGAAACTCATTCACTTTGAAGTTACTTTTAACGATGTCATGGAAGCCGTCAAAAACTCCAATCAAGAAAGTGGCGCGCGGACGATCGAATTTTCTGGAACGGAAGCGATGATTCGAAGCCGTGGTCTCGTAGATCAAGTCGAACAAATTGAAAACGCAGTGGTCGCCTATAAAATGCGAAGTCGTGCTCCGATTCTTGTTAAACAAGTCGCGACCGTATCGATCGGTCCTGAGATGAGACGAGGCATCACTGATTTCAACGGGCTTGGCGACACTGTCGGCGGTATTATCGTCATGCGACAGGGGGAAGATGTCCCCAAGGTCATCGGTCGCGTTAAAGAAAAAATTGCCGCAATCCAAAAAAGTTTGCCCGAGGGTGTAAAGATCATACCTGTTTATGATCGCTCCAATCTTATTGAGAGAGCCATAAAAACTCTTCGATCGACACTCATCGAAGAGCTTATCATCGTGAGTCTCATTATTCTTTTATTTCTATGGCACTTGCCTTCGGCCATTGTGCCGATTGTTACGATTCCCGTTTCTGTTTTACTCGCTTTCATTCCGCTCTACTTGATTGGGCAGACATCCAACATCATGTCGCTTGCCGGAATCGCGATTTCAATAGGAGTCCTTGTGGATGGTGCCATTGTTGAAGTTGAAAACGCCTATCGTAAAATTCACCTTTGGAATGTGAGTGGGCGGAAAGAGAATTTTTTTAATGTGAGGCTCGACGCACTCAAAGAGGTGGGTCCTTCCGTATTCTTTTCGCTGCTTGTGATTGCGGTTGCATTTATTCCTATTTTCACACTTGTCGATCAAGAAGGTCGCCTATTTAAGCCGTTAGCTCTTTCGAAAAATTTTGCGATGGCCATCGCAGCCCTTTTGGCAATTACTCTCGATCCCGCCATTCGAATGCTTTTTGCAAGAGCCGATCCATTTAATACAAAAAGCTCTTGGCTTAACCGCATCGGAAACTCGCTTTTTGTAGGAACTTATTATTCGGAAAAACAACATCCTATAAGTAAAAGACTGATTCAGTGGTACGAACCCATGGTTCACTGGGTTTTGAAATATCGGAAACTCACACTGTCCCTCGCTGCAGCCGCTATGGTTTCTATTTTACCCGGCTTTTGGATGCTGGGATCTGAATTCATGCCGACACTTCATGAAGGAAGTTTACTTTATATGCCGACGGCATTTCCTGGAATTTCCGTGAGTGAAGCTCAGCGTATCCTTATTGAGCAGGACAAAATTCTAAAATCATTTCCTGAAGTCGACACCGTATTTGGAAAAGCAGGCCGCGCTGAAACGTCCACCGATACCGCTCCTCTTAGTATGGTGGAAACAACGATTGTGTTAAAGCCAAAGAGCGAATGGCGAAAAGTGGAGCGCTGGTACAGCTTTCTTCCCAATTCTTTAGAGGCACCTTTCAAATTGATTTGGCCTGATACGTTAACGGATGAACAACTCGTTGATGAGATGAATCAAAAATTAAGTTTTGTCGGAATGCCCAATATTTGGACGATGCCCATTAAAAATAGAATCGATATGCTCTCAACCGGAATAAGAAGTTCGGTGGGTCTCAAGATTTTTGGTAGCGATCTCCACACTATTCAAAACATTGGCAAAGATCTCGAAGGGATTTTGAGAGGCGAAAAAGGCGCAAGAGCCGTCATCGCTGAGAGAATTGCCAGCGGCTATTTTTTAGATATTGATTTTGATCGAGAGAGACTTAAAGAATATGGCCTGTCTCTTAAAAATGCTCAGGATCAGGCAATGGCTGCGATTGGAGGCGAAAATGTCTCACAAACCTTGTCCTCGCGTGAGCGCTATCCGATTCAAGTAAGGTTAGCTCCAAATTTTAGGCAAGATATTGAATCAATCAAAAGAGTTCTCATTTCTTCGCCAACGGGGGCGCAGATTCCACTCGACCAAATTGCCGAGGTTCATTTTAAAGAAGGCGCTTCCATGATCCGCGATGAAAATGCTCAACTGGTCGGCTATGTTTACATCGATGTTGATCCAGCCGTTGATATTGGAACTTTTGTAAATCGAGCCAAAGAAGTTGTCTCTCAAAAGCTAAAAGTCCCTGAGGGCTATGTCATTTCATGGAGTGGACAGTTTGAAAATATGGAGAGGGTCAAAGAACGACTTAAAATAGTGGTGCCGCTTACTCTTTTGCTCATTCTCTTTTTACTTTATCTGAATACGAAATCACTTGTGAAAAGCGGCATCGTACTCCTTGCCATTCCCTTTTCTCTGATAGGTGCTGTGTGGTTTTTAGTGGCACTCGATTACAATCTTTCGATCGCGGCCTGGGTGGGGATGATTGCGCTCATGGGTCTTGATGCGGAGACCGGCGTCTTTATGCTGATGTACTTAGATCTTGCATTCGAAGACAGACAAAAGCGAGGCGAGATGCGAACTCTCTCGGATTTAAAAGCGTCGATCGTAGAGGGAGCGGCTCATCGTATTCGACCTAAGCTGATGACTGTCGCGGCCCTTTTTGTCGGCTTGATTCCTATCATGTGGTCCGTCGGTGCAGGAGCGGATGTGATGAAGCGAATCGCCGCTCCTATGATCGGAGGTTTGGCGAGCTCATTTGTTTTGGAGCTGCTAATTTATCCTGTCGTTTATTATATTTGGAAGTCGAAAGATGGACTTGTGAGGAGTTCTATCCAAAAGGAAATGGGATGAAGGTTATGCCTTGGCGGTACGTTTTTCTCTGAGGAATTTCAGAAAAACGGCGACGGAGCCGAGTGCGAGGGCACTTCCTGAAAGCCAAAAGATAAAGTAGGAGCGCGAATGTTCATTGATTAGCTGAAGCACGATGACAGGAAGCTGGCCTAGGAGGGCAACACCCATTGCTGAAAAAAGCGAGTTCCATCGACTATTCATAAATGTCTTTCGAATAACAGAGAAAGCAACTGCCGCTCCTAAGAATGAAAAAGTCAGTCCACAAAGGAACATGCATGCTTGCATACCCCCAAATGACATATAGAAATTGGTAACCTTTTCAAAAATAGAGAACGGACTTTTAATTCCCATCAAAGCAAATTCCGGACAAATGGCGAGCTGAATCACTGTGATGATCGTCATGCCGATAAGAAGTTTCGCAAACACCCAGGGCGACCAATAACCTTCGAGTTGGAGGCGCGGTTGAGGGTAAAAATAGAGAGCAAAGCCGAAAACGAGAAGTCCCCAAATAAGAAAGGCGACAGCGATATTTAAGTGTGAAAAAAAGTCCACCCAAATGAGATGAAGAAGAGACAGAATAACGAGAGCCAAAATCGAGGCACATAAAAAAGTTTTCAGGATGAGACCCCATCGCGATTTTTTTTCTTCTTCGAGTGCTTTCATAATGGCGCTTTGAAGATTTTTGGAAATCTTATCCGGTACTTCGCTGTCATTGTTCATAAAGTCTGCTCCATCATGAGTTGTTTTAAACGCATTCTTGCTCTCAATAAAATCTGTCGGACCGCTCCATCAGAAAGCTTCACCATCTCGGCAATTTCCTTTGAGGGAAATCCTTCCCAATCGCTTAAAAGTAAAATTTCGCGATGCGAGGGATTTAATGACGCTAAAGAAGCCTCTAAAGAGCGCAACTCTTCACGAAGAATAGGATCGTTTTTCGTCGTTTCATCACCTTCGGCAGCTAAGGTCTTTTCATCCAAATCGACCTCGAATTTATGCCGAGACTCCTTCAGATGATCTCGAAGGGTATTTAAGGCAATGGTAAAAAACCAATTCGAAAACTTCTGTGATGGGTTAAATCGGTTTTTGGCCTGATGGACCTTAAGCCAGGTGATCTGAAATAAATCAGTGATCATCGATTTTCGATTTGGACTTAAGCGACGCATCATAAAACCATGCAAACGTTTTTCATATCTTGAGTAGAGTTCCTGAAAAGAGCCCGGATCGCCCTTCGTGTAGGACATCATCAGCTCTTCGTCGGTTCGCTCATTCGGCATCCTTGTATTCTAATACGGACTATGGGGCCAAATGTTACATAAAAAGTGCAGAAATGGCGAAATTCGACTTTTATCTCAGATCGTGTAACAGAAACTCTTCTCGCCCGTATATCTAAGTGAACCAGCAGAAAAGTTGGTGAACAAAAACGAAAGGGGTACTTTATGAACACTAAATTAATCGCTTTAAGTCTTTTCGGATTGGTCGCTGGCGTCGGAATTTCAAACGTGAGCGCTCATCAAGCAGTCGGAGATCAATATAAGAAGGACTATGTCTCTCATGTAGAACTTACGAAGGAACTTCAAGCTTTCTATGATGCCAAAAACGCCGAGGAATTGGCCGCTGCTAGAGCGGCTGAAGTGAAGGCGGCTCAAGAAATGAAAAAGGCTCAGGAAGAGCAACGACGAGAGTTTAGGTCTTTTAACCGTGGCCGAAATTTATAATCAACAATTCCATCAAAGAATGGAGAGAAAAGGCGGGTCAGCCTTTTCTCTCCATTTCTTACCACCTAAAATTTAAACCGCCCGTAAGACGATTTACGTCGAAGAACTGAGGAAGATAAAATAGCTAAAATTAGCGACGGGCGACTCCAAGATAACCCACCATGAGAGAACTCGTGAGTTTGAACTTGAACTTCGAGTCTACTCTTCCAGTGGCCAAAAGTTTTAAGAACGACTTCGACAGAATGACGGGTTGCACGCCGATCATGGTCTCGACCTTCATGCCGGAGGCCTTGCACATTTCTGTGAGCTCACTTGGGCGAATAAAGAGTCGATACAAATGAATATTTTTGGGTGCATTTTGAACAACCCATTCTAAACCTTTGACGGCAAGTAACCATGAAACGAAATTGCGATTGAAGGTATGGAACATAAATAGGCCTCCAATCTTCAGAACTCGCGCAGCCTCTCGAACAACGCTGGCCGGGTCTTCTACGTGTTCAAGAAAATCCATAGAGCATACGACATCGAACTTGTCAGCTTCGAACGGCAAATGCGCGGCATCACCTTCGATATACTGAACCGACTTCGTACTATCATGGCTTCGAGCCACCTCGAGGCTCTTCGGGGAAAGATCGAATCCAGTTACTTGATGCCCGGAAGCCGCGAGTGCATTAGTTAAAAATCCGCCGCCGCAGCCAATGTCCAAAATCCTAGCAGAGCCCGAATGTCGTTCTTCAATTTGTTTGAGCACCCATGGATTTTTAATTTTTCCTTCAACGCGTAAGAGAGCAATCGGATCGTCTTCTGCTGTATACCAGCGGTCTCCCAAAGTTTCGTAAAAGGAGTTGTTAATTGTCGGATTTGAATCAGTCGCCTTCAGAAAATTCCAATAAACAACTTGGTAAATAAAATAGAGGCCAGTGATCGCAGTGATTATTTCGAGTGCTTTCAAATAAGTCTGTTGAAGTTCCGAGTGCGCCCAAATCCATCCCAAATTTATCAAGACGATCGGATGCAAAATGAAAAGTAGTGCGTGGAGCCATTGTTCACCTGGAGTGCAAAGTCGAGCGTGCACCCATTCATCTTTGGTGACGAGCAAACACGAAACGAGAGCGAGTCCGATATAAAAAGAGAGAGCAGCCGAAGAATAAGGAACGAAGACACACCAGGCGAGACAAATACATAGTGAGAGCGTGTCCATGGGATGTCCGATTCGCTCCCAGACTGGAATCTCTCTTCTTCTATGAAAGTAGAACTCGTCGATGCTTATTACCAAGCCTTGTAATAGAAAAGGAATTAACCCGATCGACATGGAATCAAACCATTTCAAAGACGGCACCGCTAATGGTGAGCCCAGGACCAAACGCAATGCTCACAACGAGTTGTCCTTCTGAGCAAGTTTTTTCAGAAATTAAATTGGACCAAAGATGAGGCAATGTCGCCGAAGACATATTTCCATAACGAAAGAGAGTGTCGCGACTGGCTTTAAGCTGATCATCAGAAAGTTTCATAAGGTCTTGAATTCGATCCAAAATTCTCGGACCTCCTGGATGGACCGCAAAAATCGCCCCTTTGAGTAAACGCTCGTAATCCATCTTCGCGTCTCGCGCCATTCGCGAAAGAAATCCGGGAAGAGCCGTGCAAATTTTTTCCGGCACATCTCTAGCCAAAACCATTTTCATTCCCGAATCATCGCAAGACCAGGCCATGGTTGCTTCAGACTCTGGGATTAAATCCTCCCGAAGAACGATGACTTTGAGTCCACGCCCCTCAGCTCGAACAGAATATCGTACAGAGCCGTCGGCAAAAAGACTTTGAATCACAAGTTGTTCTGGATCGCCGCGCGATGGATTAAAATGCAAAGAGCATAATTCCGTATGAACAATATCAATGGATGAGGATGAGCTCGCTAGAAATCCAATGGCCGTTCGAATCCCTGGGAATGAAGCATAGCACCCCATATGGTAGAGGTGAGTGACTCTTGTTTGCGTGCCCCAACCTCGTCGTGAGACTAATTTTTGGGCAGCGCTCGGAGACGTATATCCGGTACAAGTCACATGAATGAGGTCCGACGGTGGCGGTTCTGTTCGAGTCGTTGGATAAAAGCGATCCAGAATCGGCTCAACAAATTCGGAGTAGAGTCGGGTTCGAGCGCCCATTCCCTGATCACATTCAGAACCAAAGAGCTGCATTCGACTTGCATCTTTTTGTGTGAAGTCTTCAAGCATGGAACCACGGAAACCGATTCGCTCAGGACCACATCCATAACGCTCAATTAATTTTCTGAGCCGAGACGCATCAATATTACTTGTGCGAGCATGGGCATTCGCGAGCCAATCGAGAATATCAGATTGTTTGGACTCAAAACGGGGGCGAATGAGTTCAAAATCCGTCAGAATCGCCATGGAGGGACCCTACCCCACATCGACGGCGATCCACAACAGGGTAAGTATGGAGGGCACTTCTTTCTTTCCTTCTGATGCTTTCAAATTATAATTTCTCCGACTTTAGACGAAGAAAATTTCCAATTACCGAGACTGACCATATTTTCTCCTTCTAATGACCATTTCTAAAAAGATTTCCGTCTTTTATTCCTTCATTTGTCCAAACAGCTGAATCAGTTCTCGAATTTTTGTTTCAGCATCATGAGGCTCTTTCGCTTTCATTGCCGCCGAGACGCATCCGCGTAAATGGCGCTCCATGATCGAGGATTCCAAAGCACGTAAAGCAGCTCGGGCGGCGCGAACTTGTACGATAATCTCCGGACAATAGCGATGTGAGTCAATCATCCTTTGGATGCCGTCCACCTGACCGCGAATACGGTTGAGCCGTTTATTCTCAACAGAGTGATCATGGTGAGTGGAATGAAGTGAGGTCTTTTTAGGTTTCTTCAACGATTTTCTCCTGAGATTCAGTGGGAACGGAGTTATCGATATCCTTCGGTTTTTTGAAACATTCCCCTTGCCAGTCCTTCATATCTCTACATACCATACTGGGGTATATGGTATTTGTAAATCACTTGTCACATTTTTCAACTTCAGTCGTAGTTACTATTCAGAGGAGAAGGTTTTGATGAAGACGATATTTTTACTATTGCTCACGGTTTTTGGATTCACGTCGCGTGCTTTCGCTCATGACCATGATGCATCTCATTCCAAGGAGGAGCCAAAGAAGAGCCTTACTCTTTCAACGAACGTGGATTCGGTAAAAGCCGGGCCCATTATTTTGCAGATTCAATTGAAAAATGAGACGGGAAAGAATTTGGGCGCAAAGGATATTGCTTTAAGTCACACGCAACGCATTCATGCTTTTTTGGTGGATAAGGCATTAACCCAGTTTCGTCATGAGCATCCCGAGTGGGATGGCAAATCTTGGGTGTTAAAGACCAATCTCGATAAAGGCGGCGACTATAAACTTTGGGTCCAGGCCAAGGTCGCGAGTTCGGGTGCTGAAGTTACACTTTCGAAGTCTATTCGCGTCGAAGGTGAGCCCGTATTACAACAGCGGCTTTCTCAAAATCTTTTAGGTGAAGCGGACGGAGTGGTGGTTAAGCTTTCAGGGGTTGAGGTCAAAAGCGGGGAACAATCTACTTTGAAATTTGATGTCAGCCGAAAGGACGGCTCAAAACTTAAACTCACTCCTTATTTAGGTGCTGCTGCCCATGTTGTAGCCATTCATGAAAGTAACGAAGAAATGGCTCATATGCATCCGCTTAATGAGAAGGCTCAGTCCCCTTTTGAAACTCATGCGGCCTTCGAGAAGCCTGGCTTCTACCGTATTTGGGCTCAGTTCAAAGAGAGCGGAAAGCTATTAACGATTCCATTCACTCTACAGGTGGCCAAAGGATCCGGAAAAATGCAGATGGATCATTCGAAACATTGAGTTTTAAGAAAAATATGACGAGGGGATGCGGCAGTGTTTGATCGAATGATTCAGTTTTCTCTGCGAAATCGCACCTTGGTGATTGCTCTGGCTGCGTTCGTCACGATCTACGGAGCGATCGTTCTCACCAAACTTCCTGTCGATGTGTTCCCCGATCTCAACCGGCCCACCGTGAACATTATGACTGAAGCTGCCGGCCTAGCTCCCGAAGAAGTCGAAACCTTTGTCACGTTTCCGCTCGAAACTGTGCTGAATGGTTTGCCGGGCGTTCAGCGTGTTCGATCTTCTTCTGGTGTTGGCTTATCGGTGATCTATGTTGAGTTCGATTGGGGCACGGATATTTATCGCAACCGTCAGCTGGTTGCGGAAAAAATAACTTTAGCCAAAGAAAAACTTCCCGAAGGTATTTCGCCCGTGATGGGACCTATTGCTTCCATCATGGGAGAGATTCAGCTTGTCGGCCTCACTTCACCAGACGGGTCGGTCTCGCCTATGGATCTCCGAACTCTCGCGGAATGGACGATTCGCCCGCAGCTTCTCACCATTCCGGGCATCGCTCAAGTGATCGCGATCGGTGGAGGTTTAAAGCAATATCAGATTCTCATTTCGGCCGAGAAGCTTAAAAAAACTCAGCTTTCTCTCGAAGATGTAGAGCAAAGCCTTTCACGCATTAGTCGTAATACCACCGGCGGATTTATAGATATTGAAGACAAGGAGTTTTTGATTCGAAATATCGGATCCGTAAAATCAATCGAAGACATTGAAAATTCTCTCGTAGGCCTTCATTTTGGCAAACCTGTTTTAGTAAAGGATATCGCAAGCGTTCAAGCGGGCATTCAGGTGAAACGCGGAGACGGCAGTATGAACGGAAAACCGGCCGTCATTCTCAGCATTCAAAAACAACCGGGGGCTAATACGCTCGAACTGTCCGCAAAGGTTGACGAGTATTTACAAAATCTCAAAAAGAGCATTCCGGCTGGCGTTGAGCTCAATCCAGAATTGTTTAAGCAAGCCAATTTCATTGAGGCTGCGGTAAACAATGTCGAGGAAGCCATTCGGGATGGGGTGATTTTTGTTATCATCATTCTCGTTCTCTTCCTTATGAATTTCAGAACGACAGCGATTACGCTCACGGCGATCCCGCTTTCGTTTTTAATTTCGGTACTTGTGTTTAAGTTTTTTGGTCTCTCCATTAATACAATGACACTCGGCGGTTTGGCCGTGGCGATTGGAGAGCTTGTCGATGATGCCGTTGTCGATGTGGAGAACGTATTTCGGCGCTTGCGAGAAAATCGGCATATAGCAAAACCTCTCCATCCGTTTCGTGTTATTTACTTGGCTTCCTCTGAGGTGCGAAACTCCATTGTTTTTGCCACGATCATTGTCGTCCTCGTTTTTATTCCACTTTTTTATCTCGACGGTATTGAGGGACGCCTTTTTGTTCCACTCGGCATCGCATACATCGTTTCTATTTTGGCCTCACTTGTTGTCTCTCTTACCGTGACCCCGGCTCTATGTTCTTTTCTTCTAACAAAGGGAAAATTGATGGACCATGAAGACAGCAAGCTCGTTCGTTGGTTAAAAAAGCAAGATCGAAAATTGCTCGAGTGGTCGTTACCTCGACCGAAACTTGTTGTCGGTATTGCGGTGTTGCTATTACTCGGAAGTCTTTCTCTCATCCCGTTTATGGGAAAAGAATTTTTGCCGAAATTCAATGAGGGAACTGCGGTCGTCAGCGTGCTTGCTCAGCCCGGAACATCGCTTGAAGCCTCCAACCGGGCGGGCACGCGGGCGGAAAATTTGATTTTAGAAGTTCCAGATGTGAAGTCGGTGGCAAGACGTACCGGTCGTGCAGAGCTCGATGAGCATGCCGAAGGCGTTCACTCGTCTGAAATTGACGTGGATTTTAATGCAGAAGGTCGATCCCGACCCGTGGTGCTCGAAGAAATCCGTATGAAACTCGCCACCCTCGAGGGTGTCTTCGTGAGCATCGGGCAACCCATTTCTCATCGTTTAGATCATCTTCTTTCCGGTGTTCGCGCCCAAATTGCCATCAAAATTTTTGGGCCTGAACTTTCAGTCCTTCGAAAAAAAGCTCAAGAAATTTACAAGACATTAGAAGGTATCGAAGGACTCGTGGATCTTCAAGTCGAGCAACAGGTCTTAATTCCGCAAGTGAAAATTCAGCTCCTTCGAGATGACGCTGCCAAATTTGGAATTTCGTTAGGCGATTTGGCTGCACTTCTTGAGAAAGCTTTGAACGGAGAAGCGGTAGCTCAGCTCATCGAAAGTCAGCGCGTCTTCAATATTTTTATGCGTTTTGATGAGAATAGCCGCGCAAATCTCGATCTGATCCGGCAAACAACACTTAAGATTATGCCGGATGGAAGTCGTGTCCGCATTGCTGATATCGCAGACGTCTATGAATCGACGGGACCAAATATTATCAATCGTGAAAATGTGCAGAGACGAATTGTGGTTCAGGCGAACTCTTCGGGCCGAGACCTCAATAGTCTTGTGAATGAAATAAAAGCGAAAATGAATGAAAACGTAAAACTGCCCGAAGGTTATTTCATTCACCTCGGGGGTCAGTTTGAAAGTCAGCAAGCGGCATCGTGTCTCATTCTTTTATTGGGCCTGGTGTCTTTACTCGGCATCTTTCTCGTCCTTTATGCACACTTTCGATCGAGCTTCGTCGCGATTCAAATCATGCTCAATATTCCGATGGCTCTTATCGGAAGTATCATCGCGGTTTTCATTTCGGATCGGACTCTTTCTGTGGCAAGCCTTGTGGCCTTCATTACCCTTTGTGGAATTGCGAGTCGAAACGGCATTATGATGATCAGTCATTATCTTCATTTGATTAAATATGAAGGAGAAAAGTTCACGAAAGAAATGGTGATTCGAGGTTCGTTAGAACGGCTCGTTCCTGTTTTGATGACGGCGCTTACTGCGGGACTGGCGCTGATTCCATTGGCACTTTCAGGGGGCCAGCCAGGAAAAGAAATTCTTCAGCCCTTAGCGGTAGTCATTCTGGGTGGTCTTATTAGCTCAACACTTCTTGATATGTTCGTAACACCTACTGTTTTCTTCCGCTTTGGGCGCGCGTCGGCCGAAAAAGTTTTGAATTCCGAAACCGATCACTTTGAAAATAAGGAGACAGCATGAAAGCAATTGCTTTGATTTTAGGATTAACGTTGATCACGACAGCGAGTTTCGCGCACGGAGGGGACGATCACGGAGCCTCCAAAGGAACTCAGGCGAAACCCAATGCCCAAGGGAAAAAATTTGGTGTTAGAGCTGTTTGGGATGTAGAAGAATTTTTATTCTACCCTTTGGATGCAAATTCAAAACCCATTAAGACAGGCGCCAAGTTATCAGGCACCTATGCGCTTCCCAAGAAACAACCTCAGCCCCTCGCTTTTACTTCTAAGGGGGAATATTCTTCAGCACGTATCGATTTCAAGGGTGCATACAAGGCCACCATCCGTATCAAAGTCGAAAATCAAAAGGATTCAGAGAATTTAAAAGAATTTGATTTAGAACCTCAGGAGTAGCCATGCGATTTCTCCCGGCCATTCTTATCTTCACTGTAATTGGAGTGAATCTAAATTCCGTCACTCTAAATGCAGAAGAGGGATCTCTAAAACTGGTCGACGTTTTGAGGCAAGCTCGCTCTCAAGGTCCTGAACTGCAACTTAGGAAGCTTGAGACGATGGCTCAGATTCGAGGAGCTGAGGCAAACTACGGCAAACTCCTTCCTGAGGTCGGTGTGGAAGGCGGCCATCGTACGAGTCGCGAAAGAACGATAACAAACTATCATTTCTACTATGCTTACGGTCGATATGAACTCGGGCTTCAAGAAATTTACGAGCTCAGAGGTGCGCTGGCAAAGCGACGTTTAGCCGAGCGTGAAACAGAGCTCATTCGCAGTCAGCTTGAACGCTTTGTGGCCGAGCAGTTTTACGAATCCGCCCTTCGACAAGAGCGCATCAATCTTAAAGAGGAGGATCTCAAACTTTCAGATCAACAGTTGCAAACGGCTCGGCGGCGTATTGACGGTGGGCTTGCCACAAACACCGATTTGTTGGAATTCCAACTTCACCAGCAAGAGCTGCGTAACGATCTCAAAATTCTTAGACAAGAACTGGTCGTTAACCTTCGAGAGCTGCAACGTATGAGTGGGTTGGCTTCAATGCCGGGGAGTCTTGATGTTGCGTTTCCTCTGCCATCAGAATCGCTTCCTTCGGAGGAAGAAATGTGGAGCAATGTGTCTGCAAAAAATTTTGAGTTATCTGCTGCTCGTGCGGAAGTTGAAGTTGCCCGCGCGGAGAAAGGTGCAAGCCTTGGGGGCTGGCTGCCGCGCGTGTCGGTAGAGGGACAGTATGGAAAACTTTTAGAAACTGACTTCGACAATTCGCGCCAAAATTCGTGGGAAGTAATTGGCAAAGTTACGCTCCCTTTGTTTTCCGGAGCGGGCACGCTTCGGAAGTATCAGTCGAAATCCGCTGAGGCCGAGCGGGCGGAGCTGAAGAGAGTTCAGGAGGAAGTTAAGGTCCGAAATGCTCTTAAGAATCTCTCAGAGTTGATCACTCGATTGAGGCTTAAGCTTGACGGTGAACAGACCAACGTGAAAACAAGCGAGGCCTATTATAGAGCGGTCATGGCCGAATATAAACGCGGCGTTAAGAACTCGCCGGATGTAGCTGGCGCAACGGACAAACTTTTTGAGGCCAAAGAGCGTCTGCTGGAGACACGAAAGGATTTAAGCCTAACCTATTTAGAACTCTTGACGATGCAGGGACGTACATTGGAAGACTAGAGAGAAGGATGTAGTGCTTCTGGAAATTTCATCGTTAGTTCTTTTCGCTATAACCGGAATCACGGAAATTTCCGTGCAAATTGAAAACGTGAGAAATGATCGAGGATCGGTTTTGTGCTCGCTCTTCAACCAACCAGATGGATTTCCGGATGCCTCTCAAAAGGCAAAAGCAAATGCTCGAGAGAAGGCGAAAAAGGGCGAAGTCGAGTGCCAATTCAAAGGCCTCGGCCCTGGGTTTTTTGCGGTTTCAATCCTCCACGACGAAAATGACAATCTCTCGATGGATTATAATTTTCTGGGTATCCCCTTGGAAGGCTACGGAGCTTCACTCAATGAGCTTCCAAAGTTTTCAAAGCAAAAATTTGAGCCAAACAAATTTGAATTAAAGAAGGACGAAAAGAGGATTTTAAAAATTAAGCTCCGATATTGGTAATAGACGCTTTTTTATAAGGACCGTTTGAGATGTACAACGCGCTGTCACAAGCGGCTATGTTTTTTCTCATTCGATTCCTGCTTTGACGTATATATACTTTTCTTTGATTTTTACGAAATGGGTTCGAGCGCATTAGAAAATATTCCGAACTAATATCTATGAATGCAAATGAGGGCCAAAAATGTTTTTCTGGTTTAAAGTATTTCTTTCGGGACTGACCATAGCCCTAGCTTCCGAGTTGACAAAGAGAGCGCCTTGGATGGGTGGGTTGCTTGTCGCGCTTCCTCTTGTTTCAATTTTGACGCTTGTATGGACCTACACAGAAACAAAGGATGTAGCTCAAGTGAGTTCTCTGTCTTGGTCGGTTTTTTGGTATGTTTTGCCGACTTTAGGTTTTTTCATTTTACTACCAGTATTGATCCGATGGGGGCTTAATTTCTGGCTGGCTCTGACATTGTCTTCTCTAGCATTAGCTTTCGTATTTGTTGGTTATCGTCAATTGCTCGGAGGCTTCGGAATCAAACTATGAAGTCTTGTTGTGACAAATAAAGTCGATTCCAAGGTCGGCACAGTTAATCAATGTACTAAAGTCTCAACTCTAAAAGATAAAGATCTCAATGCCGCTTGACCTTCCCATAGTGGGAAGGTTCATAGTGAAAGCATGACCATTGGTGTAATAGCTAAAAAGTCGGGAGTGAAACCCAAAATGATTCGTCACTATGAAGAGATTGGAATTATACCAAAAGCTGCAAGGACTCTCGCAGGTTATCGCACCTATACCGAGGTGGATGCCCACACTCTTCGTTTTGTTAAAAAGGCCCGCGCTTTTGGTTTCAGTATGAAAGAAATAAAAAAACTGGTGGGCCTTTGGCAAAACAAGAATCGGAAAAGTTCTGAGGTCAAAGCACTCACTCTCAAGCATATTAACGAACTCGAAACGAAAATGTCGGAGCTCGGCGAAATGGTCCTTTCCCTAAAAAGCTTTGCTAAACGCTGCCAAGGGGGTGAGCGGCCAGATTGCCCTATTTTAAAGGCAATGGAGAAAAATTGTAAATTAACGGAGTAAAATATTATGAAAGCTCAGAATTCAAACGGCCACTCATGTTGTTCACCTAAGAATCAATCTGCAGAATCCTCTTCAGACTTTGCGAAGGATCCTGTTTGCGGAATGCAGGTAGATAAGAATTCCAAATTGCATTCGGACTACCATGGGATTCAATACTATTTCTGCAATGCAAAATGTTTGGATAAATTCGAAGGGGAACCCGAGCGCTTTCTTTCAAGCAAGAAATCTGAAACTCAACTGCAGCAGGAAGGTATCAATTAAACGAAAAAATTTATGAAAACAAATCATTCACAGTCTAGCCCCTCGACCACGAAGCAATCGAACGAATCATCTTCAGACTTTGCGAAGGATCCTGTCTGTGGAATGCGAGTAGATAAGGCAAATTTAAAATGGCGTTCGGAGTACAAGAGAGTGGGCTATTATTTTTGTAGTCCAAAATGTTTGGAGAAATTTCAAAAAACTCCAGCAGAATATCTATCGATGGAAAGCATAAAACCTGTTGCTGATAGGAGCGTTGAATACACCTGCCCCATGCATCCTGAAGTTGTTCAGGATCATCCTGGAAATTGTCCCAAATGCGGGATGGCTCTGGAGCCACGAACAGCATCGGGTGAAGACGAGATCAATCCAGAGCTCGTCGATATGACAAAGCGCTTTTGGATCGGTCTCGTCCTATCAGCTCCCCTTCTCAGTGTCATGCTGGAACATATTCTTCCAGAAAGCGTCGCCGGTTTCATTCAGAGTCGCCCAGGTCAGTGGATTCAACTTCTTCTTTCGACTCCTGTTGTACTTTGGGCGGGATGGCCATTTTTTGTTCGCGGATGGCAGTCAATCGTAAACAAAAGTCTGAATATGTTTACGCTGATCGCGATCGGTGTTGGCCTCGCTTATATCTATAGTTTAGTCGGCGTTTTCTTTCCGAATCTTTTTCCACCTTCGTATCGAAATGAACACGGAACGGTCGGCGTCTATTTTGAAGCGGCCGCTGTAATTACTGTTCTTGTCCTCCTCGGACAAGTGCTTGAACTTCGAGCCCGAAGTCAGACCTCTCAGGCAATCAAACAGCTTCTGGGACTTGCACCTAAAACAGCGAGAATCGTAAGAGCGGATGGGCGAGAAGAAGATATTCCGCTCTCAGACGTTCAGGTTGGAGATAAACTCCGCGTTCGCCCTGGAGAAAAAATTCCTGTCGATGGAATTCTCTCTGAAGGATCGAGTCATGTGGATGAGTCCATGATCACGGGCGAACCTATGCCAGTTTCAAAGATAGTAGGCTCGAAAGTAACCGGAGCGACGATCAATCAAACCGGGGGCTTTGTCATGGAAGCCACTCGCATCGGAAAAGACACGCTGCTCTCACAAATTGTTCATATGGTTTCAGAAGCTCAGCGAAGTCGCGCCCCAATTCAAAAACTTGCGGACCTGGTGGCCGCTTGGTTTGTACCTACAGTTGTCGTCATCGCACTCATCACATTTTTTCTATGGTGGTCTTTCGGGCCTGAGCCCTCATTTGTCTATGGGATTGTAAATGCAGTGGCAGTTCTAATCATTGCTTGCCCTTGTGCGGTTGGACTCGCAACCCCCATGTCGATCATGGTCGGTATTGGACGCGGAGCAAGTTCAGGAATCTTAATTAGAAATGCAGAAGCACTCGAGGCGTTTCAAAAAGTCGACACACTCGTCGTAGATAAAACGGGCACTCTCACCGAGGGGCGCCCGAAGCTTGTCTCGGTAGTTCCAACCGCGGAAATTTCTGAAAAGGAAATCCTTCAACTTGCGGGAAGTCTTGAACAAGGAAGCGAGCATCCACTTTCTCAAGCTATTGTTCTTGGAGCAAAGGATCGTGGAATAGAAATCAAGAAGGCCGATCAGTTTCAATCCGTGACTGGAAAAGGTGTCACCGGATTTGTGAGCGGTAAAAAAATTGCCATCGGAAATAAAAAGCTTCTTGAAGGTGAAAATATTCCGATCGGAACTCTTCTTGAAAAATCAGATGAGCTTCGAAAGGATGGTCAGACCGTAATGTTCATGGCGGTTGATGGAAAGGCTGTTGCTCTCTTAGGAGTGGCTGACCCAATCAAGACTTCAACACCTGAAGCTATTGAGTTGATTCATCGAAATAAGGTGAGAATCGTCATGCTCACGGGTGATAGCAAAACCACAGCTGAGGCCGTCGCCAAGAAACTTAAGATCGACGAAGTCATCGCCGAAGTTTTACCCGAGCAAAAGGTAGACGTTATTAAAAAATTCCAGAAGGAAGGGCGAATTGTTGCGATGGCTGGAGATGGAATCAATGACGCCCCAGCACTCTCTCAAGCACAAGTAGGCGTTGCGATGGGAACTGGAACCGATATTGCGATGGAAAGTGCTGGAGTCACTTTGGTCAAAGGTGATCTGCGTGGGATCGCAAAGGCAATTGGGCTCAGTCGAGGAACGATGCGAAATATTCGACAAAATCTTTTCTTCGCATTCGCGTATAACGCCCTCGGAGTACCCATTGCAGCTGGAGCGCTTTATCCATTTTTCGGAACTCTTTTGAGTCCGATCTTTGCAAGTCTTGCGATGGCACTGAGTTCATTTTCTGTAGTCGCGAATGCGCTTCGCTTGAAGAGGATTAGATTGTGAGTAACATAAAATGAAAATAACTTTTTTAGGCGCCACGCAGACTGTCACCGGCTCCAAATATCTTTTAGAAGTTGGAGTTAAAAAATATCTAATCGATTGTGGCCTCTTTCAGGGGATGAAAGATTTGAGGCTTAGAAATTGGCAGCCTCTTCCGATCGATGCAACAAAGCTTGATGGAATCCTCCTCACGCATGCGCATCTTGATCACACGGGTTATATCCCAAGATTAGTGAAGCAAGGATTTGCTGGAAAAATTTACTGTACAGAAGCCACCTCCGATCTTGCGGCCATCCTCCTTCAAGATTCTGGCTATCTCCAGGAAGAAGAAGCAAGATTCGCAAACAAACATAGGTATTCAAAGCATCAACCGGCACTCCCTCTCTACACGCTTGAAGATGCGAAGGCATGCTTGCCATTGTTCGAGCCAGTCGCTTTTGAAAAACAAATTGAGTTACCAGGTCAACTATCTGTGACGTTTGAGTTGGCAGGACATATTCTTGGTGCAGCTTCTATTCGCTGTGAAGCGGGTGGTAAATCGATCACTTTTTCTGGCGACGTTGGCAGACTTGAAGATCCAATTTTATTCGCGCCAAAACCGATAAAGAAGACGGACTATATTGTGGTTGAATCTACTTACGGTGGACGAAACCACGAAAAGGCAGATCCAATAGAACAGCTGAGCTCGTTTATTAATAGAGTGGTTGCTCGAAAAGGCGTTATTCTCATTCCCGCATTTGCTGTCGGCAGAGCCCAATCGATTCTTCACTACCTCGCAATTTTAAAACAGCAAAAGCGCCTTCCGGATATTCCAGTTTTCTTAAATAGCCCAATGGCCATTGATGCCACGGATCTGTTCTGTCGATATCCAAAGATCCATAAACTTTCTGAAAAAGACTGCAGAAGGATGTGTCAAGTCGCTCAATATATTCGTCTTGCCACAGAATCTAAGCATCTAAACACTCTGACAGATCCAATGATTATTATTTCTGCGAGCGGAATGGCCGAAGGCGGGAGAATCCTACACCATCTAAAGGCGTTTCTGCCTTACGAGAGAAATGCAGTTTTATTTACAGGCTTCCAGGCGGCTGGAACGCGAGGTGAAGCTCTTGTGAGTGGAAAGAAAGAGATTAGAATTCACGGAGAAATGATTCCAGTCCAAGCGGAAGTGATGAACCTAACGAATTTATCTGCCCATGCAGATCAGAGTGAAATTCTGACTTGGCTGAAACAGTCGGAAGCAGCGCCTCAGAAATGTTTTGTAACTCATGGCGAGCCCGAAAGTGCTCAAACTTTACGCACCATGATCGAAGATAAACTGGGTTGGAATGCTATCGTTCCAAAATATCTAGAAAGTTTTGAGTTATAAATATGGAATGCAAAATGGTTTCAGGCGAGAAAAAGTGCGAATGCG
The DNA here is from genome assembly GCA_964626465.1 of uncultured Bacteriovoracaceae bacterium. Taxonomy (GTDB): domain Bacteria; phylum Bdellovibrionota; class UBA2394; order UBA2394; family UBA2394; genus CAZRCG01. Next base: position 337,353 of record CAZVFP010000001.1, on the reverse strand, counting down.
AACTCGGTGTTCACACGCCGAAACTCGTCGTACTGACAGGAGGTCCTGGCGCAGGCAAAACCGCAGTATTAGAACTCGTTAAGAAAGCATTTTGTGAGCACATTCAAATCCTTCCTGAGGCCGCAAGTATATTATTTTCTGGCGGATTCGTTCGTAAAGATTCTGATTCAGCTCGGCGAGGTGCACAGAGAGCTATTTATCATGTGCAGCGAGAACTTGAGCAAATCGCACTCGAAGAGAAATCATCAGCTATTGTTCTTTGTGATCGAGGAACACTTGACGGATTGGCGTACTGGGTTGGAAACGAATCTTCATATTTTGAATCTCTTGGAACAAATATTGAAAAAGAATTTAGCCGATATGAATCAGTAATTCATTTGAGGAGCCCGAGCGTAGAAATGGGTTTTAATCATCAAAATCCAGTACGACTTGAGTCTGCAGAGCAGGCAGCGGTTATCGATGAAAAGATTGCTAAGATTTGGAAGCAACATTCTCGATATGAGTCGATCGCAAGTACTTCCGATTTTATGGAAAAAGCGCGGCAGGCAGTCGAAGCCATTAAACGATTTGTACCCAAATGTTGTCTGACGCATACGTTAGGCTGACAAACGAGGCCCTGTACCTTTGTACACGAGCTCTCAAACAACAGAGCCTTTATGATAGGAGGAAGTGATGAACGAAACACAATCGAAGGAACATGGCGGACATAACTGCCATTCTTCTAATCCCAAACAGAAGTGGTGGATACTTGGAGTTTGCTTAACTCTTGGCGCCATTGCGGTTCTACTTTTTACCGAGCATAGAGCGCATGTTTTAGGAATTTTGCCATATGCGTTTTTATTTGCTTGCCCACTGATGCATTTATTTATGCATCGAGGGGGGCATCATCATTCGGCTAGCAATGAAAGGACGGGAGAGCGATGAATCACGATCAGCATTCCGCCTACGGCCTTTGGTGGCTTGTGATTGTAAACTCGGCTCTGTTTATTTTATTTGCGATAAGCTTTGTTCAGCCGAAAACAAAAAAAGACTGGAGATCTTTGGGAGGTTTTTCAGCCTTTATTTTAGCTTTGTTTACCGAGATGTATGGATTTCCTCTGACAATCTATTTGCTTTCGGGCTGGCTCGCTCGTTTGAATCCAGGAGTTGATATTTATTCGCATGATGCAGGACATCTTTGGCAAACGGTTCTTGGTTGGCGGGGAGATTTTCATTTCGGCTGGCTGCACCTATTAAGCAATATTCTAATCATGTTTGGCTTTTGGCTCTTAGCTTCGGCCTGGCGAGTCCTTCATCTTGCACAGATCCGAGGGCATCTAGCTGTGAGCGGGCCTTACTCCAGAGTTCGCCACCCACAGTACATTGGGTTTGTCGTTATTATGTTTGGCTTTCTTATTCAGTGGCCAACAATCCCAACGCTCTTAATGTTTCCGATTCTCGTATGGACATATGTTCGACTCGCAAAGCGAGAAGAGGCCGATGCATTAAAGGCATTCGGAGATCTTTATCGCGAATACATGAGTCGCGTTCCAGCGCTTATTCCGAAACGGCACAATGAAATGGCCGAACTTAAAATTGAAAGGAAAAGCATATGACGGGGACTTGGCATTTTCTAACCCATTCACTGCATCCATTGGTTTTGATCGCTAGCGCCGTTTTTGCGATCGCACTTTTGGCAATGCTCACCAAGACTTTAAGAACTAAGTCTCAGCCGGGTGACGGTGGATGCTGTCGAAGTTCAACCAAACAAAAAACAGTCGGCGAAGGTAAGAGCTAATTTTTCGAATGAGCAAAGGCCTTTTAACGTCCTGCCCAGGACCGAAGCCGACAACCCTCTTTACAGAGGCGTACTGCGGGAAGAGTCCAGCGTCGTTTAGGTTGTAAATTCATGATTTGTCCTCCTGTAAACAAAGTAAGGTCTGTTTTTCGAAAGTCTAGTTCACAAATTAAAAGAACCTGTTCTTTGGTACAAGATAAGTGGCGTGAAAGAGGACTACAATAAAGGAAAATGAGTACGAAAAATTGAAACTTTAGGGAGAAACAATATGTTAATGTCAGCATTTCATTTAGCGGTCGGAGTTAATCTTCTTGCAGCAAGCGCGGGAGGATTACTTATTTACTTGGCGAAGAAAGAAAATTTCTGCGCACTCAAAAAACTTGGCCTTGTAATAGTGGTTGTCGCATTTGGAAGCTTGCTGTGTAACGCTTTCTTCGGATTTCGCGACTGGCAGGCCGGACGTTACGACGTTTCGGTTCATGGTTCAGGTGGAATGATGAACAACTGCCCGATGATGGACGGGATGATGAAGGATGGTGGAATGCCCAAGAATCAGAATTCCCCAAAATCGGAGGATCATAGCGAGCATCATTGATCGAGAGAGCTCGTATATTCCTAACAACTTCGATTGAAATAAATTCCTCCGCATTCCTAGCCGAAAGGGTGAACTAAGGGTGAACCAGAGTTGTTCCTTTGGGTGCCGCTCGGTGCATTTCATCGCAGCGAAGCCTCGTGTGTAACTCATTGTTATTGTTAACTTTCTGAATGATTTCAGTTATTTAAAAAACTCCGGCTTTGACTCGCGGTGGGCCCACTTAAAGCGACGATGAGCAGCGCATCGCTGCGTTGTCGGCTTCGTCGCCTTCAGTCGAGTACTCATGTGTACACTCCTTCGTCTCCTTGCCTCCGCCTTGCGCTGCTGGCTCCTCGTCGCTTTAAGTGTAGTTGGCCAGCGACTCGAGTCTCGCCGCAGGCGAGACAAATGAACCAGAGTCGCGGTGGGCCCAAGACTTCGTACTTTATACATCATAAAATGCGTTTATATGGGGAAAATCAAAAAGTGGGGACCGTTGGGGACCAGAACCATTTTTTTTTGATAAAATTTTTTTCTCAAAATTTCAAAAATAGCCGGATAATTTTCGACAATCACTGGGAGAAGCATCGTGGCCAGGCTGATTTAGATGAAGCAAAAATTTTATCTTTGCTTCTTGGATATGTGAATGGACATGAGTTTCTTTCTCAGAGAACAGAAGAAGAATTTGAATATTATGTTTTTGAAAATTTTGCTGAAGATGATGCTCGAGGATATACATTAGTTTTGACGATTCTTCAGAATCAGAACGAAGAAATCTGGGTTCATACTTGTCACCCAGATAGAAGGATTACTTATGAACAAGAAAATCGAGAAAAAAAATCGACCGAGCAAGGCCGTCATCGACTCCCTGTTGAAGGATCTCGGAGAAAAAAAGATTGAGCCCATAACACTTCGAGCTCCTGAAAATCGAGAGGAAAAAATTCTTTTTGGTTTAATCGGAGATATTATTGGTTTCATGAAAGAGCATGGAATGAATCAAAGAACTTTAGCGCTTCATCTTCATGCTGATCCTGCAAGAATAAATCATATGGTTCATTACCGACTCGCCGATACCGGAAAGAAAAGCATCTATGAATGGCATGAGAAGTTATTTCCTGATGTAAGTAAGATTACTTTGTTTAAGGTTGGTTAAAATCCGGGCTGCCCCTTGGCAGTTTAAGGTGTGTTGTATTCTTCCGCGAGATTTAAATGTACCTAGCCTCAATGACTTAGTCATCCGCGCCTGGTTCCCCAAGGCCATGTGACCACCAAGCGCTTCGACTCAAGGGGAGTCTATGCTGTTCCCAAACCCAGTGAAATTCTAAAGTCCCATCATTTGAGTAAAAATCTTTTCGCTGAAAGCCCAGTTTTTCCACTTCTCTTGAAATTTCATCGTATCCCAATTTCGCACCTAGTGCTTTTCGAATTTCTTCATAATCACTTCTATTAGTAAATAAGGCGTAAGCATAAATTGCTTTTTTTCCTCCGAGTCGAAACTTTTCTAATGTCCTTCTAATTTGTCCTGGAAGAAATTTAGAATGATTTCCATAGCCAAGCGCCAAGCTTTGATAAAATGAATTCAATAGCGTTCCAATATATCTTCTTTTAGGGAGCCGGCGGACGATTGAAATCAATAAAAATAATGAGATGAACAATACAAAATAGAACAACAAACTAGAAACGTGGAGCGGGAACTTGTAAATAGCAATGAGTGACGATGCAATAAAGGTAAGCCATAAATTTATTCTTGTATCTGGCCAATTTAACTCCTCAACAATACTGGCAATTAAGTTTTTATCCATCGCATTAAATTATATATCAAACATAATTTTTTCACACCAACGAGAAAATGTTTGAAAACGTATAACTATTTGACGCTTCGTAGCAGATACCTCTTTTGAAAACGATCCAAATTTTTTTTAAAAAAAATCAAAAAATGGGGGACCAGCAAATGTCGCGCCGGTCCCCACTTTTATTTCAAAATGTGGGGACAAAGTGGGGACCAGAACTGATCCTTTCAGCTCATCTCACTGCATTTACTTGCAACAACAAGACCGGGTGGCTTCTTGTTTTAATTTATTTAATTAACGACTTTGATTGTTTACCGATTGATGCGTTTGGCCCGCGGTGGGCCCAAGACTTAACACAATTTTCGACCTCTGGGCCTGCTTCAATTCGGACCAGCAACTTTTCTTTCTCTCACGGATTGCGTCGCGATATAAGCTAGTCTAAATCAGCAGATTCGTTGTTTTTTGACCACTCAAGAACATCAAAGGCTGAGCGCCGATACGGAATATCGGACCATGGTTTTGTTTCTACCAATCCATGATAACTGTGAGTGATGATGTCTGAATCGTTCAGAATACCGATAGGCGGAGTATCTCGGTATAGAACCGCCGTCTGAAAGCCAAAGTGCAGACTGACGGCCCATGTTCTGGCGGCGCTATCACGGCCTATATCGCAACTATCCGTTTCGGATGCCTAATTAATACTCGTGATTATATACAATTCGAATCGGGTATATGCGTCGTCCATCTGTAGAGGTGGTAAATACAAGTCGTTCAGAACGAGATAGATGGATAATCTTGGCGCCAGTGATCCCTTTGTAGGGATGTTCGCGAAACGCTGAATAATTAGGTTCATTATGGGAGTGGAAATACCCGAGTCTTGCAACCAAAGTGATCCATTCGTTCAAATTCTTCTCGGCTACGGAGTACCGAGGAAGACTTAACTTTTCGCGCATTTTTGATTCTCGGTCGCCCCAAATGATTTCACTTTTTGCTGTGGGCTGAATCTTCGCAATTTTCGGCAAAGGCTTATGTTGGATTCGTACCTCAAATGTAAAAGCCGAGCCCGATTCAGTCGAAGTTGGAGTCGTTGGCGGAGCGCTTAGATTGGAAGGGGTTGATTCAGTGGGAGGCGATGTAGGTAATTGGAGTGTGGCTAAAGGTAAATCGGTGTGGACGGTACCACTGCCTCCCGTTCCAGAGTTCCGAAGTTTGCACTCAATAGTTGAGAGCTCCTTCCCCAATTGAGTGGCTTCAGCTTCTTTCCCGGCTACGAGGTGAACTAACTCAATATGTTTAAGGGCGACGAGGAGAAGTTTTACTCTTCTCTGCCACCCCTCATTTCGAGTTTTTGGCCTAACTAAGAGTGCAAAATTTAATTGGTCAACGAAAAATCTTGTGACTCGAGTCAGGAGTCCATCTTCGATAATTACAGGCTTCTCTCGCTCAACTATTGCCATAGTTAAACCAACAATATGGGCCATCGCCAAAATATTTAAGCCGTCTGAAAGAGGATTCTGGCCATTTTTTCGAATTTCATCAAAATGCTCGGCAAGAAAATCAAAATAATTAAGGAAGTCTTGAATCTGGTCTTCTCTTTCTGAAAGACCCGTCAGCATTTGATCAATTATCGTTGTGTTCGGGGTCGTCATGATATCTAGGATTCCGTCTTCTAAGGTCGCTAGATTTGCTTCACTCGTAGCGTCTTTTAATTCTGAGAGCGATTTCACTTCAAAAATACGAAGCGAGATGAAGCTTTGATAGGACATCAGAACCCAATTGATAAGATTCGAGCGAGATAAGTGAGCGTAGGCCCGGGGGATCTCGACCCTGAGCATTCCTCGTATATCTGCCATCATAGATTGCGTGGGCGCTCCTACCATAAGCGCTTCCATAGCCTTCACGCCTTTCTCAAATACAATTCCGTTTGGAGTAGTGAGTGGTTCTTGCCCAGCGTCGGCCTTGCGAAGCAATTCCGAGGCGATTTGATGAGTGCTTGGATCGATTCCTCTGACGAGCTGGGTGCACAGGGCCATATCAGATTCGATTGAAGGTTTAAATTCCCCAGCATGTAAAGCAGCAGAAAAAAGAATCAAAACCAAAAGTATGATTTGTCGCACGCAGCCCAGCCAATTCATTTTATGCCTCATCTGACCTTTATCTTTGCAATACTCGTACCACTTGAAATTGCTATACATCGGGCGCCGAATCGGGGGCAATCCCAGTCATTTAGAACCAGGGCTGTCGCATCTAAATTGAGCTAAGTGGTCATGCACAAAGGACTTTCATAAAATACTCTTTACTCCAGCCTGCGATTTGCATTCGGCCGCGAATGGATTCTTTGGGAAGCAGAGCCTGTTTCTTTCCGCGCTGATCAGTGAATTCAAATGAGGATTAGTCGTTGGGTCCCCCGCGACGCCTTTGGCATCTCCCATCAAATCGGCGCTCAAAGCACGTTTTTAGTATTTTCGCAGAAGCTTCAATATCTTTTTGTTGGGAACCTTCGAGCCTTAAAGTAGCGTAATTTCGAAAAGGATCAAGAATGGGCAGAATATTTGAAGTTCGAAAATCCACCATGTTTGCACGGTGGAATAAAATGGCGAAGGCGTTTGCTCGAGTCGTCAAAGAAATTACGATCGCCGTAAAAGCGTCGGGGCCCGATCCGAATTCAAATCCAGGATTACGCCGCGCCATCCAGAATGGTCGTGCTGCAAATATGCCCAAGGATAAAATTGATGCTGCGATCAAGCGCGCCAGTGGCCAGACAGATCTCCATTATGAGTTGCTATTGTATGAAGGCTACGGACCACACGGAGTGCCGATAATCGTCGATTCGGCAACCGATAACCCAACGCGAACAGCAGCGAATATGCGTTCAATTTTTAAGAGGTATAATGGCAATTTAGCATCTAGCGGCAGTGTCGGATTCCTATTTAGGCGCATGGGAGTATTTCGACTCTCGCCAGAGGGACTTAATATCGAAGAACTTGAGCTCGATTTGATCGACCACGGTTTAGAGGAAATGGGAGAATCCATTGGAGAAAATGAAGAAAAAATCATCGTTGCTCGCTGCCTATTCAATAATTTCGGCCAGCTTCAATCCGCTATTGAAGCTCGTAAAATCGTCCCACTTGGATCTGCTTCGGAATATATTCCAGAAACCTTCACTGAACTTCCGAATGAGCAAGCGACAGAAGTCTTGGAACTAGTGGACGCGCTTGAACAAGACGACGACGTTCAACATGTTTTTCATAATCTCAGATAACGTGGTGATGAAATGGCGAGGGCGGCGATTTCTCGGACTTCTACGTCGAACGCGGCTTTCTCAATAAGGAGTGCAACTCCTTTTCAATTAAGCCTATGAGATATTTCGCATTGGGACCATTTCGATAGTCTTTTCGAACGACGACTTTCAGATTCCATTCGAACTTTTGCTTTGGATACAGAGGTACAAGCTTTCCATTCTCAAGTTCTTTTTTGACAAGAAACAACGGAAGGATAGAAACTCCAGCTCCCCGCAAAACCAGCTCCTTATGCAGCGTAAGGCTATTTGCGGAAATGGAAATGGATGCTTCGGGAATATCCTCTTGGAGTTTTCGAAGGGTTGGGAAAGTGCGCGTGTTAGTATCGTCGACTTCGCGAGACCCAATGAAAGTTGAGCGAACTTTACGTGACTTTAATACGGCTCGCGAGATCACGAGTTTATGGGGAACTCGATATTTGTGACGAACCTCGAGCTCGGGCGGCAGCTCGGGCAAATGGAAGAAAAGTCCAAATTCTAAGTCACGACTTGAGATTTTCTCAACCAGATGTGATGCGGAACTCGTAACGACCGTCAACGAAAGAGCAGGGGCCTCTCCAAGAGAAATTTTGAGTGCGGCTGGAAGTAAAATACTCGCAATAGAATCAACAGCTCCAAATGCAAGTGATCCGCCGACTTTCGGGAGGGGAGTCTTTTTAAGATTTTCAATTTTCAAGGCATGCGCAAAAATCGTTTCACAGTAACGAAGAACTTCGCCGCCTTCTCTCGTAAGTCTCACCTGCTTTCCGACTCGATCAAAAAGTTTTAACTGTAAATCTTCCTCAAGCTGCCTAACCATTTTGCTAATAGCTGGCTGGGCTATGCGAAGTACTTTAGAGGCTTTTGTAAAGCCCCCTTCTTTTGCAACGGCATGAAAGTATTTTAGCCTGCTGATATCCATATCCAAATGATATCATATTTAGAATAACTATATATTTTACGACATCTAGTTATTGGGCTAGTCAAGTGCTTATGAGATTCCCCCCACAACACAAGCCCCTCAATCAAGAAGTGAAATGCCAAATAGATAAGTCTAGAATGCTCACGCTTTTGACAGGGGAGTCAGCGGCTAGTTTAGAAATTGGCCTCTATAACTTCATCTTTCATGAGAACTCATTTTGGATTCATCTTGGGCGGACCGACGAGCAAACCAAAGCCTTGCAAAGGGATGGCCTCTGCAAAGTCATGATTTCTGAGCAGCTTTCGGTCATTCCAAGCCATTGGATTGACAAGGCCTACGGGGGAGCGGCCAATCAATTCTTTAGATATGCAGACTTTAAATGCTCGGGGAGAATCGTAACCGACTTCAAAGAAATGCAGAGCGTATTGCAGATTATGCTCGACCAATATCAGCCCGAACGTGGCTACGCAGACCTTGATCCAAAGTCCGAAGTCTATGCTTCAAAATTTCAGATGATCGTCATTATAGAACTTAAAATCGAGTCGCAGAAAGCGAAGTGGAACCTCGGGCAGACGAAACCCAGAGAGGCATACGAAAACATCATTGTAGAACTTAAAAAGAGAAATCAGGGGCTGGATTTTGAAACCGCCGAAGCGATGATTGAGTGGCGCGATCAGTATTTTTAAATGAGCCGATAAAGGCCTGGCGCCTTAACTCCTCAATCGCCTGGCGAGTCATTTTATGAGCGGCCCGATGGTATGTTTGCTGGCTCGGGTTGATATTTCAAAAATGCTTGTGTCCGGGATGCCCAACCACGCGGGGACGCTTGTTTCGAATTTTGTGACTAGGTCCCAGCGGTTGGCGGCGATGAAAATTTTCAGAATATCCCCAGTGTCTCCGCTTACGCTATAGGCTCTGTATTTTTTGAGTTCTACTTAGAAGTCGGTGAAGGTTAATTCCGCCTTTTGGAAGCCTAAAGGCGAGTAGGTCCTGATAATTTAAGGCTTCTGCAGCTAGATCGAGGGCCTCCGCCTCGTTTGGCGTCAGAGTTTCGCGTCCTAGTTCAAACGGGGACGCGCCGTCGACTAAACCTGGTTTGTTTTGAAGTCTCTCGCGAAAGTAGGCGACGTAGTGCGCTTGTTCGGCTCTGCGCAAATCGTCTATCTCTTTGATATCTGGAAGTAAGTACTGAATCCAATGCCAAGGGTTTCCCATCGCCGATGGGATGCGAGGAAATTCGGGGAGGTGTTTGAGCTCCTCATCTTGTTGGGGATCTCGATCGCGTTCATTTAATCTATGAATGTGAAAGAGTGTCCTGATTTGGTTGAGAAATCCACCTTTCGCTAGATTGTTATTTGAATTTAGATAGAGCCAAACATAGCCAGGTATTGTTTCTGCAGGCTCTTCTTTCAAGATTTCACCGAACCCATCGCCTAAAGAGAAGCCGTTTTGATCAGCTGTCGAGAGAATATTATTTGCCTTTGCTCGTCCTAACTTTTGAATTTGAAGTTCTAGGATCTGATCTCCCACTTGAAGCGGAGCTGTGAACGCAAGCTTTCGAACACAGGACTTTGGATCTTCGACCGCGTTTAAAGGTAGGCCGAAATGGGGGAGATTGGTCAAGAGACAAGGATGAGAAGCTAATCTTGGGATTCCGTTTGCGCGGGCTCTGGGCGAGAGTTGTTGTCGCCTCGCTTGGACTCACTTTTTAGATTTAGAGGTATGCGATCGAACTCGTGCTCTTTTCTAAGAAGTTTCATCATGCCAGGTATGTGAGCCTTACCCACCATAACGAGCGCATAATTCAGATCAGGATTCGCACGGAATTGGTGAATCAGTTGAGCTGTCATATCGGTATCACGACGAACAACGATATCGTGATTATCACCCTGTCGCATATAGTAGCTGTGCTGGCCCAGGGACTTGGCGGCAGGATCGCTCTTTGCTTTCTCGACCTCTGCGTTTAATCTCTCAAGTTTCACGAGAAGGTAGGCTCCCGTGACGAGATTCACTCCAACAGCAATAGCTTCAGGCACGTTCGGTGTCATGATCGACCAAGACAAGTCTGCCTTCGTAAGTGTTAGCAGCCGTATTACCCAAGCAATCCAACCGAAGAGACTCCGAACGTAAAGGCCGAGCGCAACCATAGTGTGGATGTGAGACTTCAGGGCATCGTTCATTTTTCCAGAATACTCATGGGTAGCCTCGAGCTTGATCACGGTTTTTTCAGGATCAGAAATTTTGGCATGGCCTCGAGCTAACGCTGAAGTCAGTCGTAGCAGCGGCTTGGTCGTAGTCTCTCCCACTGTGATGAGCCACCGTATGGCTCGGCTCTTGCTTCTTTTTGCAGCGTCGGTCAAATCTTCAACGGCCAGAACATTGAACTGGTCTATAACCTTATTGCCCGCCGAGTAGGATTGTGGGCCGCTCAAGTGGTTCTCGCCGAGAAAAAACACGTAACGTTCCTTCCTGTCGATCTCGCCCTTCATCATGGTAAGGCGGTACATATAATTGCCGCGCCCAACATCGCTCGCTGAGACGTACGCTTGAAGCGCGTCGTCGCCGACTGGCAGACTCGGAAGTGTTGACAGCAATCTCGCACAAACTCTCTCGACAGCACCTTTCGTCAGAGGTGTGAGAGGCGGAAGTGCATTTTTTTCCGCTCCTTCTACGACCGTCGAAATGACCGAAGAAAATGCGAGCGCAAACATGAGGGAAGCCTTGCCCATAGCCGCAATAGATACGATTTTCGTTTCAGTTTGAAGGCTAAAATTGGTTTTTTCGTGAACTTCTGAATGGCGCGGAAAATGGTTCGATCTCAGCTCGGTCGAATCCAAGACGATTGGCAAACTCATCCTCCAACCTACGCTAAGTTTTGAAATTCTAGTCGTCAGTAAAAACTTATTTTGGCCTCAGCGCCTCCCCAGTAGATTCAAAAGCAATACGGCACTTAAGACTCTGATTGGGGTCAGTCGAAAAATTGTCTGGTTGGCTCGATTGTAGACACCACAATTGGGCGCCATTTTTTATTTTGACTTTGATATCCGGCCCCCACGAAGAATCGGTTACTTCGACCTTCAAGAGGTCGAATAAAACTTTTGCCACTGGACCGTAGAACTGAAAGTCAAATTCGGCGCGATCATCTCCTGCTTTCATGGATTGGTAAGCCTCTGAAGTTGGGGAGACAATCGAATTAACCTTTCTCCAATAAAAATCTCTCCATGCATCTTCCCATTCGTTGAGGAAAGGCTTTGAGTTCGAGTTCTCGAGGCTTCGATCTGAAAATGCGTGAAGCTTCCCATCACTATCAACTCTGAATCGGCACTTAAACGACGGGAATGGATCTTTTCTCAAATCCCAAGACCAAAAGCCGCAGACCGCAGAAGTGCTTCCACGGCTAAAGTAATTCAGATTCCCACGTCCATTGCTCTTAGGAATATAAACAACTTCTTCTCGCGCAGAGAAAAAGTGGTAGAAAAAATATTCCGCTAAACGACCGCTCACTTCTAGCAAGGCTGAGCCGTCTTTCAAAACCTCAGCTGTCGTTTCGCCCGCCATCGAGCTCCGCCAGCTACCATCATAGCGCTGCCTAATTATTTTGCAGAAATCGCCGTTGCCATTCTCGCCATCTATAGAAAGATCGAGAAAATATTGGCACGCATTAGCGCCTTTGAAACTCAGCGACCGAAGTTCAGACGAATTATCTGAAAAACCCGAAGGTTCCAAAACCCATCGAATATCTTCTAAAGCATATTGGAGATTTGAAATCGTCGATGCTTCACATTCGTTATTGGATTCGTAGATGAATTGAAAAACTCCAGTTCCATCCTTAGAGTTGTCTTCCTGGTCGTAATCCACAGGTCGAAGGACGAAAAAATCTCGAGAGCCGCAACCGGTGGCATGATCTATTTTGACCAATACATTCTTGCCGGTTGATTCAAGGGAAGCTCCGTCAATTTCTTCCGCAGTAAAGTGCAATGGGCGCTGCCGTCGAGGAGTAGAATCATTATGAGGCGGCCAAAAACTAAGGGCAGAAGCCTTTTCGTATTGAATACAAATATGCCGTGAGCTGCCAACGATATTGGCAAAGAGCTCATCCCCTCGAATATTTTTTGTGATCTTAATCACTGAGATCTTTACTAAATGGACCGAGTATATTCTCAAAATATGAAATCCGCCGTAGCTCTTTATGCGCCTTCAAATCAGAGATTTTTGCCCCGTCTGTATTTTCTTCGGCTCGCAAAGATAGTGGAGGCCCGAAGATTTGAACAGAGGATAAAAGAACTAGCAAAATCACTTTCATAAAACCCCCAGGAGAAAACTCCATTAAGAAATATTCCTATGGCAAGCTATTAAAAGAATCAACGATTTAACAAACTGTCTGATTTTCCGTGGGCGTATCATTGGATTTGCTTTGGTGAACGTTGCGGATTCTGAATCAATCTTTCAAGCTTTCGGATTGAGTCTCGGCTCTCGCGGAGACTCATCTATCTGATTCTGGAATATCCTCCTTCTAAAAAGGAGATGCCCGATTGTGGCGAGAGCGATGAACGGAATTGCTGGACGAAGTGGACGCGATGTCTTTGAATTGAGAGAGCATCCACCTTCTGAGCCGTTGACCGAAATCCCATCGACAGCGGTACCAGTCGAAGATGTGCTATTCGCAGAGATTCCATCGGTGCCTGAAACAGAAAACGAGATTGAACCAGCGGCTAGTACTCTTGTGAGAACCAACAAACTGAGGGTTTCTCCAGCGGGAACTGTTCCTATATTGCAGGTTAAAGTTGGAGATCCAGTGCAGCTGACCGACGTGGAACTGAAAGACGAAGGCAGAAAAGTACTCGCCGAGGCGGTCTCAGTGATAAGTTCTGCAGAAACAAACTGAAGGTTGCTTGATAAGGCGAATGTGAGCTCGGTACTGTTTGCGTCGCGGTTACCCGAATTACCTATGCTCAATGTAAAGCGAAGATCATCGTTTACCTGAAAACTACTTGTGGCTGAGGGTGCTTGAACCGAAATCTCAAGTGCTGTGTTGGTCTCGATCGTAAGAGTGGCTTGCGCCGCGGTTGAAATATTACCGAAGCTATCCATTGAAAAAACGGAGTAATAATAAGTTCCGTCTGCAAGATTAGAGTCAGAATAGGAAGTAGTGGTGAGTGCCGAAGCAACGTCCGTACCACTTGAAACACTGCTCGGATAGCCAGTTGTATCTCTGCGAATTGTAATCGAAGCAAAATCTGACGCCACTGGATTAGTCCAATTTAGTCCCACCGTACTCAGGTTCACTGCGGTACCATTCGTCGACAATGTTAAGCCCGATGGAGCTGATGTGGCAGTGGTATCGATGGTAACACTGGTAGAAACGCCTGCATTTGAAACATTCCCAACGCTATCGACAGCGTAAATTTTGTAGATGTAAGTTCCATCAGTAAGACCGGTTTGAGAGGAGCTTGTTGTTGAAGACGCGATTCCAGTTTGCACGGTTGACTCTGATCCGCTGTTATAAATGACTTTCAAAATAAACGTGCTCGTCGTTGATGGAACGTCCCAAGTCAAATTGATGGTGCTGCCATTCGTTGTCGGCTTAGAAGCAGAAAGACTGGGGGCAGCGGGGGCGGTGGTGTCAACTGTCGCTGAGACATTTGCAGCGGTAGATGTGTTTCCGTAATTATCGATCGCAAAGATGCTGTAGTAATAAACCCCGTCAGCAAGTCCGATATCTGAATAACTTGTAGAAGTAGAATTTGAAACTACGCCGGTTCCATCGCTCGCTGAAGATGGATAAGCTGAAGAACTTCGTCGAACGGTCACCGAAGAAAAATCAGACACAGGGTTGATCCAACTTAAATTTACAGTCGAGCCTGCAACTCCAACCACAAAACTCGTCGGCGCACTTGGAGCGGTAGTGTCGATTGTGAGGCTCGAGGCGACGCCTGCGCTTGAAATATTTCCAGCGCTATCGACAGCATATATTTTATAAACATAGTCGCCATCGGATAAGCCTGTTTGACTGTATGTCGTAGTCGACGACGCAATGCCAGTTTGAACAGTGGTTTCTACAGCACCATTGACAACCTTCTTAAGAGTAAAGGTATTCGTTGTTGCGGGCACATCCCAAGTTAAATTGATCGTATTTCCATTTGCAGCAGCCTTTACTGCAGAAAGTGCTGGAGCGCTTGGCGGAGTTGTATCGACGCTAGCTGATGCGTGCGCTGGGCCCGCATAAGCAGAGTCAGATGAGCGCTGAGCAAAGAGACTGTAATAATAAGTTCCTTCTGCGAGACCTGTATCGTCATAGGTGCTCACAGATGGGTCTAGATTTGATGCAACTGCGCTGCCATCGCTGACGGATGTTGGGTAGCCCGACGTACTCTTTCGAATTGTAAAAGAACCTACGCCTGTCGGAATCGTCCATGACAAAGCGACCGTGCTCCCCGATGCACTGGCGGAAAAGCTTGGAGGAGCAAAGACGGTCTGAGTACTAAAGTTTACGGGCTGGCCAAAAAATCCGTCAGAAGATTTGTTCCAAATTGAATAGTAGTAGGTCGTGTCTGCCGTCAATCCACTATCCGCAAACGACACATTCGTATCGTCACTCGAGACTGCACTGCCACTTGTCGGATCGGATGGGTACGAACTCGTCGATCTTCGAATGGTCACTCCCGAAAAATCTGCATCGCTCACACCCGTCGTCCATTGCAGGTTAACGCTCGTCGACGTCGGCGTTCCTGAAAAACTGGTTGGAGCCTTGACCGGAAGATAATTGTCGATGGTGCCGGTCGAGTTGAGCACAGTGATAATTCCGGCGGAATCGATTGTCATGGCAACCATGGTGTTCGCAACTGATTTGCTCCATAAGATTGTTCCCGCAGAATTTATTTTCTTAATTGCACCAGCGCCAGAGACAACAGGTGCGACATAGGCCGTCGAATCAGGCATGACGACGAGGCTCTTATGTGCGCTTCCTCCGCTTCCAAGAGCATTCACGATGATAACATCATCACTCGTGCCGGTGATAAACTTGCGAAGTATGCCCGTAGAAGTGAGATAGATATGTGCATCGCTAGCATTCACTCCGTTTCGAACCATTGCCGCTGAAGATGTCAGATCGCTCCCAATGGTGGAAAGGTCAGTGACAGAAATGGTCCTTAACGTTGTGCCCTTACCCAACAATAAATTGCCGGCATTGTTCAAGCTCATGCTCGTCGCTCCTGTGGGTACAGTGATGTTAGCAACTAAGTTTGCAGTCGCTCCTGAAATATCGTACCTCGATAGAGTCGTTGAATTATTAATGAACATGGACGACCCGCTGACGATGAATTCGTTGGGCGATCCACCGAGAGCGACATCATAATTAATGGTGGTGTAAGTATCGCCAGCTGAATTAACTTTTCCAAATCCAGACGTTGCCGTTCCCATCACTAATTTCGTACCATCAGTCAGTTTTCTAATTTGGAAAAGAGTTCCAAGGCCACCAGCACCCACTGGGGCGGTTGCTGAATCAGTCTGAAGAAAAACGGGAGCGCCTAATATCGCCGACGGAACAAACACTCCAAGTAAAAGACAAAATTTCTTAAGTGCATGCGATGAAAATTGAGACACCACGCTTCCGAAAACCCCCGTTCAACCATCATCTCACAAAAGCTGAAGTGGATTCTGAGCGTCAGATTAATTAACGCAGCGCATTTATCTTCGGCACCTTATTTTAGAGACGGAGAAACCAATCTGTATTACGCCGGCGTAGAGGTCCCTGAATTTCAACTAAAAAAGGGATTGCCCCAATGGCACGCTAATTGCAGTCTCAAGGGCTATGATGAATGGTCGAAACGATGAATCGAGAGGTTGTAATAGAAAAGAGCAAAACCGGCATCGATCGAGCTTAGTTTTAATTACTGTGGCTATTCTCTCTGGGCTATCTTCTAAAGTTCTTGCTGAGCCTCCATGCAATGTAGCGTCTCCCTTCGAATTGGTAGTGAACAAAGCTGCAGAGACCAACGCGCCTTACAAACTTTCGCCTGAACAACAGAAAACTCTAAATGACGGGATATGGTCTCGCATTACGTCTCGAAGCACCGGGAGAATCTATAGACTTTTCGCAGTGGACAGCAAGGTTGTGACCGTTGGCGGAAGTGAAATCAATTTAGCAAAAGAATTTGGTGATATGATGTATGCCGCTGAAAGTTGCGATGAGACCGTGCTCAGTCTTGGCGAGGGCCGGTCCACTCTCATTTCTGGACTTTTGCACGAAAGAGAAACTTTACTAAAAATGCGGACTGAGAAAACGGCGCTTGGCGGTCGCGATGCGAGTAGCGTCGATTGTGGGCTTTCCAATATTCATGCGGTTGATGTGGCTTACCCTCAGCATGATTATCACGGCACTATCACGGATAAACGTGTTGCCGATACAGATGACAGCGCCGGCCTCGACAAATACGACGCCAATATGATCCCGTTAATAAAAAAATACCCCAGAAACTACCATAGTCAGCTATTTCAGAATCTCGATCTGCACGATGAAAATGGTCAGAGAATGCTTTTTACAAAGATTATTTCGAACTATGCGCTTGGCTATGTTTTAGAAATTAAAGAGATTCCAGAAAAAGTTCGGTTTGAGATGCTTGACCGCGTGATTGATCATCTTGCGTCTGGTGGAAAACTTATTATATTTCCGATGACACTTTCCAAAGAGGATCCCTTTGGAGCAGCGTTTTATGGTAGGCTTGCAGAACTCAGGAAAAATAAAATTATCAGCGATTACTCCGTTCATGAGAAAGACGGTGTGCTCTCATGGGTTCTGGTCAAATGATGGCACCAACTCTGCCCGGGCAGAGTTAAACAACAACAGCAACCTTGCTTGGTTCTTCGCGTTTCGTATAATTCTCCCCACTCGGATTGTTTCATTATAAATCCCAATGTACGGACCCAAGGCTGGCGATAATTAAAGCGCCGCCCATAATCCTAGGGTAAAAACGGTCTCCACTTTCCATAATGTATTGCACTGTAACTGGATCAATCTCTCCCCTATGATTTTCCTTCGCGTGACTAGGCGCTTCTCTGGCGGCATTTTTTTTCACTAGTTTTTGGCGTCTCTTGTTGGGTTCGTCTTCAACTCGATTGAGAGCCAGACCAGCGTCACATAAGAAGCAACTTCGCGCTCAACCGAAGGAAACTCAATGTCGAATTAGCTTTCAGCTTTACTCACCGCTGTTTCGATGCATCCAAACACTCCTCTACATCACGTATCGAGGGTCGATCGGGACTTGCCTCCCAGCATTTCTTTCAATCTCAAACCAGCCCGCCAAATTACGAAGATTCGTTTCCGAAACTGACCCATTTCCAGTGCCTGTACAAGTGAGGTTCGTGGATCTACCAGATATCATATCTTTTCGATAACCTCGAAGCCCTTCTCGAAATCATTTCAGACACAGCCAAAGTAGCGCGGCCAAAAGATATTTATCTCGATCAACGGCTGTAAGAAGCGATTGAAAGTTTCCTCGACCGAAACTTTTCAAAAATTCAGTTCGCGGATTTATTATGCCAAAATCGCCGTAGGCAATATCTCGATAATGGCTCCAAACATTCTTCCTAACAAACTCTCTTGCTTCTGCTTGACTGGGCA
This sequence comes from uncultured Bacteriovoracaceae bacterium, assembly GCA_964626465.1. Taxonomy (GTDB): domain Bacteria; phylum Bdellovibrionota; class UBA2394; order UBA2394; family UBA2394; genus CAZRCG01. Next base: position 319,394 of record CAZVFP010000001.1, on the reverse strand, counting down.
CTGTAGAGATATTTCCGGAAATTCCAAATAGGGCTCCACGAACATAGAAACCGATATGGTTCAACGCGTGAGCAGGGCGAACAGGCCCGATCGGATCTCCTTCGAAAAAAAACGCCGCGAGCGCAATCACTGGAGCAATTACAACATAAAATGGAATAGACATTTTTTCATAGGTATCCCCAAACAATACAGGCATATACGCAGCGATATTTTCATCGAATCCTCGTCGCCTCAATTCGCGAGCGATATAGGCGCTCAGCCAGAAATGATAAGACTGATCATAATTATGAGGGGTCCATAACTTCTTGCCGTCTACAATCGGGTAGTCAGTTCCTTTGAATTCTGGAAACTCAAAAGCCAATCGTCCATTTGATTGTTCACGAACCAATTTGGTAATCGTAGCAATCCGCGTTTGTAGTGCTACGACCCTTTTTATGGGTTGCGAATTATTTTCAGTCGAAGGGTTGTATTTGTTTGAAAATTCACGAATCAGGGACAGATTGTAGGCGTTGGAGTCGATCATTACTGCAAATAGCGTCATAAAATCGATCGAGCGACCAAGATCCCCATGATGGACATCAAAAACAATCTCCCAGAGGGATTTCTCTGGGAGAGCTCTTTCATTCGAAAGCTTTATTTCAATATCCGCAAGTTTATTCTCTAAAACTGAAAGATTATCTAAAAAATCCTCCGCGATCATAACCTTAGCCTGCTGCCGTACAAGAAACCCCATAGGAGCTCTCGGATCAAATATGTCGTGCAATTCAAGGCATCCCTGCGCACACGACGCCATTTTTGTAAGACTACCCAATCGAAGCAGGGCTCGAAGGTTACTGTAAACAATGGGTGAGGCCCCGAAAAAATTCATGGGTGAGACTCGGTTTTTTCGAAATTCATGCAATGGTTTGGGTTGTGGATTGAAAATAGGAGCTCCGATGGCCTCGACTTTCTCCAAAACCGCCTTCAAAAACGCGATGCATTTTTTTGAAGCAGGCTCTTCAGCTTGGCTAGTGCTAATTAATACAAAGAAAAGCCAGTTCGTCATTATATGAAAAAGTTGCAATTTCTATGCCATCAGTCATAGACAATCCGGCGAGCGAGCCGGCTCAAATTAAAGGTTACCAAGGCCCCAAAGGACCTTTCATAATCCCCTTACCGAAAACTTAACTTTTAGAACCCGCTTGGGGAGGTGGTACAAAAATCGATCACGAAAGCCCAGGCGGTTCTGCAGCCACAATAAAAATTAAGGTGATATAAATTTCATATTTAAGGGGCGTTAAATCGTAGGATAAACTTCAGGTGGAGAAAATGAAATGAAAAGATTTTTAGTTGTAATCAACGGCAAGACTCTTCTTAATGATAAGGAAATGGGGATCATTTTTTACGATGAGAGTGAATAGAAATTACTTTTAGGCTGGATCACGATCCTGAAGGTAATTGACCTTCCTCTTTTTTATATGAGTCAAAAGTATAGAATGATCTTGGAGGCTAAATTTTTCTATCAAATGAATCCCAGTTTGCTTTGTTGGCCCTAGATCGTGCGCTTTTTTTCTCATAGGACTTCTACGCGAATCCATTTTTTGGATGCTGCACCAAGTTTTTTATCACGAGTGACGAGTTTAGCTTTTAGTTTCTCTGCGAGTGCTACATAGGCGGCATCGTAGGCGGTCAAATTATCTTTGAGTTTCCAAATGCGGCCTACGAGAGCTTCGTGAGGATATCGTTGAATGGGAAATGCCGACAGATCATCGATTGCTTTTTGGCCCCGGTCTTCAGTGAGCTCTTTCAAAAGAAAATATCTTCTTATGACCTGGCATACTTCGATATCAAGAAGTTCTGGCGCAGCGATTTCACGGCTTGATTTAAGCAAGAGCGATTCAAGCTTTTGCCCTTCTTTTGTCCGAAGTAGAATCTCGATCAGAACCGAAGCATCCAAGACGATCATTGACGATCGCGTTCCTTTCTCAAAATTTTGGCTGGGGAAAGGTGAGGATGCACTGATTCGCGATGAGAAAGGCGCTCGCAAAACTCCCTCATTGTGGGCTTTGACGCTGAGGCTTGAAGTTCGTTTAAAAGATAGTCGGAGAGCGACATCCCTTCGAGGGTAGCTCGAATTTTAAATTTCTTATGAAGCTCATCCGGAACATTGCGAATCTGGATCATCTTCGACATATACCTATTATGATGATTGCATGTGCATCACATGTCAATATGCCTTTTTCAGCCATCGGCAGCCTGGATGAACGGGGAATCTCTCGGTTTATCCAGAGCTTTTTTTTTAATTTCTAGAAATTCAAGACGACTGACGCTCTCACGAAATGCTTCACATAGCCCTCCTCAAAATAAAATAAAACGGGTAGTCCATTTCCAAATGCGTAAGCGTAATTTACGGTAAAGCCCAAATCGAGCGGATCAATATGACGACCAAATGCGAACTGAGCATTCAGGGTTCCGCGGGCTGTCTGCGTTTGTTCATATACGGGAGGGGAAAGAAAATCGGCTGTGTTTACAGTGTGTTTTTGGGCGATTCCAAAGCCAAGCAGGCTTGCGCTGGGCGTAAGAGATACAAACCAATCATCGGAAGGGTAAACGCTAAATGTTGTTGAGAGGCTTGATAAGATCCCGACTTTTAATCCGAGCTTCAGAAAGTCCGTTGCCCTGTAATATGCGCTTAGCGTGGTCGAGGTAAAAAATAGCGGAATTTCAAGCCCAAACTCCCATTGATTTGAAGGAGCATACGAAAATCCAAACTCCATCCATGGCGCTCTGGAGATCCAGCCATTTTCCCATGGGCCGGTTGATATGAAAGCGGTCCTGCTTCTCCCATTTCCAAAATTGCCGCCGCCAACCAATAGAAAATTCCAACCTTCTTCGATCCGTGAATGGAGAGGATCGGAGGTAGGTGCAAAGAAAGGTAAGCTGTTTACCTCCGCACGGAGGTCAGTATCTGGCATAGAAATAATCAGTGAAAGCGCAATCAGTAGCAATTTTTTATAATTCATGGCTGAAAGAACCTAGCATCCAATGAATAGAAATCAACAAAGATAAGCGGCGTTTCTCTCGACTACTTTTTCTAAATCATCGGGGTTCTCATTCGATTTTGCGCGACCGGCTTTGTAATTCACAATTCGAAAGCCTTTGGACTGCGGGCACTAAGTTAGAGAGCTCATAACCGCGGACTCGAAGCTCCGATTGCGCGAAGAGCTTCTTTGCAACGGAGGGCTTCTTGTGCAACTAGAGTATGGTCTCGATATCCATTAGGACTGTGGGTGAGTTCTCGGCGTAACAGGAATTCGATTTCGTCGTCGCGTATTCCAGCGAGAGCCAATGCCGCAGCGAAAGGGACTCCCGCTCCTCTAATCTGGCCTTCATTTTCACGCATCAAAGTTCGAAGGAGATTTTCGGTTCCTTTGTCACTAACACCTAAGCGTCCAAGAGCTAAGGCAGCTTCGTATGATTCTGGTTCTGGCTCCTTCCCGTCATATCGAAACTCAGCTGCATTCCTGAGTGTGTCAACAAGCTGGGGATCATCAGCCCTTCCCAACCTACCGAGTGCCTCAATCGTTTTCCTGTGGTTTGGCGTAAATTGGGCGAGAGAAATTGATGAACGAAAGGCTTCGAGCAATTGAGGATCTCGAATATCATTTTTAATCGCGAAGGCAGCAATTTCCTCGGGTTCGTATCCCCGCCCTTCTTCAATTGCACGAGCTAGGTATTGAATGACCTTTGGATAAGTAGGAGCAATCTTCATCATTATCCGAACGATTTTTTCTGCTCCGCCCTTTCCGTGAGAGCGATACCTCCAGTAGTATTCGTTAACCATTCGACCAATGTTTTGGATGTCAGAATCGTTCAAGTTTCCGGCCGCATGAAGTTGCGATGCTGCTTCGAACTGCGCGTCTATTTTTTCTATTCTTTGTATCCAATCTTGAACCTGGTCATGTGCGTTTCCAACTGGAGTAGCAAGTTTTTCTCTCAGGGCACGAATTTGCCCTTCATTTAATTCTATGACTGTCGATTCATGTTTGGCCTCGGGGTGGGCAGCCTGTTTTGAAGTGCCGCCAATCAATGTTTGGCCTGGTGTTAAATTCGCTGAACGTCTGACTTCGGATGCTTTCTTGCGGACGAATGCATTAAAACGAGTATCCGTTGAAAGATCCGCCAGCGCTTTCAGCGCCTCAGGAGTGGCTATGTCTTTCAAAATTGCCAAAAGATTGACCACCATTTTTCTATCTGCCGGGAAAATTCTGCTCAAACGCGATTCGATAAATTCCGAGATAAATTGAGGTACATTTTGATCGGGTCGAACTCTGCTCAATGCAGGTTCTAATTGAGTCACCGTCTTTTTTCTGGCTCTTGTTAACTTTTCAGGGAGGTCTCCTGTCTGATCGAGAACATCATTCCAATAATTTTTCATCATATAATAAAAGAGCTGAACTAAGTCGCTATAGCTTCTGGCTTCTTTGATCGCTCGCACAATAAGAAAATACTGGCCTTTGTCACCGCAAAGTTTATTGATCTGCAGTATCTGATCTACAGTTGGCAATCGTGAGAACGTAACTTCAGTTCTCCGTTGAACTGCCTTGGGATTTCCGTCTTCAGGAATCTCCAGCAGCTCGCGCTCCATTGGTGATTGTATATCTTCTCCTGTGTAAAAGATGTCATCAATAATCTCACTCAGAAACTCACCAAAGACATTTTGTGTCCCAGCTTCATAGATCTGTTCTGCCACAGCCGCTCCCCAGAGATATATTCGTGGCCTATCCATTGTTCTTTCTTTTTTTAAAGTGGCGATCAGCGCGTTAGCAGCAGACATTCTATTTCGAAGTTCGACGTAGGTCTCATGAAGAAAGTTGATTCTTTCGTTGTTTAAGGCGGCGGTTCCTAGTGGATCATGCAAGCCAGTTGTGGGGCGTTGACGAGGGCCTCCAGATTTTATGTCACTCGCGCCAGCCATGTTTGGAATCCCTGCGTGATCGTATGTTACGCGGCGTATTGGGTCGGACAAAGTTTCATAGGCTGCGTGAACGTCTCTAAATTTGTCGGCTGCCTGAACATTGCCTGGGTTTTTGTCAGGATGATAGCGCTTTGCTAGCCGCCGAAAAGCGCGTTTGATCTCACCGTCAGTCGAACCCCGTCCATTTGGAAGCTCAAGAGTTGTATAGTGATCCGCCGCAAAAATTTGAAAGGATATCAAAGAAACTAGCAGGAAGATGAGCAGTGTGCCGTTGCGATTCATGTTCTGTTCTCCAAATAAGTTCTTGAAACAGTTGAATAGAGTATTTTTATCAGTATCCGTCTATCTGTTGGATGGTGCCTAAAATTGGCTTGCGTCTACACCGAGGAGGGCAGAGGAGCAATCCAAATGTAGCTTTTCAAAAAGAAGGGGAGTTTTGCCACCTCACGGCTCTTTTCTCCTGCCTACCGTTTGAGATGGTCGGATCCATCTGTCACGAACGGCAGTTTCGATCGGTCTCCTATCCAGCTCGGTAGGTGAATAATGATTGCATCCCCGCCGACCGTGTCAGCATATCCACGCCAGTCAAATACCCTCAATCGTGCTTCAGGCAATGTATACAGAGGTTCATTCGTTAAATTGGTTCCTTCGGAGTTGAATCGAAATTGGCTTCCGTGTGCCGAATATAAGACAGCATGCTCTCGAGTGACTCCGGGGCGTGCAGCAAGAAGGCGCTCAAGATCTTCGACAGTTAACCTTGATCGCTTAAAAACTTCCATTCCAAAAATATCGCGCAGTTTGATATCTCCTTCACCTTCGAAGAGTGCCAAGACTTCTTGGCGATCTTTCTTCAAACTTTGGAGCCCAACTGATTCCATATGATCTGCTAAACGCATAATGAATATTCCTCTCATGCTCGGTTGAATTTGAATGAATGGATCCCATGGATTTTTTGAATCAAGAACCACTCGTTCTGGAAGTGGAAGAACTTGAAGGCCGAGTTTTCCTTCAAGGGCGGCTTGCCAGGCCAGGGAAGTCTTTCCATATCGACTCGCATTCGATCCGTCCATTTGCCAGACTTTATATTTCATGAGAGTTGACACAGTGTCTGAGTAATCAAGTTCGACGTATCGAGCGTTACCTCTCAAAAGTATTTGCTCAGCATCACTTGGAGCGTCGACACCCACTGCGATCTCTGCTGTCACGATTTCGACATTTGAAACGTCGGCAAGGGCTTGAAGGACGCTAGCGTCTTGACCCGACTCCTTGGCGAGTGCGTCGCCACCTGTATCAACAGCGATGAGGGTCTGTACTCCGCCGATATCGGCCAATGCTTTTTCGATTTTGGCGGTGAGTTCGGAGTTTCCTTCGTCAACAACAAGATAAATCGGACAATCTTCAGCGACGATGCTTTCATAGAATCTGCCAGACGAGAACAGACCCTGCAGATCGCGATCGAATCCCGCTGAGTGTTCTCGATACTGCTGACTTCGCCTCAGTTTATATACGCCCGACATGATCATTTCTAAGAGCTCGGGCTTTCTGCGCGCTTCAGCATCTAGATTCTTCTTTTGATCGGCTCGTAGTGCTCTTACCGAAATCATGGCAGGGATCTTCTTTGTCTTTGTGAGCAATGTTCGAAGCGTCGCAGCTTGAACAATATCTGAGCCCCCACCGATTCCGATAGGGATGACTACTTCGCCGGGAATTTCCTCTAGGCGTGCGCTTTGAAAATGGCTGGCATCTAAGACCATAGGCTTCACCGGATTTACTTGTCTGGTCGCTTTTGAAAAATCAAAGTTAAGATCTGAAAGGCGAATCGTGCTGTCAATGGCTAGGGGTCGAAGATCAAGGGTGAATACGAAATTTCCTCCTGAAGATTTTAAAATGCCTCGTGCTTTTTGGTATATTCTGGCCATTGTTGTGAGCCCAGTTGTGAGTGCCAATATTTTTGCATTTTGATCTCCACTTGTTTTCACTTTAGAGCGCAGATTTGAAAGTAGAGCGGGCGAGTAATATAGAAATGTCGCCGGCTCGCCCTCTATTCCAGAAATATTCAATTCTTTTATCAGAATTTCTTGAATCAGTTTAGGTAAGGCATTGAAAGCAAGAACGACTTCGGAGATTTCAGCCTCAGGACTACGAAGCAGCAAGCCGATTCGGGCAATAGCTCGAGCTGTCTTTCGAGGTAGCTTCATCCCTCTTAGGGCAGCAGCATATCGAGCATCGATATAATCCCAGTAAGAGTAGTACGCACTTCTAGATGGCCAATCGCGTTCAAATTCCGACCACTGGGGGGGATTCTCGGAATCGAAATATTTATAGATCGAAGTGATGGCGGCCCGAAAGTTTTGAAATGTCGGTTCATTCATGACAACCGATCCGTTCGCAACACCATGCCCTGCAGCTCCGGCCGTATCGTAGATCGCGTGCAATAAATTCAAATCAAGAGCAGTTTTATTCAATCGGAATAAACCCGTCAGATTGGTAGGAAGATTTTCTGCTTGCACAAATTGCGCAAGACCGAAATCTGCAGACAATCCTGCGAGCATTTCGTGTTGGTAGGTGCCGGAAAAGCTTGGAAAATAATGTGAGCGATTTTGCAAAGCTAACGCTAGAACTTTATCATGATCGTTTTCATCGGAACCAATTCCGCGCTTCAGATTCTCTCTTACTGCGTCTACTTTTCCAAGATCATTGATGACGAGAAGTGTAATGAGGGCGTCGAGCGATTCTGGATCATGAGCAATTCTGAGGGTCATCGCATGTAGCGCATCAAAGCTTTCACGAGTGAGGCGACTTTGATCATTTTGTACTCCGGCAAATGCTTCATAATTATTCTCAAGAACCCATTTGAGTGCCAGAAGTCCGACGGCCGTTCGATCGTACTCATCATGCTTTTTTCCAAAGAAAAGTTCAGAGGGAAACTTTGACGATGGGTTCGAAGGCGGAAGCTCCGGAGTCGAGGTCGTTTCTTCGGTGAGCCATAGAATGTCTGGTTTGAATTGATGAATGCCTTTCAAAAAGTCGATGTCTGAAAGAGGGGACAATCCAATCTTCGCAACAAACTCGAGACATGAACCTCGAGGATATCTTGAGACGTCTTGGTTTGCGTAACCGCAAGTCGTGACGAGGAATGCCATAAAACTTATTTGAACCGATCTATTCATTAAAATTCTCCTTAGATGGTCATATAGGTATTATTGACGTTTTGGTAAATATAATAATAAAAATGGAAAATTAAATATTATAAGCTATTGAAATTATAGGTTTATTCATCGGCTATATTTTTGGTTTTTGCCTTGTGTAACTGTCAAATTCGACTGTTGTTCTGCTGCGATGGGTCCGTTAAGTGTTAATATAGAACATATGAAGTCTGATCATTCTCAAGAAGCGCTGTATGCAGAACTCTTTGGCTTTCGTCCTTCGCTTGCACAAAAGAGAACGATTCAAATTATTGAAGGGGCGATTAAAAGCTATGCCTCGGTGGGAGTAGAAAACACAACCTACGATCGGATTGCAAAAATTTGCAAAATCAGTCGCCCCTTAGTTCAGCACTATTTTGAAGACAAAGAATCTTTGTTTGAAATGGTTGCGACCTATATTCGATCGCATTTTCAGCAGATCGCAATTCAAGCGATCAAAACTGAGACTGAGCCATCGAAACAGTTAGCGGCCTATATTCATTCGACATTTTTTTGGATTAAAAAATTTCCGCATCATGCCTGCGTTTGGCAGCTTATATTTTACTATTGTCACTTAAATCCAAAACTTCGGGATCTCAATACTCAAGTCGTTGATATGGGAACAGAGCGCATTGCTAGTCTGTTGACGATGGGTAAGTCGCAAAATATTTTTTCATGCAAAGACGTCCGCGCCACCGCGCAACTGATTCAGATTGTTATTACGGGATCTCTTTTGAAAGCGACGACGGAAAATATGAAATCTGAAATTGACGCATTTGCAGAGGAGACAACGAGTACCTGTTTGGCGCTTGCTTGCGGATCAGGATAATCTCCAGCACTTCTGGAGGGATCCTGGTAGATGCTGTGCTATGTGGGGGGCTTGACGATGGGAACGGATCGTATATAAGCCCTCTATGAAAACAGCTCCTTTTTCTCTATTTTTGATTCGTCTCCAGTAAATCCGGGCCACTGTCTTGTGATTCCAAAGCGCCAAATCGTCTCATTTCAGGATTTGACTGATGGTGAGTGGATGGACCTGAAGCCGGCGATTTCAGAAGTCATGACTCGTTTGCAGGCCCTTGATTTGACAGAAACATATGAGAATGATTTGAAAGAGGCGAAATCAAAGTTAGATGCAATGAGCCCTTCGGGCGCTGACAACAATTTAGCTAAAGTACAGGGCCGCCTGAAAAAAAGAATCGGCTTTATCGAATCGGCTTTAAAAAAATTATCTAGTTTAAAGGAAAAGAAAATTACAGGATTTAATATTGGATTGAATGACGGGCGTTCTGCCGGTCGGACGATTGATCATCTTCACTGGCATATTATTCCGAGATTTGATGGCGATACTGAAGCACCCGAAGGCGGCGTGAGGAATATTTTTCCAGCCCTCGGAAACTATACAAAGTAAATTCGAATTACTTGCTTAGTCTTCTAAAGCTCATCTTGTTCAAGAAATATGCGCTTCGGTTCTGAGGTGCTCGACGGAGAGAGTATCTCAATGAAAGTGTATCCCCAAATCTCGTAGCCATTTGCATCTAATACCAACCATCTTTCGCTGGATTTGTCTTTGTCGTCTGTTAGCTCGATAATTCCGTAAATGGGACCGAGTGCTTCAGCAATTCCTTTGTTGTTTAGGCCGTCGCCATCGCTTGATGTCCAGCCCAGAGTTTTGCAGCGCCCTGTATTGTCTGCTGTGCCGACAATTCTTTTGAACCATGTTCCAGAATCTTTTTGCTCGCTCGTCATTTTATCAAAAGTTGATTGCAGAATTTGTTCTCTCAGGTCAAAAATTTTTAAATTTAGACTTTGATTATAAATAACGTCCAGGTGCTCGACGGTCATTCCTTTGTCGGCTGACATGCACTCAGTGGGAAAGCTTCTTTCGTTCATAGTCGCACGACTGTTCCACTTCAAATAGCGCTTTATGTTTTTACCTGCCGCCACAATATAACTTGTTCTATTGTCGTCCCATTTTCCTTCAGCGAGAGTGTAGGCATAATGAGGGATTGGATTCGCAAGGTCTTTTGGTGTAACTGGCTTGCTGTCGCCGGCTTTGAGTTTGAAGATATCTTCTGAGCCATGTAGAACTACCACCTCGATATCTTTCTCGGGGAGTTTTGAAAACGGGACAAGGAGGCGGTTACCTTCTCTCGTCGCTGGATAAAATTTCAGATCATATTGAGTTGAAATTTTTGAAACAGAAAAAGCTTGGACTGTTTCAGCGGCCAAAATATTGATGAGAGCTGCGCAGAATATAATTCTTGTTCGGCATGATATTTCAAATCTTTGGATTATTCTTGAGGTTCCTCGTTCTCCAGTGTTTCTTTTTCTTATTCTTGCGGCATTCACTTTTCGATGCAATTGGCATTTCGTAATCATCATTTCTTGGGAAAATGTTCATAGAATCGGGGACGTTTCCGCTGCTTGACGTGCCCTAGGGGATTAGGTGGAATCAAAAGTGATGGCAAGGCAGTGGGAGCAGTGAATTTTCGAACGTGGATTGCAACCCGGAACTCGGAAAAATGGCTGGCAGGATTTTTTTTGGTCCTTGTTGGCGTAGCATCTGTCTGTACGATCACAGAAACGGATATTGCTTGGTATCTGAGATCAGGTGATGAGATTCTGCGGACATGGAATCTGCCGGAGATTGATCCATTTTCGTTTACGTCGAGTAAATCGTGGCTGAATCATGAATGGCTCACCGAGATAGTTCTGGTGGTTGCGCATCGCACAGCGGGCATGTTTGGTTTGGGATTGATTCAAGCGTTTCTTTTGATCGGAATCTTTTTTGTCGTTTTTTATGTGCAGAAGAAGCAGAGTGGTCGATGTTTTTCTGGAGCGTCCGTATTTGCATACGTTTCCGGGGCGCTCATTCTTCGTGAGATAATTTCGCCTCGGGCGCAGTTTTTTTCAAACCTGTTGTTTGCGGTGGCATGGGCAATTTCTTATTTCGATTTTCACGGCGCGCGGAATCGGGCGAGTTCGTGGAATCTTTTTGTTTGGCTTGTACCGGTGGGGATTCTTTGGACTCAGTTTCAGGGTGGAAATCCGCATCTCGTCATTTTGATGACTCTGCTGTGGTTAAGTCATCCCCAATGGAGACGTGCGATCGCGGTTGGCGTGGCGGCGTTGCTTTCGATTGTTGGACCGTATGGGATGAGGGTGCATGAACATTTCTTTCATTCGCGTGGAACAATCGTAGAAATTAAGGAGTGGCAGCCGTTTTTCAATGCTCAGAATTATTTTTGGCCAAGCACGGTTGCTTTCGTCGTGTTTGTTTTTGTCGCGGGTATCTGTGTTGTGAGGAGATATCAAAAAGGCGAGCGTGTGATATTTGAGATGCTGAGCTTTTGCTTTTTTTTGGTCGCGACGCTTTTCTATCGGCGATTTATGCATGAGCTGACGATTGTCAGTCTTTTTGTCATGGTTCCTTATTTGAGCAGCGTGTGGAGTGCTCCGCACAAAGTGAAAAGAAAAATACTCATTCAATTATTGGGCGGAATTCTTTTTTTTGTGGGAGTTTTGTTGTCGTCGCGAACATGGGGCGTTGGATTTGATCCAGAATATTATCCAGTTGGCGCAGTTCAATATCTGAAAGAGCGTCGATTGAATGGCCCCATGTTTAATAGTTATAACTTCGGCGGATATCTCATGTGGGAGTATCCCGATGAAAAAGTTTTCATCGATGGGCGTGCTTTCACGGTTTATTCGGATGAGCAAATAGAAAGTCTTTTGAGGATATATGATGATCCAGAAAAATTTTTAGATCTGGAGAGGCGATACGGATTTAAGTTGGCCGTTTTGAAACGCCAAGGTCGTGGAGCGCAATTTTTTCAATGGCTGAGGAGTCAGGAGAGGTGGCGAGTTGTCTATGAAGACCCCCTCGCCGCCATTCTCGTCACCAAAGAGTAGCGGCAGAGGAGGTACCAGGTACTCCCGGTACCGGAGGAAGTACCGGGAGTACCTGGTACCGATGGAAATTATGTAAACCTGTGGGTTTGGGGGGGATTGACTGAAGATTTTGAACTGGATGCTTATCCTGCGGATGGTGGTGTGTTAGCCTCACATGGGTGGGAGATTTCTGCAAAATTATTTTAAGCCGACGAATGATTGTGAATCTCTTCCTCGGGTTTTCGTCTGGCTTACCAATCTCTCTGACCTTCGGCACCTTGCAGGCATGGATGACGGAATCTGGAATCAGTCTCGCGGCTGTGGGGGCCGTCACGCTGATTGGTCTTCCCTATAACTTAAAATTTTTGTGGGCCCCAGTCTTCGACAGATTTGTACCCCCATTTCTGGGCCGACGCCGCGGGTGGCTGCTCGTCAGCCAGATTCTTTTGGCACTGGTGATTTTTGCTCTGTCGACTTTTGATCCTGGACAATCGATTTTTCCACTCGTCGCGCTAGCGGTTCTGACTGCTTTTTTGAGTGCCAGTCAGGATACTGTTGCGGATGCTTATCGTAGGGAGAGTCTTGAATCCAGCGAACTTGGGTTGGGCTCTTCGATTTTTGTGAATGGCTATCGCCTCGGTATGCTTGTCTCAGGCGCCGGAGCCCTTCGCTTGGCCGACAGTTTGTCTTGGCCTCAGGTCTACATGATCATGGCCGCTTGCATGATCGTGGGTGCATTGACGAGTCTCTTTGCTGTAGAGCCTGTTATCGATGAACCACGGCCCAAAACTTTGCGTGAGGCTGTAGTGGAACCCTTTGTTGACTATTTCAAGCGCGGACCCGTTGCGCTTTGGATTTTGGCGTTCATTCTCTTTTATAAACTTGGCGATAATATTGCGAGCGCGATGACGATTCCGTATTACCTTCATATCGGATTCTCCAAGACTGATATCGGCAACGTGGCGAAGGTTTTTGGAATGGGAGCTGTCATACTCGGAAGTTTCGTGGGCGGAGTGGTCGTTTTAAAGCGAGGAATCGTCCAATCTCTTTTTTTATTCGGTATTTTTCAAGCTTTAGGCGCTGCCGCTTTTTCACTTTTGATTCAAACGGGGCCCAAGATTGAGGCGCTTATGTTTGTGATTGGCCTTGAAAATTTTGCGATTGGAATGGGCACCAGCGCCTTGGTAGCCTTTATGGGGCTTGTGACGAGCAAGCGATTTACGGCCACTCAGTTTGCTCTTCTCACCAGCCTTGCGGCACTTCCGCGCACCGTTTTGTCGGCTCCGTCTGGATGGCTTGCGGAACATCTTGGCTGGACGGCATTTTTTATTGCGTGTGGTCTCGTTGCGATTCCAGGATTGTTTCTCATTCTTAAGATTAAGGATCTACAGGAATTGAATTAAGATGGCGCCTTCCAAAGCTGGCGCCTTCCATAACACATCGCTTCGGAATGGACTTCATTTTCCGCAGTGTTGGGGAGATCTTGTCCGTCGGGACTCTCCTGAATGCCCTATAGTTCATTTTTAATGGCTCTTTTCGGTGGCATAGAACTTGCTTTATGTGCGACACCAAATTGTAAGTTTCAATCTGTGAATTGAGTAAGGGAGAAGAATATGAAGGTCAAGATGTTGTCGTTAGTCCTTTCTTTGGGATTTTTCGTTGGAGCCTGTGGTTCTAGCGGTGAGAATTCCCCGGCAAAAGCAAACCAGCAAACTTTAGTGGACTCAGATATTCTTCAATTTCCTTCGTCGTCAGATCCACGAGCGATCGATGTTTCCAATATTTCTGCGGGGGTCTATCAGTTGGCATCTGTAAGATCATATGTCACAGATTCCAGTCAGGTTGCGGTTCTCTATTCGTTGGCGCTAAACAAGAAAGGGGAGCTTTCTGAATCGAAGGATGCATTCACAGTTAAATCTCGTGCGCCAAACGGGCTCGCCGCGCTGGCAGTTACAGAGTCGGTAGGTCTTGGGCTCAAAGTTGCAGATGGTCAGCTGCAGTTCATTCAACCGAAAAAAATATTGTTCAATTTAAATCAATCGGGCAGCGCGGTTTGGTCTTTTAGCGATGAGATCGTTGACCTTTCGATTTTATTTTCCGTATTTTCAGGGCGGGTCGGCGCAGTTTACAAGCTAGAATCGATTGAGGGTATTATCATTAAACGTGATCAGGGAATCTCGATTTTCACAAGATTTGTTCAGGCCGATGGAGTAGTACATGTCGGTGAGCAGTTGTATGTGAGGTCTGCGGATATTACGCCAGTGTCAGGCACTCAACCGGCTGCTATTCTGAATCCCATCCCCGTTTCTAGCCCCGGTGATTCAGCGATCGAGCCGGTCATCGCAAGAATGCAAATATACACTAACTTTATTCAATGTTTTTCAGATGAGCATGAAATATATGCGTCGGTCGAGAAGCTTGCTTATGTCTTCAGTCAAGAAAGCCAGAATATTTCTTGGGGCTATCGTTCAAAGGGTTCATCCGAAAATTTTACGCGTCCGCTTCAATGGATGCCTGGATTTACGACAACCGGTAAGAAGACAGACTCTGGCTTGTTGCGTCAGCTTTTCTCGTGGACCGGAGATCTTAATTCTCAGTTAAGTATTGACTTAGTAGATAGTTCTGCGCCTGACCGAAAATTTTCCAATGGGTTTGTGATAATATCCGGGAAGGAAGAAAAGTTGAACAGTTGTAACTTTCTCCAGAATGATGTCTATCCGGGCAAATTTTAGTTCTGATTGGCTCTTTATGATTTATGCATGACTTCAAGATCGACGGCTCATCAGACTCCCGGTTTGGTTGTTCCTTGGGGTCAGTGATCGACGATCGTTCTGGCAAATATTTCGGCGATTAGTTAGAAGGAATCCATGATGAAACGATATTTTGGATTCCTTCTTTTTTTTGTTCTTTTCTTAAATAGTCTAACGGCCAAAAATTCAAGACAGCCTGATGATCTATCGCTGAAAGAAATTATTTCTGCTGGTGAGGATGCCATTCAGTCGATTGACTCAAAATTGGCAGCACTTGGATTTGCCGAAGGTGAGCAGGCGAAACAGAAGCTTGAGTTGGAAATCGCCAGTTCGAAAGAAGAAATTATCCGTCGGTTTCAAGATTATTTGGCGAAGAATCCTGAGTCTGTGGGTGACGTGCTCAACCAAAAAAACATTTCAGCACGTCTCGCTCTTGGAGAATTTTTTGCTGACCTTGGAGACCATGAGTCGGCTTTGGTTCATTTTGAAAGAGTGCGAGCATTAGATCCGCAGAATTCTGATGCGTGGAATAATATCGCTAATATTTATGGGCATGATGGAGATGTGCAAAAAGCCTTTGAATACTATGAAAAAGCCATCGAATTAAATACGACAGAGCCGATCTATGTAGCGAACTTTGCGACCACGGTGTTTTTATTTCGCAAAGATGCACGAGAATATTTTAAGGAAGACGAGCAGGCTGTTTTCGATAGGGCACTGCGACTTTACAGCAAAGTCACCGAGTTGCTTCCAGAAGATTTTGAAGCGGCGGCTGCATATGCTTCGAGTTTTATTCAAATCAAGCCGTACAGATTCGAGGCGGCAAAGGCTGCGTGGCTGAAGGCTCAATCTGTGGCTTCAACACGTGAGGAGTTGGGCAAAACCTATCTGGAACTCGCACGTTTCGCGATCTTAGAAGGCAAGACGACCGAAGCCCTTATTTATTTGAGCGTCGTCGATTTGCCGTCACAGCAAGTTCTAAAGCAGCGCATCTTGAGAAGTGCGTCAAAATTGTAGGGCGCGTTGAGCCGAAGGAGTGATTCAAGCTTGGCGTTTGGCCATTAACTTGGGGCACCATTGGGTGCCGACCGGGTATAATCAGGCCATATGTTAGAAGCCATGGAATCGCTGGTGAGAGAAGATCCGCTTTGGAATTCAAATCTAAAAACTGACGAGCAGGCCGTTCATCTTCTAAATGAGATTATTCAGGATGGACGAATCTATCTCACGCTAGCCGAAATGATGAATGTCTATCGCATGGTGCTGCGTGCAAATGCGGTGGACGGTGAAATGGCAGAGCTCGGTGTGTGCCGCGGCGGTAGTGCGAAGTTGATTGCTGAGGCGATGGACAAAACAAAGAAATTATTTCTTTTTGATTCATTTGAAGGAATGCCAGAAACGACCCCAGGCCTTGATCAGGTCAATGTCGGAGACATGGCTTATCCGTTGCATGACGTTGCTGACTTTTTAAGAAATTATTCACAGATCCAATTGATTAAAGGCTTTTTTCCATCATCAGCTCAGCAGCTACCAAGTCAGAATTTGAAATTTTCATTTGTTCACTTGGATATGGATACTTACAAAAGCACTTTGGAAGGCTTGCGGTATTTTTATCCGCGAATGACTAAAGGCGGTTATATTTTGCTTCATGACTACAGTTCCGCGAGCGCCCCAGGAGTCAAAGCAGCTGTAGACGAATTTCTATTTGATAAGCCAGAAAGTTTATTTGATTTATGGAACTCTCAAGCAGCCTTTGCCAAATACTGATTGAAAGAATATGAGTGTTTCGAAAATAAAAAAAGTCGCAGTTCTCGCATGGACAGATCGATGGTCGATTTCGATTTGGAGAGCCTTGAAGAAAATCGTTGATGACGTCGACCTCATCTACGTACATGACAAAACCCCTGAGGAGGTTCGCGACCTGATTGAAAAATCTAAGCCTGATCTTTGTTTTTCTAAAAATTTCAGAATCGCGCAGGTTGATGGGGGCTGTCATCTTCAACGTGTTTCAGAAATATTTTCGAATTGGAAATTTCCAACGGCTGTATGGTATTTAGACAATCCTCGCTATCAAGATTCAAGTGTGCTTACTGATTTTTGGAAAAGCGGATCTCGCTTGGGCAATGGCTTATTTTTCTTTAATGATCCCAGTTTTAAGGAGTTTTTTACTCTGCATCAGGCAAAGGCGTATCATTTGCCCATCGGTGTAGATGAGGCGATTTTTGACCTGCGATATCCTGAGCTAGAGACTCAGTTTGCGCGTGATCTCAGATTCACCGGGCATGCACTGGCTGCATGCAATCTTCCGGAAGTGACCCTGAATATGCTTCGTGAAGGGCATATGAGTCTTGTCATGAGCGACCTTGAAGATCGGCTCACACAGAAATTAAAGTTTTCGAGCTTAGAGGCAACGGCCATGACGAATCTTTTGATCGAGCCGTTACAAAAATATTTTTCAGAATTTTATACTAAGCCAAAGAAATATTTGGGAAAGACCGAGGCATTTTTTAAATCGTGTCAGAAGCTTCTTCCTCCAGATGCATACGCCGAGCTGATTGTGTTGGAGCCGAGAATCGGCGAAGTCTATTCTTGGTGGCAAATGACAGCTTATCTTTATGCGATGAAAGAATTAGGGCTCATTGTTCAAGGTGATCAGATTTGGTCTGGATTTTTCCCAGATCAAGTCGAGTCGTGTAGAGAATTGACCTGGGAGGAGTTGTTCGCCTCTTATCGAGCTACCAAAATTTCGTTTTGCTTCACGAAGTGGAGTCTTCCGTATGCCGTTCATGATCGCATTTATGAAGTATTGGCTGCTGGTGGATTTCCACTCACAGATCGTCGAGATGAGCTTGATCGACATTTTAATGAAGACGAAATTGTTTCGTATGAGACAATCGATGAGGCAAAAGATTTAGCTGCCTTTTATATTAAGAATGACGCGGCGCGATTGAAGTTAATCGAAAAAGGCAGAGAACGTGTTCGTCGTGATCATACATATGAGCAGAGGTTAAGAACCTTGCTCGATCGGTCTGCAAAATATTTCAATATCTAATATCATTGAGTGTATGGAGTTGTTTGGCTTAAATCCGATTCAGATTCGCGGGCATTTGATTCAATCATGTAATGCGTCTTTTGAAGAGAAGAGCAATGGTGCTTCGATCTTGCATATGCCGGATCTCAAGCTTCATATTCATGATATGGCCGATCTTTTTTTGGCAGATGAGATTTTTGCATGCTTTTCGTATCCCATTTCTGTGGATGAACCATCTGTCGTTGTTGATGTGGGAATGAATGTTGGAATGGCTGCGCTTGATTTTGCCAGATATCCTCAGGTGAAAAGAGTTTATGGCTTCGAGCCATTTCCAGAAACCTTTCGAATGGCTCAGAATAATTTTTCTCTGAATCCAGAATTGCAGAAAAAAATAGTGTCACATTGTTTCGGGCTTTCAATCGTGAACGAATCTCGAGCGGTTGATTATTCGCATACTCTTCGTTCCGGAATGACGGTCCGTGGAATTCCTCCAAGCTGTTATAAACCTGGGGAGGTGATTCGTGAGATCATTGAACTGAAAGATATCTGTGAAGTTTTTATTCCGATCATTCAGCAATCACTGGGCCACCGATTGATATTGAAAATGGATTGCGAAGGCGATGAATTTGAGCTCATTCCTCGTCTCGATTCTGCGTATCTTTTAGATTCGTTTGATATGATGATGATCGAGTTTCACCATCATGAGCCCAGTGGGCTTTTGGAGGTATTGGATCGCTTGGGTTATCAGTATTCGAGCGCCATTAAATCTGAGCAGATCCTGTTTCAGGGAAAAAATCAGAATATGATCTATGCGGCACGAGACCCGCACTTTTTAAAATAGAGGCCTGTCGTTGCAGCTTTTTTGTTGGGAATCCACAACAAAGAGGGATCGCTGTGGGGTTTTCACGACAGAAAAAGCCTATTAATTCAATAATTTAAGCTATTTTCGCTGGCATGCTGATTGCAATAGTCGTTTGCCATGAATCAAGACTTACTGACAATATTACAAATTGAGACCCGAGTGCTGATTCCCACGGCCTATGGAACAGCGGAATTTATCACATTTCGCGGTTTTGCGGATAACAAAGAACATTTTGCAATCCAATTTGCGGGAGCTTCTTCGCATCGAAAAAAGAAGAGCGTGCTGGTTCGCGTTCATTCCGAATGTATCACCGGAGATTTGTTTGCCTCTGAAAAATGCGATTGCGGCGATCAGCTTGATGAATCGATGCAGCACATTTCGAAGAGAGGCGGAGTCTTGCTTTACTTGAGGCAAGAAGGTCGAGGGATTGGGCTTCGCGAAAAGCTTCGCGCATACAGATTGCAAGCCCAGGGATTGGATACATTTGAAGCGAATCGTGCGCTTGGGTATGAGGACGATTTGCGTCAGTTTTCTGTGGCGGGACAAATGCTCAAGGCTCTCAGTGTTGACGATGTTATTCTGATAACAAATAATCCCCAGAAGGAATTAGATCTCTTGAATCAGGGGATCAAAGTCAGCGCCGTTCAATCCACAAGAACATACCTCAAGCCTTCCAATCGAAAATATCTTGAAGCAAAGAAGCAGTATTCTGGGCATCGCTTGAGTTTAGATTCGTTCTCTATTCCTCAGAGTATTTTACAAGGAGTAAAGCTGGCATGAAGCATTTAGCGCCAATATCTGGAATCGCCGCATCGCCAAATCAAGAATGGGTAGCGACAGCTGGTTACGACAATCGTGTTATTATCTGGCAGGCAAAATCAAAAGAAGCAGTGGCTGTGGGATTTCACGATCACTTGGCAAACCAAGCGCACTTTAGTTCGGATGGTCAGTATCTTGTGACCTCTGGTTCCGACAGAACCGCCAGAGTTTGGACGGTTCCGGATTTGAAGTTATGTTGTGTTCTGTCGGATCATCAGGACGATGTTGAAATGTCGACCTTTAGTCATTCTGGCAAAGATATTGCGACAGCGTCGAGAGATGGTTTTGTTAGAATTTTCTCTGCGCTCTCAGGCCAATTGAAAAAGATATTGGTAGGACATGAATCTGATGTTCTGAGTGTTCAATGGACAGTAGATGATAGAAACCTCGTCACATCTGGAGACGATGGAACTGTAAGAATTTGGAATCCAGACACGGGGGAATTGGTGAAGACTCTTTCGTTCGACGGAGTAGAAACCGATACTCTGGTCGTTGGCAAAGATATTCTTTTCGCCGGAAATGATGAGGGAGCGATTGTGCCAATTCTGAATGGAGTTCCATTGAGCCCTTATCGTGCCCATCAATCGGGGGTGAAACGACTTATCTTAGATCAAGCGTCGGGATTCTTAATTTCTCTGAGCTATGATCGCACTCTTCAGATCTTGTTGTGGAATCCCTCGCAGCAGACTTTCGATGTTATTGGAAGCACGATTTTTCCTTCTATCATTTGGCCAAGAAGTGGCGCGATGTTGAATTCTCATTCGCTCGCACTCGCGACCTTTGGTTCAACTTATGGGGTTTACGATTTGAAGACGGGAATATGGAATTTAGAGCGAATCGAGCCCAGTCAAAGTATGAACTCTGTTGTTGCGACACAAAATGGTGTTATCTCGATCGGCGATGCGGGAATTGCAAGATGCGATGGCCATCGCCTTCGCTCAACGGGTTCTTTGTGTAATTTTTTGATCGATATCGGATCAACAGTCGTGAGTGGTGGGCAAATGGGCGCTCTCTTTGATCTCATGAGCGGCGATATGATTTATCAACATAGGTCTCCGCTGAACTGTGGTGTGACATGGGTCGTGGAAGAAGCTCAAGCCCAATTGATTCTTATCGGATCATATACGGGCGAAGCTCTTCTGTTCGAAAAAACTATGTCGCATCCGTTTAGGTTTGTTCAATCGATCAATCTTCATTCAAATGCCATCAAATCGATGGCATTCAATTCTGGCGTCATCATGAGCGTGAGCGCAACAGGAGAAGCCGTCTTCGTCGATTCTGAAACCTTCACGGTGCAAAAGCGAGATCGCCATGCACATTCAAGAATTGCAAATGGATGCGCCTCAATCCAAGGATATGGTTTTGCATCTGTGAGCCGAGACCTCAAGCTTCGGCTTTGGAATCGTGAGGGGATTTGTCTTGTGGATGTTTTGAGTCCGCAGAAATATTCTCTCAAATGTGTCGCGGGTTCGTCTGATGGAAAGTACGTCGCGGTCGGATCATATGGTGGGTACATCAGCATATTTGATATTCAGAATGCGACCTGGGTTTCTCATCTGAGAGTGACAACGTCTGGTATTTCGTCGATTCAGTTTGATCACTATCGCTCGGATGAAAACTCTACGACCTTTCTTGCGAGCTCTTACGACGGTAATGTCTATCGAGTACGAGTGAATAGTCGAATGGTGGAATCATGCGCTGCTTAGAATTTGTGCGAATTCCATCTGGATTCTATCGAGTGGGTTCAACGGCCGAAGAAGTGAATAGATGTGTTTCTGAGTGGTGTCAACGGCTGTTGAGTGAACAATATTCTGAGGCGAAATTTAGAACTTGGATTTCAAAGGAGTATCCGACCCAATCAATTTATACAGAGTCTTTCGAGATGGCCAGATTTCCAGTGACGAATCAAGATTTTCGAGTCTATCTCTCCGAGGTAACGGATCAGGTTCCGGAGTCGATCGAAAAGAATGAAGGGCCGCACAATCCGGTGTGGGGTGTTGCTCGAGCCAGTGCGGAGAGATTCGCAGACTGGCTCGGTATGAAGTTGAATAAAAATTTTCGATTACCCACAGAAGCCGAATGGGAGATTTCGGCACGTGGACCCAAGGACTATGAATATCCATATGGAAATGATTTTGATCCGTCTTGTGCAAATACCATTGAGTCAGGTCATGGCGCGACAACTCCGGTCGATACCTATCAAAAATTTGCTTCCGGATTTGGAGTGGTTGACCTTGCTGGAAATATTGAAGAGTGGGTCAGTGGAAATTACGAGCCTTATAGAGGCGGTGAATTTATCGATGACGATCTTACTGATAAGTGCGGGTCTTCGTATCCCATTTTAAGGGGAGGGTCATTTGCTCGTGGAGGCGATTTGTCGCGGTGTGCGCGTCGTCACGGACCGTATCCTTCGCCAGAATTTAGATTTACAGGTTTCAGATTGATTCTGGACTCTGAACAACAACCAAGAAAGATGAAAGGAGACTAAAATGTATCAAATTTTAGCAATTGGATCTGGTTCAACAAGTAAATAAGTCGAAATGACTCATCGGGACGGATGGGGTCAGTAGATCTCATCCGTCTTTTTCTCTCTGGAGATTTCAAAAATGTCTTATGAAAAAATAAACAGCTTCTGTCTCAGTCAGGATGAAAGATTCTGTATTGCAGCTGACAACTCGGGACAGATTCACACTCTTTCCATATCAGATTTGTCCTTGGTCTCAAAAATTCGTGGCCATACTGGCGAGATTAATGCCATTTGTGCTCATCCACGGTACCCCTGGATAGCAAGCCTCGGCGAGGATCGTCGAGTAGCGATCTGGACGATCGATTCTTCCGGCCATCTACATCTCAGATTTTCTTATAGTTTGCGGGGGCATATTGCCTCGAACAGTACAAAGCATTTTCCAGCACTTCAATCCACGAGCCAGGCGCTCTCGTTTCATCCAGAAAAACCATGGGTTCTCTCAAGAACGGCGGGGTCGACAGTTCTTGAGACAGATGTCTCGGCGGATCAGCCTCGTTTTCTGAGATGTTATGTCGCTGACGAAAACTGGGATATTGCGACAGCGAGATATAATGGAAATTCCGATGAGGTCTTAGTAACAAGCGTGCGTGGTACTGTTTATCTAATGAAGGATGCTCAACATATTCGCCAGTGGCAGATCGATACCGAAACAGTGCATTGGCTCGAAGAGATGCCTGATCATAGCTATGTTCTTGCATCTGATTCACGAAAGGTTGTTCGACTTGACCCACGAAAAGATGAGATTGTTCAGATCGGCCCCGTTTTTGCCCGGGATGATTTCGAACATATCACTCGTTGTCACAAAACTGGCCGGCTGTTTGCAGCGAGTTTTGATAGAAATATCTATGAAATAAATCCAGAAACATTGGCGCCGAAGTCTATTGTCTTTAAGGCCCCTTTTAAAATGCGATGGATTAAGGTTCTCTCGGAGAATAGCAACCACATGTTGGTTCAATGTCGAAATGGCGCAGTCTACAAAATTGACTGTGAGACAGGAAAGATCTTGAATTCTTATAAGAAAACTCCGGACGCGCTTTGGAGCGGAGTTCAAATCAATCGCGACCAAGTGATTTTTGCTGGCGAGGGCGAATATTTAGTTCATTCAAAAGTTGTGGATGCCAGTGATTTATTTCAGCAGCGATCGGCATTTTCCATGCACAGAATAAACTTGGAGGGTCTGATTCCATCCTACACAAAGAGAATAGCTCATTGTGCATCTTCAAGTGATATTGCGCTGGGGAGAACAAGCGGCGAGGTGGTTTTGGTTCGAAAATCTGGCGATACAAGTGTGCTGAATCTTGGATCGGCAGTTCGTGATTTAGAGTTTTCATCGGATGGTCAGCTGCTCTTTGCTTGTACAGAAGCTGGATTCGCATTTCGCATCGAGACTGCATCCATGAAGATTGTCGATCGGTTAGAGGCGCGTCAACCCATCTGGTCTCTCGCGCTTTCACCAGACAACAAGACTTTGGCTTGTGGTGAGCGGATGGGCTCTCTGTTCTTTATTCAAGCGAATGATTTCAGAAAATTTTCAGAGTTTAAAGATATCACGAGAATCCCGAAGAGAATGAAATGGATGACCGCAACAAAATTGCTCTACACACATTCGAATGAGTTGCATGAGTTCGATCTCGAGAATCAGAAATCCGCCGTCGCGTTTGTGGGAATGAAAAATACTGTCGAAGACTTTTTCTGGACGGAAGATTGTCGATATCTTGTGGCGCAAACTTATCACCGGCAGATTTTTCTCTACGACTTTAGCACTCGTGAGATGCTTTGGGTTTGTACTGATCAAATGGATTATTCAAAAGGATTGTTGCCCCTGACAGGGTCGGTCTATCCCTATGAGTTTGTCACTATAGGCCGTATGGGTGTTCCTATGCTCTATCAAATTTTTGAAGAAAAATTTCAGGCAGTGGGACGTGCAGACTTGTATTTGGAAGGGTATTCACGATGAAAGAGAGTGACCTTATCAGCATCAAAGATCTGAATGTCGATTATCGAGTCAGACAGATTTCTGAGAGTGCTTCTTGGGTGACGATGCTTTTTTCATCTAGCTACAAAAACCATCCTGTATTTTCTGGGCTACATTGGGTCGTTGGAAATCAACCTGGTGTCACGGCGCTTTTGGGTCGAAATGGAGCAGGAAAAACAACTTTGATTAAGGTTCTGACGGGAATCTTAACTCCTCAATCAGGCGAAATTAAGGTGATGGGATTTACGCCGGCAGAACGAAAGAAAGAGTTTTTACGCAGAATTGGAGTTGTCTTTGGTCAAAAGAGAATTCTTTGGCCAGAACTCTCTGTTCTCGAAAACCTGAAATTGACCGGATCATTATATAGCCTTGATCGCCGCAAAGCGCGCATGCGTATCGATGAGCTGATTTCATGTTTTGGTCTAGATGCTTTAGTTGATCGCCCTCAAAAAGCCCTTTCGCTCGGCGAGAGCATGAAGTCCGAAATTGTTAATGCACTACTTCCTGAGCCGCATCTTCTTTTTTTGGATGAGCCCACAGTTGGTCTTGATCTTCAATCTCAAGTGTCAGTGAGAAATATGCTGAAGGCCTATAGTCGGTTGAAAAATTGTCATATTATTTTGACTTCTCATAATATGAAAGATGTAACAGAGCTTGCGGATTCAATTTATTTTGTTGAAGGCTCGGCGATGAAATATTTTGAGAAAGAGTCAGGCCATGTGTCGGTGCACGATTTGGAAGACCGAATGCTTTCGAGGTGCATCTCATGATAGTCCTCAGTGCATTTCGATCATGGTTTCGATTTCGAGGCAGCCTCTTAGCGCCCCTCGTCTTTATTTCTATGATGTTTGTGATCGAGGGTTCATTCTGGACTTCCATGTCTCATTCTGGAGGAGTCTTAGCCCACTACAGTCAGAATCAACTTCTGATCTATGTCTTGTCTGCGTTAGTGATTTCACAGATTAATGCTGTTATTGGGGAGCCCGATCAGCTGGCAGGGCGTATTGAGTCGGGAGACCTAGAAACCTTTCTGACTCGTCCCATTTCTCTGTTGTATCAACTTGGCGCAGTGCAAGTGGGGATGACTCTTGCCAGACTTGTCGTATTTGTTCCGATCCTTATCGCGATACAAATATACTTTTCAGGATCGATGGCGCTTGCCTCTCTCTTTGGTTTTCTTTCAATCATTTTCGCTTCGTCACTTCTGAATTTTTTTATTAATTTCGGATTGTCGACGTTGACCTTTTACTTTCGAGAGGCCTATGCATTTGTTGTTTTCAAAGAGACGCTTTGGTGGATCCTGAGTGGAGCATTGATTCCGCTGGATTTATTCTCGGATCATCTTCGTGATCTTTTTCTTTTTCTCCCGTCCTCTTATGTCATCTACTATCCGGCAAAGATCCTGATGGGCGAGCCTGTCAATATTGTTCGAGTGGCTGGAGTTTGTGCTTTCTGGATCTTCGTTTGTGGCGGAATTGCTTCTTGGATGTGGGCTCTCGGCATTCGGAAATATCAGGCCTATGGGAGTTGAATATATGAAGTTGATCCAAGAATTTTATAAGGCTGCATATGTTGTTATGACTAAATCCAGGTCAAATCTCTGGCTTTCGTGTTTGATGCAAATGTTTTTCTATATCGCTCAATTTCTGTTTTGGGAGGGTATTGGAACGCATCAGACGTTGCTATCCTCAAAACAGGTTTTCGGTTTTTTTATAACGATGGCTATTGTGGATAATGCTTATCTTGTGTTTTTTGGCCCAGGCAGCATTCTTGCGCAGCAGCTCATTCTGGGACGAGGGCTCGAACAGATTTTGACTTTGCCTCGGCATCCCTTGTTTATCTTAACTTTTGCCAAGCCAAATCTCGCGTTTCTTCCCTGTCTCGCTTTGAGTGTACTCGGTGCGGCCTGCTATTTTTATTTCTTTGACGCATCCATTTTCCAAATAGTCATTTGGATTTTTTCCTGCATTTTGGGAATCGCAGTGCTGAACGCAATATCGTTTGTCTATCGGCTCTCGGCATTTTGGACAGCGGCCATTGTTCAGGTTAGAAATTCGAATCCAAGTTTCAAGATTATGGTGCGACCCTTTGAAGCTTTTCATGGAAAAATCCGTTTTGTGCTGCTGACGATTTTTCCCGCCCTCTTTATCACAGGTATTCCGTCTGAAATCCTGAATGGAACTCTTCCAGTTTTATGGTTTTTCGGAAGTATCTTTGCTGTCTTATGGCTGTATGGTCTTTTGTTTTTAGTTTGGAACTATGGCGTCCGTCGATATATGCTTAAAGTCGCTTAGGTGGCTTAAAATGAATAGATGGAGGTCAGTGCTCAATATCACGGTTATTGTTTCGGCTTTGGGGTATTTCGTTGATATCTATGATTTGCTTTTATTCAGCATCGTAAGGGTGGCGTCGCTTAAAGATCTTGGCGTAAGCGAAGACCAGCTATTAGAAAAAGGTGTCTTTCTTCTCAATATGCAGATGATAGGCCTTCTTTTGGGGGGAATTTTTTGGGGGATTCTAGGCGATAAGCGCGGACGACTTTCAGTTCTATTCGGAAGTATTTTCATTTACTCGGTAGCAAATATCGCCAATGGATTTGTTCATTCGGTAGAGGCCTACGGAGTTTGGCGATTTATTGCTGGTTTTGGACTGGCGGGGGAACTTGGGGCTGCGATCACTTTGGTGAGTGAGGTGCTACCGCAAAAATATCGGGGCTATGGAACGACGGTCGTTGCCTCGATTGGAATTCTAGGAGCGGTTGTCGCCGCGCTCGTGGGCGATTATTTTTCTTGGCGTGTTTCTTTCATGATCGGGGGTGTCCTGGGTTTGCTTCTGCTGGTGATGCGTTTTTCGATGCTTGAATCTGGGCTGTTTGCCACTATTAAACAGGCTGCAGTTCGTAGGGGTGATTTGAGGATTCTTCTTTTTCCGGGCTCTCGATTTCTGAGGTATCTGGCGTGTATTGCAGTGGGTGTGCCTTTATGGTTCGTGATCGGCATCTTGATTACATTTTCTCCAGAGATCACAAAAACATTAAATATTCGGGAGACTATTCATTCTGGAAAGGCGGTGATGTTTTGCTATGCAGGGCTTTCGCTTGGTGATTTGGTCTCAGGTTTTCTGAGTCAGTGGATTCAGAGTCGAAAAAAAGTGCTCGTAGGATTTATTCTGGCTACCTATGTGGGCGTTTTAATTTATGTGACTTCTGACTCTTTGACCGCAGCGCAATTTTATTTTTTGTGTGCAGTACTTGGTTTTCTCATTGGCTATTGGGCGATTTTTATGACGGTCGCCTCCGAGCAATTCGGCACGAATATACGAGCCACCGTCACAACCACGGCACCTAATTTTGTTAGGGGAGCGGTGGTTCCTGCGACACTCTTATTTCGCTATCTTTCAGAATATTTTTCTCTGCCGATCAGCGCATTGATTGTTGGAACGCTCTGCTTGTCTCTCGCTCTGATTTCGGCATTGTATCTGCCAGAAACTTACCACCGTGAATTGGATTTCACGGAAGAATAATTCTTAGCGCCTATTTCATACACGCAAGGGCGGCTTGCGCGGTGATCACTTGATAATCGACAAATGGATCATCGCTCTTAGTCAGGCGATGGAAGGTTTGTTCGGGTTTTTCGTTCGCCGAATTTATGCAAGTCTGGATTTGGTCCAAGAATTCCTTCCATTCTTTGTTGCGAATATAGTCTTCTCCTCTAGCGGGTAAAGAATTTTCAAATTCATCTTCTTCGCGTGGGTACACTTTTTCATCTTCTGTGAGATTTGGCTTCCAGTAGGTCTCTATATCTGGAGTAATTCCCCGAAGCTCTACAAAGAAGTCGTTAGGAAGAGAATAATAACCGGCAGTCATGACATAGTTTACGTTGAGCAAGGCTAAATTTTTAACAAATGCGTGTGCAGAGTCTGGATTTTTCATGATGTATCTCTGGGAAGATCCTTTGCCGAAGGTCCTCGTTCCAACGACGAGCCCTCGATGATAGCGTATGGTTGAGAATTCTGGGTCTTCAGTCGATGAATAAAACTGCAAGCTTCCAGTGACAACTTCAGCGGCAGATGCCGACATTGAGTTTGCCAGAATCACAACTGGTTCAGAGATGGTATCAGCATCAGTGAGATTGTTTGATTTCAGATCTGGGTAAATATCGATAGGAGGTATTCGATCATCGACACTGACACTGCGGACAGCCACATTCTCGTCTTTAATCAACAGTCCGATAACACAAGCGGCTTCGCCAAGAAATCCGCCTATGTTGCCTCGCAAATCAAGAATGACTCCACTTAACTGAGAGATTGCGCGTCTCTTTTCAGTATAAGTTTTTGCGAGCTCGTTGCAGATGCCTTTTGGGAAGCTAGAGAGCTTGAGTAAAAGTATCGGCCCAGCAGATCTTGAAGAAATAGTTTCACTCAGGATGGAGCTTGTAACGATGCGATCGCGAACGGGAGAAAAAATATGTTTCACGCTTTGTCGCTGCACTTCAATCTTTACTGATTTCCCTTTTTCGGCCTGCGTCGGTCGCATCAGATCGTCGAAGGAGTTGTTTTCATCGACTAAATGATTGTCGACCGAGAGAATTTGATCACCTCTTTTTAAGCCTGCTTTATCTGCGGGCCCCCCAGGATTCACTTGGCGAACAAAGACTTTCGAAGATCCGGGTTTCATATAAGAAATAACCCCTATTCCAAAGGCGTCTTTCGAAGCGCTTTTCAAGTCTTCGGCCATTTCATTTCCTACAAATCCGCCGTGAGGATCTTCAACTTCAATGGCAGCGTTTGACGCTTCAGCGACTGCCTCATTGATGGCCAGAGGATCTTGCAGACGATAAGATTCTTTTACCCACGAAAAAAAATCTTTAAAGGGCGCACGTTCATTTTGTGTCACTTGAGACAGTTTTTCGAGCTCCTTTGCCCTTTCTGCTTTTATTCGGCGGAGGCGTTTGAGTACTTCTCCTGACGTGAGTTTGTCGACAGATTTTTCTTTGACTTGAACAACTTTCCATTTTCCAAAAGATCGGATTGTTTTGACCTCCGTCAGTTCTTCTATTTCTTTGATTTTATCTGGAATAAATCGGACCATCACATCTGCAGGTCCGGCAGTTGAGCTAGTTTCGGTTTTCCGCATCTCAACAATCTCGAGCAATCTGTTTGCCGCAAAATAGCAGCGCTTCAATAAAATTCCGGACTGGTAACAATTTTCTGGCGTCATATTGAAGAGGAATGCATCCCAACTAAAATTTGCGTCTGCCCAAATATTCTTTCGCTTGATCGGGATCTTGGCTTCTGCACTTAAAAATTGCGTGCAAACGATGATGGAAATGGCAGATGAAACAATGAATTTTCGCATGACGACTCCCTTTAAACCTCTAAATTCCATGGTCTTAGCACGAAATTCGAATCAGTCAAAGGAGCCCAAAACTTTCTAAAAATTGGGTTACCAGCCTGCTTTAATGGCCGTTTTCACAATGAATCGTCGTTTTTTGAGGGCTGCGAAAAAGGGCAGAGGGTCAATGCTGTTCTCGGGGGCCCGAACGCCGGAGCCACGAATTTCGCCTCTTCCGAGCATAAGCGCTGCAATGGAGGGTGGTGAGCCTGTGTTGAGATCTGTGCCAATGCCCCATTTGGGCATTCCAGAAGTATGACAGTCTAGAGTGATCGTGGTCTTTTTTTTATTTTTGATTCCCTTCACCACGGCTCGTACGATTTCATACTGTTTCAACTTTCCAATTTGTTTGCCAGGTCTTTGAGACATCGCGATTTTGTTGATGAACTCAATAGGTTTTACTTTTGCTCCGGAGATCTCGATAGGCTCGTGCGAAGCGAGACCCAGATCTCGTAAAAAACGAACCTGCGCCAAGAAGTGGGGATCGAAAGCAATTTTAAAACTTACTTCTCGCACTCCTTTCGCCGCGAATGAATTTGGAAGGGTGGCCACTTCAGAATGAAGTGTATACATCGGGCGGCGAATCCCCACAGGATTTGGAAATTTGATAGGGAGGTCTCCTGACATTGGTTTCACAAAAGTGAATTCGCCTTTTGTGAAAACTGCAGGGGCCATAGAAAATTCTTCCAGAATAGTCTGGAGTGAGTAAGACACTGCTAATGCAGGTAGATTTTTATATTTCGTTTGATCGATGCCAGCCACCATCGTGTGAATCTCGCGAACTGTATCGAATTGATTCGCTGCATGCCGCGACAGTATATTCGTGATGCCTGGTGCGGCGCCCATTCCGATGACGGCGAGCCGACCAATTTGTTGAAATCTTTCGTTAAGCTCAAGTTGCTTCTTTGTCATGTGAAACAAGCCGCCCAAGTCGACATAGTGAGTGCCGGCAGCAAGGCAGGCCTCCATCACCTTTAAGTTGAGATGATACTGAACAGAGTTGATAACAACTGAGGCTCCTCGCAGTGCATTGGCGGTAGCCGATAAATCGTGAACATCCACACGTATTGCACTGACACGAGAATTTTCATAAGATGCTGCTAGTTCTCGGGCTTTCTCCAAATCGAAATCGGCGATGACGATGGAGTCGCCTTCGTCCGAAAATTCAAAGAGATCCTTCACAGTAATTCTGCCCATGGCTCCCGCGCCACCGATCACGATATATTTCATGATCAGAATGTCCTATGGGTGGGTATTCGACTGGCATAAGGATACCAATACGATTTTCGTTCAGCGATATAATCGATATGGACATGTTTCACTTCTCGAAATGCATCGAGCCCCTCTTCGCCGAGCTCGCGACCCATTC
Organism: uncultured Bacteriovoracaceae bacterium; assembly: GCA_964626465.1. Taxonomy (GTDB): domain Bacteria; phylum Bdellovibrionota; class UBA2394; order UBA2394; family UBA2394; genus CAZRCG01. Next base: position 288,633 of record CAZVFP010000001.1, on the reverse strand, counting down.
CGCTTTTTCTCATGCCGCCGAACGGACCTGCATCATTGTCAGTGAGGGGATCATTGATCCAAAATGTTCCGGCCTTAATATTTTCCATCGCTTTCATAGCGGTTTCTAAACTCTTTGTATAAATATTGGCACCGAGACCGTATTCAGAGTCATTCGCCAATTCGATAGCTTCGTCTGCGCTCTTAACAGTGATGAGAGAAATAATGGGTCCAAAAATTTCTTCGCGTGTCGGAAGAGTTCCGTGTCTCACTTTCGTGAGAATCGTCGGCTCAAAGAAATGACCATTCAAGCTTTGAGGTGAACAACGTTTTCCCCCAAGAAGCAATTCGGCACCTTGATCTAAACAGATCGACAGTTGCTTTTCAATTTTTTGCAAAGCTTCTGCAGAGATCAAGGGCCCAATATCAGTGTCTGTCTTTCGGGGATCGCCCACCTTAAGTGTTTTTACATGTTTAACGAGTCGTTCAGTAAATTCTTGAGCAATTGATTCGAGTAAATATATTCGTTTTGAAGACGTGCAGACCTGTCCAGCATTCAACAATCGTGCCCAAGCCACGCCATGGACAGCGACATCCAGATCAGCATCCTCAAATACGATAAATGGATCAATGCCACCGAGTTCCAGGTTTACTTTCTTGAGTTGGGCGCCGGCCGACGCGGCAATTTTTCGACCGGCCTCGGTCGAACCGGTGAAGGCAATCAGGTCGATGTCGCGATGATTCACGAGCAGATCGCCGGTGATAGCATCGCCCGTAATGATATTGACCACTCCTGGGGGCAAGAGTTCATAAATTTTTCCAAGGAGAAGACTTGAAAGTGGATTTTGGTGCGGAGGTTTGCAAACAATCGTATTTCCAGCCGCAAGTGCTGGTGCCAGTTTCCAGGACGTCAAAAGCAGAGGAAAATTAAAAGGAACAATTGCGGCAACCACGCCAAACGGTTCTTTGATTGTGAAGTTAAGTTGGTGTGGAGCAACAGGCGGAATTGAAATGCCGCGATTTGCTCTTCCGACCTCCGCATAATAGTCGTAACACGCGGCAACCCATTCAATGCAATCTACAGATTCCCAAATGGGTTTTCCGGTTTCGAGACAAAGAAGTTGGGCTAATTCTTGTTCCGACTTTCGTATGCGTCTTGCTATTTCATGCAGAAGATTTGCTTTCTCGGCGCCTGGCAGCTTTGCCCAATCCTTCTGAGCGGCCTTCGCAGTCATGACGGCTTTATTCACGTCGGTGGCATCGCAATCGGCAGTAGCACCGAGTTTTTCTAAAGTCGCAGGATTGATAATCTGTCGTAAACGCGTGGAGTTTGGTTCAATCCAATTTCCATTAATAAAGATTTTATGCGGTATATCGCCCATTGATCTCCTCCTCCTGCTCTTCAGCAAACGCTCATAGAGAGAGAAATGTAAAGCAAGAGTTGCCAGTGATCGAGAATTTGGTCTACCAATAGAAGCGAGACCTGGGAGGGTTCGAGAAGATGATCAGAGGGGTTTTCTTATTTTTTGTTCACGCAGCATTGTCTTTTTCGTTGAGTTGGAATCTTCATGGCGCGCAAGTGCCGAAGCGACGAGAGGTCGTTATTATTGGAGCGGGGCTCAGTGGGCTAGCGTCGGCCTATCAGCTGAAGAAACTTGGAATTCCGTATCACCTGCTGGAAATTGCCCCGAGGGTTGGTGGGCGAGTGCGCACGGTCACTTATTCTAGGCCAGGGCTTCCTGAAATCCGGACAGATTCGGGTATGGAAGAATATTGGGAGAGCAATCCGGCGGTTCAGGTTCTGAAAGAATTAAAAATTCCAGTGAATGAGGAAGAAGCTGTTTCTAGCATCATGCTTGAGAATAAGTTTTTTGCATTAGGAAATGAATCTGCGAAGTCGTTTTATTCTAAAGTTTTTTCACCATCTGAACTCGCAGCCCTCAAGCAATTCAAAGATAAGGTCGCTCCTGTCATTCACAAATTAAGAACGGATCTAGAGATTCCTCAGGATCTCATGAAATTGAAAGAAATATCTTTTGCTCAATTTGTTGGCGAACAAAAACTTTCGTCCAAGATCAATGAATGGATTCGTATTTCTCTCGAATGTGAAATTGGCACCGCGTGGAATCGCATTTCAGCTTTAGATGGCTTGGCGGAATTTCATATATTTCTGGGGGAAGGTGAGAAGTGTCATCGTGTTGAAGGAGGAAATGATCGATTCACCGAGGGACTCGCTCAAGCAGTTGGACTAAACAATATCTCGACGAATAAAAGAGTGACTCGCGTAGTCACAAAAAATGGAAAAGTCGTCGTGAATTATTTGGATCTTGAAACAAATGACAATGGAGTTGTTGAGGCAAGTCATGTGATCAATACCATTCCGCTGTTTAGACTTTTTGAAGTTCAGTTCGATCCACCGTTATCTGCAAAGAAACAAGACGCCATTCGCAGTATGTCTTGGGGATCCTATTTCAAAGTGCATATTTTCTTAAAACCAAATGCCGAGAGATTTTGGAAAACAAAAGGAGTTTCAAGTCTACCCATTCTATCAGACTCGGATCTTGGAGTTATTTATGACGGAAATCCAAAAAATATTGGATCTACTCGTCTACTATCGTTGCTGACATATGGGGATGCGGCCGAACGTTTTAATCTGATGCCCTTGGACGCAGTTCGTGAGCAGGTCTTGGCGAGCTTTGAGAAAATGTGGCCAGGATTTTCACGCGAAGTTTCGGACATTGAGTTTTATCGATATCATCCAAGAGCCATTGCCTCGTGGCCCGTCGGACGATCTCGATTCGACGATCTTTCAAATGAAGTGCGAAAGCCAGAGCATGGAGTCTATTTTGCAGGAGATTTCACCGAAAGCTCGCATTCAGATGGTGCATTTCTTTCGGCTGATCGAGTCGTGAGACAGATCGTTGAGGCAAGGAAGAAAAATGATCAGCTTGCTGATGCGCCAAATCGAAAGGCGGAAGTTAAATGACCATACTCGCGTGGATGACTCCAACCTTGATGGCTCTTTTTTTGTACGGAATAGGACAGGGCTTAGTGAAGAAAAATATTTCTGAGGTTCCGCCGGCCAGATTCTGCCTTTATTTTGTTGTCGCGAAAGCGTTGATCAATCTGTCGTATTTTTTTAGTCAGAACCATCCGGCGGTTTTAGATCCAGTCGGTCGATCGTTTTTATTTACCGGTATTACGGCTTATATTTTAGATGGTGGTGCTTGGATACTCTATTTTGAATCGATTGTTGCGGGGCCTATCACGATCGTAGGAACTCTTTCGGCAGCTTATCCTGCACTGACGGTTTTATTTGCGCGAGTCTTCTTAGCAGAGACTCTTGCTCCAGTTCAGTATGCGGGAGTGGCACTTGTGATTCTTGGTTGTGTGGGGCTTTCCTATTCGCCGCCAGATCCAAACGCCAAAGTCACACAGAAAAAGTGGATTCCATTGGCTGCTTCTGCATTGATCATTTGGGGCATCTCTCAGACTTTGGTCAAATTTTCATATTCGTTGCCAAACGCGAGCGAAACAAATTTGACGTTGTTCAATACTATTGGTGGTGCATTGACGCTGGGTCTTTATGGGCTGTGGAAAGGGCGCGAAGGGATTCATTCTTTGGGTGAATGGACGAAATCTTTTCTCCCGATGGGCATGATGGCGGGAGGAGATTTGTCGGTGATCATTGCATCGAGGATGGGGCCGATCTCGGTCGTCACTCCGCTGAGCGGAGCTTATCCACTCGTCACATTACTGTTCGCGTGGCTGATCCTCAAAGAGAAAATTACTGCACTTCAGTGGGCAAATATTTGTCTGATTCTGATTGGAATGTTTTTAAGCCCAGATTTTTCAGCAGGCTGAAAAATGAATCTGCATTTGATTGAAAGGGAACCGATATGGCGATTGAATTGAAGACAAAAATTCCCGGACCACGAAGTTTAGAGCTCATGGCAGAACGACGAGAAGCCGTGGCCAGAGGCCCCTTTCATGCAACGCCCATCTTCATTGAGAGCGCGTCTGGGGCATTGCTGAAAGATGTGGATGGTAACCAATTTATTGATTTCGCGGCTGGGATAGCCGTGAATAATGTTGGAGCTCGTGCAGATCTTGTGACGAAGGCTATCCACAGTCAAAGTTCAAAATTTTTGCATTCTGCATTCAACGTGACGCCTTACGAGAATTATTTGAGACTCTGTGAAAAGTTGAATCAGAAGTTTCCGGGCAACCCAGACTTTTCACGAAAATCCTTTCTGGCGAATTCTGGCGCAGAAGCTGTTGAGAATTCGATTAAGATGGCTCGCGCATTTACTAGGCGTCAGGCCGTGATCTGTTTTGATCATGCGTTTCATGGCAGAACTTATATGGCCATGAGCCTGACGGCGAAATACAAACCGTACAAGTATGGCTTTGGACCGCAGATGGCCGAGGTATATCGGGCGCCGTATCCCTATGCCTATCGATGGCCTGGTTCGCAAGATGTCGAGAGGGTCTCGGATGAATGCTTCAAAGCATTTGAGAATATCGTGCAGTCTCAGTTGTCTGCTGATCACGTGGCGGCTGTCATCATCGAACCTGTTGCAGGTGAAGGAGGCTTCATACCTGCGCCTTTACAATTTTTGAAACGGCTGCGTGAATTCTGCAGCGCGCACAAGATAGTTTTAATTGCAGACGAAATTCAAACAGGATTTGGTCGCACTGGTACATTGTTTGCTTCTGAGCAACTCGGTTTGGTGCCAGATCTTTTAGTGACCGCGAAGGGATTGGGCGGTGGCATGCCCATTTCTGCCGTGACAGGACGAACGGATATCATGGATGCACCCATCGAGGGCGGAATCGGTGGAACTTTCGGAGGAAATCCTGTTTCTTGCGCGGCGGCTTTAGGCGTCTTCGAAAGTTTTGAGGACGGTGGATTGCTTGCAAATGTTCAAGCAATGGGCAAACGGCTCAACGTGCGCTTGAGAAATTGGCGAGAAATATTTTCTGGTGTAGGGGATGCCCGCGGTCTTGGAATGATGCAAGCCATTGAACTCGTTAAAAATAAATCGACCAGAGAGCCTGACCCTGATTCGACTAAAGCGCTTGTGAAGTATGCCTATGAAAATGGATTGATCGTGATGACAGCAGGAACCTATGGCAATGTTGTTCGTTTTCTTCCGCCTTTGGTGATCAGTGAATCACTGATGGATGAAGGGCTCGATATTTTGGAAGCGGGACTAAAGACAATCCGATGACATCCTTTAGATCACGCCTTTGGATTTCCGGTGAATGGGTGAATGGAAGCGAGAAGCATGCGCTGAGATCTCCTTATTCGGGTGATATTGTTGGTGAAGTGGATTATGCGTCTTGCGATCATGTTGAATCGGCGATGATTGCAGCCCAGACGTCTTTTAATATTTTTCGACGAACTTCGCGTGCGTTGCGTAGCCGGCTACTGATGGCAATGGCTCGAGGAATTCATGAACGTCGCACAGAGTTTGCGACGCGAATTGTGGAAGAGGCTGGAAAGCCTGTGACTCTTGCCGAAATCGAAGTGCAGCGCGCAGTTTCGACATTTACGATCGCTGGTGAAGAAGCAAAACGATATGCGGGCGAAGTGATTCCCGTCGATTCTGAACTCTCTGGTCGAGGATATGCCCCCGCTATGACTTTGCTGAAACCTCGAGGTCCAGTTCTTGGCATCAGCCCTTTTAATTTTCCTTTAAATCTCGTTGCGCATAAGGTGGCTCCCGCGCTTGCTGTGGGAACTTCAATTATACTCAAGCCTCCTCCTCAGGCGCCCGGCGCTGCAACTCTTCTTGCGGAAGTTTTTGAAAAAGCCGTGCTTGAAATTTCAGATTCGATCGAATCTGTCCCACCCGGGGTTTTTCAAATTTTAAATGGGACAAATGATATCATCGGCAAGATTATCGCAGATGAAAGAATTTCTATTCTCAGTTTTACCGGAAGTCATCTTGTGGGCTGGGCATTGCGGGATCGTGCGCATAAGAAGAAAGTTCTTTTGGAGCTGGGAGGGAATGCGGCGGTGATTGTTCATCGTGATTGCGATTTAAATCGCGCAGCTCAGCGGATTGCTTTTGGGGGCTATAGTTATGCGGGTCAAGTTTGTATCTCAGTGCAGCGTGTTTTCGTGGATCGAACTGTTGTTGAACAATTTCAATCTTTGCTTTTGAAAGAAATTTCTAAGCTGGGTGTAGGTGATCCTCGACATCGCGAGACAGTCGTGGGTCCGCTGATCGACATTGCCAATGCAGATCGAGTAATGAATTGGGTTGAAGAAGCTAAATCAGCCGGAGCAAAGATGCTCTGTGGGGAGAGATTGAGCCAGAATATTATTTCGCCGATTCTTCTTTCTCATGTGAATGAAAATGCGAGAGTCGCTTGTAACGAAATCTTTGGGCCGGTGATGGTTTTGAATTCCTACGATCAATTTGAAAATGCGATTAATCGTGTGAATCAGTCATCATTTGGTCTGCAGGCCGGTGTGTTCACCGATAGCCATAGACATATTCAGACGGCGATTGAATTTCTCGACGTGGGTGGAATTCTCATCAATGAAATTCCTACATTCCGCGCTGATCACTTGCCCTACGGCGGGCAAAGAGATTCAGGGCTTGGACGCGAGGGCATTCGCTACGCCATGTCGGAGTATTCAGAAAACAAAACGGTAATTCAGTTCGCGGCAGGCAAAGTCACGGGCTGAGCCTCTGCCGTTGCTTTATCTTTTTCAAGTGCAGCATCACCGCAGGCCGTAGTTGCCGCTTTACCGTCTGGCGATTCCATATAGGTATTCACGGCGGCGGTCAGTGACTGTTCCAGTGAACTTTCAGATTCTGTGAGGGTATTATATTTTGTCCGAAGCACATGCGCCGCCTCGAGCTTCGATGACATGCAATCGCAGTATGTCGCTGCGAGTGCTCGAATCTGCACGTCACTTGTGCCTGCAGGTGCGCTGGACTTCATTGACTCGGCAGCCGATTGATTGCAGCCATCGGTGATGCTCTTTCTAAACTCGGGACTCCAGGTTTCAAATCTTGAAGCTTCAACCTGTGCTTGTGTGACGAAACCTCCGAGTAAAAGTTTAATTCCTAATTTGCCAACGATGAGGCCTCCCACCGTGGCGCCGCTTAAAATTTTCCATTTCGATTTTGGAGCGTCATCAGGCGGCGGTGGAGAGGCAAGGGGTTTGATTGTGGGAGGGTTTGGACGTTGCGCAGAGGGGCCCTGCTGAGGTTTGAGTGGTTGCGCCGGCCCCGCAGGTTTGGCGGTCGGGGGTTGTTTCGAGTCCATAGAGAATCCTCCTATCAAAATATGATACTGCGACGCATTGCAGAGCGGCAGTCTGTCAAAGGTCTGGCGATTTTGCGGAGTCCGTCTTCCTCGATTGCAACGAGAAGAAATATACAAATAAATTCAGTTGGTTAGACCTGTCGAATTGCAGAACCTCATGGCATGACCTTTGCTTTTTGATGTCCCTGTGGAGAAGTCTGTGAAGAATCAACGATTTTTGTCGGTCGCGATCATTTTTTCGCTCCTCATTTGGTCAGGCAGTCGCGACCTGCTTTTAGCGGAACAATTCGATTTGAATCGCTGTGCTAACGACTTACGCGCCGTTGTAGATGAGGGCAGAGGATTTGCAGGTCTCACGGAGGAGCAAAGTCAGTTTCTTCACGATGTTTTCGTTCCTGCCACAGGCTTACGAAGCTTTTTGAAGGCGCCGAATCTTGTGAGAACTTGTCATCTGAACTCATCATCATCGTGTTTTACGATCAGTGATTTTGGTGAAGACGATAGTCTCACCTTTGAATGGGTAGATCCGGGGCCTGGGAAGGCAGTCTGAAACATCTGCGGGACGACCATTAACGTTGCCGCCAATAGGGCATTCGGTGAGAGCAGAGATCGTCAACAATTTGAGAAAGACTGAATTTGTTGCGGGGGCAAGTCCGCAAGTCAGAGGGTTTCTTTCGTCTATCAATCTTTGGAATCCACCAGCAGTAGAATACGGGCACCGCATCGCCGGAGAGAAATTCGCAGAATTTATAGTCCAAAGTCCAGAGGGGGAAGTTCTTTTGCGGACGACATGGGCGCCTATTCCATACGAAACATCGGCAGCTATTTATAAAGACTGGAAACGATTTTTTGAAAACCCACAGGAATTTCCATATTTTTGGTGGGCCATTGATGCGCCTCTGAAGGAGAAAGCCCAACAAGTTGTGACTCGGTTGCGGCAGGAGCTTTCGTTTGGTGAGCTCGTCCATCAATTGGAGATGGAAAAACGAGATGTGTGGATCCATGGCAAGCGCGACGCCGTTGTACGAGAAGCCGAAGCTTATATCTCACAAGCCGAAGCGCTCGGATTTCGTTCTGGACTATTGAGGCCTGGAATTGGCAATAGAAATTCTGCCGCTTGGAGAAGTCTTGGATCTCTTGGGCTCAATATGTCGCTCACAGAAGCGATTTGGCAGAAATTTGTTGAAGAGGGCGTGCCGGCAGATATTTCTCGCTCTCTCAGAACTGCCCTCGTTGAAGAGGCGACTCGGCGAAGTGTTCGCCTCAATTTTGAAAAAGCTCCTGCCCAGCCTGCAAATAAATCATCGGAACCTCAGCCCGGCAATGTCGTGACGAGCGAGGGTCTGAGTGCCATGGCCGATTTGTTGAACGATATCTCCGACGAACAAGGGCTTTCAAATGCGCAATTGGCTGAGAAACTTGGCTTGAGCGAATCTGCGATCGCGTCAATTCGCGACGCAAAGGTTCCGCCTGAGGCGTTGCCAGAGGGTCTACTGGAGCGGATTGAAGCTCTTTACGATCAACTCAATCCGCCGAAGAAACCGAAATAACCGTTATTTTCAAGGGTCCTCTTTCAGTCCGATTCGGCCCAACCACTTCCGGCAATTGGAGACAGAGGCGTTAATCATGCGAGCGATCGGGTGCCTTTTTTGAACGGTTTGCTGAGTACCACCCAAGAAGATCTCTTCGTTTGAAGGTTCGAAAACAGGCAACTCAAGATTCTCATCGATGGACACCTCGAAGGTCGTGAGCTGGTCTCGCAGGCCAATCACGAAAAGGCGAGGTTCCACTGCATTGAGGGCCCTGATTCTTTCGAGCCAATCGTGAGTCAGTGCAGCTCGGATAAATTTTTTGAGAAAGGCCAGCTGGTGTCTTGCGCGATCTGAGAGTTCGCTTGATTTTTCAAGACTGTCGATCGATCTAAACCTGAGATCAGCGCCCTGACGTCGATAGGGTGCAATGAATCCCACTCGTTCAATGGTCTTTCCCAGAATATAAAAATCAGAGATCGGCATGGATTTTGTAAACCCATCACGGAATTCTGGAGCTCCACCCCGTAGTGGCGGTGGAAATTCATTCTGAGTTGTCAGAAGGCCGAAGTCTCCATAGACGGGAAGCCAGTGGCCGCCAGCTATTCTTCGAAACAGAATATTTTTCTCTTTAATATCGTTGTGACTAAACCCCAGATTCGCAATTTCAGCTGCACCCTTAATCAAATGAAGTGTTAAAAAATAAAGGTTCTCGATTCGTTGATTTAGTTCCTGACTGTCGATGTCAGCCGAGCCAGCTTGGTATCGTCTTCTGTGCTCATCAGCTTCAAGGCTTCGTTCGAGAAGTTCAGTAGCGATCAATGAGCTCAAATTTTTGTCGGGGCTTTTGTGAACTCCAAGAACTCTCATGATGCGGGGTGAAAGGGTATGGTTTCTTTCAATTCTAGCCTGTGCTTGAGCCATTCGTTGGTGATTGAATGGATCGATCTCTAAATATTCATTGTTGATATTAGGCATCCCATCGGAGTCTGTTCTGGGCGTAGAGAGAATTCTCAGCGCGACTTGACGGCCAGTTGATAGTTCCTCCGCAATAAAGACATCAGCGAAGGAGCCATATCCGATCTGTTTTATCAAAACATAGACTTGCCCGCCGACATTATATCGATAGATCCCATTCGCCTCAGATTTGGCGGGAGTGACGAAGAGTATTGACCAAAAAACAAAAAGAAAAAGAGACCATGAGTCACGCATAACTTACTGCGGATTGCTCGGCACGGGCATGTCTTTTATCTTTTCGAATATCTGAAGCGACTGATTTCGCTCTGCCTTCAGGCTCTCTAGACGGGTCGTCATTTCATTCAGTGAAGTTTGTAACTTTGACAATTCATTTTCAATTTTAAATCTTCGACGAGAGTTTTCAGCTAACTCTGAAACCTCGCCAATTGTCTCGAGTTTTTTTTCCGCTTTGGCGATCGCAGTTGAAAATTTATCTATGGCGTCTTTCCAGGTGGCGTTACTTTGGCCATCGAGCCAGTTTTGGAAATCAGCAAGTTCACTTTGATAACCTTCCGGTAAATTCTTAGACGCGGCTAACTTTTTTTTGAATTGTTCAATGTCATCACGTGTCATTGTGGTGTTGCTTGAATGTCTATTACTCAACAAGAATGCGCGAGCCTCCCGTAGGGACTGTAGACGAACAGCCTTTTTTTGGGCGTAGGAATTGAGTCGAGCACGATCTTCTTCTGTTGCTGCAGGAATTGATTCGAGCTCCTTTTTGTTCTCACCGATCAGCCAAGTCGTCTTATCAATTTGAGGTTGAAGAGAATTGATCTGACGTTCTTCAAGCTGAGCCTTTGAAAGCCAAGCGGTCGGATTCTCAAGAAGCATTTTTAAGACCAATTCAAGTTGTGATTGCATTGTTTTGATTTCGGTTTCTAGTTTCGTCAATCGCTGATCCAATTGACCATCAATGCGACTTTGCTGACTGAGTATAGACGTGAGCTGTTCCTCAATGCCCTCAATTTTTTTTCGAGCGGTCATGTCTGACTCGGCAAAGATGGGGTGATGGCTTAATGGAAAAAAGGAGAGTGCCAGAAGATAGGTTCGAAAAGACTTCATACGGGGCGGTATAACATGTTCCATTCTGGCTGTGAAGATGATGTCGGTTTCAGTTTAAATGGGAATTTATGGGCCTTTTATGCGGTGCGCGTGGCGATGAAGTCTGATTTTGGAGACAATGAGGGTGAAAGAGGACACCCGCTTTGAGCGCAATCGATTTCAATTTAACAATGCCGTCTCGTGAACAACCGCAGCTTCAGAGTCGGAACCATCTGCCCATGCTTTTGACGGCCTGTGGTTTGACTGGTGAAGGCCTTGAAATCGGTGTTCAATTTGGAAATTTCACAGAGAGGCTTTTGAAGTTTAGCAAATTGCGTCGTGTTTATTCGGTCGATCCTTGGATGCATTTTGGTCCAAATCAGTATTTGGATCGGGCGAATGTAAACCAAGAGGTTCAGGACTATCGTTATTTGCAGACTGTGAACCGATGTATTCCATATGGAGTTCGAAGTGTTGTGATGCGCATGACTTCAGAGGATGCTGCCAAATTATTTCCAGCGGGAAGCCTCGATTTCGTCTATATAGATGCGAACCATAGCTACGAAATGGTCAAACAAGATATTGAGATGTGGTGGCCGAAAGTCAGAATGGGGGGCATTTTTGCCGGTCATGATTATCTCGATGGATTTAAGAACGATAGTGAATTTGGAGTCAAACGAGCGGTTGACGAGCATGCCTCTCATTATGGGCAAAAACTTTTTGTGACGAATGCAAGCTCGGGATGGGAAGTCGAGTGGCCCACATGGTATCTCTTCAAGGAGCCTATTGCTGGCGGATATATTTGAAATTTATTTTTTTTCAGTGAGTCGTTCGGAGAGCTGGGGAGAGATCTCTTGCAAAGATTTAAGGTATTGATCTCGGGCCGGGCTCACTGCATACCCTGCTGCTGCGATCTCATGATAAAACTCGGGCCAGGATCTTCTCTCTGGAAATTTTTGGAGTAGTTCATATCTTCTGCGAAGAGCTTCTAAAACAAATTCGGCTGGTTGTTGCGATTCCGCCAATGTCATCGGATTCGTATTGACGGGAACAAGTATCAAATTCGATTTTGGAATATAGCGTATATTTGGGTTCCACGGTTCTAGGAGCCAATGATCAGGCGTGCTTCGAGGCAAAATCCATTCGTACTGGCGCCATGCATATTCAGCCACTTCATCGTAGGCGAGAAGAATTGAGCGACCGTCTGCCATGGGATCAACGATCGCCATTGTGCCGGTTGGCGCGGATCGGGCTTCGACGACGATGGTCGAGTTTCCCGATGGATCCATGAGAAGCCCATGGATTTTTGGACCTCCTACGAGCCACTCGCGCGTGAGGCGAGCGAGCTCTTGCTGTCTCTTATCGACTTCATGCGATTGAAAACATCCACGACCGAAAAAGAACTGAATGGGGTCGAGGTCAAAAAATATTGAAATTTTTGAGGATGCAGTTGCATTGAAATGGTGAATGGATCGTGTCGCGCCGAACGAACTTTGGAACGTATTTTCCAGCGGCCCCTCAAAATTCAATGTTTTGAAAGCAGGGTGTGGAATTTCAGATGGCCCGGGCTTCGTCAAAACGGAAAAACTCGAGGGATTTGAGAAAATTTTTCCTAAGCGGCTAATACAATCTGTGAATAGACTGCCCGTCATATGCATCGAAAACACTATTGAAAGAGTTATGATCATTTCAATTTTTTTACCGCAATATCCTTAAAATTGAGATTCCTATACAGATTTCATTTATACAATCTTTAATGCAATTTTTGAGCCAATGAGCGTTTTGCAAAATCAGCGGGAAAGTTTAGTGTTGCCCTTCCAGTCGGGTGGGTGCTCTGCGACTACTCTCATCAATTCAGCTTCGAATGTCTTTTTATAAGAGCTCCAAGGAGCGCTGTTTGCAGAAATATCTCTTTCTACTTCTTGGTTGATCCAGTTTTGAAATTCCTTCGCTTCTGTTCGGGACAGCGAAAAATGTTTGAGATGTGAGAAAAAGTAAGAAAATGTCCGATGACTCATATTGTTGATAAAATTAAAAACAGGAGTGCGTACAATGTTGATTTTCAGCGACTGCATGACTTCTTTCAGTTCACGCAAATTTCTCGATTTTGCGATCAGCGCAATAGCGGCATCGTCATAGGCCATAGCGCGCCCAGGTGGCGAAATTTCAGACAACAGCAGCTCCTTCAGATCGTTCAGATTGTCACGAAGTGTATGAAAAAGAAGAGGCTCGACAAGGTCAAAATATTGATCGATATAGTCGCTCGCAGATTTCGATATTGGATATTTCGATGCTTCCCGTGATTTTAGAATCATCTCTTTCAATATCTTTATGGCATTTTTTTGTTCGGCGACAATCTTGAGTGCGTCTGCAGCAGCTCGAGAACAATCTGAATCAGTCCAATATTGATGAGCACAGTATAGTTGTACTGCCGCGATGCTCTGAATCTCGGCTCTTACAAACATCAGCGGGTCAGGTGAAATCCACGTCGACATATTGAAATCGTAAGGAATGAATATGGGCCCATCGGAGGATTCAAGCCCCACAAAATTCTTTAATGTACGAAAGTCGCGATCAATTGTATTGCCGGTTAAAATTTCAAATAGCTCTGTACGAAGCCAATCCATATTGTAGCTAATGTTTACGGGTTGTAATGAAAGCGAAGCCTTTTTCGGTATCGGCTTCATCTTGAGCCGGGCTGCCATTTGTCTTTTAGATTCTCGGAGAATGCCTAAGCCTTCATAATTAGTTTCATCGTGGCTGTTAGTATAAGTCATTTCAACGAGCTGCACGTTCATCGCCCTCTTCAGAAGAAGTTGTGCGAGCCGGTGTTGCCAGAATTCAACAAGAACTGCCGCGTTATTATATTCAAGACTGACTTGATGGCAGTGCGTGATCAGATCAAATGAGCGAGCCGTACTGAAGAATTGAAGTTGCCCGAGGAGGTCAACCTCGAGGGGGATTATTGTGCATTCGTTGCGTCTGCGAAATCCTCTAAACCTAAGTTTAACAATAGCGCTTTCGAACGATGTTTGATCAGACAAGACACCGAAAAAATTGTGATAGTTTGTCGATGACATGTCAGTGCCAAACTCTAGATGAAATCGAGCCGGTGTATTTGGGTTATTAAAGGCAAATGCTTGGTCTGTATTGGATGGAGGGGGCGACATAACGACCATGGCGTATAACGAAAGCAGTTGAATAATCCCGTATCCCACAGACTCTCCGAATTAGCACAAGGGATGGGTCGTGCTCCAGTTCATTTCGACGCCCAGGGTCATTATTTTTAGAAGAAAAGTGGCCTCCGACAGGGCGTGTCATTGCAGCGTGCCTTGTTTAGTTTTGTGAATTCGTTAAACTTAAATCATCATGAATAAATCAGGACTTATAGATCTCGTTGCAAACAAAATGAACATGCCTCGCAAGCGTGCAGAAGCTGTCGTGAACGTTGTATTCGGAGCTATGGCGGATACGCTTTGTGAAGGTGGTCGAATTGAAATTCGAGGATTCGGAAGTTTTGTGAGCCGTGTGTACGGCAGTTACAAAGGTCGAAATCCCCGAACGGGCCAAGCCATTGAAGTAGCGCCAAAGAGATTGCCATACTTCAAAGTCGGTAAAGAGCTGCGCGAATTAGTAAACGGCTGATCGACCACGAAAACTTAAGCGATCGCGTGAGCTCGCTCAATATCGTGGTTGAGTTTGAGTAAGGAAATCGCGTTGATCGCCGAATGTGTGGTTGCAACCAATAGAAGTGAGCCTGAGCTTTCGTATAGAAGTCCAAATGCAATGCCCACTACAATTTGAATAACTCCCCAAGGCCACAACCGTGGAACGGGGATGAGATGCGCCAATCCAAAAATGATTGAACTCAGAATGAGTCCGAAGTGATGCAGTAGAATTCCGCGAAAAAACCACTCTTCGATAAAACCTGCAATAAATGAGAGGAGTAGGGCCTGTAGATATGAAATAGGTGTCAGAATCTGAGCGAAAATTTTCTGCAATTCCACAGCCCACGAAAAGACTAAGGTTCCTATTGAATAAAACACGGCGCAAAGAACAACAAATCCTGCAGCTGCGATCCAGTAATTTGCTGAAACGGCATTGGTTGAATTCCAGGATTTAAACGGCGAACCTCTGTAGTAAAAATCTGCAGCGAGGCTTACGATCAAAAGAACACCATACGTTGAAAGAAGAGAGGGGGTTTCTAGTGCACGCGTCGCTTTCATCGTAGTTCCTTTTTCATTTTTTGTGTAGCTTAGCTCGTAATGATGAAAAATTCGAGCAAGATTCGTTTGCTGATTCAGGGTGCAATCGTCACGTGTGGCGGAATTGGATTTTTTCCAAAGGGTTCAGGAACAGTCGCCTCATTCTTCGCGTGCGGTTTTTGGTTTTTCGTGAATCTTTTTTGGGGTCCGGTGGGGGTTGTGGTTGGATCCTTCATGACACTGATTCTTGGCGGCCTGATAGTGCCGCACTATGAGAAAGCGCGAGGACTTCACGATTCATCTGAAATCGTGATCGATGAGTGGATGGGGATGGGCATTGCTATGTCTTTGCTGCCGCCGAAGATAGAGTGGATCGCCGCGGCTTTCGTTCTGTTTAGAATCTTTGATATCTGGAAGCCAATCGGTGTGAAATATTTTGATCGAAACTACTTTCGAGGTTGGGGAGTCATGCTCGACGACTTGGTCGCGGGTATCTATGCACTGGGAGTTTTGGAGATTTTTGCGCTATGGATTCGCCGTTAAAAATTGAAATAGTCACTACTGGAAATGAATTGCTTGATGGATCTGTTCTTGATTCAAATGCACAACGATTGGCCCTCAAGCTTCGGCAAATGGGGCTTGTGGTTCGTCGATCTACTTTGGTTCCTGATGACTCGTTCGCGATTAGCCAGGTGGTCACGGATGCAGCAAATCGATCGGATGTGATCGTGATTTCTGGAGGGCTTGGACCAACGTCAGATGATCTCACGCTCGAGACCGTCGCAAATGCATTTGGGAGAAAAATGGTCTTTTCGAAGGCGGCCGAGAAAAATGTTTTGAGCCGACTGAAGAGATTGAGACGTTTTAAGCCGGGTCCAGGGCATAAAAAGCAGATGCTCATTCCGGAAGGATCAAAAGTTCTGGATAATCTCGAAGGCAGTGCCCCGGGCATTCGTCTTCAGATCGCAGAGACGTGTTTATTTTTTCTGCCGGGAGTTCCAAGAGAATATGATTTTATTTTGAATAAGCATCTGATTCCTTTTTTTGAGAAATATGCGGCGCGTGAACGAGAACATTTATTTATCTATAAAATTTTTGGGTGGCCTGAGAGCGCAATCAATGATTTTGTGCATTCTCTCAAAATTCCAGATTCAGTAGTTGTCGGTTTTCGAACGACGCTGCCTGAAAATCATCTAAAATTGATGGTTCGAGCTTTCGATCGATCTTCTGCAGAGAAAACAATCGCTCGCTTGGTTAAGAAAATTAAATCTCATTTCGGATCGTCGCTCTTTTCAGATAGAGAAATGACATTTGAAGAAGCGATTCTAAAACAATTTTTGCAGCAAAAAGCGATCGTCAGTATTGCTGAAAGTTGCACGGGGGGGCTTGTTTCTTCGATGATCACAAAAGTGTCCGGCTCCTCGGCAGTTCTGGATCGCAGTTTTATCACCTATAGCAATCAGGCGAAGATTGATTTGCTTGGAGTGAGTGAGGAATCTCTTAAAAAGCACGGTGCTGTGAGTGAGCAGGTGGTCCGTGAAATGGCGCAAGGAGCATTGAAGAGAAGCCGTGCGACCAAAAGCGTGGCTATTTCTGGCATCGCAGGACCAACGGGTGGGACAAAACAGAAGCCCGTTGGAACAATTTGGATTGCAGCGTCGTCACAACGAAAAACTCTCACGAAAAAATTGACGTTACCATTTGCGCGAGAACTGAATCAGAAATATGCCGCATATGAAGCTTTGAAACTCCTCACGTCGATTTGACAGCATCTACGACTTCAAGGAATAGGAAGTGATCTACTCCGAGGAATCTCTATTCGTTTGATGACGAGCTCAGTTTCATTGGCACCAGAGGCTGGATCTGGTTCGAGCAGTATCAATGGATGATATCCATCGTATTCTATCTCATCATCAAAAGTAGTCATGACATCGGTAGAATCTCGTTTCAACTTAGACCGCAGAATCGCTTGGTGTGCCACTCGCTCATTGGCGCGTCTTTCAAAGTTGGCTGCAAGTGCATAGTCCGTCGCTGACTTTCTTATCCATTCAAGCGAGAGAATTGGAGCCATTCGATATTGAGGCACGGGGTAGGCAACAGCGCCTGGCGGTTCTTCGGGCCTCCCTTTCCTTTTTTGTATCCACTGATGAATTTGTCCAATGACTCCAAAATAGGTTGTTGGGCCAATATCAAAAACAGTACGCAGTTCTGTGCCCCGGTTCGAAAACGCTAAAATTCTTGAAGGAGGATCAAGCGGTGAAGTGTCTAGCCATATGGCTTTTTCAATGGTTTCTTCGGCATTCGGGGTGAAATCAGGTTCGACGAGAACCATGGCCAGATAATTTGAACGCGGAACGCCATTTTGCAGCGGCAATGGAATCAACTCGACTGAGACAATCTGATCGCGGGGACGTAATTTCAGTTTGAGTTGTAGTCGTTGACCACTAAAATCCTGGATCACTTCGCTTCGAGAAAGTGAAGACAGAAAATCGACGCACGTGATAGAGGCCGCTTCAAATTCGCGTTCATTCCAACGATTACTCGTCATCGAGATCAGCAGCTGAAATGTCAAAACCCCAATCAAACCCATACAATCCGTTCTCCAACTTTGAGCCCCCACTTCTACGGGACTTCAAGGATTCAAGTCAACGCGGCAAATTTCGAAGAGTCTGAAGACATTTCGTTACCCAAGGGTAAAATTCTCGCGCGTCTGATTTTTTGGCAATTGACTTCGTCGGGATATCACCAAAGTGGGAAAAAGCATTCGGAAATACTGAAAGGCGTCTCGAAGGAAGAATAGTCCCTTCAAGATCTATCGCGACAGCAATCAATCCCATGTTTTGCGGGATTGGTTCCGAGGGATCAATATAAGTCCAAATATTTTCAGAGTATTGAGGAAACGAAACCCAGAGCCCAGGTCCGAGTTTTTCTTCAACCTTGCCAGAGGCGGCAAGACGACGAACTGCCGCCGGGTCTGCGGGCAGCAGCTCGGTTGGCGTTGTGATTCTGAACACAATCTCATCGGAAATCATAATTCGCTCAAGAGTGATCCTTTTTGACTGGGGGTCGACCTTGCTCACAAAACGATAGCGCGAAACAGAATTTCGCTGGGTGGCCTCCCAAGCGTCGGTGTATTCCGTCAAGTCGTCCTCTGCAATATCTAGTTTTCGAGCGAGGTCAGCAAAGCTATCCCTCTTCTGGGCTCTGGCTGCCGCGCCTTTGAATCCAAGAATGCGATTTCTGGTGGAAAGAGCCTTTCGCGCTAACGGAAAATCGTTCTGGTCATGGGCTCTGTCCAGGATGCTCTGAACGGCATGATAAACCTGGTCGACGGCTTCGTTCATAAATCGATGGAGCCGTCGATCTATTCCGAGCAACTCGAGTTCGGAAAAGAATGTGAGAAAGGAGTTCACTGCTCTCAGATAGTGCCAGCGTTCGAAACTCGTATTGAGCTTGTCATGATCGACGAATATCGAGAGACGGACAATTAAGTTAGTGGCTTCAGAAAGCAATTCAGAATTGATTTTCTCGCCGGGCCTCAAAGATTTGTAGAGACGCCTCGCTTCATGAATAGCGTCCAGTTTTTTTGAAATAGGGCCAAGCCCTGCTCCATGAACGACGACATAGCCAAAGCCGAGGAGGCTACTTCCGAGAGTCGTGGGCCAAAACCAATGGTCGGGGATGAGGTCGACTTCATGAAGAAATCCGGCGAGCAGTAGGCTGATGGTCAGCGTCGCCCACGGCACCTGGACCAAATCGGCTTCAGATTTTTCAGAGTTGGGGAGCTCTTCAATTTGATGAAGGGTGGCAATTGCCTGTTTGATCCGCAGCAATTCTGTCTGATCGTTCTCCCCAGACGGAGTTGGGGAAATGGACAGACAAATAGACATCGCAAGAGCATGAAACACCACTTCTCATTAGTAAAATTACCCGTAGACGGCAAGTTGAACAGAGAATGGCTCGGCTTATTGGTTTTGAGATCCCGCAAAGACCGCGAATCGAAAATCCGGAAATCCAGCGTAGCCCGCATTGTAAATGACCTTTTTGACTACTTGAAAGGGCAGTCGTCTGTCGGCTGAAACGTTGATCTTTTGCAGCGTCTTAGAAGCGTCTTGTTCACTGGTTCCCTTGGCGATGGCTTTTTTTAGTTCAGCATCGCGATAATCTTTTAGCGCCTGTTGAAGTTCTGGAATATTCCATTCGGTCTGTTCAGCGACACGCGGGGTGCCAGCAATAAAATTGCCTTCGAGCAGAACTTGATCGAGGCCGATAACAAGGCTTGGAGATCGTTCGAGACTGCCTGTATTTTCTGCCTTTGGAAGTTCCAATCCTTTAGGAAGAATGACGAGTTCACCGTCTGCGCTGAAACTCTGAAGAAGGAAGATCACCATGATCGCAAACATATCGACCATGCTTGTGAGATAAAGACCGGCGTAAACGCCCTTTCTCTCAAAACCCGTTTTTCTCTTGATCGTCGGGTTAATTCTCTTTGCTGGTGCAATAATCGCCATTCTTAGATTCCCCCGATGGTGACTTGGGTGAGTTTCATTGAAAAAAGTGAATCCAGAACCTTAATTACTTCTTCATA
This sequence comes from uncultured Bacteriovoracaceae bacterium, assembly GCA_964626465.1. Classification (GTDB taxonomy): domain Bacteria; phylum Bdellovibrionota; class UBA2394; order UBA2394; family UBA2394; genus CAZRCG01. Next base: position 268,985 of record CAZVFP010000001.1, on the reverse strand, counting down.
GACGACATCGTCAGCTGCGCGAAGGCTGATTTTTGGATTCTGATTTTTGTCGAACAGCGGCTTCAATTTTGTGAGCTCTGCTCGTGCAGTTGCCAATCCAAAAGAGGCACGTTCCACTCCGTCTTCGATCACTTTCACGCCCTCGTTAGTGACAAGAACATCAAAGTCTCGTGATTCTTTTCCTTGAGAAATGGAGGTCACATCACTGTGCGTAATCGTTGATTCGCCTGACGGTTGGCTGAAGGCCGACATTTTTGAAATCTGGACCCATACGGCAGTCATCAAGAGAAAGAGAATACAAACCGACAGTAGGTCGATGAAGGGGATGAGGTTGAGTTCTGTATCTACACTTTTTCGACCTTTGCCAGATGACTCAATACTAACGCCCATAGAATTCCTCGATTCTTATTTTTCGTAAGGAAGCATACTTCGTGTTTCGAAGGCGACTTCCTTGAGTTCATCCAAGAGACTCTGAGTTTTACCCTGGAGCAGCGCATACAAAATGAGTGCGAAAATCGCGACGATGAGTCCATACGCTGTGCAATTCATCGCTTCGGATATCCCTTTGGCAAGCAGCTCTGCTTTCTGCGACGGATCGATTTTTGCGGCCGCGGCAAATGATGAGATAAGCCCCGAAATCGTACCGAGCAGTCCGAGCAGAGTCGCGATATTGGCGAGCATTGAAAGATAGGATGTTCTGCGTTCAATCGGATGACTTTCTTTGACCAGTGAAGCCTCGATCATCGCTTCAATATCTTCACGTGTTCCATGCGAAATGGCTTTGACGATGAGGCTCTTTGCAACGCGCGATGCCGGAGCACCGATGGAGTCGCAATATTGCGTGGCTGATTGCAAGTCTTTTCGTTGAATGACGGGTTTCAGTTGCTTGATAAACGATTCGACGTTCATCGATGATCGAACAAAGAGCACATAGATTCGCTCTAAACCGATCGACAGTGCCAATATCAAAATGGCATGGATGGGATAGATGAAGGCTCCGCCTGCTTCAAGATGATCTCGTGCGGTAGTCAGCAATTCAAGCATGGAAGAATCTCCTTATCGTCATTTTTTCTTTAAGCTTTTTGCTTTAATTTTTCTTTGTGGCTTACTAAGAAATTCATGCTTTCAAGGACGACTTCGTTGACGTCATCGATGATCTTTTGCGTGCGGCCTTGAATGAATGCGTAAAAAAGGAGCGTGGGAATGGCCACTAGCAAGCCGAAAGCCGTACAGTTCATGGCCTCAGAAATACCTTGAGCCAGCAGAGTGGCCTTCGCATTCGGATCGGCCTTTGCGGCGCCAGCGAAAGAGACGATCAGTCCCGAGATGGTTCCCAACAAGCCAAGAAGAGTTGAAATATTTGCAAGCATCGAGAGATAGCTCGTTCTTTTCTCAAGCATTGGAAAATATTTCGACGCTGCAGCATCAATCGCCAGCTGCACTTCAGAATCTTTTTGAGACTTTTCGAATGCTTTAAATCCAGACTGAATGATTTGATGAATGATGGTGGATCCCATCAGCGAGAAAGAACCAGAATAAATCGCGTTTCTCACTTCCGTCAGAATTTGAGTTTTGTCAAAAGTGGTTCTGACGAACAAAGTATAGAGTCTATCGAGCACGATCAGAAGTGCGATAGCTCCAACGACCGTAATGGGGTACATAAAGAAGCCCCCGGCATGATACCGTTCGATCAAAGTCATGCTTTGCGCTGCATGTTCAGCAATTGGCGTAGCTTGGTCCATTAAATTTCCCCCCAGTGTTTATTGTCAGAGCTGAAATTTTCTATTGCAAGGGAATTCTCATTGTTTCATCGCCCTGCAGCCGGATCGAATAAAAGACGATGAAGCAATGCGTAGTTTTGTTGACCGCGAGGTCCGAATAATGGAGCATGAATTCATCATGACCATTGGGGATACGACCTATATACGTCGATTCTTCTCTCTTTATTCGAACGAAGAAAAAGATAAAGTTCGAGGCCACGCGCTCTATCCGACGGATTACTTGAGTGCGATGTTGCCGGAGAATGTCGGTTACGTAGGGGTCATTCGAAGTCCTCATCGAACTGCAAGTTTTTCAAAGATTGAGACTGCGGCAGCAGAAAAGATCGAGGGGGTTTTAAAAATTATTACGGTCAAGGATGTTCCTCACAACCGGCCCTTTGGTTCCGGAAAAAAAGCGAAGAGTCAGCTGATTCTTGCGGACAAACAAGTCCGCTATGTTGGAGAACCCGTCGCGCTTGTTGTGGCGGATTCCGTCGAAACATTGGCTTTGGCCATGCAGGCCGTGAAGATTGATTGGAAACCGAGTGACAAAGCCGTGCGAGAGGTGGTGTTTGAAGAGCGCTTGAAGTCGGGCAAGATGCCTGCCGGTGATGTGATTGAAGTGGTTGCTCCTTTTCATTTTCCGACGCTGCAAACACGCTATCTCGAGGCTGAAAGCGGTTGGGTGGCGTATGAAGCCGGAAAGATGGAGTTTCATATTGGGGCTCTTCTCAGTGAATCGCAGCGAGTTTGGGTATCTGAGGTCTTAGGTGTTGATCTTGATGATATATCTGCCAGGGAGTCACCTTTGGGCGGTCAATTCGGAGGTCGCCAGCAACGAGAACTCATCGTGTTCTTGGCATTAGCTGCCTCGATTGTGAAACGTTCTGTCTGCCTCAGATTTTTGCCAAAGGAGCAAGACATTGGGTCCTATGGTTACGATGGATCGCTGTCGCTTCTTGTGGATCGAGCCACAAAAAAGACCGTCGGCTTGAAAGGGCATATCACTTTGGATGCCGGTTCCTATGAGGGAAGTTCCCAAGCGACGCTCCAGAAAACTCTGGAGCATGCGGTGTCGATCTATGATTTTAAGGCTGTCGATATTTCGGGTGAAGTCGTCATCACCAATACGCATCCACGACGTGCGTTAAAAGGTGAAGGCCTGACGGCAATCACGTGGGTGACCGAGCAACTGATGGAGAAAGCTGCAAAGCAATTGGAGATTTCTCCACTTGAATTTCGGCAGCTCAATATTGGAACCCACTGTGAAATGGGGTCTAAAGTTCTTTCGGAAGTTGAGAAGTTAGAGCGTCCATTTAAATTGTTGCAGATCGATCGAAATCGTCCAGTATGGGCCGAGAAAGAAATCATTGGTCGGGGTTTTGGTTTTCAGTATTTTCATCCTACATTTCTGAAAGAATTTGATCATTCTGAAGTGTCGATTGATCTATTAGCATCGGGGACCTTCGTCATCCGTACCTCCAACCTTACGCTCGATTTGCATTTAAAGGGTGCGTTGTCTGAAGTGGCTGCGACTGTTCTGAAGACGCATCCAAAAGCATTTACGGTCGAAGGTAAAATGCGACCCGGTTTTGAAAAAGCGGCACGCCGCGAAACTTATCCAGAGTTTTATTATTTGGCCCAAGCCACATGGCATGCGGCAGCGGATCTTAAAAAGAAGATCATCGGCGCTGCTGAGAAGAAATTAAATAGTGATGATATTGTTTTGCAAGATGGCGCTGTGGTTGATCAAAAAGCAAATCGGAAAATGGGATACCGAGAATTGGCCTTTACCCATGGGCATAATGATTTGAAATCGTCTTTTACCTTGAAGGATGTGGAAAAGCCACATGGCTGTTCCGCAGGTGCCATTGCCCGAGTGGCGTTTCATCCGCTGACCGGAGAATTAAGAGTGGAATCCGTCAAGGTTGTGTTGGATGCTGGCCCTGTCTTGTATGCTCGTGGATTGGAAGTGCAACTGGATGCATCGGCTTCGTGGGCGATCGCCGCATTATTTTCGAGCGATGGATCAGAAGAACAGCCGATTCCCACGACAATCGATGAGCCGCAAGAGGTATCGTTGGTGACGATTGATTATCCTCTCAAGGATTATTCCGAAAAGGCTCCTCAATATTTTGGGTCGCGTGGTGTGACGGCTGTGATGATGTCTACAGTTCTTGCCAGTTTGGTGAATGCAATTGCTGACGCCAAGGAAATGTCTTTGGATACAATCCCAATGTCTCTTGAATTTATGTATCCGAAGAAAAAAATGAACCAAGTGCATACTATTCCATTTCGAAGGAGCTGAGGTGTTACTGTGATAATCGAATGGGTACTTAATGGTCGGCCGCTTCGTTCAGAAGTCTCACCTTTTGCGCGTCTTCTTGATTTCTTGCGAAAAGATCTGCGTCTTTTAGGATTGAAGGAAGGTTGCCGAGGTGGAAAATGCGGGGCCTGCACGGTTTGGGTCGATGGAAAAGTGGCGAATGCTTGCTTGATATTGATGGGCCAGATTTCCGGACACGAAGTGATCACGATTGAGGGAATCAACGAAAAAGATCAGTTTACTCCCTTACAAGAAAGCTTTTTGACGACATCAGCGATTGAATGTGGTTTTTGCACTCCCGGTATGATTATGACCGGAACCAAATTACTTGAAGAAAATCAAAATCCAAATCGATTGGAAATTCGAGAAGCTCTAAAAGGACATCTGTGTGCGTGTGCTGGATATCAGCGTGTGATTGATGCGATAGAAGGAGTTGCACTTCCTCCGGCATCGGAAGGATCCGCTCGTATGAGCGTGACAAAAAGGCGCTAGGAAAGAATAAATGGAATTTGTAAACCCACATTATTTATCTGAAGTATACGAGGCAATGGACAGTCGCGGTGCAGAGCTAAAAATTTGTGCTGGGATGACACACTTACTTCGTTTTTATAATCAGTTTCCTCGAGAACTTGATCCAAAATACAAGGGCATTCTTCATATAGGGCATTTGGAAGCTTTGAGTGAATGCAGGGAAGAATACAAACGCTATATCATTGGCGCAACGGCGCGAATTTGTGATCTTGAAGTCGACCCTTTTGTCTTAAGGTACGCTCCAGCACTTGCAGCGGCAGCCTCTGCAACGAGTACGCCGCAGGTGAGAAATCGTCGGACGGTAGGCGGAGAATTGTCCTGGGGTGCTTATCACAGCCCGTTGATCGTGACACTGGCGGCGCTTGAAGCTCAGGTCCGCATTCGGTTTCGCGGAAAGAGTGGGGAGCCCGGGCGCGAAGAAGTGATGGATATTGAAAAATTTTATGACGGTGAACGGGAACGCATAGGAGCCGATGGAAAAAAATTGGTTTGTCGCAACGCTGTGACTAACTCCGAGAACCTTCTAATGAAGGTCATACTGCCAGAAGATTCACTTCATCGAGCGGGAGGTTTTAATTTCTATCGAAGTTTGACTCCAAAAATTTCAACGGAGAATTCTGGTATTGTTCTCGCGGTGAGTGGATACGCACAGAGTGGAATCATTCAATCAGCTCAAATGGTCGTATCAGGCCTTTGGATTTGGCCGCTCAAGGTTCGATTACCGCTTGAGGCAGTGAAACTTCAAGAACATTTGGTCTTTGAGAAACTGCATTCGTTTTGTGAGAGGTATTCGCTTGAGAAATTTCGTCGTGAGGGGCCTCCTGCTGCTCAATTGAGTTTGGTATTGTTCGGTCTGTTGAAGGAAGGCTTTTCCCAGCTTTTAATTCGATGAAAGACTTGTGAAGCAGAACTTCGAAAAAATTCTTTGGTTCTTAATTCCCATTGGATTGATTATTTTTTTTCAAGATATCTTATCCTTTGATTTCATTAATTTAGACGATCCCGGCTATGTCGTGGAAAACGCCTTCGTGAACCATGGCTTGAGCTGGGATGGACTGCGTTGGGCTTTTTCGACAACGCATATGGGGCACTGGCATCCCATCACGTGGATTTCGCATATGTTGGATGTTTCTTTGTTTGGTCTCGATCCCTTCGGGCATCATCTGATGAATTTGCTTCTACATTCCCTGAATACTCTTTGGGTCTTTCTCTTACTTCGACGCTTGTCATTTGATGTTTCTCTTTCGTTGATTGGCGCTTTATTTTTTGGACTCCATCCAATGCGGCTTGAGTCGGTTGTGTGGATCACGGAGAGAAAAGATGTTTTGAGCACATTCTTCGGTCTTCTGACGATTCTCATTTATACTTGGTCAGATTTCAGATTGAAATCAAAGTTATGGTGGTGGGTGGCTTTGCTCGCATCATACGCTTTGAGCTTACTGGCGAAGCCGACCTTCGTGACTTTACCTTTTCTGCTTCTTCTTATTGAGCCTTCGACTTCTACGATTTCGATTCGCCTGAAAAGAATTGGCGCTCTTGTTACACTGGCATCGATTTTTTCTGCAATCGTTTTATTTTCTCAGAGGCAGGCGGGAGCCCTGAAGACATTTTCAGTCCTGGAGCGGTTGGAGAACGGATTTGTGAGTATGGGGGCCTATTGGGGAAAGTTTTTCTTTCCGTTCGAGACCTCGATCTTCTATCCCTGGCATTCTTCAACACCAGGAATTGCCAGTGGAATATTTATGGGACTTCTTGCGTCAACCATTCTTTGCTTTCACGCGAGACAACGGAATCCTCATATTTGGTTTGGATGGTTGTGGTTTCTGATTGCCGCTTTGCCTCTGTCTGGATTTGTTCAAATTGGCGGACAAATTTTTGCGGATCGTTGGACAATGCTTCCGCATATGGGTTTGATCATCGTGGGCCTTTCAGCTTTAAGGCAATTGGAATGGCCGGAGCGTCGAACGCAGTTGGTCGGATATGGGTTTGTCTTTTTTGTTTCAGCTATTTCGTGGTGGCAAATGCCGGCCTGGAGAAATACTGAGACCATTTTTAGACATGCCTTAGAGACGTCTCCGGATAATTTCATGGCGCATACGAATTTGGGTTCGTTTCTGGATCAAAAAGGAAACTTGGCCGAAGCTGCTCTTCACTATGAAGCGGCGATCCGCTTGCAGCCGGAGTACGCCGAAGCGCTCAACAACCTTGGTAGCTTGCGAGCACGGCAGGGGCGTTTATCTGAGGCCATTCCTCTCTTTGAAAAATCTTTGGCTCGCGATCCGAGTATTTCATCTGCCCATTACAATTTAGGCTTGGCTTATGTATCTAGCGGTCGCATATACGATGGCCTTGTCGTTTGGCTTCAGTTGCTTCTGAAAGATCCTCAGTATTCTATGACGCGTTCCAGTTTTCTTGAAGTGATTGGTCAGAGATTAGGTAACTGCGATGAGAGTGATCGGGCAACTGCCTTTCGGAATATCTGGATGCAGAATCACTCTCAGGTCTCCAAGATTTTGGCCCTGGATAATCCAAATTTAATCAAGAGTCTGGATCAGTTTGCTCAGTGCTCGTTGAATTCGTCGAGCGCCGTGCATTAAAATTTTTCTTTCTTCTCGTTTTTAGCGATCGCCCGTTAGAATAATTCAATGGGGATTCTTTCTATATTTTCGATTCGATTTCTTTCTGTGATATTTTTTTGTCTGCTGCAGGCGTGCAGCGATAGCTCAACTGATGTGCCAGCGTCAACAGACGAGATTGATGGGCCTCCGTACAGTGCAGCGGATATTGAGGCTTTATTCAGTTCCATTGATACGCTCTACGATAATGCGAGTTCTTCTGTAACCGACGGGCAGTCGTATTCTCATAGCATTTCAAATGTGTATTTGCTGATGAAGTATTTCGGAGGTTCTGCGGATCTTACGTTGTCAACGACAGTGGGGGCGGAGACCTTCTCCGCGATTGCGGATGCAGATTTGATGCAGTCATTGACGGGGCCATTTTTAGTTCGGTTTTCTGTGAGCCCGACATTTTATTTTGATTACGGAACGGGAAATTCAACGCCCGTCCTTTCGGCAGTATCTCGGGTGTCGGTCACGCAAAGCAACGCGACTGATATCACTTCGTTCACAACTTCCGGGAATGGATTTTCAGTCGAAATGCCGTGCAGTCGCACAGCCTGCACGTCGACCTGCTCGTGTGAGTGTATGCGTTTTACTGAGGCGACTGATGCATGGACAACATCTGGCGTGACGACGGTTTACACAGAGGGAGATCCGAACGTGACCTGCCGTTACTATAATTCAGACTTCTATGTTGCCGCATTCGCCAACTATGGATGCGCGTTAGGATCTTTTAACGCGACCACGGGGCGTGCACCATGCACTGCGTGCTCAGCTGGCAGATTCGCCAGCACAACCGGACAGACTTCTTGCGACCCCTGTGAATTGGGGCGCTACGCTTCTACTGAGGGCGCATCCTCTTGCCCGAGCTGCCCAGTGGGAACTTACGGCAATGTCACCGGCTTGACATCGTGCATCAGTTGCAATGTGGGAACCTATGGACCATCTGCAGGTTCGTCGATTTGTCTTTCATGTACACCTGGAACCTATATGAATACTTATGGGGCCAGCGTGTGTACCAGTTGTTCGACGGGCCACTACTCGAACTCTGCGGGTGCGACAACCTGCACGGCCTGCGATGCCGGAAAATTCGCGAGCAGCACGGGGCAGACCGCATGTACGGATTGTGGACCTGGTGAATATTCCTCATCCGGTGCGTCATCGTGCTCTCCCTGCGGTTTGGGGACCTTTAATTCAACCACTGGATCCTCTGCATGTTCGCCATGTTCGGCGGGAAGGTTTACAGCCAGTTATGGATCGACAGTTTGTCTCGCGTGCGCGCCAGACACTTACCAGCCATCATCAGGCCAATCTGCGTGTTTGTCTTGTCCGGGTACAGGCCCCGCTTCGACGACCTGTCCCTAGCTCTTGGCTTTAGCCCAATCGGCAAGAAATTTTTCGAGCCCTCTATCAGTGAGTGGATGTTGATAGAGCATTTTTAAAACGGAGTAGGGCATAGTTCCAACATGCGCGCCCAGGAGTGCAGCATCCACGACATGCATGGGATGGCGAATGCTCGCTGCGAGGACCTGGGTTTTGAATCCATAATTTTTGTAGATCGTCACAATATCTCGAATGAGATTCATTCCATTTTCAGAGATATCGTCGAGCCGTCCAATGAAGGGAGAGATATAGGTCGCATTTACTTTGGCGGCCAGAAGTGCTTGAGCAGCTGAAAAGCAAAGCGTAACATTCACTTTCTTTCCCTTTTTCGTCAGCTCCGAACAGGCTCGCAATCCGTCTGGGGTTAAAGGCACTTTAATGACGATATTTTCGCTGATGGCGAGCAGAGGTTCTGCTTCTTTCAGCATGTCTTTGTAATCGGTCGAGACAACTTCAGCGCTGATCGGGCCGTTCACAATCGAGGCGATTTGCTTCAGCATCTCTGAAAAACTTTTGCCTTCCTTGGCAACGAGACTAGGATTTGTGGTTACACCATCAATAAGGCCCGTCGCCCATGCGGTTTCAATTTCAGTCACATTCGCGGTATCTAAAAAGAATTTCATATCAAGAATAAAGCCATAAATGAGAGTCTTGTCTATACTGACTAGAAGGGGACTCAAGCGGTGCAAGAAGATCGGCATTTTCTGACAATGATTCTTTATGTTGTGGGACGAAGTCTGAGTCAGTTTTGGAATGACGCGACGCAGTGGATTGAGCTGCATACGGCCGAATCTGTGCTTGTATTGGGAGTATTGATCCTTGGCGGGGGTTATCTGGCGAAATGGTTGCTGAACCGCAAATCGACTCGATCCGAAGCACTTCGGGTGATGCGTGAATCGTTGAGTGCACAGCAGCCGGAAGAATCGTCGGAGATGTCGTTTTTCGTCGCCAACAAATCTCAGAGCGAGCGTGCAGCTCCAAAACCAAAGGAAAGAGTGATCCGCGAAAAGACGCGGGAAGATATTTCGACAATGTTCAATACCCTGAAGTCGATCCCGCAAGAAACGAAAGCGGAACTTCCTCCCGTTGAATTTGTTGACCCTCAGTGGCTTTCAGATGTCGCAACCGATGAGTCGAAAATGGGAAAATTTTCGAAAATGACTGTTTCTGCGGTTTTAGTTTTTGATCAGAATGATTTGAAAGAAAAGCTGGATGATTGGGCATTGAAAAATAATCGAGAGGATTCTCCAAGATGAAAATAGAATTATATGTGTTGTCGGCAAAACGAACGCCAGTCGGCACCTTTCTGGGAACCTTGAAGACGGTGTCGGCGGTTGAGCTTGGGGTCATTGCCGCGCAGGCCGCCCTTCAGGATTCAAAAGTCGACGGATCAGAAATTTCACAGACGATTTTTGGCCATGTATGTTCGATGAGTGGCCCTGACGGAGCGTACTTGGCTCGGCATATCGCACTCAAATCTGGAGTTCATCAAAGCGCAGGGAGTCTCACCGTCAATCGCCTCTGCGGATCTGGTTTTGAATCGATTGTGCAGGCTGCGCTTTGGACGGCGAGTGGGCCCTGTCTTGTGGGCGGCGCCGAGAATATGTCGCAGACTCCGTTGATTCTTAGAAATACGAGAGAGGGGTGGAGATTTGCACAGCCTCCTCAAACGATTGATTCACTTTGGGAGGCTCTCTACGATCAACATGCGAAGATGTCGATGGGCCAGACCGCCGAAAATTTGGCAAAGGATTTTGGAATCTCAAGAGAGGATTGTGATCGATGGGCATTGTTGAGTCATCAGCGCGCAAATCAAATGCGCCTTTCGGGTGGCGTAAAGAATGAAATTGTCGGCGTTCCCCAGAAAGATGGGACTCTCTTTGATCGAGATGAACATATCAGAGCTGATTCAACGTATGAAAAACTAGCTAAGTTAAAGCCTGTCTTTGGTGGCGTCACCACAGCGGCAAATGCCTCTGGAATGAATGATGCAGCAGCCGCATTAATCGTTGCAGATGAAAAATACATGAAAGCATGGGCCAACAAAAATAATTCGAAGGCTCTTGCAAAAGTTGTTGGATTTCAAACAGTCGGATGTGATCCCACACGCATGGGAATTGGGCCCGTGAGTGCCATTCGCAAGCTATTGAGTGAGCTTCAATGGGAACTCAAAGACATTGATTATCTTGAAGTGAATGAAGCGTTTGCAGCGCAAATTCTCGCAGTAAAAAAAGAGCTTCATTTAAGCGATGAGCAACTCAATCCGCATGGAAGTGGGATCAGTATTGGACATCCACTAGGAGCTACCGGATCGCGGATCAGTACTCATATTTCGCACTTAATTTCAGATGGGCGGGCACGTCGAGCCATTGGCGCGGCATGTATTGGCGGCGGCCAGGGAATTGCGGTAGCCTTTGAGAAGGTAGCTTAAGGGAGGAGCTGATGACCAAGGCAGATTCAGATTTGCAGAAAGACACGTTCAGAAAATTTTTGGAAAAAGTGGATTGGAATCGGCTCGAGAAATTGAGAGCTCCACAATCTTTGTCTCAGGCGCTTCGACATTTAGGAATTCAACATATCACTCTTGTTCGAAAGGAACTCAGAACTAACGGAGACCGAGTTTGGGTGCATGTTCCCATGTGGTTGAAGGACGATTATCCGATCGTGCGACGAATTCTCTCGAACGAAGTCGGGCGAGAGATTTTGAACCAATGTGATGCAGACATGATCGAAGAAAGCTATCGACTGCAAGAGTCCCTTTTCAAAACAAACTCGCTAGGTTTGTCGCAGGCCATTGTGCCGATTGTATTGCAAGGCGAGAAAATCGGTTTTCTTTTGATGAAGGGTTTTGTGCTGGATAGTCAGAGTGTTGCCGACGTGGTTCTGACGGAGCGATTCAAGGTGCTGATGTTGGATGCGAAAGATACGCCACTTGCCGTGAAGGAGTGGCGAGCTCTTCCACATTTTAGCACTGACAAGCGATTGATCGTTGTCCAGATGCTCGAGCTGATTGCAAACGAGGTAGCGCAGTTTTTAAATGAATCGCTTTCTGCAAAAGAACGAGAAGATTCGATTCACAAGCAAACATTCAGCCAAATCGTTACAGCTCATCCGCCTCTCAAGAATTTACTCAAGCGATTTCCACAAATGGCGCAGGCCAATACGCCGATTCTCATCACAGGGGAGCCAGGTACTGGACGAGAATTGGTTGCAGGAATGTTGCATGAAATGAGCCTTCGCAAAAATGCTGTTTTCAAATCTTTGCATTGCTCTGCGGTGGCTGAAAATTTGCTAGAAGCTGAGATTTTCGGATACGAAAAGGGCGCATTCATCGGAGCGTATACAGCAAAGGAAGGGCTTTTCGATCAGTGTAAGGGCGGAACTCTTTTTCTCGGTGAAATTGCCGATCTCAGTCTGGCGCTTCAGCATAAAATTCTAAGGGTCATGCATGAAAAAAGTTATGCCCATCTTGGGGGGAACTCAGCGATTCCATTTGATGTTCGTATCATTGCTTCGACACAACGAAATCTCAAAAGATTGGTTCAGATGGGAGCCTTTCGTGAAGAATTATATCTCTTGCTCAACGTGATGGAGATTGAGTTGCCGCCTCTGCGACAGCGCAAAGAAGATATTTCATTGTTGGCAGAACATTTTTTGCAAGAATTTATGAAGACGATGCGTAAGGAAGGAATTCAGTGGAAGGCGGATTCGTTAGAGAAATTAACGGCGCATGCATTTCCGGGAAATATTCGTGAGCTTCGAAATGAAGTAGAAAGACTCGTGGCGCTGAAAGAATCGCATAGTCTTATTGAAATTGCGGACCTCAGCGCAAAGATTGTTGAATCGCTCTCTCCGATTGATGAGATTGAAAAGGGGATGACGCTTAAAGCAATCGTTGATGAATATGAGAAGAAGATTGTGAGCGATGCCCTCACAAAATATCATTGGAACAAATCCCGTGTTGCTGAACTTTTTCAGATAACGCGGCAGGGTCTGTTAAAAAAAATCTCAAAGTTTAGGCTGGATAAGCGAAAAAGGATTTGATGCCGGGCGGCAGAGCCTCGGAATCTGATAAGATTGAAGCGGGGGGCCTGACGCTCATGTTAAGAATACTGCTTATCTTTAGTTTTTCACTTTTATCTGTTGGCTGTTGGAATAAAGACTACCAAGAGCCAGGTCGTGTTGAAATTGATCGCAAATCGACGGAGCTTGTAATTCCTTCTAATTTTTTGCGAGTGTGGGGAGCTGCGCAAGCTGCGTTAGGAAAATTTCCGATTTTGAAGAAGGACGCTGAGGGAAGTCTAGCAAAAGGTTATATGGTGACCGACTGGATTCGAGGCAAGTCGGATACTTTATTTCATGGCTTTGATGTGAATCGCGTGCCTTATGTGATTCGATATAAACTCTTCGTCTATGTGACAGGCGAGAATCGATTCAATCAGGTTCGAGTCTCGATTCGAGTTGTTGAGCAATATTTGGACGATATGGTGACAGCCGGCGTGGATGCTCGTGGCGGAGTTTATACATGGGTCAAAACCGAATCGAGTTCCCTCAAGGAGAACGCAATTTTGGAGCAGATCAAAAAACTGGCCCTTGATCCGAAGTTTAAGGTCGGCGAGTGAGTTTGGCTCCGCTGTTTGGAATCGACGGGTTCTTGGGCTTAAGCCGATAGATCGGCACAATCAGTTGAAAGCTAGTTTTTGAGGTTGCAAGCACTTTGAATTTTGGGCACTCTCGCTTCACAGTGGTTCATCGCAGGGTGGAGCAGCCTGGTAGCTCGTCGGGCTCATAACCCGAAGGTCATTGGTTCAAATCCAATCCCTGCAACCATTTGTTTAGGGCTCTGTTTGAGCCCTAAGTTTTTTGTATCACCCCACGAACTTCGGTTTGTGGGGTTTTTTATTTTTTACCAACGTAAGTTCCTAATCTTAAGCCCAAATTTGTATTTCCGCCAAAACACGCTGGTTTCTTTCGACTCCCATTGAACTGAAACTTCTCCGACAGGCTCAAATAAAAGCAAGCTCTCAGTTATGCAGAAACACTCGCCAAAGAGAAATCTCTGCCATCTGCACGAGACTTTTGCGACCTGCAGAAACTAGTAACGAAAGACGTAATCGATCCAAAGCAATGCGGAAGAATCCGAACGATCCCAGTTTCCATTTTCGATGAATCAACCCATAAAAAAATTGATGATGGTCCTGAACCCCACCAACTCCTTTTTTTGATGGATGTGCTCTGGGAATGGCTTAGAGAAACTGAAGGTGAAAATGCCTATGCACGAGCATTCGGCTTTCATCTTATCGCCGTGATGATTCCTCCGTTTGCCGACGGAAATGGTCGAACGGTTCGTCTGTTTCAACATTTACTGTTATTAAATTCGGGTGAAGAAATCGTCCGATACATTCCGAGCGAAACTGTCGTTATGAGGAATCGAAACCAGTATTACATGGCAATTCGTCAGAGCCGAAAGCTTGAGTCACTTCATCCCATGATTGAATTTCTCGCAGAATGCTTTGCAACGTGCTGCGAAGAAGTAGTTGAAGAAGGAAAGAAACTTTTCAAAGAATCAAAGGAACAAAAGCCTGAAGCCACCCCCGCCCGGACAGGACAACTAATCACTTCACGAAAACTTGTCGAATCCTCATTGATTTGACTTTATGATTATCTTAGCCTCACAAGACTAATGGAAAAATCATGGAGCACGCGATAAACAGCCCTCAAATTAATACACCGGCGCAAGGAGATAATTTTCTCTTTATCGATCTTTTGAGAGGGCTGGCCGCACCACTCGTTGTTTATTTTCATTGGCATCTTCATGTTATCAATAATTACTCTACACAAAGTATTGAGCCGGGAAGTTTTACATATTGGTTCGTTTTGGGTTTCATTGATCTTGGAAAATACGCCGTTGTTATGTTTTTTTGCATTAGTGGATTTCTAATTCCTGCCAGTCTGCGCTCATATCCCAATCTTCAGCCTAAGCGATTTATCATCCATCGATTTTTTAGACTCTATCCCGTCTATTGGCTTTCAATATCATTGTTTGTTATCTTTCACCTGAGCATTTTTCATCTTTGTATTGGTGTGCAGAGCCCTCTTTATCTCAGCCAGATTATGGCAAATCTTACGATGTTTCATAAATTTTTTGGCATCGATGATGTGATCGGTGCTTTCTGGACACTACAAATTGAACTTACATTTTATATTCTCTGCGTCGTCCTTTTTATGATCAATCGATTGGAACGTAATTTTATGATGATCGCGCTTTCACTTGTCGGCGCGTTTATTTTTGCTTTGGTAAAAGCTCATTTGCATCGAGATATGCCAGAACAAACTTTTCTTGGACTGACTGTTATGTTTCTTGGCGATGCTTTTCGAGATCATGGAAGGCGGATCACACGCGCACAGTTGATCTCGTATACAATACTTATTTTGGTGGCACTCATTCCGATTTGCAAAATTGCGTATCAGGAAAAGTCGGATCGATACCTGACAAGCTATTACCTCGCGATCTTCACGTTTATATTGGGTTATGCCTTTTTGGCTCGATTTAATCTTGGCAGATTGTGGAAAAAGACGATCGAGTTTTTTGCAAATTCATCCTACGGCGTTTATTTATTTCACGGGGCTTTTGGATTAGAAATGGGAAGCCTTGCATTAAAGGCATCCGAAAATATTATGATTTCATTTTTTGCTACATTTTTATCAACTTATATTATGGCTTATCTTTCATTCAAATTTATCGAACTGCCGAGCATTCGTCTGGGGAAAGGACTTGCCCATCACGTTGCCTCATAGGTAAATCGAGGGGCATCTTATGAACTATTCACATCGCCGTTATCTTTGACTCTTCCGGTTTTAACAGGGTCTGTATAGGGCGGTAGGCGTTAGGTGGGTCGTTTTTAGTAAAATGAAATTGTAAAGCCCCTCAAAAGGGTTATGAAATTTGCATGGCTTAGGCAGGGGGAGACTTGACGTCTCAAGAGAAATTGATTCGCATTTTCACAGCTCTTCAAGAACCAAGATTTATTTTGAGTCGATTTTTAACACGCAAGGAGGAAAGGAAGTGGATATATGACGTGATCCCCGACGATCAGCCTCGGCTATGCTCGTGTTGTCATCGAGAAGGGATCAAGCAGGATCAGCAATGGATTGAGCTGAAAGATTTGCCGATAATGGTCACGGTGAAAGACGTGGCTCGGATGTTTCGGTTGGATTATGATTTGGTGTATCGAATTGATTTTAAAGTGCTTGAAGCGATCGTGAAAGTTTACGAATCGCTTAAGCCAAAAGACGAGATCAAAGACGCCCAAGCCTTTTTAGTCCAATGGGTGACAGAAGCTTGGAAAACAAAACTGAAGCCTCTCCAAGACTTTGCCATGTATATCAAACGCCATCAGCAGATGCTTTTGAATGTGATTTGCACTGGAAAAACCTCCTCCGTTTCCGAAGGAATCAATACCAAAATCTCTGCTATCAAAGCGATCTGCTATGGATTTCACAAAGTCAGCTACTTCTGCATGAAAATCTGGCAACGCTGCGGCATTTTAAATTCTGAACAGGCTGGCACGGCCCTTGCAATACAGCCTTGTAAATTATGAATGCGCGAACCCCGAGTCGAAAGGATTTTTTATGAAAGTTAGGAAGTATCTAGAGTTGATGGTTTTGATTTCGTTTTCCTCCATGTTCGTAGGTTGTGGAGATTCAGAAAATTCTGGCGATTCCACTGCGAAACCGAATACAAATGCGGGGCCTCTCGATGGCAGTTACTTTTATACATTCAATGAATGCTCAGACACCGATGAAAAGGTTGCTTCCGACGTAGATCAAAATGAAAAACTAATGGTCACTGGCAATCACGCGACGCATCAAAATCCGGCAGGTGGATGCAAAGATTCTAGTGGCAAAATTAATCAGGTAATTAAGCGCATATATAATTTAACGATTGGCTCGGATCAAAGCGTAAAGTTTGACTTCTCTTCGGCAGACCTTAGTAACTGTACTGGAAATACCGAGCAGGAAAAAACAGCCCTCCAACAAGGGTTGGTGAAATCTTATGAATATACCTATACGACTTCGGGAAAGATTCTTCGACTACGAGATAAGACGAAAAACTTCTGTGATGCCTGGGTCAAACAGTAATTAATCTCTACGATTGTTTATTGAGCGTATTGGAGTGCGGGCAGTGGTCGCAATAGCCAAGGCGGCGATATAGTTATCTGGAGCCTCGATGAGCAAGACCCCGGCATCAGAAAGTTCGAGGCGCTGATCAATCTGTGTCGACAATTCTCTCACTTCACTTGGGCTGTAGGCTGAGATGCCGCGCAGTTTAATAAGCGCTTCGTGGAAAGTCCAAAGCTGAAGAAAATAGATATGGGCCGATTTTGGATCTAGTCGCCGAAAAATATTTAGTTGTTCCGGATGAAAAAACTTTTGGAGTATACCTTCGGCGTTGCGTTGTCGCTCGAGATATTCGATATCAATTCCTACCTCGTGAGTTTTTGAAACAGCGTACGCGATATAGTTTCCAGAGTGACTTCGGTTGAAATGCAATTCTCGCGTCACAAGATGCGGTTTCCCAAATTCATTTTTCTCAAAAGAGCCTGCGCCAATTCCATATTTTTGTAACCAGTAGGGCCAGTCGTTGGCGTGGGGATGATCTTGATGCGCCCAATAAATATCTGCGGATCCGTATGTCGTTTTTGTTTCGTGCGGCCTGGCCATGGGTGTTTATTACGACAGTCGGCATCTATTTATCACTTCATTTTTCTAACATTATTCAATCAATTCTGAGAAAATGCCTTCATGATACTAAGACAATTTCTGATTTTATCTTTTTTTGTGTTGATCGGATTTCGCCTAAACGTAAACGCCGAAACAGTGGATCGCGTCACGGTTGTGCGCTTGCTGCAGGAAGATGGCCCGATTAATTGGGTGCCTTACTCGCAAACGGCCGAAGAGCGAGGCGCTCTGTTTGCGCTATTGTCAGATATTGTTCGAAATCCGTCAGATCTGACAACCGCCATTCAGAATCGAGCCCTTTCTGAAAGTGGAAAGTTTTCAAAAGATGAGTCTGGAAATCTGACGGATGATGCACGAAGGCTCTATGATGAGCAGATCACAAATCCCATTCGCAATTCGAATGATACTGCACTACGAATGTCTCTGATTCAGGGGCTTGAAAACGCCTATATTCCTGAGTCAGTTGATTATTTGCTGAAAGCCGCAGAGCAAGATGATCAGAATGAGCTCAACGAAAATTCAACGTCGCTGGCCGCGGTGGATGCCTTGAGGATGATCATGAAGAATGATCCCGAGGGACGGCCGCCACTTCCTGATACAGACGAATTTCGATTTGATGCTCGCATTGGTACACCGATGGGTGAGCGTCAGCGTGCTCTAGAATGGATGGCTGCGGCAAAAAAAGCGGTTGATCAGCTCGATGATCTCATTCGACGCGGCAGCAGCAAGAAGCTTCTCGAGAAAAAGCTTAAAAGTATTCGGGAGATCGCTGAAAAGTTTTTGGTCGAAGGTAAAGCAGGCATGGATGCTTCAAAGTCGACAAAAAAAGAATCGGGAGAAAGCGATTTAAATCCGACTTCATTTTCTAAAAAAACGGATCAGAAAGATCTGAGCTCTGGCGCGACATTACTTCGCTCAAGTGAATCAGCTTGGATTTATTATTCCGTTCTAGGAATCACCACGTTGCTGATCAGTATATATATTTATTTTAGGCGGAGACGAGCGTCGAAGAATTCTTCGAACAATCTCGTTCCGCCGCGTTAACGGAATACTTATTTCGATATAATTATTTCGGCATATTGGTTGAATAATCTTCCATCGAATATCCTGACATGAATTGCGATTCCGTCAGTTCGAGGACGCCGCCGCCCACGCCACCTGAAGGATCATAGCCCCAAGGATTTCGAACTGTATAGATGGATTGTCCGTTTTGTTGGCGGATCCAGAGGAATGAATAGGCATGGCCCCCGATGACGACTCCTTTGTTTGCCTGAACAGAAGCGAGCGTGACAACCTGCTTACTTGCTTGAGCGGTATTCACAGCGGTCTTCCAATTATTTAGTGGAACGAGTTGATAGTTTGATCCGCTATACCATTGGCCATTTGAGTTATAGTCATATCTATCTGTGTATCCAAACGCTTGAACATCTTCCCAAAGATATCCGCCTTCAGTTGAGGCGTATGTATTTTGACCGGATCGGTAGTAGGCCCATGCCTTTTCAAGAACGGGAACCCAAATGCCTTTCATGTCCCAACCATACTTAGGTGATGTTGACGAGAAATAGGGCGAGAGTTTTTTCGTGACGACGATTCCCAGAAATTTATTTGCTACTTTCTTGTCACGCCACTGAGTAAGAACAGTACCGTTCGGTAATTCAACGGCGAGTTCGCGAAGTGCATCGATATTTCCGATCTTCACAGAAGTATTTGGAACAGCGCCGCCTGCCATTGAAGCCAGTGGTGCAAGGAAATAGCAATCGCCGATGGATCCTTGATTCACGTCGCTCATCGAGGGATTCAGACCCCAAAGAGGATAAGCGCTGCGATCTACCGCGTTTCCGTATTTATTAATATCCGACGGTTCAGCAGGATACGAAATCTGATCAAGCCGATGCAGTCGAATTCCAGAAACTCCTGAAACTGTATCCATCGATGGCGCCCATACACTTGTTTTTGAATTTCCGGAAATGGTAGATGCTTTGTGTGTGACGGCCGGGTCAATTGTGACGATCGTATTGCGCAGACTGCCGGAAGCAGAAATCGAGCAGCCGGCCGCGCAGTAAATTGTATTTTCAATTGCAACAGAGCTCAACACGCTGACGTTATGCACACCCGCATTTCCGCGGTAAATGATCTGCTGGAAGGGCCCCTTATGAGTGGTCCACTGGATATTGTCGGAGCTCACGAGGATATTTGATCCGCTTTGAGCAATGAATACATTATTGTTCGTATTCGCGTCGTTGAGATTAAGAATGGGCGAGCCTCCAGAAATTGGATTAGGAGTAATCGCTGCTGAGATTTGAATGGCGTTGCTCACTTTTATTGTGACGCTCGGAGACTCTGCCTTGCTGTTATTGATATCGGTTGCAGTCGCCTTGAGCACGTGAGATCCATTGGCGATCGAACGCGTATCAAGATTAAATGTGGCGGGTGAATTCTTACCTGTAAAAATCGTGTTTCCATCCAGCGTCACTGTGACTGACGTAATCGCCACATTGTTTGGCGAATTGAAGGCGATCGAGATGGATCCAGCAACGGTTGATCCGTCTGCAGGTGACGTCAGAGATATAGAAGGTGCAACAATTGGCTTTGGAAGATTAATGGCAAATTCAGTTGTCTTTCCGGTCAGCCCTCCCAAGCTTTTAGCGTACGCAAAAATTTTGTAGGCGCCGCCTTTGAAGGTGCTCAGATCCAATATGCCCTGGTATGTGCAGCTGACGATTGAACAGATCGTGCCCATCGTGTTCACGGATGCAAGGGTATAAATCACTCCGTTTGCATCGACCATTTTCAAACCAACTTCGCCAACTAAATTAATGTTGTAGGTGTCTGCAGGCGCTTCGGCTAATTTCACAAGTACTTTGCCAACAACCGTTGGATTTGAAGAAAGATTATAGGGAGTATTCTTTACAGCATCCGAAATACTCAAGGCGATACTTGGCGCTCGTCCTTGTATTACAGTCACCTGGGCCTTTGGCGTAGTAACAGCAGCGCCCACCATCGACGGTTTAAATTCCGCCATAGCCTGAGTGATCGTCATGAGTCCGGTAATGAGACCGATATTCAGATTCTTACAGTTCATCCCCAACCTCCCTCGTTGATGTCGGGCAAAAATGCCCGACTGGGGGGGCCATGGTGCAAGCGCGGTGCCCCGCGTCAGAACTAAAGTTGCCCTAGATTTACAATGGCTTAACGAGTGTCAAAGACTTGATGCAGAGCAGAAAAAGGTCGAGGTTGGAATAAATTCGTCAAAAGTGTTCAATTTTGTGTCGATGAAATTTTTTGTCGCAACCAACTGAGTGCGATGCTGGCGGCATGGCTGACATTTAATGAGTCAAATCCAGTTTCCATGGGAATCTTCATTAAGTGATCGCATTGATTTCGAATTTCTCGTTCAATTCCGCGCTGTTCTGATCCTAAGACAATCACAACGGGTGTTTGAGGGACCCATTCATAAAGACTGATGGTTTTTTCGCCGACGTCTAGACCGACAATCTGATAGCCAGATTTTTTCAAGGATTTTGTCGCAGAGCTGAGCGTATCACATCGCATGAAAGGAATGCGAAACGCACATCCCGCGGATGCCTTAACCACGCCGGACGTCACAGAGGCGCTGCCAGTTTCATCATGAACGATGACCTGTGCTCCGAATCCAGCTGCGCATCGAGCAATAGATCCCATATTATGGACGTCCTCAATATGATTACATATCACGATGAACTGAAATTCTCGAAGTCGTTCGATAGAGTAGGGTTCGTAAAATTCATGATTAGATCGAAATGCAATGCCCTGATGATTTTCTTTCTGAAGAGATTTTGGAATTCCTTCTTCATACTTGATCGTCATTTCTTTGATATAAGGCAGCGATTGCACGTAGTCATAGGCAGACTTTGTTTCGACATAAATCGTGTCTATAAAAGCCTTTGCTTTGATGGCTTCTCTGAGAATATTCCGACCGTAATAAATCTGTGACTTTCCCAAGCTTTTGATTCTTCGCATCTTCTTTTCTGATTGGCTATTTTTTTTGAGGGATTGTTTTTTGAGCGTGTATTCTCTCTGGTTAATAAGTTCGCGTGTTGGGCTGCTTTTTGCTAAGTATTTCAAATCATGGGAATACTGGTTACAGCCAAAGATTTAGAGAAAACATTTGATTCTCGGCCCCTTTTTAGCGGGCTTAGTTTTGCAATCGAATCGGGGGACCGAATTGGCCTTATTGGTCCAAATGGCGCGGGCAAGAGCACTCTTCTGAAGATTCTGGCTGCAAAGATTGAGCCCGACGAGGGAGAGATCGTTCTTCAACGAGGCACAAAAGTCTCATATCTTCCGCAAGTTCCCGAATTTGCCTCCGACGCAACGGTGCTGACTACATTACTGGAGGGCGCCGAGGATCCAGATGATTGGCAGTCGACGACAAAGGCTGATGAGTTGATTTGGAAGCTTGGGCTCGGCAAGGCGGGGATTCATGCAGATACGCAAGTGAGTGTTCTCTCTGGAGGATGGAAGAAGCGAGTGGCATTTGCTCGCGCTCTCATGATGAATCCGGATGTTTTACTTTTGGATGAGCCGACGAATCACTTGGATGTCGAGGGGATCATTTGGCTTGAGGATTTGGTCATCTCCGCACCTTTTGCAACCGTCACGATTACTCACGACAGACTTTTTTTGCAGAAAGTGTCGAATAGAATTTTAGAGCTTGATCGCCGAAATGCTGGGGGAATTTTGAGCGTCAAGGGCAACTATACGACCTACTTAGAAATCAAAGATAGTTTGATGACGGCTCAAGAAAATCGAGAAAATATTTTGAGAGGAAATCTCAGACGAGAAACAGAGTGGCTAAAACAAGGTGCGAAGGCTCGAACCACGAAACAGCAGGCGCGAATTAAACGGCATGGCGAGCTTTCGAATGAAGTCGGAGAATTGGCGTCTCGCAATATTCAGCGAACGGCCAAGATGGAATTTCAGAGCGCTGAAAACAATCCGAAGAGACTGCTTGAGGCTAAAAAGATTTCGAAAAAGTATGGAGAGCTGACGCTTTTTTCGAATCTAGATCTTCTTCTGACGCCTTCAACTCGAATTGGAATTTTGGGAGCTAACGGCTGCGGGAAGTCGTCGCTCATTCGGGTTCTTCTTGGAAAAGAATCGCCAGACGTAGGGAACATCTTTCGATCGGATCAGCTCAAGGTCGTTTATTTTGAGCAGAATCGAGATGTGCTTGATCCTCGAGTGAGTCTCATGAGAACGGTTTGCCCGTACGGGGATCATGTTCTTTATCAGGGCAGACAGATTCATATACGATCATATTTAGACCGTTTCCTTTTTTCTTCGATTCAGATGGATATGAATGTGGGAAGTCTGTCGGGTGGTGAACAGAGTCGTGTTTTAATTGCACAGCTCATGTTGCAAGAGGCAAATCTGCTTGTCTTGGATGAGCCCACCAACGATCTGGATATCGCAACCCTCAATGTATTGCAGGAATGCTTGATTCAATTCGACGGAGCTATTTTGCTCGTTTCTCACGATCGATATTTTTTGGACCAGGTTTCGACTCAGCTGCTGGCCTTTCCTGTGACTGGCGAAGATAAAAAACGTGGCGAACTCTTTACATTTGCGGATCTCTCGCAGTGGGAGTCTTGGCATGCAGAATCGTTGGAGCAATTAAATGAGAACCCAAAGAAGGTGGCTAGCGAAAAGAAAGAGCCTCAGCTTCCACTGTCTAAAAACAGTTCAAGTGAAAAAAGAGAAGCGGAAATGCTTTTAAAGCTGATAGAAAAAGCTGAGAACTCTCTGGCTGCGCTTGCCGCGCAGTGTGAAAAACCAGATGTTCTCAGCGATTTGAAAAAACTGTCTGAAGTGGGAGTGCAGATGTCGAAACTCCAGACAGATATTGATAGCCTCTATAAAAAATGGAATCTTTTGGAATCTAGAAAATGAAACGTCCTTTTTCGATATCTTCCAAGGTTGTCGGAAATAATTTCTGGATCAAATTCCGGAAATCGGCCCAGGCTCCAGAGGCTTCTGATTTCTGAGCGTCCGATAGAGAAACAGACGAATCTCGTCCAGCATATCGAAGCGTTATTATGTTAACGTCTGTGGATTTTTCAAATGCTGCCTCTAGCTCTTCGAGAGGTTTCGAAAAATTATTTATGAAGACGATATTTTTCACAGCTCTCGCCACGTGCGTAGTAAAGAATTTGATCATCACGCCTCGGTGTTGTCCTTCAGTAAAAAATAGTCCATTTTCATAACAGATTTTCTTTGCGACTTTCATTTTGAGCTTCGCTTTTAGATCCTGCGAAATTCCAATCGCTTCCGTTTTTTCGAGATCATAGGGAAGAACTTCGCATGTTTGGCGCAATCTTAAGCGCGGAGCATGTGATGAGAAATCGATGCCATTTCTTTTTAATTCTCGCTGCGTGAGGGATCTTTCCTCAGGGCCTCGAGACGTCATGACCATAGCGAAATATTTATCTTTTTGGAGAGATTCGATGGTGGCTTTGACAGAGGCCTCAACTGGTTTATGAGCCGCCATCGCAAGAATCGTGTTTTGGGCCTTCAGCAGGCCGGAGAAGTTCTTGGAAACTAGGAGGTCGGAGTTTGGGTCGTCTATGAGAAGCTGGGCCTGCCAGTTGAACCACGCTTCGCTTCCTAAAAGTCCTTCGGTCGTCAGCAAGGTGTCGTCGAAATCAAATATCACCAATGTCTCACTCGGAGTTGACTGCGGCGTTAGATCTCTTACGGTCGCGGCTAGATCGTTGAAACTTTTCAACGTTCCGTCGATGGCGGCAAGGGTGGGCGTCACGGACAAACTTAAGATGAACAAGCTCCCAAAAATCGAGGTTAAATATTTGGTTATATTCACCCCTCGTTTGGCTGTTGATTTATTATTCTTCATTGAATTGTGCTCCTTTTTTTTGATTTAATTTTTGAGATCGACAGATTTTTTTCTCATCTATCGAGCCCAGTGATAGAATTTATTCAGAGCTTGAATCATTTGGTGAATTTTTAGACGCATCCAGAGAAAAAAAACTTTCTGGCGAACTTCGTTTTGCTACTAGCGATTCGATTCTAAATTATTTGGTTTTGCCCGTGATCGGGATGCTCACAAAGAAACATCCAGACCTGCGTCCACGGATGACAGTCGCACCAGCGAGAAGCGCGCTGGTGGAAGTGATGGCCGGTCGTCTCGACTTTGCGCTGTTTCTTTCGGGGGCAAAACAGTCAGGAATTGTGGTTAAAACGCTGGCGACTGTCAGGTCGACGCTTGTCGTTTCTCCTAGAGCTCGAAGTTCAAAAGAGATTGTTCGTAGATTTGTTGGGTCGCTAGATATTGATGATGAGAGGACTCATTCATTTCCGGCGCTCGAGTGGCTTCGAGAGCATTATGGCAATGTTGAGCAAGTGCTATCATGTAATAATTTGGAGACAATCAAGCGTATCGTTGTCCGCGGGGGAGGCGTCGCTATTTTGCCGCTCTATATGATTCAGAAGGAACTCGATACGGATCGGCTTCAGAATTTTGATCAAAAATATTTCTACGATGGGCAGCTCAAATTAATCATGCGAGCTGGAGAGAATCTTTCCGTCAGAGCAAAAGTTCTTATCGATGCGATTGAGACTTACGCAGCTGAGGTGACTCGCCGATAGAAGCGGTGGTTATATCAAATGCCACGAGCTCTATAAACTCGATACAATCAGAAACATTTTGAGAGCCTTCTGCACCCAGTGGTCTCACGCTGTCCGTCCTGTCCTGGATATACTCGAAAGTCGGTGTTGAAGTGCCTGTTTGGCGATCGGTCAGTGGTCGAAGGTCGGCGAAGGTTCTGCGCAGGCGCGCGACACCGTTTTTGAGGTCTAGAACAAATCGCAGATCTCCGATATCGAGCACGATATTGTCAGAGATGCGAGATCGTCTAAATGATTTTAAGTCGTTCATGCCCAAGGTGATTACTTCGGAATTTTGAGAACCGTCATTCGTATCATTTCTTGCTCTGACTTCTATTTTTCTGAGGATTGGATCTCTTGCCTCCGGATCCTGAACAGCTATGTTTAGTTCTATCCTTAGACTATTCATCGTCCCTAGGTTTCGAGATAGCCGTGCTCGACTTAATCTAAAAACGAATTCTCTGACCTTGGATGTCCCGGCAGCCATTTTTTCGGCTGTGAAAATAATTTCTTTTCCTTTAGCCGCGTGACAAGCGTTATGACTTTGAAAGCCCAAAAGAACTCCAAGAATCCAAACCCATATTTTCATATCGCTTCACTAGCATCACTTGTACTTGAAATGCAACGCCATACTCCTCCAGCGGTTCATACGGGGAATATATCTGTTTTTACTCTGATTTTTTTGTCAGATCTGAAATTTGCTTTTTGAGATCCGAAACCTCGTGTTCGAGTTCGCTAAACTCAAGCTCAATGAACGCGCTCGCCAGCAATGCAATGAATGACAAGAAAAGAACTCCACCAGTAAAAATCAAGAATACAGCTACTGCTCGGCCTGCAAGAGTCATCGGGATGATGTCTCCATATCCAATGGTCGTCATGGTGATAATGGCCCACCAGAGCGCGTCCAAAAAATGCCGCACAGTCGGGTTGACTGGATGCTCAACGATGAAAAAAATATGTGCGGATAAAACAAGAATCCCATTGCCCACAATCGTCAGCACAAAGAAGATTGGATTGCGAATCACTCTAAAGATCTGACGCCAGAAATGCTTCCACCCAATGTGAAAATGAGTCTGCATGCCATAACGATACTGATAGCTAAGTGATCAATTCAATGATAATTATCGCATATGATTCAATTCTTATTTTTTGCTGTTTTGGGAGCTGGGGATTCAAATACCGTTTTGGAACTTAAAGGCACTAAAGGTATTGAGTTTATGGGCTATTGTGTTTCGAAAGAAACAGGAGAAAAAAAAGAAATTCAGGGTGTCACTCCAGCAAAGATGACTCTCGATCTGAATATTGAAAAATGTAGCATTCAAAAGAAATCAGGACGAGGCACACTGAAAGTGCAGCTCTTTCACAATTCTAGTTTGATCAGTGATAAAACAGTTTCTGAGCCTAAAGTTGGAATTGAGCTGGTTATCCCGTTGTTTTGACATCGGTTTATCAAAATTCTTCAGCCCGCTTGTAAGTCCCGGGCGCATTGTCAATTTTTCCAAAGTCAAGTAAGGAGGGAGCTCCATGACCAACTCTTTGCCTCGCATTCTCATTTGTGACGACGATCAGACATTGCAATTGGCCCTCAGATTTGGCTTGAAGACAAAGTTCGATGTTCAGTCGGTCTATAATACGGACGAAGCGATTGCTGTGATTAAAAATCGAAAGTTTGATGTCTTATTGCTCGATGTGCAGATGCGAACGCCGACCGAGGGGATCGATTCAATTCCCAAAATCAAAGAGATTGATTCGGACATTCATATCGTGATGCTCAGTGGATCCAAAGAATTTTCTGTGATCAGAACGGCAATGAAATCGGGAGCTGTGGATTATATTCCAAAAGATGCAGGCTCTGATGAAATCATCCACAGCATCAATCGAGTGCTCGAGCGAAAATTTCTTCTTGATCGGCAAGCTCAGCAGAATTACGAAACTGTCGCCCAGCATAGAAAACATACCCTGGTTGGCCAGTCGCCGGCGATTCAGTCACTCCTTAAAATGATTCACAGAATTCGAGAGTCCAACGCACATGTTCTCATTTATGGTGAGACAGGAACGGGCAAAGAAGTTGTCGCAAGACTTTTAAGGTCGAGCCTGCCGAGTGGAGTTTTATGCCCATTCGTTGCAGTTGATTCAGCGACAATTCACGGTCAGACGGCGGAGAGCGTTTTATTCGGCCACGAAAAGGGTGCATTCACGGGGGCTGATAAACTTCGGAAGGGTGTTTTCGAAGAAGCCAATGGAGGCACCGTCTATTTTGACGAGATTGCGAATATGTCGCTCGATATTCAAGCGAAGTTATTGAGAGTCATCCAAGAAAAGGAAGTTGTTCGTATGGGCTCTGCTCGTGCGATTCCGCTGGAGTTTAGAGTCATTGCAGCAACGAACCGTGATCTCGATGAAATGGTGAAGCAGCGTTTGTTTAAGGATGATCTCCTGCAGCGATTGAATGTTATTCCTATTTCGCTGCCATCCTTGCGTGATCGTACGGAGGATATTCCCGCCCTCATTGATCATTTTTGTTCGCTTCATTCACGAGGGCTGCGTGAAATGAGATTTACCGATCGGGCCCTGACAGAGCTTCAAAGATATCGTTGGCCGGGTAATATTCGGGAACTTGGTAATCTTGTGGCATTTTTGTATGCGACGTCTGAATCGGATGAGATTGATGTCTATGATTTGCCTCCGAAGTTTAGTGAACAGAGTTCTGTTTCAGGCAACCATTCTTCTACTGAAGAACCTCGCTTGAGTTTAGAGACGGAGAGCCCTTTTTACGAACGGGTGGCTCAATTTGAAAAACAGGTGCTCAGCCGAGAATATGATAAGTTCAAGGGGAATGTGAGTAGAATGGCGCTAGCACTTCAGATGGATCGCTCGCATCTGCATTCTAAGCTGCGAACGCTCGGCATCCATTCTAAAGACCGGACATCTGCAGAAACATTCACTTAAACTCTTTGGCCAGTCGCTAGAGGGCAGCTCTTTTCAATGGCAGAATAAAAGTGTATGCATTCGTCATGGCTGGATTATGCGCCAAATTACTTTTAAGTGCCGCCGCCTATGGTGCAGGTGGTGGAGGTGGCCCAGGGTCATCGAAGCCGGTCTATCGGCGACCTATCGAAAGGACATCAGGAATCCAGGCCGCCGCTCGCTATGCCATTCAGGTTGAAGCGGCCGGCAAGACCCACTGGAAAAATTCTGTGACGCCAGAGCTCAAGGCGCACTTAAAAGCCGTAGGAGTGGGTCGTTATGAAGCGCTTCTCTTGATGGTTCAAACGGATGTTCCAAGTCTTGGCACCGCAGAGGCGATTCAGGAACGCCAATTTCATCACTGGCGAACACGGCTCCCTTGGCAGCGTAATGAACCAACGCTTGAATCTGAAGTTTTAGAGTGTCGTGCAGTGATAAACCCGGCAACAGAATATTCATCTGCTTATCGCAGCCTCTATTCGCTTGTTTGGGTTCACACGGATAGTGCCCGTCATTTGGAATCTATCATTCGAGGGAATTTAAAGATTGTTTGGGCGGGAGCCTTGGCGCAGCGTGAGGCTGCGAATACCCTATTGCGATCGCATTCGGGGTCTTAAGATTTTCGGTAGAGGTGGAGCCTCGACGATCAGAATTCCAAGAATCATCAGCGCGCCACCCCAATAGCCGAGTGTTGGCAAAATCTCTCCATTGATCGCAAAGGCAGCAATAGCTCCCCATACCGGTTCAGTGGCAAAGACCATGGCCGCGGTCACGGCGGGAACAAATCTTTGCACGTAAGTTTGAACGACGTACGGAATCGCGCTGTTGAAGACAGCAGTAAAAAAGATACTGAGCCAAGAGGATTGTGACGAAACAAATTCCAACGGTTCAAAAATAAAGTGACAAATCAATGAGCAAAGGGTGATCGCTGCCATTTGAGCGCAGGTGAGCAAAAGCACATGGTGCTGGTTGCTGATTTTTGAAAGCAAGAGAATGTGAATGGCGTATGCAATCGCACTTAAGATGGTCAGTAGGTCGCCGCGCGTGAGTGATTGAAAATTTCCACCAGTGAGAAGCCACAGGCCAATGGCAGCGATCGCGACGCCTAGGCCTACTTTTAGTTTTAAGAAATGGCCGATGAAGAGCCCAAAGAGAGGGACAAAAATGACGCAGAGTCCGGTGAGAAAGGCCGAATTTGTCGCTGAAGTAGTCTGAAGGCCAAAAGTTTGCAATGCAAATCCGCAAAACAGTATGAGGCCAATGCCGAGTCCTATTTGTATGGTTTTGTGTCGGCGCCAACCTTGAAGATGAAGCTTCAATGTTGTTCTCATTCCTTTGCGAAAAATGAATAAGCCGATGATAATCGTGGCGATCATGAATCGCATGCTCAAGAATGCAAACGGAGAGATTGATGTGACGGCATTCTTGACGATCGGAAAGCTCATTCCCCAGAGAACTGTAATCGCAGATAAGGCTGCAATGCCTTGATTTCGTTTTGATAGGGAAAGCATGAGCCGCTGTTTCTACTCAAAACTAACCTCATTCGCAACGTGAGAATCTTCAACTTATTTTTTTGAACGACTTATGATTAAATGAAGGTGCGATCTGGGAAAGGGGATTTCAAACGGCCGTGAAAATTTTAATCTTTGATTATAACGAACCCATCCTTCATATTCTCCATCGTGAATTTTTGACTCTGGGGCACCAGTCCGAAGTGATTCAGCAGAAACGATTTTCTCTGGAGGTTGCTGAGTCTGCCTTTGAGAGAGTAAAGCCAGATTTCGTATTGATCACTAATTTTGATTATAGCCCCTTTAGTGAAGATCCATTTGGTTTAGATCGCTTAGTCTCGAAATATGGAGTTCCCGCAATTTCTTGGTTTTTTGAATCCCCGCAGCTTTCAGGAGGATCACAAGGCCTGGCGGGCTGGTATCGAAATGAATTTCATCGGAATTTTCATATTGTTTCTGGCGATAGCCACTATCTTGATTTCTTTAGATCACGAGGCTTGACGGCCTCATATCTTCCTATGGGATTTGATGAAACCACAGTGACGAGTTCCAAACAAACTTGGGCGCCTGGAGACGAGGCAAATTTGTTTTGGAGCGGTGCTTGTTTGTCTGGGGGGCTTGATGAAGTTCTCAGTGACGTTGAGATGAAGGATTACTTTGTTTACTGGACGCTCACGGATATTGAAAAGATTAAGGGCCAGAAATTGACGAGCGAGTTTGAACAACGGATTTTTTCCGATCTGAGTAAAATATTTTCTCTCAGCCATCGTTTTGATCGCCGTTTTCAAATGACTCGACAGGAATGGACAAATCGGAGACTGGAATGGTTTTCTACCGAAATTGAAAAAATTTTTTGGCAGGTGGTTGGTGCGCGCGTTGATCTCATGTTTTCGTGGCACCAGACGACCGAGGCATTGAGAGTGCTCAATGAGAAGTTGCCACTCTTGGTTCATGGATCTGATGAGTGGAATTTAATGGTGCAGAATTTGAGGACTCCTGCATTACGTTTGAGCCGCGAACAACTATATGCCGGCTATGCTCAGCACTTTGCGTCTTTGTGCCTGACGAAACAGACATTTTGGAATTTCATTCACGAAAAAGTATGGGCGATCTTTGCGAACGGAGGCTTTCCGTTCGCTGATGAGAGGGGAGATCTCTGGAAATTTTTTAAAAAGGATGAAATCGCTGTTTACTCTGAACGAGATGAAATTCCGGAGCTCTATGACTATTATTTGAAGAATCCCCATATTCGAGAAAAAATGATCGGTTTAGGACGTCAGAGGGTGATGAGGGATCATACCTATCGACGGCGAGCTGAGCAGTTAGTCAGCATTGCCGAAGCTCTAAAAAAAGGAACGGTTTCATCGCTTGTCGATGAAACCGCTATGCATTTCGCTCAGCAGTAAAAAAACTTATTCGCTCGCTATCACGCGTCTTTGCCGAGAGTTCGTTTTATCGGCTTATAGATGAAAACGAAGAGCGAGCCTGTCAAAATTCCTGCCACAGAGAGAAGGGCGAAGAAATTCACTTTCGGCATCACGCTGTAAAAGGATCCAAAAAATCCTGCAGCATAGTTTCCAAAGAATATCGACAAAAACCAAACCCCCATCATCATGGACACCATACGGGGTGGGGCAACCTTCGAAACAAACGAAAGGCCAATGGGCGACAAATAGAGTTCAGCCATTGTGAAGATCCAGGTCGTCGAAGTGAGCCAAAGTAAACTTCCCTTTTCATTTTCGCCGACAGATTTGGCAGCGAGGATCATAATGATATAAGCAACGCCTGCCAACGCGCAGCCAATCCCCATTTTCACAGTGCTTGCGGGTTCTTTCGAGCGCGATGCTTGCCAGCCCCATAAGATATTGAGGAGAGGGGCAAATATGAAAATAAACCCTGGATTGAAGGATTGATACCATGTCGATGGAATAGTCAGTCCAAAGAATTCCCAATTCGTATTTTGATCCGCCCAGAGCTGCAGGGTATTTCCTTGTTGTTCAAAGATTCCCCAAAAGACAACATTGAAAAATCCGAGCAAACAGATAATGCCGACGCGCTTCCATTCATCACTGGTCATTCCACGAGCTTCAGCTCTTGTTTTGTCTGCTTGTTTGCGTGAGTCAGGCGGGAGCAAATTTTTACCAAAGTGGTAGACAACGAGTCCAACAAGCATCCCAATACCTGCCGCGCCAAATCCATAATGCCACCCAATCTTTTGGCCAAGTGTTCCGCAAACGAGTGGCGAAAAGAAAGCTCCTAAATTAATTCCCATATAGAAAAGTGTATAGCCTCCATCACGACGAGGATCGCCTTCGGCATATAGACTGCCTACTTGGGTCGAAATATTGGGTTTAAAAAAGCCATTGCCCACGATCAATGTGAGAAGCGCAAAGAGGAACATGGATTCTGAGGCCATGAGGAAGTGGCCAATTGCCATAACAATTGAGCCGACATAGACACTGCGCCGTTGGCCAATCAGTCGGTCGGCAATGAGGCCCCCAAAAATAGGAGTCAAATAGACCAAAGCGGTATAGAGGCCGTAAATTTGGGAACTCATTTGCTGCACATTGAGCTCGCCATAGAGACTGATCAGCAATTTTTCGAGTGATTCGTAACCGAGAACTGAGCGAGCTCTTTCTGGGTCAAACAAAAGGTATTTCGTCATATACAAAACGAGAAGAGCTCTCATTCCGTAATAAGAAAAACGCTCCCACATTTCAGTGAAAAACAAGACATATAAACCCTTTGGATGGCCGCTTAGCCCAGACTTCTGACTCATGGGGCTAGCCATATCAGTTTTAAATCGAAGTCCAAAGTGTTCAATTAAAAAAAATGCTCGAGGCTGCCTTCTCGACTCAGTTTTTGAATCGGGTATACAATAGCTCTGTGACATTTCAGAACTTTGATCTCAAAAGGTTTCTTTTATCTGTTTTTGTTTGGAGCGCGATCGGCCTGAATGGTGTGATTGCGGCTTCTAACGAGATTTGGGTCTGTTCATTTAATATTCAATTTCTTGGTTTTACAAAAGAAAGAGATAACATAGGCCTGGCGCAGCTTTTGAAAGATGAGGGCTGCGATATTGTGGTGGTTGAAGAGCTTGTCGCGCCTCCAAGCGAGCAGTACCTGGGGCGTAGCGCATTGAATAATTTTCCAATTTTTCCTCGAGACGCTTATGATCTTCTCAATTTGAAGAGCAAAAAATATTTAGCAGCTCCACAGAACTTAAGGGTATTTCCGCCAGGACCTGAATTTGGCACTACCCAAGAGGCACTTGATGCAATGTTGTTCAACCCGGGCATTGTGCGTTTCGATCCGATCATTCCCGAGCCCAAAGCGACAGAGTTTTTTGATGCGATGGCGAGCGTTGGATTCATCGACTTCATTCTTTCGGATGAAGATACGGGTCCCCAAAAACATCACAGCAATACGA
Source organism: uncultured Bacteriovoracaceae bacterium (assembly GCA_964626465.1). Taxonomy (GTDB): domain Bacteria; phylum Bdellovibrionota; class UBA2394; order UBA2394; family UBA2394; genus CAZRCG01. The sequence goes on along the minus strand of CAZVFP010000001.1, from coordinate 236,055 downwards.
CTGCATCTGAATGGTGGTTGGCGTTTTTTAATTCAAAAAAACTCGAGATCGCAAAAGATTTGCCCTATGGATTTTTGGATAGGTACAGAGCTGGGTCGGATAAATTTGATCGAGTGCCATTTGCCTTTCCGTTTCGTTCGAAAAATAAGCGACTCGATTTCGTTTTAATTCCTGTTCATTTAGCGGCGGAGGCAAAAAAAGTTTTAGACCGGCAGAAAGAGCTACGGGCCATTGATGAGTGGATTGCTGATCACTCCAAACAAGAGCACGATTTCATTGTTTTAGGAGATACAAATATTCAAAAGAAAGCGGAATTGGCGCGAATTTTGTCGCGTGCAGACGCTAAAAATAAATGGCGCTCATTGAATGAAGATTGTGATCCAACAAATACCATGCCGCAGAGGAAAAAAGGCAAGCCTTACGAACAGGTATTCTATAACCCGGATTTTACAACAGAAGCGGAGTTGCCAGAAAGTTTAACGGCCTCCCAAAAATCGAAAAATTTCATTGTTATTTCTCTCATCGATAAAATGAAATCGCGGTGGCAGACTTTGCATCCAGGTGAGGACTATCCCGGAGGTCGTGAGAATGCCGCTGGAGCTTGGATCGATTACGATCACGATAAATTTCGAATGAATTACTCCGATCACAATCCAATTAAGTTTTTGTTGAAAGTCCCTAAAAATGATGACGATTAGAAAAAGTGCCGATCGCGGACGAGCGAATCACGGCTGGTTGGACTCGCGTTTCACATTTTCTTTTGCGGACTATCATGATCCACGCCAGATGGGTTTTGGAGTTTTGAGAGTCATCAATGATGATCGAATTGCTGGAGGCGGTGGTTTTCAGATGCACGGTCATCGTGATATGGAGATCATTTCATACGTCACCGCTGGTGCATTAGAACATCGTGATAGCTTAGGACATTCGACGGTCATTTATCCAGGGGATGTCCAACGGATGAGTGCAGGAATAGGCGTTCAGCATTCTGAGTTCAATCATTTTAAAGATCAAGAAACTCATCTTTTTCAGATCTGGATTTTGCCAGATAAAAAGGGATACGAGCCGAGCTATGGGCAAAAATCCTTTTTGAAAGAGCTTCAGTTGAATCGCCCCGTGTTGGTGGCGTCCCAGGAGGCGCGTGAGGGCTCAATTTCTCTCCACCAAGATGTGGATCTTTGGGCTTGTAAATCTAAGACTGAGGGTGAGTGGTCAATCTCAGACAAGAGTCGAAAATTTTGGATCCAGGTTCTGGAAGGCTCTGTCGGCATTGGCGATCTGAGTTTGGCAGTGGGGGACGGATTAGCAGTTTCGGATTCTACTCATTTGAAGGTTCAATGGGCTGCAAATTCTGAGTTTCTTCTTTTTGATATGGCCTGAAATCCAAGTCTATGACATCGTCTTTGGATTGAGTTTTTAATCGATAAATATTTTGGGAGCCGATCATGAGATCAACAAAAGTCGTTTTTATATTAACCGCGCTAGTCGCATTGAATGTTTCAGCGTGTAAGAAAAAAGATTCGAAAGGAACGGGTGCAGCATTGGAAACTGATACTCAAAAAGTGAGTTATATTATTGGGCAAGAGATTGGTGGAAATCTTAAAGCGCAAGGGTTGGAAGTGGATGCCGATATCTTATCAGCGTCGATTAAATCAGCACTTGCTGGTGAGCCAAATAAATTGAACGAAAAGGAAGTTCAGGAAGTGATGATGCGACTTCAGGGACAAATGGTTGAGAAAAACAAAAAGGCCGCTGAAGAGGGAATAAGCAAAGGAAAAACCTTTTTAGAGGAAAATAAGAAGAAGCCTGGAATTAAAGTCACTTCTTCAGGATTGCAGTACGAAACTTTGAAAGAAGGCACCGGGTCGAGTCCAAAAGCGACAAGCAAGGTAAAGGTGAACTACCGAGGAACCTTGATTGATGGCACTGAGTTTGACAGTTCGTATAAACGAAATGAACCGATTGAATTTCCATTAAACGGCGTGATCAAAGGTTGGACAGAAGGTCTTCAATTAATGAAAGTTGGCGGAAAGACTCGTTTTTTCATCCCGAGCGAACTTGCTTATGGCCCGTCCGGCCAAGGTGGCATTCCCCCAAATTCGACACTCATCTTTGAAGTTGAACTTCTCGATGTAAAATCCTAGTCTTGGAGCATCAGGAGCCGGTTGGGCCGGCTCTAAATCCATGAGGGGGGGATGATGCTGCTTAAGATGAAGTGGAAATTTTTAGTTGTTGGGATAATTCCGTTTGCGCTTTGCAGCCTGGATGCGGAGCCTATCAGTTGGACTTCAGAGGCGGCGGAAGGTTTTGTTCGCCTCTATGAAAGTAGCCCTTTCGATTCAGCTGCCTGTGATGCAGACCGTGAACGAAGTGATATTCTCTGTAGTTACAAGAGCGATGGGCAGGTTAAAAAATTTAGAGTTCCGCTGAATCCGCTCTTTGTTTCCCCCTGGGGAGATGGTGAGCGCCGGTCTTTTGCGTTTACCGGGAGTGACGCGATTGCCATTTTCGATAAGGTCAGTACGCAGCTTTGGAAGGAGTTTTCAGAACGTGTGACGGGATCGATCTTCGTGCCCATCGTGGCCTGTGGATATGACGACGCCTCCCATCGAATAGGCGATTGTGTGGAGCATTACTCGTTGTTTCGAGTGAAAGACCAATCGGAGAGATCTCAGCTCTTCTGTGTTCAGCGATCTGAGCCACGGATGGATGGTGGGCTTGATGCGGCCGAAAGCCGTCCGAGAAGCATTGTATTTGCAGACAGGAAGATCATGTCGACGGTCATCAGGCGCCAAATCGCTAGTGGCGAGCGGGTCGTTCAAGATACCCGATGCACAGTGCTTGAGTGAAGTGACTCATTTCTGAGAGACTCATTCAAATGAAAATGGAGTCTCGATGAATCGTGCATATACTATTTTGCAACAGGCGTCCTTTCGGGCTTTCATTACGTCACGTTTTGTTCTGACCGTCGCGTTAAGAATGCAGGCGACCGCGGTCGCGTGGCAAATCTTCAAGCTCACTCATGATCCCTTGTCGCTGGGGCTTGTTGGCCTGGCAGAGGTTGTTCCAGCAGTGGGATTTGCAATGATTGGTGGATTTTGCGTCGATCACTATCGGCGAAAGCCCATTGTGTTGGCGGCATTATTACTGCAATTTTTTGCTTCGTGTTCTCTTTTTTTTGTGAGTCATTCGACGTTTGATTTTTCGACTAACACTGTTGTCTATGGGATTTACGCTGCCATTTTTCTCTCCGGAATCGCGCGTGCATTTTTGGCGGCCGGCTTTTTTGCCCTCTTTGGTGAAATTGTTCCTCGTGCAGAGCTGGTTCGTGGATCGGCTTGGAATACGACGGCATGGCAGATCGCAGCGTCGCTGGGCCCCGCCTTGGGGGGATTAATCTATGGATATGTTGATGTGGAAATGGTGTATCTGCTGACCGTGATTTTAATTGGGCTAGCTGTTTTTTCGATTTCATTTATTCCATCTCGCCCTCTGATTTTAGAGACGACGGGAACAAAGGAACCATTTCTTCGGAGTTTGACGGTTGGATTGCGTTTTGTATTTCAAAACAAGATCGTTCTTTCAGCGCTCTGTCTTGATTTGTTCGCTGTTTTATTCGGAGGTGCTGTGGCCTTGTTTCCAATTTTTGCTGATCTCCTCGAGGTGGGCCCGCAGGGATTGGGTTGGATGCGAGCTGCACCCACGATCGGGGCTTTTTTTATGGCTTTATTGCTGACCCATCGGTTGCCGAATAAAAATTCTGGAAAGCTTCTGCTGGCGTCGGTGGGAATCTTTGGCGCGTGCATGATCTTGTTTGCGATCTCTCGCAGTTTCGTTTTTACGATTGTGATTTTAGGTCTCAGTGGCGCATTTGATGCGGTGAGTGTCATGTTGCGAGCTGCAATACTTCAGGTGACAACTCCATCTCAGATGCGAGGACGTGTTTCGGCGGTGAACAGCATTTTCATCAGTTCATCGAATGAGCTCGGAGCATTTGAATCAGGAGTCACAGCACGGTGGTTTGGGGCAGTTCCGTCAGTTATTGTCGGGGGCTCTCTCACTTTGCTGGTGGTGGGAGTAATCGCCTTTTTGTCTAAGCCATTAAGAAATTTGCATCTCGAAGATTTGAAAGATGCTTAGTAAACTTTCAAATTCTCAGGTGATGATGGCGCCAATGGTTGGGTTGTCTCATTATGCTGTTCGCCAGGCTGTCGCAGAATTTCTGGAGCCTGGTCAGCAAACAATCTGGCCGACTGAAATGCTTTCTAGCCGACGATTGCCGTATCAAAATTGCAACCAGACCGAAGAAATAATTTTCGATGACCGCAACAATGGTCTTTGCCCGCAACTTCTTGGAAATGAAGAAAAGTTGATGAGCGATTCAATTCGCAAACTGGAAGATTGGGGAGCTAAGGCTATCGATATCAATATGGGTTGCCCCGTGAAGAGAGCCCTACAACACAACTATGGTGTCGCGTTGATGGGGGATTCTTCGTATGCGGCACGGGTGACTGAAATTGCAGTGAAGAATACGAAGCTTCCTGTTTCTGTGAAATTGCGTGCAGGTCTTCAGAGTGACGAGAAATTTTTGGTCGATTTTGTGAAACGCTTGGAATCGGTCGGAGCCGCTTGGATCACCCTGCATCCGCGAACGGCTGAGCAGAAAAGGCGAGGGTCGGCCGATTGGAATCAAATTCGTCTTCTCAAATCAGAGCTGAAAATTCCTGTTGTTGGAAATGGGGATATTCAATGTGCTGAAGATATCGCGGCGATGATGGATGAAACAGGTTGTGATCGAGTCATGATCGGACGAGCGCTTTTGGCTAAGCCGTGGTTAATCTCCTATCGCTCACCACTTTCTTACGAAGACATTGATTCTCATGCGGAAGCTGCATTGTATGGTCGCTTTCTGAAGAGAGTGCTTCAGATTTCAAGAGACTGCTATCCTGAAGAGAAGGGTTTGAGAAAAATCCGATTCTTGCTCTATCACGGATCTGTTTGGCTGGAGTATGGCCATACTCTCTATGCGCTCATGAAGAAGGCAAAGAACTATCAGGAAGCCTCTGACTCTCTCGAAACATTTTTTTTAGAACCACGAAAAATTTTTAAAAGAACGGCGTTGCGCCACTAGGCGTTCTAATTCGCCCATCATGCAAGGTCCTTGCGACCCTGAATGATGTTTTGTACGACACTGGGATCTGCAAGGGTTGTCGTATCTCCAAGATTGTCATGCTGGTTCTCTGCAATTTTTCTCAGAATACGACGCATGATTTTTCCTGATCGAGTTTTCGGAAGTCCTGGGGCCCATTGAATGATATCTGGAGTTGCGATGGGCCCGATTTCTTTTCTGACCCACTGGATAAGTTCCCTTTTCAGATCGTCTGTTGGCGTGATCTCGTTCTTGAGTGTGACAAAAGCATAGATGCCTTGTCCTTTTAGATCGTGCGGAAATCCTACGACTGCAGATTCCGCGACATGTTTGTGTCCAACGAGGGCGCTTTCAATCTCAGCAGTACCCAGGCGATGTCCGGCCACATTAATCACATCGTCCACTCGGCCTGTAATCCAGTAATACCCGTCTTCATCACGTCGGCAGCCGTCTCCCGTAAAATAATATCCGGGATAGCTCGAAAAATAAGTCTCTTCAAATCTGGCGTGATCTTCGTAGATCGTTCTTGCCTGGCCAGGCCATGAATTCTTGATGACGAGGTTTCCTTCACAGGCTCCTGTTAGCTCATTTCCATCACCATCAACGATGGCAGGTTCGATTCCAAAAAATGGGAGGGTTGCGGATCCTGGTTTCAAAGTGGTCGCTCCAGGAAGTGGCGAAATCAGAATGCCGCCAGTTTCAGTTTGCCACCAAGTGTCCATGATCGGACAGCGCTTCTTTCCGACGACTTCGTGATACCACAGCCAAGCCTCTGGATTGATCGGTTCGCCAACACTCCCCAGAATGCGAAGCGATCTTCGCGACGTTTTAGTCACAAAAGAATTTCCCTCGCGCATGAGCGCTCGAATTGCGGTGGGTGCAGTATAGAGAATTGAAACAAGATATTGATCGACGATCTCCCAGAGACGCGAAGGATCAGGATATGTCGGAGTGCCTTCAAACATCACGGTTGTTGCGCAATTCGCGAGCGGCCCATAGAGAACGTATGAATGCCCCGTGATCCAGCCGAGATCTGCAGTACAAAAATAAATATCATCGAAATGCAAATCAAAAATATAGTGATGCGTCAGCGCTGCGTGAAGCAGATAGCCTGCGGTCGTGTGAACGACTCCCTTCGGCTTATTCGTAGATCCGGACGTATAAAGAATAAATGAAGGATCTTCGGCGTTCAGAGGAACGGGATCATGACGTTCGGACGCCTTTTCCATTTGCTCGTGAAACCAAAAATCACGCTTTGGATTCCATGGAATATCGCCACCTGTTCGCTTGACGACGAGAACTTTTTTAACCTGCGGGCATTTCTTCAAGGCTTCGTCTACTGTTGCTTTCAACGGAATTCTTTTGCCTCCGCGCAAGCCTTCATCTGCGGTGATCACGAAATCGCTTTTACAGTCTTGGATACGATCGGCGACCGAATCTGCTGAAAATCCACCAAATACGACCGAGTGGATAGCCCCAATCCGCACGCAGGCCAACATAGATATGGCTGTCTCCGGAATCATGGGAAGGTAGATCGTCACTCGATCGCCTCGCTTTACGCCCATGGCCGTCAGGGTATTTGATAATTTACAGACCTCTCGGTGGAGTTCGCCGTAAGTGAGAATTTTTTTGAGTTGAGCTGGATGGTCTGGTTCCCAAATGATGGCAGCGCGATTTTTTGCTCGTGGCAAGTGGCGATCGAGGCAATTTGCCGCGATATTGAGTTGGCCATCTTCGAACCATCGAATCTGCACTGGTTTCTTAAATTGTGTTGATCGGACTTTAGAAAATGGTTTCATCCACTGAAGTCGAGTCGATTTCTCTTTCCAAAAGGCGTCTGGATTTTCAATCGAGAATTGATATTTTTTTAAGTAAGTTTCCCAGTTGCAGTGGGGAGGTCTGAAAAGAGACTCAATAGGCTCGAAAGTTTTTTGAGGCATAACACAAATACGTTAATCATTCACTCGAGTTCATCGCAAGTGATCATATTCGTGTTGCGCATTGTTTGAAGAAGGGTAGATGTTTGCCCATCGCCGTCTAAATCGCCGCGGGCAACAATGATATACCAGTCTTTGGGGAAAAGTTTTGGGTCCAGAATTTTAGTAGAAATATCACTCGCGCTGACACATCCGAGGCTTCCGAGGGTCGTTCGATCAACGGGAGCTCCGCAATTCTTGGCAGGATCAAATGTATTCGATGCGATGACTTCATACTGAAAACGAACAAATCTGTCTGGCTTTAGATTGAGACGACCCGGTCCCCAGGCCGCGGGGGCTGGATCCCATGCAACGGGTGTGCCCTTGGGAACAATTGCAGGATGAGCTGGCGCCGAATTGAAGCAATCATTATCTGCGTCATAATAGGCCTGAAGCGACGATTGAATAAGTGCCATGGTGGTCTTTGCTTCTGACAGATATCCACGACGAATATAGAGTTGATAACTCGGAATGGCGACAGATGCGAGTATTGCGACGACGGCCAAAACAATTCCAAGCTCAATCAGACTAAAGCCCTTTTGCCTGTCGGAGCTTGTTAAATGCAATAATCTGGCCATAAGAGAAGTTTAACTGAATTCCTCCGGTTTTCCAAATCCAGAACTATGATCCGGCAAATTCGGTCAGAGTGCACCTATGCATTTTTTGAAATTTCGTGGATCAATTTCAATCAAATCATCACACTAAGAGAAATGACCAAATCCATCAGTCTGTTTCTATTTTTGTCGGTGAGCATATTCCTAGAGAATATAGATGCATTGACTTTGTCGGAATATATTGACCAAGTTTCGACGCGGCAGAAATCAATTCAAGGATCTCAAAAATCGGCTCAAGCAGCGCTCAAGCGTGCTGAAGAGGCGAATCTTGTTGTCTTGCCGACACTTGTTGGAGATGGGTCCTATTTTCAAGATGATTTCGTCAAGGCCACATTTCCTGTAGCGACCGAGAGTCAATATTCCTCAAAAATTGGAGTGAAAGAGCAAACGCCGGTTGGATTAGATATTGAAGTCTCTTCGATTTTTCAGAAGCAAAATTTAATTGGATATACGGGGACTCCCTATTCGTATTCTCAAAATCAGATTTTGTTAGTGGCCTCGCTCTGGAGAAATATTTTAGGTGCTGAAGTTCGAGCGCATAAGAATTTTGTTGAATCAGCGGCAATGGCGTCTCATTTTTCTGAGCTCTATCAAGCCAAATTGGGTTTGGCCAACGCAGAGGCAGCATACTGGAATCTCGTTCTTGCAAGATCAAGCGTGGAGTTTCAAAAAAATTCGCTCAAGCGGTCAGAGCGTCTCTATGAATGGAATCGAAAGAAATCGATGGTGGATCTGGTCAATGAAAGCAGTTTATCTCAGGCCTCAGCCAATTTGGCTTTGCGAAGAACGGTTTTGGAATCGTTTAAGAGCCTTGAACGAGAAATGCGTTATGTCTTCAATACAATGAGGGCGACTCCTGGTGAAGAGGTTGAGGAACTGTCTGCAGCGCTGGATCTGAATGAAATCTTAACTCTGAAAGTTCCTGAGGAACTAAAAGTGCGGGATGATTATCTAGCTCAATCATATTCTTTGGATGCGAAAGCGGCCGAAGCTCAGAGCGCGAGAGAAAAAAATAGTCCAGACCTTAGATTCTATACATCCTTTATGTCGAGCGGACAGGCTAATTCTGGCGAGTCGAAGGCGGCCATTGCGAATTCATTTCAATTTAAAGATAACGGATACAGCCTTGGGCTTTCTCTCACAGTGCCTTTATCGATTTTCAATTTGGCGGCTGCGCGATCTGGTTGGGCTGAAGAAATTGAGGCAGCCCAGCTCAAAAAAGAAGCTGTTGTATTTCAGAATCGTCAGGAATTCTATAATTTAAGGCACTCATTTGAGGAAGGCGTCAATCTGTTGAAGTTGAGGCTCGATGTGGAATCTGCTCAAAAAAAGAGATTGGAGTCTGACCAGAAACTTTTTGATCGTGGGCGAACGACTACGTTTCAGTTGATTCAAGCTGAAGAAGATTTTTCAAGTGCGCAGCTTGCACGATTGGATGCGCAGGCAAAAGCTCTGACACTCTACGCAAAGTTGAAGTTGTACTTATAAATTGAGAGGAATTTATGAATCTCGCTGATCTTTCCATTAAACGACCTGTATTTATCACCTGCGTTACTTTTCTCGTGCTTGTGATTGGCCTTGTTTCAATGTCGAAACTGGGGGTCGATCTATTTCCGGATGTCACATTTCCTGTTGTCACGGTGACTACTCCGTATCGAGGCGCTGGGCCTGCTGAAATTGAAACGCTCGTTTCGAAGCCGCTTGAGGACGAAATGAGTTCGCTTCCGGGGATTAAGCGATTGAGTTCAATTAATCAAGATGGGGTCAGTGTTGTTGTCGCTGAATTCAATTTAGATACGGATATCAAGTTCGCAGAACAGCAGGTGAGGGATCGCGTGGGTTCCGCTAGAAAAAATCTTCCGAATGATATTGAGGAGCCCGTCATCAAAAGAATTGATCCATCCGATCAGCCGGTGATCATTGTTGGCATAAGTAGCGCACTTTCAGATGGCGAACTCTATGATTTGGCGAATGAAACAATTAAGCCAAAGATCGAGCAGGTCAACCAAGTGGGGCTTGTCGAAATTGTTGGTGGCCGCAAACGGGAGATTCATGTCTCTTTGGATCGAAAAAAATTGAAGTCATTTGAAGTGTCTGCCAGTCAAGTGGCGTCGAGAATTTCGGCGAGTGGTGAAAATATTCCGGCAGGAAAGATTGAAGAATCAAGGGATGAAACAATCTTTAGAACGATGGCTGAATTCAAAACAATCAAAGATATTGAGTCAGTGATTGTTAATTTTCTGGGAAATGACGTCCCCGTGACTGTCTCACAGCTGGGGCAAGTGTCCGACACATTGGTGGACAAAAAAACTGAAGCTTATGTGAATGGTAAGAAATCTGTTTTTCTCAATATTTATCGCCAGTCGGGTGCCAATACGGTGAAGGTCGTTGACGGTGTTTTAGCTCGTGTCACAAAGATCAACGATGAGTTGAAAAAATCTGGACAGGACGCGGAGATCTCTGTGATTCGCGATGGAGCCCAGTGGATTCGCTGGAATATTTTAGACGTGCAGGAGTCTATATTTATCGGAATTCTTCTGGCTGTGATTGTGGTCTACTTTTTCTTAGGGAGTATCCGTTCAACAATCATTACTGGACTGGCTTTGCCTAACTCTCTCATTGGTGCATTTGTTCTGATTGCGATTGCCGGATTCACAATTAACGTGATGACATTGCTGGCTCTCAGCCTATCAGTGGGCTTATTGATCGATGATGCGATTGTCGTTCGTGAGAATATTTTTCGGAAACTAGAAGAAGGTTTGAAGCCAGTTCGTGCGGCATTGGAAGGCACTGGCGAGGTGAGACTTGCAGTCATTGCAACAACGCTGGTGGTTCTCGCGGTCTTTGGGCCAGTGGGTTTTATTAGCGGGGTCATCGGGCAATTCTTGAAACCGTTTGGTTTTGTTATCTGTTTTGCGATGATTATTTCTCTCTTTGACGCGTTGACGATTGCCCCAATGCTGTCGGCCTATTTTGCGGGTGATATCCACGCTCAACCCACGTCGTTTCTTGGAAGGTTGAATGCGCGCTTAATAGATGGATTTGAGAAAGTTCAGCGCGTAATTGATCAACGCTATGGTGTGATTCTTGAGCGAGGAGTCCGCCGTCCGTGGATGGTTCTCGGTATGGCTTTTGTTGTTTTCGTCATCATGATGTCCTTTGGGCGTTTCGTCCCGAAGACATTCTTGCCCACGCAAGATGCGGGTGAATTCAATGTTCGATTTGATTTGCCGCCTGGCTCAAGTCTGCAGGCAATGAGCGAAGTGTCTCGGAAGATTGATGATACCATCCGGCTGAATCCAGAAGTGATGGTGACAGCGATGAAAGTAGGAAACAAAGATGGTGAGGCGAATCAATCGGAGATTTATGTTCAGTTAGTTCCTGCAAAAAAACGAAATCAAAATACGAGTGAAGTGAAAGACAAGATTAGAGCAGCGTTAAGACCTTATGCCTTTGCGAATGTTCGCGTCGTGGATTTTGATGGGGTAGGTGCTGGGCTTCGTCCGTTTAATATTAATATCGTTGGCCATGATCAAAAGTTACTCGAAGAATATGCGACAAAGATTTTTGACCGCCTAAAGACCGACAATCGTTTGAAGGATGTGAACCTAGATTATCGACCCGGAAAGCCCGAACTTCGAGTTAATTTAGATTTGACGAAAATGGAGCAACTCGGAGTTGCTCCCAAAACAGTTGGGATGGAGTTGAGAACTCAACTTGAAGGAGTTGAAGCGGCGAAGTTTAGACAAAGTGGAATCGAATACGATGTGCGCGTGCGGTTGCAAGAAGATCAAAGAAATTTGAAACAGTTTTTTGATCGAATTTATGTTCCAAATATTAATGGATCGTTGATTCCACTTGCGGCTGTCTCAAAGCCAGAGGCGACGACTGGGCCTGCAAAGATTACACGACTTGATCGAGCTCGTTATATCCAGATCAATGCTGATATTGCGCCAGGCGGAGGCATGGGCGATGTGATTTCGGATATTGAGAAGTGGTTTAAGACCGACATTAAATTGCCGGCGGGTATTGGATATGTTTTTGTTGGCCAAGCAGAAAATTTTCAAGAGATGGGTCGAAGTATGGGAATCGCTTTTGGGCTAGGAATTCTATTTATTTATTTGGTTCTTGCGAGTCTTTATGAATCTTTCATTATTCCTTTGACGATCATGCTCGCGTTGCCGCTTGCCGTCTGTGGTTCTATTGTTGGTCTTTTTATCATGCATGAGTCAGTGAATTTATTTTCACTCTTGGGCATTGTTATGCTCCTTGGGGTTGCATCCAAAAATTCAATTCTTTTAGTCGATCATGCTGTAAAGAAAATGGCCGAAGGTGCGAGTTCTGTGGATGCCATGTTGGATGCAGGTCGAAAACGATTGCGCCCCATATTGATGACGACCATGGCGTTGATTGCCGGCATTATGCCGATTGCTATTGGGCTCAATGAGGCATCAAAACAAAGAACTTGTATGGGAGTAGCGATTATTGGGGGCCTTGTCAGTTCGACACTCTTAACACTGGTCGTGGTGCCTGCGGCATTTATTTTGATCGAAGGTGGTCGATCTCGCTTGTTGAAGCTGTGGAATCGCAGAGAAGCACATGCGGGAGAAAAACACAAAGTGGCCTGAGACGTCAGATGAATGCGATGCAGTCGTTAAGAGTCAAGAGCCGCGCGCATCATCGAGCTTGGCACGATCAGGTGCTTGATATTGTCGCGGATCTTCCAGAATTTTCGGGTGCTTATCAAGGCACCAACAAAAATTACGAAATTCTGGCGGTGAGTGATTCTCCATCCGCAGAGAATTTTGAAAAAGATTTTGTTCATGATTCAGATGAACTGATTCTCTACTTTGGAAATGCAGATTCTCTCAATGATGCCATCGAGAGAATTAAGAAAGTATGCCCTGATTTAGAAGTCACTCACGAGGAGATTGCTTCCGAAGACTGGAATGCTCCATGGAAGGCCGCCTTTCGGGGAATCGACTTGCCACCCTATTGGAGAATCGTGATTCCCGAGAATGCATCGCAAAGTGATGGGGGCGGCACTCTTCAGAAAATCATTATCAATCCTTCGATGGGATTTGGCACTGGAACTCATCCGACAACCCAACTTTGTCTGGAGGCAATAGGCGCCCTCGGGGATCTCCGCAATTTTTCGGTTTTGGATTTTGGATCCGGATCTGGAATTTTAGCTGTGGCCGCAGCGTTGAGAGGGGCCAGAGTGACGGCAGTTGAAATTGACGAGCAGGCCTGTGAAAGTGCGCAGGAAAGTTTTTTATTGAACGGCGTAAACGATAAAATAATTTTGAAAAACAGATTGGACGAAGACGCTGGCGTGGCTTTTGATTATGTCATTGCCAATATTATTTCGTCCGTTCTTAAGGATTATGTAAACCAGTTGGTGCAGTTCACGAAACCGTCCACCGGAATTATTCTTTCAGGTTTGCTCCACGAAGATATCGAAGAGATCGAGGCGCTCTATGCAGAGGCCTTTTTCAATCGCCATCGCATTCGTCGTATTCCAAAAATTAATCGTTTGGATGGTTGGTGTCGCTTGGTTCTCTGATTGAACCTCGAACCAGAACTTCGTCGCTGTCTGCTGATGTGATGAATTCAAGCACGAGGTCTCTGAGGTCTTTTGGATCATGTTGCTGATAGAGTGCCCGAGCAATCAAGTCATCGGTCGTGAGGTCAGTGACGTCTTTGCGGTCTGTGTGTGTTGGTGAGATCTTGAGTGCTTCATCGTAGATGGGAATGCTGATGGCGATATATCTAACACCAGACTGTGGTTCGCGAGAAAGTGAAATGAAAAAAGCCTTTAGTTCAAGCAAGGATGCTCGGGCAGATAAAGCCCAGAGACGGATGACATTACACCTTGCTTGCCATACATAGTAGGCGGCTAAAAAACTAATGATAGGCACCCCTGGATTTTTAAATCCAGTTTCGTAATAAATTCCCAGAGAAACAATGGCAAATAAAGAAGCGGCACGTAACGAAGCTCTTTCAGGGTTCAACGTTTTTTTTAAAAGGGCATGAAGTTTTGATAAACGACCGTCATTCTGGAGTTGCGCTTCTTGCTCGACGACTGCGTCAAGTTTCGACTGGATTTGTTGGATGCGAAGAAGCAGCGACACATAGTCAGTCATCCGCATTCTTGAATCAAATAGTAGGTTTTTTGGAGGGGTTAAAATCTTGGTAAATAGAGCTCTTCGTTCGACAGGCTGGATTTCGTCGTGTGCTAAGACTATCGGAAGAGGCCCGCCCGTCGAGATGCCAGAAAGTTTTAATCCCCGGTGTTCTAGTTCAGCAGAGTTGAATTTGTCTGGGTCAGAAAGCGTAGACCGAAAAATCATCTCTCGAAATCCATTGGCAAATGGTTCGGCCGGATCGATGGCCAGTGACGCAAGCATGGGTTGGCAGAGCGCTGAAGTGGCGAGATAGTGAAGTGAAGCCGTTTTAAACTGCTCTCGAAAATGATTTCCAGCGAAACTTGGTGACGGGACGAGTGATAGCCAGAATGCGTGGAGTGCGAAGAGAAGCCTTATGATGTGGCATGGCTTGAGTTTCATGGCGGGGATTTTACTTCCAAGGAGCTTCACGAATTAATGGTTGGTGTCTTATTGAACCTCGAACAAAAACTTCATCGCTGTCGGCTGATTGAAGGAATTCCAGCACAAGATATCTCAGATTTTTTGGATCATGGGCTTGGGTGAGGACTTCTGCCAATTCGTCATCCGCTGTGAGAGCAATCTTTGATTTGTCGTCGCCGGCCTGAGACCCTTCCTCGAATATCGGAGTTATAATCGCTAAGTAATGTGATGAAGAATTGGGGCTTTGGACCCAGATATTTAAAGTTTCATGACGTAAAAATTTTCGTACCTTTGTGATATTAAAATACCGAATAGTTCTGAAGAAGGGCATATTTGGGCTGAAGAAGGGCATATTTCGAACAAGGATAGCGGACAGCAATGAAGCTGTGATGCTGACTACGAAAGCGGCAAAACAATGAGCGGGATCAGTCCGGGCGATCAGCTTTGGAGCAATCAAAGAGGCGAGAGAGAGCAGTGATATATAGGGAATGGTTCCAGCGGCGACGAGCTTTAAATTCGAAAGCTGTTCGAGACGGATTCTCCAATTTCGCTGAGATTTTTCATGCTCGCCTAAGAATCGCAAGGATGGTTCCGAAATCGCGACGTACAAATCGGTTAGTTCTTGAAGCAATTTTATATACGCGGGTCTTGAGATCTTTGTATCAAAAATTATTTTTTCTGGAACTTGAAGTGCAGAGCGGAGAGCTTGCGCAGCGGAGATAGACAATGGCGCAGTCTCCGGATTTGTGGATGTATACTTGTCAGAATTTATATCAACTATCGGCCAAATAAAGCCTGGCCGAGATAGGGCTTTAAAGACCGAGGGATTTTGAATTGTCGGGCTTACAATTTTTTGTTGAAGGGCCTCAACAAAGGGTGCATTTCTGTCAGTGCCTAATGATGCGACTAAAGTCTTGCAAAGTGCGGATGTGGCAAAATGGTGGAGTGAGTTCAGAATGATTTTATCACCGGAAGAAACAGCTTTCGCGAATCCAGGTGCCATGAAAAAGAACAAGAGAAATGAGATCGATTGCCTCCTCATGGCCTTGGATTTCCCTTTTCAATCCAATCCCTTAAGAAATCAAGATCGTTCGGCGTAAATGAACCGAGAATAGAATCCACGGTTCTCGCCCAGTCCTGGCATGCTCGTCGGATGAGCCCATCCAAGATTGATTTTCTGTCTTGAAGGGGGAGTAAATCTGGCATCGAGTGAATTCTGATTAATATGTCCTGAATGTCTTTTGCGAGCTCCGGATCAATTTTGGAATTGTCCGTTGTTCCGCGAGCGAGTGAAAGCCTAGAGATCACTTCGGATTGATGAGTTGTTGATGGTACGAATTTTAAAAGGCCTTCTATCGTGCTTAGATCCTGCATGCTCAAGAGAGCGGGATCAATTTGTGGGCCATGAGCTCTGAGATCCGCATCAAATTTTGCGACGTCCATGAGGGGTGGAATTTCCGCGTCTGGTATAAACACGATGGATGCATCATCAAAGCCCACGCCAGCATGCTGATGAGATCGAGCCACAAGTTGAGCAAGCCCGTCATTATAGTGCCCTACCATGATGCATTGAAAAACAATTTTGCCTGTGCCGTTTAACGATCGCAATCGTTCAAGTTGTTTCTCGAGATTAATATCCTCATTTGAGTTTCCATCGGTAATGAGAATCATTCTGATAAGTCTTGATGAGGGATCGCGTTCTAGATCGATTATTTCATTGTTGAGTGCGCTCGTGATTGCCGCTTCAATACT
>CAZVFP010000001.1:0-219964 GCA_964626465.1 uncultured Bacteriovoracaceae bacterium | reverse complement strand
CGAGTGTAAAGATTCAAAGGCAGCCTGAAATGCCCTCACGGCCCACATATTCAGTCGACTCGGCTGGACTCAAAGGCTCGCTCGCAAATGGAATTTGGACGAGTCGGTGACGTTGGAGTATTCCTTCGCGAATCGAAAACTCGATTCGATCGAGAATCCATGCAATGGCCATATCTCGAATTAAGTATCGATATTTTGCTCCCGGGTGAGTTTCTCCATGCCCTTCCATTGAAGGGCTAATATCAAAGATGAGCGTCGTTGATGCCGACCGGTTGTCCCTCAAAAGAGGATCTGCGGGAATGGATCTTCCAGGAAGCGGAGCGACTAGATTTCCAGTTGCCGATAGCGCGATCGCACTCGAAAGCGGCATCTCCAGATCCATGGATTCGAGTGACGCAGGAAGGTGTTCAAGAGAAACTCGCTGCATTCGATGTTTCTTACCGAGGTCATCGAATTGAGCTGTGGTCCGAGATTGAGGGACAAGATCCGCGTGCGCTAAAATGGGAAGATTTAAGTATTTTCGAAGACGGGCGAGAACTGCCATTCTTTGGAGTTTCTTGGGATCGCTCCGAAGTAGGTGAGCAAGAGCCGTTGTTGCGTCGCTTGGGAGATCTAGAATTCTGTTCCATTTAAGTCTGAGTAAAGGACCGTTCACTGATGTTAATATCTGCTTAGCGAGCGCAATATGAGGATCTCCAGATTTTTGAGGCTTTCTTGCGGTTTCCAACTTTGCCAAAATCTCTGATTCGTGAGGAGATAAGCTTCTTGTTTCGGCAGCGATGTGAAGAGCATCGAAGAGTGTCGCGAATGTTCCGTGGTGCCACTCTTTACCGTGGCCACTTTCAATCATTTGCGAAAGATTGAGATTTAACGCCGCTATTCGTTCTTTCAATTTCATGGTTTCTTTATGATGCAGGCCTGGTCCTCGTTTAAGTTCATCGAGCGTGCGCTGCAAGCCTTGTGTGCGTGAGAAGAGTTCTTCTGGTGACCGAAGATCCTGAAATGCTTGTTGTTGAAGAGCTTGGACGGGGCCGAGTTCCATGGGTTTTTGCAGAGCATGATGAAAGGGCGTGGATTGTTGTCTCAGTGGAGGTGGAGTGGGAGAGATATCAGAATCAGTTTTATTTGGAACGAAGCGATTGTCGCTGACTGTCGGAGGCATCTCTCCATTTTTCTCCATCGGCGTGCCGTCGATAGCTTCCCAAAGACCTGTATCAGAAAAATAGACTTCGTTAATCATGTGAAGGAGCTCTGGAAAAACCGCTATCGATTCTTCTGGTTGATCCACCGGATGCTTACCGTGAAAGACCTGCAACGCACGCGCCGGTAGACGTAAAAATTTTCGGCAGATATACACGATGAGTCCGCCACTTCCGGTGCATTGAAATGCCTTCGAGCGGAGCAATTCTTCAAGCCCGATATGGTGTTGGACTTCTACCTCGTACTTAAAACTAGTCGTAATAAATCGATAAAGCTCATTGACTGCCTGTCGAGGGGTCAATGAACTCTGTTGAAGCCCTCTCTGAATCTGCTGAATTTTTTCTGCAAGAAACGGAGGGAGCTCTACTGCTTGCAATTCTTGAATGTCGAGGTTTCGCCGGGCTTCGTCTTTCGAGAGAGTTCGAGATTCAACTCGTTTAATCGGAATTCGAACAGCAGATTTGTGAGGTCCGAGTTTATAATTTCCATGACCCACTTCAAAGACTGCCACATTATCTGTGCTGCCTGCTGGCTCATAACCGATAGGAAGAATGAGGTATTCAGTTGCAAAGAGGTTTTGTTCTGTGATTTCGAGAAAATATTCACTTGCCGTCGCAGGCGCCGTCGGCAGGCGCTTGGGCTTAGATTCGGTGGTTGAGAAAGAATTCGAATGTGGATCGTATTCATCAAAACGCTGAACAACCAGATAGGGAACCTGACTGACGTTAGTCTTCGCAACAATGACCTGAGTGCTTTGAGAGTGGCCGCCCAGATGATGGTTCTCTCTTCTTGTGGTTGATTTTGCGTTTTTTCCAGAGCTTGGGCGGCGTTCATTCGCGGATTTAAGCCCTGCTTTGTGTCGAGAATATATTCTTGGGTGAAGAGTGAAGGCCCCACGAAATCCTCGCTGAGTAGGCCAAAATATTGAGGATTTCTCTCAGTGGCGTGATGGAGAAGGTCGCCGAATTGGGTCTGGCGCTGATGGATTTGGTGAGCGCACTGCTCCGTCTCGAGGGTGAGAGGATTGAAGAGATCTGGAAGTCGCCACTTTAGACGGATCAACTTGCCAAGGGGTGAGGTCGGCATTTGCTCAGACTGGATTCTGGCGCACAGGCTCATGGTTGCGATGAAATCATCGGGATTCGTCACAACGCCCTGGCTTTCAATGATTGCGGCAGGGGTGTTTCTCAAGAAGAGAATGGCTTCCTTAGTGCAGCCTCGAAAAATAAGATTGCGTGGCTTAGGTCGGTGAAAGAGATGAGTGTGAACAATCTGGGCAGTATCAGCCAGAGTGACTGATCGAATCACCGTTAAGTGATGAGGATACTCCAGCATCAGGGCGCTGACAGACTGATCGCCGTCCTGAAGATAGGGGATCACAAGCTGATCTCGAATCAGCGGATTCAACCAGCCTGACGAGCTTGTGTGGAATCCTTCTGGGATTTTTTTAAGCTGCGTGAGGCAGTGAATACTGCGCCAGAATTCGAGTGTCGTATGATCGCGAAAACTTTGAAGAATGTTTAAGTCGCCTGCAATAACCACCGCGGTACCAGGAGTACCAGGTACCATGTTCCCAGAGGTACCAGGTACTCCCGGTACCATGGTTGTGAGGGCTGCAAAAATGATGATGGCAGTGTAGCGCATCGGATTTTTAAATCGTGTTTCACTTGAAATGGCAACTGATAGCACTGTCGCCAAAGTCGATTTTAGGCGCCCCGAACCTCTAGGCTCGGTTTGACAATTCATAAGACATATCCTGAAAGAGCCTAGAGAGCGACAATGGGAATTGCGATGGCTGGTACCCCGAGGCGTTGCGCCTCGATTTTTGCCTCAGTACTTTGGGGGATGCCGGTCGAGGTATGTCGATCCGCGAAGTAGGCAATACCAATTATTTTTGCACAATTGGTTCTACCGAGTGTGCTCTGGAGGGGGCGGAAAAAAACTTCATTACAATTGGAAGTCAGCGGACTGAGTCTCGCCCTTTTTCGCATTGATTGATCTTGAGCCACATGAGCAATAGATTGCGCGATGAGCCTCCTTGGCGCCTGCAAGCTGTAGATGCTTGCCAGTCTTAAGAGCTGATCTTCAGATCTCAGTGCCCTTTCGGATGTTGAAGAGGTCAGGCCAGTATCCTTCGGACATGACGCAATCATATTCTCTTCGGGAACCTCGAGAATATATGCCCAGCCGTTCATGTAGGTCTGCGTAAATTCATCCGAAATGACTGAGGCAGATTGAAAGTTCGAGTTAAGATCAAGTCGACCCACCCGCACCAAATAAGTAAAATTTTCTGGATTATGGTGACGGGGATCTGTGAATTTTGTTGGAGCCCAACTCTCTCGAATGACCAGATCGTCGGGCCTTGTATCATTTGCGCTGGCGCGAGGTGGCTCCGTCCGCTTTGCCAGCTCTAGAAGCTCAGCTTCGCAAGTGGCTTTACACGTCGTCAGAGAGAAATTTAGGCTTATCAATATTTTGATGGCTAAAATGTTGGGGCTCACTCTGGTTGTATTCATTTCAATGGAATTCCTAGGTAAATTGAATAGTGAGGTCCAGATAGTTTTTACCGAAATACGGTCAGTGTGATCTTCCAGGGGTTTTGAGTGTCGTTCCTCCAAAGGGCTAAAGATATGACTATAGGGGCTTGTTGAGAGACGGCTGTCGTCCAAGCGGCTGATCGATCCAGTTCATCAGCGAAAGTGAGCTGATTGTCCGAAGGCGTGGCAAGGGAATGAATTTTATTTGTCAGTGCTTGCGTATCTAATCTCAATTTCATCACGGCCATTTCGTCATAAAAAAAGGCTTTGTTACTGTGGGCTACGGATAGATTGGCAACATGGAACATGAGCCAGTTTGTTATTTTGTTAAGAGCCTCCACGTTCTTCAGGTCTGTGCGATCGCGTTTTAGAAGCCTATTGTCTGTCAGTGCAATTGTTCTCACCGTCGCCAGAGAAATCACAGCAAAAACAATAAGGCTGACAGTGTATGGTCGCAAAAGTTCTGGGGCTTTCGTTTCGACAAGAGCCGACATCACCAGAAAACTACAAGCGATCGAGAACCATTGTATACACTTCCACTTCCTTAATTTCTTCCATCGATCTCTCGCAGACTCCAATATATTGGCGTGTGTCTGGGTCAAAATGCCCGCGATATTCTGTCTAAGTCGCAGAAGCGTTTCAGGGCCATGTAGGGGAATTTCTCTATGGACTTGAAAAACAATTTTGCGGTTGCCGCGTCGCTCCGTAATATTCTGCATCTGCTGAAGCTGTTCAAGCTTTGGGCCTGACATTCCATTTTGAATTTGATCACGAATGATCTCCTCTCGAAATTGGCTCAGCTCATGTCTCCAGTCAGAAGATCGCCCCAGGTCTTCTGTACCGCGGGCCAATTCAAGAATGGTCAGTGCCAATGCACAACTTGGAAAATCAGGCCGGCTACTTGCGAATGCGGGCGCCGTTCCGAAGCCAATCAAAGGAATCAGAACCCAAAAAAATCCGATCATGTGGCGCATTGATTTCGCGATATAAAGGCTTTCCTGTAGGAGAGTCAATAAATGACGCTTTTGTCAGTCATTTGTCAGGTCCTCGCCATGGTGGACGCTTAGAGTCTTTAATGTGTCCCTTCATATGAACAAACCCGCAGAGAGAGGTGATTTGCAGCCCTTTAGTCGCCTCTCTCACCCTCCCACTCTGAGCGTCAAAACAGATGAAAATCTGTTGGCTTCAGGTATATTGGCACGAAAGATGTCTATTAAAGTTTTACTCGTCGAAGACGAGCCTCGAGTTCAGCGTTTTGTTAAAATGGGCCTTGAGCAGGCAGGAATGTCTGTCGATTGCGTGAGCGAAATCGACGAGATTGAAGTTTCTCTACAGGTCCATAAATTTGATGTTCTTGTACTCGATCGTTTGCTTCACGCTCACGATACGATTTTGATTCTGCCGCGGCTGAGGCGCTTGTTTCCACATCAGAAGATCATTATTTTGAGTGCTCTTTCAGAGGTGGAACAACGTGTTGAAGGTTTGCAACGTGGGGCAGATGACTATTTGGGCAAGCCCTTTCATGTTGAGGAGCTGGTGGCGCGGATTCGAAATTTAGCGAGGCAGTCTTCTAGCGAAACCGTTCAGGCTTCGTCAAATATTTTGGAATATAAGGACCTTAAGGTCGATCTGCAATCCCAGCGTGTTTTTAGAAATGGGAGTTCCATCGATTTAAGTGCAAAGGAATTTAGAATTTTGGCGACACTGATGGGAGCGCCCACAAAAGTCTTCAGTCGAGCGGAGCTTTTGCAGAAAGTTTGGAGTATGAGCTTTGACCCGGAATCAAACCTCGTGGATGTGGCTGTCGGACGACTTAAGAGAAAGATTAATCTCGAAAATCTTGAGTCTTTGATACACTCAAAACGAGGAGTAGGGTATTCGCTCATTACTGATGAAACTTCCGCGTAGAACAACGCTCACATTTCGGCTGACGATTGTATTGTGGCTCGCTTCTGCGTTTAGCTGTCTGATTGTCACTCTTATCAGCACCATGCTGCTCATCGCGAATTTGAGAAATGATACTCTGAAGGACCTGCACGATTCGACAGTGCGGCTGATTGATTTTGGACTTCAAGATCTTTCTGTCGAGGATGAAAACGAAAAGTTGCCGGATATCTTAAAGGGAGTTCTCTCAATCACTCGGTCCTATCGAATTATTCGAATTTTTGATGAATGGGGAATACTCATGTTCAGTAACTTTCCTCACGACGAAGTCACTTTCTTGGATGAGGACTTTAGCGGGTTGACTGAACGATCAAGCTTTCATGACCAACCGAAAAATTATGTGTCCTATCGTGCAAGTTATCGACTTTCTAGTGGGGAGCGTCGGATTATTCAGATGAGTCAGCCTTTGCCGAGGCTGACCACGGTTCTCAAGGAATCTGTCCTTCAATATTCTCTTATCTTCTTGGTGCTTCTTGTCGCCATGCTCATCATCTCCAGTTATATGGCTGGTCGCTTGATGCGGCCTGTTCGGAATTTTTCTCTCGCGCTGAAAAGTATGCGCGAGAATGATCTTAAGTCTTGGCGTGCGATTCCAGATATTAAAGACGGCGATTTTTTGGACGAAATTGTGTTGGCCATTAACCAGTTGATCACAAGAGTGCAAACCTCTGCCTTTGCAAACCAAGCGCTTGCACGGTTTTTAGCTCATGAAGTGCGAACTCCGCTGACGATGATGCTTGGAGAAATTGATACATCGAAATATTCCCCAAAAAATCCTGAAGATTATCGCGCTATGCTCGAGGTCTTTGAGGTGGATATTAAAAAAATTGATCAGATTGTGAATACCATCCTTCAAATGGCACAACGTGATCGCAATCAGAATCCAAGCAAGCCTGTGAATATTGATTTGAAGGCGATTCTGACGAAGTTGATCATTGATTTTAAGTCGACCTATTTTGTGGATGTTGGACTTGTTGTTGAGGAGAATCTGCCTGAGGTTGCTGCAGACCCTGACTTGTTTACTCTGCTTGTCGATAATCTTGTGCGAAACTCTGTCAAGCATGGCGGATTGAAGGCTGCGCCCTCGATTCGAGTTTTCCACAAGACCCCGAAAATTATTTCGCTTGAAATGCGTGATAGTGGCCCGGGCGTTTCCGATGAAATCGTCGAGGTTATCAATCAAAATGATCCGACCGTTCAGACTGGAATTGGCATCGGCCTGACTCTCTGTCGAGAAATTTGCAATCTAAGTGGGCTCAAAATGACTTTTGAAAATCTTCGTCCTGGTCTTCGAGTTCTTGTCGACCTTCCAGTCTCTCGCGACCTTCAAGAAAGAAAATAACGCCTTAGTCTGCAATTCGCTTGAGGAATTTCAATGACTAAGATGTCACGAGGTCGTCATAGGGCCGACATAGCCATCAGTTAGTCTTTGGGCATGGAGGATGGATATATGAATAAATTAAGTCGTAAAGAATTGATGGAATCTTTGAGTGAAACCTATGCATCGAACTATCAGTACTATCCCGAGAGTTTTATGGATGATTCGTTTTTGACCGGGTATTATCCAGGCACATTTCTGTCGGAGTCGGTTTTGAATCGGCTAGAAGAAATAGACAAGCCCATTTGTCATCTCGGAGATTATTGGCCGACGGATCGGATTTGAGCGTGATATAAGCAAGTTATCGGTGGGCTGATTTTGACTATTCGAACCTGAGGATATAGCGTCTTATCCATAGTGAAGGCGATTATTTCTCAGATTCGAATAGGCCTGATTGTTTTTGGTTCCATCATTTGTTTGGTCCTGTTGGCGAAATTAATTCCAGACAATGTCGATTTTCGTTTCGCAAAGAATGAAGATGATTCCGGTGGCCAGTATCGCCCCATTGATTG
Source organism: uncultured Bacteriovoracaceae bacterium (assembly GCA_964626465.1). GTDB lineage: Bacteria > Bdellovibrionota > UBA2394 > UBA2394 > UBA2394 > CAZRCG01. Next base: position 212,393 of record CAZVFP010000001.1, on the reverse strand, counting down.
GAGAATCCTTCGTGGGCTCGATATGAAGACTGGTGAGATTTCCGAAGAGTTAAAGGCGTTCGATGGCCAGCTCGTCAAAATTCCAGGATTCATTGTGCCATTGGAAGATAACTCTAACCAGGTGAGTGAGTTTTTGTTGGTTCCGAGTCCTCAAGCCTGCATTCATGTGCCCCCCCCGCCCGCAAATCAAATGATCTATGTTCGAATGAAAGAGCCTTTTGCATTCAAATGGGGAACTCGGGCGATATGGGCTCACGGAAGACTCTCCTTTAAGTCAACGGAAAGCCCTTACGGCAAAATTTCATTTGAACTTGCTGGTGATTACGTTAAAAATTTTTCAAGCCTGGATCTTTAGAAGGGCAGAATAGATGCCCTGTTGTTCGCGAGATTTTATGATCTCTGATAGCGAGGCGGTATATTTTATGAATTTCTGTTGTTTTTTTTGTCGCTTTTCAAAACAATAGAACAAACGATCAGGGGGCTGCATATGCAGAGATTTTCTAGGTACTCATTTCTTTCGATTCTTTTTATTTCTTTTTTTTGTGTGTCTTGTGCGGCGCGACGAGGGGTTCCAGCGCAGGAATCGAAATCAAAGCTTTCTGTGAAGAGTCTAACGGCGAGCGAGCATGGATTCATGGTGAATTCGCATCTCATCCTCGGAGAGCGAGAAGCTGTTCTTGTTGATGCACAGTTTACCCGGAGCGACGCACGGCGGGTGGTGAGTCTGATTCGAAGCTCTGGAAAAAATCTTAAAACGATTTGGATTACTCATGCGCATCCAGATCATTACTTTGGCTTAGAAATATTGCTGAAGGCTTTCCCAAAAGCCGAGGTCTTTGCTCGTCCTTCGGTCGTGAAAGAAATCCAAAACACAGCAGAAGGAAAGTGGAGCTATTGGAAGCCGATTTATCAACGTGATTTGGTGACTGATATTCATTCATTGATTTCGAAGATTCGCTCTTATGATGACGATCATATTATTTTAGAAGGGCATGATCTGAATATTGTTGATTTTAAAGCTGCAGAGAGTGAAGAGTCTGCGGGAATTTATATTCCGTTCCTTAAGTCATTGATCTCTGGAGATATGGTCTATAATCGAGTTCATTTGTGGTTAGCAGACAAAGAAGGCAATCCTGCCAGTTGGAAACGACAATTGAGCAAATTGCCCAGTGAGTTTAATGTCGAAAAGATTTATCCAGGGCACGGACCAAATGGGGGACTCGAACTTGTCGCTTCAAATATTCGATACATCGAAGCGTTTGAAGATATCATGAAGAATATGCACGATCGTCAGGATGCAAAAAATCGGATGAGATCTTTGTATCCAGACAGTAAGTTGAGCGTGATTTCTGACTTAAGTGTAGATTTGCATTTTAAGAATTAGGACGCGCGAATCTTTTTGAAATAAAAATCTGATAAGGGGCCTCTTTCGTATGATGATGGCCAGTATTTTTTTGGTGAGTTTTTTTTCTGGAGCTCTGGATACCTGTCCTGATTTACAGGATTTTCAGAGGCGTTGGCGCAGTGGATTTGAGTCTAGCACTGTCAAAGACTCTCAATGTTTAGAATCCAGCGATGATCCGGAATCGTTGCGCTGGCGAAGTGATTTGCTTTGGTGGATTCAAGATGAAAGAGCCTCTCGCCGCGTGGCTGATCGGGCAGTGCAACTTCTCAAGCCAGAATCCGATGTTGCCTTAAAAGTCGAGCTCTTGAGAAGAGGATTTCGATGGGGCATCCGCGGAGATTACGCGGGGACCGTCGTTGATCAGGAGCGAGTCAATCACGAGTTCGGGCTTTCAGCGACTTACAATTATTGGAAAACTCACAGGTTGGCGGTGGGTTTTCAAAGACTCATCAGAACCTATCCCGGAAGTTCGGGGCTTCAAGATCTGCAATATAGACTAGGTCATACATTTGTTGCCCACTCAAAGTTTTATCTTGAAAATGAAATTCTCTTGGGCCCAGGTTCGCATTTTTCTCCAAGGTTTTCTGCGCTCATCGCGCCTCATTTTGTTTTCTCGGATTCTACAGATATAGAGATTTCGATTCGAGCGGCGCACTACGTTGTGAATAATACTTGGACGTCATCACTAGCGATTCGCCGAGATTTAGTATGGGGGATTTTTGGTGAGTTACGAGGATATTTTCTATTCAGACCTGAAGTTGCTACATCAGGTCAAATCATGATGGGGCGACAGTTCGGCTTGTTTTCTCTGAGTCTCAAGTATTCTGGCGGCGAGGTGGATGAGGGTGATGGGGTTTTAGATCGATTTCAGCAGGGGTATTTGACTGGCGGCTGGAATCTTAACCCCTGGGTAAGATGGAATATTGATGCTGCAATTTATCGAGCTGATTTAAGGGATGAATGGAGAATGGGTTCGGGGATCGAATGCTTTTTTTAGAGCCCGAGCGAATTCTTCATTTTTTTCATATTCAGTCGGTGACGACATTCACACTTGTTGTTGCTTGGGTTCTCCAGGCTAAAATTGCTCTTCTTATTTTTTTATTTGGATGGGTGATTGTGCGAAGAGTCATACGAACATGGGCTCGGCGACGAGATCAAATATTTCGTGCGAAATTTCTAGAGCGCATTCGAACTGATCCTGAGTCGATTGCATGGACTGATTTTAGCTTCATCGCAAGAGCCACCCATGCACTTAAAATACATAAGGGCCAGATTTATTTCTTCAGGCGACTGATTGTTGATGAATCAAAAATCTATGGACGGGGGGCGAGGCAAAAGTATCTATTTGGACTTTACCGCAGATTCGGATTTCTTGACGAAGATCTCGTGGCTTTGAAGAAAGGGCTTTGGTTCAAGCGTTTGAGTGCGATTGTGAGGCTTGAGTCCTTTCAAGATGATAGCTTAGTTCCCCATTTTCTTGTAGCCATGGAAGATCATCACGATCTCATTGCACTCGTCGCGTTGAGAGCGCTGAGTCGCATGTCATTTGAAGATAAGGCTGGAAAGATTCTTGAGACCCTCAGTCGTCGAGCGCCTTCCCGACGCGATGTTTTTGCCGAAATTTTGATGAATTTAGGTGCGGAGTATCGACATTCGATCATTCATATTGTGACTCATTGTTATGATCCCTATATCGCGTCGGTTGGCCTTTCGGTTTTGGGGCGACTCAATGTGAAAGAGGCGTTGCCGCTTTGTTTGAGTTTGTTGAAGAGCTCCGATGATGAGGTCGTCGCAGAGAGCGTCACGGCATTGGAACGTATTGGTTCTACAGAACTTGTCACAGAAATTCGACCCTTACTGGAACATGATTCAATTTTGGTAAGGCGACGTGTTTTGCATGCTTTAAGAGCATTGAAAGATCGCGAATGGAAGAGGTTTGCAGAAAAATCTTTGGAGGATAGATCTGCTGAAGTCCGACGTGAAGCCTATGAACTTTTAAGACATGATATTCGCTATGTTTGACCATCTTTTGCAATTTTTGCCGACAACGTTTTCTTATTTGTCATGGTCTTTTGTTATTTACTTTCTGTCAGCTAACCTGATTTTTGTCTTTTTACTTTTTCTTTCGTTCATTGTCATTCGACGCATTATTTGGTCTGGCCCGATGATCAAATCGGTCTGGGAACGTACGGCAGAACTGGGTTCCCCGATTAGCATCATTGCACCTGCTCGCAATGAGTCTGAGGCAATTGTTGAATCAACGTTGTCGTTCCTGAGTCTTAATTATCCTAAACACGAAGTGATTGTTGTGAATGATGGCTCTACAGATAATACACTTTTGCGTTTGATTGAAAATTTTGGTCTCGAAAAAGCTGATGCATTTTATGATGGCAGACTCTCAAAATCAAAAATTCACGGAATATATCGTTCAAAGTTCTATCAACATCTTTTGGTCATTGATAAAGAAAACGGTGGCAAGGCCGATGCAATCAACGTAGGTCTTGGCTTTTCAAAATTCGAACTCGTTTGTGCGGTCGACAGTGATTCAGTACTCGACGATGACGCTCTGATCAAAGTCGCCATTCCGTTCATCGAAGATCCAGAATTAGTGATCGCTTCTGGCGGCACTGTCAGACCTTTGAATGGATCGCGTGTTGAGTATGGGCGGGTGGTTGAAACAGGAGTTTCGTTTAATCCTCTGGTTTTGATTCAAACTGTCGAATATCTTCGGGCCTTTCTTTTCGGAAGAATTGGTTGGAATGAGATAGATGGCACACTGATTATTTCGGGAGCTTTTGGGATTTTTAGAAAAGATGCGGTTATGGAAGCCGGAGGGTTTTCAGAATCAACAGTGAGTGAAGATATGGAACTCGTGCTGAGATTGCGCAAATGGGCTGTCGATCATGATCAGCCGAGAAGAATTTCGTTTGTGCCAGACCCCATCTGTTGGACGCAGGTTCCCTCTGACCTCATGAGTCTTGGTCGACAGCGCCGACGCTGGCAGCGTGGGTTAGCAGAATCACTGTGGGCTCATCGGCAGATGTTTTTCAATCGGCGCTATGGTGCGGCTGGCATTCTGGCTTATCCTTATTTTCTCTGTATTGAATTTTTTGGACCGATCATTGAAGTTTGCGCTTATACAACGGTGATCTGCGGTTGGTTGCTTGGTTGGGTGCAGTTGGAAATGGTTTATTTGCTGCTTGTGGTAGACTTCTTATTCAGCGTTTTAATGTCGGTTGGAGCTATTTTGATTGAAGAGAGTGCTTATCATAAATACCCGAAGATTCGGTTTCTATTTCTCTTTCTGTTTGCAGCAGTTCTTGAGCCTTTAGGATATCGTCAGTACACGACATTTTGGAGAATTCTTGGCATTTTAGATTTTGTCCGTGGGACCAAGAAAGATTGGGGCGAGATCCAGCGACAGGCTCTCAGCTAATTTGTCTGTTAGGGTTTGAAGAGAACAAGCGCCACCATTGTGATCAAAAAGAGAAGTGGAATTTCATTCACTATTCGAAAAAATTGATGTGATTTCTGATTTTGATCGTTTGCAAACTTCTTCATCCAGCTGCCGCACATATGGTGGTATCCGACGAGCAAGATTCCAAGACCAATCTTAATATGCAACCACTTGGATTCGGAGTAGACGCTGAATGCATAGTTGAAAGCCATCCAAAGGCCAGTGGCCCAAGTGAGCAGCATGGCGGGAGTCATGATTCCTCGATAGAGCCTCCGCTCCATGACCTTAAGAATTTCTTTTACTGCTTCCGATTGAGTTTCAGCATGGTACACAAAAAGCCTTGGCAAATAAAAAAGCCCTGCGAACCACGATACCATGAATACGACGTGAAAAACTTTAACCCAGATCACTGCATGAGATTAGCGCATTCGTTTGTGAATGCGAATAATAATTGACGTTATCTAAGCGACATATAGCTTAGAGGCATGAATGAGACCGTGAAGATTAAGCGTGGTCGACTTTTGGTCTATCGTGTTTTTGACATTGCTGAAGAAGTAGACCTTCGAAAAGTTGAAGAGCTTTTTCGGACGAGCTCGGGAGAGTCGCGATTAAAATTAGCCGAAAAGGCAAGAGACGCGGTTGTCGTTCGCGATTCGCCCGTGAGAATTTATCTTGGCGAAGTGCCTTTTTTTGAAAAAGATTCGACGTTTGGGAAGGCCCAACTCTATGCGACTGTCTGGAACTACGGGTCAGTTTCAATTTCGTGGCATATCCCATTTTCGAGAACGGTTTCGTGGGAGGAGCTGACGGAGCTATCGTCTAAAATTCTCTGGAAGGCTGAATATGTTGCATGGATAGATTCGCAGTCAGAATCTCGTGCGAAGGAAGTGTCTGAACTGATTAAATCTGCCTGCCAAAAGGCCGCGTTGTGGAGTGTATCCGAGGATTACACAATTTTCTTAGCGGAGGAAATCGAAGGCGCTATGAAGCCGACTGAACTGCTGAAGAAAGTCTCGATCTCTCAACTTTTAGTTGGAGAGGCCCATGAACATATCGCTCAGTCCACATCGGATTCTATCTTGGACAATCTCTATCAGTATTCAGAGAATGATTTGGTCGTTATCGATTGGAATAGTGCCTTCGTTTTTGAGCCTAGTGGATCCAGAGAAATTCCTGATATTCTGGAGTTTGCGCTCACTCATTTGCTGGAAGTTCGGTACTACGATGATCTGATCGATCGACGCTTGAACGAATTGTACTCGTCGATTGAGGCGAGTCGTAAAGTTCTATCGTTTAAATCAATTCGCATGTTGGCACGCGAAGCGAACGCTCGATATTTGGAGTTCAGTGAATTTATGGAGCGTATGGGAAATTCTCTTAAAGTCGTAGGAGACTTCTATCTCGCGCGAATATTTCGTGGTGCGATACGTCGATATAGAATTCATGACTGGGAAGAAAATATCAGTCGAAAAATGAACCTATTTGCGCGAGTGGCCGAGCTGCTCCAGGGTGAAGCAAACGTAAGAATGAGTCATCTCCTTGAAGTAATTATCATCTTTTTGATTTTATTTGAAATTGTGACTCCGATATTAAAATCATTTTTTTAAAATCTTGTTGGACGATGTCCTATGGTCTCGCGTTAACATAGAGTGTGATGCGATATCGGTTCATAGTTCCAAGTTTTCTATCAGTGGCCTTGTTTTTATCTTTCGTCACTTCTTGCACGCCGAGTCGCCCAGAGGCGTTGAGATTGAAGAGTCAGCAACTTTTGTCGCAGGCGCTTGAGATCGACAAAAGAGACCCCAATATTCGAGAGGCTCAGCTTCTGTTTGAAATGGGAATGGAATTTGAGAGGCAGCATGATTTCAGTGCGTCCGCGCGATCTTACAAAGACTCGATTGTTTTGTCTGAGAAAATTGTGGGTACTCAGCGGGAACCGCGCATTGACGAAGTCGAAAAGGTTGAGCCGAAGGAATTTCGGGAAGTAAAAGAGCCGCCGCAGCCGGTGAAGAAGGCCGTTGTGGTGCCTCCGTCATCCGTGGTTATCTCAAAACCCTCCGTGGTTATCTCGAAACCTTCCGTTGCCCCCGTTGCCCCCGTTGCCCCCGTTGCCAGCCCAAAGCCCAAAACCCCAGCGGCGGAAAGGCGATTTCCAGAAGCTCGAAAGATTGAAGATCTGAAGCGAGAGGGAATCGCAGATCTTTCTCGAACAAAGCCGATGCCGCCGAAGCACCCCGTGGAAGCTCCGGTTGATCCGGATCTCGGACTTCTCTTTAAAGAAAAATTTCCAGGGGTCATATCGTATTCGTTCAGCGAGATCGAATTTCAGTCGAGTAGTATGGCCACACTGACGAAGGTTATAGAGAAGTTAAAATCAGACAAAAAGGCAAAAATGATGTTCCAGGCCCAACTCGGACAAGGTGAAAATTTTCAATTGACTGACGAGCGTTTCGAACGATTGGCGGCTTATCTGGAATCGAAGGGAGTCGATGAGGCTCGAATTTCGTTGGACGATAAGCGGTTAGCTGGCGATTGGCCGGAAATTCGAATTTTTATTCTCCATTGAGCATTGAATGCGTATAAGAGCAATGTGAAGCCGACATTTTATATTACGACAGCGATAGATTATCCGAATGGAAGTCCCCATATGGGACATGCCTACGAAAAGGTGGTCTCGGATGTCTATGCCCGATGGTATCGGTTACTTGGTCGAGATGTTTTTTTTCTGACTGGAACTGATGAGAATGGTCAAAAATTGGTGAAGGCGGCTGAAAGTGCAAAACAGCAGACGCTGCCTTATGTTGATTCCCAGGTTCTACATTTTAAGAAGCTCTGCCAAAGTTTAAATATTTCAAATGATGATTTTATTCGAACGACAGAACAGCGACATATCGATACGTGCCAGGCTTTGTGGCAGAAACTGGAAAAAAAAGGTGATATTTATTTTGGCGAATATGAAGGGCAGTATTGTCTTGCATGCGAAAGCTTTTATACCGACCTACAGGCGCCGGATGGAAAGTGCCCCGTGCATGGAAGTGTGTTGGAGTTAGTGAAAGAGAAAGGATTCTTCTTTAAGCTCAGTGCCTACAGTGATTGGGTGAAGAATTATATTGAGTCGCATCCTGATAATCTGTGCCCCGCATCGGTTCGAAAAGAAATGCTCAATCGCATTGCGAAGGAACCCATTCGCGATTTATCCATTTCGCGACCTTCCGCTGGTTGGGGTATTCCGGTGCCCGGAGCTTCTGATTATGTCATGTATACTTGGTTTGATGCGCTGATTAACTACTATACGGCGGTTCAGCCGTCGGAACGTGTAAAATATTGGCCAGCGGATATTCATGTTATTGGAAAAGATATTGTTTGGTTTCATACAGTGATTTGGCTGTCGATGTTGAAGGCGCTTGATCTGCCTCTTCAGAAGCAGGTGTATGTGCACGGAATGGTATTAGGGCAAGACGGCCGAAAAATGTCGAAGAGCCTTAATAATGGTGTGGATCCGCTTTGGGTTCTCGAAAAATTTCCGATTGATTCGTTTAGATATTATCTTTTACGTGCGATTCCAAGTGGTATGGACGGAGCTTTTGTAACGGCCGACCTGCTTGCTCGGCATAACAATGAATTGGCCAATGATTATGGAAATCTGTTGATGCGGGTCACAAAACTTTCGTTAAAACGGCTTCCGGCCGAAATGAATAGCGAAGGCGTGAAGGCTGATCTCAATTTCGTGGGCTGCGGTGAGAAAGTCTCAGCAGCTATGGAGCTGCGTGAGCATCATCGTGCCTTAGAATATATTTGGGAAACGGTGAATGAGACTAACAACTACCTCAATTTGAAGGCCCCGTGGAAACAAGAGAATCCTGTCGATTTTAAACAGACGATTTACAATGCGCTCTATGGAATTCACTGTGCTGCCACGCTAGTCTCTCCGTTTATGCCCGGAATTGGTGATAAGACATTATCATTTCTCGGCACGAACAATACCGGACTGGCTGGATTAAAGTTCGGCGAGCATATTTTTAGACTGACGTCACCAGATGTTTTGTTCCCCAAGATTGAAGCAACGGATTCTTGACTAAAGGGCTGACAGTGTCCGTCTGGATCGACTATAGTGATGGTCGATGGGGGGCAAAATGGCTGAAGTACTTCAGAGTCAAAAGGTATCTCTAATTGAAGAAACAATTCGCAATGGCTTGGGTTCGCTGAGCTGTGACGGGTCTCTGATGGTAGAGACAGGAAAATATACAGGCAGAGCTGTGAAAGATCGTTTCATCGCAAATCGTCCTGAGATTTCTCAGTCGATCGCCTGGAATTCAGCCAATATGCCAATTGATCCTGAGTTGTCTAAGACTTTTTTCGAGCGGCTGGAGAAGAGAGTTCAGTCGAAGAAAAATTACTCAATTGATGCATTCGTCGGCCCATTTCCCATCGAGGTTTTATCGACCTCGCCTTGGCATATTGCATTCTGCGACAATATGTTTCGAAACAATCGAAGTCCTCTTCCTGGATTTCGGGGTGGAGATATTCGGATCAAAATTTATCATGATCCGTTTGGAAAGGTTTCTGACTTAGGGCTCAATCATCCATCCGAAACTCTACTGATTCTTGATCCCGTGGAGATGAAAGCGGGAATTATTGGCACCGCCTACGCAGGTGAAATCAAGAAATCGGCTTTCACACTCTGCAATTACAAACTCCCCAGCTTTGGAATTTTTCCGATGCACGCTTCTGCAAATTGCTTGGAAGATGGCTCTGAGTCTTCCGTTTTATTTGGCCTGTCTGGTACTGGAAAGACGACGCTTTCAGCAAGCCATGATCGTTTTCTGATTGGTGATGATGAAATTGTATGGTCTGAAACAGGGCTCACAAATCTCGAAGGCGGATGTTATGCGAAGCTGATTGATCTGACCCTAGAACGCGAGCCAGAAATTTTTCGAGCGGTGAATCAGTTTGGTTCGATCATGGAAAATATTGTTTTCAATGAACAGTCGCGTGTTGCGAACTTTGCAGATCGATCAAAGACTGAGAACACGAGGGGTTCCTATCCGCTCAGTGCGCTGCAAAAGGTATTTGATCAATCGAAAGAAGCGGCGCCACCCAAGACCATTGTTTTTTTGATGGCTGATGCGTTTGGAGCGATGCCGTCTGTGGCTCGGTTGAATCCATGGCAAGCCCAATATTATTTCGTCTCCGGTTATACTGCGAAAGTGGCTGGCACAGAGCTTGGTATAAAGGAGCCTCAAGCGGCGTTTAGCACCTGCTTTGGCGCTCCATTTATGCCCCTCCCATCCGCGACATATGCGCGATTGTTGGCGGATCACGTTCAAAAAAGTGGGGCCACGGTTTGGCTGCTGAATACAGGGTGGACTGAAGGGGGTTATGCGAAGGGATCTCGCTTTCCGTTGGCCGTGAGTCGACAGATTTTGAATTCCATTCAGTCTGGGGAATTAGCCAAACAAAAAGTCATTCGACATCCTGTTTTTGGTTTTGAGGTTCCAATGAATTGTCCTGGGCTTGATGCGAAATATTTGGGCTCGCCGAGTGGGGAGCCTGTCGCCGCATTATCCGCGAAATTCAAGGCCAATATCGAACAATTTAGAGAAAAGGTCGACGCTCGTGTTTTTGATCTGGGCGGACCTCTCAGTGTTTAGGAAAAGTCAAATGTTCAAAATATTTACCTGTATTTTCTTTGGAGCGATCCATTGTTCGATGCTTTTTGCAAAAGAAAGTCCTGCCAAAATTTCTTTGCCGCTCTTGTGGAAACTGACGAAGGGTTTAGAGAACCCGGAGTCTGCCTACTACGATGCTGCGACTGATACAATCTTCGTTTCAAGTGTTTCATCTGAACCTGCACTGAAAGATCGAGAGGGTTGGATCTCTCAACTATCGTGTGATGGTAAAGTCGTTATGGAACGCTGGCTTGAAGGAGTCAATGCGCCGAAAGGAATTCGAGTTTATAAAGATAAACTTTGGTTCACTGATATTGACGAAGTCCTCGCGGTGGATATGAAGACTCGTCGGGTGGTCGTGCGAATCGCTGTGCCAGGAGCTCGATTTTTAAATGACATTGCGATTGATCGGTCTGGCGGCGTTTATGTCTCTGATACACTCACTAGCACTATTCATAAAATTGAAAATGGTAAGGCTTCTATTTTTAGAAAGGGAGAAATCTATCAATCACCGAATGGATTGCTGGTTGATGGGCAGACCCTGTGGATTGCAGCGTGGGGATTGACTTCAGATCTCAAATTTACAACGAAAACGCCCGGCGTTTTAATGAACACGGACTTGGCTCATACTCAGGCGTCGACTAAGCCAGTTGTTCTAACGAAGGAGCCCTTTGCGCATCTTGATGGACTGGAAAGAATGGAAAATGGGGATTTTCTGACTTCAGATTGGATTGCAGGAAAGGTTTATAAAGTCTCGAAAGACGGAGTGATTAAACTTTTACTCGAAGATGAACAGGGCGTGGCCGATATCGGATATATTCCGAAGTCAAGGACGCTGCTAGTTCCTCAGATGACTCGAAGCGAGCTTTTAGCCTTTAAGTTGCCGACAGACTGAATTCTACAAGTTCAATGAGAAGGGCTTCGTTATCGTGGATGACAGAATCTGCCTTTGCCATTTCTTGAATAATGGTAACAATTTGTTCTTTCATTTTTGGTGTGGCAAGGCTGAGACGCTTTAAAGCGGAGTCGAGATTCGAAATTTTGCATTCCTGTGGAGACAGTGTTCGGAGTGAAAGGCCCAGTTTTTCTCCAATCGATCGTGTTATATTCTCGGCAGCTGTAGCATCTTCAGTCGAAATATAGGCCATAGATGAGACAAGCACTTCGAGGTCGGGAACGAGCCGTTTAAAAGAGTAATAATGTGCAAGCTTCATCCGTTTTGGCGTTGGTTTTGAATCGTTGACCATTTTTAGAATCGTATATTCATACAGACTGAGCTTTCGATCTTGTTCAGCGATTTGCTTTAGATGCTGCATCAAATCAGCATGCTGATTGACGGACAGTTTCCGAATGGAGGGCAGACATGTTCGAACGGCCATGAGGCATTGTGTAAGAGAGATTTGCGATCGACTAGAATTGGGGGAACTTTCCCGTTTGAGCAGGTCCTGAATGAGCGCACAGCTCGAGGCAGGATCTCTGCACTGGATCCGAATATTTTCGGGCAAAGGACTAAAAGACGAGACTGGGAGAATTTCTTCTTCATCGTTGGCTGAGGGTTCCGCGTATTCCTCAAATCTACCGTTGAAGCGAGGTTGAAGCGCCCGAATTCGAGAAATTAAAGGGGGATGAGTGGAGAATAGACTGTTCCAATCGCTGTAAATTGGACTCACAAAAAAGAAGTGCCGATGTTCAAATGTCACGTCGGAAGATTTCAACCAGCGGGGAATCATCCCTCCGATTTTTTTGAGTGCATTTGCAAGACTATCTGAGTTTCGAGTGAACTGAACGGATGAAGCGTCGGCGAGGTACTCTCTTTGTCGAGAAATAGCAGATTGAAGTATTTTTCCAAAGAAGACTCCAATGAGCCCGGCTAGCCAAAACAAAAGGCCGATCAACACTACCGGGCCTAAGCCTTTTCTGGATCGGCTGGAACTTCGAGGTGTCCCTTGAAGAATAATTCGCCCCATGATCGATACAATCGAGAGTCCATAGATGGATGACAATATCTTTAGGCTAAGTCGGATATCGCCATTTCGAATATGCCCCATCTCATGACCGATGACGCCTTGTAACTCATCACGGCTCAGGTGTTTAAGGGCTCCAGAGGTCACTGCGATCGCTGCATCTGACGGCGTTAGGCCCACAGTGAAGGCGTTAATGGTTTGATCATTGTCAAAAATCAAGACCTCAATCATTGGAAGGCGAGCGGCAATCGCCATCTCTTCTACGATGTTGAGAAGTCGCCTTTCTTGCATATCTGAAGTTGATGGATCGATTAGACGGCCGTTTAAGTCGAGGGCAATACTGATTCCCCCAGCGGATGACTGACGAAACTTAATATAGGCACCAAGAAGAATTGTTGATGTGACGATCAGTGAAAAGACGCAAAGAACTGCGTAAAGCGCTCTTCCAGTGAGCCCGACTTCCTCGATTTTCAGTAAAAAATAGAGCCCGCAGGTCAATGCAATGACGACGGCGATGACGCACAAGCCAAATAAAATTGAGAGATATCTGGAGAGTTTTTGAATCTTTTCTTGCTGCGCAAAAAAGTTCACGACTATTGAAACGAAACCTTAGGAGCTTTTCGTTCATCAATATTTTCTAATTCGTAGAGGGCCGCTTCTTTGAAGGAGAAGAATTGAGCCACAACCGAATTTGGAAAAGTCTCTCTTGCTGTATTATATTCCATGACCGAATCGTTATAGGCCTGACGTGCAAAAGAGATTTTATTTTCTGTTGAGGTGAGCTCTTCCGTCATTTGCGCCATGGTCTCGTTTGCCTTTAATTCGGGGTAGGCCTCGACAACAGCCATCAGTCGGCCAAGAGATTGGCCCAGCAGAGATTCTTCTGTCGCAAGTTTTTGCACTGCCTGAGCATTCGAAGGGTCTATCTGCGCGTTTTGAGAGGCTTGGAATGCTCGCTGCCTGGATGCTGTGACCGCTTCAAGTGTTTCTTTTTCGTGTTTCAGATAAGTCTTAGCTGTCTCGACCAGATTTGGAATGAGGTCGTATCGACGTTTAAGCTGCACATCGATTTGAGAAAATGCATTTTTAAATCTATTTCTGAAAATCACGAGTCGATTGTAAATTCCGATAAAACCCACGGCAATTAAGACAAGTAGGCCAAAACCAACGAAGACAACGACAAGAGCGATGATCATGAGCCATTATCTCGAATAATTTTTTGAATACCAAACAAATTGAATTTGTTTGGTAACGCGACGCGACAGAGATGATTGCTAAGATTCAAAAATCGCGAATAGTTCTCGATGCCGCGTGGTCAAATCTCGGCGTAAACAAGATCTTCGAAGCTTTGATTGAGGCTTGTGATTGAGGTCCGAAAATTATGAAACACAATTTTTAACTTCGCTCCATTTTGCGAGACAACTTTCGGATAGAATCCAGTGGCTCCTTTAAATGGGAGTTCTTGAGTGGCCCACACTTTGTCGTTAAGGCGCGCCATTCGAAGGCGAAGTGCCCATCCGTCTAGATAGAGTAGACCTGGTTTGCCTTGATCATTAAATAATGTGACATCGAGGCCTCGATAGGTCTTTGCGGGCGCACTCTCGATAGTTTCAATCGTAGGAATTTTTACACCCGCGGCTTTTGTCGCTAATACGAGAGCTCCTTCATTTTCATCAAAGGAAGCGATATACAATGTTTCTCCAATCAACAAAGACGATACATAGGCCCCTTGCGACGGACCGGGTATAAGGAGTTGATCTTCAGTGGAGCCTTTCTCGGATCCATCAAAGTTTGACATAAAAAGCCCAAGATTGGTTTGTTGAAAAATCATCTCTCGATTGTCTCTGACAATTGAATTTCGAGCTGATCCGCGAAGAACGCCTGAAGCAATGATTGTTCCATCATCTTTTATTGTCGCCCATTCCGACTTCCGATTTATCGAATCGAAGGTTATGCGGCCCCAAGTTCCAAACCATGAAAAGGTTCTCAACCTGTCAGCTTCGAGACTTAGTGGCTTTACGATTTTATCAAAAAGTCGCAGCTGAGTTCCAATTCTATATGCAATGATGCCATGGCTTGTCAGAATATCTCGGGCTTCGCTCGCTTCCTTATCTAACACAGTTAATTCTGATGATATCAAGTTGACCGACACTAATCCGAGAGTTTCAGCCGAGCCGTTCCGAGACACTGTGACAACCGTATCAGAACTCATGACTTGAACATATTCGCCAAGATGTAACTCAGGACGAATTAATTTATAATTATTGATGCCGCTGATGTCGTTTGAACATCCGCAGAGCCACACAAGAAGAAAAAAAAGACTGCTGTTCTTCATTCTCGCAACTCCAGGTCTAGATCTAAAACTATATTCTTTCCGTCCAGTTTTGTCTGGCGAACAGCTACGTTAAGTCCCTCAGGTCGAAAGACGAGAGGCAGTAAATACAGATCAGAATTCTTTCGAAGAAAATCTTTCCAAACGCCGTTGGCCACACCCTTAAAAAAATTAATCTCCTCAGCGCCTAAGCGATTTTTTAAATCATTGAGATCCAGAAGGAGGTCCTCTGGATTCAGCAGCAGTTTTATTTTTTCTTTTTTCGTATCGACCTCTAAATGAGCTGAGAGCGTGATATGCGATGTAATTTGGCTCTGAGGAATGATTCTATCCTCGATATATGTTCCTACATCCATCACATAGTCTTTAACCTCTAGTTTGAATTGATCCGCGAGAAAATTAACTGAAGGAGCAGCATCAGGTTTTATTGTGAGCACTGTTGCTACGTCCTGTTCATCCTTTGTAATAACCCCTTTCGTTTGAGCCCCGAGGCCAATCGTTGTGCGAAATCTCAGGAGCCCTTCCTTATAAAAGAGAGCAAGGGTCGAATTCACAAGAGCCTCAGGAAGAATAAGGCTCAGGTCTCCTGAGGACTGCGACAGTGAAGGTCGAATAATTGGAACATCACTCTCCGCGCCAAGTGCAGCAAGACTTCGGTTGATTCCCAAACTCATTTTCTCAGGTGACTCAAATAGTGGATTTAAACCTGTCAATTCAGTCTGCCGATTCAAATCCAAAAATGATGTATTCAGATAGAATTCCAGGGCATCGTCCAAAGCAAATGCAGATTCTGTTTTGCGAGAGTAGATGGAAAATTTAATTAACTTCTGACTAGGCTGCGGGTCAGCGAGTTGAAGCTTGATGGCGCCACGCTCAAAAAGAGTTCCCGATTGGAGGATGGGAACATCCCCAATAAGATCGGCTGCCGATTGCGTGAGAACGAAGTTGTTAAATTTAGTTTTGATCCATGCTGTCACTTGATTGCTGGCAATTTCCGTAAATTTCTTAATGAGACTTTCTTTGTTTGGATTCAGCTTAAGAAGGCTGTCGAGTCCGTGGTACTCATCCAATGTGGGAATAATCTGAGATGAGTTTGCGTCAACGGATAGCTGGATCGAAAGATCTGAAATATTCCAGACTCCGATGATTCTGCCAGCCTGAATAGCAAGATTTCCCTTTAGATATCTCTTCGAATCTTTTTCGCAGGATTCAAAAATTTCGAACGAAAGTTTTCCTTCTTTTACTTTCGAAGAAAGATAAACAGTGTGGTCGTCAATCTGGTGCCATTGCTCATCAGACCAAATTCCCTCAACCGTCATATGTGACCCGACCCCAGCGATACAGAGATCAAGCGACATCGGATTTTCATTTTGAGAAGTCTGATTTTTATTCCGTCGATTAAGTTCATTCAAGGTTTTAGAAAATAGACTCTTGCGCAGAACGATTCCCAATGGAATGGGCGCGGAATTAAATGCCAGACATTGAAGCGGCATCAGCAAGATTCCTAGAGATGCCCATTTGAATATCCATTTAGAAAGCATAATTAAACATGACTCCAAATCGATCCGAGCTTGCGCGATAGGTCCCATCCGATGATGCTGGGGGGAAGAGGGCGTTTGTGCCTGCACCTTGCAGAGTTCCACTCGCGGTTCTTGTGAGCATAAAACTATGAGCATACTCCACTCCAAAGATCCAACGCCGAGACCAGGTGTATTGAAGAAAAGCTCCGGACAAGAGCACATCGAAGTCAGCGAGACTCACAGCCATTTGATAATCCTGAACAGGACTCGCGGCATAGGTAAAATTCACTCCCAATTTCCATCGCTGCCAGAGATGAAAAGATTGAACAGTGCCCGCGAGGAATTGATCAGTCAATTGATGCCCGGGTTTCACATATGTTTTGGCCTGCTCAATCGAAGAATCGAGCACCTTGATCTCTAAAGATCGCCACAAAGAACTAAACGCATATCGACCAAAATATTCCATCTGCCAGTAGCCATAGGGTTGATAAGAAACTCCGAATTGAAGAACCGGCGGCATAATGGCGCGAACATTGATTCTCATATCCACAGTTTCATCAACACCTAGGGCTTTTAATCCTGTTCCTAGGGTTGAGACGGTAGAGGGTGTATCAAGATGGAGTATCGTATCGAAATTGTAAAATACGGGTGAAAAGACAGCAAAACCGAAGCCCCACTGATAAGAGGGCGTATAATAGACGCCTAATGCAGCCCCAAGTCCGTGAGCTGTGGAAAGCGGAATTCTTGCCTTCGCTTCAAGTACAGTATTTTCGCGGGGGATCTGATCGTAATTGAGCACCGATTCCATGAAGCGGTTGAGATCCAGTGATAATTCCGATCTGAGAAAGCCTAATGAATAGATTCCAGAAAGTCCGATCGACCAATCGCTAGAAGGCCGGTAGACGACGGTGAATTGATGATGCCAGGGAATATTGAGTCCGTTGATGAGTTGGTAACGTTGGGAGCCTTTCGGATTGAATTGAGCAAATACGCCGCCAGGAACATAGGTGCTATATGCAAATCGGAATTGGTGTGAGCTGAGTGGTGAGCTGACGGAAAAGAATGGGTTTGGGCCAAGGCCTGAAACGTCAGCGCTGTCGTAACCAGCCTGTGTATTGGGGTCGATTCCCGCACGGTCATAAACCATCCAGCCACCAATCAAGGTGATATTCGTATCAATTTGGGTGCGAGATGATGTCCCCAAGAGCGCCGGGTTCCAAAAAGCGCTTCTGGGGCTAGGTCGGGTAGGGGTCGCTGATAGGCCTCCTACAACGGGAGCCACTGATTGCCCAAATACTCCGAATAGCGGCATGCAAAGAAAAAAGCCTAAGAGGGCTCGTGTCATTGGCCCGTAACCTATGCGAAAGTCACAAAAGCCGCAATACCCCCTCGGGCATTATAAATATATGAAATTGCATTCCTTTTTTTTATGTCATGGCTAGAATTGGCTCACCGTGAAGTATCTTGCATTAGGCGTGAGGATTAAAGCTCTTCGTGAGCGAAGGGGCTTCTCGATTGAAGAGCTCGCCAAAAAAACAGGTATTGGGGCCGAAAAGCTACTTCGGATCGAGAATGACCTGGAACAGCCAATTATTGCTAATCTCGTGCTGCTTTCGAAGGCGCTCGGAGTAAATGTCGCAGATATTTTCAGAGATAAACCGCCTAAATCTCAGTTTGAGGTGGTGAGGCGGGCCGATCGAGAAAAGGTCAGGCCGCTCCTAAAGCCAACGAAGGCAAAGATTTTTGATTATACCTACGAACTTCTGACGGTACCAGGTCCCGGAAAACATATGGAGGCCTATCTGGTTGAGGTTCCGCCACGGCAAACCAAACGCCCGTCAGATGATATTACTCATGCGGGCGAAGAATTTATGTATGTGATCGAGGGCACCATTGAAGGAATGCTCGGAAATGAATCAGTGAGTTTGAGCGTGGGCGATACGCTTTATTTTCGTTCCACCGAAAGCCACGTGTTTTACAATCCTCACGACACGGTCGCTCGGGCGCTTGTAGTCATTTATCCATTCTGAAAGCTGCCTTCGATCAGGGCAGCTTGAATGCGATAAATAGTTTTGATTTGCCTCTTTCAAGATCAAAGAGAACAGTCGCCTTTGATTTGAGCGAATTCAAAACTTTTTTGTAATCTTCAACCTTCACAATGTCTTTTCGATCAATTTTGCGGATTATATCCCCAGCCTGAAGTCCAGCTTCCTCTGCGACAGAGCCATGCTCGATACCTTGAATCTGAACGCCAGATCCATCAGAGGCCATGCCAATAATGAGTCCAATTTTGTCACTCGCATCATTGTCAGCGCCTTTTTCTTCTGTCTGCTGAGAGTTGTCGCCTAAGTTGCCGACCTTTACATTGATTGATAGATTCTTTTTTTCTCTAAGGACTTCAAGTTTCGCAGCGGTCCCTGGTTTTGTCTTCGCGACATTCTTCTGTAGCGATCGGGAGTCATTCACTTCTTCGCCGTTTACTTTTAGAATAATATCGCCCCGTCGAAGCTCGCTCTTTGACGCCGGACCTCCAGCTTCGATGTCTTCAACAAGCACACCTTTGGCTGCTGGAAGTCCCATCGCTTCTTTCATTTCTTCTGTTATATCCTTAATATGAACGCCCAAATAGCCACGAGAAACTGCGCCGGAATCTTTGAGCTGTAGAATAATGTCCTTCACCATATTAATTGGAACGGCAAATCCAATGCCGCTGCCCTCTGCTGTGATGGCCGTATTGATTCCAATTGCTTCTCCCTTGAGATTCACCAGGGGTCCGCCTGAATTTCCAAAGTTGATCGCAGCATCAGTTTGAATGAAATCGTCAAAGCGTCGATTTTGATTCTGTGTGATTTCACGTCCAAGGGCAGAAATAATTCCAGCGGCGACGGAATGATCCAAACCAAATGGATTTCCGAAAGCCATCGCCCATTCACCTTTCATAATTTTGGATGAATCCCCAAGTGGTAATACCGGCAAATCAAAGCCTGTATTAATTTTAAGAAGAGCGACATCCGTCGCCGGGTCTTTACCGACAACGGTTGCCGGAAATTTATTTTCTTTCTTTGATTTTTTGTCGGGCGAGATAATTGTGACTTCAATCTTGTCGATGCCGTCAACAACATGATTATTTGTGAGAACATAACCATCTTTGGAAATGATAAACCCAGAGCCCAAGACTTTTCTTGGCTGTGATTGTCGATCAGGCATTTGATTGCCGAAAAATCTTTCAAAGAACTCGTCTGGATTCATGAACGGATCTTTGTTTGATGGACCTCGGCGCTGTTGCTCCATCTCTTTTTCTTTTCGCTTTTTATCCTGCTTTGGATCTGACGAGCCCGAGACATTCACAACAGCGTTATCTACCTTTTCAACGACTGGCGCGAAATTCGGCAAAATGATGAGCGGTGGTTGATCCGCGGGCTTTTCAGTCCAAAATGGAGTCTGTGCTGTTAATGCGCTGGTGGTTGAAAGAGCTGCGAATGCGACATAGTTCAATCTCTGAATAAATATTTTCATAAATTCTCCGCTCCGTTCATTTCTTTTCAGTTGCCGCAACATACTTAAGTCTCATCTCATATAAGAGATGTGACATAATTCGATTCTCTTGTTCTGTGAGGTTGCCGGCAGTTTTTTTCGCTAAGAGTTCTAAGATATCTATATTCTGTTTTGCAGCAGGTAGGTCTTTTTCCTGCTTTTTCGTTACTGGATTTTCAATTTCGCCAAGTGCAATCAGAATCGCCGTACCGATCGACAGCAGGAAGGTATCAAATGTGACGTCTGCTGCATGATTTTGTATTGAAGACATCTTATTCTCTATTTAGCCCCATTTGCCTTCGCTTCGGTAGGATTTTCTTTAAACTCAAAGAGCTTAAGATCGAGAGAATCTTTTGCGTATTCGTATTGCAGTGTGACATTTCCATCATCCACCCACACCGCTGGATTTTTTGTATTGGTTTCGAAGACAAAGATGACATGTTTGTTTTTATTGTCCGTAGATTTTAGAGTGACCTGGACTTTCAAAGAAGATTTAAGACCGGGGATGGGGCTTTGCTTGACGAATTTGGAAGGCTTAAATGCCCTCAAAGAATTGAGCACGCTATTGACGGTCTCCGTCTGAATTCCATGGGCGCCTTGGCCTTCGTCAATGGTAAAGCCAGTTGCTGAGCGAACTAACTTTCGAGGTTTCTTTCCAAGCTCATGCACGAGAATTTCCTGAACGTCGGCATTCATGAAACGATCGAAACTTCTCCGCACAAGTTCTTCAGGGTTTTTCAAAAAATTGTCGTAGTGATATTGAATGATCGAAGCAGCAGGTGTCTTGTCAGATTTGGCGTAGTAGTCAGCCTTTACTTTTGACAAAAGAATTTCGAGTCCTTGCGGGCGTTTATCGCTCTCGGTTGATCTGCCATCTCGAATGCCCTGTTTAAATCCAACGACGATTCGAATATCTGGATTTGAGAGGCTTTGTGGGGGCTTTGATAAAAACTCGGTCGCTCGGATAAATCCGATCTTCTCAATGAAGTTATTGACGATCTCTTGGTCAAGCGGGAGTTGGAACGGCTGCAGCATCTTCCATTCCCCATTATCACGCTTAAGACTCATCGTTCTGTTTTTCGTCGTGATGGCAACTTCGTCGAAGTCTCCCACTGAAGCGGTCGTTAAACGCATTTCGCGAAAATCTTTTGAGGTTTGTGAGTTAAGATAATCTAGTTCCATTGAACTCAAGCCAATGCCCATATCCTCTGTTTCAAAAAATATTCCTGTCGCGGCAGGGTTCGAATCACCAAGGTTGAGAGTATACGGTTTTGAGAGATCGCTAGTTTTGTACTCAATCTTTAGTTTGACGGGTTGCAGCCCATATTGAGTTCTATTGTAGGACTTCTTATCCAGCTCATCTTTTTCGATAAGAGTTTTCATCTTTTTTGCTTTTTCAATCGCCGAAATAAGAGTTTCGATCTTTGACTGTGCTGCCAGATCTTGCAGCGGAGAACTGATCTTCCAGCCCTCGTTCTGTCGATCCAGTCGGAATGATTCGGAGCCCGTAGTAATTTGAATCCACTCGATCTTATCGAGTTTGCCTCTCGCTATGGCATTTTCTTTTTCAGCGAGTTCTATCTTTTTCTCTGCTGGTTTTTGAATGCCATAATAGACGTAAACCAAAATGCCAATCGTCAAAAAAGATAGAATAAGAAGGGATCGCCCTTTCATACTACACTCGACTCCTTCGTGTAATCCATACGATCGCGGCTAGCATGAGAATCAGTTGAGGCAGTAAAGCTGCTCCCGCAAAATTGACAGCATCTGCAATTGCCGGAGAAACCTGCAAGGTTGATTGACTCCATGTCTTCGGCCGGATTGAAAGAGAAACAGCGTCGCCTGATACATAATTGAAGGCATTCAAAAAAACGTCTCGATTGAGTGCTGATTTGATGCCCTTGTTTGATCCAAAATATGAATCTCCAAAGACCACTACTTTACCTTTAGTTGAAAGAGCATCTTTCGAATTTGTTGCGACCGGAATTTCTGAAATCTGGCCGATAGGCAATGGGCCTTTTTGATCTCCATTTTCAGATATCTGCGGCTCTGGCTTTTGATCTTTAAGAACAGATTTTATATTTGTTTCAGCCCAACTGTTTTCAGACGTAGATGCCAAGGCCGTTCTGGTGATTTTAGTATCTTTGAAATTGGGGTCTTGAAGGACTGGCTGAGCGAGCCTGACTTCCATAACAGCTTGGTTACCGAGGCCAGCGACGATCGCATGCTTCGAGAAGTCTGAAACGGGAAGGGTTGCATTGATGACTTTGCCCTGTAGCAGTTGAATCTGATATTCAAGCAAAACTGATGGTTTGAAGCGGAGGCCAAATTTTTCTAATAGTGGTTCGAATCCTGTCGGATCGACTGAAGTATCTGTCGGTGAAATGAGCGGCCCCTGACCGATGATCAGTGAGCCACCTCTTTCAACATAGTTAGAAAGGTTATCGACTTCAGATTTTGAGATCGATCGTCCAGCGCCCCAAGCGGCAATAATATGAGCATCTTTAGGAATTTCCGAGCTCGTTGCAAGATTCAGTGTTTTGACCGTATAGCCTTCATTTTCTAACAACACTTTTGCAATATAAAGTCCTGGAGCCTTGTCACTCTCTAATTCGCCTTCGCCATGACCTTGTAAAAAATAAATCGTCTTTGTTTCTGACGACATTACTCGTTTGATGGTTGAAGTCAGAGCTTCCTCAGTCACTGCTGTCAGCTTGTACTGTTTTTTCGTTTGCTTATTGCGAACGACTACTTCTTGAGCTGCCCCATTGTATTCTTTAACAAGCGCAGGATCTTTATCTGGATCAGCGATTTGCAGAGAGATTTTAGAGCTTTCGTAGGTATATTTTTTTGCCAAATCCTCTAATAGGGCACCATCACGGCTTTCTTTTTCGAAGAAGCCAATAATCTCGATATCCGACGTGAGGTTTTTCAATAGTTTTGAAGAATCTGTAGACAATGAATGAATTTTATTTGTTGTGGTATCGAATTTTCGTTCTCCCCATTTTGTGTGAGTAATCACATTCGCCGCAATCAGCAGTAGGAGTGAAAAGACAACGCCGAAAATCCCGTAAATCGTTTCTTTTTTTTCTGAGATTTTGGAAAGAGTTTCTCTGAGAAAATAAAACAGAAAGAAAACCATTCCCACAAAACCCAGTACGAATTCAGCAAGTGCAACTGCGCGGCCTTTGCCAGAAATAACTACAGACGCAATTCCACCACAGACGAATAAGATGATTCCTATAATTCCAAAAAATCGAGCGTAATTTTTCATGGATTAACTCCTTGTGAGTGAATGAATTGAGATCGTCGTTGCGCCTAAAAAGAAGGCGCAGAGCGTTGCAAAATAGACAAGTCCAGAAACGGTGATCAGGCCGCCGTTAAACGACTGAAAATGGGTGAAGAGCGAGGACGCCTGAAGAAAGGTTCCGAGATTCCCAGACTGAGTTCGTGCAAAATTCGCTAAAAGAAGGAATCCGATATTAATCGCTAACGCGATGATGAAGCCAATGATCTGACTCTTCGTGAGCGACGAAGCAAACAAGCCAGACGCAAGAAAAACCAAGCCACCCAGAATGATTCCGATATATGCCGAGACGACTGGCAATATTTCAGGGTTCCCATAGATGAACATGATGCTGATAGGCAGAACATGAGTTGCAACAATGAGCGCCAAGAAAATTCCTGCCCCAAGAAATTTGCCGAATGTGATGTCCCAAGGTGTGATAGGTGAAGTCATGAGAAGTTCATAGGTCGAACCCGTTTTCTCTTCGCTCAAAAGTCGCATTGTCAATCCGGGGACAATAAAAAGAAGCAGAAAGAACGAAAAGCTGGTGAGCTCAGAAATCACCATGCCATTCAAATTAACATAGGCAAAGGCGTCTGGATTTTTGTAAAGCTGGGCCTGAATTTGTGCCTGATTGAGTAGATTATCAAACCTTCCAAGCAAGGCGTTAAAATAGATGCCCGATGCTAACGCAAAGAATCCCGTAACTACGTACGCGATAGGGGAGACAAGAAGGCTCTTTAATTCACGTTTAGCAATTGTCCAAGATGATGACATGTTTGTGACTCCTTCGCCTTTAAGCGACCGATAAATTTGATGGGTTTGGATCGATAGAAATATCTTTTGAAATGACATCCAAAAAGATCTCTTCCAAAGATTTTTTGCCCGACATATCTTTGAGATTCTGCTCATGTGCGATTTTTCCGTTGTGCACAATGATGGCACGCTGACAAACCGCCGTGACCTCCGTCAGAATATGAGTCGACAGAAGAACGGTGTGCTCACCAGAAAAACTTTGGATGAGTTTACGAATTTCAATAATCTGTAAGGGATCCAGACCGACGGTTGGCTCGTCCAGAACGATTACAGGTGGTTTGTGAATCACGGCTTGAGCAAGTCCTACTCTCTGACGATAACCTTTCGAAAGGTTTCCAATCACGCTTCTTCGTCTGTCTTTTAGCCCGCATTTTTCAAGTGCCCATTCCAAGTTGAGTTTTCTCTGTGACGCTGGAACTTTCTTCAGTTCCAAAACAAATTTCAGATAACTCTCAACAGACATCTCAGGATAGACGGGCGGGGTCTCTGGCAAATAGCCAATATTTTTTTTAACCTCCATTGGTTCGTCGACCACTGAATGGCCAGCAATCCATGCTGATCCGCTTGTGGGCTTATAAAAGCCGGTGAGAATTCTCATCGTCGTTGTTTTTCCAGCGCCGTTTGCGCCAAGAAATCCTACGATCTCTCCTTTTTGGACTTCGAACGAGACATCTCGAAGTGCGACAAATGGACCATAAGACTTTGTAAGATGATCAACCTTTATCATAGTAGAAAAATATTAGGCCTCGTCGAGGTTTGACGTCAACAGCCTAAGCCGTAATCTACGATGACGGAAGTTTCAAATTTGTAATCTTTTGCTCTAGAAGCGAAGGCGGCACTCCAAGCTTCTGGCTTGCACGCAAGATATCACCTTTCGAACTGCGCAATGCTTCTTCAACAAGAGAGCGTTCGAGATTTTCGACGCGATCCATGAGTAAGTCCTTCGCAGAGGGGCCCCAAGATTTTCTTGCTGAAAATGGAGTCCCGAATAAATGAGCCGGCAAGTGCTTCTTTTGGATGACATTTCCGTCACAAAGATTCACGGAATATTCCATACAGTTTTCAAGTTCGCGGATATTTCCAGGCCAGGGATATTGAACGAGTTGGAAAACGGCTTCGTCATCGATACGTTCAATTTGCTTCTGAAACTTTTTCGAAAATACTTTTGTGAAATGATCGCAGAGAGGTTCAATGTCCTGCGTTCGGTCGCGTAAAGGCGGAAGGTAGATGGGCACAACATTAAGAAAATAGAAGAGATCCTTTCGAAAACTGCCGTTTTCAATTTTTTCAAGCAGATTGAAGTCCGAGGCCGCGATGATTCGACACGCTAGTCTCAGTCGGATGCCGTTTCTCTCAAAACTTCCCACCGTGAGAGCAGAATAAAGCTCTGCCTGATTTTCAAGTGTAAGAGCTCCAATCTCATCAAAGTAGACAGTGCCTTGGTCTGCGAGTTCGAGCCATCCAGCCTTTTGTTGATTTCCAAAAATAGAATCATGCTGCTGATGTGCCGGTGTTGCAGAAATATGCGCCATGACTAAAGGAAATTGGCGGCGATCGCTTTTATCATGCAGCAGCCTTGCGACGATATCCTTCCCAGTGCCTACTTCGCCAGTGATCATGATATTTGAGTTCGATTGAGCGACCCTTTCAATGATGGAGTAGATTTTCTCCATCTCTTCAGTTGTCCCAATAATCTTTTCTTCTTGGCGCAGAAAAGATCTTGAACGATGGAACTCCTTAGATGAAGCTTCAGAGGCTGATATCGCTCGCTCCAGAATTTTTGCAAAGTCGGCTGGATCGAAGGGCTTCGTGATATAGTCGAAGGCTCCTCGCTTCATTGCTTCTACCGCAGTGTCGATTGTTCCGTGAGCTGTGATCATAATGACGGGAATTTGAGGAAAATCACGCCGAATCCGCTGAAGCAGCTCCAGACCATCGACTTCGGGCATTTTTAGATCAGTGACAACAGCTTGAAAGGTGTCTTTTTGCAGATATTCCCATGCCGCTTTCCCATCTTCTGCTTCAACAACATCATATTTCAGTCGGCGGGTTTGGAGGCAGAGAACTCGTCTAAAGCTGTCTTCATCGTCAACAATCAGAATTTTAGCCATATCAAGAATCTCCTTTCACCGGTAAGTGAACTGAAAATGTCGTTCCTACGCCCATCTCACTCGTTACCGAAAGACGCCCGTCTAATGAATCAATTATTTTTTTACAAATTGGAAGGCCCAGGCCGCTGCCAGCCTTCTTTGTTGTAAAGAGAGGATTGAAAATATTTTCCAAATTCTTAGGTGAGATTCCGGGTCCATCATCTTTGATTTCTATAGTGATCCAATTTTGTCCGGCTTCGTGTAAAAGATCGATCGTTACCCAAACATTTTTACTAAATGCTTCGCAGGCATTTTGAATGAAGTTAAAGAGGACCTGCTCCAGCTTGAGGGGATCTGATTTTAGAGTTGGAATGGCAGGGCTGCTCGTTAAATGCAATTGCGTCTTAGTTTTCTCTGCTTTTGCCTGCAGTTCATGAATAATTGCTTTTGCCAGATCGGATACAATAATTGATACGGGCTCTTCGCTCTTTCTCGCGAAGCTCAAATATTGATCGACAGTTCTCTGTAGCCTCGAGCACTCTTTCACAAGAATATCGACGCACTCTTTATCATCTCGGTCTTGCAGTGTGGGAGATGTATGAAGCAGCTGAATAGAACCCTGTATAGCGCCCAGAGGATTGCGAATTTCATGAGCTAAGGCCGCTGACATTTCTCCGAGGGTGGCCAAGCGTTCTTTACGTTCTTGGGCGTCGAAGTGGTGAATTTGTTCAAGCGCTGAAACCACTTCGTGACTGAGTTCACATAAAAGACCGATCTCATCGTTCGAAAAACTTGTGTAAGGATTAGTCGAACGAAGAGAGCTGCGCAGTGCCCACGCACCAAGAAGCTCATCCTGTTTCATGAGGGGAAGCAAAATATGAGTATGTCGTTCATCCAATGCTTTTTGTAGCTCGGCTGGAAGGTCTTGATCTTGTTCAAGCAGAAGATACGATTTGGATTTGGCCAGCGCCTTCATGAGCGGATCGTCCTGTGGAATATTTGTGATGAATGTGAGATTGCTCGGTTCGACGAGCCGATACATCAGCGTCGAGGCATCCCAGAGATACAGAGCGGCCTGATAAATTCGACCCGATTCTCTCACTCCATTTGTTAGTTCTGTCGCAAGTTCGGCTGTGGTTCTTGCTTTTCGGAGTCTTCTTGGAAGTCGTCGCAGCAATTCTTCGAATTCATATCGATCAACAATGAACTGTTTAACAAAGAATCGGTCTAATTCTTTTCGTAAGGGTTCCAAGATCGTCAGAATCAGAAACGATGCAAGAAATGTGTTGAATAGGAATAGTTCTACATTGTTTTCTCCTACCCAGGCGAGGAGTGAGACAAATATGATTGTGAGAACAACAGTCAGTAGAAGGACTCGAATTCCTCTCAGCATCAATTCTCGAACTTCTCTTAACCGTGGATTGAGAGACATTTGATAGATGAAATATATAAAGACAGAGGTGAGTATATTTCCAATATAAGGCAGTGGAAGTTGAGCAAAAAAACGGTCAGCACGGAGTTGACCAACAAATGAGAATATCGTGCAGATTAGGAGTCCAAGAAAAATAAAGAAACTTCTGGTTTTGAGTTTCAGATCGTCCGTTTTTCGGTAAATAAAAAATAATTTCCAAGAAAGATAGAGAAATCCAGAAAAGGTAAATCCGCCGACTAAGAATAAAATTCTCTGATCCGATTGATTAAAAATATTGAGAAGAAGTATAAGAAATAGAATCGCCACAATCGTCACTGGGCCGATACGGGTTGAAATATTTTTTCGGCCAAGAAACGCATACAAAAATCGGTAGGCAACATAAGGCAATATTAATGCAAAAAACAGCTGACCTCGTTCAGCGATTTCAGAGGTAAGCGTCGCTTCCAAAACAGTCATATCTCTTTGGGCGGCTGCAAAGAGATAGAGAATATTCCAAAGGGCATAGCTGAGCGAAAAAATCGAAAGCCAAAAAAACGTCACTGATCGTCGCGTGATGGCGACTCGGAGGGCTGTGAGAAATGTCCAACCAGATAGACAGAAAGTGGCAATTCCGGCTTCTGCCACAACGATTGAAACATCTCCAGATGCTTTATAAAAATCTGGGTTTAGAAAATCGGGTAATTCGAACACTTTTGTCTCCGATTGAAGTGTGTCACACTGTCGACGGTGGATCAATCTTACTCTCGCTTTGATATTCATTGGCCTCGTAGACTATTTCATATGACGAGCGGCATCGGGCTTGCAGTGCTTGGCATCTTATTAGAATCAAAGACCCAGTTTATTGCAATTTTAGGTGGGCTGACGATTTTTGCATTGAGTATTGAGTTGTTGCGTCTTCTTATTCCCGGCCTCAATCATTTTGTATTGGGGATTCTTGGCGGGCTTTCAAGGCAGCACGAGAGAACGGAAATAAGTGGCATCTTTTATTTTTGTCTGGGTTGTAGTCTCTCGTCGATCGTCTTTCCAAGATTTATATCGATCCTTGCGATTCTTTATTTGGCGGTGGGTGATCCTGTTGCCGCGGTCGTTGGTATTCTTTTTGGAAAGACGCCGGTCACTAGTGTTGATATTGACTCAAAAAGCGTAGAGGGGAGTCTGGCGTGTTTTTTCGTATGTGGTTTGATTACTTTTGCCTCCACCTATGCGTTTGCTACGCTTGAATTTGCGAGCCCGTCACATCGACTGCTTTTCGCAGGTCTCGGTGGAGGATCTGCGATGATCGGCGAGCTCATTCCGCTGAAAACCGACGACAATTTTGCCATTCCGATTGTTTCAGGCGCGATTCTCTGGCTAACGGCCGCGCTTCTCAACCTCGTACCTGGGCTGTATTTAAACTGAATCCCTCCGCCTTGTCTCAACAAAAATACCTCTCCGCAGGACGCGGAAAGATTTATTGGACGAGGTACTAGGGTTGTTCAGAGAATAGAAACTGATTCCAGGTGGGATGGTTGGCCGTCAGAACTTGAAGGCTG
Organism: uncultured Bacteriovoracaceae bacterium; assembly: GCA_964626465.1. Taxonomy (GTDB): domain Bacteria; phylum Bdellovibrionota; class UBA2394; order UBA2394; family UBA2394; genus CAZRCG01. Next base: position 183,356 of record CAZVFP010000001.1, on the reverse strand, counting down.
GGTGAGAATTTTGGTCGTCGTGGCGCAGTGAGAAGTCTCATGCCTGCCTGGGCCGGAGTTCGGCCCCCTTTTTTCCAGTTACAGTGCAAACAGCTCGCAACAACATTTTCCCAGGTTGTTTTGCCACCCTGCGCTCGAGGAATTACATGGTCGAGATTGAGCCGCTGTTTTGGTAGCGTCTTATAGCAATACTGACAAGTGTGGCGGTCCCTCAGAAATACCTGGGCTCTCGAAAACTTCACAGTCTGCGGGGGTCTTTTGTCAAAATCCTTGAGTAAAATGACTTTCGGAACCGGAACGGGTCTGACAACCGAGCGGATAAAGTGAAAATGTTCTTTCTTGTCTTCAGGCAGATCTTTTGCCCACAGATCGGACCACTCATAAGTTTGGTATTCATTGTCGACACCTTGGGCGATCTCAAGAAATAAAAGTGTCACAGCTCGCTTAATGGATGTGATATGAATAGGAACAAAGCAGCGGTTGAGAATAAGAACTCGATCACTGAGCGAAGACGGATTTATGGTCGAAAGAAATTCGAAAGCCACACCTCTCAGCTTCATTGTAAATGGTCTTTCATTTTCTGTGAAGAGAGAACGTATAGACAAGGTTCTGACGCGTCTGGAGGGCCTCCCCTCGCGGTCCCAGGTGAAGGAATGGTTCGATCAGGGGCGAGTTTCAAAAGGCGGAAAGCCCCTGAGTCCAAGCGACAAGGTGGAAAACGGCGATGTGATTTTGATTGATATTCCGCCTCCACGCTCTCTCTCGCTGAAGCCCGTTGAAATGACGTTTAAGATATTTTTTGAGGATGAAGATCTTATTGTTCTCTACAAACCGCGGGGGTTGTCTGTTCACCCTGGTGCTGGACGTTCGGATGAGCCAACCTTGGTGCATGGCTTACTGGGATCTGCGCAATCGCTTTCGTCCGTGGGTGGTCTTATTCGGCCAGGCATTGTGCATCGACTCGATAAGAATACTGAGGGAATTTTAGTTTGTGCAAAAAATGATTTTATTCACAGTGAGTTGAGCCGGCAGTTTGCGGATCGTGATGTGGAAAGAGCTTACTGGGCATTGGTCTATGGGCGTTTTCCAAGTGCCATGACTGTGGATGAGCCCATTGGGCGCCATCGAATCAATCGAAAAAAAATGGCTGTTTCAGCAAACGGAAGGCCAAGTATTACGCATGCAAAGCTCCTTAAATATTTTGACGAGGGATATTCTTGGATCCAATGCATTTTGGGCACCGGGCGCACGCATCAGATTCGGGTTCATTTATCGCATCGGGGATTCCCAGTTTTAGGAGATCCAGAATATTCGCGGCCCAGAAAATTTTGTTGGAGTGATGAGAAGCAGGCAGCGCTGAATGAATTAAAAGGGCAGGCTTTGATCGCGTTTCGACTAGGATTTGTCCATCCCAGAACTGGTCATAGGATTTTTTTCGAGTCGGAGAAGCCGCAATGGTTGAAAACCTTGATTCAAGAATAAAAGTCACTATTGGTTTCGATACCCTTCGCGACCCCTACAAAGAGGGCGTTCTTCTTTTGAAGCAGGAACATAGGGCGATAGGCTATGAAAGACGAATAAGTGACCTGAAAGGTTTAGATCGTCCTGTTGGTGACTGGCATTGGACTCGCGAGCCAAATGCCTGTCTTGGGATTCTGGTTGCTGATTGCACTGCTATTATGATTTCTGGTCTCAGAAAATCTGATGGTTTACCGTTTGTTGCGGGACTTCATGCGGGATGGCGTGGCACTGCCGCAGGGATTATCGAAATATTTCATTCGGTTGTTCAACCATGTCCAGGGTGGGTGGCGTGGCTCTCACCGAGTATTTGTGAAAATCATTTTGAAGTAGGCGCTGAGGTTCTAGAGGCTCTTGGCGAAAATAAAGACCAGCAGCGGCGCTCGGAGAATATTGGGAAATTTTTTTTGGATCTCAAACGACATCAGATTGAAAGAATAAGAAAACATGATGGGAAAATCGAAAGTGATGCGAGATGCACTTTTTGTGATCCTGATCTTATTTCTTACCGTCAGTCTGGGGCTCAGTTAACGAAGCGTCATGTGGCCATGATCAGTTTCGATCTTCGCGACTCTCAAGGTTCCAGGCGCCACTAAGTTCAGATTTCTGTTCAATTTTCTCGGTTAGTCGATTTTGAATAGTGCCAAGTGATTTTAAAACTGAGATAGCGTTCCAAGAAAGCATTGGTTCAGACATTTTCAAAAAGGTTGAGCGGCGGCTATCTCTATCGAGATCATCAAAACGTTCGCGAAGGTTTGTTGGAATGAGATGCAAGCCTACGCCGATAAAGAGACAAAGTATGAAACCTTTGACGGCGCCTAGGCCAAATCCAAGCCACCGATCAATTGGTTTAGGATGAGGATTTTTACGTATCAAGTGAACGATGCCCGTGACGATCAAAAAAAGAAGGCCGACAAAAAAGCTGGCAAGCCCCCAGGCGACGAGATCTGGAGATTGAGAAAACCAGTTCCATCCGCTTTGATGCTTTAACCATTGCGCCAAAGGATTTGCAAAAAGAAGAATGCTGAGCCACATCAGCATCGAAAGCAGTTGCTTCACAAATCCATGGATAAAGCCCAATAGACCAAAAAGTAGAATCAAGCTTAGGAGAAGTAAGTCAATATACATATAATCATGTTAGTAGACATGATGAACGACTCAAAGGAATTCTTCCTCAACGACCGCCGCCTCACAGAACTTGTCTTTAGATTTTATGTTTTGCTCGTGATTTTGACGGCAGTCCTCAGCTATTCCGTGACGCGTCGAGCTATTGCGGTGCCAGATTTTTTTCAGGTCATGGGAATTCAAATCGTTATGGCTGGATTTCTTTTTTATAAATTTCTGAGGGGAGATTGGAAGCCACTGCTCGGGATTTCTTGGAGAACGCTTCGAATGACTGTTCTTCTTCTGTCGGGATATTTTTTGTTTCTGTTTAGTTTAGATTGTGCGCTTGCTTTGATCTCCGGCACTCCGGGCATACTTTCGAATGCATCAGGATCCTTGATCCATACATTGTCGCTTGTGGTGGTCTCTCCAATCGTGGAGGAATTGTTTTTCAGAGATCTTTTTTTTAGAACTCAGCATTTTGAGTCAAAATATTCTTGGTGGAGTGCAGCTTTTTTTTCTAGCTTTGCATTTATGATTGCGCATTTAAGTCTCTATCCAGGAGCTTTTTTGCTCGGATTTTGTTCGTGCTTTTTGATTCGGCAGTCTCGCTCAATACTTCCAAGTATAGTCTTTCACAGTGTGTCGAATGCGAGTCTGTATTTTATTCCAAAACTGTTTCCAGCACTGGCTGCGTTTTTAAAAAGCGACTGGTTGGCTGGTTTTTTCTATCGATGAAAGGGTCGGAGAACGACTCCGACCCTCGCAAATTAGTTCTTTGGTCCAAACGAGATATTCGAGTACAGACCGTGTTTGAAGAAGGAGTTCGTGATAACTTTCTTATTTTTCGAAGGGGTCATCGGATTTTTGTCGTCGTTGTTTTCGTCTATGGCCAATAGTTCCATCAAAAACTCTCGAATCGTTCGAGGCTGAGCGAGCCGAGCTTCATGAATAAGCTGTGTCGCCTTCTTCGCGCCCAACTGTTTTCTAATATCCCACAAGGCGCCACTGAACATTTGCCCATCGCTATGGAAGGTTCTACCTGTGTAGGATTCTGGAAATTTAAAAGTGTTTTCTACATTGCGAAGATAGGGCAGGCCGGTTGATTCTTGCATGTCACCTGCACCAATCTGAGGATCATTCGACATATCAGCCGCAAAGTAATCGCTGAACGCTTCGTTCATGGCCGCAAATTCGTAGGTGAATACATATCCGTAAATCGCATTGGTAATAGCGTGGGTATATTCATGAATAATAATTGATTTTGAAAGAGCTGTGTTTTTAAAGAAGTCGCCGCCAGCTCCGAAGGTGAGCTGCATGGATGTCGGATTAAACGAGGCGTTGTCCGCCTCAGAGAGATCATCGGTAACCGCGGCTAACTTAAAATTAGCGCCCGAATACTTGAGTGTATTGACGACGAAATCTCGATTCTTCATAACCCAGTAATAAACATTACGCTCCTGCGGTGAAAATCCGTCATTGAGATTGAGATTGCCCGAACTATCTATCTTATCGATGGTGACGTGAAAGCCAGTGCCAGTGGATGCTGGGAGCTCTGACTCCGAGCTGTCATACTGAATCTTCCATGATTCGGGACTGCGAACGTTTGATTGGCTAACAGAGATATAGTCGTTTTCCAGAAATATTTGCGCGCCGAGGTCGTGAAAAATATCGATGTTGAGTTGGCCAAATTCGTTCGCACTCGTTTTGCTGTTGCCTCCAAACAAGGCAGTGACGCTTGGAAAACTTTGTAACTCCTCCGGATCGCGTTGTGTTTTTGACTTGATGCTTCCAACAAGTGTTACTTTGTCAGCATCTGTTTGTGGATCCAATGCAGCGATGACAGTGTTCGTTTGTTCATTGATCCAGATCAGCACAGTCTTCTTCTTGTTGGCGTCAAGAATAGTCAGCTCTTTAGCCGTATAGAATTGCATATTTTCGGATTCATCCAGCTTTGGAAAGATCACTGATTTTTCGGCGAGTACTCGATGTGGTGTCTGATAGGCGAGACGAGAGTCGACAACTCGGGAATCCTCTTTCGAAATATGCGATAGGAGTCCTGGGCTAACCAAGGTTGAGTTCGTGGATATCCAGTCTCCAGACTTATTCAGACGGAGAACAAGTTTTGCCCCAACGATTTCTCGATCTGCGTGAAATTGTTGGAAGGTGGCATACGCAAATTGTTTTCCTCGACGGAGGTGTAGAAGCTGCAATTGGGTTTCTGGGTTTAAGTCGTGGGCAGCTTTTTGGGCTAGAACTACAAGGTCCTCCGTCGAGGAAAGCGCGACTGATGAGCTATCTGGAAGATAACGTTCCAGTCGTCTCACAGTTTGAAAGTCTGTGTTGAAAAGTTTTCCTTGTGATTGATTTGACGCGTCTATGTCTGCCACGCGCGATGTTGTTGATTCCAATGATAGGTCAAAAGACCGCGATGGTGGCTGGCTCTGCCCACCACATCCTATGAATCCGATAGTTAACGAAACAAGAGCTAACCTTGTTGAATAAGATCTCATTAATCCCCCCCCCGGTGCATGCAGAAGCCATACACAAACGCATGAAATTTATTGGAAACTCAGAGAGTTTCTCAATCCCCACTTACAAGCGTATCGAGAAGTATTTTTTTTGGTCAACGCTTTTGGAGTTCGGCATCAACTTTTTCTAACGACGCTCGAACGAAGTTGTCATGCGGCTTTGCATCGCGCGCCGCGTTAAGATGCTCGTGAGATTTCTTCCAATCTTTGAATTCAAAATAAAGAACTCCAAGATTCAAATGAGCGACGAAATTATTTTTATCTATCTGCAGCAGATCATGAGCGGCCTTCAACGTTTCGCTCCACTTTTTTTGATAGAGTAGAGCCGTTGTGAGCTGTGACCGTGCATAGATATCGTGAGGCTCGAGACGCAGATAGAGCCGAATCGTCGCTTCTGCGAGTGTAAACCGATCGGCTCTCAAAAATATCTGGAATGCCGTCTTGAGGATCTCGGGCTCACTCGAAAAGAGAGTCGCCGCTTCTTTTGCAACGCTGAGTGCATGTTCAACCTGATTGGATTCTATGAGCACTGTCAGATATTCAATCCAAGCTGCCGCGTTTTTTCTGTCTTCGTTCCATTTTTGGGTGGAGAGCTTTAGGTAGTAATCAATTTTTTTGGAATGAGTTGATTTGAGCCTGCCGTAGTGATGCAGCACAATGTTTAATCTGTCGACAGATCTTCCCAGTTTTTGGACAGAGGGAAATAGAGATTCATGAATACGACCCTGGTAGCAGATCGGTACATCCTTTCGATAGAGTCTTTCCATCCAATTGTCGAAATAGAACAGCGGCTCATGCAAATTGTATCCAGGTGGAGATTCATCGCAGCGCCGAGCATTCTCAATGCTCGAATCGAGTGTGTAGTTGCGTTGCACAAGTGAAAAACAAATACTGGAAGTCGTCAGAGCGTTTTTAATTTTTTCGAATCCAGACGGGTCCAGGATTTCATCCCCGTCGAGAAATAGTACCCACGTGTTCTTTGCCCTCGACGCAATATGATTTCGTGCGGCTGAAAAATCGTCGTTCCAGTGATATGTTTCGATCACAAAGTGTGGAACGCGAGATCGAAAGTCTTCTGCGATTTTTATGGAGCTGTCGGATGATTCAGAGTCCAGAATTAAAATCTCATCCACCCAGTCCACGACACTCTCTAAACATTGCCTAAGAAAAAGCTCTTCGTTTTTTATAATGAGGCAGCACGAGACAGGAAGTTTAGAAAGGGGCACATTTCTATTCTACCTAAGACCGACGTATTTCCTGCATTTATTTTTAACGGCATTCATCAAAATCATTCGAAGGGTGATGCGACAAGCTTGGCATATAGTGTCGTTAAATGGCTTAATAATGGGGTTTAGCGATATGGCTCATCTTTCTTTCTTGTGCTAGAAGGGGGGCGATTGAGATGTCGTCTATTTATAATTTATTTGGCGGTCTTCGGGCTGAGCATTTCAGATGCTACCCCTCAGAACTCTGACAATATGCAGACGTTCCAGGAGGAAATGTCATCTTCTGCTGGAATCGTTGCTGTGAAGGCTAGCTTTATGGCGGCTCTCGATTTTTTTCTTGCGGCAAGCAAGCAAAATAATATTGTGGCCATGCAGGTGGTAGGACGTGACCTTGTGGAAAGTTTTTACCACCCAGCGTTTGATGATATCACAGTCCTGCATGCTGTCCGTCTCGAGACTTTGACGGAGATGGCAAGAACTCTGTCGAAACGATTTAATGAGAGTCAGAGCTTTTTGAGCCGTGATCATATTGTGATTTTACAGAACGCATTGGAAGCCGCTCAGAGAGAGGCCCACCTTGAAAGAATCAGATCGAGACACACTTTACGTAATGCCTGGGCCTACGGATCGTTGGTATACTCGGGCGGTGAGGGAGCGTTTAGACTGTTTAAACTCATCAAAGGTGCCGTGGCTACGCGGCGCTTAAAGAGTGGAGATCGAGGCGCGTTGGCCGAGCTGCGAGAGGAAGTCGGACACATGGAGACGACTCCTCCGGAGACGCCCCCAGTGAGGCGACAAGAGTTAAAAGAAAGCTGTAAGAAAATATGTATCAGAACCCTGAAAATTTTTGGTGGTTTTGCCAAAGGTGCGGTCAAATTCTCTGGGCGAGCGGCGGTTGGAGGGATCCCCTTTGGAATTCCTTTTTTCTTTTTTCTTAAGCCTGAAGAAAGGCATGCCTTATCCGATAAAATCGTTGAACAGCTTCTCAAGCCAGCCCTAGAATCTTATAAGCGCAGTATTTCAAGGGGAGAAAAATGAAAGATCATTTTGGATTGATTTTGATGATTGTCGGTTCATTGATTTTATTTGGTCTTAGCCGTCGTAATAATAGAAAGTTTAAGCAGGAATTAGAGCGCCGAGAGCGCGATTTGGCGAATAAAAATAAGCAGAGGCCTTTAATTTAATTAAAGGCCTCTCGCATTGAAGATCATCTTTTTGAAAGAATTTGGCTAAGAAATTCTATCGGGGCAGTGGTTTTATGTACTGCCATTTGCCTTCCGAGCCACTTTGTCTGACTCCATCCTGTTCACAGTCCGCGTCATCATCGTCACTGTTGCCTTCGTTTTCATCGCGATCGTCTTTCTTTCGTTTTGCCAAATATGTGTATGCGACCTGACCTGTGATTTTCGCATCAGCCACATAGAAAAAGAATGGTGGAAGGGTTGCCCAGTTATTTGCTGGCAAGGCAGTCGCCGGTTTATAAATGCGGTTCAAAAAGTTCAACTCGCTGGAGCTTCCAAAGGAGAAAACGACATGTTCTCCTTTATTTCCGATGAAAAGTTTCAAGTTTTTCTTACCTTTTTCCCCTGAATATCTAAGAGCCTGGTTGAGTTTGATATTTACATTTTGATAAATGATTCCAGGAAGCGCAGAAAATGCATCTTGGTTCTCAACGCTCAATGCTGCTCTATCAGCGTAAAGCCGTCGATTCCGTCGGCTCCATTTGAGTGGACCAAAAACATCCAATCGGTTTTTGATTAAGATGGGCGTTTCTGGGCCAATGGGGCGTACGAAGGCAAAAGTATTATTGATTTCAATTCCGCTAAAAGTGACTTCAGCGGACAGAAGCTTTCCCAAGCTACGGTCGAATTTGGGTAGCTCCATTGTCTCCAAATTCGGATTCCAATCGAGGAGTCCAGCCAGTCGCACCGCCTGTGATTGAACAACCAGGCGCTCAGGAGCCGAGGGGGATGAATTGCCACCTATGGCTGCTGTGGATATCGTCAAGGCCAACAAAATATTGAAGTATTTTTTCATGCCCACCTTTTCCCCTGTCTTGGGACTGTTGGTCAAGACTAATCAAATATGCTGTTAACAAAGGGTCGAAGAAATCACCAGCCAGCAAACGGAGCTTTCAGCGACTCTTCGAGTCGAAGAAGCTGATTATACTTTGCTGTCCGATCAGATCGGCACAAACTACCGGTTTTAATCTGGCCAGCCCCTGTACCGACAGCTAGGTCTGCAATAAATGAATCTTCGGTTTCGCCACTTCGATGTGAGACCATCGATTTATATCCATTTTTTTGCGCGATTTTCATCGTTTCCAATGTTTCAGTGACTGTGCCCACCTGATTGAGCTTAATCAGAATGGCATTGGCGCAGCGCTCTTTGATTCCTCTCTCAAGACGTGCTGCCTGTGTTACGAAGAGATCGTCGCCGACAAGTTGTGTTCGGCCGAGTTTGGCTGTCAGATTCTTCCAGCCTTTCCAATCTTCTTCATTGAGACCATCTTCAATAGAGATAATTGGAAAATCTCGAGAAAGCTGAGCATACATTTCAATCATCTCTTCCGAGGATCGAGTGCCTTTTGAAGATTTTTTCATCGCGTAGCCCCCGTCTTCGTAGAACGAAGACGCGGCAACATCCAGTGCCAGTTTGATTTCACTACCGTAACCGCTTTGTTGAATCGCTTCCATGATGAGTTGTAGCGCTTCTTCGTGGCTCTTCAGCCTGGGGGCGAAGCCGCCTTCGTCTCCGACTGAAGTCGTCAGATTTTTGCCTTTCAATATGGATTTGAGTGTATGAAAAACCTCAGACCCCATCCGAAGCGCATCCGCAAAAGAATTGGCCTTTACGGGAACAATCATAAATTCCTGAAAGTCGAGATTGTTATCAGCGTGCATGCCACCATTCACGATATTCATAAATGGAACGGGCATGGACAGTTGTTTGTTTGCAAATAAATTTTGTATGACTTCCGCCAATGTTTTCCGTTGAACAAGCGCGCTGGCACGGGTGGTCGCCATTGATATGGCAAGTGTTGCGTTGGCCCCGAGATGGCTCTTCTGTGCCGAGGGATCCAGGTTCAAAATTTTTCTGTCAACGGCCGTCTGATCTGTTGGATCCATGCCAGCAACAGCAGGGGCGATTTCCTCAAGGATATGTCGGATGGCTTTAGTGACGCCCTTCCCGTGGTAGCGCGTCTTGTCGCCATCTCTCAATTCCACAGCTTCGAATTGACCGGTTGAAGCTCCTGATGGCACCGCTGCTCGGCCCACAATGCCCGACTCCAAAATGATATCAGCTTCAACGGTTGGGTAACCTCGTGAATCTAAAATTTCTCTCGCTTTGATACATTTAATTCGATCGCTACTCATATCATTGAATTAACTAGATTTATTCCAACGTGCAATCGGGGATTTATAAGATTCCATCATGACATTCAAACTCGAACGCTTTAATGTCGTCGAGTCATGAAGAAGCATGCGATCTATCCTGGTTCGTTCGATCCGCTGACGAACGGGCATATCAATCTTATAGAAAGAGCTCTCTCGATATTTGAAACAGTGACAGTAGCTGTGGCGATTAACTCGAGAAAGCCGAGCGTCTTCAATCTCGAAGAAAGAGTGTCGATGATTGAGCGCGTTTTTAAAAGCAATAGCAGTGTGAGCGTCGAATCATTTCAGGGATTGCTCGTCGATTATATCTCCAGAAAGAAAAATGTGACGGTGATCCGAGGAATTCGAACAAATATGGATTTTGAATTTGAACTTGGAATCGCGCAGGCGAATCGGCATTTGAGCCCGTCGTTTGAGACTGTGTTTATGATGACCGATCCTCAATATTCATTTCTTTCGTCGTCGATGATTCGTGAAATTGTCGGATTGGGTGGATCTACAAATGGAATGCTTCCAAAGTTTATTGAACAGGCATTAGGAAAACGACTTGGATTGAAGGAAATAAAATAATGACACTGGAACTTTCGTCGCTCGTAAACTCGTTTGAAGAGTCCGCAACTCTGGCGTTGGCTGCCAAAGCAAAGAAGCTGGCAGCAGAGGGCAGATCGATTATTAACTTTGGAGTCGGGGAGCCTGATTTCAATACCCCGGATTCCATTATTGAGGCCGCCATCAAGGCATTGCGGAATGGTCAAACGAAGTATACGGCCGTTGGCGGACGTCCCGAATTGCGATCTGCGATCGCCGCTCGAATGACAGAAGATTACGGAGTGAAATTTTTGCCAGAAGAGACTGTAGCTTCTTGTGGTGGAAAACAGGCGATTTTTCATTTTCTTCAAGCCGTGATTCAGCCTGGGGATGAAGTGATTATTCCTTCGCCATATTGGGTTTCGTTTCCTGAGATGGTCAAGATGGTAGGCGGTAAGCCCGTGATTGTTCGCTCGAAAGGCCTTCGTTTAGATGCTGCTGATCTTGAAAAGGCGATCACTTCGCAGACCAAATTGATTATTCTCAATAGCCCATCAAATCCCGCGGGAACGGTTTATTCAAGGGATGAATGGAAATCTTTTCTTACCGTGCTTAAGGCTCATGAAATTTGGCTCATGAGCGATGATACCTATTACATGCTGACCTATGGAAAGGAGCCATGGACGTCGCCACTGATGGTTGATCCGACTTTCAAGGAGCGCACCTGTATCATTGGGTCGACGTCAAAGTCGTATGCCATGACGGGATGGCGATTGGGATGGGCGGCGGTTCCTCGTTTTGTTGCGGATGCCATGATTAAGCTGCAAAGCCAAGTCACAAGCAATCCGCCATCAATGACCCAGGCGGCGGCTATAGAGGCGCTGGGCCCATCGCATTCCCAGGCTCTGGGCTTCAGGGAACAGTTTAGGGCCAGACTTAAGGTGATGCGACAGGTTGTGCATGAAATTCCGGGTATCTCATATCTTGAGCCGGAGGGGGCCTTCTATCTCTTCGTTAATATTGGTAATAAAGTGAAGGGGTCGGTGGCAGCATTCTCAGAAGAGCTTCTTGTAAAGGAAGGTGTCTGTGTGATCCCGGGAGTAGCGTTTGGGGAACCTGATTATATTCGCTTATCTTTTGCCTTGAGTGAGGTTCAAATTGTGGAAGGGCTTCAAAGACTTAAAAGAGCTATTGTCTCAAGTTGACTTTAGCCAGAAATTTCGCAAATTTGGGTGACCTATGAGCAGACAATGTGAGTTAACGGGCAAGAAGGTCCTTTTCGGTAATACGGTTTCGAATGCGAACAATCGATGTCGAACCAGATTTTTTCCGAATTTAACATGGAAGCGATTTTTCGTTCCTGAATTGAAAAAATTTATTCGAGTAAAAGTTTCTCATCGCGGTATGAGAACAATTGATAAGTTGGGCGGACTCTACCAAGCCTGCCATGCATATCGAAAAACATTATCGCCACGATTGAAAAAATCGATGGGCATTAAAGTTTAAGGCAGGTGTTTTGTGGCTGATGAATCAAGATCATTTGGATTTGGACGAAATAACAAAGACAAGGATAAGGCTGGTTTCAAGAAACGACGTCCGAAACGACGAACAGCGTTTCGAAAGAAGCGACCACCAGCAAGTCTTCAGTTTGACTACAAGGATATCAGCTCTTTGTTTTCCTTCTTAACTGAAGAAGGAAAAATCGTTGCCGCACGAGTGTCTGGTTTGCGAGGTTTTCAGCAAAGACAGCTTACTCTTGCTGTAAAGCGAGCAAGACATATCGGATATCTCAGCCCGTTGCGACGCGATTTCATACATTAATTTGATGCCCGTGTGGCGGAACTGGCAGACGCGCCAGACTCAAAATCTGGTGCCCGCAAGGGCGTATCCGTTCGACCCGGATCACGGGCAAATAATTTTTGCTTTCTGAGTAATATTTGAGGGCTCAGTCTCTTCTCTTTTCAGATTAACGTGGACAGCGCTTTTTCGTGTTGTTGACGCTCCGCATTATCGAGATTTCTTGAATGCGCATTCTCTCTCAGTCACAATGACAAGTGGGGGAGATGACATGCATTTTTCGAAGCGCATCTTAATAGTTCTGATGTCGTCCGCGATTCTAAGTCTTGCCGGATGTGGAGATGACAAGCCGAGTTCTCGATCGAACCGTGAGTTCGGTAAGGGTATTGATCAAATCCTGTATACATTGGGGCGAGCGGAGCTGAGTATTAATATTGGCAATGCTTCTGGGATTTCAGAGCATCTTCAGAGAACCGTCGATTATATTCCAAACAAGTCTAAAGATAAAATTGAGCGTGTGATCGATGGCTCGAATTTCAAGTTGAAGATTAATGGCATTGATGCGTTGGTTCCCGTCTCATCCCAAGAGAATATTGATCACGAGCAGACGATTTCGGAGGATAGTCAAGCTTGTAAGCTCTCTGGACTTTCGAAAGTTGTTGGCGAAGCGACAAGCTTAGATTTGCGTTTCAATTGGAATTTGAAATTGCGATTAGAGGGCTCCAATTGCGATCTTTTCATTCCCAAATACCAAGCAGTTTTAGCCGCAGAACTTGGCCGTTTTAATTTATCTGTTGTAAAGTCTTTGCTGGATTCGTCTGATCTCGCCATCGATGATCAGCGTCAGATTGAATTAAACCTCACGATGTCGGGTGAGAGTAATTGATGTGGATCCTCAGGCGTCTTTTCAGCGTTCGCGGGTGGGGCTCCATCTTCTCGGGGGTGGAATCACCGGAGCTTACTTTCATTATGGGGCTATCGCGGCGTTAGACGATCATCTCAGTAGAAAGATTAATCAGTTTGATATTTATACGGGGATTTCTGCGGGCAGCTTGCCAGCGACGACATCTGCGGTGGGGCTTAACCCCCAAGTTGCTCTTCAATCAATTGTGGATGAAGAAAACAGTATTCTCTTTATCAAGCGGCGCGATATTTACAGATTTAGTTTATTAAAATGGACGTCCCAATTCTTCAAAACTCTTTGGACGATTTTTTATATTACTTATCTCAAATTGGAACATGCTGAAGATGCGCCCACATATTTTTGGGGACTCAAGGATGCGCTTCCATCTGGGATGTTTTCAATGAAATATTATGAGCGATGGATTAAAGATAATTTTATAAAAAATAAATTTCCGCTTTTCTTTTCTGAGCTGCAGAAAAAACTTTTAATTCCCGCATTTGATTTAGACTCTGGTCGTCGAGTTGTCTTTGGTTCAGAAGGATATCGGCATATTCCATTTTCGAAAGCGATTACTGCATCCTCTGCGATTCCCATTTTTTTTGAACCTGTTGAAATCGAGAATCACTACTATGTTGACGGTGGTTTGGGAGATGCAGCGCATTTGGATGTGTCGGCAAGTGCCGGAGCAGATCTTATTATTCTGCTGAACCCGATGGTGCCTATTCGAAATGATTTAGAATCAGTGAAAATAAAAACTGTTTATGATGAAAAGGGTCGGATTCAAGATAAGGGTTTTACCTATGTCTATGATCAGTGTTTGAGAAATGATATTCGGCAAAAAGTTCAACAGGCGATGAGGCATATGGGCTATCTCTATCCCAATGTTGATATTCTATTGATCGAGCCGGATGCGACGGATCCAACGATGTTTATGTTCAATCCTATGGATTTCGAGTCTCGAAAACAAATCGTGGATTATGCCTATAATCTGACGAAGAGAAAGATGACAGAAAACTCAGAATTGTGGCGCCGGACACTCGACAGGCATCAAATTACCGTAGCGGGAATTGAGTGACAGTGATAAAAATAGCCTATGAAAATGGCTAAACGACTTCTTCTGTTTTTTGCGACGAATATCTTGGTCGTCGTCACAATCAGTTTGGTTCTCAATCTTCTGGGTATTCGAGGCTATCTCACTGCCGCAGGAATTAATTACAGTGCGCTTCTGGGATTCTGTTTGGTCTGGGGATTCGGTGGCGCTTTTATTTCGCTCGCTCTTTCAAGAATCATGGCGAAATGGATGATGGGTGTTGAGGTTGTCGATGAGAATGCGCAGGATCCAGAAATTCGATGGCTTGTTCAAACGGTGCATCGTTTGGCTTCGGATGCTGGCATGTTTACGATGCCGGAAGTGGGAGTGTATCAGAGTGATGAGCTCAATGCTTTTGCGACTGGGCCATCGCAGAGTCGATCATTGGTTGCGGTATCTTCAGGGCTATTGTTGAGAATGACGAAAGATGAGATTGAAGGCGTATTGGCTCACGAAGTTAGTCATATTGTGAACGGTGATATGGTCACGATGACTCTAATCCAGGGTGTTGTGAACGCATTTGTCATGTTCTTTGCGCGGGTCATCGCGTTTTCAATTTCGCAGGCGGTACACAAAGATTCACGACATGTCGTCAATATGATTGTCACCTTTGTTCTTGAAATAGCGCTGAGTGTTTTGGGAATGATGATCGTCTCTTACTTTTCACGACAGCGAGAGTTTAGGGCGGATGCGGGAAGTTCTGGACTCGCCGGCCGACAGAAAATGATTGCCGCTCTGACTGCGCTCGGACGCAATCGAGATGGCTTTGATTCAGGCGATGATCGTGGTGAGGCGTTAGCGACGCTGAAAATTGCTGGACGACCGAAAGGGATCTTAAGCCTTTTTGCAACCCATCCACCTCTTGAAGAGCGAATTCAGAGGCTTCAAGATTTGCGTTAGATATTGGTGTAAAGAGGAATCGAAAAATTACATTCATCGTAGACCCATCCTCGGGCGTTGTTAGAACTATGGATGAGGCTCCGCAAGTCTTGCGGGGCTCGATCGCCCCAGATTGCGGCAAATCCGTCCCAGCCTCCATGACGAAAAGCCGGTTTTTGGTGTTTTAACGCATTCTGGGGGTTGGCACAGGAATTGCTTATATATGCTAGTGTCACATGTTGTGTGCGTGTGACAATGGCTCAGGACGAGCCTTGATTTTTAGTGTGATTCGTGTGAATGGAGTACAGAATGAACCTCAAAAAGCTTTTGCCAGCAATGATCTTAATGGTGACGTTTTCGTTCTTTGCCTATGCGGAAGAATCATTTGGCCTTGGTCAATTCAAAGCGGCGATTAAGAGCCTGAAACTGCAGAAGCAACATTTGAATTCCAAAATAGCGTCCCCAGACCTTGTAGCGAAAGAAAGAGATGCTATTTCATCTCGACGCGTCGTCGTCGATTCAGTGACTGGTTTTGATGATTTAATTTCAAGTATTCGGGTCAGCCAGCATGTTGTCAGCTTAAGTGTGAAGTTCTAAAAGACGATTTGCGCTGAAATTCCAATATCAATCGGGAATGAGTATTGAGACTGTCGAAACAGTACTCGACCAGCAAGATCTGCAAAAATCCCGAATCGAGAACCCACATAGCCACCAAGACTGGCTCGATAATAAAGCCCAGGCCTGATCGTGTGAGCTCTGCGTTCAGCGGAACCTCCAAGTGCCAGCCGTGATGCCATCGGATGATAAAATTCATAAAATAAAATTCCACCATCGAAAAGATAATCGGTATCAGGAGTCTTCTGGCCGCCCGTGAGTTTTGTGGCTGCGAGTGCAGAAACTTCTCCTGTTATTACGGCGTCAGATATATCTGAGTTCAAAAACGAAAGCCGTATACCCGAAAGTAATTTGCTGTGATCGACAATATCATTCATCTGCCAGCCCACAACCGGTTCTGCGACGATTCCGCGTTGAATCTCTCCAATGAGAATTGATAGATATAAGAGTCCGAGCATTTCTCTATATCTTACTTTCTCATCTCAACAGAATAAATCGGAATTCCTTGAGAGAGAAATTTTCTCTGAAAGAGAGTCTTCGGATAATCTTGAAAAATATCGCCCTGCTGTGCAAGGCATACAGGGAATAGCTTTAAACTGCCGTGCAGATCGAGCAATACATCGAAGTAGTTCTTACAATCCGATCGAAATCTAAAATATCCACCTGGTTTGAGCGCCTGAAAAATAAGCAACAGATTGCCGGCATTCACGCTTCGATTTTTTTCGTGTCGAGCCTTGGGCCAAGGATCCGGAAATTGTAACCAAATCTCATCCCAAAAATTTGGTGGACTGGACTGAAGAAATTCAACCAAGTCCATTTGAATGACTTTCGAGGTCGTCGATTCTATTTTTTCAGCTGTTTTAAATGCTCGTTTGAATCTCTGTTCGACGCCGATACCCCAAATCGTTGCGTCTGATCTCAGACGTTCTTGTAAGAAATGGCCATTGCCACAACCCAGATCCAGAACTTTTAAGCTGTGCAAGGGTGCTTCGTCGAATATATCGGCGTGTGTCACAATGTGACCGTGGTTTTTTACCTTTTGAACATAGGGATTAAGGGCTTCATTGAAGGCCATCGCCGACGTTTAGCACGTCGGGCAGCTTTCTAAAAGGATCTGCCGTAAGGTTTTTCTCAACTACGAGAAGAACACTGGAGCCCATTTCAAATCCGAGTAATTGCTGGCCCTTAGAGATGGTGAAAGAGGCCTTCGTCCATTCGGCGGGTTGATGTGGATGGAAGCTAGATCGAAAACTACTGACTCCGAGTGCACCAACGCAGATCACCCATACTTTCCCAAATTCTTCGGTTTCATATTGAAAGGTAAGTCTTTCGTTCTCAGCGTAAACGGCAGCACTCTTTCGGCGTCCCCAGTCGTTCACCGGCCACTTCAATCCGCGGTGCCAGTAAGCGCGCGCGTTTTTTCCGGCTGCGGGAGCGTGGACCCAATGGTAGTTGTGCGGGGCTAGGTAAAAGTTCCAGAAATATGCAGATTCGAATTTGAAATCTGCGAGTTCAGGCATGCAAGCCCAAGCATAACGGAGGCCTTTCACAGTCACAGATTCATTTTTGAAGAGACTTGGTCCTTCAATCACTCGGCATTCTGTCGGGCATGTAAGTGGCGCGGAATTTGTATTGATCTCTGTTGATCTCAGAAAAAATTCGCCAAGAGAACGAAACTTTTGGCGAGTTTTTGGAATTTTATAGAGGATGCGAAAAATGAAAATCGAAATAGAGTGAATAGGCCCCCACGGTCCATAGGCAATCAAACGGATAAACCGACTGTAACTTGAAAATAGAAACGATCGGAATCTCAGCATTTTGATCGGATCATGATTTGATTTCGTGAATTTTCAAGAGATTCGTACTTCCGGGTTTTGCAACGGGGGTGCCTGATAGCATCACAATATGACTCTTTGGCTTCCAGAGGTTGAATCGTTTTAGAACCGGGCGGGATAGCTTTGGCATATCATCTGTATGCTTCATCCCATCCGTGAGTGATGGTGTGACTCCCCAAATAACGGAGAGGCGCCGACAGATACGCTCAAAGGGTGTGAGCGCGAAAATTCCGATTTTCGGTCTCCATCTTGAAACGGCCTGTGCCGTTGCACCAGAATGTGTGAAGGCGACAATGGCTGAAGTCTCAAGACTCTCTGTTGCCTGAACTCCAGCGGCCGTGATGGCTTCTGTAGTGGTTTCAACTTTGAGGCCTCTCAATCCACGGCGAGGCATATCTTCCATATATTCTTCTGTTCGAAGAATAATTCGACTCATGGTTCTGACGCTTTCGACAGGAAAGTCTCCAGACGCCGTTTCTGCAGATAACATCACAGCATCTGTTCCATCCAAAACGGCATTCGCGACGTCAGACGCTTCGGCTCGAGTTGGTCTTGGTTTGGTTGTCATGCTTTCAAGCATTTGTGTCGCTGTGATAACGAATTTCCCCATTTTTGTTGCCGCGTGAATCATTTCTTTCTGAATGGCTGGAACTTGCTCAAGCGGACATTCCACGCCGAGATCTCCTCGCGCAACCATGATTCCGTCAGTCACTTTCAGAATCTCTTCGAGATCGTGAACGGCATGCGCGCTCTCGATCTTGGCAACAATGGCTGGCGGGTTCGGAACGCGATGAATCAGTCGCTTCGCTTTTCGTACGTCATCGGCGGTTTGAACAAAGCTGAGGGCCACGAAATCGACATGATTTTTCAGGCCAAAGTCCAGATCACGCAAGTCTTTTGGCGTCAGACATGAAATGGGAATTTTCGTATCTGGAAGATTCATTCCCTTATTGTCCTTAAGGGGGCCGCCAAAGACGACGGTCGTCGTAATATTGCGTCCTTTCACTTTGTCGACGACAAGAAAAATGAGCCCATCATCCAGCAAAATCCGGTGGCCTGGTTTAATCACCTCGTGAAGACGAGTTTGTGTGCAGGACGCGCGTCGCTCGTCTCCCAGAATTTTCTCCGTAGTAATGGTAAATGTCTGTCCCTTTTTTAAGTTGACGATTTTATCCTTAAAACGTCCGACTCTGATTTTTGGGCCCTGAATATCCTGCAAAATTCCAAGATGCTTGTTCTCTTCACGAGCCACTCTTCGCAAGAGCTCCAGCCGTTTGCGATGGTCTACTAGGTCTCCATGGGAAAAATTGAGTCGAGCAACATCCAGGCCATTTCGAATCATTTGGCGCAATACTTTTTCTGATTCAGACGCTGGGCCAATTGTTGCGACAATCTTGACTCGCTTCCTTTGAATCGTCGTTTGGTCAAAAGCTTTTGCGCTTAAGTCAACATATTGGAACCAATCAATTGTATTTGCCATTTCAGCAGAAAATCAGAAATGTGATGTGAGATCAAAGCATTAATAATTATTTCGTAGGCCAGAGCATTTTGGCGAAGAAAAGTTGTCTCATTGAGATTTGCTGGGGCGCGAATATTCTGTCGTGTGTGATTCAGGTAAAATCGAGAGCGCAAAGGTAATCGAAGAATGCTTTTCTATTTTTCTGATCCTCAGTGGAAAATTTTTGGCTCAGTTTTTCATAGGCCTGATGAAGTTTCGAGCTTGAAGAGCGAACGAGTGGATGGGCATAGTTCAATTCTTTCACGGCGAGTTGATTGAGAAAGTCATATTGATCTTTAACGGCGGCGATTGTGAGGGAGGCAATCTCCGATATTTCGGGCGGAAAGTTTTCAGACTCCAATCGACGGATGAGGCTAGGGTAACCTGCTAAAACTTTGGATTTCTCGGGGGATGAAAATTGCTGAATGGTTTCCATCTTCAGGACAATTGCTTCGTCGATGTACGAAAAGAGTTTGTCTAATGATTGAGCAATCGACGAGCTCATTTTTGCTGTCTTTGGATCAAAAACAGTCCTGTCGTGTGGAATAGCCTTGTAAGCTTCATCGACCGTGAGTGCACGGACGCTTATCCAGTGAAATAATGCGAGTGTTAAAATAGTCATTTTTAGAAATCGATCGTTAAAGTGTGTCATAGACTCATTTCCCTCTTTGAGCAGTATAAAGCGTTTTATTTAATTCTGGTATCTCTGTGCCACGCCTTCCATTTTCCCAAAAAATTAGGTTTACATAATTCAGCAGGTACCAGGTACTCCCGGTACCTGTCCGGTTGGTACGGTACCGGGAGTACCTGGTACCTTGCTATGGTGGGGATTAGGCGTGGGAGAGGAGGCGTTTTGCGGCGTTGAGCCAGGACATTTGCTGAGCCCGCTGTTTTCCGATATCGCTGTAGCGCTTGAATGTTTGATCATCCGTAAGAATTTTGCGGCAGGCATCCAAAAATAGTTTTTTGTAATTCGCTTCGTGAGGTAGCCCCTGAATCAATATCCCGGCGTCGCCCACCGTCTCTCGAAGGGCGCCCAGATCTGTCGATACAATCACGCATCCAGCCGCTTGGGCCTCCATCGCGGTAATGCAACTCGTTTCCTCAAAGTGACAGGGATAAAACAGAATGCTCGACTTCATAAATTCGCGGGCAAGCTCTCTCTGATTTATATTGCCATGGATAAAACAGCCTGGCAGCTCCTGAAGTTTCTTTCGCAGCGGCTCGAATTCTATTTCGTTCTGATCATAGACTTTATATCCACTAAAAATATGAAACTCGAGATCAGAAAATTCACTTCTCAGTTCAGAAAAAAGTGAAGGCGTATGTTCAAGGCCTCGGTATGGTGTTGAGGAATAAATCAGTCGATGGCGTTTTCTTTCTTCGGATCCCTCAAAGAGTTTGAGTTCAACGCCATTTCCAATAACAAATATTTTTTCAACTGGAAAACCAGACGCGGCACTCAAAGTTTTGGCCTGCCACTGACTGACAGCTAAAATCCCATCAATCATCTGTGCGACGCGTTTGTCTCCAATTCCAAAATTCGGAAATTGATCGTATGAATCCCCAGTCCATAAAAACCGTTTTCTCGTTTGCACTTGATAGAGCGCAGGAATCCAATCGCGCGTAGAAATATAAATATCAAATGGCCCTGCCTGTTCAATTGCGGCCTTGGGAAAGTAACGAGGACGCGAATCGGGAGGTGCTTCGTGCGGCGTGAAAACGCTCACTTCGCATCCAAGGCTTTCCAGCGCTTCCGAAAGTCGAATCACGCCTGTTTCTGTTCCGCCGAGAGGGCGTTCTTCCAGCGATTTCGCATGAAACGGAATGACATTGCCGCAATATATTCCGATCTTCAGGCCTGATCTCATCTGTCTTTATTGTCAGTTGAAAAGCACTACAATATCAAGCGCAATGGTTCTGGGATTTTCTTTAAATCGAGTTCATTCGGTTCCATCAAAAGTCCCTGTGGTCGAACGCAGTAGAAAAATGAAAAAAGCCCCGCAGGCCAATTATTGCCACTTTGTTTGTAACCTCCAAATGGCAATCGAGAACTCGCGCCAACCGACGACCTATTCCAATGTAAAAGCCCAATATCAAAATGCTGCTGGCACCAATCAAAGAAGCTCTGTTCCTTCGAAAAAATGCTCGCGACTAATCCATAGGGACTCGCCTCGTGAAGACACTTCAATTCTTCGTGTGAACTATAGGGGATAGCCAAAATATTGGGTCCAAAAAATTCTGTCGTCCATGAACAGCTGTGTTCAGTCCCCGCATTGCTCAACCGAAGAACATTGGAAATGTCTGTTTTGCCATTCAGCGTGTAGAGAGATGGGCTTACCAAAAAGGAGTTTTGTTTCAGCAACTGGCTTTCAATGATTGGCGTGAAACCCTCTTTCTTCGCTCCAGATATTCCGTCAAAAAAATTCTGAACGGCCTTTTGATGGATTAGTGGCCCCATAAATGTGGTGGCGTCGAATGGGTTTCCGACAGGAATTTTTTTAATGAGTTCGCTCAGGCTTTGAATAAATTTATCGAAGATATTTTGATGAACCAGCAATCGTGAGGTTGAAGAGCATCGCTGCCCAGCTGTTGCAAAAGCAGCTGTGATGATATCAATCGCCGCTTTATGGAGGTTTGCATCTTCGTGAACGATTGAGGCGTTTTTTCCTCCCATTTCTAAGGCAGCAAGCGTTGAAAGATCGTTCCTTGAATTTAAAAGAGCTTCAGTAATTTTTCTGCCGCTGGCGTATGAACCGGTAAAAAATATGCCTTTGACTCGAGGATCATTCACCAGTGCCATGCCAGTTGCAGCTGTTCCTGGAATCATTTGAAAAACACCGCTCGGAAATCCAGCTTCCAAAAATGCTTCTGCATAGAGGCAGGCCGCGGCGGGCGTTTGCTCAGACGGTTTAAATATGACCGTATTACCTGCAAGCAAAGCAGGGATGATATGGCCGTTGGCGAGATGCAAAGGAAAGTTGAAAGGCCCGATAACGGCGCAAACTCCGCGCGGGGTCCACACGATTTTCGATTCGGAGGCGACCGTCCCTTCAGCAGCGATGGCGTCCATTAGCTTTGGCATGCTCGTGATGGTAATATCTATTTTTGAAATGAGAGCCTGAGTTTCTTGCTTTGCTTCCCAACGGGCTTTTCCAGCCTCCAAGATGATCGCATTTTCGATGGCAGCTGATCTCTTTCTGAAGGATTCTTTGAGTTGCTCCAATAAGTTAATTCGTGTTTGAAGCGAGGTAAATCTCCATCCGGACGTTTCATTTTCGTAGGCCTGGGCGGCGAGATCGATCGCCTGTTTTGCAAGAAGTGGATTTTCTTGCCATTCAAAAAAAATCTCTGTCGTCTCGTAAGGATTACAGTGAATTCTTTTTAGAGCTCCCTGCGGTTCAATAAATGTATTGTCAATAAACGCGCCAGAAAATTTTAGTCGAGCCATGTTGGTGTTTTAGCAAATGCCAATAGAAATGGCTATGGAAGTCGACTTGACGCAAGATAAAAATTCCGGCGAAAGGCGCCGCGAAAATCCTTTGGTTGCAGAGTAAATGCAAGATAGTCGAAGTAGTCTTGCGGAGTTTCTCGAAATCCAAGCCTTGCAGCGATCACATTCACTTGCGACATCAAGATCGAATTGTTGATCCGCGGAAAAAAATGTCCATTGACCGCAATCTGATAGTAGTCAGCAAGATCTGAAAAAATTTCTTCTCGTCGTTCAGTCGTCAGCCGCTGACTAAGAGCTCTTCTGATTTTGGCCATCTTTAATCTTGCGGCATTCCGATAGGCGGGAATAGACCTATGGCTTGGATATCGATGAATTAATTTTTCTTCACCAGATCTGTCGTAAATAATAATATTACGCGGAAGAAAATATCTCGGAATATGATCTAAGTGAATCATTCGCTCCCATCGACCATCTCTCATTTTGGCCACGAAGTCCTGCTGACCGATCAGTTGAAAAAGTCGAGTTTGGAGATCTGGTGAAATGGTTACTGGTTCGATATCTGATTTTCTAAACTCCCCAGGGCGCATTTCGTCATCTTTTAATTCTGCTGTGACACGCGCGGCGCGCAAGTTTCTTGCAACGCTATAGCCTGATCCATAAGCCCGCTGGTGGCTCTCGGTCAGCATATCTCGATAGGAGATGCTCGGCGCTTCAAACCAGTCTTCGAAAAAATATTTTGCATTTCGTTGGTTCTGCAAATACCGAGGATCGGGTTTTCCGAGATTCACAAGCCGGACAAATGTTTTCCAACATCCACTCGATCCTTTAGAATATACGTCATCTGAACCAAAGACAGTGGCGGGCAGTAAGAGACATAGGCTAAGGGCGAGTGAACGCATAAGGTTGCGGAATAGAGCAGTGATTTAGCAATGTAAAGCGAGAATGAGATATTCCATTTCTGCGTGAATTTCTCTATTTTCTTTGTCGCGCCGGGGTATCCAAACTGCTAGACTGAAAAGTCAGATCATGAAAACCAAAGAACAGATTGTGAAAGATTGGCTGCCTCGTTACACAAAAACCCCTCTCGATAAATTTGGCGAATATATTCTTCTGACGAATTTTGCGAATTATGTAGAGACATTTGCAAAACAATTTAAGGTTCCAGTCCGTGGACGTGGAAATCCCATGCAAACGGCGACGGCTGAAAATATCACGATTATTAATTTCGGTATGGGATCAGCGATGGCTGCAACCGTAATGGATCTTCTTGTGGCTATTCAGCCAAAGGCAGTTCTTTTTTTAGGCAAGTGTGGGGGATTAAAGCAGACGACGAAATTAGGCGATCTTATTCTTCCAATCGCTGCAATACGTGGCGAGGGAACGGGTGAGATGTATGTGCCGCCAGAGGTCCCTTCTCTGCCGTCGTTTCGGTTTCTGCGAGCATTGTCATCCGTGATTTTAAAACATGAGCGAGACTACTGGACGGGAACGGTTTATACGACCAATCGGCGAGTCTGGGAGCATGACAGAGAGTTTAAGGAGTATCTTAAAAAGATTCGTGCGATGGCGATTGATATGGAGACGGCAACGATTTTTACGGTAGGTTTCATGAACCATATTCCAAGAGGCGCTCTTCTATTGGTATCGGACAATCCAATGACCCCGGAGGGCGTGAAAACCGCTGTCAGTGATAAAAAGGTGACGAAGCAATTTGCAAAAATTCATTTGGCTATTGGAATTGAAACGTTGCAGGAGCTGCGAGATTCAGGCCAGTCCATTAAACATTTGCGTTTCGAGCCTGCGGTTTAGTTTAGTTAAGGCAAAAGTCTTGATCAGTCACATCAGTGGTATAGCGTAAATATCTTTTGTTTGTTGTGAGAGTTTTGATATCCATGCTTTCGCTTCGGCAGATAACAGTAATTGTTCGTCTTGAATCTTCGTGTTGATCAAAAAACAATGGAATCCATTTACTCCTGTAAATCCAACCAGCCCGAGTTGGCCAGGCGTTGCGAGATCTTTCTCTGAGATCGAAAATTTTTTGAGTCGCTTGATCAAAGTAATTTCGGCTGTCTTTGCGCCGAAGTGGGGGCCGCCATCAAATGGATCGACAGCATCTAGAAAGGAAAACCCAATTTTTTCGAGTATGATACGCACGGCGGTTGATGTTGGACCTGTCTGACCAATAAGGCCTTGCACATGGTCACTGAAGAGGCACGTATAGATATCCTCTTGAGGAAATAAATTTTTTATAAAATCTCGATTGCTTCGAGAAAGTCGATCAGCATCGTTGTAATTCATTCCTGTAAAACGCCGACCGAAAGCATCCCAAAAATCACTGGAACCCTGATTATTAAAGAGGGGAAGAAGTTCAGCAATGACTTCTCGCTCAAAACGATCGAGATGCAGCGCCATATACATAAATCGACTATAAGAAAGAAGTTTGCCAAGACTGACGGGAAGATTGCGGTAATCAGGATGAAGAATGAGGCCACCGATCTCGGACGGGCCATCAGTATCGTATTCGAATCTTAATAAACTGTGCTCCTTTTCGATCAATGTGCTTTGATCGCGATGTTTTTTTCGAACAATCTTCAGATAAGTGTGCGGGCTATCTTCTGTGCCGTGTTTTCCAAAAACAGATGATGTGCCGATAATTCGCTTTTGGATGAGATCTTCAAGAACAAACATATACGTTGATTGATCTTTTGGTCGGGTCGCGTCGCGAAATGAAAGTGTAGCGCCTTCAATTTGCTTCGCGAGTGCCTCGCGGTCAGCGGGCAAATTGAAGCTATCCATATAGCGCGCGAGAAACGAAGCCAACTCAAATATGGATTCAAGGTCGCTCTGTCTTACTTCTCTTATAACAAACATAATGACTTTATCACCTCGGTATAAAATCGTTCAGCTTCGATGATAGAGTCAATCTCGATATTTTCATTGGGGCTGTGAATATTTCCATAGGATTGTCCAGGGGCATGGACAAAAGCCTCCGCGCCGAGCAGCTGATAGAAATAAGCTTCATTGCTGCCCGACTTTGTAATGAATTTTCTTTTTCGCCCCATGATTTTTTGTAAGCTTTTCCCCAGCCTCTGTTGAGGGGATTGAAAAAATGCCGGTGATTCTCGAATGGTCGCGATTTCTGGATGCCTATTGATAAGAGGTTCCAGAAGTCGTGTGGACGATTGACCTGGTAATACTCTGAGGTCGAAACCGAAATACATCTCAGTCTTTCGGACTTCGAGTCGAGTCCAGGACGAAGTCGCCGAATTTGGATTGAAGATTTTTTGATGGCCTTGTTTTGGAAGCGTTAGTTGCCATCGGCTATAGTCTTTCCAAATCTTAAGGA
Organism: uncultured Bacteriovoracaceae bacterium; assembly: GCA_964626465.1. Taxonomy (GTDB): domain Bacteria; phylum Bdellovibrionota; class UBA2394; order UBA2394; family UBA2394; genus CAZRCG01. The sequence goes on along the minus strand of CAZVFP010000001.1, from coordinate 157,633 downwards.
GCTTCCGAATGGCTTGAGGGGCGACAATGGTCTGGCCAGATTGCACAAGAATTGCGCCAGGAATAGTATTGGGTCCGATCGTTCCGCTGATAGCCCCCACTGGAAATCGAGGATTTTTTTCCAGAAACCTAAAAAATTTATACAGACCGTTAATCGCTTTATGAGGGGCCGATGAATGTGCAGATCGACCTGAAAATTTTTTTTCTTTCCGGGGTCCTGCATATGTTTCAAATGTGAGTGGTATGCGACCTTCATTCCAAACAAATCCTTTGTTTGCGTAGCTTAAATGACCGTCGCTGGGCTCTCCAACAAGAGCAAATTCAGGTTGGACCAGCTTTTTCTCTGCAATGAATTTAGCGCCAAGCATTCCAATTTCTTCCGAGAAACTTCCAACGAAATAGGGAGTTCTCAAAAAGGATTTATGATTTGAAAACTTGAGCAATGCAGAAATTTTGCAGAGTGAATCGCATTTGACATCAGCGGCTCCAAGTCCATAAATCTTGCCGCCGATTTTTGAGCCAGAATAGGGTTTGGCCTTCGTCCAAAGTGTCAATTCTCCGGGTTGAACCGAGTCAAGATGTGTATGCAGTGCAAGCCCTCCGGTTGATGGAAAGGGCCGATTCATGGGCCACAAAATCAACGTGAAATCTCTCGGACGGCCAGGTGCTGGAATAACTTTCGCCTGCAGTTGGTTTTTCACGACCGAGAGCAAGAACTGGATCACTTCGTTGTTTCCGGTATGAAGCTTTGAATCCATCGAGGAAGGTGAGGGAATTTGCAGGACTTTTTGGCAGGCTTTGATGAGGTTCATTATGTGATCCTAGTTCTGCCATGCATCACTGCAAAAAGTATGCAATTTTTGCGGGCCACTCCTTATGGTGGCGATAAAGCCCCTTATACAGCCAGAATGCTGGCATTTGGTTTGCATACTTAAGGGTGGAGGAGCACCTCGATGTTTGCAAGAATTTTACTCATTTTGAATGTGGCCGTTGCCGTCGTTTTTATTGGGTGTGGCGGCGTTGAAGATAAACGCACGAGCCAACTAGGAACGATCGGCGGAAATGATCTTCGGTCGCAACGATTGGTTGGTTTTTCGCCACTGATTTATGCTCTTGATCCATCAGCAGCAGATCCTAAAATTTTGGTATCGGTAAATCGCACTCTGCTCTCATATCAGTACGATGCGATTGTGGAGCCTGATTTGACAGAAGATAAAACAGCATATGCCTCCATGGTGACGGGAATTGGTCTTAGCGCTGTTGATACTGTTGGCAATGCTCTTGGATTTTCTCTCGGAATTGAAGCGAGAGAATATGATTCGAAGACAGGAAGTTTTAGCTCAAATACGAAAATCTTTGCTGCTCAGGGTGAAGATATTTCAGGTGCACAGAAGTTTTTGATCCTGAACTCGAATAGCCCAAATTATCTTTTCTCAGGTCTTGGTATGCGTCTGCGCTATGGTAAAATTACAAACCTTCAGATTCAGAAAAAATCGATGGGGGATCTTCCCTATGATGGGGCAAGTATTTCTGGATCTAAAAAAATTATTCTTCCAAACGGCTGGGCTGCGGTTGGCATTCATATCAAATTCAAGCCGACCATTCCTGCTGGCGTCGACCCGACCACGATCAAAACACCATTTGTTCAGGACGCTATTTTTTATATCAGCCAACTGCAAAAACTCTAGAGAGTCTTATCATTGAGCGTTTTTGATAGCCTCAATAGCGATCTCGTTGTCAACGGCTGATGAATCGTAGGTTTCTCGAAGAGTAATCTTACGAATCAGCCCTCTGAGAATTTTTCCAGATCTCGTCTTTGGCAGAGCTGACGAAAACAAGATTTTCTCTGGGGCAAACGCTTTTCCCATCTTATCTGAGAGCTTCTTTTGCAGAGCGAGTCTAATCAATTCTCTCTCATTAGTTTCATTTTTGAGAACAACGAAGCAGTAAACAGATTCTCCTTTGATAGTATCGGGAACTCCAATTGCCGCCGCTTCAGCAACCCGAGAATCTTCCATGAGTCCAGACTCAAACTCATTTGGGCCAACGCGTTTTCCTGCAATTTTTATCGTATCATCACTACGTCCTCTTAAGAACCAGAATCCATCTTCGTCAATATAAGCCCAGTCTCCGTGATACCAGACCTTGTCTCCAAACTTAGTGAAGTAAGTCTCGATATAGCGTTCGGGTGAATTCAAAAAACCTTTCGTCATCGATGGTAGCGCATTAAGGCAAACGAGATGCCCAATTCCCGAGTTGATCTTCTGGCCATCCTCATTCCATGCTTCGACATCGGCTCCGAGTGCCGGTTGACCTAGGCTGCATGGCTTCAATGCGCTGAGCGGTGTTGGCATCAAGAGGCATCCCATGATTTCTGTTCCACCCGAAATATTCAGAATGGGGCATTTCCCTTTTCCGATTTTCTGAAAATACCACATCCAACTTTCTTCGTCCCAAGGTTCCCCTGTTGAACCTAAAATGCGCAATGATTTGAGAGAATATTTTGCGAACCATTCGTCGCCTAATTTCTTAAGAACTCGAATCGCCGTGGGGGAGATCCCAAGATGTGTGACAGCGTGTTTATCGATGATTTGCCACAAGCGATCTGGCTGAGGAAAATCTGGAACGCCCTCGTAAAGAACGACTGTCGCTCCAAACTGTAGTACGCCAAAAAGTTCCCAGGGCCCCATCATCCAACCGATATCGGTATACCAAAAAAATTTGTCGTCACTGCGGACGTCAAAGGAATAACGGAGCTCCTTCGCAGTTGTTGCAAGAACTCCAAACGAAGTATGAACACATGCCTTGGGTTGTCCCGTTGTGCCGGATGTATAAAGAAATAGAGCCTCCATTTCGGAAGGTTTTGCAACCGATTGGTAGACGTCTGAGGCAGAATGTCGTCCGTTTAAAAAATCATCGCGATTCCACTCAAAAACATGTTCGACAGATGGGCATGTTTTTAAAACTTCATCGAGGACCTTTCGTACCGGAATCTCTTTTCCTCGCCGAGTCGTTTTTGATTGAATGCAAACATAGCGAGCCTTTGAATCTTGAATTCTTGACGCAATTGCATCAGCACCGTAGCCAGAAAAAATAGGAATAACGGTGAGCCCGGCTCGCAGAGCGCCGAAAAAAGACGCCACCATCTCGAGGCTCATCGGCATTAATAGGGCCACGCGATCGTTTAATTGAGCCCCTCTCTCTAAGAGAGCATTTGCGACAAATGAACTTTCACGAGCTAAGTCTGCGTAAGTCCATGTTGTAGACCTTGTTCCGTCGTCTGATTCAAAGATGAGGGCTGGTTTGTGGGCGAACGCTTTCAAATGTCTGTCGATGCAGTTCTCAACTATAGATAACTCTCCGCCAGATGCCCATTTCGTCCAGGGGAGTTGGCCGTCGATCAATTTTTCATAGGGTTTTCGAAACTGAATCCCACTGTCTTCAATAATTGTCGTCCAAAACCATTCCGGTCGTTTTTGCGATTTCTTCAGAAGCTCTTCAAACGAGGAAGCTTGTGTTTTGGCGAGCAACTTTGAAATTGCAGAGCTTTGAATCCATTCAGCTGTTGGCCTATATACAATGCGCGGCATGGCTGCATTTTGGGAGACTTGCGCAATGCTGTCGAGATATTTCGTTGATGGCGTCTTTCTCGTGCCAGGTTCTGAAAACTCAGGTTATGATAGAAGCATGTCGTTTCTCTACGGACTCATTCTATTCGGTTTTTTAGCAGCCTACTTAAGCTCGTTTTGGATCGCAGTAAATGCTTTGGCAGAATCGGAGTCGTTTAAGAAATCGCCTGAATCTAAAAAAATGTGGAGCGCTGTACTGGCGACGCTTTCTTCTCTGTTGATCGTACTTTTTATTTCATTTGTTATGGGATCACGTCTTTTTGTGACTATCGCCATGATGGTTAATCATTAACCCCAAAATATACTTCGTCGTTCTTTCAGAAGATCAAAAACCATGGTTTGCATGAGATTTCTCAGTTCCTCTGTCTTTCGGTTGATCAAAATTCCATCACGCTGATCAGAATCGCTCGAATCCGCAAACGAAATGGGTGGGCCAAAAGATATCGTCCATTTCGTTGGAAGCGGAATCATTCCAAGAGGCCCAAGCAGTGGAAAGGTGGGTGTGATGGGGATAAATGGAAAACCAAGAGGTCGGGCGAGGACTGAACTTTTATAGACAAGTGGATGAATCTCTTCTGCGCCGATAATGGCCGTTGGAATGATCGGAGCGCGAGTCTTCAATGCGAGTCGGATGACCCCGCCACGTCCAAATCTCTGAAGTCGATATCGGTCTGTGAAGTGTTTTGAAATTCCTTTGATGCCCTCAGGGAATACTGAGACAAGTTCTTCATCCGTTAAAAGTCTCTCGGCATTTTCAGGACACGCACGAACGCCACCTATACGATTCATAAATATTCCAAGAAAAGGAAAATGAAAAACGAAATCGTCGACGAGAAATCTGAGGTCTCGTTGTGACGAATGTTCGTTGAAAATCGAGACTTTCATCATTGCGGCATCGTAAGGAAGCACGCCTGAATGATTCGCGACGATGAGGCCACGCCCGGATGTGGGGATATTCTCAATGCCTTTTGTCGTTACGCGGAAATATTTCGTATAGAGAAAATCGAAAAATGGTTTGATGGCCAGCTCAAAAGCTGGATCGCAGCCATAGTCATCGACTTCGTCGCTTTGTAATACATGGCGAGCTCGCTTCATCCATTTCAACCAGTTGCTCAAGCTCAGTAGATTCTCAAAGTTAATGCCCGCCCATGATTCACTTTTGACAAGAGCTTTTTCATCGATCGTCTTGGCAAGCGCATTCAAAAAACTTTTCGCGATATCGATGATTTTTTCTCGGGGATAGTGATCGGGCTTTTCAAAAAAGAGATCCAGCTCTTGCGATAACTGTTGAAGAAGGGTAACCACCGATTTATCAGGTGACGGGTTCGCTGGTTTTGATAGTTTTTTTAACTGACCCATCGTTGTTCCTCTTTATATTTGTCAACTCGATGACTTCTCGCAAAATCAAGAAAGGCCTCTTTTGAACTGAGACGAGGGTTGAATCCTAAAATATTTTTTGCTTTTACTCCGTCGGCGACCCAAAGAAATCGGAAATAGTCGAGCAGACGACCTGGCACAGCCATCAGTTGGAGATTCCAAAGAACTTGCACCAACCGATAGGCGACGAATGGTGCGACAGGAATCGAAAATTTTCCAGCTTCACGCAAGGCATAGCTCAGGGGAACAACTCCACGGCTGACAATATTGAATGTTCCTCTGAAATCTTGAAGTGTGGTTTTTTCCAACGCATCCGCGGCATCGTTTTCGTGGATGAATTGCATCAATGGATCATATCCGAGCAGTGTCGGAACAAAGGGACGCCGAAACAATGCAGTGAAATAATTTTCGGATCGATGGCCCAAGATTAAACAGAATCGTAATGTTGTCACAATAATATCAGGGCATTCTTTTTTGAAGGCGATGACTTGCTTTTCCGCTTCGACTTTATCCCGAATAAAGTGCGCCTCAGGATGAGGATCTAGTGGATGCTCTTCAGATACGTAATTAGGGTTTTTTGGTGAGGCTCCGTAGACCGCGGTCGTTGAGCAAAAAATAAATTTTTTCACTTGAGCAGCTTTGACGGCGCTCAGAAGATGAATCGTTCCAATCACCTCCAGCTCATGTGCATAGACCCAATTGAGACTTGGATTATTTTTCGAAGCGGTATGAACAACTGTTGTTGCCTGGATATCTTTCAAAGTTTTTGCCAGAGCAGCATCCGCGCCGGGTTGAATGAGATCTAACTTTATAAACTTCAATTTTCGAAGTTTTTTCTTTAGGTCGGTTTTTTTTGGCGGGAACAAGTCGATGGCCCAATATTCGCTGATCTCTTCGTGAGCCTCGAGTCGTTCAATCAGAAGTTCGCCAAGAATCGTGTGAATTCCAACCACAACGATTCGCTGACTCGAGTGAATCGTGGAATCTGCAGAGTATTCTTCCATAGCTGACATTCTAATCCTTTTTACATTTTTACGAATCTTAGGCTAGAGCTTAAACATGATTCGACGCCTCGCTCCACATACTATTCAGCAGATTGCAGCGGGTGAAGTTGTTGAAAGACCAGCGTCAGCGCTCAAGGAACTTCTCGAGAATGCGATCGATGCGAAGGCGACCAAAATATCGGTCGCATTTGATCAGGGTGGATTGGGTCAGATGGTCGTTGAAGACAATGGCAATGGCATATCTCGCGATGATCTTGAGTTGGTCTTTGAGCCACATGCGACAAGTAAGATCCACGTGATTGATGATCTGGAACGACTGAGAACCTATGGGTTTCGAGGCGAGGCCCTCGCTGCAATTTCTAGTATTTCTGATGTGGAACTCGTCACGTCGACGACTCAAGACGACGTGGGTTGGCGAATTCGAAAATCTTTTGGAGCCCCGCTTGAATTGAAGCCAGCTGATCGTCGCCAGGGGACGCAAATCACTGTGCGTCAACTTTTTGTGCAGACTCCGGCTCGTCTGAAGTTTATGAAGACGCCACGATCTGAGTCTATGGCGCTGCAGAATATATTTAAGCGCTATGTTTTGAGCTTTCCGGATGTGCATTTTGAATTGCGAGATCTGCAGACGAATCGCCAACAGGTGTGGCCTAAGCAAAGTGCCTTAGAACGCGTGCTTTGGTATTTTGATTCAAGCGATCGGCAGCATTGGCTGAGACTAGATACGTCAACGCTAGCTGAGACCAAGCGAGCAGAATCTCAAGATGAGTGGAAATTGTCGGGTTGGATTTTGAGCCCTCATTATTTTGGACGGAGTCGCTCAGGGATTTGCTTGTATTTTAACAATCGACCCATTCGTGATTCAAAATTGGAATTTGCGTTGAAGAGAGCGTTTGAAGGCTATAGCGATCAGATGAGGAGTCTGGCGGCAGCCGTCTTTGTCGACGGCCCGTCGAGTGAAGTAGATGTGAATATACATCCTCGAAAAAATGAGATTCAGTTTAAAAATCCAGATTTGATCGCCTCGCTTTTAGTGAGGGCTGTGCGCGATATTCTTAAATTGGAGCATTACAGTGCATCGATTGAGACGGATTATCGGCCTGAGCCCCCTGAAGCTTTGAATGAATCTGTGGCGCCGACTTCAGTGCTCAATCAATCTTCTCTGAGCCTTCGACCGCGAGAAAATGAAAGAGGATCTTCAGTTTCTGCTGAAGTGAAATTGACAGATAATCTTCGTGTTTCATTTTCTCCAACGACTCGCTTTGAGTATTTGGGAGAGATCGATTGTACTTATTTAGTCACAAAGTTAGGAACCAAGCTGATCCTTTTTGATCAACATGCCCTGCATGAAAGAATAATCTATGAGAGGTTGCTTCTGCATTATCGAGATAAGGCTCGAGTTGAATCGCAACGGCTTTTATTTCCCGTCTCTGTGACGGTTGCCGACGCCGAATATCTGATTGAGAATGATGAATTGCTGCAGACCTTGGGATTTGAGCTTCGACTTTGGAACGATCAGAAGATTCAGATTGTTGCAGCTCCTTCGGTTTTGAAGCGGGACTACCAGGCTGTTTTGGCGAAGCTCGTTGAGAGTAAAGATTTGCCTGCTGAAACAGCTCTGCGTGATACGCTGGCAACTGTGGCCTGCCATAGTGCCGTGCGGGCACACGATCGTTTGCAGCCCGAGGAAATTCAGAGACTATTGCGTGATTTTGAGGGCCACGATGCGCTTGGCCACTGTCCTCATGGTCGCCCCACTTTCGTTGCGTATTCGTCGCAAGATCTTGAAAAACTTTTCCATAGGATTCAGTGATATGGCCGAAGAGAAAAAGTCGATACTCGTGATGACAGGTCCGACGGGATCATCAAAATCAAAATGGGCGGAAGAAGTTCGTTGTGATGAGTGGCCTACCTTGTTCAATGCGGATGCGTTTCAGTTCTATCAAGAAATTCCAGTTTTGAGTAATCAGCCGGATCAAAATCAACGTGGGCATTATAAATTTCTCGCCGACCTTTCATTGAGCCGAATGAGAAATGCCGGAGATTTTGCAAGGGAGGCGGAGCCGCTGCTTGATGCGCCCGGAATTTGGGTTGGCACAGGTCTTTATCTGGGGGCTGCTCTCTATGGACTTGATCATACAGGTATCAAAGGAACTCCTTTCCAGGGAGCAGCGCGGCGATCTATGAAGATGGTGGTTTTGGACCCTCCGAGGAAATTGCTCTATGAGAGGCTCGATAGTCGTGTGGATACAATGATTGACCGAGGAGCGGTTGCGGAGGCTGTCAAAATTCGCGGGATGATTGAAGCCGGCGAGATAGATCCATCGCATCCTGTATTGAAGGCCATTGGACTGAAACATCTTTTATTGGTGGAGCAAAAGGAACTTCAGTTTGAGGAAGCGGTTCAATTGTGGAAGCGAGACACTCGACGACTTGCGAAAAGACAGTGGACTTGGTTGCGGAAATTCTGCCCACCAAGCTCGAATTGTCTTTGGATTTCAGAATCCGCTGAAATCGTTGATATGATTCAAAGATTCTTCAGAGACGATCGTTGCTCTTTTTAAGCCTTTTCATTAGAAAATACGACTGTGGATGCCCAGCGAAAGAGACGTTACTTAGACTTCGAGCGCCCGCTGCAGGAGCTTGACGATCAGATTCAAAAACTCAAGGCCATTAGCCATGAAGCGGATTTTGATGTCGCTCGAGAAATCTCGGCTCTTGAGAAGAGATCTGAGGAGTTCTTAAAGAATCTGTTTCAAGGCCTCACGAGTTATCAAATAGTCCAATTGTCGAGGCATCCTGATCGCCCTTCCGCACTCGATTATATTGAATTTATTTTTTCTGATTTTACGGAACTTTGCGGAGATCGTTCGTTTGCTGATGATAAAGCAATTGTTGGCGGAATCGCATCTTTTGAAGGAGTCCCTGTGATGATTCTTGCCCATCAAAAGGGCAAGAACACGAACGAAAATCGCCAGCGAAATTTCGGCATGCCGCGCCCGGAGGGATATCGAAAAGCGTTTCGACTGATGAAGCTGGCAGAACAGTGGAATTTGCCGTTAATTTCATTCATTGATACACCCGGAGCGTATCCTGGAATTGAGGCAGAGGAGCGAGGCCAGGCTCAGGCAATTGCCGAAAATATTTTGCTCATGACGGATCTGAAGGTTCCAATTCTATCTGTCATTATTGGCGAAGGTGGTAGTGGTGGAGCGCTCGCTCTCGCGGTTTGCGATCGGCTCTTAATGCTGAAATATTCAATCTACAGTGTTATCTCTCCAGAGGGATGTGCGGCCATCACCTGGAAGGATGGTGCGATGGCGTCCACGGCAGCTGAGGCGTTGAAACTGACCTCCGAGCATTTGATGGCTAAAGGCATTGCCCAAAGATTGATTCAGGAGCCCTTAGGCGGAGCGCACAGAAATTCTTTTTTGGCCGCCCAGTTTCTGAAAGATGCTCTTCGAGAGGAGCTGAAAGCATTGCAGGGGTTATCGGTCGATCAATTGCTAAAAAGGCGATACAAACTCTATCGAGATTTTGGTTTGTTTTCACAAAAAAATCAGCCGAGCACTATTTCGAGGGGCGCGGTCTAAAGTGAAGACAAAAATTGTGACGATCGATGGGCCGTCTGGCAGCGGGAAGAGTACGGTCGCGAAGAGGTTAGCGGTGCATTATAAGGTGCCGTGTCTTGATACCGGCGCCATGTACCGAACGGTGGCCTATGAGTGCCAGCAGAGACAGATCCCTTTGGACGATGAAACTCAGGTGACGGCAGTCGCTCAGTCGCTTAGCTTTGAATTTGGCGTCACTGACGAGATGCTCTGGGCAGAAGTCATTCATCCTCGCACTGGAAAACGACGCCTAGGGGTAGAAATTCGTTCTCCCGAGGTTTCAATGGCGGCTAGTTCAATTGCTCGAATCGCGAGCCTTCGGAGTGTTTTGGTCCGTCAGCAACAAGAAATAGGCGAAAAAAAAGGTGCCGTCGTCGAAGGTCGGGATGCGGGTACGGTGATTTTTCCGGACGCTCGCTTTAAGTTCTTTGTAACGGCTTCTGCTGAAGAACGCGCTAAACGTCGTTTTTATGAACTGATTCGTTTGGGAAAAAGTGGTCAGAGTTATGACGAAGTACTGAGGGATGTCATTCAGCGTGACCGTCAAGATACAGAGCGATTGGTAGGCCCCCTAAAGCCGGCTGATGATGCGGTGATTGTCGATACAACTGGCCTCAATTTGGATGAGGTAGTGGCAACGCTTATCCATCAAATCGATGTTTTATCAGGACAATAATTGTAGATTTCCTTCAAATAAGAGGTTACCTAATTAAGCTCAAAAGGTTGTTCTAATCAAAGAGCGATCTGAAAGGAGATTTTTTCAACGTTGGCTATGGCATTAAAATACCCAGAAACAGCATCTAAGTTATCCACTTTTACGGAGGTGGATTCATCGGAATTCGAAACCCTTCTCAAAGAATCATTTGATCGAGAAAAAAAGTTTAAATCAGGAGAGGTCGTCCCTGGACGCATTGTAAGCGTTACAGACGAAACTGTTCTCGTTGATATCGGCTTTAAATCCGAGGGTTCGATTGATATTCATGAATTTGAGCGTGATCAGGAAGGTAAATATCAAGTCCTTCCAGGTGATGAACTCCTTGTCTATATTGAGTCTTTAGAAGACGACAATGGACATCTCGTTCTTTCCAAAGAAAAAGCTGATCGCTTTAAGATTTGGGATGAAATTGCGGAAGTATACGACAAAGGCGCTATCATTGAAGGTACCGTCGTGGACCGCGTTAAAGGCGGTTTGGTCGTCGATATTGGAGTCAAAGCCTTTCTTCCAGGTTCTCAGATCGGTTTAGTTCCAATTAAGGATCTTGATTCTTTCTTGGATCAAGTCATCAAGTGCCGAGTTGTAAAATTCAATAAGCGACGAGGAAATATTGTTCTGTCGCGTCGGGCTGTTTTGGAACAAGAGAGAGACTCTCGTAAGACCGAAATGCTCAGCAGCATTGAAGAAGGTCAGGTTGTGGAAGGAATCATCAAAAACCTGACTGACTACGGCGTTTTCGTTGATTTGGGCGGTATGGATGGGCTTCTCCACGTGACAGATATTTCGTGGGGACGGGCTGAAAATCCACAGAAGATGTTCCATATTGGAGATCCGATTAAGGTTAGAATCCTCAAGTACGATCGTGAAAAACAACGAGTCAGCTTGGGCTTGAAACAAATGTCGGATGATCCATGGATGTCAGTTCCATTGAAGTACCCATCAGGATCTGTCGTTAAAGGTAAGGTCGTCAGCCTCACCAACTACGGCGCTTTCGTATCATTGGAAGATGGCGTTGAAGGCTTGGTTCACGTTTCGGAAATGAGTTGGAATAAAAAGGTGAAGAACCCCAGCAAGCTTCTAAACGTTGGTCAAGAAATAGAGGCGAAAGTTCTTGAGGTGGATGCTGAAAACAAGAAGATCTCACTTGGTATCAAGCAATTGGAAGCAAATCCTTGGGAAGCTTTGATCTATAAATATCCGATTGGATCAACTGTTAAGGGTAAGGTTTCGAATATTACAGATTTCGGAATTTTCGTAACGGTTGAAGATGGTATTGATGGACTTGTCCATATCTCCGATTTGAGCTGGACGGGAAAAATTAAGAATCCTGGAGAGCTCTATCAGCGAGGACAAGAAGTTGAGGCGAAGGTTCTGCATGTCGATGTCGATCATGAGAAATTCTCACTCGGCATTAAGCAATTGTCGCAAGATCCTTGGGATAAGGCTGAAAAGAAATTGGTTCCCGGCACTCGTTTGCCTGGAAAAGTCGTTCGAATTACAGATTTCGGAGCATTTGTAGAAGTGGCACCGGAAGTCGAAGGCTTGATTCATATTTCAGAATTGTCGGACGAAAAAGTTGAAAGCGTTGCTTCAGTTTTGAGTGAAGGGCAAGAAGTTGATTGTGAAGTCGTATCAATTGATACGAAAGAACGAAAACTTTCTCTTTCAATCAAGGCGCTTAAGCGTCGCGAAAATCAGCAGGAAATGAAGAAATATATGAGTTCTGATGAGGGGCTCTCATCTTCGCTTGCTGATGCTTTCAAAAAGAGCAATTAGTGTTTAGCCTATTGGTGTGAAAACCTTTGCTAAGTTCGTACTAGTTGTTGTCGCTTTAGTTCTTTTAATTGCAATTTTCAATCGCTTGAATCCTTCAAAGGATTCAAGCGATGAGTTGCGATCTGCTAATATCGGAGTCATCGAAATCGAGGGTGTGATTACCCACAGCCTGCCCGTGCTCGAACAGATCGAAGAAGTCCGTGATAATCCTCAGTTAAAGGCCGTGGTTGTTCGGATCAACTCTCCTGGGGGAGCTGTCGGAGCTTCTCAAGAAATTTACCTAGAGCTAAAAAAACTGCGGGCGAAAATGCCTATTATTGTTTCTATGGGTGATCTGGCTGCAAGTGGGGGTCTTTACGTAGCGATTGCAGGCGAGCCAATCGTGGCGCTTCCAGGAACTCTGACGGGGTCTATGGGAGTTCTCTTTCAATTGACGAATTTTTCTCGTCTTTTAGACAAAGTCTTGGTCGATCCAGTGACCATTCGGTCAGGGGACCTCAAAGATGCAGGCAATCCAACCCGTCCGATGGATGCAAAGGCAAAAAAACTATTTGAAGAGCTGGTGAAACAGACGTTTGAAAGTTTCAAAAAGTCTGTGATGACTGAGCGCAAGCTAAAGCCAGAAGTTGTCGCAAACCTTTCTGATGGGCGGGTCATTAATGGTGAACAGGCCCTTGAAATGGGAATCGTCGATAAATTGGGAACGTTCCAAGATGCTATCGATATCGCGAAGGAAAAGGCGAAGATTTCAGATAAGCCTCATCTGGTGTATTTGTCGCGGGAGACGAAATCTTGGTTTGAAAAGTTGCTGAGCTCTCAGATTCAGACTCTGAGAGAAGAAATTGCTCGTTCAGTTCAGACATCGGCATCGTTGCAATATTTGTGGAAGTTTTAAGCGTATGAATACTTTGTTTGCACCTTGGAGAATGGAATTCATCGAGAAGGCGCACGGGGATGGATGCGTATTATGCAGCATTCCAAAAGAAGCCAATGAGAGTTCAGTTTATGTCGTGGCTCGTGGAAAATTGAGCTATGTAGTCATGAACAAATTTCCATATACTCACGGACATCTTATGATTGTACCGAATCGGCATACAGACGATTGGACTTCGCTGAGTGAGGACGAGGTTTTAGAAATCGGTTTAACGACTCAAAAGGCCATCGTTTGCTTGAAGGCAACTTTTGGTTGTGAAGCCTTCAATTTGGGAGTGAATTTGGGTCGAGCGGCCGGCGCGGGAATTGAAAAACATGTACATCAACATATCGTGCCACGTTGGGCTGGTGATTTTAATTTCATGCCTCTTCTTTCTGAGACCAAGATCATTTCTGAACACTTGAGTCAAACATATACGCGCCTCAAAGAGGGATGGAGTCGCTTATGACACGCCCATTTCAATTTCTTTTTATGATGCTCTTCATTGTTGGAGGAGTAATCGGGCTCACTCTGTTCTTGCGACAGAATCCAGATCCGGTTCAGCTGGAATTTATTCGTTGGAGAACTCGGCCAATTTCGGAAGGAGCTGTAGCGGTTCTTTCTTTTCTAATTGGGGTGGGATTTTCTCTTTTCTTTGTCGTCTCCGCAGTGATTTCTAAAAGTGTAGAGTCTGCTCGGCTTCGTCGGGAGAACCTGGCGCTGCAAAAGATGATTGAGTCCTATTCGAGTTCGTCAAAGAAATAGAGCGCGGAGACATCAAATCGATCGCTGGCGGTTGCTTGAATTTGCCGATGGAAGAGGCTCGTATTTCCGTCCGCGTTGAGGTCCCCAACAGCCCGACAATCTACAGTATCGGAGGTAGGTGATATTGCTTCGTAGCCATAGAGTGTCTGACCATGAACTGAGAAATAGATCGCGGACCATGCAGGATCCGCGGTAAAATCAATTTGCTGACTAATACCAGATGGAGGAATATTCGTCGGTCCGGCGGCAGCAAAAGCTGTATTTTCACCGTAGTATCTAATCTCGCCTTGGACCATAGCTTGGAGATTTGCAATCGCCTCAGATGTTTTGGATCGATACATATAATTTTCAAATCCTGGAACAGCGACAGACGCGAGTACAGCCAGAATTCCAACAACCATCATGAGCTCTATAATTGAGAATCCGTGGCGTTCTTTATTTGTTGAGTTCATTTGTATCGCCTCAAAATATTTTTTCGGCAGGATGCTTTTAGCTTTCCCTGCGTCTCTGTGAGCCATATTTCAATAATACCATAGCGCGAGAGCACATTAATCGTTTCCTGGCATTTTCCCTGCAGGACAGGATCTGGGATTTGAGTGAGCCAATTGTCCTTCAGTGTAAGTTTTGCAATGTTGCCTTTTTGACGAATCTTAATTGCAGGGATGATGTTCTCAATTTCAGCGACTGAAACTTCGTTGATTCCTTGCTCGGCTCTGAACCATTCGTGGCGCTTAAGAAAGATAATCGAAGCTAAACTGAGTAATGCGAGCATTGCGATAGCTTTTTGAATGCCACCTTTATGAGTCTTAATCGTTTCTGAGATTCTCGCTTTTTTCAGATCTGCGTCGCCGAGTCTGACAAGCGCGTTAGCCGCCTCGTCGTTTCGTTCATTATTTTTCAATGCTGATCTGTAAGCGTCCTTTGCGGAGGGGATATTTCCAATGGCCATATAGGCATGGCCCAGCAGCAAGAATCCAATATCAGAAGAATGATGGTTGTTGGCCGCGGTCTTTAGTTCATTCAATTTTTTTTCAGCGAGAGTTGGATCTTTCTGAGCTAATTTGAACTCGCAGTAGAGAGAGTAAAGATGATACTCAATTCCGCGATTCCAGATCTTTGCGGCATCTTGAAAAAATTGGAGCGCATTTTCAAATTGAGCCTGATTCAAAAGATTGAGACCGTTGCGAAATTTTTCTTGAGCATCAAGAAAGTGCTTAGAATCGGCAAGCGAATCTTCTTTCCACCGTTTTAGAGTCGATAAATAATCTGTTCTCGTCTCCGATTGAGTCAGTGTCTGATACGCTTTATCAATTCGCGAAAGCATATCGTCGAGGACTCTCTTTGTTTCTCCTCCAAAACCTTCGCCAAACCGATCCGGATGCAAGCGAAAGCGGAGAGCGCGATAAGCATCATCGATGGCTTTTTCATCGGAATCCGTGTCGACTCCAAAAATTTCAAAATAGTCCTTATTAAGCAGATCCATGTATTCACTATGAATAGCTTTGGAGATCTCGGACGGAAGTTTCTTCTCAGATTCAAACGCTTTTTTAAAATCTGACCTTTGTACCTGGGCAATCTGATTCTTAACTGGAATTGAACTCCATTTTATTAATTTACAACATTCGAGTAGGTAAAAAATGCGGTAAAGATTTTCGTGATTCTTAGCTCCTATTTTTTCAGTGAGAGCTTGTAAGGAACGATCCCCTGGGAGGTTTTCAAAAAAATGGACAGAAGTCTCATCAAGATTGAGAAGAGGAAGAATTTGCCCAAACTGTGGGTCGCAAGCACAATACTGATCCTGCTTTGTTGAAAATAATGAAAAAATGAATTCACCACTATACATGCTGCGATGGGCTTTTCGGATGAGCAGAAGGGGGTTAAACTCCAGCGGCATGATGTGTTTTGGAAGTTCGTCGGCAAATTCAAACTGAAATTCCCCGTCTCGCCAAAGAAACATATTCAGCAAAAGACGTTGCGTATGCTTTCGCAGGGCCTCAAAAAGTTGATCTTTTGTCAGCTTCCCCATTTTGATGAGCGTTTGGCCAAATTGTGTTTTTTCTTGAACCATCAGACGGCTGGCAAGTTCATTCGACTGGTCATCAATGATTCCAAGACTCACAAGCGATTTGCCGAGTGATTCCCCGATTGACGTGGAATCCGCACTGACCGGGAAGCCATTCAAAAAATAGACGCGCCTTTCAATAGTGTTCCGTTTGAGAAGAAGTTTACCAGTATGGCCTCTCGTGTAGGCTTCGATGAGCAGAGCTTCAATCGGACGATCTGTCAGGAGCCCTGATCCCAATTCCGGCAGTTGCTTTTCGACTTCTGATCCACTCACGCTGGCCAAAAATTTTTGCAGAGAAAACGGCTTAACAAGATAATGCTCGATACTATACAGATTTGTGAGATCTTGAATTTCGTCGTGATTTTTGTAGATGCCGGACATGGCAATTAATCTAACGCGATGCGTCGATTTAAATTGGTTAATGTTTGAAAATAGTTCGGCGCCCATTAATCGAGGCAGCAACATATCGGATACCACGACATCGTAAAACTCTTCCCGAGCGCACGATTGCTCAAACTCTGTCCACGCTGATTCGCCGTCCAGCATGCTGGTTACAAGATGGCCCTCGACCATGAGACGATCGCTCAAAAGTTTATTCAGATATTTATCGTCTTCGACAAGCAGTATTCGCGACATGTATTTTAAGTTTACAGAGTGTTTATTCAGAGCCCAAGTAGAAACAGAAAAACTCACTCACTGAGCCGAAGTGAAATGGGAGTCCCAACAGCATTTGTTGAGGTGTTGATGATTTCGACGGAATCATTTTTTTGACACAAGACGTAAAGATATGTGCTTACTCCGACACTCATCACTCGACTTTCTGTAGGACCGCATCCCGAGGTTAAAGTTGCTGTTGCTGAAACTGAATTTGTTGCAAGCCCGATGATGCTTACTGTGTCGTCATCGTAGTTCGAGACAAAGACTTTAGAGGCAGTTGCATAGGGAAAGACAAATACTGGCCGACTTCCAACCGCGACGTCAGTTTGAGTTCCTGATTCTGCAATGATGCGAACGACGTCTGCATCTGGATAGGTGATATATGTTTTACTCAATGTACTTTCACTCACAATGGAATACGCCATTTCCCCATCAATCAGATTAGTGCCTGAGGATGTGATAGTGAGAGCGGGGGAGCTCGCGACAGAAGAACGAGATCGACTGAGCGCAAAGATTTGAGAACTGGTTGGGTTTACGCTGATTTTGGAAAATCCAGACGCACCAAGTGTTGTGGATGTTGTTGTTCCTGCAGATGCAATGTGGGTGATCACGGCGGAGCCTTCATGAGCGAGTTCGATCGTATTTGTTGCTGTATTGAGTGCAAGATCAACTGGGGAGTCTTGAACTGTCAATGTTGAGACGACGGCGTTTGATGTTGAGTTAATGATCGATACAGAATCGGAGTTTTTGTTTGCGATGAATAGGCGGTTGACCGTGTCTGGGATGAGCTCCATCGCAATCGGAAACTTTCCGACTCCCACAAGAGCTTGGGAACTGAAATCTCCATTCAGGTCTAAGGTGATCACCGAGAGTAAGTCGCCTTCAGGGCAAATAGTGAAGAGCTTTGCAGGAGTTTGGCTCGTGTCAATAACCGACTTGCGTGGTGACTGGCAGACTCCTTCAATATCAACGTCACCAGTCGAAGCGTTAACAATGGCGACAGCGTTGAGGTTTCGAAGTGGAATATAGAGACGATCCTGAGTGTCCCAGATCGCGGGGGTTTCGGGGTGGTTCGTGAGTTCGTTACGCAATGAGGTGATCTGAAAATACCGCGAAATTTTTTCGATCTTGAGTTGTGATGAATCTGCTATCCATATATTTCCCAAAGAATCAGAGGCCACCTTGTCAGCCCCAATATGAAGCCGTGTTTCAAATTGCGGAAATCGAGATGCACTTAAAAGGCTGTATGGAAATCCAACAAGGCGCGCATCAGATTTTCGAAAGGTGAGAAACATAGATGAGGCCGTGAAAAATCGATCGAAGCTCGCAATGGTTTGTTGTAGTCCCGTTGATGTTGTGACGGCCGTTTCAATTTTCTGCCCGGCGACCGCCACTGAGCCATTGGAAGTGAGTAGATGAGGCGCGCTTGTGAGGCTTTGACTTGAAATAGTTGATCGAGTTGCGAGATATAGATTGTTACCATTCATGGATGAAACAGCAACCCCGCTTGTTTCAAGAACCATATCTGTAGATGCGTTGGTCAACGAGTGATTCGCCACAGTTGCAAGTGTTGGAGCATTGATGGTTCGTAGAGTCGAATTTCCCAGAACAAATAATGTTGTATTGCCTGAATAGTAGAGAACTTTTTTTGGAGTAAAACCAAGGGCAATCGGCGTGCCGCCGACGATGGCTTCACTGCCCACCGTGATGTCCAGAACGCTGAGCGATTGACTGGTTTCGTTGACGGCCCAAAGTCTGTCGACGGTGGTATCCATATCAAAGTGAATGGGACGTGTTCCTGTTGCGATTGAGTTAATGGCTCGCGTTGTAAGATTGATCACGGAGACCGTATTGGAGTCTCTATTTAAGGTATAAAGTCTATTCGTGCGATACCCAATTTGCAGGGGATAGTTGCCAGTTGGATAAATATCGAGAGTCCAGGCGTCCGAATTTATTTCTGTCAATCCATATGCAGCATTTGAGGATGTGGATGAGAAATACATCACCGTTGAGGATGCTGGTGTGATGGAGTCAATCGACTTAGGAAATGTGAGAGTTGAGCTAATACTCTGGGCGCTCAGGTCAATGATCGAAATGGCGTTATCTTCTGGCACAGTCACGACTAGTTGGTCCGAAACAACTCCTGCTCCAATGTATTGGCCCATGGAGGTCCCAACTCCTCCAAGTGTCAGCGTTGTTGTGGTTGGAATATAAGTTGTCGAGCTCACGGCGAATTGGTGGAGGACGACTTGCCCGTTGGTTTGCAAAATGCTGATATAGCGAGTGGTTCCGTCTGATCCTACGAGCATTTGTTTTGGATACTCACCGGTGGTGAGTGTCGCGAGAAGTGTATTCGATGTATTGCGGATCTGAATTTTTTTGTTTGCTGGACAGAAAATATATCTGAGCCGAGAGGCCCCTTCATAGTCGATGGCTATATTCTGTGGAGAGCGGCAGGAAGACACTTCCGTTTCCGTCGCTAAAGTGCTGTCGAAAATCTCGAGTTCATCCGATTTGTTGTCAAAATTGAAGATCGGCATGATCAATTCAGAATTCGTTTGGTCAATGGTTGGATTTCCGAATTGAGCTCTGGTGGCACTTGTCAGGGGCACCTCGGCTGAAATCGCGGTAAGATCCGACGCCTGGTAACTCCGCACGGCAAGACTCGAGCCAGACTTATAGCCAACATAAATTGTTGGAGGGCTACCTGAGATCGAACGAATCCAAGATGGAGAATTTAAACTCAGTGATTGTTCTGTCGTGCAAAGATCTAAACCGCCGGGATTAAGAACATACGAATACAACTTGTTGGAGCCCTTATCTGTCACAATCAAATAAGCGAGAGCTCCCGCCGTTTCGGTGAGGTGGATATCGCTGATTTCAGTGAATGGCCCACACGACTTTAAATCGACAAGAGCGCTTCCGCTTGCAGTGCTGGCGTAGAAAATTTCTGTGCGAGCTTGATTTGTGAAAACAAATTCTGAGCTGAGAGGATCTTTAATGTAAAAAAGTGAGCGTGAACCGACCGCGATATTCCGTGGCAATTTCGACAGCGTGAAAGATCGATTTCCAAGATTCGTTTTTGTCGTGGAGAGGATCCCTGGGTTTTTCTGAGACATAAAAAAGAGCCGGTCGCTATTTGTGGATGTACTCGCGATATCGCCGCTCAAGACGGCGAGTGGTTCTCTTGGAATCGAGAGATCGATTCCCGCAAGATTAAGGGTATTGCCGGGGGTGACAATGAGTTGAGACTGTAGAATCAAAAGTAGTGCGAAATCCATACCTAGCCTTTCGGAGATTCCGGCGTCTGTCGGTCTATTTTTTAAACTTGGCCAATTAACATATTGATATTATTAGTGAAAAATTGATTTTAGAATTCCGCTTCAACTTCAAGATCTGCAATAAAGCCAAACAAATTGGCAAGATAAGCAAGGGCGGTTGCTAAATATGGTGCTTGAATTCAGGCTCCAAAACTATTATGTCTAGATGATACTGCATGATTTTTTCAGCCCTTCCCGTATTCTTTTTTCTTCATTCATCTTTATGAATAATTTTAAATGAATCATTCCAATCAAAAACTTATTTTAGGAGGACCTTGCCATCGCGGACTTTGAACGAAAAGAAACTATTCGTGTGAATCACCAAATTCGAGTCGCTCGTATTCGAGTTGTTACAGAAGACGGCACTATGCTCGGGGTGATGAGCCCAGGAGAAGCATTAAGAGAAGCTGAAAAGAGGGGGCTTGATTTAGTCGAGATCTCTCCAAAAGCCACGCCGCCTGTTTGTAAAATCATGGATTATGGCAAGTTTAAGTACGAGCAGAAGAAAAAGAGTCAGAGTGGCAAAAAAAATGCCTCCAATGTGCTGAAAGAGATTTCTCTGTCCCCTGCAACGGATGTTCATGACCTTAATTTTAAGATGAAAAATTCGATTGGCTTTCTGAAAGAAGGCTCTCGAGTAAAAGTGAGTATCCGATTCCGTGGTCGAGAGATGGCTCATCCCGAGATTGGTCGAAAGCAAATGGAGAAGGTCATCGAGGCCTTGAAGGACTATGGAACGCCGGAGGTACCCCCGAAAATGGAGGGTAAATTCTTGGCGACGGTCTTTGTTCCGACGACATCGGGGGGTAAGAAAACGACCCCGGCGAAGCCGGCAGAGGCGCCTCTAAATCCGTTATTGCAGTCGAAAGCGTAAATTGTCGGAATGAAACCTTTTTTAGGGATTTGTAGGTTGATTTTATTGGCCATAAAGCGATAAGCGTTTTGATTATGGCTTATAAAATGAAGACCAATAAAGCCGCGAAAAAGCGTTTTCGCGTCTCGGCATCGGGTAAGGTTAAGCGAAAGCGAAATCACTTGTCTCATATTTTGACGACACACCCGAAAAAGGTAAAACGACGTTACAGAAAGAAAGCTTACGTAAGAGAAACTGAAATGGGGCATATGCATGTTTTGATGCCCTATTCTTTTTAAAGCTGGTTTGAGAGGAATTTCATATGCGTGTTAAGGGCGGCGTTAAAGCCAAAAATCGACGAAAAAGAGTACTAAAGAAAACCGAAGGCTTCACAGGCAGAGCTCGCAATACACTTGTGACGGCGATGGAGTCACTTGATAGGGCGATGGCATTTAATTTTCGCGATCGAAAGGCGCGAAAATCCACAATGCGAGGTCTTTGGATTACTCGTTTGACGGCAGCCGCTAGGGCGCAAGGTTTGTCTTACAACAAGCTTATCCATTCATTGAAGGTTTCAAATATCGGCTTGAATCGAAAGATGCTTGCAGATTTGGCTGCGACTGAGCCAACAACCTTTGATAAGGTTCTCAAAGCCGCCGGATTGAAATGACCCTTCCCCTCGATGAGGTTTCTAAGACATTAGAGGATCAGCCGCGCCGTGCGAGAGAGTTAGTTGATCGCGCGAAGACGGCTGCTGACATTGAGCAGATTCGTGTTCAGTTTCTGGGCAAGAAGAGCGCGCTCGTCGAATCAATGTCTCGAATGAAGGACCTGTCGCCAACGGAAAAAAAAGATCTTGGAATGAAGGCCACAAAGGTTCGGGCTGAACTCGAATCGCTGGTCGAGACTGCAAAGCAGAAATATGAGCTGGTGGAGTTAGATGCTCAACTGGCCACTGAGCAAATGGATCCCTCCTTGCCTGGAGTTTCTTTCCCTCAGGGAGTTGAACATCCTGTAAAAATGATTTTTCGAGAGGCGATTGGAATTTTTCGTGAGGCCGGTCTTTTGGAGTGCTATGGGCCAGAGGTCGAATTCGAAGACTACTGTTTTGATAAATTGAATTTTAAGCCTGGGCATGCAGCTCGGGATATGCAGGCGACTTTCTTTGTGAATTCAAAGTCGGCCGAGGCGAAAAGAAATCTAGTCTTAAGAACTCATACATCGCCGGTTCAGGTGAGGGTATTGCTGGAGGCCGCTCAAAAAGGGTTCAGCGTGCCGATTCGAATTCAAGCTCCAGGTCGTGTCTATCGAGTGGATGATGATCGAACCCACTCACCCATGTTCCATCAAATTGAAGGCCTAGCTGTCGATTCTTCGGCATCAATGGGAGATCTTCGGGCCGTGCTCGATTATTTTTTTAAGAGATTTTTCGGTCCCGGAACTAAGATTAGATTTCGTCCAAGCTATTTTCCGTTTACCGAGCCGAGCGCCGAAGTAGATGTGTCTTGCGTATTTTGTAAAGGCAGGGGCTGCAAGGTTTGTAAGAATGGAGGCTGGATTGAGGTTGCTGGTGCTGGGCTCGTCCACCCTGAGGTTTTTGACCTTTGCGGATGGGATTCATCAAAGGTCCAGGGATGGGCTTTTGGTTTAGGGATCGAAAGACTGACGATGTTGAAATATGGAGTTCCAGATTTAAGATTGTTTTTTGAAAATAGGCTTTCGTTTTTGAGAGGAAGGAATTCGTGAAGCTTAGTTTTCGTGCATTGAAGCAATGGATTGATTTTTCAGGATCTGCACAAGATCTCGCAGCCATATTGGCGGATCTTGGGTTTCCAAATGATGGAATGATTCAGATTGGAGAAGGTTTAGATCAGGTCGTGGTGGCGAAGGTCTTGACGAAGAAAAAACATCCGCAAGCCGACCGGCTCAACCTATTGACTGTTTCGATCGGTACTGAAGAGCTTCCAATTGTTTGCGGCGCTCAAAATATGTCTGAGGGCGATTATGTTGCTCTCGCTCCAGTTGGTGTGACTGTGCCTGGCAAGGATGGGGATGGCCTGTTTATTAAGGAAGCAAAAATTCGAGGCGAAATCTCGAAGGGAATGTGTTGTTCGGAAGTAGAGTTGCGACTGGCTGACGAGAGCGAGGGCATTTGGTTGCTCTCGAAGAATAAGGTATCAGATTTAGATTTGGGCAAAAAAGTGGGAGAAATTTTTGACCTTCAGGATTTCGTGATCGATGTTGATATTACGCCGAATCGTCCGGACGCGATGAGTGTGCGTGGGCTTGCGCGAGAAGTCGCAGCCAAATTAGGATTGAAGTTGAAGACTTTGCCTTCGCTGAAATGGAAGTCAGGTGGAGCCTCCCCCAAGATTGAGTCATTTTCTGATACCTATGGATTTGCAGCGTGTTTAGTACAAGGCGTTTCAGTCAAGGAATCGCCGGCCGATCTGCGCCGATTTCTCTCTGTTTGTGGGGCTCGAAGTATTTCAAATTTAGTCGATATTACAAACCAGATTTTGTTTGAGCTCGGCCATCCTATTCATTTTTTCGATGCCGATAAAATTGATTTGCCAACGTTACAGTCAAGACGTGCGAAAGAGGGTGAAAGTCTCACTCTTTTGAATGGCAAGATAATTCAATTAACGACCGACGATCTCGTGATTGCGGATCACAATGGCCCTCTTAGTCTGGCGGGCATTATGGGCGGCTCAGCTTCTTCTGTAACCGACGCGACGAAAAATATTGTGGTAGAGGTCGCTTGTTTTAATCCTGGATTGATCCGAGCGTCGTCGAAACGTCACCAGATTTTTTCAGAATCTTCGATGCGTTTCGAAAGAGGGCTGACGGCGTTTAAGCTTGATGAAGTTGTAGAACGGACATTGGGAATTCTGAAAGAGCTGTCGGGATTCGATTACGCTGCTGGCGGAAAATCGATTGATGCCAAATTGAAACTCAAAGAAGTTTTATGGGATCGAGCGAGAGTTGAACGAAAGCTTGGAAAAATTTCTCTCACCGATAATGATATTTTTGAGATCTTACGGCGCTTAGAGTATGAGTTTAGTCCGAAGGGCTCCACCGTTCTCGTTGAATTTCCATGGTATCGTACTGATGTGCATTTTCTGGAAGATATTATGGAAGATATCGGGAGATTGCTGGGCTATGAGAATTTAGAAAAGAAGGCTCTTGGTTTTGAGATTTCAGTGGATGTTCTCGCGGGAACTCGCGGATTCGAAAACCTCGAAAAGAAGATTGCCGATAGCTTGACTCGATTTGGGTTTTCCGAAGTTTTAAATTTGAATTTTTCGTCTGCAGCTTTTGAGAAGGATTTTGGGTACCCAGATGCTCAGTCGGTAGAGATTGCCAATCCTCTTCAGGCGGACAGAAATATTTTAAGAGGGCGATTAGTTCCTGAGCTCGTCAGAAAGGCTCGTGATAACTATTCACATGGCGAAGAAGATATTCGGCTTTTTGAGATGACGACAGCGTTTAGAACCCAAGGCCAGTCGTCATATCTAGATAGTCCAGTGATTGAGGAGAGACGATTGGCGCTGGTCTGGCTCCCGAGAGCTGTGGATAAAAAGAATTTGTGGCGACGGCAATCAGATTTGTATTTCGAGATGAAGGGAATTGTGGATGCGTTGTTTGAGAGCTATCGAAACCTGTCGAATTTTGATCTGACGTCCGATATGCCCTTGCTTCACCCCAAGCGCCAACAAAGATCATCGGTTGGTTTCTTTGGAGAGCTTCATCCAAGAACTCTAAAAAAGCTAGACGTCGTTGGGCAGTGTTTTGTGGGCGAATGGACTCTCAATTTGCAGCCGCGGACGTTACGGTATGCCACGCCTTTTCAGTTTCCCTCTATTGATATGGACGCTTCCTTTCTTATTTCGAAGTCTGTCCCAGCGTCAGAATTGCTGACTGTATTCCAAAAGGAAAAAGTTCCATTTCTTGAAGATATAAAGATTTATGACGTATTTGAGTCAGCGGATCTGGGTAGCGATAAGAAGTCTTTGACGTTCTCCATGCGTTATAGGTCGCCAGAGAGGACGCTATTGTTGGAAGAAGCGAAAGAATCCCACGATAAGCTCGTTTCCTCCGCTTTAAAGAAATTTGCCTCTTCTCAAATCGCACTGCGTTAACTAATTGAAAATTTGGACTTATTTGCTTCGGTGCCTTGCCGCAGGAATTGTGCTGTCGGTAGAATTAAAGACGGAGGGGCATTCCGATGAACGACGAAAATTCAAAACATACACTGACTAAGGCTGATCTTGTGGAGACCGTTTTTGAAAAAATTGGACTCACAAAGAAAGAGGCGACAGACGTGGTTGAATTTGTTTTTGATTCTCTGAAGGAGAATTTAAAGACTGGAAGCAAGATTAAGATTTCTGGCTTCGGAAATTTCGTCGTTCGAAGCAAACGCCCGCGTGTTGGTCGAAATCCGCAGACGAAAAAAGAAATGACGATTTCGGCGCGAAAAGTTTTGACGTTCAAGCCTTCTCAAGTTTTGCGAGCAATGCTGAATAGAGATTTCGGACCTCGATTAATGAAGGATGCCGAAAAAGGCGTTGGTTGATTCAAAAGTCGTGGACGCTTTAACGTCCGCGCTTCTTTGTTGATTTTATCTAAAATGCATTATGTAAACTTGTCGAATGGCTCCATTCATGTTTGACCAATTTGGTGAATGACGGTCTATTCTCTAATTTGATAGGTCGCACATCGTCGGGGCGTGGCTCAGCCTGGTAGAGCGTTCGCTTGGGGTGCGAGAGGTCGCTGGTTCGAATCCAGTCGCCCCGACCAAAATTGTTTCAGGCGGACAAACTGGTGGGGATCGAATGTGGTGGTTGGTGGCCGCTTGGCCGCGTTGCTGAAGATGGTCCTATTTCCAGTGGAACGAAGTTCACGGTTGAATGCTCATTGAAGACTTTTCCATTCCTGAAACTCACTCGGTCTAATCTTGAAGCGCGCAATGTTTCCGTCGTGGAGACTCAAGATTTCTGTCTCGATCGCCTGAAACAATTGCGTTGCATCGGCTTGAGGAAGTCCCTGAGCTTCAATGAGATTCTGAATTCGAGGTACAACTTGGCTGCCCTCTACCTTTTCAAGAATGAGCGTTCGAACAATCTCTTGAATCAGGGTTCGATATTTAAGCTTCAATAAATTGGGTTCCCCCATCGCCTGTTGAATGGCGGAATAGCGTTGCGACGATCTTTTGTACGCCCAAAGATATAAATCCAGAAACAGACTGATATCGTTTTTTTCATAAATGCCGAGGAGAGGTTGGACATAGGCCTCCTTGTTGACGTCTGTGAAGGAAAGGGGCTTAAGATTTTTTTTAATCAATGGAATATTGGCTACGAGTCTCGCTGTTCTTTTGTTCACGTCTTCAAACGCCTGCAAATAGGATAAATGAACGAGCGCAAAAAAGGATTGTTCAAACGGATCTTCGATCCGATTCATTTTTTGAATGAAAATATCGAAGCACTCGGATCTCCTAAAAGGTTTTCCGAAAGGAGCGCGTGAATACTACAAATCCCATGAGAGGTGATCTCTGTCTCAGCCGCAGAGTCGATGATATATTCGATCGCACCTTTATGGTTCAGGATCATCTGCGTTTCGGAGGCGTCTTTGCCTTGAGCGTTTTCGCCAAGTTCGATGAGACGTTTCGTTTCTAAGAGCGAATAAGTATTTCCCTCCAGGCGACTTGAGTTCCACGAAAGATCAATGAGGAGGCGATTAAGAATATTTCGTGCATAGGTTTCCGCGGGGTGGACAGCATTTTCGACACGACCCACCGTCAAAAGTTCTGCTCTTTGAGCGGCGCTTAAATATTCAGTTCGATTGGGCTCATAGGATTTTAAAAAGTCCTGATTGTATCCAACGGGAGTTCGACCCTGGATGGATTTTGAAAGATATCGAAGCAACTTCTCGCTCGCGGTGGAAAGAGGAATATCTTTGAATGTGCTTGCTTGAGGCACCTTCTCTTCAGTTCCTCTCGTTTTTCCTTCTTTTAAAAGATAGATGCGCGCGCGCGCGGCACCCTTAGCTTCGAGAACTCCGCGTTTGATAAGGGCGGTAAAAGCTCGCTGTATTGCCTTTCGATCGGTCTCATCGGATTTGGTAAGGCCAGCCGCTTCGGCGACTTTGTGAAGACCAATAAACTGTCCCGATTGCAAGTATTGGGACGGATTATTGTCCCAATACAGTGATTTGTGTCCCGATTCGTAACATCTACCCGAAGGGCTTCATTTTTATTTCTGTAAAGCGCGAGTGTCATCTCCACCTGATCTCTGAGAGCTTTTCGCTTACGCTCTGCTTCTTGTTTTCGATTTTCAGGCAAGTATGGATTTGCGCCGATCGATCCGTCGTGGCCAGAGATCGAATCGTTTGACGATCGATCAGTGGATTGCACCGGAAGTTGTCGAGAGTCTGAAAAGATTTCAAGGCGGCTTCAGCATACTTGCCTGTGTTCGTCTGTTGTTCGGGTCGGTCAATATTCTTGCCTCCAATTGATAAACGAGCTAGCCAGTAGCGGATGATGAAACTTTCATTTGTTGCGTTTGTTCTGTTGCTGAATCACTCTGTTTTCGCTGGCCTGAACAGTATGAATCGTCGTGAGTTTCTCTCAAGTTGTGCGATGGGAGTGACTGGGTTAGCTCGTTTCGCTGGTGATTTAAAAGGGGCTTCTGGTGGTGATCATTTAAATTCACTTATTTCTTTGAGAACTGGCCAACTAAAGGCCGCTGGCTATTTTGGCCCTGAGGAGATCCGACGGCGATTTTCGATTTTCATGGAAAGCCCACAAAGTGGAACGAATGCAGTCGTGCTGGTTGGTTCTATCGGAAGCGGCAAGTCTTTCTTAGTTGATCGAGCTTCTCTCGTCTGGGGTGCACGGGCTAATGATGAAGCTGAATCAGATCGATTTATTACTTTGAATGATCTTCCGAACAGTTTGGTCCTGAAGGAGAATGAGCCTGTTTCACCAGATCAAAGAGCCGCTGTTTTGAAATCGTTGGCGACGCCAATAGTGAGTAAGTTGCGTGATTTTGTAAGGGGTCTTGAAAACTCGAATGACGAATCCAAAATTATAATCTTTATTGATCATCTGCAAAGGATTCCACAGCTCGTTAGGCAGGATCTCATGACTGTTGTTCAAAGCGAGCTGCGAGGTCTTCCGTCTCCTGTGAGGAGTCGTGTGAGACTCGTCTATGCATTTACATCTTTCAGCGCCGCAGATCTGGGAGTGACTTTTCCGAATTTGAGCCAGATCAATTTGGATAGTTTCTAACACTCAAAGATTTTTAGTGCGTCGCATGAAATATAGACCAAGTGGCGTTGTAGAAACCTGATCGTAATTCTCATCAATAAATGCTTTCAGAGTCGGAAAATTCGAGATCTTAATACGATCCGAGCAGTTGTTACGTGGATTTTGCGTCCAAAAAATGACTTTCGGGGAGCTTTCCCGGAGGTCTTTCATCAGTTTTTGAAAATTTTGATTGGTCGAATCTTCAACCATGGCTGAATCGGGAGCCCGACACGGGTCGACATAATTGAGGACTTGAAGAAAATAAAGATATCGCACAGCGGGTTCGCGCCCTGTCATCCAGTAGCCAGAATATAAAGAATTAGAAATCCAAATTTTATCTGAGAGGCTCGTATCAGTCTTTATTCTTTCAATGAGTTGGACAACCTCATCATTCCAATTGCGATTTTGATTCGCCAGCTGGCGAGCAGTCGTGAAGATATGCAGACTGGTGATGAGGACGAATCCGCTTATGGTCAGAGTCTTTCTTATTACTTTCCATTCGGAAGAAATGACAGCAAAGGCGCAAAGCGAGGGCAGCAACACCGAAAAATATTGTTGATAAAATCGCCCGCCAACCGAGAGACATAGAACGCTGGATATTAAGACAACGAGAGCGATAGTTGCTGGAGATGAAAGGCGTGAATGCCAGGTGCAATCAGTGGCTGATCGTTGTCGACAATAGTGATAGCAGGTAAATCCGAGGGCGAGAATAAGAGGCAGATATTCGACACAGAGAATTAATACGATATTTCCAAGAAGATCTTTGAACGCTTTCGGCGTTAAAGCGTTTGCGACTTGAACATATGTGAAGTTCATCTGAAATGCTTCTCTCCAAATTGTCGAAAATGGGACGCCAACAAGGGTCCAACTCATCCATGAAATAAAAACACCTCCCAGCGAGACCATTAAAAAACGTCCAATAAATTGTAGCAGAGACCGAGAGGAGATTGTGAGAATCCAAATCGAGGGGAGTGCAAGAAGCAGAGCTGTTTGCTTGACTTGAAATGCAGCGCCAATGATTAACCCGATTCCGAATTCTTTTGCGAACTTGCGTGAGGTCGGAAAATATTTTGCCGACAGCGATAGAAAAGTCGCCCAGATACAGAGCGGCGTGATGATGCGCTCTCCGCTATATGCCCCATACGTGACTACGCCTGAGAACAGAGCGAAGAGAAAAGCTCCAAATTGTGCTGCCGACTTTTCTGTAAAAAAAAGCAGTGCCTTATACAGACCCAAAGCTCCGAAGCAGGTCCATAGAACGATAAATATTTTTAGAGAGAGATGAGACGTCTCTCCAAAAGACGCAAGCCAATGGATTTGAAAATGAAGCGGGGGTTTATTGTCGCTGATACGTTCATAAAACGAACCCGAAAATATATATCGCGCCATAGTGGCCCATCCAGCTTCGTCTGAGCTAATGACAGGAATGAAAAACGTCGGAAGATAAGCATAAATGGCTGTGACCAAAATGCTGATCGGCCAACCGCGGATGACATTTGCGATTTTACGAAAGAGCTCGCTCATTTGCATGCGCATCTCAATATCACTAGCCCAGTGATTGTCTGAGAGTCAGTTAAAAATATCAGGAATGATTGCAGAGCTGTGCAAGAATCTTATTTTCTTCTGCGGCTGTTGGAAGTCTCTGAGGATAGTCAGACTCCGATATAATTCTTAATGAGATAGTGATGAATCCTTCGTTATCGGAGAGTCCAGCACTGTCATTATCGTTTGATCGCAACATCAGAATCCGACCATTTTGATCAAAGTTAATTTTCTTTTCAAAAACATGACTGTTAAGGTCGAACTTGGTTCCAATTTCAAATGGGTAACTGGCTAGTCCTGCGACGTCCGTTGATTTTGCAGTCTTTCCGATGAGCGAATTTTCATTGGCGTTGAGACACATGGTGGTTGTATCAGGACAAGTTAGGGCGCGGCCGAATCCAGAGGCAGAAGAAAATTGTGCATTAGAAATCCACTGGTCACTTCCCAGATCTTTAATTCGTAAGACGTCGTTTGTTTTCAGAATAATCGAATCGAAAATATTCCAACCAGTTTTATGTAAACTAGTTGGCTGACCATTTAAAAAACCTTTGCCATTAGAAAGACCTGCATAAATTCTCAGAATAAAATCCCTTCGAGCTGGATGATGAGCGATCGCGAGAGGAGATGTTTCAACTCGGCCAAATATTTTAGTTGTTCCTTGCTCATCCAGATCGTTGGTTCCATCTCCATCCGTATCTTTCGAGAGGGGATTTGTATAAACAGTGAGCAATTCATTATCCACTTTGACTTTCCAGCCATAAATTTCATCGAAGTCTGGGATTCCATCTGAATCCGAATCGACTTTGGTGCGTGCGATTTGGTCCTTGCAAGACTCGACGATCTGATTAGGATTAAGCGCTGCTATCGGAGTATTTTCTCCATCACCACAGCTCTGACAGACCATCAGTCCGGCGATGCTGAGGATCCAATAAATTGAAGATCGATTATTCACTGGCCACAATAAGTGCAAGTTTGGGGCCAACCATAAGGGGCTAAATCTACGGAAATCCATGAAATCTATGCAAATTTTTCCAATCTGTTGTCAAAAACGCCCTGAAAACGGTAGCTTCGTAGGCCTATGTTGGATGAGGGGGGATTTCGAAGTCCATATCAGGTTCTGAAGCTGCGGGCCGCTGAATGCCCACACTTGCCAGCTTATTTCACGCTCAGATTGGGGATAAAACGCTTTCAAGAATTTCATCCCATTTCGTGGCTTGAGCTTTTTAAGCGTGTTCAGGCTTATGGCGTTTTTTTGAAGAATCTTGGCCTAAGGCCAGGCGATCGCGTCGGGATATTAGCAAGAAACTCTGCTGAATGGCTCATTTCTGATTTTGCCATTTTGAGCGCGGGGTTTGTGTCGGTGCCTTTTTATATTCAAAGCTCGCCACTTGAACTTCGGACGATTTCGAAAAGCGCAGACTTGAAATTGGTTTTGGTGGATGAAAAGAGACCGGTGTTGCCGGTTGATCAGATTTTATTTTCAGAACTAGAGGACTTTTTTGCGAGCGCGACAGAAGTAAATTTCAGCCCGTACGATATAGAGCCGGATGATCTCGCAACAATTATTTATACCAGTGGCACGTCAGGCCTTTCAAAGGGTGTGATGCATTCATTTGCAAATTTCTATCATGCGGTTAACTCGGGCATAGAGGGCATCAAGATTTCTGAAAGCGATCGTTTGTTCTCCTATCTGCCGCTTTCGCATGTCGCGGAACGAACTTTGATTCAGTGGGGAGCTCTCTACTCCGGCGCTGTTGTGTATATCTTGGATCGAGTTGAACGATTGGTTCAATATCTACCTGCCGCGCAACCAACGATTTTTTTCTCAGTGCCGAGAGTTTGGGAAACATTCGCTTCCAAAATCGATCGTGAATTGAAATCTAAAGCGTGGACAAAGTGGATTCCCGGTTTTCTGAAGCCTTTGCTTCTTGGCCCAGGAATTAGAAAAAAATTGGGCCTTGGGCGTGCTCGAATCTGTGCCACAGGCGCTGCAAAATTAAGTGGAGAGGTTTCGAAAAAATTCAAAGAGTGGGGGATTGATTTGATTGATGCTTATGGGCTGACAGAAACTCTGGGAATCAGCACTATAGATGGTCTGCCATTTCCCGGTGTAGAAATTCAAATCAATCCTGATGGTGAATTATGTTTGCGTGCGCGTTTCCATTTTTTAGGTTACTATGGGGATCCGGTGGCGACGGAATCCGTCATAAAAGAAGGTTGGTTTCCTACGGGGGACATTGCAACGAAAGACTCGTCGGGCAGGGTCGTCATTACAGATCGAAAGAAAAATATCTTTAAATCTTCGAATGGAAAATATATTGCGCCATGGCCGATCGAGGCTAAATTCAAAGAACATCCCGCGATAAAAGAGATTCTTGTTTTGGGAGAGAACGAGCCTTATTGCGTGGCCTTTGCTTCTGTCGACCCAGAGTTTGAGAATACCGCTGCGTTGGAAGAGCTATTGAAATCTGTGAATAATCAACTTGCGCCGCACGAACAGATTCAGACATTGGGATATACACGAGTTGGTTGGACTGTGGATGGGGGAGAGATGACACCGACTCATAAATTGAAACGGTTTAAAATTCTTGAACAATATAAGGAACAGATTCATGAACTCTATGAATCAAGAACGAAGGTGCGTTATTTCCAGTAATAGTGTTGAATGAAATGATGCCCCACAGGGCCTGCGATGCTGCAACGATGAAACGATGCAACCATGAAATGAGGAGATGAATAAGTGCGAATTTTAGTATCAAACGATGATGGATTTTTCACGGATGGCATCAAAACATTGGCGCGAACTTTGAGAACTATCGGAGAAGTGTGGGTAGTCGCTCCGGATCGTGAGCAATCAGCGACGGGACATTCTCTAACATTGCATCGACCACTTCGAGTGAAGGCGCTTGATAAAGAAAATCGAGAGTTCACTGTCGATGGTACGCCAACCGATTGCGTCAGCATTGGCGCGAACAAAATAATGCCGCAGAAGCCCGATATCATTGTTTCTGGAATCAATCGTGGAGCCAATCTGGGCGATGATGTTACTTATTCAGGCACCGTAGCGGCAGCGCTAGAAGGAACGCTGCTTGGAATTCCTTCAATTGCCATGTCAGCCATTCCGACTGCAAATGATGAATATGCCTATGAAGCCGCTGCCCAATTTGCAAAATACTTGGTTGGCCAGGTGATGAAATATAGACTTGCGCCAGGAACCTTGCTCAATGTGAATGTGCCAAGCGAAACTCCTGCGAATGAACAGCGATGCGTTATTACTCGAATGGGCAAACGAGTTTACAGTGATGTAGTCGAAGAAAAAATTGATCCGAGGGGGCGCCCCTACTACTGGATTGGCGGTCCGAGAGTCGATAGCCAAGTAGATCCAGGCACGGATTGCGAAGCCGCTGCTGAAGGAAAGATATCTGTGACGCCCATTCATCTGGATATGACGAATTATAATTTTTTGCCAAAGCTTGCGACTTGGAATTTGCCGTCATTTTAAGGCGACAGGGACGAAGAGCAGTCATACTTCTGAGAGGTCTTTTTGCGGGTTGAATTCGATTGCTGATTCCGCCCACAAATTTCTATGCATACGAATGGGACTACTCGTTTCGAAATGAGTTTTCAATACGCGAGTCTGGGATAATCCAAATGATCGCCACTGCGATATAAATCGCCAATGCGGCAAGTGGATATTTAAGCGCCAATGGAATTGCAACGGCATAAAGACCGACGGAGACTTTTCCTTTTCGATCAGATCCAATCGCTTGCGCTAATGCAGATTCCTTTCCGTGATGGCGAATTAAAGAGCGACTCAAAATGAAATAGGCTATTCCTGAAAATAGAAGAACCAATCCATACGCGGCCATCGGGATTTCTGAAAAGTGGTTTGCTCCTGACCAGGCGGTGACGAATGGAAGCAGCGATAGCCAAAAAAGTAGATGAAGATTTGCCCAAAGGATGGAGCCATTCACTTTATCCGCAGCCTGCAGAAGGTGATGGTGATTGTTCCAATAGATGCCGATATATAAAAAGCTCAAAATATAACTCAGGATCAGAGGGGTCAACTGTGCCAAATCTTCCCACTCTGCGCTATGGGGAGGCTTAAGCTCGAGGACCATGATGGTGATAATGATGGCCAGGACCCCATCGCTAAAGGCTTCTAATCGACTCTTTCTCATGGTTTTAAGGATAGTTCCTTCACAGGGTTGGAGGAAATAAGAAAATATCTCGGCACTGCCGACCTTTGGTCCAGAATTTGCACTGAACAGACACCATATGGTGGGGCTTTTGATGATATCCATTTTGATCAGTGCGGGGCCTGAGGATGAGGCAGCTTTCGATCATCGCTCGCAAGCAGAGGAGCTATTTCCAGAGCTTTTCTTGCGTTATAAAGTTGAGCCTTCTCAACCAATGCTTGAGAACGACGAAGGTGAAGTGCCCAATGATTTTCCGAAAACGCTGTATCGGGGTCCTTCTAGGAAGGCCCTAGCAAATTGGCGAAAGCTGCAAAGTGATTCGTGGGAATATAACTTCATGCAGCGCTGGATTCCTGACGCTTCAAAACGAAGCGATCTATTGCTTGAATATATTTTGCGCACTCGACGAGTTCCTCGCTTCAGAAGTAAGAACTGGATAGAAAGCTTGATTGGGCAATCCATTCAAACGGGTACTCTCCGAACAGATCGTACATATAGACTTGGCAATTTCTGGGCGGATTATGGAAAACAGTTAGACTTTCCAGATATCGTATTTAGTATCGAGCCGCATGTCAGATCGAAATTTAAAATTCCGAAAAACTTGGATCGTCAGAAGCTTTTTGAGTGGATGAGTGAGAACAAATGGAATCCAACAGATGAGGAGTTTTGGAGCCAAGCAAGATACGTCGATTTCACTTGGACCCTGTCGCAATGGATAGCGGCTCATGGAACTTGGCCTAGCGTACAAAGCGAAAATCGTCTCGAAAAGCAATTAGCGAGAGATATCAACGCTAAGTTTGGAAATCGAAAACAAGCACTTTCGAGGCTCTCTAAAGAAGCTCAGAGAGCGCTTCAAAACAAATGCGACCGCCTCTTGGGCAAACTTCCTTCACCTCGCGATTTATTGAACATGCAAAAATAGCTTAACAGAGAGATGCTCAGTCGTTTATCTTTGCATCATATGGAAAATATTGAGCACTTAAGCGAAGCACTCGCAAATCGTTACGCAACAAAAAAATTTGATGCCAGCAGAAAAATTCCGCCCCAGATTCTTGAGAAGTTAGAAGATTCTCTTCTCTTGTCAGCCTCTTCTTATGGACTACAACCTTGGAAGTTTATCTTTATTAGCGACATGAATTTGAGAAAGAAACTTCGAGCAGTTTCATGGAATCAACCTCAAGTTGAAGAGGCTTCTCATTATGTCGTTCTCTGCGCCAAGACCACAATGGATGAAGGTGCTGTAGATCGCTATATTAAACGGATTGTAGAAGTCCGTGGCGTTGCTGCAGAATCACTGAAGGATTATCGCGCGATGATGATCGGCAGCATCGGAGGCCCTCTCAAATCAAGAATTATCGAGTGGACTTCACGGCAAGTGTATATTGCCCTTGGAACATTGCTCACCTCGGCGGCGATTCTCGGTGTGGATGCCTGCCCCATGGAAGGATTCGATAACAAGCAATATGACGAAATTTTAGGTCTGACAAAAGATGGTTATACCGCGAGTGTCTGCTGTGCGCTCGGGTATCGATCGCCTGATGATGTTTATGCAAAGTTAAAGAAAGTTCGCTTTCCGAAAACGGAAATCATTCAAAATCTTTAAAAAGGCAGCATCTTGATCGATGCATTCGGTTATTATGTGAGACCAGCCTCGAGGCTGGTCTTTTTATTTGCACGGAACTTTGACTCGAAAATTCTGTTTGTTAATCTTTTGGCCATCAATAGATCCGTCAAAAATAATCTGATTTGGTCTTCTGGGGCGCAGATTTGAGAATCCTTCCATTTTCACTTGATTCTCTTTCGAATTAAGGGGCAAAAACTTTAAGACGTTTTCATCCGACAGGTCACCCTTTGATCCAACGGCTACAAATCCATCGTAAAGTTCGCCACAAAGTTCCTTCGCTTCACGATTCACAAAATTCTGTAAGCGGCGTGTGACCATCGGCTGAATGGCTTCTGGGTCAGAGTCGATTTCCTCTGTCACGGAAGAATCGCTCTCCATTTCTTTTGAGAGAATCAGAAAACTCTGTTCCTTAATTGCGAACTGCTTGCCATCAAGCTCAATATTCTGCCGTTTTGTGACTGTTGCAAACGAACGAATATCCACAGTGGAAATCGCAATTTTGACTGTTGGGTTCTCGGCGGGAGCATGAACGGCCTCACAGGTTTCAAGCGAAGTCAGCTGCGCCAAAATGACCGCCCCCATCAATATGCCAAAACTCTTCATATTCATATTCCTTTTCCCTTTCTCGAAATCACTCAATCATGCATTTAGCAGAGGACTTCAAAAAAAGGAATCCCACCGTTTTGTGGAAGGTTTTCCATCGGTTGGGCCTACTTTTTTGGCTTCAGTCCGAGCTTTTCCCGAATATTACGCAGCGACTGGCCAATTTTGATCCTGATTTCAGAATATTTCTTCGTGCGGAACTCAGATTCTCCTACGTGGTACCATTCAGGATTTTTCTCCATCATTCGAAAAACAACTGCACTGAGAATCATGCCGATATGTCCAATATTCCAATCCATTCCCGCGTGAAAAAGAGGCTTGCCGTACAAAACGGAAATTAGCCAACAATTTGTTGAAAAAATCGTACCCCATCTTCTAATCGAAGCAGCGAGTCGACGTGATTCAGTGGCATTTCCCTTGGCAGATTCTGTTTGAATAAAGTCATTCAGGCCATTTTCCATGGGAGTCCGCCAAAGCGTTTGAAACAAAACAGAGGGCCACTTTGCACTCATCAGCAGCAACCAACCGTGAAGTGTGGCAATATCTGAAAGCTCTGGCGTAAAGATTTTTGAGGCCCAGTAGACGCCTATCGTAAAGAATGATGTTAGCCACGCTTGTTTGAGCCACTTATCCGGGCTCTGATCATGTCGAGAAAAGTAGTTTCCCCAAAAAGGGCGAAAAATCGTGGTACAAATGCTGAATAGCATATTCATCAGCGATGCTGGCAGGCCTACGGCAATACCTTGCATCACTGTCTGGGTTGCGATGGTAATGCCGCTGCTAATCGCAACAGATTGCATTCCAAGCTTGATTTCGTCTGGCGTGGCAGGCGCAGCATCAGATGCAAAGGGCACAAGAAGATAGATCATTTCTTCTTTGACCCGTGCGATTCCCGTTGACGACGGCTTTCGAAGTGCAATGACCCTTGGCGGAAAATCAAAATTTTCGCCTGCAACTTTTGCATTTACCAAGTCAACGATCCTTTGGCTTTGAGATTTCGGCCATGGCAAACCCACCAAAAATAGATAACGTTCTTTCTTCTCGGCCTTGGTTCTGCCAGCAACTACCGCTTTTTGAAGCGCCTCAAAATCGTCAAAAGGCTTAAGGTTTTCTGAATCTACCACAGAGATAGTCGCTTCAAGGTCAGGCCGGCTGGCGAAGAATGCCTCGATGGAGGTTTCCTCTAAATCAGCGACCTTAATTCCCGTTCCATTGTTCATTTGGCTCAAGTAAAGCCCACAGGGGGTCGCCGGCTTTCGGAGAGTTGCCAATGGTTGAGGGGTTTCTGCCGCTTCGACGATAGAAAGATTGACACCAGTGATCGCGATCAGGAGGGCAAGGACGGCCACTAAGTGCTTCCGCACCCTAGTGAATATGATTGTCACGAACATCTTCCCCTCATCTGATTTTCACACTCTGTCGTAAGCAAATAATCTGAGGCAACACTTAATTGACTTGTTTTCAAAAAAATAAAAAAAGAGTGTGTGAAGAAGTTGATTAATGGAATTATTGATTTTAGGTCGCGTGTGCTGCCAAAATGCCGAGATAAATTTGCTGAACTATCAAAGGGGCAATTTCCTGATGCACTTTTTGTTTCGTGTTCAGACAGTCGAGTCGCACCAAATTGGTTTGCATCTACAGATCCAGGCGATCTGTTTGTGATTCGAAATGTCGGCAATATGATTCCTCCCTGCGGATCAAAAGGAATTACAGAAAACGATGTGTCAGAGCTTGCTGCGGTAGAGTTTGCGTTGAAGAATCTAAATGTCCGAGATCTTGTGGTCTGCGGGCATTCAGATTGTGGCGCCATGATCGCGCTCGAGACAGCGCGGGATCTGAGTGAAATGCCGCATCTAAAATCATGGCTTAAAAACGCGCACGAAAGCTACAGCCGCTTTCGCCGTGGCGAAGTCTTAGACAAAAACTTAAGCCCAGCTAATCAGCTCTCACAGGTCAATGTTCTGCAACAAATTGAGCATCTGAAGTCATATCCTGTTGTCGCTGAAAGGCTTGCCCATGGACGCTTGAATATCCACGGCTGGTGGTTTGACATCGCCTCAGCCGGTGTCCATTCCTATGATGACAAATCTAAGCAGTTTAAGCTTATCAGCTAGCCTGATTTGCCAGACGCAATTTTCAAAATTTTGACTTTGTTGATTTTAGCTGCTAGCGCTCATGATATAGGGTTTTTTTAGATTATTTTTAAGGGTTAAAAATTAAAAGGGTGGGGTATCATGAAGGTTCGAGCGGAACTATTTGTCGTCTTCGTTTTTCTTCCTGTTTTTGTTTTGGCGTCCGACACCAAGCATAAAAATAATCCTGCCGCTCGATGTGCAGAAGCAACGGCTCGGCTTGTTGAAGATCCTTTGCAAGAACATCAGAAAATCGCTGCAAGCCTCTTGTCAGCACGTGCGCTTTTCTTCCATCCACCCGTTCGTGAATTTGCGCGGAGCATTTCTCCGGAACTTCAGATTCCGACGCCTTCGACATTCGAAGATCTTGCAAGAAGCCCAGAGGCGATGGATGCGTTCCTGGCATTTGTGGCGGAGATTAAGAAAGCTGAGAATAAAGAGGCGCTTCATGCATATTCGGTTTGGCTTCACCGAGTGCAAGAAAAATTCGGTGCTCGGGTTTTGGGAGCTTCCGAGGCCAAAATATTAAGTGATAAAAAAATATTTCTGGAGATTGTCTCTGCGGAGCCACTTCAATTGCCAAAGATCAGTTCAACGAGTCGTCCCGTTCAGGTGAAGACTTCTGTGAAAGCCCCGATAGATAATGATGATGAGGTCTATCACGAAATTCACGCTCCCGGTTATGAAGAGATGGAAGCGTTTCTAAGTGTTGCACTTCTAAGATTTGTGAGTTTGAAAGAGAAATTTAGTTCAATATCTTCCGGAAGAAAATCAGCGTTTCTGAGTGCCGCAGAGGCGGTCATGCGCGCACAAATATCAGTGATTGTTATTATTGATCACTATATATCTCAGAACCCTGAGTTAAGTGGCCATATTTTGGAATTTTCGGAGCATGGCGGCATCTTTGACCCTGCTTTTGCGCAAAGTATTGCGAGTATCAATGCGCCCAGAGACGACGCGGAAAACGACGGCTTTATTCAATTGCGTAGTCAGTGGGCATATTATCATGGCGCCTTGAAACGCTATCTAAAAAAGTAAAGTCATCGAAGACTGAAAAAACACCGCGCACTGCAACACAATTATTCGCAGCAGCATTTTGATTCAATCGCGTCGAAGGTCAAGGTACCGCGCCCCAAGCCATCACCAATGATAAATTAAGGGGAGGATGACTACTCTTAATCACTTGAAAACAAAGATTATTCAAGTTTGCCATAAATCCAAGGAAGGACATATTCCAAGCGCCTTCTCGATTCTGGATATTCTTTGGACGCTCTACGATCGCGTGCTGAATATTCAACCAGATCGCATACGAGATTTAGAT
Source organism: uncultured Bacteriovoracaceae bacterium (assembly GCA_964626465.1). Classification (GTDB taxonomy): domain Bacteria; phylum Bdellovibrionota; class UBA2394; order UBA2394; family UBA2394; genus CAZRCG01. Next base: position 118,222 of record CAZVFP010000001.1, on the reverse strand, counting down.
CGAGATTACTTTGTATTGAGTAAAGGACATGGTTCACTCGGCCTCTATTCAGTGCTTGCTGCTAAAGGTTTTATCACGTGGGAGAGTTTCGAAAGTTTTGGTCAGTACGATAGTATTTTGGGTGGCCATCCAGACGTGAATAAAGTTCCTGGGGTTGAAGCTTCAACTGGATCTCTCGGCCACGGGTTTCCTTATGCTGTCGGTCTCGCATATGCGCAGAAACTTCAAAACAAAGCATCCCAGGTTTTCGTACTCATAGGTGATGGCGAGGCTAATGAGGGCAGTGTATGGGAGGCTGCGCTGATCGCAACTCAGCATCGCTTAAACAATTTGACCGTCATCGTCGACTTTAATCATTCAACCGATCGAGCGGTGGATCTGGGGCACCTCGATAAAAAATTTGAAGCCTTTGGTTTTTCTACAATGTCGATTAATGGCCATCATCATGATGAAATTTTCTCGAGCTGCATCGGCATCAGCGATCGTCCTCGAGCCATTATCGCCAATACAATTAAGGGCTTCGGATGTAAAACGCTTGAAGGAAATCCTGCATGGCATCATCGATCACCTAATGAACATGAAGCAACCCATCTGATTGCGGAGTTAACACAATGACGATGCGAAAAGAATTCGTAAATCTCATGTCAAAGCTCTATGAGAGCGATCATCGATTGGTCACGGTTCTGGGAGACATTGGAGTCTTTGGATTTAAAGATCTTTCAGATAAATTTTCTGGAAGGGTTATCAATATCGGAATTTTAGAGCAATCGATGGTGAGTTTTGCTGCAGGGCTCTCGAAGGCAGGACTTATTCCTGTCGTTCATACAATCGCGCCATTTCTTGTAGAACGTGCTTATGAGCAACTGAAAATTGATTTTGGATATCAACAGCTCGCAGGAAATTTTGTGAGTGTTGGAGGCTCATATGATTACGCTGCTTTGGGTTGCACCCACCATTGCCCAGGAGATATTCAGTTGATGAAAGCCATACCAGGGATGCAGGTGATTGTTCCTGGAACTTCAAAGGAATTTTCAGAACTCTTTTTGGATTCATATTCCAGTAAAAGCCCGAAATATTTTCGCCTTTCTGAATCCGAAAATACTCAATCGGTAGAAGTTGAATTTGGGCACGCAAATATAATTCAAGAGGGGACTCAAGGAACTGTGATCGTGGTGGGACCAATGCTGGATATCGCCCGAGCGGCTGCAAAAGACTATGACGTGAATCTGCTTTACTACACAACACTTGCGCCTTTTGATTCTTTCACGTTGAGAGAGACTCTGGTGGCAAAAAACATTCTCGTTATTGAGCCATTTTACGAAGGAACCCTTCACTATGATATTTCAGCGGCCCTTCAAGGACTGCAGTGCTCAATCGAGACTGTCGGTGTTCCTCGAACTTTTCTGAATCACTACGGACGTAAAAACGACCACGATCGAGCCGCTGGATTGACTGTTGAAAATATCCAGAGTCGCATTGCGCATCTCGTGGCAGGGCTCGAACCCAGATCGGTTCCAGCTACGGCCACTAAGGATTTAGTGGTGTGATGAGAGCATTACTCCATACCGAGGCCGCTCGCTCAGTTTCTGGGATCGATTTATCACCATTGGCTGGAAAGCGCGTTCTTGTCACAGGCGCATCTGGACTTATCGGCACCTATTTTATTGAAGGCATAAAAGCTTGGTGCTCAAAAACTGACGCTGACGTTGAGGTGATTGGCCTCTGTGCATCAGAGCCCGACACGTGGTGGAAAAATATTTTCGACGGAAAAAATTTCAGATGGATTCGAGGCGATCTAACGAATTATTCTTTCAGAGAATCTCTTCCAACGGTAGATTATGTGATTCATGCTGCTGGTTATGGGCAACCTGGAAAATTTTTACTCGATCCCGTAAAGACCATCGAACTTAATACAACGGCAACAGTTGATCTCTTTAGAAAAATATCCGATGAGGGTCGATTGTTTTTCGTTAGCACGAGTGAAGTCTATGTCGGCAGTGACGATCCGCAGCCAGATGAAAACGAGATCGGCGTTACAAATACCGACTGGCCGCGTGCTTCCTATATTGAAGGCAAGAGAAGCGGTGAAGCCATTTGCCACGCATTTAAAAAACAAAGCAAACAGTCACGCATCGCCCGACTTGCACTTGGCTATGGACCTGGCACTCGAAGTGGTGATCAGAGAGTTCTACATTCCTTCATCGAGCGCGCATTGAGAGATGGCAAAATTACCTTGATGGATCACGGGCAAGCATCTCGCACTTATTGTTATGTCACCGATGCGGTAGAAATGATGTGGAATATTTTCTTGCATGGAAAACATGCCACTTACAATGTCGGAGGAATTTCAAAGACAACCATTGCTAAGTTAGCGATGTCGATCGGCCAAATTTTAAATGTACCTGTGGAGTTTCCAAAAGAACTTCCACAGATATCAACAACGACGAATGGGGCCCCAACAGACGTTTCAATGAATATCTCAAGGTACCTATCAGAATTTCATAAAACATCGTTTGTATCTCTCGATGACGGACTAAGAAAGACGATCGAATGGCAGACTCAGTTTTGGAAAGGAAATGAAAGGGCCATTGTATGACAGAAAAAATTCTTCTTCTTGGATCCACCGGACTCGTAGGCAGTGCGATCAAAAGAATTCTAAAAACAGACGGGATACTTTTAACCCCCACGCGAGAAGAGTTAGACTTAACCGACAGACAGAAAACGCTCAATTATTTTAAAGTCCATCAGCCAACGCATGTTTATCATTGTGCTGCAAAGGTCGCAGGCTTATTCGGTAACACAAGGCGTCCCGCTTCGATCAGCCAGGCAAATATTTTGATGAATTCACATGTGCTCGAAGCAGCGGCCACTTACGGCAAGCCGAAAGTATTGGCCTATCTTTCGAGTTGTATTTTTCCGCACGAAATTGAATACCCCCTAAAGTCTGAGCGATTGCACTTTGGCCCGCCGCACGAATCGAACTTTGCCTATGCACATGCCAAGAGAATGCTTGCGGTTCAGGCTGATGCCTATCGCCGTGAGTTTGGTCTGAATGTGATTTTGGGGATTCCGACAAATATCTTCGGCCCGCACGATTACTTCAACTTAGAAGACTCGCATGTTGTTCCTGGCCTGATCCACAAGGCGTTCTTAGCTCGAAGCAAGAATGAAAAACTAGTTGTCTCTGGAACAGGAAAACCGCTTCGTGAATTCGTTTATTCAGACGACATCGCTCGACTCTCCATCTGGATGATGAAAAATTATGACAGTGCTGAGCCATTGTTCATGACGCCGGGCGCAGAAATTCCAGTGGGCGAGCTCGTCACGAAAATTGCGAAGCGGCTCCATATGGAAGAAAGTGTGGTTTTTGATACCACGAAATCTGATGGCCAATATCGAAAGCCAACCGACGCCTCACGTCTAAAGGCTTTGAATCCAAGCTTTGAGTTTACGCCAGTGACAGAGGCGATAGACAAAACGGTTGATTGGTTTTTAAGGAGCTATCCGAATGTCCGAGTCTAATTTGAGTGTCAGAGATTTTGAAACAGTTTTTGGTGAGCCGCTGACCCCGTTTGTCGCTGAAAAAATCGGTTCGTATTCCTTTCAATATCGAACTCTTCAAGAAGATGAATTAGCAGGATGCTGGCAACGAGCCGATTCGACCTTAAAGTCGAATTCGATTGTTCGAGCAGGCGCTCATCGCTATGACGACTGGGAAAAGGGTTGGACCGAAAACGCTGAAGCGATGAAGTCGACTCAAGACATGAACCATTTATTGCCGCGCTATTTTCATAAAATCGATATTGTCCGATGGAAGCAAGAGTGGATTAAACCGCTTACTCAAAGATTTGAGTATGAGATGTTCGCCGCTCTTCAATATTGGATTTTTGATAAATATCTTCGCAATTGCGGTGCCGTATATGAATTTGGTTGTGGCACTGGACACAATTTACTTAGGGCGATGGAGGTAAATCCTCATGCAAAATTCTGGGGCTTGGATTGGACTAAAGCATCACAAGACGTCATTTCAACACTTCAAGAAAAAGGCCTCGAAAATATTTTTGCGCATCGGTTTAATTTCTTTGAACCGGATTATGCTTTTGATTTTGAAACAAATTCCGTAGCTATGACAATCGCGTCTCTCGAGCAAACAGGTCAGAATTTTCGTCCATTTATCCAATATTTGTTAGATAAGAAACCATCCCTCGTGATTCATATAGAGCCTATTGCAGAGCTCTTGGATGAAAGCCACCCACTCGACAAACTTTCTATCGAATACTTTAGGAAACGCAACTATCTCGATGGCTTGCTGAGTTTCTTAGAAAAGCTCGAGTCAGACGGAAAGATTCAGATCCTAAGAAAGTCGAGAAGTTGGATAGGGAGTTTCTTTATTGAGGGTTATTCGGTGATCGTGTGGCGACCTTTGTGATGGGATCTTGCCATTTTTAGACTGGCGCCGAGACCTCATTTCTCATAATCTGCTCGCGTGCAGATTCAAGTTCTTAAGTCGAAGATTCATCTTGCCACTGTGACGGGCAGCGATCTGCACTATGAAGGCTCGATCGCCATTGATAAGAAATTATGCAAGGCCGCCGGCTTTCACGCATTTGAGAGAGTTGATATTTATAACTGTGCCACCGGTGCTCGATTTTCCACATATGTCATTCTTGGCAAGCCCGGAGAAATTTCGCTCAATGGCGCTGCCGCTCGATTGGTTCAAAAGAGCGACAAAATAATTATCGCGGCTTATGGAATCATTCCGGAATCATCAATCTCAAAGCACAAACCGATCGCGGTATTTGTTGATTCCAAAAATCGAGTGAAGAGCATTAAGAAAGCACATATAAAAAGTTAATTTTGGATCCCAGGCTTTCTCTGAAGAAGTGAAAGAGTCTCGCGCAGATGTTCTGGCGTCACATGCAAATATCTTTCAGTAGTCGCCAGGCGTTGGTGGCCTAAAATTTCTTGAAGTGCGCTTAAATTAGCTCCTTTCGCAGCAAGTTGAGAAGCGAAGGTATGCCGCAAACTATGAGGTGAAATCCTCTTTTGGATATTCGCTTTCTCGGCAAGCTTTTTAATCAAGAGTTGGGCGCAGCGCGGACTCATGGCGCCACCTAATCGGCCCTCGAATACCCATTCATCAGCTGTGGCCAACCTCTCATTTCTATAAAACGAAATAATCGACTGTAGACTATTACTGAGTGGCAATCTCTGTTCTTTTCCACCTTTTCGAATGAGCCGAATCCATCCATCCTCAAGATCTGCAAATTTCAAATTCAAAAGTTCAGAGAGCCGAAGCCCCAGTTGCAGAAAAAGTCCGATCAAAAGACGATTTCTAAAAACATCGCTTTCTTTGTAACAGACTGCCTCCAGTCGAAAGATCTCTTCGTCTGTCAGAAAAGTGGGTAGTTTTGATTTGAGCCGAGGAATTGCGATATCGTCCAGCAGCGAATTCCAGGGCGATGGGCATTGATTCAGGAACTTCTTCCAAATGATCGTTTTTCTCCATTGAGTCGCTGGAGCCAAAGTTCTGAGGTAAGTCCTCAAATCGGAAACGTCCGCGCCAAGGGCGGTCTTTCTAAGCAGCAGATGGATTTCATCCCGATAGATCTTTACGGAAGAGAGCTGAAGGCGGCGTTCATGCTGCATTTTATCGATGAATTTATCGGCCAGGCTCTTTAGCTCATGGTCTTTTAGATTGGGAATGGTCTGGGATTTCTTCACAATAGCTCAATTCGCAAAATAAACTATTTTGCGAATAATATCTAGTTAATTTTGATATTTAAAATTATACATAATAAACTGTCTTGAAAATGCTATTGCAGATTAAAATGGGCCAGACAAGCAGGATGTAAACATGTTATCAAAAAATGAAAATAATAATATAAAAAAGTCTACAAAAGTAAGAACAAATGGTGAGCAAAAAATCTTAGCAATTGCCATGAAAAAAGAAGGTAAATCCATTGCTTCAATTGCAAAGGAGCTAAATAAAACTCGCGCAACAATATATTCGTGGCTGAAGTTGGCGCCAGAAAAACTAAGCAGAAATGCCTCTCGAAACAGAATAATGATGGATTCATTGACATCAAGCCGCATCATCGAGCTTTACGTTCTACTTGCAAGGCCGAGCGTCAGAGAACTCAAGGAAAGACTAAATGAGATTTTCGCCATAAAAAAAACAGAAACCCAGTTAAGATTTTTTTTAAAAAAAAGAGGACTCGATCAATTTAAACCTTCGTCCGCTTTTTTTATGATCATGAATTTGAAAGTTGCAGAGAAATCCTCTTCAAAGACAAAGATTGATACTTAAGTCGAAAGGGAAACCTTTCGATGACGAACTGTGCGTTTTTTACTTTTAATTTCTTGAGATCAGACAAGCTTAAATGCGGATAAATTCTCATAATTCTGCGGATCTTTATTTCTTCTCTGAGAGCCTTCGACTTCGTTCTTTTAAATGACTGGTCCAGTTCAAAAGTGGCTACCCGTCCTATTTTTTTTCTCTTTTCGAGCCATGCGAGACCATCTTTAGACTCAAAGAATTCGAGAAGTGTTTTCTCCTTGTATTGAGCCCATATTTCTCGCTGTTTACTCACCATCGAAAAAAATTTTGGATCGTCTGGAAAACTGAGTTTCCATTTTTTTAGAATCTGCTGCGATGCCTTGTCGTCAAAATCTCTTGGCAACAGGGGGCCATATCGAGAGAGAGTCTGCAAAAGTTGAATATGACTCCCACTTTCCAAAAATTGAAAGGCGCAGATTTCTGCACATTTTTTTTTCAAGAGACCTCGGTGTCTATAAAAGTGCGCGATGTATTTTTTATTTGATTTATCTTTGACTGATAGCGCAAGTTTAAAGAGTGTATTTTTCATACTATGATACTATTTTTATTACATAATAAAATACAATATAAAATATGAATTAAAATCCAAAATATAGCCACCTTGTGGACTGGATTTAGGCGGTCGATCGGTCGGCATATATCTCCTAAAATGTACAAATTTAAATATAAAATTATGCTTTCAAAACGCGAAAACAGAGGTAAAATCAGGGGGCTAGGACACTCAACAACGCTTGGTGAGACCGACGAGATTTGCTTAGAATGAAGCGGAGAAACGGGAGGTTTTATGGATCGAAATTTAGCCCTAGAAACAGTGCGGGTCACTGAAGCCGCCGCGATTGCAGCCGCAAAGTCCGTGGGCTTGGGCGATGAAAAACTGAGCGATACGCTAGCAGTCGAAGCGATGAGAGGAGCTCTCAACCGAATTGAAATGAAGGCAAAAATCGTGATTGGCGAAGGAGAAAGAGATGAAGCTCCGATGCTCTTCATTGGCGAGATGGTTGGAACAGGTATGGGGCCATCGATAGAAATCGCGGTTGATCCACTGGAAGGCACGACGATTTGTGCCCATGGACTTGCCAATTCAATTTCTGTTGTTGCAATCGCTGAATCGGGTGGATTCTTGCACGCCCCAGACCTCTATATGAAGAAAATCGCTGTCGGACCTGATGCCGTGGGCGTGATCGACCTCAGTCAAAGTGCGACATGGAATTTAGAGCGAGTTGCAAAGGCAAAAGGTCGAAAGCGCTCGGATTTAACGGTTGCGTGTCTGAATCGTCCGCGCCATGAAGCCTTGATCAACGAATTGCGAAAAGCGGGATGTCGCATATGTCTGATCCAAGATGGTGACGTTTCGGCTGCGATTGCCACCGCCGATCCAGAGTCAGGAATCGATATTCTTATGGGAACCGGAGGTGCGCCAGAAGGGGTAATTTCGGCGGCTGCGTTGCGTTGTACCGGCGGAGATTTCCAAGGGCAACTGCTGTATAAGAATGAAGAGGATCAGCAACGCGCAACAAGTATGGGCATCCGCGATCTGCATCGGCTCTATCGAATGGAGGATCTCGCTCGGGGCGATGTCATGTTTGCCGCGACCGGAGTCACAACGGGGCATTTATTGAAAGGCGTGACCTTCGTCAAAAATGGCTGCACAACTCATTCGGTTGTCATGCGCTCTGCCACGGGCACGATCAGACATATGACTGCGCATCATCGATTCGATATTAAACCGTATATTTGGGGGCGGCTCTATGATGAAAAAGAATAGGATTTTTTGTGATTAAACGAAAACTGATCATTGATGCGCCCGTTGATATTGTCTTTCGCGTGATTCGTGATTTTTCGGCTTATCCAGAATTCTTGCCGGCAACAAAGTCTGCAAAAGAACGAAAGAAAGGCTCACAGATTCTGGGCGATTTTTCAGTGGAAGTTGTCAAACCCATCTCTTATACCCTGCGCTTCGTGGAAGAGCCTCCTCTGTCCTTATCATGGAACTTGGTAGAAGGAGAGTTGATGAAATCCAATGAGGGCTCCTGGAAGCTGAAGTCTTTAAGCGAGTCTCAGACGGAGGCAAATTATTCCATCGATATCAGCTTCGGCTGGCTTGTTCCAAAAATGATTGTGAATGAAGTGACAAAAACGCAGTTACCGGAAATGTTAGATGCTTTTAAGGAGCGGGCTGAGAATGCCTATGCGATACAGTTGAAACATGTAAAATAGTGCTATGACGAAAAAAGGTTGGGATGATCTTGTGATTGGTGCGATTGAAAAGATTGCAACAGCGCCAAGTAAACTGAAAGACTCGAAGGAATCCGTTGGGCAGGCCATCGAGTGGGTTAAATCTGTGAGAGACGATATTCAGTCAAAAATCGCGGAAGAACTGCCTTCGAAATTGGCGCAGATAGATTGGGATTCAGTGGGTGAAAAAGTAGCTACGCATATGGCTGAAAATTTTGATGTCAAAGTCGAAATGAAGTTGAGCTTCACACCGAAGAAGAAAAACGCGAAATCAGCAGAGCAAAAACCTAAAGACTCAAAGAGCGATCACGATGCCAACCAGGAATGAAATTGCTCAGACTCTTTCAAAAATTGAGGCTCGTGATTTAAAAACCTTGCGAAAACTAAATCAGTATTTTTCTGCGGATTCTTTAAAAAAAACGATTTGCTTCACTGGACCTGCTGGCGTCGGAAAGTCCACGTTCATCTCCAGATTGGCCACTCATCAAAGCCAAAGATTGAAAAAAATTGCCTGGCTTGCATGCGATCCCTCCTCGTTAAAGACTGGGGGCGGGCTGCTTGGCGATCGAGTGCGACTATCCGGTGAATATATTCCAGAAAACCTTTTTGTGCGATCAATAGCTACTCGAAGCACGCAGGCCTATTCAAAAGCAGTGCGTGATATGGCTATTTATCTCGAGAATTTTTTTGACGAGGTCTGGATTGAAACCGCAGGAAGCGGACAAACCCAGCAAGAAGTTGCGTGGTTAGGTGGAATCACCGTGCTTATTCTGCAACCTGAAACGGGCGATGACGTGCAGTGGATGAAGGCGGGTGTTCAGGAATGGGCGGACTTCTACGTCATTCACAAGTCTGACCTTTCTGGCGCCGATGCGATGCGGGATGCGATTGTGCGGAACGGCATATCCGCTGATCGAATAATCCTTGTGTCGTCCAAAGAAAATCGAGGCTTTGACGAATACTTTTTAAAGTTAGAAAAAATTCAGTCGCTGATGATTTGGCGTCAACGCCTTCGCTATATTCATGATGAACATTTTCGAGACATCTTTTTGGAAAAGGCCCTCACGGTTGCCGCAAAAAAGCTGCCCGCAGCCTTGAAGAAAAATCGAAAAAAACCCTATTCGATTTATCAGTGAATCCCCATTTATTTCAGGAGTAAATCGTCGGGGCTATCTGAACCACCGGTATCACGTTGCTCCCACTCGGGCTCGCCTGTGCGACGGGAATTTGCAGAGCCAGTATCTTTTGCCGCAGCTTGCGTTCCCCCGCTCGAATCATGTGACGGATCCACGGGTTTTAGATCAGTCCGTCCATCTGTCTGAGCTTTTAGTGCTGATGGGCAATCTGTTTCTGTCGCAGCGTTCACGACGAGCAGTCCAAAATAAAGAAAAGTTCCGATCATAATAAAATTCACTCCTAGCCTCGAGACAGCTGCGCAAGTGACCGACCACACTGTTGTACTGGAACATAAAAGGTCGGGACATGGACTTGCTGACTCCAGTCATCCACCCCTATCGCAGATACAAATCGCATTCCAGTCAATATTTCTGGCGGCGACGCAGGGGTGGCGAGATCCACCGTCACCACCTGTAGATTGCTCAATACCGTATGGTATCCAAGGAACATATGATTTTCAGCTGTATGATTCGGCGCCACTTCTGTCGAGGCCTCCGAGATTTGATGCAGTTTAGGCTGTCTATGAAGATCTTCGATTTCAGACACAGTCGCGTGAAATGCTTCATCCCATAGAAGACCGGTCTGCGGCTCATTCACAATCAGGATATTTCCAGATTCAGCAACTTCCGAGTAGTCAGGTAACTGAATTGTTGAGCCGTTTTTCTCTCCACTCATAAAAACGAGGATATCAACGGAACGGTCGTCGTTGCTTGCGCTGTAATATAAGCGCTTTTCTTTAACCAAAAACGTCCTGTCACTCAGGCTGGAACTATCGATCAGACGGACGTTAAACTCCTGAAAGAATTTTTCGCTGAGCAACTCAAAGCGATCGCCTAGGGCTATTCCATCGATAAGACAAACGATGGACGCGCTGCCAGCCTGCAAGTTTTGCGACCCGCTTTCGCGCAAGCCTCGAAGCTTCGCGAAAAGTTCCCGAAGAGCCTCATTGGCGGTCGCATTATTTCTGCGCCACTCTCTCAGTAACATAGATCCATCTCGGTTAAAATGTGATAGGCGAGTCAACGATTGCGCGGAATGTGTGGCCGAATCATTATTTCCAACAAGCGTATTAGATAGAAATACCGGGGGGAAAACACGGTGAACGCGAGCGAATTGCATCGGATCAAACTCGGGATGTCGCTCAAAAGCGCCTTGCAGATCATGCGATGCCCGGAGCTGTCTTCCGCGATCACTTTCGCTGAGCGTCAGGTCTCGAAGTAAACGAGCAAGCGTCAACGCACGATTTTCCGATAACTCCCTGATCGCATCTGAGTCGACTGATTCAACATAATGAGAGTGAGAGATCTGAGGTATCCCGATAGGAACGAGATGCCCGCCTGCGCGAACCTCGTCAACATTTGCAGGAACACCGATAGCATATGCTCCACCGTGTTTTAGAGTGATTTTAAGACCCCCAGGTGGTGCTAAACGAACAAAAAAATGTCGAGCAGCCGTCATCCTAAACGATGGGCCGCTGCCGCTTACCAACGCAAAGGGACGAATATCAAAAAGTCTTTGTTGTCCGTCGCCAGAATCAGATTTCACACCAACAGTTTGAAATAAAGTGAAAGGCTGCAAAACATAGGACATTGGGTTTGCAGCAAGACGATCTCCAATTTTTTGCCATTCAGTTGATCTAGCCTCATCAGTTAAATTTGGATCTGCAGCAATCAACATTCCCGTTCCGCTGTCTCCTGTGACGGGCTTCAAAACGTATAGTGCCAGATTTTCGCCAACTTGACCGATCAGCTCGCTATCAAGACTTCCATCAGGTTTTTGAAACAGCCGAGTCCCGTTGTCGGGCAGTAGTGGAGCGTTGCCTTTCTGCAGCTTGACGAATTCAGAAAAAAGGAGGGGCCAAGCTTTTGAGCGAGTCAATATTTTAGGCGGACCGTCCCAAATAAATCCTCCATTTTTTTGAGCTAGCCAAGCTTGGATAAGTCCTGGAATCCCTGTCAACAGAGCGACATCGTTTAAGTCAGGGCGGTGCGCTGCAATATTGCGATCGACCTGAGGGGTATGCTGCCAATCAATGCTCTCCATATCCGCCATCGTAATGAGAACATCGACCTTGAGCTTCTCGCCGTTCCTGTTGGTGTACAGAATTCCATCCTGGACAAAGAGCCTTCCTCGATCATCCACGAGACTAATAAAATGCATTCCTGCAAGTTCGATTTGTTGCCTGTAGTGATCCAAGAACTTCTTGCTGACTGAAAAAGGTGGCTTAACTAATTTGCTGCCACCGTCAGGAGTCTTCACTTCGATGGGCTCGGTCTGCCATGACGATTCGTCTGCCCAGACAATGACGGGTTCATCCGCTTTTGCCGGATGTGTATGTCTAAAAAGAGTTCTCAGATGTGCCGCCCATCTCAAATAGAGGTCTCGATCGTGCGGCGCATCTCCCCATTCAGGATGAGCATCAAATTCACGCATCATAAATTGAAGAAATTCATGGCTGCCGGAATTGCCACCATTGATTTCGCCGAGCACAACTGAGCCTGATGTTAGTGATGGTAAGTCGGGGCCAAGAAGGCGTACAAAATGACGGTCGCTGAGCTTTCCCACTAACTCGGGCCAATAGCCTGGATGTCCATGAAGAATTTGTCTAAGCGCTGGAATCTGTGACAACAAAGACTGCGGTCCATAGATATCCTCGGCGATCGCTTGTGTCGCGACGGCAAGCTCCACGAAGCCTGGAAGAATTTGATCGGCCACAGTCCTTTCAGGAATCTGAATGAGGCTTGGTAAATAGGGATACAGTCCATCGCTATGATCATGAGGATTTTCATTGGCCGCGCTAGCGGGCCGGCAAAAAAATAAAATCGCCAAAATGAAATGTGGGAGTACGATTCGAAACACTCTTCTTTGGACACCCCACGTAACAAAAGAAAACCCCAAGACTTTGCCCTCTCCGTTTACACATCCACACCAATAAAAACTCGGTCAATGATATCGGAACTTTTTGTGATGTCCAGACGCTTCTAACGAGTGAGCCGCGCGGACTCATTCGATGTTGAAGCATATTCAGAACACATTTTTCAGGTTGAAGGTGACAAAAATTGTCCCTGAAAAAATTTCAATACTATGGCAATTTTGCCCGATTTTTGATTTGAAACGTTTGAAATCATTCAGGTTTTTGAAGGCATAGATCTTGCTGTCTTACCCAGTGGGTGCGGTGTGGTCGCGCCTACTTGGAGTATTCATATGAGAACTGTGACTGAATCAAAAATATATTTGTTAGGGGCAATGGGGTTGCTCTTTGTTCTCTTTCTTGCAGGATGTAGCAATGCTGGTTTTGCACCCGCAAAAAAACAATTGAATGGTACAGAACAAACGGGGGCAAGCGGGGGAGTCACCAATCCAACCGCGAAAGTGACGCCGTTTAATCCAGAAGATGGTATTGATCCAAAAATGAATGTCGATCCCGTCAATCCGGGCACTGATTCTGTGGCGCCTCAAATTACGATCGCCACCTCCAGCGACAGAATAAATTATTCGAATTATAGCTCGATTCAAGTGTCGGGAAATTGCGATGAGAAAAATGGCATTGTCAAAGTTCTTCTTGGCGAAAATCAGATTGCTTCAGCGGTTTGTGATGGCACTCAATGGTCAGTCGACAAATTATCCGACTTAAGTTCTGTAGCACCTGGCGTTGTCACTGTACGCGCCGAACTGTCTGATGCTGCTGGCAACAAAGGCACCGCTACAGCGACCTTGACTCGCGCGCCGTCAGATCGTGGGTTCAGCCTCACGGTCACCGCTGCGACAAAAATCGTTCGCAACAAACTCAAAGTCTTTCTGATTATTGATAACTCTGGAAGTATGAAAGATGAGCAAGCCCGTTTGGCTGCCGGCATCTCTAAGCTAACAGACAGCTTGAAGCAGTATGATGTCGAATTCATTGTTTATACAACCTCTGTCACCTGTGCGACACCAGGCTCAGTTAAGTGTACCGCCTATGGTTATAGAACCTATTCGTGGATTGATCCATCAACCGGAACCCAAATGAAGGGCGTCACTGCACCCGCGGTGTCTCAGTACAAAATCCACGATTGGTCAGCTCTGCGGTCTCCTTATGCTCGGAAGTCTTTCAGTTCTGCCATGAGTGATCTGGAGTTCAACAGTCAACGAGATTCACTTTCTGCGACGATTAGCAGTCTCGGCATCAATGGTTCAGGAAACGAAGCTGGGCTTTTGAGCATGGCGCATATTCTTGCAGCTGAAGACTTCAATGCAACTTTCGCAGTCAGCCCGTCGTCTGAGTCTAATAATGGCGATAAAGTCGTTTTCTTGATTGTCACAGATAATGATGACCAGAGCGCGACAGAACCAAACGGTCAATTTAAGGATTATGTGAGAAATTACGCAGCAGAGGTTGTTTCGACATCTGCATGGACTGCGGCCAATTCCCTCGCTGAAGCAACAGGTCAACAGGCGAGTTACTTAGTATCGGCCGCGAAGGTTCATTACAAAAAAGCATCCGTTTGTAACGGAGATCCTTGCTTCGCGGAATCGGATCTCTATTTTCCGGCGGATCCAGCGAAATATGGAAAAGTCGCCGTTGCTTGTTCCGCGGAGCTTCGCGCTGAACTTGGAACATCTGTATTAACCGCCGATGCAGTCTCTTGCGATTACTCCGCAGCCTATCCACGGTCTGTACTTTATCCTTCCGTGAGCCCAGGTAATATTTGTAATGCAGCATTTGTGATGGGTGGAATTTCCTATCTCAATGCCTATGATTTTCAGTTGAAGGTAAAAAGCTCAGATTATCAAAATCACCAAGCCAAGAACTTTTATCCAGTGCCTGGATCCTGCTCTGTGAGCTACAAAAAATATATTCAGGCCGGGAGTTTGAAGGCCACTCTTGAAAGCTCACAGTCAATAGAGAACGCCTTGTCGTCTGGACAGTCTTCGGTTTTAGCAGATGCTTTAAAAATGAAACTTGAATCCAGATTCGGAAAACAGGGTTATCTCGTATCGGGAATTATCAATCGTCTTGATATGGGCACCGAAACTTGTCGTGCTCAAGCTGAAGGTGTTGGAACTCGCTATCTTCAGTTTCTGAACGGTCTTGGAGCGCAGGGCTATTCAAATACTATTTGTTTAGATGATTATTCCTCCGCCCTTTCATCCGTAAAAGAGTTTGCTCAGAAGGTCGTCAACAAAAGTATGCCTGTCACATTAAACGCACTTGAATCGATTGCGAGTGTTAAAATCGTGCGTGGTGGCCAGGAGATTTTGCTTGCTTCAGCTGATTATTCTGTTTCAAAAGACGCAAACAATGCGCTCTTTTTGAATATTCAATCGGCGAGCATTCAAGAGGGTGATGTCGTTAAAGTAGAAGTCCGATCACTTTAAGTTTGGACAGCGCTTTCTCAGTGGATAGCGCCAATAACGGGAAGCCGATCCCAGCCGACAAACGAGTTGAGATCTTTCACATAAAAACTGGTCGAATGTTTTGACTTCAAAAGATTTTGGCTCTTGAAGCTGCGGAGCGCATCTAGCACTTCATCGAAAACCTCTACGGTATTTATAAGATTAGTTTTGCGAAACGCTCTTCTGACAAAAGGGTTCAACCCAGCAATCTTAAGAGTTCCATTTAAACTTCGGCATTTATTGAAGAGGGAAGAGATCGAGACCATCCCAAGCAGGCAGACTTCATCGACATGAGAGAGATCGAGAACAATATAACGTTGGCCCGACGTAATGATCTCATCAATCTTCTTAACGAAGGCCTTTACTCTGTCGTGCGTAAGATCGTCCTTCAATTGAAATATTGTAATTTTACCCTCTTGTTTTGCATTTCCTTCAATCATTTTCTTTCCCTCAATCTCTGCATTGACGCTAAGCCTTTAATTTTGCTTACTCTTTCCTCTTGTTTCCGACGCTCACATTGAATACAAATTGTGTGCCAACTTGTGGTAGCCGTTTAGGCTGGGTTTTTAGGGTTTAATCGTCTCCGCGTGGCAGCAAGAGGCGTCAAGTTTTTGCCGACCGGCAATGATTTGATTCTTGCCGAGTATTCAATAGGCGTTCTATTGAGTGGTGATGAAGGAGTTATTGATAATGAAAAATAAATTTGGAATTTTGGCTGCACTTGTTTTGATCCCGTTGATCCTCACAGGCTGCAAAAAGAAGGATAATGAGCTCAAAATCGGCTTCATCTTGGATAATATGAATGAAGAACGATATGCCAAGGATAAGAAATTTTTCGAAGACCGCGCTGCTGCTCTAGGCGCGAAAGTGATTTTTGCGTCTGCAAATTCTGACTCGGCCATTCAAATGAACAAGGTTGAGAATATGATTTCTCTGGGCGTCAAGGCGATCGTGATTCAACCAGTGGATTCCAACGCCTCAGCAAGCATGGTCGAAGCGGCGCACAAAGAAAAAATTCCTGTCATTGCCTATGACAGAATTATCAATAAAGCGCCCGTCGATCTGTATGTCACACAAGATTCGTTTTATGTTGGAGTCTTGCAAGCTGAAGCGGCAATTAAAGCGACGGCTGGAAAAGGCAACTATATCATTCTCAGTGGGGCAGAGGGCCATTCGGTGGCTGAAGCAATCACTGCCGGTGTAAAATCAGTTCTTGCGAAATACCCTGACATCAAAGTTGTAGCTCATCGCTATCATCCGGGATGGGACGCGGGCATTGCTCTCAAAACGGTGGAAGATACAATGACTCGAATGGACAATAAAATTGACGCCATCCTTGCCAACAATTCTGGAATGGCTCACGGCGCGGTTCAAGGCGTTGCTGAACAAAAACTCATTGGAAAAGTTTTTATTGCTGGAGCTGATGCTGACTTGGCAGCGATCAAAGACATGGTGAACGGAAAACAGCAATTTGAAGTTCTGAAAGACATTCGGCCGCTTGCTGAATCTGCTGTGGTCGCTGCTGTTTCTATCGCGAAAGGTGAAACGGTCAAATTCGACCAAACCATCGATAATCAAAGCGGAACTCCGATTAAGGTGATCAATACGCCGGTCTACCCAATCACTATGGAAAATCTGGAAGAAAAGATTTTCACCTCTGGATTTCATGATCGCAATGCAGTGTTTGGCGAGAAAAAACTCTAAACAAAACGATTGAGCAGATCTTTTGACACCTGTTGTTGAACTAAAAAATATTTCGAAAAATTTTTCGGGAGTTCAAGCTCTCAACAAGGTGTCATTATCAGCTCAAGCCGGCAAATGTTTGGGGCTGCTCGGCGAGAATGGCGCGGGCAAATCGACCCTCATGAAAATTCTGAGCGGAGTATGGCCGAAAGGCGATTACGAAGGCACGATTTTTCTGGATGGAAAGGCGATTGCATTCGAAGGCCCCCGTGAAGCGCGGGCAGCTGGAATTGCAATCATTCACCAGGAGCTTTCATTGTTTGAGGAATTGAGTGTCGCCGAAAATGTTTTTGTTTCGGATCTTCCTTCCCATTTTGGATTTTTGAATAAACATTTGCTCATTGAAAAGACGAGAGAACTTTTTTCGAAATTCCAATTTTCAATTGATCCTTCGGCTCAGGTCCGCACCTTGAGCGTGGGAGAGAGGCAGCTGGTTGAGATTGCGCGAGCGTTTACGAAGCCGGTAAAGGTTCTTATTTTTGATGAGCCCACAAGTGCTTTGAGCGATCGAGAGATCCAAAATCTTTTTCGTCTGATTCGAGAGCTTAAAGCAAATGGTGTGGCCTGCATTTATATTTCTCACAAACTTCCCGAGATTCATGCACTGTGTGACGATATTACCGTTCTTCGTGATGGTCATTCTGTTGCGCATTTTCAGCATGATGGATTTGATGATCAGAAGTTAATCGAGGCAATGGTGGGTCGAAAAATTGACAATGTCTTCCCACCGAAGCGCCCTTACGATTCTGGCAGAGAAGTGATTCTTAAAGTCGAAGATCTGTCGTACACGAATCCAAAGACAAAGTTGCCGATGTTAAAGCATGTGAGCTTCGATGTCCGTCAGGGTGAAATTTTTGGCATTGCAGGACTAATGGGAAGCAAACGCACTGAGCTTGTGTCAGCCATTTTTGGGTGCTTAAAAGCTGAAAAGATATCTGGCTCTATTTCGCTTTTTGGCAAGGTTGTGAAAATTGACAATCCAAAAACTGCCATCTCACATGGATTGGCCCTCGTGACAGAAGATCGAAAGGGAACAGGCCTTGTTTTGGAAATGGACGTCAAAGGAAATTTAACACTTCCCATTCTTCAAAGACTTTCTAGACTCGCAACGATACGGACGGCTGATGAAAGCGAGCTCGTCAACTATTACTGCAGAATTCTGAGAATAAAAACACCAAGCGAACATTTTAAGGTTCGCCATCTCAGCGGTGGAAATCAACAAAAGGTGATTATCGGGCGCTGGCTCTCGACCCAACCGAAAATACTTCTTCTTGATGAGCCCACGCGTGGAATTGACGTTTTGGCGAAGGCAGAAATTTACCATTTAATGCGGCAACTCGTTGACCAGGGGCTCACGCTCATCATAGTTTCCTCTGAGTTACCTGAAGTTGTCAGTTTATGTGACCGCGTGATGGTGATGAGGGAGGGCCAAGTGGCAGGAATCTTAGAGGGCAATGAAATATCTCAAGTGACAATTATGGAACGAGCGGCTGCTTAGTGTTCAAATGAGGAAGAAAACAAGATGAGCGCAGTTCCTAAAGAAATTTTTGAATTGAATTCCACTAAGCAACCGAAGAAAGTAAATCCTGTGGAAAAAAAATGGTCAAATTGGCAGTGGAATCGTCTTGTTCCAATTTTTACTCTCATTGCCGTGGTTATTGGTTTTACCTTTGCTGAAGAGGCGTTTTTAACTCAACGCAATTTAACGAATCTCTCACGACAGGTATCCGTCAATTGTATTTTGGCCTTCGGAATGACCTGTATCATTTTGCTGGGGGCTATTGACCTCAGCATCGGAAGCGTTCTTGCACTTGGATCGGTGGTCGCTGGACTTATGCAGGTCAATGCCGGCTTAAACCACGAAGGCGTACTGGGAGCTATCCTCACAGTTCTCGCTGTGATTGCCGTTTGTGGATCTGTCGGCGCGTTTACAGGCGGAATGGTGGCGAAGTTTAAAATGCCGCCGTTCGTGGTCAGCCTCGGCATTTTCGTCATCGCGCGTGGTGTTGCATTAATCTTAAGCCATGGAAGTAAAATTGCTCCATTAAGTGATGACTATCGATGGATTGGCAATTCATTCGTTTCTCCCTCTTTATCTCTCGTCATTATTCTTTTAACGGCCAGCGTTTGGACGGCAGCGCTTTTTCTGGCCAAGACACCTCGAGTCTGGCTCAAGTTGGGACTGGTCGCTCTCTTTACTGGAAGCGCACTTTGGGTATTTTCTAGCTATCAAGGAATTCCCACTCCCGTATTGGCCATGAGTTTGGTTTTCTTTTCTACCTACTTCATTTTGAATCGCACGACGGTTGGTCGCTTTGTTTACGCCATCGGGGGGAATCCTGAGGCCGCAAGGCTTTGCGGTATCCGAGTACCTTTGATTATGTTTTTGACCTTTGCCTATATGGGAATGCTGGTCGCCCTCGCTTCAATTATTGAGGGGGGTCGGTTAGACGCAGGGGATCCTACTGCTGGCAATCTCTATGAGCTCGATGCGATTGCCGCTGTTGTCATTGGAGGCACCTCGCTTCAAGGGGGCATCGGAACGGTCGGAGGAACCCTGCTGGGCGCATTTCTGATGGGCACCGTGAATAATGGTATGAGCTTGATGAATATCCCCACCAATTGGCAGATGGTGATCAAGGGGATGATCATTATTTTTGCCGTCCTTACCGATGTACTTTCTAAGAAGAATACCCGTTAGCCAGATCTCCTAATTCGTTGATTCTATTCTGTTTTTTTTCCGCCGGCTCCGTCGGTTGACAGACTTTTGATTCATGCTAGAAAGACGCCAAATTGACTGAAGTCCTTCAAATGGGAAGGGTAGTTAAGAAACTTTAAAAGGAGTACGAATCTATGAAATATGGTCACCTTATCGTTGCGATTGGTGCTATCGGATTGGCTGGGGCTTCAGGTCTCAAAGCTCAAGCAACCACACAAACAACAACCACGACGACGCCAGCAAGTGTTTCGGCATCGTCCAACAACGTGAACGCACCAGCTTCGGCTGTGAGCTTTTCTCCATCTTTAACGGTTGGAGCGAGAACATTCTCCTCCGGCGGAATCGGAAATGGCCAAAACAGCACGACTTTTGGACC
This sequence comes from uncultured Bacteriovoracaceae bacterium, assembly GCA_964626465.1. Lineage (GTDB taxonomy): Bacteria > Bdellovibrionota > UBA2394 > UBA2394 > UBA2394 > CAZRCG01. The sequence continues at coordinate 98,257 of CAZVFP010000001.1, read as the reverse complement.
ATTTGCAAGACCAGAAGCTGCTCTGAAGTATTCCAATTCTAATGTGAAGGTTGGACTTTCTTATGAATTCGAAGCAACCGGCGGAAAAGGATTTGGAGCGTCTAACGACCAAATCAGTGATACAGCTTACTTTAAACATGAGCCTATTTTGACGGTCTCTGGCGGACTTACTCCTGCCTTGAAGCTAAATGGCGTGATTGATGCTGCCTTTTGGCTCTACAATAAAGCTCAGAAAGATAACTTGAGCGATATCGTTGTTGCCTCCGATATTGAGTATGCTCTGACACCAACGGTTTCGGCTTCTATTGGATATCTCATGCAACGAAAAACTAATTTCGATGCGTCTTTATCTTCTGAAAAAAATGCCGGCAAATTTGCGGCTGTTGATGCTTCTTCAATTGGACAAGAACCTTTGACCACACTTCATGTAGGCGTTCTGACAACGAAGATCAAGCTAGGCGAAGGCAATAAACTGACTACGCTTATCCGAGCTGGAAAGAAGCTTGGCAATACCGCTGGATCTGAGGCCTATTCTTACCGATTCCAAACACATTTGGATTTCACTGGCCCAATTCCTGCATTGAGCGGCGCTCTTCGCTACCGTGTGAATGTTGAAGACGTGAAAGGCGCGAAGATCAACTACTATCAATTGGGTCGAGTTGAGTTGAATTACGCTCTTTCAACCAATTGGAAAGCTGTTCTTGCGAATGAATTCGTAGCTCTTCAATCCACAACGGCTGGAAAAAAAGCTGCTTATGAAAACGAAAATTATGTTGGAGCATCGTATAGCTTCTAAAAAGCGATACCTGCTTTAAGCAAACAATCTTAACTCTTCGTCGAGTTGATTGAGCAAAAGGGACCTGAAAGGGTCCCTTTTGTGCGTTTAGGGGAATCGTGCTTGTAAGCCGCTCGAAAAGAAAGGATAGTGTCGCCCATGAGCGAGCGAGTACTAGTGGCAATGTCGGGTGGCGTAGATTCATCCGTCGCTGCCCTTATATTGAAAGAGCAAGGCTATGATGTCGTGGGCGTGACTTTTCAGCTCTATGACTATTCTCGATCAAATCGCCGAGAGGGCAAGGGCGGCTGCTGCTCACTTGAAGACGTGACGGATGCACGCCTTGTTTGCCGAAAAATTGGAATTCAGCACTTTCTCTTTGATTCGCGTGAGCGATTTATGAGCCGCGTCGTCTCGTATTTTTCTGATAGCTATAAGCGCGGGCTCACTCCAAATCCGTGTATGGCATGCAATACTTTTATCAAATTCGATGAGCTCGAATATTACGCCAAAGCTGTAGATGCATCTAAGTTTGCGACAGGTCATTATGTTAAAACCGTCCAATACTGTGGAAAAACATTTTTGGAGAGAGCTGATGATCCTGCCAAAGATCAGTCTTATTTCCTGATGGGAGTTGCTCCTGAACTCTTGGAAAAAGCGATTTTTCCAATTGGCCATTTGACCAAAGACGAAGTGAGAGCCATGGCAGAAAAAGCGGGCCTTCCTGTCAGTCAAAAACCGGATTCCATGGAAATTTGTTTTGTTCCAGAAAATAACTATAGAAAATTTTTGCTTGAAGAGGGGGGGATCGGAGACGATCCAGGAGAAATCGTAGACCGTACAGGCCAAATCGTGGGACGGCATCGCGGAATCCACCATTTTACCGTGGGACAAAAAAAGGGGCTGGGCGACTTGGGCCTGCAGCACTATTACGTTCTAGAACTCAACGCTGAGAAAAAACAGGTGATAGTGGGAGAAGACAGAGCCCTCTTCTCAGACGGGTTCAACTTTGAAGTTCTGCGTTTTGACTCGATCGAAGGATATCTGAATAAGCCGTTGACCGTAAAAATTCGGTCTCGATCGCCCTATATTCCGTGTAAGATTATTGGGGTGTCAGATAAACTAGCCACGGTCCTCTTTGATGAGCCTCAGCGAGCCGTTACGCCAGGACAGTTTTCTGTATTTTATGATGCAAACAGACTAGTTGGCGGTGGCCCGATCGCCAGGGCTGTGGCAAACTTTGGGGATGAGTCTCGAAGACCTTCAGAAACTATTGGGCATTCAGTTCTCAGATCGCAAGCTTCTTGAACGAGCACTCACTCATACTTCGTTTGTACATGAGAAAAAAGTCGCAGTCTCCGACAGCAACGAGCGTCTAGAATTTCTGGGTGATGCTGTTTTAAATCTTTGTGTTGCAGAATTATTGATCCACTATTTTCCGGAGGAACCGGAAGGAGTACTGTCAAAAAGGCGCGCCTTGTTGGTCAATCAAAAACGTTTGAGCGCGCTTGCCTCGGCCGTCGATCTGGGCGCCTTCTTAAGACTCGGCAAAGGTGAAGAAAAGACGGGGGGCCGAAAAAAAGATTCTATTCTCGCAGATGCCTATGAAGCTCTGATTGGCGCATTTTACTTAGATCAAGGTTGGGCCTCGATCGAAGCATATCTTAAGAAAATATTTTCTCCGTTGTTGACCGAGCTCACTCAGCTGGAAACAACGGAGGATTTTAAAACTCAGCTTCAAGAATTTTTACAAAAGAGATTTCAAAAATCACCGCGCTATTCTGTCATTCAAGAAACCGGTCCAGATCATCAAAAAATGTTTGAAGTTCAAATTGAATTTTACGGAAAAACACTTGGCCAGGGCCGCGGTCGTTCAAAGCGAGAGGCCGAGCAAGCCGCAGCGCGCGTCGCCTATACCGAGTTGTCGGTCGAAAATTTAGAAAAAATAGAAGCGAAAGCAAGGCGAATGGCGAATATCGACCTGAAGAAGAAAAGCAAAGTGAAAGCACAAAGTGTTAAATGATGAACAGCGCGAAGAGAAGTTGGCTGATGGTTTCTCTGTGTATTGCAGGGTGTGCCGCTTCGGATTCGTCTACGAATCGAGCCCCAGGAACAACATCAACAACGTTTGGCACGCCGTCCGCTTTTCAAATTTCTCCTCAGTCTGGCCAATCAACAGCCTCTCATATTATTTTTGGATATTTTAATTCAGACGACTTTCTAGATATGATCCTGCTGACAGGCTCTGGAGCTCTTCTGTACACCAATAATTCGGGAACGTCCTGGACCCGATCCGAAATCTCAGCAACAACGGGCGCTGATTATTCTGCTGGAGTGGCTTCTGATCTCGATGGGGATGGAGATTCTGACCTGATCCTCTATAAAAATTCAACTGGCCTTGAAACATACAAAAATGACGGAAGCACTTTCACGAAAATTGCTGAGCTTGCACGATCTGAAAACTCTGAAATGTTGTCTTATTCACCCGCGAAAAACGGAAGCAATCTTGGTTATATTCTGACAGCCAATTCAACAGGAAATCATTTTGTCTTGAAGCAAGTGAGTTTTCTTTTGAACCAAGACACGGCTGCAAATGTGGGTAATTCCATCCCAAAAGAATCGGGAGTCATGGCTCTTCAGGCTGACTTCAATGGTGACGGATACATTGATAGCGCACTCGTTTCGAGTTCTTCTGGCTCGCCAGTCCAAATACTTAAAAACACAAATGACTCCTCGATGGCGGAAATTCAAAGCTTCAGCAGATCTTTTTCTGGCACTGTCAGGGGCTCGATGATTGCGGATTTAGACGGCGATGGGAATCGAGATCTTCTGCTGGCATCATCAAGCGGAATAGAACTTTATACCGGAAATGGGGATTTCACATTTTCTGCAAGTACTGAATTAAGCCCAGATATCATCTCGATTTCAGCCTCAGATATCGTAGCAGCAGATTTCACAGGTGACGGGCTCTTGGATCTCTTCGCTGGCCGGTCGAGCAGCACAGCGAAGTTTTACGGGCAGACGAGAGCCATGGTTTTTCAGGATCAAACGTCCTCAGCCCTTGGCAGCCTCACCTCCAATGCGAAACACGTCTATGCCAGAGACCTGAATAATGACAACGAGTTGGATGCGATCGAACTTTTCTCAAGTGGGAAGATAGCCATCCACGTCAATGATCGCTAGAGTGAAAAGCTCTTATGGCAGTTGCAATGATTGGTCGCCCGAATGTCGGCAAAAGTAGTTTATTCAATCGATTGATTGGCAGAAGACGGGCGCTGGTCTGGAACCGCCCAGGTGTTACGAGAGATCTGTTGCGCGAAAAATGGGTGAGTGCAGCTCATGAAGAGCTAGAGCTTTGGGATCTCGCAGGTCTCGGCGGAGACGGGCGATCTCTGTCTGAACTGTCGCGAAAGGAAGTCGATCAAGTAGATTTATTTATTCATGTCATCGATGGATCTGAACCACTGACAGCCGTTGATCGCGATTGTTATGAGCGCGCTCGTAAATTAAATAAACCTGTTATTGTTGTTCTCAATAAGTCAGACAAGACCTCGTTTGGCGAATACTCGCACGAAATTTTCGAATTATCGCCAGTGCATGTTTTGCCCATTTCTGCCGAACAAAAACGTGGCTTAGATGATTTGGAAGAATTAGTTTTTAAGCTCGTCAAAGAAAAGTCTGGTCTGAATAACGAAGAAGAAAAAAATACAGAAACAAGCCGAAAAGTTTTCATACTCGGTCGCCCAAATGTCGGTAAAAGCAGCCTTCTGAATCAGTTGATTGGCGAAGATATTTCGCTTGTTGCGAATGCCCCAGGAACCACTCGGGATCGCGTCATGGCGTCGATGAACTTCGGCGGTCTCACATGGGAATTTCTGGATACAGCGGGCATACGAAAAAAACCAAAAGTGTATGGCCGAAAAGCTGATCCCGTGGAGATTTTTTCAATTGAAACATCTCTTCATCAGTTAGATCGCGCAGACTATGTCATATTCGTGGTTGAAGCACATCCTTCTGGGCAGCTCACAACTCAAGATCGAAAATTACTGAACTTGATACGAGACAAATATTTGCCGACGTTGATTGTTGTAAACAAATGGGATCTTCATAGAAAAAATTGGACCGAGAAAGATTATAAAAATATTCTTAAAGATCAATTGGGCGACCTTGGCTACTTACCGGTTTTATTTGTTTCTGCCAAAACTGGATTTCAAATAAAAAAAATCTTCCAGATTTTTAAAGATCTGGATCGAAGCTTCAAACCACTTTCCACTTCTAAGTTGAATAAGTGGCTACAACATATTCTTGAGACAAAACCTCCCCGGGTTTCAAGAAAGGGAGTCACTGCGGATCATTTCAGATCGCGGACACAATATTTGAAATTTTATTATATGGTCCAAACCACATTGAGACCCATGAGCTTTCAGATTTTTTGCAATGCCCCGCAGGCAGTGGCTGAAGAAGATAAGCGATTTTTCGTCAATCATCTTCGTGCTCATTTTAAACTACAGGGAATTCCATTTCGTTTTACGTTTCGGGGAAAGGATTAAGTCGATTAACCCGAAATCTGGCAGGCCTGAGACAACCGTAGACAAATACCCGCCCCAGAATTAAAACTTCAATATGCTAGGCGTATTCGGTTTTTTTGTTTTTGCGGCGACCCACTCAATGGAACTTCCATCAACCTGGACTGTCAGTCTTCCAAAGCCCCAAACGGCGCTTGAACGACATCAGATTGCGGAATATTCCGGCTTGCTTTTGATTGGAGACTCCTTTCTTTTAGGAGGCGATCGTGGAATTTTAGAGCGACGCCTACTCAAATCGGGCGAAATCATTTGGAGTCAAAAACTGCAGGGATCCATTCAATCGACATGGGTTGAGAGTGATGGATCTGTCTTCGGTGGGGACACCAAGGGCAATTTCTATCGTATTCGCATTGAAGACGGCAAAATTCTTTGGACTTCAAAAACAAAAGGAGCCTTTTTGACTCAGCCACTGGTCGCCGAGGGCATGGTTTTTGCCTCCAATTCTCTGGGGACATTGCTAGCCTATGATATGAAATCTGGTGAATGGAAATGGCAGCAAGCTGATCCACAACCATCTCCGTCAGCGATATGGAGTTACCAGGGTCCCAGCTATTGGAAGGGAAATGTTATTGTAGGATTTCCATCTGGAAATCTTCAAGCTTTGAAGCCGGAAAATGGCGAGCTCGTCTGGAAAGAATCTTTCAATTCGGCATCGGTTTCTGCTGATGGACTAAATGATATCCGCTCTGTGGTCAGCAATGATGAGTTATTGGCGGTGTCCTCATATTCTGGGCAATTGAAGGTATGGCAGACAGTGAGAGGTTCTAAAAAATTATTGTGGGAAAAGCGACTGCCCTTGCATTCGCCGGCCTTGATTCAGGGAGACACACTTTTTTATGCGTCAAAAGAAGGGGCGGTTGGAGCTTTCGATCTTCAATCTGGATTTGAGCGCTGGAAACGAGATGTTCTGGGTGGTTTAGCAACTTCGCCGCGTGTCGGCGGATCAAATGTCTGGTTTGGAACATCAAACGGCGAAATTTTTGTTTACTCGATCGACGGCAACCTAAAAGCTCACCGAGATTCTGTTGAGAGTCCATTCTGGAATCCACCCTTGGTGGTGAGCGATACAAACGCGCTTTTTTATTCCGCTGGTGGGGTCTTGCGATCCATACGAATTCAGTAAGAAAATTTATTTTGATGGCTCAGCAGCGATTCGCCTTTTTCTCTTCAGGATCTCATAAGCGATCGGAATCACCGAGATGACAATAATTGCGGGGATGACCAGGCCGAAATTGTTTTTCACAAGAGGAATATTTCCAAAGAGTCTGCCGAGATAAGTCATTGAAAAAATCCAAAAAATTGCGCCAAAAATATTTACCAATGCAAACTTTCGATATTCCATGCGAGCGATTCCAGCGACAAATGGCGCAAATGTACGAATGACTGGAATGAAACGCGCTATAAATACAGTTTTTGTTCCATATTTTTCGTAAAAAGCCTGAGTTTTCTCAAGATACGAGCGATTAAACCAAAGTTTCTTTTCTTTCAGTAAAACCTTCGTGTTCACATAGGATCCAAACGCATAATTCACAAAGCCACCGAGGATGCCCGCGACTACCAGCGTGGGAATGAGAATATCGATTCGCAGTTCGGGACTCGTAATTGTTAACGCGCCTAGCGCAAATAGCAGCGAGTCTCCCGGCAAAAAGGGAAGAGCAATGATCCCAGTTTCCCCAAGAATAATCAGAAATACGGCCACATAGATCAGTGAGCCCAGATCGGTCACCCAAACGGACATATACTGATCAAGGTGAAGGACGATATCAATCGACTGATAACCAATAGCTAGAAGTTCTGAAAATATTTGCATTCTACCATCAGTCGTAAGGAATTTTTTTGGGAACGTACATCACTTTTATTTTAGATTCAGAGCCTTCACGAGCTCCACTAAGAGGTTTTGATCGTAGCTTGACTGGTAGTTTTTCATCAGCGTTCGAAATGTTTCAGCAGGCGGAATAGCGCGCTGATAGGGGCGTGTGCTCGTCATGGCGTCGTAAGTATCGCAAATCGCTACCGCCCTCGAGGGGATCGATAACGATTCCGCAGCCAGCTTTCTTGGATATCCCGCTCCGTTCAAGCGTTCATGGTGTTCAATCACGATCGCTTTTGAGCGATGCGTTCCAGCTCCCCGCGTGAGAATTTCCAATCCAAGCTCAGGATGGAGGCGCATCGCAGACCATTCTTCTTCTGTAAGCGGTCCCGGCTTGTCCAAGATTCCGGCCGGAACTTTTGACTTTCCAATATCATGAAAGACAGCCCCGATGCCGGCGTCCTTTAAGATTTGAGGATCACGAATTTTTGCAGCTGTCAGAAGAGTTAATGTCAGCGTCATGACATTGACCGAGTGACTCAAGATATAGGGATCATTGCGAGAAAGCAGCATCAGTCTCGAAACATTTTCTCGATCCGTAGTCAGAAAATCGATTGTCCCGTCGACAACCGTTCTCGCACCTGTCAACGAACGCTTTGGGTCGATGTCCTTAAAAAGATCTTTTGCCAATCCTCGGGCACAAAAGTGCAAGGTCTTTGCTTTCTCGTCCTGCTTGATCGCAGGATTCTTAATAATCGACGGAAGATTTTGCTGATAGAAACCATACAATTCAGATTCGTTGGCACAGTGAATAAAGACTGTTTGATTTTTCGATAACTTCAAACGATCTCGATCAAGAGACGTAAACGGCAGATTTGCAGAACGATAAAGCACGTAGAATGTGCCAGATTTGAGATAAAGGTCATAACTGCAAATCTGATCAATCGAGATATAGTCGAGATCAATTGGAAAATATGACGTCTGGCTTGAATATTGAAGGTGATTATCTGGTATTAATTTGGAACTCATGATTTTTTCAACATGGAAATAAATTTGTAGATCAATTCCGGACTAAAACTATCTTTCTCAACTTCTCGTAAATATTCAATAGCCTCCATAGGCCGCATGGCTTTTTGATAGCTTCTTTCTGACGTCAAAAGATCAAAGGTGTCTGCTAATCCCACAATCTGAGAAAATGTATTCAGATCATCTGTCAATTTTCGTGGATATCCTGCACCATTTTTTCTTTCGTGATGCTGAAGTATGATCGTTTCCGCCAAAGAGGGGAGCACTTTCGACTGTTTGACGATTTCATATCCGATTTCAGGATGTCTTTCGACCATTGCACGTTCAGCTTCATTTAAATTGTCGCTTTTCTCTAAAATCTCTTTCGGAATTTTGACTTTTCCGATGTCATGCAGAATAGCACCTATGCCGATCGGTGTAAGTTGATTGAATGATTTAAAGCCCATTTCTCTGGCGAGCGTCACGGAGTAAGCAGCAACATGAAGGCCATGAGTATATTCGCTGAATGATGAAGTTGCCAATTTCATGAGGTCAAAGAAATGGTTCTTGTCCTTTGAAAGAAAATCTATCGAATGTCTGATCGCCGACGATGAACGCTTTAAATGATCTCGAGAATTCGGATTTTCAAAAAGCTCCTCAAGTAAGGAGCTTGAAACTGAATAAATGACCTCAACCTTTTCGGAATCAGAAATGAGAACCTCATCGAGAATTTTTTCAAGTCGACGTTCCAAAAAGCGATTATAGTTTCGTTTGTCGACCTGTTTTATATACAAGCTCTGAACCTCAAACGCCTTCAGCTTCTTCAGATCCTCTTCTTTCCATATGAGATTTTTCAGGCGATACAAAAGATAATTGCCCTGATAGAGAAAATAGACGTCCTCTTCAATGATTTCTCCGCTTTGATAAAAATTAATGGGAATGCGATAAAACGTCGGTTTCAAGAGATCCGATTCGGCTTTATCCAAGCGAATAGGCATCTCTTAAGACTATCATGAATGCTGTGCCCCGGTGAGAGGGGGGGGCTCAGTATCTCTGTAAAATCAAAAGGTTAGAATTTTCTGACTGAATCTGCCAATTTCTCAGCCCAGTGATCATCAGCATTTAGAGAAGGCACTAAGGTCAATCTCTCACCTCCGGCCTGTCGAAACAGTTCTTGTCCTCGTATGGTGATTTCTTCGAGTGTTTCAAGGCAGTCGGCAGTAAATGACGGACAAAAAACTAAAATATTTTTTTTCCCAGCATTTGCTAGGTCGACAATGACCTGGTCAGTAAAGGGTTGAATCCAAGGAGTTCTTCCAAGTCTAGATTGAAAACAAACTGTCACATCTGATTTCTGTAGAGCCAACTTTTTGCTTAATAGCTCTGCAGTTTTGTAGCATTGGGCACGATAGCAATAGGGATGGACCCGGTCGCTATGACAGCAGTGAGTTGTCAGGCATTCTTTGCCATCAGCTGATCGCAATATTTGCCGCTCAGGCAAGCCGTGAAAACTCATTAAAAAATGATCGTACTTTTTTAAATCGAATTGTTGAGCAATGGCCGCTTGAGAATCGATGAAGAAATTCTCGCCATAAAACGGTGGCATCAAAGAAATTGCAGGAATATTTGTTTCATTTCTCAATAGGTTGAAGACCTTTTCAACAGACGAACCGTAACTCGCCGAAGCATATTGTGGATAAAGTGGAATCATCAATATCTCAGAGATCTGATGTTTCTTCATCTGTTCCAATGCAGCCGAGATCGATGGATTTCCATAGCGCATTCCGAGCGCGACAAAATAGGAATTTCCCAGAGTATTCTGTAATTTGTCCTTCAAGCTCTCGGTATAAAATCGAAGAGGGCTCCCATTTTTTGTCCAGATCGTCTTGTAAGCAGCAGCTGTTTTCGGAGATCGAAAAATTCCAATGATGCCGTATACCAGAAACACTCTGAGGATCCAGGGAATATCAATCACCCTCGGATCCATCAAAAATTCGTGCAAATATCTTCGGCAGTCTGCGGTACTAGGAGAATCCGGAGTTCCAAGCTGAATAAGAAGGATTCCTTTAGGTGTATTTTTATTCATGGCTCGCATTCTATTGTGGGCAGGTGTCTTTAAAAAGAAGAAATCTTGCTTGGTCGATGCGAGAGATCTAATGAGTTGACATAATGCGGCTGAGCATCAAAACTAATGATCGTGGTCCCAAAATCTTTTCTTGGATTCCAGCGGCCCTTCTCTAGTCTTATATTAGATTCTGGAAAGCTGCTCGTCGCCGATTATTTGGCGCGCGAGTTAGTGCTGCTCGATCTTCAATCGGAAGAGAAAGTCAGCATCACGCAAAACGGCCGCAATGGCTCTGTTCTTGGTCCACACTGTGTCACGTATTCGAACGACCATCACTGGATCTTTGTCACAGACTATCTAGGAAAAAAAATATTAAAATTCACTGCGGATCTAAAATTCCATTCTGTATTTTTGGATCATGAAACAATCAAGCCACATTGGCTTTTGACCGGGCCGGCGACACTACGCATTGATGCCAACAATCACCATTATGTTTGTGATTATGGATCGAACAGTATTCAAATTTTTTCAGAGCAGGGTAGTTTCTTGGGATTTATGGGAAAAAATTCTGAGGGTATTCCAGCGGGCGGAAAACTCCCCGGCGAATTTGATCGAGTTCACGACGTTCTTTTCCTTCCGGATGGCGGGCTCATTGTTGTCGATACATGGAATTCGCGTCTACAGAAATTTTCTAACGACAGATCTCAGATTGACCATATCGAAACAGGCTTTGAACTTCCTGTGGCCATCGATGGTGGCAACGATTTATTTGTCATTTCCGATGTTGGAAACAGTACTGTCACTCTCTTCAACTCAAAAACTTTTGAGAAAATCCAAAGCTGGTCTGATTTTCTCAAGCCCTATGACGTGCGAATGAATCTGAATTCCCTGTGGGTCTGTGACAGCGATAATCGACGCATTCAAATGATTCACATGTAAGCCTGTTTAGCTTAGAGTTTGCATTGTGAAAGAAATCAAATTCCACGATTCGATGACCGGAAAGAAGGTATCTTTTCAGCCTAAAAATGGCTCGTCAGTCACACTTTATGGATGTGGGCCAACCGTATGGGACTACTGCCACGTCGGAAATGCGCGAGCCTTTTTGACTCAGGATCTCATCGTGAGAGTTTTTAGATACGCGGGATACGATGTCAAATACGCAAGAAACTACACCGATATTGATGATAAAATTATCCAAAAATCTATTGTCGAAAAAATAACAGCCGAAGAAGTCGCAAAGAAATACACACAAGCCGTTGAAGAAGATATGCGATCGCTGGCGATTTTAGAACCCACTTTCAAGCCTCGCGCCACTGAGACAATTCCAGGGATGATTCGCATTATTGAATCTTTGAAAAAGCGGGAACTCGCCTATTCAAAAGAAACATCATTCGGAACGGATATCCTCTTTCGAGTCAGAAAATTTCCGCGATACGGATGCCTTTCAGGTCGCAAACTTGATGAATTGGAAGCTGGTTTTCGGATTGAAGCCGACTCATCGAAAGAAGATTCTGCAGACTTCGTTCTCTGGAAGGCGGCTAAACCAGGAGAGCCGGCATGGCCGAGCCCATGGGGTCCAGGACGTCCTGGATGGCATATAGAATGCTCTGCAATGATCTATGACCTTTTTGAAACAGGTTTAGATATCCATATGGGAGGCATTGATCTGCTTTTTCCACATCACGAAAATGAAATTGCGCAGAGCGAGGGATTCACCGATTCGACACTTGCGCGATATTGGATACACAATGGCCTATTAGAGATGGGGCATGCGAAAATGTCGAAGTCACTCGGAAATCTGGTGACGATTCGTGAATTTGTTTCAAAATACGGAGGCGAGGTTCTGCGTTTGATGATGCTCAACCATCACTACAGATCTCCCCTCGATTTTTCTCCAGAAAATATTGCACGAACTGAGGCGCTCCTCGAAAGACTCTATCTCTGCAAATCGAAGGTCGAGGAACTTGGAACGTTTGACATTCAATCATCCCGATTGATTGAACAAATCAATGATGCGATTTTTGACGATTTTAATTCTGCTAAGGCAATGGGCCATTGTCTTGCCGCTGCAAGACAAGCTTTTAGATCAGGAGATTCACAAGCATGGAAAGAGTGGGGCGCATCGATCTCGTTCCTTCATTCAGTCTTTGGCATTCTCGAACACAGCGGTCGTGACGGCATTGAGGCGATCAAGATGAAAAAGAGACAGCGCTGGAACTTAAGCCGAGAATTTTGTGATCAAATTGAATCTCAACTAAAAGAGAGAGAACGTTTGAGAGCACAGAAACAATTTGATGCCGCGGATGCCATTCGAATTAATTTGGAAAAACAAAATATTCAGTTAATGGACGGGCCGGATGGCTCATCCTGGGCCCTGAAGGAGATTCTCGTATGATCACATTGGCGGACAAGAAAATCTGGCTAAAAGCTCGCTTTAGCTACAAAAACGCTTACGCTCCTTACTCTGATTTCCCAGTAGGCGCCCTTTTGGTCGCCAAAGGAGGCAAGACATTTGTTGGGGTCAATGTTGAAAATGGTGTGAATGGGGCATCGATTTGTGCGGAACGCTCGGCGATCTGTTCCGCCGTTTCAGCTGGCGTACGAAAATTTGAAGCCATCTGTATTATTGCGCCCACTAAGACAGCTATTTACCCGTGTGGTATTTGTCTCCAAACACTTACTGAGTTTTGCTCACCAGATCTGAAGGTAATTGTAGGCAATCAAAAGAAAATTTTTAATGTTCTCAAACTGAGCGATATGTATCCAAAGGCTTTTGACCTTCGGAAACACCAGAGCAGCTAACCGAAGTACTTGCTCTCAGAATCCAGAGAATCCCGACAAATCCAGAAACAAACATTAAATCACCTGCGGCTGACTTAAACAAAAAAGGAACGGCTGCGACATAACACTCTATCAATCCAGCCCATGTCTTTTGATACATCTCTGTCAGCATCCAATGCCCGAAATTTGTAATCACAAAGAAAGACAGAGAAGAGCCAATACTCGCGCATCCCAGTGAGAAGAAATTTTTCTCGCGAACCCATTTCGCGAACAGGGGAGTGAGGGCTATTGCACCGTAAACGAAAATACTCACCGGATGAAAACCTAAAACGAAATCGCTCATCAACATCACGATCACAGGAAAAAGAATGGCTATGACTGACGATGAACCAAAAATAAGGCCACTCAACAAGGCTAATGCCACCAACGGTGTCATATTCTCAGGATGCGGAATCAGTCGAAAAACGACCGCAATTATCGAAAAAATCGAAACTAAAGCAACTTTATGAAAATTTTTCATGGTTTCAATTTCTATCAAAACTTAGGATGGAAGCAAAGGGATATAAGCCCAGTCTCCATCCTGAACTCGGTTCATCTTCTTAAAATCCACTTTTGATTGGAAAAATGGACCATTCGCAACGAAGGTCTGAAATTCTCCATTATCTCCGATGGGATCGACGCCTGCAGGAAGAGAATCAACAAATGATTTATCGTAAACTCTTCCCAAAAAGCTCGCTGGTATACGTTTTGAATCGATTCCAATGACAAGAGCTTGAAAACCAAGCATCAAAAATACACGAGAAACCTCCTTTGACGGCCAGTTCCAAAGAGGAAAAATCGCTCTCATTTCACCACTCTGACATGCAGCCACTGCGCCCTGGTGACTCGTTCCCATATGACTCGTTCCCACTGCAATTCGTTTGACAACACCGGCACCCCATTCGGTCATCGCCGTCTCTTCTTCCTGAGACTGAAAGGGAGTTTTCTGATTGGCGACCGTGATGAACTTAATCTTTTCATCGAGCGCGAGGGCCTGACTTTCAATAAGAGCACGCGGTATGCGATGGCCAAGCAACAGATCATCCTCTGCAGTCACGGAAGAAAAAATCCCAGTAAGTCGATATTCTGGACTTTTAATTTCATAAAGTGTCACCGCACTTGAAATGCCTCCACCCCATGCGAGATACGCTTTTTCTTTCTTCATTACTCAGAGTGTCCTACTGATTTCAAGCAGTTGTAAAACAAAATTAGATACTTCGAAAAAAGTTCAAACACTTTAGGCCTATAAAAGAGTTGCAGAGTCCGTAGCCACATACAATTTACAGGCAACTTAAGTTGTCAATGTCAGCAGACCGGCTTGGTCAAGCCGGTAACTGTGCTACAATTAAATGACGTCGCGCCGAGCGTCAAAAAGTGAGGGGTGCATGAGAAGAATATCTTATTTTAAAAACCGTGGGTTTTCTGTTCCGGAGCTTATGATTGCAGCGGGTCTCTCAGCGCTAATTGTCGGAGGATCCGCCTATGCCATCAAAAAACTTTACAAGTCCCAGCAGCAAGAATCGATGAAAAGCAAAACGGTCGAAACGGTTTCCATTGCCAAACAACTCATCAGCAAAGATCTCAGCGGAGCCCTCAAGATCACTGGTTCATCATCAAAGATTTTCAAGGCCGTCTCACGGCCATATGACGAAACGACTGGCCTTGAACTGGCCTACGATTCCACACAAAACGACACAATCTATATTCTGAAAGAGCTTTACGGCGATATCTCAGGAAATTTTGAAATTACAAAAACAGGGGTAAATACTTACGATCTATTTTACAAAAAAGTGGGCGCTAGTGCAGCTAAAGACACATTCTTTCTCAATGCGTTAACCAACAAAAATTATTTTGTCCTCAGCAGTACAGAGTTTAGAAATGTTGTTCAGAAGGTCAGTGGAGCACCCACTACGGAAGATTGTCCATCACAGGCCGCCGGAAATCAGAATTGCTACAGAATCCATGTGATGACCGGCTCGACATCGATTCCACAAGTCATCACAAACCTTGCAGAACTGAGAAGATTTGGCTCCCAGCTTAGAGTGGCTGAGAGAGTTGAGTACTTCGTCAATCAAAACACTTTGTATCGACGAATTGATGGAGAATCAGATTCAACTAAATGGAAACAAATTCTCAAAAACATTGATTCGTTCAGGGTCAATTATGACTTTAAACCCGCCGTTGGAACAAGCCATATTACGACCGTTGAGTTGCAAACAGCCCATCCATCTTTGCCACGTCGAATACGATCGCCAAAAGATAGCGCCTATCTCACGGCGCTCGGCGCGAGTAATGTAGCCAAGGCTGTCACCTTCAGTGATGTGGATCGAGTTGAAATTAATATCTCTCAAAAGATTCCAGGGCTTGATTTGAAAGTAATTAATGTCAGTTCTGCGAATGGATTTTCAGTTGCCAACAATATTGTTTCGTTTGCAAGCACTCTGGATCAGAAGCCTGGAGACAATACAGGAATGAGCCAGCTGGATTCTGGAATTATTTTGAGTGTCTGCGATATCCCAGAAAAAGCGAGATGTAATCCGGATTGCGCTTACAAATATACTTCAAACGAACAGCAGTATCACTATACAAGCAATCTGTGTAAATGCGGTTGGGATCCTGTTGAGGGTCAGTTCTTTGATCCGGTTAAATTCAGCTCAAAGATCCCTAAACAATATGACTCAACAGTTCCAGCAGGCGCGACGATTCAAAATAAAGTTCGTCTGGATGCTTGCGCCTCTTATTATGACTGTATTTTGGGCGATTCAAATGGCGCGCATGCGTGGCTCAGATCAAGACATCCGGCATGCAATTTGGTCAAAAGTTGTATCAACAGCACGATGTCTGGAGTCTTATCTTCGTTTTATTCACGGCCTTCGTCCTATGAAACGCTCGTTGGAGGCGGAGTCGATTTTGCGCATCTCAAAGCATTACTTGAAGCGTCGAATGTAAATGATGCCAATGCATCAGGTAACCAGAAGATCAAATGTGGTGAGTGGGATATCCGAATAACGACCTGCGACGATATGTATTCACAGTTTGCAAGTCAGGTTGGAGGAAGCATCGGAAATACCTTTGCGGATGTCTGCAGCTGCCAGATTCGTACTTGGGATGGTTCAGGGGCGATCACCACCAGAATTCGAAATGCGTACGACATTAATTGGGCGAAGATCTGCGCAAGCACGGGCACGACATGCGCCAACACTTGGCATAGCACTGGAGGACAAGAAGGATATTTCTTGCAGGGAACGGGCAATCCTCAAGGCTTAACACCCAGTATGGCAAAAATGTGTTCTTGTGCAAATCTCGTAGCAGCGCCTCGATCTGGCACCCAAGAAAATAATATCTATGGCCCCAAATACCTTTATTTCATGAGAGATTTTCGCGGACCAGCTCCAGCCGATCTCACGACTCTACCTGCGGTTGTCGCCACCGACGCTGGGCTCGGTTCTCTTGGTGCAAATTGCACACCTCCTGGAGGAAATGAAACGTCATGGACTTGTGGTAACAGCGTTGGTTTCGAAATTCCCGAGGTTGGAGATCTTGGACCAGGCAATCTTTCTTTCTCTGTCGACGCAGGAAGACAGGTAAACGCGCCTAATACATTTATTCTGAATGCGTGGAATCCAACCACGGCGACCCTCTCTTCCTTGTCTGGAAATTCATGTCCATCTGCCGAGTCAATGTTCATCAGTCGAGATACACAGACGAAGGGCATGGCGTGGTTTGATTCACCATCATTTTGCACAAACGAAGGACAACTCAATTTCATCAATGCTCCTGTCGGATTCCCTGCTAATATGGAAGCAACTCTTACCGCAGCCGGAGCTTCGGCATTGTGGCCTTACAGATTCTTTTGTGATGCCGACTGCGGAACGGGAGCGGACCCAAATGCCTATGCAGGGGCCAATATCGGCCATACCGCTCTGTCAAAAGAGCGTGATTACTACCGAAAGAAATTCATCCAGTTTGGAGTTCCTCCTTCTGCATGCCGAGACCAGGGAGTGAAGGTATCTCCGCCTCAAAATGGTGGGACAACGACATTTACACAAGGCGAAAAAAGTTTGGGCAGTCCATGAGGTGTTTTATGAAAAATGTTGAACGAATGCATATCCTTTGTAAACAGGCTGACCATGCAGGCTACGCGGCCGTCATGGCGATTGCAGGAATTTTAGCCGTCTCGCTTGGTGCCGGTATTTATTTGAAGCGAGCTCAAATCTTCAGTGGATTTTCTTTCGTCGAATCATCGCAAAGGCTGAAGGAACAGGAGCTTATTGCCACTTCAGAATCAGTACGAAAATCAGTAGCCGACACACTTAACAATCGATTATCAATCAGCCCTACAACGTCAGAACTTGCAACATCAGCTTTTTCCGATTTCCTTGCAGCAAACGTTGTGAATGTTTTTAATGCAAACTCGGATAATCTCGCGCTTGGCCAGTCACTTTCCCTCACTTGTCTAAATCAAATCGCACCTGATCCTGTCAATGCGCTTGCTTTAGCAGCAGAACCATGCAGTTTTCATAGAGATCGAATGCCAAAAACTTTTCAGTTGGTCATGGAAAGACACGACGCTCAGTCATCCGTCACGTTACGATTGACTCAAGAATTTAAGATTGATCGCGCGACCATCAATCGCTTCTCATATATCATCACAGCGTCCAAAGAAGATATCGTTTTGGGCAACACAACATTTGAAGGCCCCACCGGTCTTTTCTTCTCTCCACTAGACAATAATAATAATCCGTTCGCCGGTAATATCGTATTTGCAGGTCTAGGATCAGGCACAGTTTTTAAAGATATTCTATTCACTAGCGTCGACTCAGCGACCGGACTCGTACATCGAACCGGAGCTCAAAGTGATATTGGTCGCGTGGCCTTTAGTCAGCCTCAAGTCTTCAGTAAAGCGGTTGAAGATGTCTTTGCCGAGCTGAAAGTCCAGGCTGCAGTTCGACCAAACACTCGGCAACAAGCGTTAGCGGCATGCATAGCGGCTCATCCCAATACGGGATGTACTTCTGTTCCTGATTATGCCGCCTACGAGATTCTACCTGGCTGTGATATTCGAGTTGTGGAGACGTCTAGATCATTCTACAAATCGGCAACGGGCCAATATATTGAAGGCCCGCGTGCAACGAGTGACAGTGGCGCTGTGCCCCAGGTTGCCGGAAGAATCTATTATGTTGAAGGAACGGCCTTATTTCATGGATCGACCGCTGTAACACCCAAAGCTCCGTATAAAGATGCCGTTATGTGCGCTCCCCAGACATTTCTGGCAGATTCAATAAAAATTGGAAGTTCCATTGTAAAAAGCGGCCCGACAAATAATATTTGGCTTCTCTCCACGGGAGACATCACTCTCGAGCCCGTGAACTTTACAGTTCTTTGTTCAAATAATTCTAACTATTGTGCAAGTGGAGTTTGCAATCAATGTAGTTCAGCAGGTCTAGCCTCAGGACTCGAAATCAAGTCTGGGGCCCGCACAATCTCAGACGGCTATACCGGCCTTCGAATTCAAGCAACCATGACAACTAGCTCCGGTAGTTTTAAGATTCCTGAATCATTTATGGATTCAAATCCTGATTACCCCGCGGTCGGGCCACGTGCATTTGGACGTCTTGAAACTCAAGGTTTGATTGTAGAATCGCAACCAACGTTTTCAAGTAAAACCTGGGCAGGTTCAAATGGTTCAACATACACAACCGGATTTAGAAATGTGACAATGATTCCGGAGTATAGGCTTGTGGAAAATCCGCCGCCAGGACTTACCTTTGCAGTCAATATTGGACTTATGCAAGCGCTGACAAGCTCTTCACTTGTGAAGGTGGATATCGGCGAAGCGATTAAAAATCTCGAATAAAATAATTTATTTTATTTTTTTCGAAAGAGTCTGACCCTTTTTTTTCAGGCACAATGCTGCCTCCCAAATATCTGGCCAAGCCTGAAGAAGTCTGCCGTATTGTGATATCCAGCTTTTCACTTTTCTCTCGGCAGCCTCTTGTCCTAAAGACATCACCAGCCAAGGCGGGGCTAAAAACGCTGGGTAACTTAAATTTTGGCGAGTCTTTTGCCTTAACTCAAAAACAAATTTTCTCCAATGTACGGGCATTTTCTTGTAAGTATCGAGCAGGTATTCATAATAACTGATACTCTGTGCAATCCGATTCCAATGCGCTGCTCTCATTTTCATTTGATAGTCTCGAAACGAACCTTCGCCAACGGCCTCTAAATGAAAACCCATTATTTTCAAGGCTCGTTCTCGATCCACGATCAATGATGGGAGAGGCAAGGATCTGAAGGCTTCTTCGAAAGCATGGACCGGCCAAAATTCACTCTTTCCTTCAAAATAAATCGTGGAGTATTGCCTGCCGGTTTCTGGCAAATGATCCAATGTGTACGGCAAATGCATCATGAGAGATTCCCGATCGATAAAACTCATGACATCTCCAAATATGGAATCTTCCTGTCTGAAGAGAGGAAAAAATGGCGCCAGGACATCTCTCTGATCGAGGCCAAATGCCGTCATCATACATTTGCGCAGCGGATAAATATAAGGCTGATCAAGCGTACGAAGAATTTCTCGATGGCTCAGCGAATCTCTAAACACATTTTCGTTTTCAAATTGTGGCTCAAACCGTCGCGCCATATAGCCGAGCACATGAAGTGGATCTGTTGATGCAGAGTCACCCGCCAGCCCCTGAAAAGTCGAAACAATATGCCCTTTTCCTAAATGCATCAGCTGGTGAAGCAATGGACCCAGTTCAGAGAACTTCAGCTTTTCCCAATCAAGCAATTGATTGAGCAAATCGGGAAGTGATCGTCCTAATCCTCTTTCATGCATCTTCTTGAAACTTCCAGAATATAAGCTCACCGATTTCAAGGCCTCATCTCGCGATGAAAAAAATCGAAAATGCGTATGATCGTTGGGGTCTGCCAATCGTGCGGAGGTATTTTTTTCAGAAGTTCCAATGCGGCAAAACGTATCGTCATCAACCGAAAGAGAAAGCTCTCCGATACCATCCAAGAGAAAGGCATTACGATTAGCGCCATAAGTGAGATAATTTTCTGATTCGTCTGATCCGCCCCAAAAGCAGAAATCCAAAAGAGTGGCGTCAATACCTGCAGAAACAAGAGCGTTGCGGAATTCTGACTTCTGCTTTTTTCCACAATAGGAGATGGACTGCCCCCATCTAGCGTAAAAATCCTCTGCCCATTTGGTAATGAGAGCTTCTGAGTCTTGCGACATAGAATCATCGAAGATCACGAAATTCAATCGATCATCAAAGAACGAAGCGTTCTCTGCATATGAATTTAAACATCGCGAGAGAAAATCTTGTCGATCCTTCGTCACGACGGCGAGTCTAGAAATAGAGTTTGCTTGCACTCGCGAAGACGATTGGGACCAAAACTGGAGAAGGTCTGCTTTTGAACAGAGATAATTTTGCTGTTTTAACAGACCCAAAACCTGCACTGCAAGAGAAGTGCCCAATCTCGTTGACAGATGAATTGTCTCTGATCTCTGCCTCAAAAACCCAATCATGTCTTTCAAGGCCATTCTCTTTTGGCCAAAAGTCAGACTCTTCCACCAACCAGCAGCATGAGTTTCTAACGATTCAAAATCACGACAGGATTCCAACAAATCGGCAAGTGGAAGAGAAACCGCCGAAGGACGATCCCCCTCTTGAAAGAGTAGCCTTTCATAACTTCCCGAATGAAAAATAAGCGAACTTGATCTCCAACAGCGCTCTTCTGGCATGATTTCCTATGCATAGTTTACAGAGTATGCCCTGATATATGCAAACTTTCGCTCAATTCTGCCCGTATTGACGTTATGCGGCTTAGACTGAGATAATAGACATTAAGTAGGTGCGGTATGAAAATTAAAAGTCAGTCACTTTTATGGACGTTTTTGACATGGATTTTAGGACTTTGGCAAAGCGGCGCGAATGCTGAGACAAACTGCATGTGCTACTACAAGACCGCCTCCCTCAAAGGCTGGGCGGAAGTGACGGTCACCAACAAAACAAATTATGACTGTACATTACTGAACTCCGCAGGAGGTACCGATACCTTCTTTATGAGCTCCGGCAATACGTCGGGCGGCTCAGGATATTCTGGATGTGGATATTCGTGCGGCTATACCTATACGGGACGCTCAAACTGCACAGCCGGAGGTCAGACACTGGGTCGACCTGTCGGCGATTCTGAAACGTCCTATCCTGAAGTAGACGTCGTCGTTCCTTAAGCCTCGGCGCTTGTTGATTTTACAATCATTTGATGTAGACAGAGGGCCAAATGCTTCGCCATTCCTGTCTTCTTTTAAAGCTCCAAGACCCAAACGGGTCACTTCAGCAGACTGGCCAGTATTCAGGAAAATTCAGATTCATGAATATCGTCGCCGGTTATTCACGAGGACGACGGCTATCATTGACCCTGTCGAGCGCTCACTCAATCGAAAGTGCCGGCCATGAGATGCTTATCCCCCAGGATCTCGGCCAACGAGAGATAACAATATCCTGGAACAACCTTAACAAACCGCTCAAGATCAGATTCCAAAACAGGTTTAGCTTATCTCTAGAAGTGATTCAAAAAAAATGGAATCCTTTCAATAGTCGCTTCGGCCTTATCAGCGCAGTTATTTTGGCTCATATCGCTTGCGTGTTTGCACTCAAATTTCAGATTCACGCTCGTAGACCCCTTGCGATTGCTTCAAGCCCTAAAATCATTGAGGCAGTTGGACTTCAACATACTTATTTCAAACAGGCGAAGGGTCCGAGAGAGTCGATAGGTCGAATCTCGCCCTCAGCGGCATCATTGAATGAAAATGAATCCGCAATCCTTAAAAAATGGAAATTTCAGACTCACAGACAAATCGTCAAACAATCGGAAGATAGAATCCGTTCCCAAACGACCTTATCCGGCGAGGGGCAAAGCGTAGTGACTTCACAACTGTCCGAGCGATTATCCACAAAAAAACGCCTCATCCAGGCGTGCATGGCAGACCTGAAAAATCATCATCCCAATGAAAAATACCTGTCGGCATCATTTCTGATCAGCAGAAAGGGCACAATTCAAAATATCTTATTCGATGGTGTCAGCAGCTCTGATTATACAGACTTCGCCAGCTGTCTAAGGAATACGCTTGGCCAAATCACCACCTTAGAACTCGCTCAAGATGTCACGATTACTCAGACCCTGATTTTTGATTAACGCTCAACTGCGAACAAGATACCACAGATGGGACTTCCCGGTCTCGGGTAGCAGGCTATATTCTCAAATCATTTCAATGACCTAGGCCTGGTATAAGATTTGCAGAATTGACTTGATGTGGTGCTGGATGAACTTTCAGCTCGCTGGTAGTAACGACAAAAGTGAGGAGATGCTTCATGAAAATGAGAAATATTTTTTCTGTTCTTGTAAATGCTGGTCTTTTGATAAACCCATTGGTTTTGCGGGCTGAAACGCATGAAACATTACAACAAACATTTGGCCAGGAGCCCGAGGCTGAGCTCGATGAAAATTCCGATGACGATGAGAGTGCCACGGAAGACAGTTCTGCAGAAATAGAGAAAATGCTTAAAGCTGAGCGTGGCGGGGTTCAACTTGTTGCCGGAAAAGATCGACAAGGAAATCCTGTATATGTTGGGTTTGATTTCGACCACTTTTTTTCTACAACGGTTAAATCTGTCGATGGAAAGTCATCTCTTGAGATATTTCACGGATACTCTCCAGAAAAATCACCGTTTATCTTCTTCATTCAAAAGGAAGAAGATCACGATTCTATTCTTGCGCTTCCGATGAGGCTCTCCAGCAATGCACAACCTGGGATGACTCGGGAATCAGAAGATTTATTAAAGAAAGAAACCCAAGAGAATATTTCTAAGCTCATCAACACCCAAATCGCTTCTGCAGAGCAAAAGATTGAAAATCTGCCAAAAGAAATCAAGGCCACAACCCAAAAAATCGAGAAGCAGCAAAAAGACTTGGATAAAAAAACTCAAGAAATTATCGCACTTGATCTGCCCAAGAATAGTTATATTCCTTCGCCCCTCAGAATTTCCAGCATTATGCTGAGCCAGAACGACTTATTCGACGAAATAAGAATGGCTCAACACGAATTGGCTGAAAATAGTCAAATATTGAATTCACCAGACGAAATGAAGAAATTACGGGAGTTTGTAGATCAACAAATTTCTGAAGTAAAATCTCTTGAAAAAAAAGTGAGTGAAATATCTGAGACGGATTCGTTGGGGGATTTCTCAAAAAAAATTGCGCAAATGATAAAGCCAGCCAAACCCGGAAATTTTCCAAAAAGTGACAGCAGTGGAATTACTTATTCCTTTAAGGATGGGGGACTTGTCTTTATGAAATCCACCACAAGTGGATCAAAAGAAGTTCTAGTTCTTGACAAAAAAACACTCGAGATTGCGAAAACTTTCGGAAAAGATGTAGCCGTATTAGACAAGCTCACATTTAAACAGGCTTATGCGAGCGATGACGAAGACCATGCAGACGATGATAACGACGCGGCTGATAAAAAACCTGAGCCAGGCCAGACCGACCAGGACATTCTCGATGCTCTTGAAGGCCCAAAGACTCCTGCATCTGGA
The DNA here is from genome assembly GCA_964626465.1 of uncultured Bacteriovoracaceae bacterium. GTDB lineage: Bacteria > Bdellovibrionota > UBA2394 > UBA2394 > UBA2394 > CAZRCG01. Next base: position 74,589 of record CAZVFP010000001.1, on the reverse strand, counting down.
GCCCAGACGCCCGTTCATCCGGAACAGAAAAAGCAACAAGATTCCCAACCAAACAAAGACCAATTTCAATAAAACTGCTAAGATTTGACAGGTGGAAATTCTTCGCCTGTCAAATCTTTCGAAACAGTATGGGGAACTAAATGTTTTTAGGAACCTCAATCTTGCAATTCATGAAGGAGATTTTCTTTCGATTCTAGGACCTTCGGGTTGTGGAAAATCCACGTTACTCAGAATCATTGCAGAACTCGATTCTGAATACTCGGGGAATGTCGACTGGCAGAATACTGAATGGATACATAAAACATCGATTGTTTTTCAAGAAGCGCAGTTACTGCCGTGGCGAAACGTTGTTGAAAATATCCGACTTCCGCTTGAACTGAAGGGATTAACTGTCGACGAACAAGTGATTCGACAACATTTGCAGTGGCTCGGACTTGAAAGGTTTTCATCACTCAAGCCACATCAGCTTTCTGGCGGAATAAAAATGAGAGTGTCCCTCGCTCGAGCTTTGATCACAAAGCCAAAACTTCTTCTGCTCGATGAACCATTTGCTGCTCTGGATGAGTTGACACGAGAGCGCCTTGACAAAGATCTGCGCCAGATCTGGCGTGAACAAAACTTAACCGTCATATTTGTCACTCATTCCATCATGGAAGCTATATTCCTCAGCTCAAAAATTTTGACGATGACGGAACCTAGTCTGGTCAGAAGCATCGAGCTTCCCTTAGATCGGCCAACAGAAATAAGATGGAGTCCACAATTCGGCGCTGAGGTCTCTCGTTTTTCTGAAATATTGAGGAGTCAATCTTAATGGCAATTATTCCGCTGGTGGTTATAGTGACTGTACTCGAAATTCTCGTCAGACAGAAAGTGATCCCTTCATTTCTCTTTCCAGCGCCAACAGAAATTCTCTCCATATTTATCAATGAACCTTCCACTCTTTTTCAGGCAGCCCTCTCAACATTAACAGCCGCGACAACAGGATTTCTTCTTTCCGTCATTGTTGGAATTGGGATTGGAATTTTTCTTTCATCGAGAAAAATTCTTCAGAAAATGTTTTATCCTTATATCTCTTTTTTTCAGACGGTTCCCATCATTGCCATAGCTCCGCTTCTCGTCATCTGGTTTGGGTATGGATTCAATACGGTCGCCATTTCAAGTTTCATCGTTTCGGTATTTCCAATGATCGCGAGTACTCTTAAAGGCTTTCTTTCAACAGATCTGCCACTCGTTGATCTTTTCAGAATCCACAAGGCTTCAGAATGGGACACGATTACTAAACTGAGATTACCCCACGCATTGCCGCAGATTTTCATCGGCGCCGAAATTTCTGCGGGACTTGCGGTCATTGGCGCAATTGTCGGCGAATTTATTGCGGGAGGAGGGCTTGGTGGCCTTATTGATACTTCGAGAACTCAACAACGCATCGAGATGATTGGTGCGAGCGTGATCTCAGCCTCCTTTATCGGTTTAGCCTTTCTCAAAATTGTCTCGAAAATCTCAAAAATAATACTTCACTCCTGGCACCCTTCAGAACGATGATCGTTCGATGAAAATCTCTCGATTCACATTTTTTGTTTTACCATTACTGGGCGCGGCTCTTTTCTTTGTCCTTGAAAAGAAAATGGAGAAACATTCTCTAATATCATCCTCGAAACCAAAAATTCGACTGGCTTTAAACTGGGTGGCTGAGCCTGAGTTTGGAGGATTCTATGCCGCAAAGATGATGGGGCTCTATGATTCTGCCGGGCTTGATGTGGAAATTGTTCCCGGTGGCGCTGGAAGTCCAACGATTCAGATGGTTGCCGCCGGACAGGTGGAGCTCGCCATTTCGAGTGCATCTGAAGTTTTAACCGCGCGCGATAGAGGCGCAGATGTTATTTCAGCATATGCCGTTTATCACACATCACCAATGGCCATTATGGTTCATGACTCTAGAAAACTAGGCGAATTAGCAGACGTATTTAAATCTGGAACTCTCGCTATCCAGAAAGGCCAAGCGTTCTCACTGTTCTTAGAAAAAAAATATGGATTCTCCAAAATACAGGTCGTCCCATACACAGGAAGTATTGGCCCATTTCTGCATGATACAAATCTTGCCCAACAGTGTTTCGTATTCTCTGAACCTCTTCACGCTGAAAAAGAAAATGTACCGACGAAAACATTTTTAATCGCAGACTCAGGTTATAATCCATATATCGAAGTTGTTGCGATGAAGGCTGATTACTTGAAGAACAACAAGGAAATTGTCGATAAATTTGTGACCGCGACCCGTGCTGGCTGGGATCTCTATATCAAGAATCCAGCTCCGACAAATGTGCATATGTCTGAGCTCAACAAATCAATGCCGCTTACGACATTCAATGATATCTCAAAAAGGCAAATGCCATTTATTATTCCTCGCGACGACGATCCAGAAAATCATCTGCTTGGATTTATGTCGAAAGAACGATGGGAGAGTCTCGGTGCGCAGCTGATTGATCTCGGCATTCTGAAGAATCCACCAGACATTGGCAGCAGCTTTATCAATCTCTAGGGCGTTGTGCTGAGTGAACCCCCTCGTCCGAAAAATGTAGTGGCCTCAGCTCAAAATTGACGACGACTTTTGCCGCTTTTAACGATCCGCATTTTTTGCTGAAATACACAAGATATTGAAATAATAGGCATTTTTCGTTGCAGGCCGCTGGGCGCTCATTTTGCATTTTCTGACGGTGTGATAAAAAGAAAGGAACCCGAAAAGAAACAAGACTTATCCCTGAGGGAGCTCAGAATCTACCAAGCCTTGCATCTATTTATCAACGCTTCGGAGGAAGACTGCCAAAAAGCGTGTGACAAACTTCGCAGTGAAATTCAACGACGCATCAATTCAATGTCCTCTGCTAGTGAGAGGCAACTGAAAGCGGGACGAATTGATGACGCTTTCTCTCAGCTCATTCAGCTCAGGCAAGTATTACGAATGGAAGACAAAGCGATTGGCCGAGCAACTGACACCATTCGCACAGCAAAAAACCTCCTCCAAGAAAAAAATTATTCTGAAGCTCTGAAGTTGTTTGAAGAAGCCTTGCCACATATTCAAGCAGAGCCAGATGTTCTTATGTGTGCTGGTACGGCGGCTCTTTATTCAGAGGCATTTGATCGAGCGATTTACTACTCCGATCTATTGCTCAAGAAATTTCCAAATGACGCACAAGCCTTAACGCTCAAAGCATTGGCGGAACTCTCGCTCAACCACATTGATGCGGCATATTCGCTCATTGTAAAAGCCGCAAAAGCTAAACCCGACTCGTCGACAATTTTTAAATATCTCAAGGTCATTGAGAGTCGAATGAAAGAAGGGCAAGAAAATCCATGGAAGGCTGAACGCACATGGAAGCGAGTCACCATGCGAAAAGCATTTATGATCACTGATCCCTCTGTTGGTATTGCACAGAAGTTTCACACACTCTCATTGTCCGCAGGCGGCTGTCTGATTGAAGCCCCACAACTCCCAGAAACTTTTGCATTTACGTTAGACCTCGGATCACCACATGGCAGTATTCAAGGGATAGGAAGCCTCGCTTACCAACTGCCGAATTCAAAGAAGGGCATTCTCTTCTCTCGCCTCAGATTTCAGGATCAAGAAAATATTAACCAAGAAGTTTTAAGAGCTCTATCCGTCGGAGCAAGTCATTTCTAGATTCGTGCGAGACCTATAGATACTTACCGAAGAAATCTTCATCATCCTTCGTTTTCTGCCTCACCGGATGGTGAACGCTCTTCACCCTTCGCTCGATTGATCCACCAAAAATATTCTGATTCTTAGAAACTTCGCCCTTATAGACCCATTTCTTAAATTCCTTCTCAAAGGATTTCCCAGATACTTTTTCAAGATCTTCACGAAATTGTTCAACGGTCATGGGTTTAAATAAACGCAGCTTTAAAGAATGACGAATCACATCCGCTAATCCTTTTGTTCCTCCGGTTTGTGTAAAAACGAGAGAATCAAAGTAAGCCATTAAGTCTCCGCCACGATCATATCCCGAAGAGACCATCTGACGACGAAAAGCCCATTCCGAGACAAAATTTTCCGAATCAAAGATGAGTCGATTAAGTTTCGGATATTCTTTTTCTTTCCAAGCGACGATTCCTTCAAAAATCCAGCGCGAATTACCGCCAGCGGCCTGCAGCGCATGTCCAAAGTATTGATGCGCTAGCCCATGGATCAGCGACTTTTCGCCAGCCATCACCGCACCAGGGTAGTCGGATTCACCCAAGAAATCTGGGGCCATATAGATTAAGAGGCGAGAGTGAGGAAAAATTCCAAAAGTGTCTTCCAGTTTCTTCAATTCCACTTTGACTTGATCGATATACGAATCAATTTTCAAATTCCCTTCACGTTTAGAATACACAGTGATGGGAATAATTTTTCCGTCAGTTCTTATAAATTCACCATTAGTTGAAATGAATTCGTCCTCAAGACCAAGATGAAAATAAATGGAAGCCGAAGTGGAAGTACGCGGCCAAACAATTTTGAACTGCCGACCATCTGTCTTCGTCACTTCACCATTTGTCCACAACACTTGATCGGGCCCACTCCCTTCAAAATTGATATAAGCAGTCATTGCGTATTGATCGTATTCCAAATTTGTTGGCAAATACTGCTCGAGAAGATGACGATCCAAACGATCGTCTGTCCAAAAGGCGCTAGCGGCCCCACCGTTTTGAAAACGAACCTTTTCCGAAATTTCATGCTCGATCAAAAGAATATGTCTCCCTGAAAAACATGATTTTTCGAGCATTCTCATCTTGGTCGTTTTTTCGCCGATCTCAACAACGCTCGATTTTACGTCTTCGCCATCTAGAAGTATTTTTGCAGGCTCTTCGACCAAATCAAAAAGCAGTTTTCCCTCTTGAAAGGTATCAAATTCAATTTGCGTTTTTACATGCACCTTTTCGTGAATCGTATCGTATGTAATTCGATACTCTGCCGCACGAAAGTCACTGAAAACAGCTCGCTGCTCTTTGGTGATCCAAATACTCGGGGGAACAGAAGCCTTTTGGCCCAATAATTCGAAAGATAAAAACGAGAAAACAAACAATGATATGAGAAAATCCCTGCCCACGTCTGACACTAGAGCAAATCGCAGCCGGTTTCAGCAAGCTCAAAATGCTATAGAAAGAGTCGCAAATGAAATACCGGATCCCGCCATATTGGCATATACATCCTCAACATCTCGGGTTCCATGATGAAGCGGATCGGTCATCTCTTTGATCACACCTGCCGCATTCACAGCCATCCAGCATCCAATTTTGCTTCCCCATTTAGAATTCGTCAGCGCCTGAGTAATCATCGAGCAGGCCATATGCGAGGCTGCAGAAACACCGAAATGCATTCCTTTGTCAGAGGCAATCAAGCTTGAAGCCTCAGTTCGCGACCCACTGAGAAGAGATATACAAATCAGGCCAAGCAGGGCCAACCCGCGCCATCGATTTTTCAGTGTCATTCGCATATCCATCTCCTCTGAAGCTTTTTGCTTCTACAGAGATAAAATGCAGAATATGTGCCGCCCCCAAATAGGCTATAAACAGCTTAAAACCTATTTAAAAGATGGCTCTGAGATGTAAATGTCGCAGATTGAGGGACACGGGTGCCCATTAAATGGGTCGCAATATCAGAAACGAAATATGCCAACCAACTGACCTGTCGGATGCTTAAACTCCAAGGTTTGAAAATCTATTTTCAATTCGGCTGCCAAATTCTTGATCTGCTGAATATCACGAATCCAAGGACGTTTCATGACATGGCTACCTCCGTACATAAAGCCAACAGTCGGATAGTAACCAATTGAATAAGTAAAAATAAATTGGGCTCCAGAGTTCATCACCTTTTTCAACTCAAGCAGACAGGCTCTAAACTGAGCCCACGACAAGTGAGTGACAACGGATTGAGCCATTGCATAATCAAATTTGTGATTAAAAAGTCCAAATCCAAAATCAGACCGATTTGACAAATGAAATTCTTTCTGAATCTTCAATTTGGCTGCCATTGCTTTTGCAGTCTCCACATAGGGAGAGTAGGGGTCCATTCCAAAATAATGTCCAGAGTCCAAATAATTTACAGCGCTAAATCCCAATCGCATTGCACCGCAACCAATATCAAGAAGATAGCTTGAGGTGCGAATACCTCTTTCACTCAGTACCATCACCTGCCACTCTGCAATGAGATCCCAAAGCGTAAAATAATTATCTGGAACTAAGTTATTTTCAAGTCCCGTGTCGACCAACAAGTCATAGTCAACTTTATATGGAGTAAATCTCATGTGCTTCCCTCAAAATTACCGAAGAGCCACGAACTTCGCTAAGCGATCACAAGCAACTCGCGCAATTCGATACCCAAAGTCCAAGAAACCTCTTCTGCGTTCATAAATATATTCTGGTGGAAACAGAATCCGGACAAAACCCATTCCATTATCCATCCTCTTTGTCAAAGTGACGGAGTGAAGATTCGAATAGCGCCAAATCACGAAATCGCCTGCTGCCAATTGAATATCTTTGCCGAACTGAATATCCGTCCCTTGATTCGTCCGAAATACAAAGCCACCTCCAGTATAGTCCCGCCCATACTCTGACAAAAACAATGTTCCTTGAACTCGCGTCAGGTCGTGCAGCTTATTTGTGGGGTCGTCCGGAAAATAATAGTCTCGGTGTGGCTTCACTTCATACTCGGGAAAATCCGAAACAATGACACGATAGCTACATGATCGTCTTTGATATGGAAATAAATCGTCAGAAATGGTTTTTGCCTCGATACGATTGCGGAGCATATGAAAATGAATCGCGATCGAATACGTCAGTTCGTCCAACGGTTTTTCCCATAGAAAATTGTAGAAAGTTCGAGATCCATTTTGCTCGCTATAATAGTTTGGGCAGCCGAAATAAAAATCTCGCTTATCACGAAAGCACTGGTGAAATTTAGGAGCTTCTGCCTCTGTCCAGATCTCTTGAATATGCCTTAACTGTTCTGGAGTCAGAAAATTCCTTATAATAAAATAGCCAGGGGATTGGGAGCCATAGATTTGCTGCCTCAGCGATTTCAGAGACTCTTCTTTGATAAACAGGCTGTTCAGGTCAAACCTAGAATTTGTGGCATCGGAAAAATGTGCGTTCGGCAACAACATTTGTTTACTCCGTTTCTTTACGCAAGAATACTTTATAGAGATGGATCTATATTGCCAAACAGTAAATCAAATTCGACTTAAGCATACCGGAGAATCAACTAAAACATGAACCTCACTCGTCAGCTGATGCCAAATCAGTCACGTCCGAAAAGCTGGATTTATTTTGTCGGATCTAAAACGGCTTTTTTTTTCATCATAGGTGCCATTACTGGAATTGCTTTATTCGTCACCGAGTTTGCTTTCACTCACGGCATTCAGTCTTTCTTTCTGGTCGTCGTCCCAAAAAAAGAAATGGGTACCGCGCCGCATTGGTTTGACAATCTCGATAGCTATGAGCTCTTCGCAGGTCTTATTTTACTTGCTGTTCTCAGATCTGTTCTATCGTGGGCTCAAACCTATTCCGCGTCAGCTGTAAGCCAAGAATACAAAAAGCATCAAAGGCAAAAGATGTTAGATTGGGTATTTTCTGCCAAATCTGTGAATACTGGTGAATTCACTTCGCTATTCGGAGAAGGCGTCAATTGGACTTCGTTTACTTTGGGCAATCTTCAATCGTTGGTGGTGCAAAGCTCTCTCTGTCTCTGCTTGATCACTGCCTTATTTTTGCAATCTACAACGCTCGGCTTTATTGCTCTTTTTCTCATTCCAGCTCTATTGTTTCCGCTGAGATTATTTCAAAGACATGTTCAAAGTTTCGGCGAAGAGCTAAGCCAAGAATGGGATCGGTTAAACCAAAGGCTCTCCATTTCTCTGAAAAATATTTTATTTCTCAAAATCACCGGTGGACAAAACCGGCAACACGACTGGTGTAAAACAAATATTGATCGCTATCAAAAATTATCTCTGGAAAATGCTCGATTCTCGGCAATTTTATTTGCTTATCCCCAGCTTCTCGGCCTCTTTGTTATCGTAGGCATTATCTTTATTACGACCCGCATAGAAGCACTTTCACCCGCGCTTCTGCTCACATATTTTTATTTATGGCTACGCTTGATGCAGACTTCTGGCATGCTGGCATTTGGACTGTCGAGCATAATGTTCTACTGGCCCACATTGAAGACCGTGAAGAGCTGGGACGATCTCTATTCCCAGAACAAAGCCCCACACACTAACAACGGTCTATCTTCCAAGCCATTAGAAGGAACTCAGCTGAGCGATGGACCTATTGGGTGGACATTCAAGAATATTTCTTTTGCCTACCCAGATGGATCAAGAGAGATTTTTAAAAATCTGAACCTCGATCTAAAGCCGGGAACTAGATTAGTCATTCGCGGGCCTTCAGGAATAGGTAAAAGCTCACTTCTCAATCTAATGCTTGGTCAGATTGAACCCACAAACGGACAGATCTTTGCCAGTTGTGGAAAAGAAACTTGGGCATTGAAAGACGTGTCTGAGCTTATCCTGCCTGAAATTGGTTACGTCGGACCAGAAAGTTATTTGATTGATGGTTCAATTTCAGAAAACCTGCAGTTTGGAGTCGACCGCGAAGTTTCTTCAGATGAAATGAATCGGGCTCTCATCGCTGCGGGAGCTCAATTTGTTTTCGATCTAGGAAAACAGCTTCATCACATTATTTCAGAACAAGGGGAGGGTCTCTCCTCCGGGCAGAAGCAGCGTATCTGTTTGGCGCGCGCCCTTCTTCGAAAACCTCGCGCACTTATTTTGGACGAAGCCACTGCAAATTTAGACATAGAAACAGAGTCGCATCTACTTGAAAACCTGAGCCAATGGGATGGCAAAATCACTACTGTCATCGTTTCTCATCGTGAAAGCGTTCTCAAATTCGGAGGCGCAACTCTTGAGCTCGCCACTGAACCAAATGGAAATCCACTTGTGACTTATAAGGGACCCTAATGTCGTTTCTGACTCTCATCACCCCCGCGTTTATCGTTCTGATCTTAACGCAGTTATTGAGACTAAGCGTCAAGCGCATGGCGACCTCAGATAATGCTGTACATCGATATTATATTGATGTGATTCGCGAACGCGGCCACAGGCTACCCATACGCCTTCCAAATGTTTTGAACCAGGTATTCATTTGCGACCCGCTCTATATGCATCTGGCGCTCTCTTATCTCAGTAAAAACCAAGTTGAGCAGGTATCACGTTTTTTCAACTCGATCGTGATGGTCCTTCAATTCGTTGGGATCTCCATTATCACCCAGAAAACACTCATTCCGAGTCTCGATACGATTCAGTCGTTGATTCTAGTCACAGCCTTATCACTGACTCCTCAATACTATGTATGGACCAACGCGCGAAGCTTAGGGATCTCTTCAAGAGCTCTTGGGATTTTTCTATTTGCATCCCTCATTCTCTCCCAATATCTCGTCAGAGAGGAACCCTTCGTTTATCAAGCGATCCCTATATTTGTGGCATTTTTAATTTGGGGAACAAATATCTTCGCGATGCAGGCGATGCTTTTCATTTCGGTTGGCCTGATGATCACCTTTAGAGAAGCAGATCTCTTTCGGTCAGCGGCTTTCGGGCTAGGCTTCTTTATTGCCTTACATCCCTCATATGCATTCAATTATATGCGTCAAAGATTCATGCACTCAAAAGTATATGCCACAAAACTTGCAAAAGTATTCATCCTCAAATTTAGACCGAGCATTTGGAAAGATCTGATTTTAGACATTTGGGTTCTCTTGATTAAAAGTCCAAAGAGCGCACTTCTCTACGCCTATCAAAACGCAGTGCTTGTGGTTTTAATATTAAATCCCATTGCGGTTATGACACTTCTCACTGTCTACGACAAGAACCTCACGGGTTTTGCGCTCTTCAGTTGGCATATCTTTGTCTTGGGATGCCTCATTTTTTTTGCGACTTCATTTCGAAAAACAAGATTCTTAGGAGAGCCAGAAAGATATATTGAATTGGTAACGCCATTTGCATTTATTGCGCTGGTCTCAGTATCAATTTCGGAACAAAAAACGGGGGAGTACCCCTTCATCGCTCTGCTGATCTACTCAGCTCTCATCACAGCATTACAAGTATTCTATTCATTTGTAGTGCATAAACGAAGCGAATTCAATGGACTCACGAAAGAGGACTTAATCGAGATCACCGATATCATCGAAAAATCTCGCACCACAGACCCAAATATAAGAATGATCTGCAACAATCAAAACTGGATCTACACACTGCTCAATACTAATTGGAGCTTCGTGATTTATTATCCATCGCAAGAAACCATTGCAGGCCTTGATCATTCGGAGTTTATCGAAAATCATCCCTATTTTTCAGACTCCGCAATCGAAAGATTTATTAATAGTTTCAATATTAATATTTATATCCGAGACCTTAGCCACTCCTCAAATAAGAGCCTGCATGGAACAGGCTCAGCAAAAGTCCTCTACCAAAATAAAAAAATGGAAATCGTCCAATATCTCAATGCAAGCCCCTCAGAATCAAATCAGCCGAAGCCGGATTACAAGCAATAGGAATATTCTTGACCACCGCAATTCGTAGCAAAGCTTTGACATCAACATCATGGGGCTGAGGAGCTAACGGATCCCAAAAAAAGAAAACCCCATCGATCGACCCCTCAACAATTTGAGCTCCAATCTGCAAATCGCCCCCTAAAGGACCACTCATAAATTTTTCGATCTTTAAACTCAGTTTTTTTTCAAGCAGTGCACCAGTCGTACCCGTCGCACATAAATTATGCTGTCGAAAAAATCGCAGATGCCCTTTTACCCATTTCAGGAGCATCGGTTTCTGACGATCATGCGCAATCAACGCAAATTTCATTTTGGTCATCGAGTCAACATCTCATACTAGAGCCCACAATAGAAGAATGAAGTGGGTGGATCTAGCTCATCAATGATTTTAACTGGAAGTGCCCAACCGATTCGCGACAGCCCGATTTATCTCGGCTCCCATCAGAAATACTTGGGCCGCGTAGTAGACCCAAATCAAAATAACGACCAGCGAGCCCGCAGCCCCATAAGTTGAACGAATGGCTGCATGACTTAAATAAAAGCCCAGAAAAAACTTACCAAAAATAAAAAAGGCCGCCGAAAAAATTGACCCAAGCCATATATGTCGAAACGAAATTTTAACGCGAGGCACATATTTATAAATGGCTGCAAAAACAGAGGCCAATAATACAAATGAAATCAAACCATTTGCCCACAGCCAGAGATCACTTCGCCTCGAGAGAAGATGCTCCGAAGAGAGCCAATGACTTGCCATTGAAAGGACCAAATTAGAAATAATGATCAACAAAAGAACGGCTCCAATCCCTAGTCCAGAAACTAGTGAAATAAACTGCTTCACTAAATATGCTCTCCATCCAGAGATTCGTTCCTTTGGAGTATTCCAAATAGTATTCAACGAATCTTGAAGTTCATTGAGCGCACTCATAGCCCCAAGACTGATGGCAAAGATTCCCAGAAATGTCGTTAAACTCCCGGCTCTTTGATGGGAACTAATTTCGAGGATTGATTCAATGGCTTGCCCAAGCTGAGGGCCACATAGGTTTTGCAATTGAATGACTATTTGCGAGCGTGCTGTCTCTCGATTGAAAAGAATTCTTATAATTGTGACCGCCAGCAGCAAAAACGGTGCGAGCGAAAACATCGCATAATAAGAAAGAGCTGCCGACATTCGTGTGACACGATGCTGAGACGATTGTCGAGCCACATCGCGTAAAAATGAAAAAAAATATCTAAGCCGAAAAAGTCCCATACAAATAGAATCAGACACGAACAGACTAGTGTAAAGGCACTTTTTTCAGAACTCAAACCCCCGAAATTTAAAATTCAATACTTCCATCGCCAAATAGAGAAAGTGAATGATAGAGCTGCATAGGAAAACTCGTCGTCGGATCGTTTGGATAATTTTGAAACCAATGCCGCATATTATTCTGAAACGTCTCCAATTGTCGGTTTCCAAATGTTTGCCCACTTGCCAGCCCATCAAAAAATACATCCCCCGTTATTGAATCAACACTACCAATAGTTGGCATCCATTTGGTGCCTTGGCTTGCAAGAACAACAAGCGGAGGTCGATCGGCTGAAAACAACTGCGCTATAAAAGTCTGCGATGATTCTTCTTCATACCATTCGCCGACCTGACAACTATCTAAGTTAAGTATAGGCGGATAAAAATCCATCTGAACAAGACGAAAGGCCTTCAGATCCCCAATTCCAACTGAGGTTCCATGTTCATCATAGGTCATCATGGTTGTTTCGGTATCGATATGACGAGTCAAACCAAACAGCTGCGTTCCTGTCATAATATATGACCGACTCTGTGGCGGCAGGTTGTCAAAAAACGGTCTTAGCATATTTTGAGTTCTCAGCTCCAAATCTGGATCATGCGGAGTAAACATCACACCAGAACTGCCACGCGCATGTAGATATCGGTGATTTAGAAAAGGCCGGAACTGACTTCGACGCTCAACAAAATTTCTCAGGGAATGCTTCAAATATGATTCATCTGCAACCCATCGACTGACCCAAAGATTATTCTGCGCCTCGAAAGTCTCTGATCCGCGCATAACAGAGGCTCGCCACAAGTCTAAATCATAGGCCCATGAAGTGGGTTGACGGGTCAGATGAATATTATTTTCATCATGATATACGATATTTCGTAGTGAATCACTTAGCTTTGAAATCGGCTGATTCCAGAACACAGAGCTGATTTCCCCATAAGGCAGATCGCTTGACCCATAATCAAACTGTGCATAGCCGGGCGAAAAACCTGTCTTCGAATAGATCTCAAATGGTGGCAGGTCGCTGCCAACAAGAATGAGTCCTTTCTGGCGACTAATATTTTCGAAAATATACTGTCTGACGAGTGCTGGATTATTCGTGCCAACGATTTCATCAGGAACACAGATGAGGGCCGAACCACTCTTTCCTTCGCTTGTTAACGCTTCAATCCAATCATCGATAACATTTTTAAGGCCACTACAATTTCTTTTTGATGCGACAACTGCAACACTATCAATGTTTTCCGGCGATTTTGAATTTGCCGGAAGTACAGCAATCTTACGGAGCGTTGCCCATTTCTTTACAGCCGCAGTAACATCCTTACACCGGGAGTATGTCTCCATACCGTTTCTCGAGGCATCAGCCGTCGAAAAAAAACCAGAGTGAAGACCCGCCACTTCCACAATCATCCGATTATTTTCTTGATAGATATGCAACGTCAGATCATTGATCAAATGACAGGTCGCTTTATCATAAGCATTGAAGCCAGATGAATCGCTCGAAAAAAAATATCCGTTGTCACAAAAATTCATCTGCGCATTTGAAAAAGTTCTCGTTAATTCATTCATACATTGCAGGTTCTGAAATGATGATGCCCATGAAATATCGCACGTCGCTAGAACCGTGACAGCAAGCCACTTTGCCATGATAGTCTCCCCCCAAAGACTATTGTCGCGCCGATCTGACATCTTGCATAAACACGCCGCAGCATTTGGCGTTGGCGAGGAGAACCCCGCCGATTAAGAGATCAGGCTAAGTAAGGAATTCTGATGAGAAAAATGGAAATGGATCAAAGCTGAAATTGATGAAGATGAATAAGTTCGCCTCGCACCCTCGGATCCGTAGCTGACCCTTTGAAGACATAGAGCAAGCCTCTCGACCCATCATCACTGAACCTAAACTCAAAATATAAATGGCGATGATCGTCGAAGCGTGGATGTAATGCGGGGGACCCGAAGTCAAACTGAAAAGAATTTTTACTTTCAAAACCAGATTGATCCGCAAGAGGATATAATGCAATCGTCCGCGGGTTGCTCCGTCGGCTCCGCCCATCGCGATCAGCGCTCACAGCAGATATCAAAACAGAAGCGTGGCTCTGAGAATGATCCCAGAACACCGTGAAATCCAAATTCACAGGATGCCCAAGAAAATTCGTATCTACGAAAGGAAGCTCTGTCTTCAACCGTCCAGAAATCGTTTGCAACTCATATTGCAGCTTACGAAGCACTTCCGCACAAGATCGAGGGCCACTAGGACCTTCGGCAAATGCCGGCACAGCGGTTAAGAGAGTGATTGAGAGCAGAATCCTCGCCATCATTTGATCGCCATTTATCATTGACGGATACCTCTGGCTAGCCCCTCTGACTGACTATTTCTGTAAATTTCACGAATTTTTTCCCGCTCAGACTCGGTAAGATCTTCACTCCAGTGAATCGCGTCTTTAAGGATTGTTGGCACAAGTTCATCTTCCAGAGCATTTCTGTATGTAATCGAAATTCCTAGGCTTTGCAGTCGCTGAGCCGGCGACCCTTCCAAGCTTGTTTCTCGCGGATTTCTCACTTTTTCTGCGTCTGGAATGAGCGTGTTTCTGCGAGGAATACGAATCACGTCAGATCTGGATAGCTGTGCTAATAAGCCGCGATTCAATCGAAAAATCAACCGCTCGTCGGAATCTAACTCAAGGTAGCCTATGACATCATCCATAAATTCTTGATCGGCAGGAGAAGAATCAAAAAACCTTCTCCAACGATCAGAGTAGTTTTCTATATTCCAACTTCTGGCCTTCCATTGTTTAGATATTCGGTCCTTTGTTGCATGAGACGAACTTACAAGAGGAATTTCCTCAAAATACGCCCAATCGCCGACATCAAAGGAGCGAAAAAAATCTAAAGTTTCACGTGCCACATCATCTGAGATTGGGCCTTGGGGCAGAGGTTCACCATCGCTGATCGCTTCTCGATCGTTTAAGTATTTCAATCCAAACTCGAGATTTTCTTTCCATCGCTGCTCTAAGGCCCTCTGTTTTTTTTCTCGGATGTTTTTGATTTTAACAATTCTAAGATTGCCCTCCAGGGCCACACGAATGGCAGCGCTCTTGATACGGGAGCTCCATTTAAAATAATCCTTCGCTTTGAGCCCGTACCTACGAAAGGCGCTATTTGCTGCCCACTCGTTACGAAGATTCGGGGAATCCAAATTGAAAGTGCCGGGATTGAGTACATTCGCCTCTTTGCAGGCCTGATAAGATCTGGGATAAACTATTTTTTCACCTCGAGCCAAACGGCGTTCCGCTCCCGTTTGAAGTCGAATGACACAACGATCAATGTGACTTGACTGAAGATATTCGATCGTTTGATCCATGAACTCTTGTAAAGGCGAATCATCCGCAAGATATTGCCGCCAAACGGTGCGGTAGTTATGCGCGCTGAAATTGAAGACACGAGAACGAGATCTAGTTTCGGCATCTATCTTTTCCCAACTGAAATGAGGATAATCAACTCGATCTTGCCGCCTAAAACTCTCCGCGAGACGCTGCGCTAATTCTTTAAGAACGGACGAGCACTGATGATTGAGGCCAGGCTCTGACGCTGAAACATCTTCTCTCTTCGCATACAGAACTCCCTCAAAGCAGAGACTCGATGAGAGAAAAAATATCAAACTGACAATAACGCCAGCAAAAGCCTTCACTTGAGACTGCCAAGTATTGAGCATTACAGAATAAATCTGCAAGACTGATGCCAACACTGAGGGCCCTGATTGGGGGGCCAGGGCGGGGGCAATCCCTTTTTTAGTTGAAATTGAGCTGGCCTACATCACTTGAACTTCTTTTTGGAACCCGCCCTCAATGTCTTCAAGACCAATGGGTATCAACTGCGACATCAGCTCCCACTGACGGCTGACTCCTTGCTCTTTTTTCCATTGCCGTGCCTTCCTACCTTTGATTACCTTCACTTGCGACCTCCTTCTTTCTCTTCAGTTTCATTTAGCATTAAACCCAAAGATTTCAGGCGCTTGAGGTCTCTTTCAAATTTCATCTTATCCGCGGATTCCCCCTACAGGCGTATCCTCTCTCGGCCGTGGGACCTTGGTATGCAATTTGCATCCTTATCAAAGCCTTATGTTTGATTAAATTCTGAGGAAATAGTCTGGATACATACGAAGGAGTGAAGAAATGAACAGCAAACGAGTGATCTTATTATTCCTAGCAACCTTATCGCGACTAATCTCCATTCAATCGCTGTCTGCCGAATCGCTCGATCAGCAGTTATCTAGAGTCTCAATCGAACTCAAGCGCGTAAGTAGCGAACTGAAATTTGCAGAGATCGATATACAGGTTGTCATACGTTTGACCAAGGAGCCTACGCTGGGTTCATTGAAGACCCAAATATTTCCGAACACTGACGCCGGTTTATATGAACGCTATCATCGACACTTCGGTGGCAAAGGCAATTCTGAGCCTGTGAATGCCTCAGAACTGAGAGAAATCGTTACAAAAAACTTGGTTCAGCTTTCAGAGAAAGTTGATGCTTTGAAGGACGAGAAGGCACGTTTGATAAGAGAAAAAGAGCATGAATTTCAAATCAGCCTAAAACGAGAAGGTGACTCTGCTTTGGCAGAAGTGCTTCAGCAACTTTTGAAAAAGTTAGAGAATTTAAACGCCTCGAATCTTCAGAAGAGTGGCCTATCAACAGAGCAGCCAGGAAAACAAACTTCTACGCACCAGACAGAAAATGCAGCCGAGACGGGTTCGACAGTTCATCAATTCAAAAAAGAGTGAGATCAATTTGAAGAGGCTTTGATGTCTCTAGGTCAGGCAACACTTCTTGGCCGGAAGATCAAAAACTTGTCATAAAGCCGGTGGGCTGTTAGCAAATGGCCCTAACGGCAGAGTCAGTCCCAAGCGCCGTCATGAATGGATTTTTGGCAACGACACCGAAATGCCGTAGATTTTTAATAGATTAGGGTATGGTCAGAACAAGAAAACTGGAGAAATATGACTATTCATCTTCAAAAAATCGGAGCAATTGCTTCAATCGGAATCGTCATTGGCAGCATCGTAGGAACAGGCATTTTCGTCACGCCGGCTATGGTTGCGAGGTTCTCAACAGACCTTTGGCTGACCTTTGCGCTCTGGGCCATCGGTGGATTCATGTGTGCTGTCGGTGGAGAAATCTACGGAAAATTAGGACAGAGATTTCCGTCTGGTGGAGGTCAATATATTTATCTCGAGAAAACTTTGGGAAAAGATATTGCGCTTGTTTACGGATGGATGTGCCTACTTGTGATTTCTCCGTCGATGATTGCCGGTTACTCAATGTTTTTTGCTGAACAAGCAAAAGCGTTTTTTCCTCAACTTTCTGCAGCTGCAGTTTCATGTATCGCAGTCGCGTTTATTTCTCTGATTACAACAATCAACTATCTGGGAATGCGAGCGACGGGCACATTTGAAAAGATCGTTGTATCTACTCAAATCTGCCTTATTCTCGCGCTCTTCAGTGTTCTCGCATTTACAATTGAAAAAATTGATCCCGCAATAGCGAATCATGTTTCGGATAAGAATTTTTCTAATTTCGCCATGGCGATCGTGGGCATCCTCTGGAGTTACGAAGGATTTAATTCTCTATCCTTTGTTGCCCATGAGATCCATGAGAGCAGCAAGAATCTCACAAAATATATTTTGACTGGCTGTGGTGTTGTGATGATTCTCTACTTTCTTCTCAACTACCTCGCGATCAGCTATATTCAACCTCAAGATCTTGTCATGATGCCCAATATTGCGGTGGCGCTTTCGTCCAAAGCATTTGGAGCCGGCGGAGAGAATCTAACATTATTGATGATGATCGTCGCTGTATTTATGACTGCCGTTCCGGCCATCATGATTGGGCCTAGAGTCACAGAGCAGATGGCAAAAGAAGGATGGCTGCCGAAAAGATTAGGAACTCTTCATCCAAAATTTACTTCGCCATCAGTTGCTCTTATCTTACAGTGTTTCATCTCTTCTGTTTTTGCACTTCTTGGAAATTTCGAATCACTGATTACCTGTTTCATTGCCATTAGTTGGTGCTTCTATATTCTTGTGGCCATAGGCTTCATTCTGATTGAACAAAAAATATCAACTAAAAATCCGTGGCTGAAGTATAAGCTGAACTATAAACCAATATCATTTATTTTATTGGCGGGGGTCGTGCTCGCCATTCAGATCAAGGAGAATTTGGCCCTGAGTCTATTTGGTATATTTCTATTGATCTCAAGCTATTTCACGGCGAAGAAGCTGCTCAAACGTAAATCACTTCTCAGCTGACTTGGGAAGCGAATCAAGCCACGACCAAAGCCGCCCGAAAGATCGGGCCCTCGAACGATCTTCAATGCCCAGCATCGGGGCAGGTGGCTTCATCAAAAGAGAAACCATGTAAAGCATTTCACGAACCTGTCGCTCAAGCTGTTGACTCGCAGCATTCTCAGGAGGTGGCGACTTTCTCACAAACTCAGGAAATTCCGTACAAAACTGCTGAACAACGTAAAGCGGTTGTCGGAATCCTTCGATCCCACTTTCAGAAACCGACCCCCAGGGTTTTGTTTCGATGATCATATTGGCCAAATGAGAAAGCACATCCAAAGACCGAATAATTTCATACGGCTCCGAAATTTCTCTGTCTAAATGAATTTGAATTTCTGAGCTCCCGTCAGGTTGGTTGACTTCGACCAAGTATCTGCTGACTTCCTGCCTAAAAACCAAAGCCCAAGAATCCGCGGATCCAAGTTTTAAAATATCTGCAGGAATTGCATCAAGTGATGGCACGGACTGAAAGCGTATATATCGATTTGAAATAATCCGAAAAACCTCCGCCGGAGTTTTAGCCGATGCCCACAAATTAACCTCTCGCTGAATGCCTGCCTGGCGAACTCGCTCATCATGAAATTTCAACAGACGTGGAAGCCACCAATTCGTTGTGAGAATCACGGCCCCAAGAACGACAGAATAGGCAGGAAGAACGATACTTTTCAGCCGAGATTTACATCCAGCATCAACCTCACGAACTGAAGTGAAAATGAGAATAGCGCAGAGCACAACCCTGAATCGACCCAAAAAACCCATGCCCCTACATAGTCCGAAATTTCTTATCTGCCAAGCCGCTTCAAACTACTGATTACATACAGCTTTATCATTTGCACGCAAGGCACCAGAGGAAGAAAGTACCCCATCATAAACTTTAAGAATCTCATCTGTAATCTTTGTCCAAGTAAACAGCTTCACACGTTCGCGAGCCGCCACGCCGATTTCTCTTCTTTTCTTTGGATCTTGCGCAAGCTCCACTAGACGTTCCACCAATAGAGGAACATTGCCAAAAGGCGAAGTCACAAAGTGTTCTCCAGCTCGTCCCGTAAACTCATGCCCTTCAAAATCCGTCGTGATGATCGGCAAAGCTGTGGCCATCCCTTCAAGTAGAGTCAAAGCAAACGCCGCTCTTTCGACTCCAAAAAACTGAATATCAGCTGTGCGATAAAGCTGAGGTCTTTCATCTCGCACAGGGCCCAAAAATTCGACATCGGATGTGCTAAGGTCCGCGACCATTGATTGATAGGTCGACATCAGATCGCCTCCGCCTGCAACCAAGAGTCTCATTTCCGGAATGACTTTTTTTGCTTCATGGAAAGCCTTAATCAAAGTTCCGAGTCCATTGCGTGGATCAGCACGGCCCATGAATAAAATATTCAGTTTTCCATCAACGAACTTTTGGAAACGATCATCATCACGAAGATCGAGAGGACGAAAGATATTTGTATCAATTCCATTTGGAATAATATGGGCGTCAAAGTCAGAGAAAATATTCTGAATCGATGCACGAGATATCGGAGAGACACAGATCGTGCTATTCAAGCGTCGCAAATGCCGCCGCAAAAGAAATTTATAAAATCTTAAATTAAGCGAATCACCGAAGGATGTATGAAATGTTCCTACAACAGGTGCCGTCGCAAAATGATTAGATAAAAGCGCTAAAACCCCCAACATCGGTGAATGAATATGCACAATGTCGAAATTCTCTGGGGTCAGAAGATTCTTCAGCTTTGATCCCATGCGAAACCCGACGCAAGTCCTTCCCACTGAGCCATTAATAAAAAATGGAAGACTGATTCCAATCGGACAATAAATTTCTCGTGGCAAATCCTCTGGCCACCATTTCTCAATATCTCCAGAAACCGGGATCTGAGGTGTAATAATTTTAGGCTGGTGACCTCTTTTTAAAAGTTCGCGCGCAAAGAAATAGACATGTTCCTGGATACCCCCAAGAGTCGGATAAAAAAATTCTGTGACAATTCCGATTTTCATCGCAGGTTCCTATTCATCTTAATTCCTATTCACCTTGGGCATTCGCGATTCTGGAATCCAAATGGCAAACGAAAAAACAATCATAATAAACGCGCAGATATAGACCAAAGTATTGGTGAACTTATAACGAAGTGGCACTCGAACTTTTGAAATCATCTCACCATGTCGCTTCGGCCAGCCCCAAGTCATGATCAGCGGCACCCCAACCATTAAACTTGAAAAGATCAGACTTCCATGCGCCGCAACGGCCACTGCCAAAGCTTCAGAGGCAGGCATCTGCTTAAAGCTTTCAAGAAACCAGGTAAGCGCCGCTTCAAACGTTCCAATACTCGCAGGGCCCGCAGGAATCACAGATCCAAGAGTGGTCGCAATGGTTGCCCCAAAACCCAACTTCCAAGAAGAAAACAGAACTCCAAACGAAAAAACATAGGCTGTCCACATAGCGCAAGACGCCAGCGTTGCAAGAATTAAAGAACGAGGCTGAATATGCGGCCACCTCCTGCGCCAGAAGAAAATTCCCGCTCCACCGAGAGCAATGGCGACGAAAAGCCATATCCTAGAAATTGAAAACATTTCTGAAGCTACAAGCAGAAATGGTAAAAAGCTCAGAGCCTCTAGGAATTTATCGACCACGGTCCAGAGGATCAGCTCCTTAATTGAAATTCTATCTTCCCATTTTTTTAAGAATAGAGGTCGAATGACTTCGCTCGCCCGAAAGGGAAGCAAGATATTTCCTGAATTCACAACGAATTGGAGCCCCACCTGTCGCAACGCTGAAATATTTGAATTTGGTAAAAGCCAAAAAAAACGCAACCCTTGGAAGAAAGTCGCGACTAGATTTCCAGCACAAACACAAAAAAGAGCTAATAACGATTGTGATTTAAGCGAAATTAAAAAAGCTTGAAAGTTAATGTGACGAACCGCCAAGATTGAAAGGGCCACCACGACGAAGAAACCAAGCCATCCCCCAAATGCAACGCGAGTAGTCGAATTAGATTGATCACTGCGATGAGAATTCTCAAAACGCAACCACTTCTCGAGAGCACTTAAGAGAACGACACCATGAGCGGGCATCTGAGGGTCATCATTTTTACCATCATGGAGTAAAATTGTCTTTCTATTGTTTTCATGTGAAGCGGAAGAAGAGAGTTTCAATCGATCAAATAAAGTATTGAGATCCGGATTGGCTGTATCCCAAACGCCCAAATCCCATTGCACGATTTTTAGAGAAGCACGTCTCACAGCGATCAGCAGAGCTATATTTTTCCAACCATGACTCGGTCGATACAGATCTACGGATCGACCGGCTATATTTTCTAGCTCAGCCTTCGCGCGCGACAGAGACAAAAAGAGATCTTGAGGCGTTCTAAAGAATGGAGAACGATGATCTTCACCGTGCAGGCCGAGCTCATGACCCTCGTTGACGATGCGTCGAATAAGGTCAGGATTCTCTCTCGCTTTTGGAAGCAAGACAAAGAACGAAGCCCTTATATTTGTGGCAGTAAGAATATCCAAAATTTTTTCAGTGAGCCCCGGTGTAGGGCCATCATCAAAAGTTAATGAGAATTTCTGGCCAGCCACAATCGCGAGGGATCCTGATATTTCACGACCGATTCCCCAATTGAGTTTTGGCCAATAACACCAGAGCATATAGAGCCCAAACAAGACACTCAATAAAGTCCACACAAGATTGAAAACGATCGACTGAGAAAACGACCACGGCGCAAAGATGATGGCTGCGGCGACAACTGACAAAACGCTGACACGAATTTTAATCCGTCGTGGAACGACCGCGAGCATGACGTAGATAATTACAATTTAAGGCCCGTGTCTATCGAGGACGAGGCCTAAAACAAGGCCGAAAACCCCATTTGGAAGCCACCTTCGAGCCTATTTACACCCCCTCGGCCTTCTTTGTTAAAAACATAATCAATCAGACCCCCGGCATCAAAAACAAGAAACTTCGACCATGCCCATTTCATATTGAAACCGATGGCTGAAGTTTTTTCACTTTCCGTGAAATAGGGAATCAAACCATGTGCGTCGACGTCCGGAACCTCCGAGACCGTTGATAATCGGCCAGTTCTAAGTCGTTCCCTCCAGAATCCATAGAGACGACAGTCGATTCTCAAAGGACTTAAGTTTTTTGCAACCTCGACATAAATTTCTTGAGCATCTCGCCCCATATCGTGACCCATCAAACGCCCTGCGTTTGATGCAGCAGAGGGCCAAGTCTGATGATAATAAATGGCGTTTCCCGTCTTTAAATACTCGAGTCTGAATCGCCATGCATCTGGTTCATGACTCGACAGTACATGGGCTCCATAAGAGTATGAGACAGCCTTCTTGAGAAGAAAAAATGGATTTCCACAGCAATCTTCCAAATGATTCTCGCTGTAGAATGAGGTTGGATATTTCCAGTCGCTAAACGTCAACCGCCAATCGAGCAAGCCCGCACGATTAAAGAAATTCGATGTATCCAGGTTGGTGGAACCTGTCTGAACCCGCCCCCCAAAATATTCTACAAGTGCATGATACCAAGATTCTGAAGCAATCGAGTCTCCTCCCCATTGATACACTCCAGAAATATTCATCTCGAATTTTTTCGTTGGCTTAAAACCAAGTCGCCAGCCCGAGAAAAAATCATTCGATGGAAGTCTTTCAGCATCGAGACGAGAGAAGAAAAAGTCAGCTTTCACTGGCCCCAAATGGCGAAAAAAAGAGGGAAGGATGAGCGGCAAATTCGTCAGTTCAATAAGGTCGAGATTTTTCGCGTTCAATGACTGTAGAAATGATCCAGTTCCATTTTGTCCCCAAAACAGAGGCTTTCGTCCTACAGAGAGAATCAATTTGTTTATGCGAATATCGGTATAAAGCTCGTCAACTTGCCACCATAAATCGTCCTTTCGCCAATTTTTTCCAGACGAAATCTTGCCACTCAAACCAAGCCAACTACTCGGCATCCACTGCGCTTCTAGACCCGTCCAAGAATGAGCTCCTTCGATGGGTTGATGCGAAAGAAGGCCCTCAGAATCGTGTACAACGTCCGAATAATGCACAGGCCAGCGGTCTGAGCCCATGAGAGGCTCACGATAGGGCTGCTGATAAAGACCCGCCACTTGCGCATTCCACTGAATCGAAAAACGCTCCCGTGTGGGTCGAAAAAATGTATCCGCAGTTAAATTCCTGAAAACCATAGAACGACGTTCGAACAGTGACGGATAATTTCCCAATAACTGGGACGGCGAACTATTTGACACAAATAAATTTTCGCGCTGATCAAGAAAATATCGATGAGACGTCCACATCAAGCTTTGGGCGCCGAGATTCTGCAACAGCAGCAACATCACGCTGAATGAAAATGAAATGAACAGCTGAAGTATTTTTTGAGGCAATATCAAATCCCTTCTCGGTAAGCTATGTAACCTCGCTGCAAGTCAGCTGGCAATCACGCACATAAAGATCTTCACAAGAATCGATCAAGATGTCAGAAAGCACTAGTGAGAAAAAATATTTGTTTTGTCGGTCGGTCACTACTTATCTCGCTGTTGCTTCTCATGTCGACATCAAGAAATAATATTCACGCGGAAACAAAAATTCATGATCCTGAAGTGATGGCATTGACCAGCCTGATTCTCAGCACAATTATCGGCACCTTCATCGTGGGCAGCCTAACGCCGGATAAGTCAAATCCGGAAGAACTAGATATAGACGATAGAGAAAAAAATTTTAGAGCGCATGAAACTCTCGATATCTTAGAGCGACAGCAAAATATCCCGCTAAAAATGAATATGACGGCGCCTCAGCGCTGATCAAGAAGCAAATGAGGCCCCATGTTTTTGCGGGGAACTCGACCAATAACAGCTCGCGGATTCTGACTCGTCTTTGCAGGCGTTCTTTGTTTCTTTTGAAAATAGCGTCGCACCGATTCGTGGTTTTGCTCTTTGTGCGGCTGCAGAAGGGCCTGCTGCAGCTTTCGATCTTCAAATGTTTTCGCAACAAACAAGGGCTTTCTCGTTTGAGGATCCAAACCGGTCCAGTACATAGCCGTGGCCAAAGTCATAGGAGTAGGAATAAAAGCCTGAACTTGCTGCAAGTTCCATCCTTTGGATCTCAAGTATTCGTAGATCCCTTCCATTTTCTCGTGAGTAGTTCCAGGAAAACCACTGATGAAATAAGGGACGATATATTGCTCTTTTCCAGCTTCCTGTGAAACTCTTTCGAAATAGCTCACGAATTCATCAAAGTCTTTCAGGCCTGGCTTTTTCATCAAATGCAGGACTTCAGAATCTAAATGCTCTGGCGCAACCTTCAAGTGTCCGCCGACGTGATTTTGAATCAACTCTTTCAAGTATTCGTGGCCAGCTTTCTTATCGGCAAGCGCGATATCGTACCGAAGCCCCGAGGCGATCGAAATTTTTCTGATTCCAGGAATCTTCCGCGCTTTTTTCAGCAATCCTACCTGCGGAGTATGATCCGTATGCAAATGTGGGCAAACCCCAGGATGTACGCACGACAGTTTTCGGCACTTACTCTGAATATCTTCGCTCTTGCATCGGAGCTTATACATATTGGCTGTGGGGCCTCCGATATCGCTGACGATACCCTTAAATCCATTCACCTGATTTAATCCCTCTAATTCTTTCAAGAGACTTTCTTCCGATCGAGATTGAACAATACGTCCTTGGTGCAATGTGATGGCACAAAACGAACATCCGCCAAAGCATCCACGAGTCGAATTGATTGAAAATTGAATCATCTCGGCGGCGGGAATGCGCTTCGTATATCGGGGATGTTTCTGTTTTGTATAAGGCAACTCATAAACGGCATCTAGTTCAGCCGTGGTCAATGGCAATGCTGGGGGATTGATCACTGCCGCCTTATTGCCATGATACTGAACCAAACGACGCCCATTATAAGGGCTCGCTTCTTTTTCGATAAACAGTGAAGCCTTTGCAAATTTTTTCTTGTCATCACGAACTTCTTCAAAAGAGGGAAGAGTGAGTCTTGGTTCAAGCTCACGCGCAATTTCTTTGGTCGTCAAATAAGCAAAACCTCGCTCACGCTTCATCTTCGCAATGGCTGCTTGCGCAAGTGGGTCGCCAATATTCACTGCACAGCCAGTTTGAGTTTCAACTTTTTGCAGTTCTTTCACCAATGCGCGGCACTGTCTTTCACCCATGCCAAAAACCATCAGGTCTGCCTCGAGCTCTAATAGAATCGAGGGTCGAATTCTGTTTTGCCAATAGTCGTAATGTGCCAAGCGTCGCAAGCTGGCCTCCACACCGCCGACGATGACTGGCGTCTCTGGAAAAGCTTGTCGCGCCAATTTTGAATACACGAGACTCGCATAGTCCGGCCTGTTTCCGCCTTTTCCGTCCTCAGAATACATGTCGTCAGAACGAAATTTTTTATTCGCCGTATAGTTATTGATCATGCTGTCAACAGTTCCAGAAGAGACCCCCACAAACAATCGAGGGCGCCCCATGACTAAAAAATCGTCGATGGACTCCCAGCGCGGCTGAGGAATAATTCCGACTCTCAGTCCAAGGCTTTCCAAAAACCGGCCGAGACAGGGAATGCCAAAAGTCGGATGGTCGACATATGCATCGCCTGAAACAAGAAGCACATCAAGTTCGGACCAACCCTTCCACTGCATTTCTTCACGCGACGTCGGCAGAAAAAAGCGACAGGCCTCGCGATAAAGAGTCTTTGAATCGAATGGAATCGGGGCGGGCTTTACCATAAGGGTGTTTTACTACTAGCTCGATTCGAGAATTCCTGCACGCACCAATTCGAGCTTACAACGCACAGTCAACCGACTGATAATACTTGTCTATTCGAAACTGTCGCGACTAAATTGGTAGTTGGGATGAGGGAAGTTTCGACAGCCATATTTGTATGCACAATGTCTTTTACTGCATACCCACTCGCGGCTCAAACCTCGGACACAAACAGCCCTCCAACGACTTCACCCATTGAGATTCCCGGTGCCCCCGGTACACCTGGTACCCCCGGTACCAATGCACCTGTTGTTACGCCGGTATTTAAGTGGAGAATGCATGTTCCGAAAAAACCATTTCTTGGAACACCAGAGCAGCGCTCAATCGTTGAACTTGCATTAAGGCGCATCAAATATACCAAGAGTCTCGCTGTAGTGAAAATGGGCCTCGAAGAAATCAAGAAGCTACCTGAAAACATCAACCTTGTGAACTACCCAGAACTCGTCGAATCGATCGTCGATGTACTCAAATTGCCCGCCACAGAGCTAACACCTCTTGATGGTCCTGTCAGAAGATTGGCCGCGGAACTCATCGGTCTGCTTGGCGCAGTCAATTTTGTAAGCTCAGATATCGTGGAAATTCTTGACGGCAAGACGTCGTATCTCGGCGAGCTGGCGCTTGAAACATTTGTTGAAAAACATCATTCAACCTTCAGCCCAGATATTATGGATTATTTAGTCTCGCATGAAAAAGTTGATCTCGTTGTGCAAATTGCAAGACGGACATCAGACAGCGAAACCATTTCCTATATCACCTGGTATGCGCAAAATCATGACCGCATGGATTTGCTTTTTGGAATTGATGATATCGAAGCCACGGAATTGGCGATGGTTTTTTTTAAAAAACGTCTTGAATATTTTACGGACCACAAAGCTGAAGACCCGATAAAACCGTTCGTTGACATGATTTCAAAAATTCAGATTCTAGTTGAAGATGAAGCTCAGCTCTCAGTTGCTCAAACACTTGTAGATACAGTCGATAAGGTATCAAGCCCACAAGCGGCCGTTGAAGCAGCAAAAGCGTTGAACTCTCAATTCACTCGAGATCTTTTTGACGACGATCCAGAATTCACAGCTCTCGGAATTAAAACTATTGAAGTCATGCAGAAGCGTGAAAAAGAAATCAAAACAAATTTTACTATTGGGCCCGCGGAGCAGAATCGACTATCGGAACTCATGAAGGGCTACTGGAAGGGACTTGAGAAAATTTTTTATGATCCTCCCAAGCAAAAAGATCCTGCTGCAAAATAAACCACATTTCATCAACGCATTTCATTGTGGCGCATAGCGCAGTCTCTCTGCATTCAGATTTACCTTGAAGCCGCCCTCCAAATTTGTGGGATAAGAACGTCTGTGTCGGTAGAATAGTGATATCTGAATCATCAGATCCTTGGAGGGAGGAAAGATAAATGAAATATATTTATGCTATCGCTTTGCTGTTCGTCTCGCAAATCACCGTCGCTCAGAGTGAAATCGAAGACCCTAAAGTGTTGATCCGCCTGAACCTGAGAGATTCTGAAATGCGCATCCAAAGCATTCCTGGTTCTATTGATATTGCAGGCCAAGATCTTGAAAAAAATACACTCGATATTGTTGGATCCCCCGAATATTTCGAACTATTGAAAGACAGTGGTTACAGTGTCGAAATCATCCGTGAACAGATTGGCGGCATCGATCCCCGCTACCAGACATATGCTAAAATTGTCTCCAATATTCGAGCCTTGCAAGAGAAGTATCCGGAATTAGTCCACGTTGAATCAATTGGAAATAGTCTGCGTGGCAAACCGATTTTTGCAGTTCGCATTTCGACACCCGACAATATCGACTATAAGCCAACCATCCTCTTCAATGGCATGCATCACGCTCGCGAAATCATGACAACGGAAATCACTACTGACATCATGAACTATCTCGTCACAAACTACGACAATCCAGAAACACCCTGGGTGAATGTCTGGCTCAAAAATCTGGCCATCTGGATACTCCCGCAATTCAATCCTGATGGAAATGATATTGCTTGGACAAAGGATAATTGGTGGCGAAAGAATGCTCGGGGAGATTCTGAATCGACATGGGGCGTCGATCTTAATCGAAACTATCCCTATGAATGGGGAACCTGCGGTGGAAGCAGCGGAAGTCAAAGAAATCAAACCTATCGTGGCGAAAAGGCCGCCAGTGAACCCGAGACGATTTCAATGATGAAATTCGTGAAAGATAAAAACTTCGCAATGGATATTTCTTATCATTCCTATAGCGAGCTGGTGATCGCTCCCTATGGTTGCCAGGATCATTTAACTCCTGAAAATATGATCGTGAGAGAAATCGGCGCGTCGCTCGCGAAAAAACTAAAAACAGAT
Organism: uncultured Bacteriovoracaceae bacterium; assembly: GCA_964626465.1. GTDB lineage: Bacteria > Bdellovibrionota > UBA2394 > UBA2394 > UBA2394 > CAZRCG01. Next base: position 46,243 of record CAZVFP010000001.1, on the reverse strand, counting down.
GATGGCAGAGGAACCTATCGTTACGGAACTGGATGGGAAATTTTATATCCGGTCGACGGAGATGATATTTCGTGGATGTACAATGAAGTGAATACGCTTGCTTATGTCATCGAAGTAAATGGCTCGGATCAAGGATTCCAGCCGTCTTATGACGAATGGCGAGACAAAACAGTGATCGGGCAACGAGCCGGATGGAATTATCTTCTCAATCGTATGGTCGCGGGGCCTCAGCTTAGAGGACGAATGTTAGACGCAAAGACGGGTCAGCCAATCGACGGATTCGTTTCGATTAACGGGTTGGCATACAAAGATGAAAAACCAAGAGCCAGCAAAAATGGAATTTTCTTTAAACCCCTCATCGCTGGAAGCTATGAATTTAACTTTGCTGCGCCGGGTTATCGGCCACAGACTCTTGCGCTTTCGCTCGATGCAGACTCGATTGTGACTCAAGATATTTTCTTTGAAGCTCTCGAGATCAACAACACCTATCGAGAGATATAAGGGTCACCCAGATTTAAGTAGCTTGGCGTACGCGTGGCTGATGCTGCGCAATCAATCCAAAGTTTTCCAGATTCCCAACATGCATAGAGACTCGCGTCCGCAACACCAAGAAGGCTAGGCTCGGTGGTATGCGCCGTCGCAGCAACGGGCGTATTCTCATAATTCACAGAGCCAAATGCATTCTTTGCAAACCAGCGCTCATATGAGCCCTGCCAAGCAACACGTTGCTGACCATTGAAAGACTCAATCGTGTTCAACACCCACCAAGATGAATTTCCGGAAAACTTAATTGATCCATCGCCTGAGTAAGTCGGTTCTCGGCCTCCATTTGCTCCCCAGGTGACAAAACCTGCAACATCTTTGAGGGTGCTGATTCGTTGAGCTCCAAAAGGTCTAAAATCAATAATCGCCGATGGATTAACACTGAGAACCGCATCACGACGAAGCTCTCCCTGTTGCCCGTTCCAAGGAATTCCACCATACCTCGACCCCGCATCTTCGAATCCATAGACAACGCCCCGCAAAGGGCTCGACTTGGACGAAATGATCGGCCCCATCGTTTGTGGCATCGAATTTTTCATCCGCACGAGCTTGTCAATATAGGCTTTCGTAGATTCTGCGGAACCCATATTGATCGTTGTTACTTTCGTATTGGAGGGGCCACTGATTCGGCTTGAAATCGATTCCGAAAAATTAACACTTCTCGTGGGGATTCCATAGAGGAGTAAAACATGTTTTATAGTAGGGCGAGTTTTCAGATGATCGAGAATTGGCTTAACAACTTCAATCTGAGCATAGTCAACTGGCCATCCGGGAACTAACTCGGAATCTGGTGAATAGCAGCCATCAGATCCAACTTCACACCACGTTGGAAACGCTATCGCAAATGTGGGGGCCTTCTCAATGCCTGCAGCTCTCTGCGTTCTATAGTAATTGAGCAGATCTACACTGTCTTTGGACTTTGAATTATAAACAATGAGCAAATCCTTTGCTGGATCTGGCCATGACGGATCGATCGGCGCATTCACTGGAGCTGTTGGAGTTGGCGCAGCTGGCGGGGGTGCCGTCGGCGTCGCTGGTGGAGGATTTACAGGAGGAGGAACTGGCGCCGGTACCGGTGGCGGCATAGGAGGAATAACCGGGGCGGCAGGTACGGGGGCCGGTTTCGCAGGAGAAGCCGCCACAGGCGGCTTTGCCGGAGATGGAGACGGAGAAGGAGAGGTCTCGGGCTGGTTTTGAGTCTTCTGATTTGCCTGATCAAGACTCGTCGGTTGAGGTAAAGAACTCGCCGGATTTTTTGTCTTATCGATATTCTCTTCCAACGCGACGTCAGGAATCGCCTTACATCCACAGGTCAAAAAAGATAGCGCAAAAATCGCCAGAGCTCGTCTGATATTTCTAGAACCTAAAACGATGGCCATATGGGTTCTTCCGAATACTTAATAATTCGATTCAGATCGAACTCCTTCTGATAGCGACTACAATCGACACCAGGACTACAACAATATTTGATATTCTCTCGCTGGCAATTCGTTCCTTTAGTGCTGTACCAATCACCCCCACAGGCTGCCATGGGCTCATACCCGCAGGATTCTTTATAGCTTAAGTTGTGAGCCTTTTCAGTCACACAATAATGTTCTGCTCGACGCGACAAAAGACCCATTGCTGCAATCACCTTCGACGGATCTTTCTCGTCATCACACTGAACAGAAACTTTCAAAGAAAAAACTCGTGTCTTGAAATCTGGGCTAATACAAACTTCCAGTTCATAACGATTGGCCAAACTACTTCCAGTCACGGTTTGGCAACCCACCTGAACCGAATATTCCAAAGCCCGACGATCGCCACCATCCACAAAATTAAAAGTAGATTTAGTGCCGGGGAGTCCGGTCTCTGTTTTTGTCACCCCACCCGACGACGGCTTATCACTCGCCTCAGGCGAAGGAGAGGGAGAATTCACAGGCTTAAAATTGCGTTTTGATTCCTTCGGATTCACGCTGGCTAGAACGTCAAATTCGTTTCTGAAGAGCCCGAGACAGGATAAAAAAAACGACAAAATAAGCGCATATAACCTCATAAACTGTTCCCCCAAGACTACCATTGCAACACTAAGCCCGAAGGAACACAAGTCGGCGAGCAAAGCCTATGAATTAATTCTGTTTTTGAAGCCACGCATAAGCGGCATCTACAGATGCCTTTCGCTGGCGGAGCCAGCTTTCGAACTCACGAAGCTGGCCATCGAGACGAGGATCTTTGAATCCATCAGGCCTAGACGCCAATGCTCCAATTCGAGATGAAATATCTCCGACCAGCTTGACGAGTCCCACTGATCCATCCACGCCACCCTCATAAGGACTTCCCAAAATTGCACGCAGATTCTCAAGGGCCTCCCTTCGAACAGTCCCAGAGAGTCCCCAATACTCGGAGTTCTCAAAGAGCAGCCACTGCGCATCAAACTGAATCGCCAGTTGATCATAAAATCGTTGGCTTCTCTCGAAGAGTTTTGGCACATAATGCGTCGGCCGCAGCAAAAACTCTTCCTGCTCATTCTCTCTCAAGAATTCATAATCGTCAGGATTTTGAAAATGAAAAGTCACAGACCATGGATCCATCAAACCCTTCTGAGCTCTCTGCTTCCAAATGAGAGCATTGATCATCTCTTTTAAGATACCTGTTTTATCCGAAAAATCTTTGAACAGAAGGAGGGGAGTGAGGGAAGTAAATCGCCCCTCGCCGAGCACCCGGCCCGGGGCAACAAAAGCACTCGCATAAGCTGCTTGATTGGTCGAGCTAAACGCTGCCTCAAGAGGAAAAAGTTGGTGCGGTAAAATGGGTGGCAAATTCGAATTCACTGAAAATTTTTTTTGCTTCATCTCTTGCGATACCGACGTCATAAAATCAGAACGTTGGCGCGAAATCGTCACGTCACTGAGACTTCTTGAACCTTCTCCACTCACGTGGATGACCGAAATCTGCAGAATGAGAGAGATCTGAGTCAAGCGAGAGCGATCGCTGGGATTGAACGCTACGGCATCCAATGAATTAAGGGACAAAGGCATCTGGCTCAGCGGAAGAAACACTCGCCGATTTTCCAGTTTCTTTGCCGATTTCTCAAAAATTTTGTTGGTTTGCTGAACGATCGACGCATTTGTTGAGCAGGTCGGAAGCGTCTCAGCCAAAACATTTGTCTGAGACACAACTGAAAAATACACGGCCGATAAATACGCGAGCATCGTCCTCAATTTAAAGCAAGTTGCGTGCCAAGTTTAGCAACTATTTCGCCTTCGTTTCAGCTAAATCGACCGGCATTGTCGAAGGCGCCTGCTCTATATTTTCGAGAAGCGGCAATTCGGCAATGATTCCTTTTTCACGCAAATCCAGCAGCAGTTGATAGACTGACTCAGGTCGATGTGTTCTGTAGTCGGGAATATGCAGAAGAACGCGCCTTGCGGATTCCGGCGTTGCAAGTGCAGCCACAAATTCGTCCCACCTTGGACCGCGGATTTTTTCAATATCGCCGCCTTCGCTATCGTATCTCAAATCATTGAAGTACCAATTTTTTCCATCATCTCCGTCTCGCAATCGGACGAAACTCTCGCCCTCACGAATCTCAAATGCTCCAAACTTGGCACCGTCCACGCCGATTTTATCTTTTTCTGCCACATACTCAGACCACGAGATGAAGCGACGAGCCCCCTTTGGCGATTTCGGAAAGAGGATAACCGATCTGGCCAGCAAAATGTCTTGATCTAAAAGAAATCGCACACGCTCCAAGCCAGAATCCTGCCAATGCGCTTCAATTCCAACAGAAATTCCAAAATGATCCGTAAAGCCTGCACGCGCTGCCGTTGTTGCCTCTGGATCGTATCTCAAAGGTACGCGAATTGTTGATCCGTCTCGGCGCTTCACTTCGTGAGTCACCGCCTCGGGAGCATTCACGCGATAAGTCTTGCTCACAAGCCGAAGTCCGTTAGGGCGATTTCGAAGCAATCCATCCGTCACGAAAAATCGATCAAGGCGATTCCACTCATCATTCGGCGCGTAGTAGTAAGTTCCCTCTGGATGGGCTCCTGGAGCTCTCATTGATTCCAACGTAAACGCATCCACCAGAGTTGCAGCCCCATTTGCTTCAAGCAAAATATCTCGAAAAGGGTGACGACCAAGAATATCTTTTTCAGAATCCAAAGTATTAAAATCTCCCATGACGATGGCTTCGGATCCAGGATAATCAGACTTCAGTTTGCCCACCAGCGCTCGAGTCTGACGAGCCGCCTCAACACGAGCTTCGGTCGGCCCTCCCTGCGACGGCCAGTGAGCCACAACAAAGTGAAGTAAAAAACGTTGTGCGACGGAGACACTTACGACCAACAAATTCCTTGTTCTGTAGTTGGCAAACTCTGGGCCAGTCAGCGGCACCTCTTGCGTGCTCACGATTTCCAGCTCCGGCGATGGATTAAGAAGCAATCCTACATCCATTCCGCGCTCATTGCTGCTCGCACTCACGATCGGCTCCTTGTAACCAAGAGCAGTTGCAATTTTGCCAGTGATACTCGCATCTCGCACTTCCACAATTCCAAGCACCGCAGGCCTCTCAGGCCAGAGCCCCAAAAGAGTCTGTAACTGCCCAAGCTTGAGCTCTACTTTTTCTCGCGTCCAATTGGGCAGACGACGATTCGGAGAGCCAGCCAATCCCCGCGCACGAATTGATCCCAGGTGCTTGATCGGCGTATATTCAGCAACCCGATCTGGAATCGTCATATACGGAGGATGCGCATTTTCCACATTCAGAGATCCAAGAAAAAAGCGACAGAAGTTGGCGGGTTTTCCTGATGGAATCTCAGCACCAAAGGCTGATACAGAAAATAAGAAGATCACTGAAAAAAGAAACTGACGCATATCCGGCTCCCTGAACGATTATTTGAATTTAAAATTCAAAACCCTATCACTCAGCGTTAACGAAAAGGCCGTTTCTTTGGCAATGATTATCGAATGTTCGAAAAAAAATCAGTCTTTCGGCTTGAGAGACAAAATAATTCCGGCAGACGTTTCGCCGCCCTTGATGCTGCCCCAACGTCGCCCGTGTAACTCCACTGAATCGCCGACTCGAACGCCGACATTCTCTGCTATAAATGTCAGCTGCTGTTGTTGCCCTCTTCGCGCCGTATAAGTCACCGTGATCGCTGGCCCAGAAACATCAACCACATGCCCTTCAGCGATATAAGGACTGCGACCAAAAAGAGTGAGACCAACAGCTACTGAAAGGGCGGTCGCTCCAATGCTCGATCCAATTAAGACGGATCTCAAAGCGGCCAAGCCGCTGTTGGAGCGGATAGGCCTAAATTCATGCGGCAGGTTCGGTGAAGGAGCCGGGGCCGACATTCTTTTCTCAGCGAGGTTAACGCCACGGCTCGCGCCACTCGCAGGTTTTGCCTGAGAAGTTGGACGACTCGACGCCTGAACAACTTGAGGAACTCTTACAGCCTTTGACCGCGCGGCGCCTTTCTCAAACTGCGCACCACAACCTCCGCAGGCTTTATCAATAGCAAAGCCGCTGGATCCACAGAATAAACAAGACTGAAGCGCCCCCTTACCAGCAAACTTTGCCGTAGGATCACCTACAACAATAGCCGCCTCTGGAACCCAAATTCTTAAGTATGGCTTTCCGTCAACAATGACTTCATCATGCGGTAAGTTAATGGCATCATCCGATCCATCTCTTGGCCTTTCATGAGCTTTACCGCAAGTGGGACATTGCTGACGACCCTGAACATTTGGCCTGGCCGAATAAAGTTGATTACATTGATGGCAGAAATATTGCCCCCAGTAGCTCTGACCAACCCCAATCAATACCGAACGACATGGAACGTTCTCTGAATCAGCATTTGCTGCCATCAAATAATCCAGACCAGATGAAATCAAAAGTGACAGTGTTAACAACGAAAATATTTTTAAGAGATTTTTTTTCATGGCTTATCCACCAAATTACCGTATTTCAAGATTTCGTCCGTCGTCTTCAACTCTCGTTTTGCTGGGAACACCAGCAAATGTCTGAGCACCTCGACATCGTCAAGCCCAACGAGAACCTTTCCACGAGCTTTTATACTTTTTCGCAGAGCCATTTTCTTGGCATCAAAAAGTTTTTTTGCAGTTCCATGATTACCTTCAAAAATCTTTGGCCACTGAGTGTCCATCCAAAGATCGAAATCTGCGCGAAGATAATCTTCGAGTACGGAATCGGGTATGGCATCTAAATAACAATCGATAGCCGCTAAAGACGCGATCAAGAGCTTCATCTGATCGCTCACATCATTTTGAGCAAAGCGAAATCGCGAATCAACATACGACAAAAAATATTGCATATTCATTGCGACACGATTCGTCTTATGAAAGGCCTTTGGAGCTCTTCGCCAAAGATCGATCTCTTCAACTATATCGTGCAAAACAGCCTGATAAAGGTATTCACTGACATGCGGCACAGATTCCAGATGCACGGCATTAAGTTTGCCCAACAAATTTAGCTTTTTCTTCATCGGCAAATTCAAGAGAAGTGCCCTGATATTGGCTTCACTATTGACGAACGCCTCCGTATGGACTTCTTCATCGGGCTGAGACAGATATGAGGCACGTCCCCGGGCCGGAGCAATCGTTGTCCGGATCACAACCTGATCGTAGGCATGGTTGACACGATTCGTCAGGCCTTCAAAAACGAAGCGCTGATCCGGATAAGCCTCATAGAGGCTTGAAGAAAGCGTCGTGCTTCGCTTCAGCCAGCGTTTCTCATTTGGTTTCTTCACATCGATGTGTCGAACAAAAGAGGCCGGCGTCGATTTCAACTGACCGAGATCTGATGGATTTTCGATAAGTCCCTGCGAATCAGGATCCGTCGTCATCAGCCATTTCAGAAAATCGACACCACCTTGCCCTCCAATCACATAGAAGTTCATGAGACGTTTCGAGGCCGCCTCGACAAATTCTTCGGCGTCAAGAGCATCGGATCCCATCTTCGACTTCTCTCGATCTGATTTATTATTCAAAAGAATCACGGTTTTATGCGCATAAAGTTTCATCAGCGTCGAACCATCATCATCCAGCGCTCTCTTTAGATTGAGATAACCATAGTAATTGGTATCCCAAATATCGAATTTCAAACCCAGCTTCTTGAATAAATTGGTCCACGCAAGAATCTCATTTCGCTCAGTATTGTGGTTCACAATCATTAAAATATCCGCACCGGGGGTATACCGATATTTCTGACCAATGCGCAACCGGGTCGTATTTTCTTGAACAATGCGGGCCTCATCCAAACTGCCAAGCTGCGGAAATTTCAAACTCGCCGAAAAATCGACCGAGGAATAGGGTTCTATGGATTCAGGAACTCGCAAATATCCTTCAACCACTGTTTCGTCGTTTGGATTAAGAGACAAAATCTTTTCCACAAAACCATTTGTCAATTGAACCTCACCGTTGAGACCTTCAAATTGGAATGGAAGTTCTGTTTGAGATTTTTGCGCCAAAAGAACTTCAACAGCGCGTTTTCCGTCCGTGCTCGATCCAAGAGGTTTCGATGAAATATTTTTCACTCGAAATGAAATGGCCGAACGTTCACCTGGTGCCAAGGTCTCTGGCACCTTAATTTCTGAGATTTCGATGGGAAGAGTGATCGTAATTGTCTGCTGACGAGAAAAATTTTTATAATCGTAATAAACTCTTGTGACTGATGCTTGCGGATCAATCCTTTCAGAACGTGCCCACCGACGATTTTGTTGGAAGGCGGTCAGAGGCGCTATTTGAATTTTATAATCTTCGACAATCGTGAATGTCTGATTATGTTTTAGACTCGGAATAGAAATTCGCGCTGGCAATTTGAGCCAATCCGCTTGGGGCAACCCAATGAGAACAGCAGCCTTGCCTGCGGGACTTGGCATCTCTCCAGTATTTTGAATGACAATATTTCTAATGGTCAAATTTTCACTCGGCTCAATGATGCCATCTCTCGACACTTCGTCAGTCTCTATTAGTTCGTAGGAAATCAGTCGAAGGTCTGAGACAGAATGATACTTCGATACTCGTCCATTATTCTCCGTCACCAAAAATTCAAAAGATCCATCAGGTCCAGGCATTCCTGCATGAGTTTCACCACGGCCACTTCGACCGTCAGATCCACTTGCCCCGGAACTGCCGCCAGGATTCGATCTCGTTGAAAAAACATCCTCTCGTCTGTGACTGAAAGATCCATCACCGTTAGAAACAGAAATACTTCTTTCACCCGTCTTTTCTTGCCAGCTCGTCGAGCTTCCCCCAGAGCCCCCGGCGCCACCGCTTCCTGCAGATCCATTTTCACCCTCAGCACCGCCTCGTCCGCCGTTGACATCAATTGTCTCGAGCAGAAATCCCAGATGCAAATCAGTCGCAGCTAACCGAACAACAACGCGACCGCCTCGGCCACCATCTCCACCGGGCGTGCCATTTCCGCCATCTCCTCCATCATATCCACGGCCTCCATCAGTGCCACGAGAGGAGCGAGTTGCATCAGTGCCGTCGCGACCTCGGCCTCCGTCTTCACCATTTCCACCATGGCCACCATCTCCACCTTTTCCACCGCGGGCAATAATTCGAATTCGTGGACTTGCAGGCGAGAGCCTTTCAGTCACGGACGACTCCTGAAGAACGCCATTTGAAGGAAGAATCCGGGATCGAATCACGACGGATGCTGGGCCAGCCTGCCCCTCATTGAAATGATCCTGCATCGAGAGATCAACAGATCCAGCATCAGAACCATTGCTTGCCGGACCGGCATTACCGCCATCTCTGCCGTGCCCCGCACTAGAACCTGAATAGTTGCGCCCATTGCGCCCATTCTCACCATTTGGACCACTGACATCATATGTCAGGGTTCCACCAATGGCGGACTGGCAGAGTCCTAGAACCAACGTGGAGGCATAAACTACGGATTTAACTCGATTAAGCGGGGAAAAAACCAATGACGACAACATATGCTGCCCTCTATATCACACTCGCCAGTTTTTCCAAGTCGCATGACTTAAGAAAAGTAGTCAGCCTTTAAACGGTCGCAATAGGCAGACAGGTTCCCATGAGATGAAACGAATGTCTGATAAACATTTGGCACGAGACTGTCCTTGATCGCCTGCAGAAATCCAAAAGCCGTCGCATCAAGCGAGCAGGGCCGATCACCCATCATATATTTCTTAGTCCCCAAAAAATCTCGAACCGCCGTTAAATTTTCGATGCCGCGAGCATAAATCTCATCAGCGGAATGCCTCATCATTCCGTGACCATATCCCTGTCTCAATAAGTTTTTGCGAATCTTACCCATGATGAAGGAACGCAAAAAAAACGGAAGATTCTTTCCAATGATCTCTTTCATTTTTGCATATCCGTTCTCGTCGCCCCACCGCGCGTAGAGTAGCGCCCAATATAGATCTTCTTCCATCAAGCGCTGAAACGCGAGAGCCGTCGCACGCTCGACAGGCGAAAGATGTGCATCTAAAGAATCTCCATATTTTTTCTTCAAGTACTGAATGATCAAATGTGAATCACCGATTCTTAAATCACCATCGACGATATACGGAGCTTTTCCCTTCGGCCCGGGACGAGGATCCATAATAAAATGATTCTTGTACGGCAAACCCGTCATCTTAAGATAAAGTTCAACCTTCGTACAAAATGGACTCATACTCAAAGACTTGTTCAAACCGGGAAACTGAAAGAGCTCTATCATTCTCAAATTCTGAACGATGAAAATTCAAACAGCAAGCCTTCTCAAAGATCTTCCTGTAGACGGAGTGATACATTCATGCTTTCCTCCCAAGAAATAAGACAAGGAACCAAGAAATGATCCTTCAGAATTGCGTTACGTCCTTAACATTGTTGACCAAAAAAATAAGTCTATTTCTTCCACTCGTTTTCGGCACATTTCATCCTCCTGAAGCTAAATACCAATTTCTAACTCCAGCAAAACGTCATGATCTTTTGCAAAGTTGGGGAGTAAAAATAGATGCTCAGGATCGACCACTGTGGATTCCGCGACCCATTCAATTTAGAGCCTTCGATATCGATGGAAATTTGCTCAAATGTCTCGCTGGTGTTTATGTCATTGAAAATTCATCTGGCAAGACGGTCATTATCAGCAATGGAGAGTTTGCGAAGTACCGAGACCAACTTGGCAAACCAGATTCTCCTTATTCCAAAGCGCCACCACAAATCGCATTTTCACTTTACCGTGGCACTCAGTTTGAAAATCAAGTTCGAAAGATGTTGAAGGATCATAATGATACCGAATGGTATGGCTTCGTCATGCACGAATACGAATTGGCCGCAAAGGATCCCACACTTGCGGAACAGATTGCCTTAGTCACATCACGAGGTCATCCCGCTCTCGATATCTTCAAAGGCTTTGGCTTAATAAAAGAGGGAAGGTTCATTCAAAATACGCCTCAACTCCCTTTGATTTTTCCAGTGACAGCACCCGAATTTGACGAGCTCGCGAATATTGATGTGCCCGATCGAAAATTTTTGATTTTATCCGAATTGCTTGATTTGATTCAGTCAATCCCCAGCTGGAGAAATCATCAGTTTGGATTCTCCGACGATGATAGTCCGATGGCCAATCGCGTCGCTCAGCAAATCTTTGAAGAAAAGAGAAAAGGTCGATGGCCATTCGTTGATATCACAATTTACTGGTCAGGCGCTGGCTCGGCGGCCGTAAGACGTATTGATCGAGATAGAATTGTGGACGTGAGATAGATTGCCTGTATTTTTTTGTCCTTGCCATTTTTAAAATACAGGACTTTTAAGACACAAGACCATTCTCACGCCGAGCCAAGAAAAATAAGCGACCAAAAAAAATAGGTGCGAGCCAAACAAATTCAATTCGCATCTCGGGAATGAGGTCAGTGAGCGAATCTCGCCAAACCTCTCTGGCATCCGTCATACTTCGTTGCCAGGAAATATGCCGATTCACCCAATTTCGGCGTATACGGCGCTACCAAAACCGCGGCATCTGCACTGTCGATTTGCAACTTATGTCTAACTGCTGCGCCGTGAAATGCTGCCATTAAAATCCCCCATTGTTCCTGACGATCTTTCGGAGAACTCGGCCACAAGGTTGAGGGCAACCAATGATCAATCGACCATGCCCAACGATAGAACGCCGACAATATAGGAAGGCTCGTAAGCTTTCTTGCAATGAGGTTCGGAATTAAATCAGTGTAGTATGATCGGCCAAAAGTCACGCTCTGCGGTCCCCCGTCCTTGACCAAAAATCGATTTCCCCTCGGCAAATCTGCAATCAAACGGACTATATCTCTCTCATTCTCTGTATCATCTATCTTTGATATAGCAGATAATGCAGTTTCTTCAGAAACGACGACACCTCTGATCAACTGATATTTTCTTGCCAGATGGTAAAAAGGAACGACGCGCAAATATAATGGATTGCGATCTACCTCTTCTAGTCCGAAATAGTTATGGGCTGCCGCATGATTGATAAGCCCTTCAATCAGTGGCGCAATAGTTCTATTATTGGCATCACCATCATCCATTGGCCAGTCGTTAGACGTGAGGCCATTGAGCCACAGACCAAAACCTAAAAATGTCCGAAGGTCAGTGATTTTTGTCCTAAGAATCTGAGGAATCTTATCACTGTAGAATTCCTCAGCTCCTGGCAAATCCGGATCTGGATGGGGGCAATTTCTGCAAGAGCCGACTTAGTTCAGCCGACTCAGCCGCGCGATCAATTCGACGAAGCAGCAGCGTGCTTTCCAAGAAAGAAAAATTAACCAGTGAGACCACAAGCGCGAACACCTACAGAGTTCGCCATTATCCAACCTTCCATTCCACAACTCGAGCTCAGAAAAAATCCTTTGATATGATTGTCGAGAAGATACTTCTCAAAATCCGCGTCTGAATCATAGCGCAAGAAAATCGGCCAACTTCGCAATTTTCCCTCTTTAAACAGGCTTTGGTTTTTGCGAAAAATATCAGCAGGTGAGCTCTCGCTGACCTCAAAAAGAATTGTCCCGAAAGAATCAAATTTAAAGTCGTAAGCGATGACTCCTGAAAATAATATATTCGCATACTCCGGAGGTTCATGTTCCCGAGAAACTGTCCGCAGAACAATCTCATGCTTCTCTGAATCAACTGTATAACTCAACAAATGATTATCGTGAATGGATATTGCTATCACGACTTTGATTTTATCTGAGGGATTAGCCTCACACAATCTGCTATTTCAAAAGGTCTACTTTTTGAATTCAATCTCAAAAAACTGCAGAAGGTTCCAGTCACGTGACCTTTGGCCGCCTTGTTGCGGCAAAAGCAACTGATGCATCACTAGAACCGGTGTCATTTCGCGAGTACCAGACGCGTACATGACATTCGGATGAGTCCGTCCAACCTCCTCGAAAAGAAAGTCGATTGCGGGCTTGTCGCGCACTCTTCGCATTTCAAATCTGCGAATCAAGTGCATTGGTTCAAGTTCCTTTGGATCTGTCATGGGAAGTTGAGAAAGATCCTCAAGATCAGTTGGTTTCCTCAATGACGATGCAACTTTGTCTACGGCTACCCCTGTCAGCAAGCCTGCCGCAATCGACCAAGCATCCGGTACGTGATGAAGGCTCAGCCACCAAGCTCCGGCCGCGATGAATGATGCACAATGCAACAGATTTGAAATCAAGCGAGTCTGCTTCGTCGTTCCTATTCCAGACATCAAGGATCCAAAAAGAAACAAAGCTGCAGGATGATACAAGTGGGGATCATGCTGCCAGGCGTACCGCATTAATCCAATGCTGACGGCCCCCATCTGGACGGCTTCAAGAATTGAAAGAGTTCTCGATTTCGTCGTCTCCCAATTCCGAGCAAGTTTCAGATAATTCAAATCCCCTCGCAAAAAGATAAATTGAAAAACAAAAGTAGGCAGCAAACTGAGGAATATCGATCTCGGGATGGTCTTCTCTCCGCCATTGTTTAACATATCGTAGCCCATCATCATATACGATGTTATAGCGGCGACTAAAAAGGGATGAAAGATAGAAGTCTTTTGCCCGAACACGAAAGGCGATTCTTTCTGTCTCGTTGAGATAAGCTTCCAATACTTTTGCAAATCTTCACCTCGCACCACGCTCAAACCCACCAATTGCCTGGTGCCATTTTGTGGATCGGTGAGAAGCCGCTGCAGGCGATCCCGACTGGAATATAATTCCGCATCCTCTATAGAATCTGGCGAAAACGTCACCAATTGCGACAAATCCTCGATGCCTGGATGAAGTTTTTTTATTTCTTCTATTCTTGCAGCCATAGATTCTGGAGAGACAAAATCGCCCGAAGCACGTGCAAACGAAAACTGCGGAACCGGAAAATCCCCTAAAGAAACGTTCAGGTCCGATAGCGCCAAGTCTTTCAAAAGTGATGGACACCCTCGCACGTCTCTGAGCGGCTGCGCAGTCGTCGACGCGAAAGAAAGAATCAAAGCGAGTAAAACGGGCCTTATCATGGAGAACTTCAAGCCAATGAATTTCATTTTGTCTAGTGAATACGGGCGCCATGCAGCCAAGCGCTTCAAAAACACATAGCGAAGGCCCTTCCGGACGGAAAAGCCTCGCTGCGACAGACCCAAAGGTTCGCTCGGCCATATGTTGAGAATTAAAACAAATCAATTTCGATAACTACAGTGAGGCAACGTATTTTTTGCTTTGCGCTCAAGATAAAATGAAGAAACAAGCGGAATATTTTTTCTCAGATTTTCAATCCGAGTTCCGTGCGCCGGATGGGTCGACAAAAATTCCGGACCCGAGGTGCCAGACGTCTTCTCCATATTCTGCCACAAAGTCACACTATCATCAGGATTAAACCCAGCTCTCGCCATCAATCTTAAACCGATGATATCGGCTTCTGACTCTTGGGTTCTGCTATGCGGAAGCAAGACACCGAACTGAGCGCCAAGACCAAGAGCACCCATCAGCAAATTATAACGAGGGCTTTCCTTATCTTTCAGAATCGAGCCCACAACCGCGAGCCCGCCCTGTGCAATAAATGCCTCCGAAACACGTTCATTACCATGCCCGGCGATGACATGGCCGATCTCATGCCCAATCACAGCGGCCAGCGCGTCCGGAGTATGCGCAACAGGCAAAATTCCAGAATGCACTCCTATTTTTTTTCCAGGCAGAGCAAAAGCATTGGCCGTCTTATCATCGAAGACCACGATTTCCCAACCCTCCGCAGAAATGGCGCCAGTCTCTTCCGGCAATACATCTAAGAGCGCATTTGCCACACATCGGATATATGAATTCATCTGAGGATTTTTATCTTGTGGTGCCTTCAACTTCATCTCATTAAATGCCTGAATACCCATTGCATCCATTTGACCCGCAGGCATCAGTTTGATTTGCCTCCGTCCAAGAGGAGAGACAGCGCAGCCCACTTGAATAAAAGAGATCACCACCAGAAACAAAGGCAACAGCATTCGCAATTTAAAGTTCATGCATTTATCGAAGCAGATTTTAAAAGTCTTGCAAACTGGAACCAAAAATCCAGATCAGCCAGCAGAGACACGAGCACTCACTGACGCTGAAAAAGTAACAGAGACAGAAGACTGGAGAGAATTATTTAACTCAGCCGTTGAGAGACGTATTTCAAAAGCAAAAAATCAAAGATTAGAGCTTTTCATTTTTTTGCTGTTCGCGCATGTTTCGTCACATGAGAAAAAATATTATTTTTGCGTTATGTCTTACTTTGTCAATTATTTCGAATGCCAGCACTGAAGCCGGTGATTGCTCAACACTTCCTGGCTGGAAACAGGTGAAAGCAGCGCTCTCCAAAGCGCGAGCTGAAAATAACGGCGGTCTAAATCTAGACATGTGGGCGAGCATTGTGAACCGAGACGGAATTGTTTGTTCTGTTGTATTTACCGGAAGCGACCGTGGCGACCAATGGCCTGGGAGCCGTGTTATCTCTGCCCAGAAAGCGAATACTGCGAATGCATTCAGTCTCCCCAAACTTGCACTCTCGACGGCAAATCTATTTTCAGCAGTGCAACCTGGTGGCAGCCTCTATGGCCTTCAACTCAGCAATCCCGTCAACACTGAAGCTGCATACGCCGGAAAAGCAGAAAAATTTGGTCAGGCGGCCGATCCTCTTGTCGGAAAACGCATTGGCGGCGTGAATGTATTTGGTGGTGGCCTTGCTCTTTATAATGCGAAAGGCCAATTGCTCGGAGCTTTGGGCGTCAGCGGTGACACCTCATGTGCAGACCACAATATTGCCTGGAAAATGCGCAAAAACTTAGGTTTGGATTATGTTCCTGCCGGCGTCAGCCCCAACAAGGATGATAATATCATTTATCTAAAAGCAAGTGAGGAAGCGAATGGCTTTAAACATCCCACATGCGGCAATAAAGAAACCGAAATCGATTTGCCGGCCGTCGCGCATCGCTAATTTGCAAGTTTGATTGCGAACAGAGACAAAGCTCCATAAAATGGAGGGTGTTTTATGTTCTCAACGAAAGACGAACTCTCGAGCCCTATAAACCGTCGCATATTTTCGACAGAGTTTCAGCGCTCGAGAGAATTTCGGCAAATCATGCCATAGAGAAGCAAGCTATTCCAACTTTTGGTGCATCGGAATTGGAACAACCCAAAGCGGATTTGAAAAATTCAAAGAGGGAAGGATCACCAAAGAGGCATCTTCCAAAAGGTTACGAAGATCAGATTGAAGACTCTGCTCTTTCGCACCCACTTGTCGTTGAAGCGATCATGAGCCGGTCACCAATGACGGTTCTCGAAAATGCGACATCAGACGATATCAAAAATCTCATGAGAAAAACTCAATACCGTCATTTTCCGGTCATGTCTGCGGAGGGAAGCCTAGTTGGTATCGTCTCTGATAGAGATTTATGCTTAAATTCGGAAAGTCGCATTTCCGAGGTCATGACAAAAAAAGTTATCACCGTCGATCCAAAGGCCCCCCTCCGAGAGGTGGTCGCATTGATGCTGCATGAAAAGTTGCCTTGTCTGCCCGTAATTGATTCAACACACGCGATCGTTGGTATTGTAACGTCGACTGATATTCTTAAAACATTCCTAACGCATCCGCCCGTCGAGATTTGGCGATAACCTCTCAGCGACGATCTGCAGGTAAAAGACCAATCGAATCCCAATCCTTCTTATGCACATCATGCTCAGTGACTGAAATCGCTTGTGTCGAGGTCAATAAAACCACCGAATCCAGCCTCAACGGCCAGACTTTCCACTTAGAACGAATTTCTTCAACAAGGCTTTTAACATCTGACTCCGCTGGATTGCCCTTAATTCGGATAACGATCTGGGTTTTTCGAAGTGGCTTAGATCCGACTCCAAAAACCGGCAGAATATTTTTCAGCCACTGTGTCTGCACAGACGATTTCAGATGATTCAAGTGCTTCCGCCAGGTTTCATCCTTTGCGGACCACTTGTTTACCTTATTCATTATTGAACGGAGAGCAGACTCAATGCCCCCTATCGAAATATATTTAATTTGAATATTATAGCGAACTTTTCCATCAGCATCGAACACGACTCCATCGAATGCTGGAATCGCAATGCCTTTCCAACTCGGCAAAAGAAGCAGAGATTGGGCTCGAGTCTGCTCAAGAAAAAATTGATATATCTTTGCAGTCTCCATTTCATCGCCATCGGCAAGGGATTTCAGAGAAACACGAGCAGGAATAAAAAAGCCCTTCGAAGTTTTTCTTATCGCAAAATCGAATGGGTCACTGAAAGACGCATCGGACTCGACGATGAGCCTCCCTAAAGATATTGAACACTCTCGCTTCGACGCGCCAAAAACCAGGCGGACGCTCCCAAAGAAAACAGACAGTCCAATCACCAGCAAAGAAACCCGAAGAAAATGTAAATAGGAGAGATACCGCACTCAAAGCCAATATATCAGAGGGTCCTTGATTAAACAGTAGCCAGTTGAGGCTGTGATAAATCAAATCGAATCAACAACTTAGCATTTGAGAATACAAAAGTTTCCGCTTCTGTTATAAAAGCTCGAGTTTCACGATGCTGACCCAGTTAACGATCAGTTTCTTATTGCTTACAGGAAATTTTACTTGTTGGGCTGACTTGCGTCGTTTCACAGGTCGCGTCGTCGAAAGAGCAAAATTCGGCCTGCAATCAGATGACCAATTGTGGAGCGTTGGACCTTTAATTGGTACTGGCGGTTTTGGCCGGGTCTACAAAATTTCAGATCGAAAGAATCCAGATAACGTGAGAGCCTTCAAGGTTCCCCTCGATGAAAGATCGAGCACTCTTGCACAAGAAGAACGCATCTATCGCAGTCTTGCGACGATTAGACCTCCCCATCTTGTGCAATTTCGAGGAACCCTCGCTCTGTCTCTTCCACGCGGAGGATCTGCTGAGAATCGATTAACTCATGGAATCTCAATGGACCTGGTACGAGGCAAAACCCTTCGAGTAGAATTAGATGACTTTTACAGTATCCACATGGATCCATCTCAAACTGAAATGGCACGCCTAAATTTTTTGATTCGATACATCGGATACATGAAAGTCGTGCTCGAATTCTTAGATGCGCTACATCACAATGGCCTTGTCGCCATGGACTTAGCTCCGCCCAATATTATGCTTGAGGATATTTCCGGAAGCTCTCTGAAAAAAGTGGTGGTCATTGACCCTACAGGAATTCGATCGCCCAAGATGATTTCTAAAATGTGGAAGAAGTGGGGCGACACCGACTTGATTTTGACCAGCCCGTATTATCCACTTCAAGACTACGCAGATTTGGGAATCACTTCGAGTTTTGATTACTACGCGATCGGAATAATGTTATTTGAGGCCTGTGTCATGAGCGCTCGTCGGCCAGAAATCTATTCCGGATTTGAATCAATAAAAGAAATTGTGCCAAGTCTTGCGCGGATGAAGGAGCTCGTTTCGGAGACCGTCCTCTTTCAAAATCCAAGGCTCGAAAAAGAAACGAAGGAATTGCTTTTTCGTTTCATTGACAGTCGGGAGTCTCGAGTCGCAACAAATTCAGAAGTACTTGCGCTTCTGAACCAATGGATTGCACAGCTCGAAACGGAAATAAAGACTCACTAAGAACGGGGCTGAAAAGTAGGGTCCGCAGTTTTTGCGAATCGCGCCACAATCTCTTTTACAGTTTCAATACGCTCGATATGTTCAACACTTTTGCCGGCCTGCCAATAATCCTTTGTTGAAAGCCCCTTGCGCGCGCTCTGCTTCATCTGAAATAGCGCGCGCAAGTTATAGAATAATCTCATCCACTCCTTTGTCCGACGATGCTTCAGCAAAAACCGCGCCACTGAACCAGCCTTTGTGCCAACCTGATCCACATAGGGAGTTCGAATAACCGACAAAGGAATTCCCGTAACACGCTCTGTCAGTACGATATCACTCTCGTGCGCTCGAACGATGGCTTGCTTATAATCATCGTGGGCCTGGCATTCGACTGTTGCGATGAAACGAGTCCCCATCTGAACCCCACAATAGCCTTTATGAAGCGCCGACAGAAATTCATCTTCAGAGCCGATCCCTCCCGCACAAACAAGAGGAACATTTAAGTCACTTAAATCTCGCAATAAATTTTCTGGAGATTCTGTGCCCGCATGTCCGCCTGCACGATTGTTCACGCAGATTAATCCATCAACTCCATTCTCTAATGCTTTAAGCGCCCATTTTCTTTCGGTCACATTGTGAAAAACCACAGCACCCAGGGGCTTCACTTGACCACACAACTCGCGAGGATTTCCAAGCGCCGTCACAAAAAATCGACATCCTTCTTCA
Organism: uncultured Bacteriovoracaceae bacterium; assembly: GCA_964626465.1. Classification (GTDB taxonomy): domain Bacteria; phylum Bdellovibrionota; class UBA2394; order UBA2394; family UBA2394; genus CAZRCG01. Next base: position 26,921 of record CAZVFP010000001.1, on the reverse strand, counting down.
AGTGCGATATCAACCCATTCACGCATTCTTTTTTCATAAGATCTCGATGTTTTTTCGAGCAGAACATTCATTCCAAATGGTTTTTTTGTGAGCCCTTTTATCTTCTTCACACCCGCACGAAAATCATATCCCCAAACATATGTCAGCGAGAGGGGCTGAATAACGCCGATCGCTCCAGCTTCGGAAACCGCGGCAACAAGCTCTGGATTGCTGCAGGGGTACATCGCCCCACAAATAATGGGCACTTCAATTTTTAATTTTTCAGTCAGTGCCGTGCTCATGCGATGTCTTTCGGCCCCACCAACCAATGAGCGCGAACTTTCGCGACGCATTCGCCGGCCCCATTTTTTATTTGAGATTCTACAACATAGGTCTTCTGTTCAGTGAAGGGCTCAGCTCTCGAGAAGACTGCGTTTGCTTCCACTGTGCCCCGTGCTTTTTTGAGAAAATCAATTTCTAGATGCACAAGAATATATCTAAATTTTTCTGAAAGGGTAGAGACTACCGCAAGTCCGGTTGTAAATTCTCCAAGATTCATCAATGCAATGGCATGAATACAATCAAGATGATTGCGGATTCTGCGCCGATCACGCATCTTCACTCGAGATCGCCCTGCTTCAAACTCTACGACTTTAGGCGATACAGACCCCGTATAGGGAATTTTCCAAGAAATGAACAAATTAAAAAGCCACTGACCAAACGGAACTCTCGACAAACTCTTCCAAATATCCAAGATCATTATATATCCAGGATCAATGATCGCTCCGGCCCCGTCAAGTTAAGGGGAGAAATGCCGCTGGGGGTCAGAGAGCCTCCTTGCATGGTCCACATGGAAATGTTATCGCGGTGATGATGAAAATAGCTCTGGCCCAGTCAGACACTACCTGCAGGATGACACTCTAATGTTTTTCTTTCTTTATAGTGTTGTCATGATCAGCGAAGCGGGAGCATCCGCTGAAACTCCTCGGTTGCCACAAATTGAATGCGCCAGAGGTCTTGGACGTCTACTCGATCGTTTCATTCCGTTCAAGCACCCTCCGTCGTCAGCGTTTCAACTCTCAAGCGGCCCCTTGCTCTGGAACTTAGGTGAAAGACCTCGGCGCTCAGATGTTCAAGAATTAGCGAATAGTGTTGCAATCGATCTCATGTATGCTGCCACCACTCTGCAGCCTGTTCGAGATATCGTCATTCCTGAGATCGAACGCATAAGTCTAAAAATAGGAATAGTTCCAGCCGACCACATCTCAAGGCAGTCTGAAACGACATTAGAAGCCCTGCGACAGTCGATTGAGAAACTCCCTGCTGATAACGATGATTTTTTGCAACTGACAGAGACCCCTTTACTATTAAGCGAGTTAGGCGATTTGCTTTATTATCCCGTCAAGAAATCCATTTATATACGAAAACTCCCAACAGGGGCGATTGCCCTGCTCGTTGGAGACGGCAATTTCAAGGACGAAAGTCTGCGCGATGTTGTTTTCGGCGTAGGCAGAAGGTTTTGGCATCCACGAGTCTGGAGGAACGCACCAAAACCCGTGTTTCAATACCCCGGTCGGTATTCGCATTTGGTTGCAGGCGTCGACCCTCTATCTCTCTCTGAAGTGATTCGTCGACTAAAAAACAAACTTCGTCCATTTGGCATGAAGACCGACAATGTGGACTCAGGCTTGCAAGAAATGTTCTATAGGACAGCCAATGAGAATTTCTTGAATCTCCAGCTTTGGCCAAGTCAACTCCCTGCCGGTGTACGAGCTGAGATTCCTTTTAACGATCTCGTGAGCTGGCTGACCTCGAGGAAAATAATCTTTGGAAAAGCAAACGCCAAAGAATATCTGGCGACTCAAATGCACTACACAGATCAAAGCTCAGCCATATATGCCGATAGGTTTCCGGCCCTGGATCAGTTCTCAAACATCAACACTCGGCTCAGCATTCCTCTTTTTGATGGATCGATAAATCTCAGCGTTCGCTTTGAACTCGAGTCTCCAAGGTCGTTCATTGAAGAAAAATGGCGGGATCCTGCCAGCGACCCAGAATTTGTTGCGAAAGTGACCTACGAATTAAATCCGAGTCTCGACTCGCCACTCAATGCCTACCCGAGCGATGCAGAATTGAATCAACTCATACAAGCGCTTTTTCAGACGCCGTTTTGAGCTGAAAAAGATAAATTATTCGAATGCGCTCCATCTGAAGCGATAAAAAGCGCGTACTTCGGAAAAAAATAATAGGGGATTCTCAACCAACTCACCGCCATAAATACGGGATAGAACATCCAGACATCTCTTCCTCGCGGCCGAATACGAATGGCTCTAGAGTTTCTAAAATATTTTTTTAGAGATCGTACATAAAAATTTTCGGTATGCATGATGACCAGGGGCTGATGAATGAGATTCAAGAATACACGAGTGAGAGGCAATAAAAACCTCTGAAGAGGATACCAAGCGGGAGCAGGACAACACTCTAAAATATAAATATTTCCCTCTGGCTTAAGCCATCGCTTGGCTCTTTCAATCGCCTCCACAACTCTTTGTTCTGAATTCGTCCATGTTTTATCCGCTACATGATGAAGAATAAGCGGAAACACAATCGAGTCGAAGGATTTCTCAGGAAATTCGTGGCTATATAAATCGCCGACAATCGCTTGAGAGCCTGCTGGAGCATAACTCTTCATCATCGATTCCGAAATATCGAGAACGGTCAAAGTTTTTAAATGCCGCCGCCACTCAAAATATTCCCAACAGCCACCGACCATTAATACATCTCCGCCCACCTGCGAATTTAAAATCTCGGCAATCTCGCGATCCATATGCTGGACCAAATCTTTCATCATGCGCATTTTCTTTTGAAGAGTAGGATCTTCAAAAAACTCAGCCACTTTATTCGTTCGATCTTCGGACGGCATCTAATTCACATCTTTTCTTTCGCGAGATTTCCAAAATGTTTGCAATATTCATCTTTGTGCAAAATAAATTGATGTTCAACAAGATACGCCATGTGACAATTGTCTCCAAAAAGTCTGGAGCGTCTCTGAATCATTGCAATATCCTCGGCATCTTTTTGATTTTTTAGTTGAGTCATAGACCGTTGAATCAATTTTCGAAAAGGCCACAAAAAGAAAGGCATTTCAACTTCAACATCCAGTTGAGAAATCGTCTTCTTTGAGCGAGGGCTTTCAGAATATTTTTGGTCCGTCGTAATTTTTAATAAATGGTGGATGCTTGGAAACCAAAATGGATAAGGCTTGATGCTGTGGTTAAGAAATCTTGCAGGCGGAAGATATTGCGTTTTGTACACTTGGCCGATGGGAAAAAATCCAAACATTTTCCAAGTTTGTTTCACCGTCATGCAGAGTGGCTCAACGTGAATGATCTCGTACTTGCTCGACCATTTCTCGTGAAGGTGAATATAATGTTCACAGTCTAAATAGGCTCCGACCGCCATCGCTACGGTCATGTCGAATTGATCCACGATCGAAAAACGCAGTTTCAAATCAATGAGCTCCCATTCTTCATTCGACTTTTTTTGCCTTTTCTATTTTTCGAACTCGCAGATAATCGCCTTCAATTTCAAATGGGATCGACATTAATTTGTAATGAGGAGTTTTTTCTGGATGAAAAGTTTTGTAATAGCCAGTGAGACATGCCCACACGGGAATATTCGGATTCTCGATGAGGCTACCGCTTTCCACACTAAAGCGATATCCATGCCATGGGCATCGAAGAGTTCTCGACTTTTCACAATAGCGCCCCTCACTCAGAGGCGCACCCATATGAGAGCACTGATCACGAAAGACCTTGATGGTTGCACCATCTTTCAAAATGACGACTTCAAGGTCGTCACTGACTTTAATATGATTCAGGCGGCCCACCTTCAGTTCCTTTATAGGAACTAAAACGGAATAGAAATCCAAGTCATGATCCACTATTACAAGATTCACTGATCTGATTTAAATGATCAAATAAAGTATTCCTGAATATTTTGGCAAAGGATCGTCATCCAGCGCATTGCAACGTGCTAATACACAGATAGACCTCAGTGAATATTTTTTTCAATATCGTTTTGACTTGCCCAAAGCATTGGCCTCTGAGACCGTGCATCTGTTTTAAGGAGGCTCTCTATGGGACTGAGGATTTTTGTTTATTTTATAGTTTCGCTTATGGCTTCATATATACAAACGCACGCTGCAGAAGTCTCCGTTCATCAGATCAACGGCTACACGGTGATTATTGCCGACATCAAAAAAGGCAATTCAACTCACATAGAACTCCGAACACCAAACGGGGCCTTTCACGATCCCGTCGAGCTTGCTGGAATTGCCCATTATACCGAACATATGATGTTTAACGGAACTAGGAAGAATCCTGGAATCACCCTTGGACGTTTGCTCAATGATATTGGGGCTCAGAACAATGCAAGCACTGGGTTTCTGACGACCACCTATTACTCAGATCAGCATGAGTCTCATGCACTTCAAGCACTGGAGTACTGGGGTCAGGCGTTTTCAATTCCCGCTTTCGAAAATTCCAAAATAGAACTTGAAACAGTCACACGCGAAATTGATGGAGACGCTTTAAATGAAGATGAATTTCTCACGGCCGTCTCAACATTCTATTTGGCGTTGGCTGACGGCCATCCATTAAAGCAGATGCTCTTTGGAACCCACAAAGAATTGTCGCGTATCACCGTAGACGATGTGCAGCGCATTTTTTGGTCGCACGCGGCTCCGGGCGGACTCACGATTTTAGTCAGCGGAAACTTTTCTGCGACTGGCGAGGAGCATCTCACAAAAGATCAGGTCCTCGAGTCAATTCGAGCAAACTTTAATCCTCCTGCTATTCCAACCGACGCGAGACTCTTCACCAGAGGTGATTTGCAGAAGGTGGCACCTTATTCCAATGGAGGATCGCTTCCCTTTATTCACATCCGCTCGCGAGATGACAAAAGAGTTCTGACCGTCAAACTATTATCTGATAACCCTGGCGCGCGAGGGAACTATCAGGCCCGAAAGATCCTCGTGGATTTTTTGAATCTCGATGCTCCAGGCAGTTTGATTCGCGAATTAAAAGACGCAGGATTTGTCACAAGTGCTAAGGTGTCAGAGTCCAGCAACCTTCAAGTTGAACTTACAGAGTTCGCCGCCACTTTGACCGAAAGCGGCTACCGAAATCTAGATGACGTCATGAATCGCTTTTGGGTTTACCTTGCAAAGATTCGCAAACACGGAATTCCGGACGTCTTACTCCGGCTATTTGTCGAAGATCTTTCTGTTCAACTTGAAGAGGCTGAGCTCAGCGCTGAGGCTTTTGCAGCATGGGTTCACAGACTTTTGTTTCTAGGGGCTGAAGAAGCCGTTCGACTCAGCCAGGCAAGTGCTTGGGGTGATCTTTCTCACTCTCAAATCATCGAGGCCGCGTCACTCTTTAATCCAAATCATGCAATTGTAAGCCTTTCAGCACCTGATGCTCCCGAACCAAATGAAATATTTGTATCTAAGATTGGTGGCGCCGACGAAACAAAAAAAAGAGAAGCTTTCCGAAGAGACACCAGCGGAACAGTCGATCGATGGCACGAAATTTTGAGGCAACCCTTTCCACAGTTAAATACACGAGTTCAAGTTGTGCCACATCGCGCTCGAGGTGCTCGACCACTTGACCTTGCCACGGCAGCGCCAAGAAAACTGATGAATACAAAAGATGGCGTCGACGTTTATTTAGAAGAGGCTCATCAAATCGCAAAGGCGGGCACGGTCGTGAGGCTTCAACTCCCTCTGCTTGAAACAAAAGATCAAGCCTATTTGGAGATTCTGGTACGAGGTTTCTTAGACCGACACGCCGCTGAGCTCTCATTCTTTAGTCTTAAAAATCTGATTGGTGGAATCCGCGTAGGAGCAAACCAGATCCAAGTTATCGGCAAGGGAGACCCACTCGGAGGTTTAGATTTTATAAAATGGTTTTTTAGTCAGCTCGTTTCGTATGTTCCGAATGTAGAAGAAATAAAAAAGGCGAGACAAGAAATCAGCGATGAAGCGAGCAGTTCTCTTCAAACGCGGCCATACATCATCGCATTCACAGGCGCACAAGACCAGCTATTGAGGAACGCGCCCACAGAGCTTCAGCTCAACGAAGCCGCAAAAGCGTTGTCTGACGACGAGATTCTTCATCACGATCGTGGATTTCTGACCACGGGAGACTTTATCATTTCTGCAGCTGGCGACTTGGCAGATACTGAGCTCAAGGAACTAGCCCAGCACCTGCGGGAATCGATTCCGATATCGCTTAGTTCAGCAGATCGGCACAATATTTCGACATCGATTGCACAATGGACAGAGCGCGCACGCAGCTGGATTCAACTTCATCCTCCGAAAAATGCAAATGACTTTGGCTATCTCAGGGCCATTCGTTTACAGGGACGAAGCCCAGAAGAATTAGCGATGGGGGAGGTTCTACGAAAGATGTTAGATACGAATGTTTTCGAGTACAATCGAGAAACTCAGTCGCTGGGATATGCGCACGGCGCTTTCCTCGAAAATCTTCGTGGGGCATCGCATTTTATGATTTTTGGCGATGTTGATTCTGATGATGATCAGCGAGAAACGAAGCGAACAGGGTTTGAGAAATTTGGCTTGATGATCGCTGGCATCAGGGATGTCGTCTTAGGCCTTGTGGGCAAAGCTCCCCATTCAAAACTCAATTGGACTGACGATCAGATCTCAGCTCTCGTTCAAGGTCTCATTGCTGACTTTAGACAAGCTATGACGGACCCAGTTGAGGCTGCCAATACAGCACTTCTGAACGTCCTTCGGAGTGGAGAGCCTCAGTCTCGGGCGCAAATTGCAGACGCACTTGAGAAGATAACACCAGATCAAGTTCGAGCCGCCGCAGCGGCTCAAGTATTAGAGCGACCATATTGGGAATTCGTAGCGTCTGTACCGCCTGAACGCGATAGATGTCTTCAGGCACTTGCGAGTTTGTGACCGTCCCATCTCATCACTCACGCTGCCGAAATAAGAAAGTAATTGATACTAAACTGATTGCTAGACGCAATCCTATTTTGGAAGGTCAGCCGTCTTGTTCACTCGTCGAATCTGAACACTGAACGGAATGAGTTCAAACTGCTTTGAGCTGATAATTCTATGAAGTTCTTCCACGGATTTTATCTCTTCAATTTTTTCGCTGTGAGTATTTCTTTCAGTCAGAACAACTTCCCTCGTCGTCGTATTTCTTCGAATTTCACTGACAATTTGTTCGTGCGTTAAGCTGATTGCCTCGCGAACCATAACGAAGTCTTCATCGGGTGGAAGCGAAACACTCGCAAGATTCACTTCATCATCCCAAATGAGGTCAACTTCGCGAAGATAAAGTGATATGTTCAGATGCGTTTCAGGAATATTCACAATGGTTTGACCCAAGAACTTGATTTGACAGGTAGGATTCTCACCAGTTAGGTAAGATCCCTCAACGTCGGAATCATTTTTAAGGCAGAGAAGAGCTTTTTTAAGTTTTAGATTTCCAAGAAAACTTCGATCCTCCGTCGGCGAGTTGGCATTCATAGCCAAGACTTCCCAGTCATCTCCAGCCGATATTCCAAATGCGTGCAATCGGTTCAAGTTCGCAAGTGCATTCATATCAACTGATACCGAGATCTGGTAAGTGTCTGCAAAAATCGAAGACCCAGATCCTAGTGTCAGAAATAGGAAGCTAACGAATAATTTTTTCATTTGAGTCTCTCCGGAAAAGCTGGGTTTAGGGTAAAGTTAACCGTCACAAATCTGCACGTTTGCTAACTCACGAAAATAACCCTGTCAACAGAAGAGGCCAAAACAAAACTATTGATGAAAATCAAACACTCCACCGCGAGCCTCCTTCGTTGACGGAATAAGGGTTTTTGTAGAGAAGGCCAAGACCCAGATAAATGGTTCGGGGCAGAATCGAACTGCCGACCTAGGGGTTATGAATCCCTCGCTCTAGCCGACTGAGCTACCGAACCGACTGTCCCAAAATTCTTGGACTGATCAGGAATACTCAGATCTTCATATTAAAAGGCGTTTTTTGGAGCTTTTGCAAGTCTGAGATTGGTCTAAAGTTCCACTGAACGAAGAGAACAAATTCAGCTAGCATCACCAGCTAGTTTATGAAAATCATTCAGACTATCTCCACCGTCCTGGCGTTTTGTATCGCACTTGCGATATTCAATGGATGCGCCGTCAAAGAACCTCGAAATCCATTCGAACCGATCACTCTCCTTGAAAAAGAAGAGTTCGATCTCTACCAACCCAACGGCTCCGGCCCATTTCCTGCGATTCTCGTTGTTCACGGCGGTGGATGGGAAGATCGCAGCCGGGCCGACATGGCTGATATTTGCCGAAAACTTGCTGCTGCTGGATTTGTGGCTGTAAATGCGAGCTATCGATTTGCTCCAAAATTTAAGTTTCCCGCACAACTTGAGGACCTGGCTCGAATTTATGACGATGTCACCGCACATGCCACAGACTACAAGATCGATCCAAAGAGATGGGGCGGTTGGGGATATTCTGCTGGAGCTCAACTTGTGAGCCTTCTTGCAACTCTTGATCACAAATCAAAGGAGGATCGCGGCAGAAAATTCTCAGCGATTGTCAGTGGGGGAGGGCCCTATGACCTGACACAATATCCGGACTCCAAACTCGTCAGCCAGTTTCTAGGAAAATCGCTTAAAGATGCCCGAAAGCTCTACGAATCAGCGTCTCCGCTCTATCAGATCAGTCAGGATGATCCGCCATTTTTTCTTTACCACGGACGCAACGACTGGACCGTCAGCTTTGAGCAAATGCGTGCGATGAAACGTAAACTTGAAGAAAAGAAAGTCGACGTTGAAACATACTCCGTACCTCTGCTTGGACATTCCGCTGTATTTCTATTAAGCGGCGAAGCGGTTGCGCGAGGAATTCGATTTCTTGGCGAATATCTCAAATAGAACTCAGTACGACAAAACACATGAAATAAAATGAGCTGCAAATTATTCCCATTTTATTTCATGCCCATTTCATTCCGAGACCAACGGACGCCAAAGACAAGACGAGTGATGTCGTCGCATAAAGAACAGCTGCGCCCATACGGCCACTCGACCAAAGCTCTACCGTTTCAAGACTGAATGCAGAAAATGTGGTCAGTCCACCCAATAAACCCACAGCGATGATCTGCCGCGTTTGTTCATCAATAGAAAATTTATGATACGCTAAATGATAAACAAGACCCGCTGCAAACGAGCCAAGAATATTCACAACAAGTGTGGGAATCGGCAAACCGAAGAGGCGAGGGATGGCCAATGAGAGCGCATATCGAAGCAACGTACCGCCTGCCCCCGCAAGCGCAATCAAAACCCAGATCATAAGCGTTTAAACAACGCGTCCAAAGAAATCCGCCCAGGTCCCTTTACCGCTACAATCAAAAATGAAACAGCGTAAAGCAGAGCAAGCTCCTTCACCTTGAGTTCATCTGTCTGATGATGGATCAGGCCAGCTACGGCCATCGTAATAAATGCCGGAATTGCTGCCAATCGAGTAAACAGACCAGCTACTATCAGAGAACATCCGATGAATTCTCCGCTGATCGCCAAAGCCAAGCTTATTTTGGCACTGCCGATATGCAGCGGATCCGGAAATGTTTCTGCCATAGCTGCAAAATTAGAGAACTTATGCCAGCCATGATTGAGCACCATCATGCCGGCCGCGGTCACACGAAAAATAAAAAGAGCGATGTCATTGACGGCATCGCTCTGAACACATTGCAAAATCTTTTTTTGAAATGGAAGCATTCACAAATTAAGGCCGATTTTCTCTCTAGGGTCAATGAGAGAGCGGGGCCCTAGTCTATGAATTTCATACTCAAGAAATACAACCCAGACTCAAAGTTACTATAACGCCACCAACGACAAGGCGTATCTATATTCGTTGTAGCGGTGGCAAAGTCTTTCCAATCGCAGTAATCATTTTTGTCGCGACTAGCGAACGGCGCAGATTCAGCACCCGTGACGTCAGGATCCCCCGAAGCACCCAAGAGCAGTTCAGACTTAGTATTCCATTCCCTAATGAGGACATCAATTCTTGAAACGACTTCCTCATTATGATCCAAACACTCATACGTGTAGTAAGGGTACCCAAGACCTGTTAGCTGATCTGTTGTTTCTACATTAAATACCTGACCACCTGTTGGAGAAGGACAAGCTGCCGGATAATCCGAGATTTCCTCCTCCAAAGAATAGCACGTCTGAGTGCCAGCCGAATGGTCGCTCGCCTTAAAGAAATTCGCGTAGTATAAATTGATCCATTTGTGGTAGGTCGTAGCCGCTGGAATATTATATTCTGTTCCATATCCATCTCCGACCACTTCGGTGATGTGTGACTGCGGGAAATCCTGATAGATGCTATCGTCGTCAATTTTGGAAAAGGAATCATCGACAGCAGGCCCTTGGATGCAATTCTTCAAAGCACCCCCCCACTCAAGCTCCTGATCCTCATAACTTGTTGGGTCAGCGGCATCATAGACACGTGCCGTATAGCGACCCACGCAGCAGCTTGGGAGCGCATCATCAAAGACTGAATAATCCCACGGGCATTTTACATCTTCTTCTGAATCGACTGTAATCCAGCCTGATCGATTGAGGTCCGGGGTATCACCTGGATCGTAAGTACCCACAGACGAATTCGGCGCTACTGCATTATAAGAACATGTGGGATCCGACGGAAAGCAAAACTTCGCTCCGGTGACATTGCCGTCTTCATCTTTGGAATAAAAAACTCTGTCTGGCATCTCACCGACTTTTGCTGTCGAGAAATAATATGGCCGCTGCCTCAAATATGCGCACATAGTACCAGGCAGCTCAACATTGATTGTCACTCCGTGACTCCAGAGATCGAGCTCATCTATGTCTAGGATACACTGAGTGCGAGTGCCGGAAGTTCCAATGCATTCGGTCCCATGTTCTGCCGCTGAAACGACACTGTCATTATCGCCGTCCTTACTCCAATAAACCTGGTACTCAGTATTTTCATCGAAGCTCACTTTAAAATCCTCGACTGCGATATCCTGACCAGTCTCTCCGTTGTCAATCGTTTCACCCCCAGTAGAGTCTGTGCCCGTACCGCCACCACCCGAGGAGGCAGCGTCTTCTTGCTGAAGCGCACAAGCACTAAAATAGAAAGATGAAAAAGTGAGTAGGAGAAAAAAAAGAAAATTGCGCAATGCGTGCATAATAACCCCCAGGCAATATTTCTTTCATTTTAAGCCCAAGCATTTAAAGGAGCGGAGCGGCAGAATTTAAGAAGAGCAAGTCTCAGAGCTTCTGAGGACTATGCGGCACTGTGGCAAAGCTCGTCAAAATCGTATAAGTCAGGCTTGTAGAAATCCGGCGAATTCGATTAAATGCCGTCTGTTCCTCGTTTTTGATCATTTCGGGGGGCGTTCCGCGAACCCTCATATCGAGAGATTGGGAAGCAGCGTGGGAGTTGTTTGAAAAGGGATTTCTTGTAGGGCGATTAGCTCAGTTGGTTAGAGCGCCACGTTGACATCGTGGAGGTCAGAGATTCGAGTTCTCTATCGCCCACCATTTCGAGGCAGGTGCAAAAAGCGTCCTCCACCTTGCAAATGGAACAGCCCATAAATATTACTTCAAAAATCTACTCCCGAAGGAGGGATGATTTTAAGAAACAATTAAAAAAAGTAACGAATGAGCAAGATCTTTCGAAATTGTCACATCCGCCCGAGCCCTTTTTTGCTTCGTGGGCGAACGATGGTCGGAGTCTGTTGGTATTTGATTTTGAATCGCTGAAAAAAATACCTCCAAGCGCATTGGACCGAACGGAATTTATACAATTCCATTGGGTTGGCTTAACGATAGGATTATTTTTTAGGGTCTCAAGAACAGAGAACACAATATCTATTCAGCATCTGCGAGTGGATCTGATCAGAAAGTTATGATTGCAAACTGTTCGCTAGAATAGCCATCGCGCATTTGTTTTCGATATTGGACTTTAGATCAATTTCCGATAATCCACTCCAAGAGCCTTGCCGAGTTTTTTTGCTGACTCCAAACCAATGGCGCGGCCGCCTTTCTCCATTCCAGCAATGTGGGGTTGGGGGATGCCAGACTTTTTTGAGAGTTCGCGTTGAGTAAGCTCGCTTCGACTTCGATAGGCTCGAAGTGTCGCGGAAGGTTTTCCGGCGTCGTGAACTAGTCCTTTCAAAAAAGCATCTGTTTCGCTTTCCGTAAGAATATCGCGCGAGGCTAGGGCTATAGCTTCGTCGAGCATTCGAGCGACCATTCTTTTTTCTGGAGCCGAAAGTTCTTCAACCTCCGGATGCCTTTTGAAGATCGAATTTACTATGGATCGAGTAGTACTCATTCGTACGCATCCTTTCTATGTACAACCGCTATAACTATAATTGTCGGATCTATGACTTGAAAAATAACGCGATGACTTCTTTTGAGAACCTTTCGAAACTGAACGAACAATTCAATAATGTCCTTCGGAAGCCGTTCAAGGTCCCGCGCAACTGATCTTTCAATAACTACAGTCCAACGCTTCATAGTCATGATACCATAAATGGTATCTAACGCAAATCCCCCATTTTGGCCAGTTTAAACCTGAGGAGGCTTAGTCCAAGAGCAATAAATATTTCGCACCGTTTCCCGATTCCAGCCACTTTTCGAAAGCCATAAGTGAGTTTGGATCGGTTTCCATTATTGAGATGTTGTTCGCGGAGTGGGATTTCGGCCTTGATCAAAGCGCTTAGAACAGTATTCTTGGAGAAAAAACGGATTTAATCGAAAGAGCGTCGAATATCCTTTCCATCTAAATACAATTGGTTTCCTTTTTTCTTCGACACTTCAAACAGCGCATGAAGCCACCCATAAAGACTCTCACACAAAATCTCAGGTCGAAGAATTGAAATCACTCGAGCATAAGTATCATGAGACGGGATTCCATTTTCAAAATCTAAAAATCTCCCCCGAAGACTTCAGGTCCCCACTACCTGCGATATTTAAATGCGTCGACCCCGAATTGACTCAAAATAGCTGATTCAGAACGATAGTCCCTTGTTGACTGGCGTGGGTCTTGCACCTATTTAGGGCGCTTATGAAATTATCTCCATTCGCAGTTTTATCTCGGTTAGTTGCTTTCTCAGTAGTCGCTTCGTTGTGCTCAGACTCGTTGATTTCTGCTGCTCCCCTTGAATCGATCGATGTTTCCGGAGCCGAAGGACACGATGGTTCCTCTGGGAAAAAGGGAGCTGACGGGAATAGCGGGGCAGATGGGTTTTTAGGAGGCGACGGTTCCGATGGAGGCAATGGTAAAGATGGATCTGATGCTACCGAAGCGTCGAGAGGTGGCGATGCGGGCAGTATTCTGTTTGATATTACACCTGTAGAATTGCTGAACGGTCGAATCGTCTTCTCAACCACAATTCATCAATCCGGTTCACCACGTGCAACGACCCGTTCAGAGTCTTTGGAATACGGAGAATCCGGACGCATTATTTTGCAAGCTAACGGTGGCCGAGGTGGTGACGGAGGTACGGGGGGTGATGGAGGAGACGGCGGGAACGGTGGAAATGGTGGAAGTGCAACTAAAGACAAAGGTGGCGGCAATGGCGGAAATGGTGGCCAAGGTGGTGACGGCGGGCGAGGAACAAGTGGCCGTGATGGTGGTGACGGTGGGTCGATTCGGGTTCGAGTTAAACCCTCAAACACTCACCTCTTGATGCTCTTTCAGAAAAGCGTTTCAGCAGGTGAAGGTGGTCGACCTGGCCAAAATGGTCGCGGCGGTGACGGTGGCAGCGCTGGTAGTGGCGGTAGTTCGCATTCTTGGACGACTGACGAGCCTGACGGAACAAACGAGGACGGCACGACGAAATATAAATCTGTAACCCACTCCCAGCCTAGTGGCTCAGATGGATCCTCTGGCGCCAGAGGAAGCACTCCCCGCAGCGGTCTTTCGGGTGGGGCGGACGGCAAACCCGGTAGCTTTGCCATTGAACTCGTCGCTGAAACTGGGACGCTTCTGGCCACTTATTTAGATCGCTACGACCTCAAGCTTGAGGGCTACGATCTTGAAGTTGGTCAAGACCATGGACTCTTTGAACCGGGCGATCGAGTTTTTATTACTCATATTCGAGTGAGAAACTCTGGCAAAATGCCAACACCTGAAAAGGTGAAGGCTCGGTTTTCTTTGCCTAGTGCTGGTTGGATGATTTCCGATGACACTCCTCTCGAGCTCCCGAAAGTGATAAAGCCTAACGAGTCAATTGAGCTTGTCGGCAGTCTCTCTTTTGTTCTTAATTTGAATAATTTTCATTTGAAACCCGATTCAAGATTTGAAGCATCGCAAAGTCTAAGCCCACGAGCAGATCTGCCGGTTGTGAATCGTCCTTTTGACGGATTCAATCTTTCGAAGTCGATTCGAATTCAGATGCCGCTACAAATTGAGCCTGCAGAGGGGCTTGTAAGCCTGGGTCGCGGAGAAACATCGATGTTTGCCTGGCGGCTCACTAATATTTCTAACAAAGCTTTTGGATCCGAGGCCGAACTCAAACGGTTGATTCAAGTAAGGTTAAGTGTTGGCCATGATTCCGAAGTTGATTCGAAACATATCCGCTTTTATGATTCGACTGGAAAAGAAAGAAAAATTGACGATGCAATCATTGAAAAGTTATCAGGTCTAGAAGCGGGCAAGAGCACTTTTCTTGTGGGCGCCTTGGGTTTTGATGAATCAATAGATCTTCACCTTCATAGTCGTGCTGTACTCATTGCTGAAATTCAGGGCGGGGCTATTGCCGATGGTAGGATCGCTCAAACCATGGAGACCCGCACTTGGGAAGTCACCGTTGCAGAGCCTTTTCAAATTCGTGAGGCGGGGACCAAGAAGCGAGTTTTATTGGTGAGCAATCACGAAACAACGCGAGAAGAAATCGAGACTTGGAAATCAATGCTCGAACAAATGGGATTTGAGGCATCGATTTGGTCTGTTTCGTACTATGGCTTTTTAGATTTTGCTCAAGAAGTAAATGGAAATCCCGAAATATTCAAAGCCTTCGAAGGACAGACGGTTGTGATTCTCGACAATGGCTTTAGCGATGAGGCCCATACTAAACGAATGACTCACCACTATCTTCAGCGAGATCAAGTCTTAAGGGCTCTGGTCGACAAAGGAATGAGTATTTATATTCCGGTTGCGTCTCAAGACGCTGGCGAGTTAGTGGCCTCCTATCTCACCCCCACAACGACCCGCAAAATTCAGTTCTCTGGTGAAACGCATGGATTTAAAACGACTCAAGACTTTCTCGCAGATTTACTCAGGCAGCGGGATTTAAACCAACAAGGTTTTATGGCGCTCACCGATCAAGGTCCTAGCACCGATTTTAATTGGCACACTGCAGATTTCGCTCAATTTCATATTCCGATTCAACTTTCGGCTCAAAGACTTTTTGGCCGAGCGGTTCGTAATGAACGACAACTAGCTACAGAGGCGAAGCGTTTGCAGACAAAGCTTCACGAGCTTTATCCCCATCGTCGATATCAAGTCGTTTACGATTCGCAGCCCGAAAGGACCAGTGATCGCTCTTTGCTCGGCATCTCTCGCAGATGGAAGCTTGGCACACTACAAGTTTTGCGCGGACCCGACTCTACAAACGGAAACTTAGTGGCACTCTCTACCTCCAATGCTCAAATTCATGATCCAGAATTTATTACGGGTCAGCTGAACTATTTTGGATTTGTAACTGCCCTTACGTTCGATCAAAAACTTTCGCTTCTAGACCGTCATGTGAGCGGATTTTTGCAGATCCTGAGTGATGAAATGCAGACCAAACCGACTGAACGCTTAAAATCGTTTGAAGAGCTTACTCAAATTCTTCTCGACGCTATCTTGGTGGATCTTGCTGTCGAACAGCATAACGCTCGTTCAACGTTTTGGAATGCGGGTGTTGATCAAGGTGGCATACTCAAAATGCTTCAACATCTTGAGCAGCTTTCAAATCTGGAATGGTTCGGCAAAAGCGGAAACTCAGCGGAAGCTGTTTCGAATCATTTGAATGCCTACAATAAAATGTTTGTTAAATTCCTTGCAGACATAGAAGCCCTGGTAAGATTTCAGACTCCTTGGTGGGAGTTTCCGCTGCCTGGCACACGAGGCAAAGCTGTTCGCGCAGCTTCACTTGAACTTCATAAGCAAGCAAAGCTGAACCTTTTGCCCATGGTCACTGATCGGCAAACAGAATCCTCGGTCAAAACAGTGACCGCCGATTCTGTGTTTAGCGAGAAAGTAAAAGCATCAGTCGCTGCACTCAAGGCCGCAAAAAAAGCCAGGGGTTTGAAAATAAATCGAAGAGATTTTGCCTTGGCTCATACTACTGAGACGAACCTCGCTCGAGAAGATCTCGCTTCAAGTGTTGAATATTCAACCGATCCGGCGGCTCGAGTGGCGCCAGCGAAAGAGTTTGCAAGACGCATTTCTGCTTCTGCGAAACTTGAAGCGGAAAGAGTTAAAATTGCTGAGGCTAAGTTAACAGCCAACTTAAGTTTAAAAGTGCAGCCGGCCGAAATTCCAACGAAGGTGCGTTGTTTAGATTGGATTAAATCGATCTTATTGGCCGGCCCATAATTTCGAACGCATTTCGTAAAGCAGCTTGCATATGATCTCAGGGTAATCGGAGCCCTTTTTGAGCTCGGTTGACTACTCAAACTGCGAAACTGAAGAAACAGGGTTTTTGAGAATTTATTTGAAGTTCCAAGTTAATTCAATTGGCCCACGAGTCAGTGGCGCGTCGGTCTTGGTCGAAGCTAATTCTTGTTTGATACAATCATAAAGGGGTTGTGAACCCGGGAAGCCTTTAAATGATTGTAGCAAGCCTCAACGCTGGCCTGCTTCTGATTCATCAGCCGATCAATTTCTGCATTGTCATGCTCAAGAGCAGCCTGTGGTACGCAGGCGTTCATGGTCATTGCTAAGAATAGAAATCCAATCGTTTTTAGTCTCATGATGGTGTCTCACTTTCAAAATTTAATTTTCTTAAGTCCTTCGAGCTCAGTGCGGTAATCGCAACTACAAGTAACGTCATTGTTCCGCCGAAGACAACTGAAGGAATGGCTCCCATCCATTTTGCAGCAAGTCCGGATTCAAAGGCCCCAAGCTCATTCGATGAACTAACGGCTGATCGCACGACTACGCTGACTCCATCGAGCCCACCGCTCAGGGCAAAAAGAATCATACAAATGCCAAAGCCCGCCACCGAGCCTAGAAGAAGATAGCCAACATTTTTTCGAGGAGGTCGCTGCGTAAGCCAAAGCGCAATGACGAAAGCACCAATGGAGGGAGCGGCTCGAAGCCACCCGAGGCCTTCAGGCCCAGTTTTTAGATGATCTGCAAATATAGGAAGCAAGGCAACTGCTCCGCCAAACAATACTGCAAAAAGGTCGAGGCAAAGAGTACTCAAGATAACGGGCGTCTTTCTCGGCTGGTTTTAGCCGGAAAGGGGACTGTTGCGCCCGGCAAGTAAGGCGACGATGTCGCGACAATTTCCACCGCGAGAGAATTGAGCGAATAGGCGGAACCATTTCCCTACTTGATTCGGTTTGAGAAATGATCTGCCACCGCCTTCAGCGCGAGAACTGAGGAATCGTATTTGAGTCAATCTCATATACGTGCACATACCTCAAATTTCTAAGTCGATCCATCAAGTCACTCCCCAATGGAGTCTTATAAAAAATGAAGACCTGTGACGCCCCAATAAATTTGGAGCTGTATCCAGCAGTCTCTAGCGTGGCACCAACGCCCTTTCGAAAACTCTGCAGATAATTCCCATAAGAAGAGTAGCTCCTAGCAAAACGATTCCCTTTAGCACTAAGTTGGTTCAAACGATGTTTTGGGTTCACATCGATGAATCCTTCAACAAAGGGCCTGAATTCCATTTGCATAGAAACTTCAAGTTCTCGCCACTGGGCTACAGAAGGAATTTCCGAAAACGCTTTTGATGGTAAAACACTCACATCCAAAGTAACGCCAGTTCGTCTCTTAAATTCATCGAATAAAACAGGTTGTTGAGGGCTATCTTTGGGCTGCCTAACAAATTCTGCTCCCAGTTTCACCTCAGAAGTGGAGCCGGTCCCTTGTATAAAAGCTACGTCCAGATCATAACTCGAACCCCACAGTTTATGAGATCTACTCCCATAAATAACAATACCAACTGTAATGTTCCAGACGGAGGTTTCTTTAAGTGTTGATAGTAGAAATGCAATTGTGCCGGGAGAGAGATCTAAATATCGGTCGATAGGGGTCGTATTGTCGAAAATTAGTCCGCCAAGGGTATCAATGAGTACTTTGCTGCAAGACCTGGCTCGAACCTCCGAATAACCATATTTGGATGGTTGCTCCAAGCATAGACTTAGAGAGCTTCTTCCTAAGCAGCACAACAGTAAGAGGAACTTCGCCATCGCCTTCGTGCCCACGACAGGAGCTATTAAGTTTATTTGACCTAATTTGCAATATTTTCTCAGCTGGTTTTAGCCGGAAAGGGGGGTATTGTTTTCAGGCGACAGCGCTCGACAACGCAAGCCCCAATGCAAATCGCAATACGGCAAGCGGCCGCTTTCAGTGCTCCACGACCTATGACAACCGCCCGATCGCTCAGAATATTTCCATAGGCTTCCTCAAAGAAATAGCGCGCTTAAATCAGGGCGCCTGAAACTCATAGCTTTTCAAAAATAGAGAGAAACGTGCGCCAGTGCATGCATTCAATATTTCCTATCCTCTGACGACTCGAATCATTTGAAAGATAAAAGGCGCGTTTAAGATGAGGGAAGGCAGAAGCAGCTGCACCCATTGTCGAAACCTCTGTCGGATCTATTTTATTTTTTGATTTAATCTCGACCAGGTGATTCGAGGTGCCGCGACTGATGACGAGATCGATTTCAACATTGTTTTTGGTAGCATAATACGAAAACCGAAAGCCTTTTTCAAAATAAGCATTCAGCCGAATAATTTCGTTGATCAGAAAACTCTCGAAAACTTCACCATAAACAGACGTCCTTGGAGCAACCTCCTGGTCTAAACTTTCTTCGAGCGCCTTTTTTACCCCCGTATCAAAGAGATAAAACTTGGGGCTAATCCTTTGACTCTTGCGAACCGATCCGTGAAAAGCCGGAAGATAGAAGCCAAGAAGCGTGTCTTCCACAATCTGAAAATAGCTCTGAACCGTGACAGTAGAAACGCCGATTTCATCTGCAATCTTTTTATGATTGATGATCTTCCCAGAAACTTGCCCCAAAATTGGAAGGAATGCTCGAAACGGATCCAGCTTTCGCAGAACTTGTTCTGCTCGAATCTCCTCGGCAAAATAGGTTTGCACATAAGCATCGAGAAATGACTTTTTTTCGCGATCGCTCTTTAGAGAAAAGATGCGGGGCAAAGTTCCCCACCTCAAAATATTTTCAATTTTCTCACTACCGTTAAGCTCCTGCAACGTAAGAGGGTAAAGATGGTAAACATAAGCGCGACCCGCCAGAAGGTTCGCAGCACCCCTTTTCAACTTTCTTGCCGAAGACCCCGTCAGGATAAATTTGAGTTTTCGATTTTCGATTAGCAAGTGGACGAGATCGAGGAGCTTCGGAACTTTTTGAATTTCATCGATGATGATCCATTTTGGTTTAACTTCGAGTGCATCGATTTCTTTCACGAGGCTTTGCGGGGAGATCGCATATTTAGACTCATTGCTCGGATCTAGGAGATCGATATAGAAAACTCGATCCTTAAAAAATCTTTCTTTTAAAAATGTGGACTTTCCTGTGCCGCGGGCTCCAAAGATAAAAAAGCTGCCGCTCGTCAGAGGGTCTAGTAATCGTTTAAACATACTTAATAATTGTCTGCTAATTTTTAAGTATGGTCAAATCCCTAGGGCAGCGTAAAAACACAGCGCCGACATTAAATAGTAGGCAAAGGAGGCGTCTTCTAGGCCTCGAGCGAAGGCGATTCCGAAGAGCGGAATATTAATGCCTTTCAAATAACATCTGAGACCAAGGCCGATGCCATTGTGCCATCGAGAGCTTTCTCAGCTGGTTTTAGCCGAAAAGGGGGCTGTTGCGCCCGGCAAGTACGCCGGCGATGTCGCGACGATTTCCACCCCGAGAGAATTGAGCGAATCGCCTAATCCTTTTGAATTTGGAATCATTAAACTGTCGCCGAAATTCACTCACGCCGGCTAAACAAGGATATGGTCATCCCGATTAAGCTATCTAGAGACTACTTCATTTCGTAATTCCATGCTACTTGACTTACGTGACCGAGACTTACCGAGTACTTATCAGCGCGACATCCGAGGCAGAAGCCGATCGAATTTTGGATTCCCTAATTGAAAAAAGGATCATCGCTGGCGGCCTCGTGACCAATGGAAAGTCGAAGTACTGGTGGGACGGTAAGATCGAGCAAAAAATTTATTTCAACATTTCAACCTTCACACAGGCTTCTAAAAAGGATGATCTCATCACGGAAGTGAAACGAATTCATTCCGATAAAACCCCGATCATTGCTTTCTTTAAAATTGAATACGGAAATGATGAATTTCTGGATTGGGTCGTCACAAGCACTCTTTGATCTCCGAACCTAATTCGGGAAATCGAGTGGCCAAATATCGATCTTTTCAGGAATCTCGGCAAGATTTTTAAAAGTCTTTAGCCCCCTCAGTCATTGTACAGTAAATGTTTAGAGCGCTAATTTTTTAGCTATTTCGGAACCGAAAAATCACGCGACCGCTAGATCTCTATCTCGTGACGTTGACGAATTCTATCGCTTCTACTCGCATCCCGCAGAGCTTCAAACGTCCATTGAAGTCGCGCGCAGGTTAGGGAATGCGGAAATCTTAGAAGCTCTTGAATCGAAATAAATTTCAATACGTTTTTTTGGTGTAGCTAATTATTTCTTCTACGACGCCTTCAATGCTTGAACATAGTTTGAATACGCCAGGATGCGATTTCTTTCACCAGTATTGACTTGCTTTAGAATTTTCATTTTCTCCAAAGTAGCAATCGCTTTCGAAGCTGTGGGTTTTGTCGTGTTCAGGAGCTTTGGCACGTTATTGCTGAGAATGAGAGGATGATCTGGAAGTTTTTCAAAAAGCTGAATGGCGCTGATATTAATATTATTAGCTTGAAGAAGTTTCGCACGATCTGATTCAAATTGATCAAAAAGTTTTTGGGCGGTAAGGACCGCTTCGGTGCAAATGGATGCGATTCCGTCGAGAAAAAAAGCAATCCATGCTTCCCAGTCGCCTTTGGCGCGAACATTATCCAGGCGTTCGTAATAGTTTCGCTGATGGCGTTTGAAATAGAGGCTTAAGTAAAGAAGACGAGCATCGAGAAAACCGTATTCCTCCATTAATAATGAAATAAGAAGGCGGCCCAGCCGTCCATTGCCATCAAGAAAGGGGTGTATCGTTTCAAATTGAACGTGAAGGAGTCCAATCTTGATTAAAGGATGCATATCGGTTTTTTGATGAAGGAACTTTTCGAATTCATCGAGAGTCTTTTTGAGTTCCGAGGGTGGTGGTGGAACAAATTGAGCAAGCGAAGGTCTCGGACCGCCTATCCAATTTTGGGATTGTCGGAATTCTCCAGGCCGTTTGTTTTGTCCTCGGACGCCTCGCATAAGACGCCGGTGCATTTCTTTTAAGAGGCGAAGAGATAGTGGGAGCCCATTTTTGGATTTTAATTCTTTCTTGGCATATTCAAGTGCGGCGAGATAATTGCAAACTTCTTGTAGATCTGGGTCTTCAGGATATTTTTCTTCCAGAGCTTCAAATTCGAGAAGATCCGTTAAGGTTGCCTGAGTTCCTTCGATTTGAGAGGAGAGAACAGCTTCCATACGCAGAAAACCGTAAGCAAACCAATCTCGGCTTGGCACAAGGCGAGCCGCCACTTTGAGTTCTCCCAACCCTTGCACTGCTTTAAGAAGCAACGAAGAAATGGGCTCTTTGGTTTGGTCGATCGGGGGCTCAGGCGGCAATGCAACTGGAACGAATGCCCTAAGGGTTTCGCCAGTGATTGAGCTTTCGATGTATTTTCCAGTCGTTCTATGAGTCATTTTTTAAGTAAACCGCCTTTTACTTAATGATACCACAAGTAAAGTGTACTTTACTTAATAACTACCTAAGTAAAGAGGCATTTACCCTGCGCAGCATCGAGTGCTTTTCTCAGCTGGTTTTAGCCGGAAAAGGGGACTGTTGCGCCCGGCAAATAAGGCGGCGATGTCGCGACGATTTCCACTCCGAGAGAATTGAGCGAAGCGGAACCACCCAAAACCAAAAATAACCCGAAAAAAATGGGCTTTGAATCGCCTAATCCTGCGAGTCAGCAAATGTCGCTCGGAGCATCGATTGGTTGGAATTTTTATAAGCGCATGTGGTTATCAACAGGAGGAGCTTGGATTTTTTACGATAAAATTAAAGGCCTTAATAAAGATCAGGATACTCTTTTAAAATCCACACATCCCAAAGATCATTTTCTATTTTTTTCGAGCTTAAGCATTCGATTTTAAGAATTATATTTTTCTTAATCGATCAATCTCAGCTACCACAGGCCCAATAAGATGGGCTTTAGAAATGGACCAAAGAAAAAATATCGACCAGGCCGAACAAATGAACCGGAATTGGACTAGTACACTGGAACACAAATTATTTCTTTATTTCTGAATAGAGTCTTTGGAATTTTTGGCGGGCTTTGGTTTTGGTAAACTGCCATTCGATTTTAATTTCTTTGCGGTTTCGATTTCGAGTCCAAGTGTCGACTTCTTTTTCGAGAGTCGGCAGATCGGCGATGCGGCGATCCAAGCATTGTTTGGAGAGGGTCGAAAATTCTATTTCGGCCATATTGAGCCAGCTTGCTTTTTTGGGAGTATAGATCATTTCAAAATGCTTGGATAATTCAAAAGCTCTCTCTGCCGAAAAGGTTTCGTAAAAAGAAGAGGGGTTATGCGTGTTGAGATTATCTTGAACGAGAGTAATTTTTTTGGCTTGGGGATAATGTTCAACCACGCTTTGCATGAACTCGGCGTAATCTTTTTTTGTTCTTTGTTCACGGACCTCCACAATTCTTTTTCCACTCAGGGGCTCGACGGCCAATAAGACCACGGCTGTACCGTGACGTTCATCAAAACAAATCACCGGATTCTTAGGATCCATCGGCCTTTCATAGACATCCAGCACTTCTTCCATATGCCAAATAAACTGAGAATTGATTTCGCCAAGACACCACTGCCGCTTTAGGTGCGGCCTAACTTCGTTTTTTTTAAAATCCGTCGCACATCCGTATGTGAAATCGCATCCACAAGCTTAAGCTCAACAGCTTTATCAGCGATCAGCCTTAAGCTCCATTGACTCCGCCCTTCGGGCGCCTTCGTGCAAGCAAGCGCTGTAATCTTCGCTCGTTGCTTCCCATCAAAAATCGTGGGCTTTCCGGGCCTTGGCTTGTCATTCAGAGAGGAGTCGAGTCCTTCTTTATTGTACCGCTTGGAAATAGCCTGAACCGTTTTGACGTCCACCTGAAGAGCTTCAGCGATATCGGATTCCTTCTTACCCTCGTCCTTAAGTAAAAGAATTCTGCCCCGTGTAATCTTTCGAGCACTCTGTTGCCCCTTTTTGACCAGTTCTTCTAAACTGGCCCTCTCCTCATCTTTAAGAGTGACTACGACTTTTTTTCGATTTCTTTTCTTTTTCATCAATGATTTTTCCCCTCAGGAAAATCATTGATGAAATTTAATACTTTAGGAAGGATTTTATGTTCCAGTGTACTAGAAGCTTCCGGAACAATTCTGGTGAGCGATTTTCTAAACTCTTGGATTGAAAATGAAATTCAGAAACGACTTTGGAAAATTTTAGGGTCAGTCAGGAATTTTGCCTTTTTGGCGAGCAACACCTCATTCCAAGCTGACTTCGATTTCATCCTGACACTCATAACTTTTTGGTTTTAGCGAAGCATTGTCTACGGGAATGACCAAAATTCGGTAGCAATCATCGAGCTCTCCCAGACGAAAAGCAAACTTTTTGGCATCGCCTGGAGAAAGCTTATGGGGGTTGGTTGGATCAGTTCGATTGTAGTGATTTCCGTCCATGTCCCACACAAGCATTTCAATAGTAACGGGCACGCGACCGCGGTTGTCGATCTTAATTACTCTTTCTGGATGATTCGGAAGCAGTTTTGCGAATACCACTAAACAAAGAACTACAAGAGTGGACAGAACCCCTACTGAGAAGAAGAAAATTTTTGCAAGCTTCCAAATTCTCATACTTTGCCGTCTCTCACTATTTCTATGAGGTTTTGGGTGGCACTCGGTCAATAGTTCGTTCTCTGAGAATTACTCGTCATCTTAAATGAAAGGGTTATCTAAAAGACGAAGAGGAAGTTTCCGGAGAAGAAGGCGAAGATACGCTATCGGGACAGTCTCCGATTTTAGCGGCATGTGTAGCGGCTTCGGTACAAAACAAGACGGCGCTTGGAGATCGGGCAGGAAAGTACGTTAGAAAACTTGGGCTACATCCTTTAGAAGCGCAAGTGACGGGTCACCGGTCGGCGGCAGTCAAAGGTTTTTCACTTCACGGCGAAGTGACCGTTGGAATTCAAGAGAGGGATAAACTGGAGCGATTGATTCGCTATGTGGCGCGACCATCCGTGGCACTTGAGCGAATGGATCTTACCGACAGTGGGCAAGTGATCTATCGACTCAAGAAAAGTTTTTCGGATGGGACAACGCACGTGCTCTTTTCGCCTATGGGGCTGATCGAAAAGTTGGTCGCGTTGGTTCCCCGGCCCAGAGTGCATCTGGTTCGGTATCATGGAATTTTGGCCCCACATGCGGCGTCGAGGTCGCAGGTCGTTCCCATTCGAGAGCACAAGTCGATATCGAAATCAAAGCGGATGTCATGGGCGCAGTTATTAAAACGAGTTTTCGATGTGGATGTGTCGGTTTGTTTTTCGTGTCAGGGGAATGTGAAGATTATTGCGGCGATTTTAGAGAGGGCAGTGATTATTAAGATTCTCACGCATCTGAAACTTCCGACTTATCCACCGACCATCGCGGCGGCCAGGGCACCACCTCAGGCGAGCGTTTTCTTCGCTGATCCCTTTTAAAATCCAATTTTCTCAGCTGGTTTTAGCCGGAAAGGGGCGGTGTTGCGTCCGGCAACTGAGGCAGGGATGCCGCGACGATTTCCCTCTTTCCCTTTTTTTGGGGGTCATGAGAATTTCTTCAGATGATACAGAGAGTTGAGATAGCCATGGCGTTCGAGGATTTTGAGAGAGAAATAAAACATATCTTTGTAACCATAGGCCACCCATTTCAGAGTTTTGATTGCACGATTGAGTCCTTCGGAGAGTCCTGAAGAGATTTTGTATTTAAAATAATTCCAAAACGTCTTGGATCGATAATAGCTGTTCAGAAGTTTTAGAATCCATTTGGCTTCACAGTCTTTAGCTGGCCTGGTTCTTATATGCGTTGACATCGTAGAGGTGCGTTAGGAGCGAAGCGGAACCACCCGGACAGGAGGGTGGTGAAGCGAAGCGTCGAAGCGTTTACTCCTTCTTGGTGAGCGATAATGAAAATGGAATGAATCGTCTAATCCTTTGAGATTCCAGGTGTAGAAGTAGCCGCTATGGGAGACTTCGCACTAACTCATCTTGCAGTTTATGACCTTGGAATCGAATTGCCTCAAAGCAGTCCCAGGTCAGCGTCTTAAGCTTTTTAGCCTAAGCAGAGGTTCAACACAGTGTTCGCGGGGTCGAGTTTGCTCTATTTTTGCGGGCGCCGTTGCCTTAAAATTCGAGTCGCTTCACTTGTCACGTAAATCTCTCGCAAGATTTCTAAATTGGTTTGCTGAATATTCAAAAGTTTCTGTTTGAGCTTTCGCTGGCCGTCAATTGAAGAGACGAATTTCACTTCGTTCATTTGCGATATGGACAGGTTTGGGATCGCTGCAGTTTCATTTGCCAATAGAAATCTTTTTTCAAGCGCCAACCGAATCTGAGGGGCGGATTCATAAATACTTGCTTTGAATGAGCTAAACCACTCGTGCGAGTATTCGTCGCGTGTGCCTCGAAATCGAGCCGTAGTTTCAATGGCCACCAACACTTCTGCCATAGAAATTTGAATGACGATTTGATCCGAAATCCAAAAGCTCTCCCCGTAGACTTTCTCCATGGTTGGCGACATCGACTCCCCAGGTTGATACGCCAGCGGAGCAAATTCACCTTTGAACGGAATATAAAAAGTGGATTGATTCGAATCAGACAACGATACATATGTATTTTCTTCTATTTCGCCAGGCTTCCGTTGCAGGTGCCGGTCTAGCTTACCTTCAATCTCTCTTTTGACCTGATCTCTAATTTCTGTGATCTGATCCACTCGAAGCGTTGATAGAGTTGGAATAAGGATGTTTAAAACCCTCAAAGACTCATCTTGTTGTCTTTCTAGTCTCTGGCGGTACGGACTTAAAATGTCTTTCTCTTCCGAATCTAAACCTCGAAGGTCCTCTGTAGTTCTCTGAACAGCTTTGACTTGGGTGTCATAGGCCTTTCGTTCCGGACTTTGGTCTCCGATTAAACTCCAAACCATAAAGCTAAATACATAAAGAGAATTCATCCCGAGGCCCTTAGCATGCCTTGAAGATTAGCGCAAATCCCTGTCCTAGTTCAGGTATTTTGAGAATAAACGGCCCTTTTCTGCGCGATTTCAAAAGATTGACCCCTTGTGAAATTTAAAACTAAGCGTCCCTTCGGTCCGCCATCAGGGGGGTCAAACTCCGTGGAATCACAGGGGTCAATCTTTTGAAATCGCGCAAAAAGTTCAAAACGCTTTTTGACTTGGCTGTACAGCGTGGGTTGATTGCTCTTCAGAGTAAAAACCCATT